>JBCBET010000016.1:0-3370 GCA_038528385.1 Pseudomonadota bacterium | reverse complement strand
AGAGCAGAGCGCTCATAACGCTTTGGTTGCGGGTTCAAGTCCTGCCGGGCCTACCGCCAGTGCCGCGCGCTCGACATCTCATAGACCCGGCACGTGCAGGCTCTACCGCGGTGCGCCGAGCCGCTTCAGATCGAGCCCGAACCGATCGGCGTAATAGGCCGCGTCCACCTGGGAGATGTCCGTGTGATCGCCAGCGTCGCCGATGGCCCGGTTGTCGACGAAGCGATTTGAATCGTTGCCCGCATGGGCGCTGACGACGTAGGCATCGGCCATGGGGTCGCAGTGGCAGGCATGCTTTTCGGCCACGAAGCGATGCTGACCGCAGCCGAAGATCGTCTTCGGCCGCCCGTTATTGGCCTCGACATAGGCCATGCCCAGCGCAAAGAACGGGAAGAAGCGCGGCCGCACCGAGGCGCCTTTCCCGTCGAACTTCATCTCGATCCCGTTGGGAAAGCTGATGACCGTCCCAGGGCGCGACCGCTGGACGATGTCATCGGTCCTTTGCAGGAAGTCCTTGCAAAGCGCATCGTCATCGTCGAGCCGGGAAGTGATGATGACCTCCGCGTCCGCGCTATGCGTCTTCGTCACGGCTTGCGCGACCTTCGTTATCGACGCGTCGCGCGCCACCTCGACGATGACGAAGCCGAAGCGGGATTGCAGCCCCTCGAGCCGCTTCCTTTGATCCGCTGGCATCTCGGGCGAGACCATCACGATGTGCCGAAACGCCTGGGACGTCTGATTGGCCAGCGACGCCAGGCACACATGCTCGAAGTAGAAGAAGCGCTCCTCCATCCGCTCCGGTGCAAAGAGCTGCACGGCGACCTCGTCGAGCGACTTCTTTGCCGGGCGGCCGATGAGCCGCGTCTTCAGCCAGCGCGGCAGGTAGGTCTTGCTTCTGATCGAGGTTTCCCGCGGCGAGCGGTTCTGGAATCCGTGGGGCGTGAGCACGGAAAAGCGGGTGAAAATCAGGTTCAAGGCCGGTCGCGCTCCGATGCAGAAAAAACGTCTCAGGTGTCTTTCTCAAGTCCGGTGCGAACTTTCAACTCAGAGCGCCAGAAGCAGGTCGGCGGAGAGCCCGCCCAGAGCCGCGCTCTCGCCCAGGCGGAGCATGCCGCCATGGCGTCGCGCGGTATCGGCGGCGATGGCGAGGCCGAGACCCACCGAGCCGCCCGCGTTCTGCCCCCGCGCGGGATCGAGCCGCGTGAACGGGCGCATGGCGGCCTCCCGCGCGGCCTCCGGAATGCCCGGCCCGTCATCCTCCACGCGGATGCGCACCCAGCGCTCCAGCACCTCGCAGGAGAACCGCACGCGCCGGCCGTAACGCGCGGCGTTCGACAACAGGTTGCCCACGCTGCGCTTCAGCCCCAGGGGCCGCGCATCCATCCTGAGCTCCGGGAGCGCGCCCGCGAGCTCCACCTCCCGCCCGGCGCGGCGCGCATCCTCCAGGCACTCGGCCAGAAGCGCGCCGATATCGGTCTCCACCATCTCCTCCCCCGCGCCCACGCGGGCGAAATCGAGGAAGGCGTCGATCATCCCGTTCATGTCATCGACGTCGCGGCGCATGTCAGCGGCCTCGGGCTCCTCCATCATCGAGAGCGCCAGCCGCATCCGCGTGAGCGGCGTGCGCAGGTCGTGGCTCACGCCCGAGAGCATGAGGGTGCGCTGCTCGATCTGCCGCTCGATGCGCGCGCGCATGGCCAGGAACGACGCCCCCGCCGCGCGCACCTCCGTGGCGCCCGAGGGCGCATAGGGCACGAGCCGCCCCCGCCCGAACGCCTCCGAGGCCTCCGCCAGCCGCCGGATCGGGCGGAGCTGGTTGCGCAGGAAGATGAAGGCCACGAGGATCATCACCACGCCCGCCACCACCATGAGCACGAGAAGCTGATGGGGATTGCGCGCCGACACGTAAGGCCGCGCGAACCCCACCTGATAGACCTCCCCCTCCCAGGCGATCCAGGTCTCCACCTGACGAATATTGCTCAGATCGACGGCGCGCAGGTCATGGAGCTCGCCCAGCCGCGACATGACCGTGCGCCCCGAGATATCGTACCAGAGCCGCCCCGTCCCCTCGGGCTCAGGCCCCTGCGAGAGCCGGAGGCCCAGCGGCGCCGCCACCTCCGCCGCGGCCGCCTCCACGCCGAGCCGGTCCGCCGCGCGCACGACCTCCCGGACCATGACCGAGGTCGTCGTCACCATTTGCCGGGTGACATCCTCGAAATGGCGCTGGATAAAGACCACCGACACGAGGATCTGCAGCGCCAGGAACGGCAGCGCCACGATGAGCGCCGCGCGCCCGTAAAGCCCCCGGGGCATGTAGCGTTTGAGCCAGCCGAACATGGGCCGACCCTAGGGCGGGCGCGCCGAGATGGCCATGGAGATCGAGAATGGACGAGACGCCCACGACCCGGCTCGAGGAGGACCTCCTCCTCCTGCGCGCGCCGAACCCCTCGCCGCTCACCGCCGAGGGGACGAACACCTACATCCTGGGGCGCGGCGCCGCGGTCGTGATCGACCCGGGTCCCGAGGATGCGCGCCACCACGCCGCCCTGCGCGCGGCACTCGCGGGGCGCGACGTGGCCGCGATCCTCGTCACCCATAGCCACCGCGACCATTCCCCGCTGGCCCGCGCCCTCGCCGCCGAGACCGGCGCGCCGGTCCATGGCTTCGGTCCCACCGGCGCGGGCACCTCGGCCATCATGGCAGCGCTCGAGGGCGACCTCGGCGGCGGCGAGGGCGCGGATGCGGCGTTCGTCCCCGACGTGACGCTCGCCCAGGGCGAGACCGTGCGGCTCGGCGAGGAGACGCTCACCGCGCTCCACACGCCCGGCCATTTCGGCAACCACCTCTGCTTTGCCTGGCGCGGCGCGCTCTTTTCGGGCGATCACGTCATGGGCTGGGCGAGCACGCTCGTCTCTCCCCCCGACGGCGATCTCACCGATTTCATGGCGAGCTGCGCGCTCCTCGCCGCCCGCGAGGACCGCGTCTACTATCCCGGCCACGGCGCGCCCGTTACCGATCCCGCGGCGCGGCTCGCCTGGCTGGTGGACCACCGAAAGGCGCGCGAGGCCCAGATCCTCGCCGCCCTCGGCGCGGTGCCCAGGAGCGCCATGGAGATCACCCGCGCCGTCTATACCGACGTGGCTGAGACGCTCTGGCCCGCCGCCGCCCGCAACGTCCTCGCGCATCTCATTGACCTCACCGCGCGCGGCCTCGCGGCCCCCGACGGCGCGCTCTCGGACCGCTCCAGATTCACCCGCGCCTGAGGCCAAATCCCTCTGGACGCCCCCAGAGGCCATTGCTATACGCGCCGCCAGTGTTCCGGCGTAGCTCAGCGGTAGAGCAGTTGACTGTTAATCAATTGGTCGTAGGT
>JBCBET010000015.1:0-18994 GCA_038528385.1 Pseudomonadota bacterium | reverse complement strand
CGATCGTGCCGATGTTCACATGCGGTTTCGTCCGCTCAAACTTTGCCTTTGCCATCATGGCCTCCTTAACGGGTCGGTGGGCTCGAGCCGCACCCTACGGATGGTGGGTAGGACCAGTCGCTGGCCGCCCCGGATTTCAATGGCGCGGCAGATAGGCGAGCAGGGCAGGAAACGCAACCGGCTATTGGCCCGGCGGCACCTCGGCCTCCGGTGCATCTTCTGGGCTGTCTTCGGGGGCATCTTTGGCGGCGTCCACCGCGCCATCGCCCGTGCCCTGCGCCGGGCTCTCTGCGCCCGCCACAGCCGCCACAGCCGCCCCACTGGGCGGCGCGTCGAAGAACCAGGGCTGCGTCCTGAGCCACGTCTCCACCCGTGCCGACGCGTTCTCCGCCAGCGCGGCGAGCTGCTCCTCCTTGGAGAGCACGAGGCCCGACCCCACAATGCTCGTGGCCGAGAAATCCTCGAGCACGGTGAATTGCTCGGGCTCGGCGGTCAGCGTCGTCTGCGTGGCGTCCTCGATCACGGTGACGGAAAAGATCAGCACGCTTTTGGGCGACAGCACCACGGGGATGCCCGGCTGCGCGAGGACGTAGCCCTCCACGATGACGCCCAGATGGTAGAACGTGCCGCCCTCGAAGGCGCTGAAGTGGCGGGCGAAGGCCGCGTCCACGGCGGCCTTCCATTCCTCGGGGGTAGCCGTCCGCGAGAGCGGCCCCTGCGTGAGATTGGGGGAGGCCACCGGCACGAGAAAGCCCAGCTCGAAATCGCCGATGGGCTCGGGCGCCGTCCCTGGCCCGGTCGTGGCGCAGGCCGCCAGCGCTAGGCAGGCAAGGGCGGGGGCCAGGCGGCGCAGCATCGTCGGTGTCTCCTCGCATCCGGTCCCCGCCTCTTAGCGGAGCCGCCCCGGCGCGTCCATGTCGCCTCTCAGGCGCCGCCCTCGGTGTCCTCGCAGATGCTCTCGAGCGCGGCCCATGCCTCCTCCGAGAGCACCGGAACGAAGGCCCGGTCCTCGCGCGCGGCGCGGGCGGCGGCGATGCGGTCCTCGAAGGACGGGTGGGACAGGAAATACTGCACCACGCCCGGCGCCTCGCCGTATTCGTCGCGCAACCGCTCGAAGAAATCGGCGAGCGCGTCCGGGGCGACGTCGGCGGCAATGAGCGCCCGGGTGGCGAAGGCGTCGGCGGCGGCTTCGGCCTCCTGGGTGTAATCGGCCTGGATGAGGCGGTTCGTCAGGAAAAGCACCGCGGCCCCGCCGGCGAAATCCCCCAAGAGGAGCCCGAGCACGCCGGTGGAGCCCACCGTGCGCAGCGCGATGCGGGAGGGGTCGCGCGCCACCACATGGCCCACCTCGTGGGCATAGACCGCGGCCACCTCGTCCGCGCTCTCGGCGGCCTCGAGGAGCCCGCGCATGAGCACGACGATCCCGCCGGGCAGCGCGAAGGCGTTGACCATCTCGTGGTCGAGGACGTGGACGGTGAGCTCCGCCTCCGTCACCGGATCCGGAAAGAGACGCGCGCCCATGGCGTCGAGCGCGGCGGTGCCGTCCGGGCTCTCGCAGAGCGGCAGCGGATCGAGGCCCGTCTGGTTGAACGCCACGCGCACGTCCTCGAGCACCGTCTCCCCCAGCGCCCGCTTGCCCGCGGGCGGCAGGAGCCCGGCGAGGTTGTCGGCCAGAAACGGAATGAGGAGGAAGATCATCGCCGCCACGGCAGCCACGGCCCCCGTTCCCCACAGTGCGAGCCGGCGTTTTCCCTCCACCGGCGGGCGGCGGGTGAGCTCGGGCGCGCGGGCGCGCAGGATACGCTGGTCTTCCGGGGCGGTGAGCACGAGGCGCTCCGTCGTCTGAAGCCTGGGGCGCAGGACCATCATGTCGCCCCCGGCCTGGTCGCGCACCTGCCGGATCTCGCGGAGCGGCCAGAGGCGCGGCGTTTCGGCATCGGGCAGCGTGATGGAGAGCGCGGCCTCCCCCTCGTCGATCCGCAGCGTGGCCTTCCGCGCCGCGGCTGTCTGCCCGTCGAAGAAGAGACCCTTGCCTTCATAGGCCTCGTGGCGCGCCCCGATGCGGATCACGGTCATATGGCGGCTCCCACGTCGAGCGCCTCGGCGAAGCCCCCGGCTTCCCGGCTTTCATCCCGCGCCCTCTGGGCGATGCTGGGGAGCTTGCCCGGGCCGGTGATCCCGAGCGTCGCCGCGTAGTGCCGCCAGGTGGGCATGGTCAGAAAGACATGGGTGAGCACGTTCCAGAGGAGGAAGATGCCGAAGTAAAAAAGCGCGGTGGCCGCCAGGGGCACCCAGTCCGGCAGCCCGCCGCCGATGACCCGGAGAAGCGCCATGGGGTCGTCGCCCTCGAGCTGTTCTGCGGTGGCGCCCGCGGCGAATGCGAGGCCCACGAGCGCGATGGCCGCCACGATCACGAGCGCAAAGAGCGCCGCGTAGCGCAGGACATTGCCCGAGATCGCGATCCAGAAAATCCAGCCCACCCGCGGCTGCGGGTCGAGGCCCACCGCGCCCACCGACAGGTGCGAGACGAGGAGCCGGCGGCTTTCCACGCTGTAATGGACGAGCCCGTAGACGAGCCAGGGGATCGAGAGGCCGAACATCTTCCAGAACGGGGTGAGCGGCGCGACCTCGCTCAGATCCTCGCCCTCGAGGCCGATCAGGAAGGCGTTCACATCGCCCGCCGTCACGAAGAACGTGCCCAGCGTCAGCGCGCCCCCGATGAGGACGTGGACATAGGCGGGATAGAGCATGCGCCAGTCCCCGCCCTGGGCGAGCTTTTGCGTGCCGAACCACATCCGGTCGTGGCGGTAGCGCGCGAGCGCGAAGCGCAGCCGCGGGTGCCAGGCGCCGAGCGTCAGAAGCGTGAGCCCCCAATGCCAGGACGCCAGCAGCGCGTAGCGCCCCGCCCCGGGTTCAAGCCCGAAACGGATGCCCATCCAGCGCGTCCGCGCCAGGAGATAGCGCTCGGCCCGGTAGGTGGCGAAGAACCAGAGCGGCGCCACCCCCAGCAGCGTGAGGCCGTAGGCAAGCCCGGGCGCGGAGAGGAGCGAGAAGCTCACGAACATAAGAACGAGGTTCACCACACCGATGTAGAAGGCGAGGATGACGACCGCCACGAGGAAGCCCAGGAGCTTTTCGTAGGGCGTGCCGGTATATTCGAGGGGGAAACCGCCCGGCCGGATCGCGCTCCAGTACCAGCGCCGGACGCGGGTGCGCGCCCAGAACCGGTAGAGCCCGAGCGTCAGGATCGTCAGCAGGCCGGTCCAGAGCGTGAGCGAGAAGAGCGGGCCGCGCGTGCCGCGCCACTGGGTGCCGAGGGCGGCGGCGGCGTCCTCAGGTGAACCGGTTGTCGCGGGGGAAGCCGCGAGGTGCCATCCGTCCGGAGCCTGCGCGCCGTCCGATCCATTCGTCGAGCTCGGGGCGCTCCACGCTCCGGGTCCGCCCCGCGGGGTCTCGCCAAGAGAGGCCTTCTGCCAGGGTGAAGATGATGGCATCGCTGAGGCCCCCGTCCTTGTAGCGTTGCAGCCGCACGCCCTTACCTCGGCCCATTTCCGGCAGCTCATCAAGGCCGAAGACGATCACCTTGCGGTTTTCACCGACGCAGGCCACCGCATCGCCCGAGACGGGCTTGCAGATGAGCGCCCGGGAGGGCGCGCGGACGTTGAGCACCTGCTTGCCCGATTTCGTCTGCGCCACGACCTCGTCCTCGGGGACGATGAACCCGTCGCCCGCCGTGGAGGCGACGAGGAGCTTGCGGCCGGGCTTGTGCATGAAAAGCGCCACGATCTCGGCCTCGTTCGGCAGATCGACCATGAGGCGCAGTGGCTCGCCCATGCCCCGCCCGCCGGGGAGGTTCGAGACCGAGAGCGTGTAGAAACGCCCGTTGGAGCCGAAGGCCATGAGCCGGTCTGTCGTCTCCGCATGGAAGACGAAGCGGCCCTCGTCGCCGTCGCGGTATTTCAGCTCGCGGGTGAGGTCGATATGGCCCGACATGGCGCGGATCCACCCCATCTTGGAGCAGACGATCGTCACCGGCTCGCGGTCGATCATCGCCTCGAGCGGGACCTCCTCCACCTCGCCGGCCTCGGCGAACGTCGTCAGCCTCTGCCCGCGCGACGACGTCTGGCCGAAAGTCTTGCGCACCTCCTTGAGCTCTTGCGCGATGCGCTCCCATTGCAGCGCCTCAGTAGCCAGGAGCGCCTCGAGCTCCGCGCGCTCGGCCTCGAGCGTCTCCTTCTCGCGGACGAGCTCCATCTCCTCGAGCCGCCGGAGCGAGCGCAGGCGCATGTTCAGGATCGCCTCCACCTGCACCTCGGTGAGCGCGGGATCGGGCTCGAGCCCGAGGCCCATTGGGCCCACGTAGTCCTCCTCGTCGCGGGCGCGGGGGAAGTCGCGGTCCCAATCCTCGGCCATGAGCCCGGCCTTGGGATCGTCGTCGTAGCGGATGATGTCGATCACGCGGTCGAGGTTGAGGAAGGCGATGATGAAGCCTTCGAGCACCTCGAGCCGATGGGCGATTTTGCCCAGCCGGTGCCCGGTGCGGCGCAAAAGCACCTCGCGGCGGTGATCGAGGAAGGCGCGCAGCACCTCCTTCATCGAGCAGACCTTGGGGGTCACCCCGTCGATCAGCACGTTCATGTTGAGCGAGAAGCGCGTCTCGAGATCAGAATTGCGGAAGAGCATCCCCATGAGCACGTCCGCGTCGACGTTCTTCGAGCGCGGCTCGAGGACGATGCGGATGTCGTCGGCGCTCTCGTCGCGCACATCGGCAAGAAGCGGGACCTTCTTCGTCTGGATCACCTCCGCCAGCTTCTCGATGAGCTTCGACTTGGCCACCTGGTAGGGGATCTCGGTCACGATGATCTGCCACTGGCCGCGGCCGAGGTCTTCGCGCTCCCAGCGGCAGCGGAGCCGGAAGGAGCCGCGCCCGGTGCGGTAGCTTTCGGCCATGCTCTCGCGCGGCTCGACGATCACGCCCCCGGTGGGGAAGTCGGGCCCCTGAACGTAGTCCATCAGCGTCTCGTCGCGCGCGGTCGGCGCCTTGATGAGATGCAGGCAGGCGTCGATCAGTTCGTGGAGATTGTGGGGCGGGATGTTGGTGGCCATGCCCACCGCGATGCCCGCCGCGCCATTGGCCAGAAGATTGGGCGCGGCGGCGGGGAGCACGGAGGGCTCCTGCAGTCGGCCGTCGTAATTGTCGCGGAAATCAACGCTGTCCTCGTCGAGCCCCTCCATGAGGGCCTCGGCATAGGCCGTCAGCCGCGCCTCGGTGTAGCGCGAGGCGGCGGGGTTGTCGCCGTCCACGTTGCCGAAATTACCCTGCCCGTCCACGAGCGGGTAGCGCACGGCGAAATCCTGGGCGAGGCGGGCCATGGCATCGTAGATCGCGCCGTCGCCGTGGGGGTGGAAATCGCCCATCGTGTCGCCGCTGATCTTCGCGGACTTCAGGAACTTGCCGTCGGGCGAGAGCCTGAGCCGGCGCATGGCGTAGAGAATGCGGCGGTGCACCGGCTTCAATCCGTCGCGCGCATCGGGCAGCGCGCGGTGCATGATCGTGGAGAGCGCGTAGGTCAGGTACCGCTCGCCGATGGCGCGGCTGAGCGGCTCCGCCACTTCGTTGAGCACCATCTCGCTGTCGTCATCGCCTTCGGCCATAGATGTGGTGTAGCCGCCGCCCCGCGCAGCGTCCAGCCTCCCGGCGGCACCTCCTGCGCGGCGTTTTCGTCCACCGGCGCGGCGATGCAGCAAACGCCCGTGTTGGGCGTTTTTCGCCCGACACGGCGCAATTGACTGGCGTAAGTGGTATCGTTCCGATGATTCTGGCGGCTGCACGCCAGGGCTGACACCCGGGGGGGCCCTTCGATGGCGCGGTTCATGCTCGTGACGTTTCTCTTGCTCGGATGGGCCTTCTTCGAACTGAGCGGCGGCACCGATTTCACGCCCCCAATGGCCGAGGAGCGGCCGCTGAGCGTCCTCCTGGGCGACGTGGCCGAGGCGGAGAGCGCGGCGGTGGCCCGCGCGGCCACCTCCCCCAGCACCGCGCCCCTGGCACAAGCTCAGGGCGCGGCGGCGGGGCGCGTGCCCGTCACCCGGGCGAGTTTCGGGATCGTCACCGACGGCGCCGTGACCGTGTTGGCCTCGCCGTCCTCGGGCGCCCGCATTCCGGAGCCCGACCCCCTTCCGGAGGCGACCGTGTCCGCCGTCGCTGCCGCCGCAATATCCGCTGATGTGCGCGCCGTGTCGGCTACGCGCGTGAACATGCGCGGCGGGCCGGGCACCTCCTTTGTCGTGCTCGACACGCTCGACCGCGGCGCGCAGGCCGAGGTGATCGAGGACCCCGGCACCGGCTGGGTCCGCATCCGCGTGCGCGCCACCGGGGCGGAGGGTTGGATGGCGGCACGGCTGCTCGCGCCCGTAGACTGAGCCGCGCGCCACGCGCCGCGGATCCGGGCGCCGACACCGCTTCCCCACAGGGCCCCCTTGCACTCCGACCGCCGATCGGGCCACTTCCGCCCAAACCGGGCAGGAGAGGCGCGTGGCCGCGAGATCCATACTGATCACAGGCTGCTCGAGCGGCATCGGCGCGGATTGCGCCGTGTTTCTGCGCGAGCACGGCTGGCGCGTCTTCGCCTCCTGCCGAGCGGAGGCGGATTGCGCGCGCCTCCGCACAGCGGGCTTCGAGGCCCCGCGCATCGATTACGAGGACGAGGCGAGCATCGCGTCGGGCCTCGCCGAGGTTCTCGAGACCACGGGAGGCACGCTCGACGCGCTCTTCAACAACGGAGCATACGCGATCCCGAGCGCGGTGGAGGATCTGCCCCGTGCCGCGCTCCGCCAGAACCTCGAGGCCAACCTCTTGGGCTACCACGACCTCACGCGGCGGGTGATCCCGGTCATGCGGGCCCAGGGCCACGGGCGCATCCTGAACTGCTCCTCGGTCCTCGGCTTCGCGGCTCTGCGCTGGCGGGGCTCCTACAACACCACGAAATTCGCGTTGGAAGGCCTGTCGGATACGCTGCGGCTCGAGCTGCGCGGTACAGGCATCCACGTCGTGCTGATCCAGCCCGGTCCCATCGCGACGGAGATCCGCCGCAACTCCATCCCCCCGTTCGAGCGCTGGATAGACTGGGAGGCGTCCGCGCTGAGGGAGCTCTACGCGACGACGCTCCTGAAGCGCCTTTATGATGCGCCCACGGGGCCCGATCCCTTCGAGCGTCAGCCCCGCGCGGTGTCGAAAAAGGTGCTGCGCGCGCTGACGGCGGCGCGTCCCGCGAGCCGATACAAGATCACCACGCCCACCTACGCCATGGCGGTCCTGCGCCGCGTCCTGCCGCGACGGACGCTCGACAACCTGCTTGCCCGCCTGTGAGGCAGTGTTAGGTGCTTGCGAGAGGAGACGCCCGATGCAAGACCCCATGCTCATCATCGCCATTTTCGCCATCGTCCTGGTGGCGGTGATCCTCGCCGTGGGCATCGGCGGCTTTGCCCGCGGGGGAGAATTCAACAAGAAATATGCCAATAAGATCATGCAGATGCGCCTCGTGGCCCAGGCCGTGGCGGTCGTCATCATCCTGATCCTGATCGCCTCACGGGGCTGAACGCACACTAATCAAGGAAAGACCGATGGTCGTTTTGTCGAAGATCTACACGCGCACGGGAGACGGCGGCGAGACCGCGCTGGGCAATGGGAGCCGCGTGGCAAAGCACTCCCTGCGGGTGACGTCCTACGGGACGGTGGACGAATTGAACGCTACCGTGGGCATGGCGCGGCTCCATGCCGAGGGCGCGCTCGACACGCAGCTCTCGGCCATCCAGAACGACCTTTTCGACCTCGGTGCCGATCTCTGCCGCCCGGACATGGAGAAGGATGCGGAGGCGGAGTATCCGCCGCTGCGCATGACGCCCGGCCAGGTGGAACGGCTCGAGCGTGAGATCGACGCCATGAATGCGCGCCTGACGCCGCTCAAGAGCTTCATCCTGCCCGGCGGTTCGGCGCTCGCGGCGCATCTCCATCTCTGCCGCACGGTGGCGCGCCGCGCCGAGCGCCTCTCGGTGGAACTCGGCACCGTGGAGAGCGTGAACCCCGCGGGCGTGAAATACCTCAACCGCCTGTCTGACTGGTTTTTCGTGGCCTCCCGCATCGCCAACGATGACGGGTCGAACGACGTGCTCTGGGTCCCGGGCGCCAACCGCTGAGGCCAGCCGCAACGGTCAACTGCGAACGCCGGGCAGCGGCCGGGGTTGCCCGCGTGCATTCCAGAGTGGATTGTTGCGCAAGACCCTGCCAGACTTGGGAAAACCCTCGAGGCAGGACCGCATGGCGCTCACCAATTCCGCCCAAGGCTACGGCACGCTCACCAAGGTCTTTCACTGGGCGATCGTGATCCTCTTCGCGCTGCAATTCGTCGGCGGCAACATCATGACGGCCATCGGCTTCAACTCGAGCTTCGCGGGCATCAGCACGAACGACTATTACAACTGGCACAAGTCGCTGGGGCTCGTGGCGCTCTTCGTCGCGGTGCTGCGTCTCATAAATCGGCAGCTGGGGCAGCTGCCGCCCTGGGCGCCAACGCTCACCACGGGCGAGAAGACGTTCATCCACCGCGTGGAGCAGATCTTCTACCTCGCCATGTTCGTGATGCCGGTGACCGGCTGGCTCTACGTGATGTGGGGCAATTACGGCGTGAACCTCTTCGGCGTGTGGGAGATGCCACGGCCCCTGCCGCGGGATGACACGCTCCGCGACATCGCCAAATGGGCGCATATCGGCGCGGGCTGGGTGCTGCTGGCGACGATGGCCGGGCATATCGGACTGGTGCTACGCCACCAGCTCGTTAAGCGGGACGGCCTGCTGAAGCGGATGCTCTGAGCCCCGTTCGGCGCGCGCCCGGGCCGAGGTCTCCGGGTGCGTCCGCAGTGTACGGGCGCTGAACCGGCGCCGGGTGCGTGAACAAATGCGCAGGAATTTCATATACGCCACGTCAGCGCCGGGTGGCGCGTCGATTCTTCGCTATTCTCTCCGGCGGGGCACGGCTACATCTTCAGCAGATAAAGTCGCGTCGCAGGCCCGTCTCACCGGCGCCTCCCCCGGCGCAAGCCAACTAGGAGATGCACCATGAAGGTCCTCGTACCTGTCAAACGCGTGATCGACTACAACGTGAAAGTCCGTGTGAAGGCGGATGGCAGCGGTGTCGATCTGGCCAACGTCAAGATGTCGATGAACCCCTTCGACGAGATCGCCGTCGAGGAAGCCATCCGCATGAAGGAAAAGGGCGTGGCCACCGAGGTCGTCGCCGTCTCCATCGGCGTCAAGCAGGCGCAGGAGACGTTGCGGACCGCCCTCGCCATGGGGGCCGACCGCGCGATCCTCGTGGTGGCCGCCGATGATGTCCACCAGGACATCGAGCCGCTCGCCGTCGCCAAGATCCTCAAGGGCGTGATCGACGCCGAGGAGCCGGGCCTCGTGCTCGCAGGCAAGCAGGCCATCGACAACGACATGAACGCCACGGGCCAGATGCTCGCCGCGCTCACCGGCTGGTCGCAGGCGACCTTCGCCTCCGAGATCGCCGTGGACGGCGAAGAGGCGACCGTCACGCGCGAGGTGGATGGCGGGCTCCAGACGATCCGGGTCAAGATGCCCGCGATCATCACCGTGGACCTGCGCCTCAACGAGCCGCGCTATGCCTCGCTGCCCAACATCATGAAGGCGAAGAAGAAGCCGCTCGATGAAAAGACCGCCGCCGATTACGGCGTCGACGTCGCGCCCCGGCTCGAGATCGTGAAGACGGGCGAGCCCGCGGCCCGCGCCGCCGGCATCAAGGTGGGCTCGGTGGACGAGCTCGTATCGAAACTCAAGGAAGCGGGAGCTGTATGATGGCCGTACTTCTGATTGCTGAAATCTCGGGCGGTGAGCTCGCTGCCGATGCCACCGCCAAGGCGCTCACCGCGGCCAAAGAGATGGGCGAGGTGACGATCCTGTGCGCCGGTCACGGCTGCCAGGGCGCCGCCGCCGAGGCCGCAAAGTTTGATGGCGTGGCCAAGGTGCTCTGCGCCTCCGACGCCGCCTACGGCCACGACCTGGCGGAGCCGGTGGCCGATCTCATCGTGTCGCTCGCGGGCGACTACACCCACATCGTGGCCCCCTCCACGGCGGCCTCGAAGAACATCCTGCCGCGGGTGGCGGCGATGCTCGACGTCATGGTGATCTCCGAAGTCATGGCCGTCGTCGATGCCGACACGTTCGAGCGCCCGATCTACGCGGGCAACGCGATCCAGACGGTGAAGTCCTCGGACGCCACCAAGGTCGCCACGATCCGCACCTCCACCTTCGATGCCGCGGGCGCTGGTGGGTCGGCCTCCGTGGAAGAGATCGCCGCCGCCGCCGATCCGGGCCTGTCCTCCTGGGTCGAGGACCGCGTGGCCGAGACCGATCGCCCCGAGCTCACCTCCGCCGGCGTCGTCGTCTCCGGCGGGCGCGGCGTGGGCTCCGAGGCGGAGTTCGCCATCATCGAAAAGCTCGCCGATACCCTCGGAGCCGCCGTGGGCGCCTCCCGCGCCGCGGTGGATTCGGGCTATGCCCCGAACGACTGGCAGGTGGGCCAGACCGGCAAGGTCGTGGCTCCCAACCTCTATGTCGCCGTGGGCATCTCCGGCGCGATCCAGCACCTCGCCGGCATGAAGGATTCGAAGATCATCGTGGCCATCAACAAGGATGAAGAAGCCCCGATCTTCCAGGTCGCCGATTACGGCCTCGTGGCCGACCTCTTCGAGGCGGTGCCGGAGCTGACCTCGAAGCTCAGCTGAAGCCGCCCCGAGGCCACGGCATCCAGAGGCCCGCGCTCACCCGGCGCGGGCCTCTTTCATGTGGCTGCCCAGCGTCGCGGTCAGGGCATCGGCCACTTCACGGTGGGCGGCCGCGCTCAGCATCCGCGCGGCCACCGGCCCCTCCGGGGCGGCAAAGAACATCTCGCTCGTCCCGCTCCCTGTCGCTTCCGTGCTCGGCTTCACGCGGGTGATCGTAGCCGCCTCGCTCGACACGGCGGCGGTCATCATCGGCTCGATCAGGGGCGCAGTAGCGGGCGCGCGCGGCCCGTCGACGAAGCGCACGAGATGGACAGGCCGGCCCACCTTCTGCACCAGCATCTGCATCCGCTCGACCCAGACCTTGCGCAGTTCCGCCACCACGTCGTCGATGAGCTCGGGCGCGTGGACGGCGAGCTTCTGCATGAGATGTCCGGTGAAATGGACGTCCGTGAGGTCGATGCCCGGCGCGCGGTCGAGCAGCGGCCGATGCGCCCGGACAAAGCGGTCGTTGCGCCGCGGATGGACCTTATAAAACCGGTTCGAGAGATTGGCGGCGCCCATGACCTCGATCACCACGGCGGCCGCGCCCTGCGCCACCCGCAGGATTTCGGGGTCGTTGAGGAACACGTCCGGCCCCGCATTCTTCACGCCGAGATTGGCGCAACCCAAGCCGAGCTTTTCGGCAACGAGGGCGGGATAGGGCTTGGTCAGGAACGGTCCCACCGTCTCCGTCGAGCCCAGAAACGCGATGTAGGGCGCGTCGAGGTCCGCCTCCGGCCCCCGGAATTGAAGTTGCGAATACCCGTAGCGGCACGGCTGCAATTCCAGCAGCGTGCGCCCCAGCCCCATCTCGGCCATGGCCATCTCCATCATGTCACCCGGGGATGTGTTTACGAAGGTAAAGTGAGCACTTTGCTAACGGCGGCGGGCCGAATGAGGGGCATTCGCGGCAAATGCGGCGCGATGCGCGGCCCCCCTTTTGCCCGCAGGGAGCGGGGTATAGGCTCTCCCCAATCAAGGAGACGGGCATGAACGTTACATCCATCGGAGTGATCGGCGCGGGCCAGATGGGCAGCGGTATCGCCCATGTGATGGCGCTCGCGGGCTACGAGGTCCGCCTGAGCGATGTGAGCGAGGAGGCGCTCGCCGCCGCGCGCGCAAAAATCGAGGCCAACATGACCCGCCAGGTCGCGCGGGAAAAGATCGCGGAGGCCGACCGCGATGCGGCGCTCGCGCTCATCGTGCCCGCCAAGGGGCTCGCCGATGTGGGCCAGACCGATCTCGTCATCGAGGCGGCCACGGAGCGGGAGACGATCAAGCAGGCGATCTTCGAGGATATCCTGCCGCATCTGAAGCCCGAGACGATCCTGACCTCCAACACCTCGTCGATTTCGATCACGCGGCTCGCGTCGCGCACCGACCGGCCGGAGCGCTTCATGGGCTTTCACTTCATGAACCCGGTGCCGGTGATGCAGCTCGTGGAGCTCATCCGCGGCATCGCCACCGACGAGGCCACCTTCCGCACCTGCGAGAGCGTGGTGGAACGGCTTGGCAAGACCTCCGCGCCCGCCGAGGATTTCCCGGCCTTCATCGTCAACCGCATCCTGATGCCCATGATCAACGAGGCGATCTACACGCTCTACGAGGGCGTGGGCTCCGTGCGCTCCATCGACACCTCGCTGAAGCTCGGGGCGAACCACCCCATGGGACCGCTGGAGCTCGCTGATTTCATCGGGCTCGACACGTGTCTGGCCATCATGAACGTGCTCCATGACGGGCTCGCGGACACGAAGTACCGCCCGTGCCCGCTTCTGACGAAGTACGTGGAGGCGGGCTGGCTCGGCCGCAAAACCCAGCGCGGCTTCTACGATTACCGCGGCGAGGAGCCTGTGCCCACGCGCTAGGCCGCGCTCACGCCGCCTGCGACCGCCGCGGTCTCCACCGTGCCCAGGCGGGCCGCTCGAAGAGCCAGAGTCCGCCGCCCGTCCGCCTGAGCAGGGTCTCGAGGAAGAGCGGCGCCGCCACCGCGGCGGCAATGGAGAGCCCGATCACCGCGTCGCCGGGCAGGCCGGGCACCGCAAGAAGATAGGCCTCCGCGACGCGAAGCGGGATGAAGAACCCCAGGAAGACGATGATCGACCGCGCGCCCAGCCAGGCGAGCGCCCGGCCGATCCCGGCCTTCGCCAGAAGCGCGGCCACCACCGTCACCGCGATCCCGCCCGCGAGCCCGAGAATGAGCCCGAGCCCCGGGAACCCGCCCGGCTCCGCAAAGACGATCCAGCCGTTGAGCGCGGCCCAGAGGCCGAGCGCGCCCACCGCCAGCAGCGCCTGTTCGGACGCCCGCGCCGCAAGCCGAAAGAGTGCGGGCGCGGCGGCATAGCCCGTGTAGAAGAACACGAAGTAGTGGCTCAGATACATGAGCACGAGCGGCTCTCCCGGCACATGGAGCACATGGGCCACCGCCGCCCCCAGCCAGACCACGAGCGTCGGCAGGGGATACGCGAGACGCGCGATCACAAAGCAGAGCGGCAGGCAGTAGATGAACCAGAGCGGCCCGGTGGGATAGATCATCGCCCACCCGAAATCCGCCAGAAACGGCCCGAGACCCTGGCCGAGCCCCGGCGTGAGCACGGCAAAGGTCAGAAACATCCAGAGCCAGTAGAAATACGCGAAATGCAGCACCTTCCGGTCGAGATAGACGCCGAGCGGCGCCGTGATCCGCCGCGACAGAAAGAGCCCCGAGATCAGGAAGAAATCGGGCATGCGGAACGGGCCCGAGAACCGCGTGAGACTGTCGAAGAGCCCGCCCGCGCCCACCACGGGCGTGAGGTGCTGCGTGGCGTGGAACATGACCACGAGGAGGATGCAGATCCCCTTCGAGACGTCGACCCAGCCGATCCGGTCGCTTGCTTGATCCGTCACCCTGTCATCCCCCTGAAGGCTCGTCCGCGTGCAGGTGCGAGCGCTTCGGCACAAATCGTGGCGTCAATGAGACGGGAGCGCGGCGCTCACCCATTCGTGAGCCGCGCGTCCTGACGGGACCTGCCGCGGACCTGCCCGTGAAGGTCGAAACCCTTTCGCATGGGCGGGCCATGGGGCACGTGAGCCATTGAGCAGGAAACCGCCACGACGGGGCGGGCCTTCCGCAGATATCCGCCTCCGCGCTCGACGTCGCCCTGGGCCCGTGCCTCCCGCTCTTCGACAATTCTGGCAACGCCGTGGAGCCGAGGACGGGGACGCCTGCCGCTTCGTGGGCGGCTCCGACACGCACGCAGCGCTGACGTGGGAGGAGGGGCTGAATGGCTTGAGCTTCATCGGTGCCAAGGCCGCTTTCGAGGCTTTCGCCGCCTGGGGCACCCTGCCCGACAGCGTCGTGGACGCAGCACGCGCCGCAGCGGGCCCGTTTCACGGGACGGCCTCGGTGAAGGAGATCCGGAGGTTCCGTGCGATCCGCGGCGCGGCGAATGTCAGGAAGGCGCGCACCTCGGGCCGGCGATAGGCCTCCGGCCCCGCCAAGAGGTAGACGGTGAGCTTCGACTGCTCCGGCGGATCGAAGCACCGCACAAGCTCGCCATGGGCATCCCCATCGAAGATCGGCAGCGGCCCGATGGCCTGCCCGGTCTTCAGCGCCATCAGGACGTCGTTTGCCCCCGGGCAGCGCAGGACATGGCGCCGCTCCGTGGCGATGTGGGACAAAAGCGCCACGCGATGGGCCCCCATATCGGGCACGAAGCTCTCCGGCAGCCCGTGTTTTTCGGCGTAGGCGCGGGAGGCGTAGAAGGTCCACGCCGTCTCTCCGACCTCGCGCACCACGAGGCGGTCATCGGCGATCCCCGGCGCCATGCGCAACGCCACGTCCGCCTCCCCTTGGCCAGGTCGAGCTTGCGCTCCGTCGCGATGAACTCGAACTGCACCTCGGGGTGCTTTTCCGTGAACGCGGCGATGACGTGCTCCAGATTGCCGGCCACGTTGTGATCGAAGGCGGTGATGCGGATCGGGCTCGACGCCCTGTCGGCGGCACGGGCGGCGACCTCGACGGCGCGTGCCGCGTCTTCCAGTGCCTCCGCCAGGGGCATGAGCGCCTCCGCCGCCGGGGTGGGGCAGGCGCCGCGCGTGCTCCGCGTGAACAGCGTCACGCCGAGCGCCTGTTCCAGCACGCCGATCCGCCGCGCCACCGTGGTCTGATTGACGCCCAGCACGCGGGACGCGGCGAGGGTCGATCCCTCCCGAACGATGGCGAGGAAGACCCTGACGTCCCCCCCCAATCGCGAAACCGGCTCTGCATAAATGCGGAACAGACTGGCGCCATGCGGGATACCAGCCCGATTTTTCCCAGCGTAAGCTTGCCCCCGACAGCACCGGGAGACCCCGCCATGATCGCCCTCATTCTCGCCGCCCTCCGTCGCAGGTCCGCCCCGACCCGCCCGCGCGTCCGCCGCCCCGCCCCGCAGGCCGTCACGCGCGGCTTGGGCTTCCGCGGGGAGCACGGCGTGCGGGCGATGATGTCCCACGAGCCCAAGGGGTTTTGACCGTGGAGGCGCAGGACATCCTTGACCTCTGGTTTCCGAAGGCGGGCTTCTGGCGGGGCCCGGAGACCTTCAAGGCCTGGATGGAGGGGCGGATGTATGGCGGTATGGACGCCGTCATCTGCCGCGACGACGCCGACGTGACCCGGGCGGCCGCGCGCGGCGACCTCGATCCGCGGGCGTAGACCGCGCGGGGGCGTCTCGCGCTGCTCATCGGGCTCGATCAGTTTCCCCGCTCGCTCTGGCGCGATACGCCCGCGGCCGCCGCCCAGGACATCAAGGCGACACGCCTCGTGCGCGAGGGGCTGGAGACGGGCCATTTCCAAGAGCTACGCCCGTGGGAGCAGGTCTTCTTTGTCATCGCGCTGGGGCATTGCGAGGGGCCCGATCACCTGGCGCGGGTCGCCCTCATCGACCGGTTGACCGAGGCGCACGTGATCCCGGGCCTTCCGCCCGCGCTCGCCCATCTGGCGGATGTCCTGCGGTCCCAGAACGCGCCCTCCCGGTCGGTGATCGAGCGCTTCGGCCGATATCCCCACCGGAACCCCTTCTTCGGCCGCGTCTCAACGCCCATTGAGGAGGCCTACATCGCCACCGGCGATTTCACCCATATGCGCGGCAGCGCCCGGATCGAGGCCTAGCGCCCAGGGAAGCCGCGTCGGTCCTGTCCCGTCGCGCTTGGTCCCCGGCACTGGGGCGCTATCTTGCGATGGTAAGCCTCGGAGCTTCGCCATGATACGATTTGCCCACGCCACGCTGCTCGCGCTCTCCCTGGCGTCGTCCGGGGCCGCGGCCCGGTCCGCGCCGGAGGCCTGCCTCGCCGACGAACGTGATTTCAACCTGCTCATGACCTCGCTGGAGGCGGAAGGCTGGAGCGCGATCATGCCCGGTGAGCCCATCCCCGAGGACGCGGTCGAAAGCATCGCGCTGGCGCGCACGATCTTTTACGCCACCACCGACCGGGGCGGCGCCTCCCTCGACCAGATCATGGCGCTCCAGCGCCGCACCGTGCCGGGCTTCGCCCGCCGCGTGGACACCGACCTGACGAAGGTGCGCGTGCTCACGCGCGGCGACGAGGCGATGACGCTGCACTGGACCTTCCCGCAGGCGGGCCGCTGGGGCATCGTGGAGGTGATCTGTCGCATCGCCAGCGCCGAGGGCTCCGCCGCAAGGGGCACCGAGGAGGGCTTTGAAGGCACGTCCATGGAGACCCTGCAGGAGGAGCCGCTGCGCCGCGTGGGTATCACCGCCCTCGAGCCCGCGCTGCTCACTGAGCTGACCACCGACACCACCACCCGCGCCATTATCGAAACCGTCTCCGTCCTGCCCCCGCTGGAGGAGTAGAGGCCGCCGCAGATGGTCGGTCGATGTCTCTTGTGCGGCCGCGGCGAACGTCGGCCTGGAGCCTAATACAGAGGCGTTCGGAGTTTCCCTTCAAGCATCCCTGATCACCGATAAGGCAAGGGACAGGGCCGCCCTGATCTGCGCAGTATCCTCCACCGTGGCCCGTTGAGTGAGGGCCAGTCCGATCTGCTCCATCAGATATCGCGCGACGAGAGGTCTGGGTTGCGCGCTGTGCCAGTTGCCAGCCGCTTCCTGACCCTCGAGATAGGCCTCAAACGCCTGAACGGCAGCCGCGTCGATGTCGTCCACCCGCGCCCGTGTCTTCGGGCCCAAGCGGTGCTTGCCCGCCCGCATCTTGTAGAACAGGCACCCGGTTTCCAGACGCGGATTCTCGACCGCGAAGTCGATCAGCGCCTCCATCATCGGGTCCACCGGCTGATTGGTCTGCAGGATCGCGAAGAGATCCGCCAAGACCGTTTCGGCATAGCGATCCAGAGCGGCGAGGGTCAGCCCGTCTTCATTGCCGAAGGCACGGTAGAGTGAGGGCTTCGAGATCCCGGCCATCTGGCAGATGGCATTCACCGACACATCGGCGGGGTCGGTCCTCTGATAGGCCGATACCGCCACATCCAGCACGGCCTCCTCGTTCATCGTCCGGGGGCGGCCGCGCGTGGGTTTGTCGTTGTTGGTCACCATTTTGTTACCACACGGTATTTAATCATTGACGTCGGGCGCAATGTTTTTGTACCGATGAGTAACAAACGACGCAAGCACCGCATTCAAACAAACCGGGCCAAGGGCGCACGCCCCTGGCGGAGACGGAGGGACGCATGTCCGCCACGCTATTGTCGACAATCGGGCTCCTCCTGTGCCTCGCGCCTGCATTGGTGCACGCCCTCGAGGTCATTAGGCCGCTTTGGGCGCGCTGGGTGGTGAACTGGGTCCTTCCGCTATTCAACCCCGGGCTTCCGCGCGGCGCGGCGGGGCTCACCGCTTCGGACCAGGCGGCGATGCTTGACGCAGCGCTGGTCGCGGTGCCCGCGGACAAGGCTGACCCCGCGAAGGACTACCTGTTCCTGATGCTCTTCGAGCAGCGCCAGGGCGCGTTGGCGTTTATCGCTGTCGCGGTCGGAGTGCTTTACGGGCTGACACTGCCCCTCGCCGAGCGCCACGCGCTGCACGTCGTCCTAGGCGTGTTGGCGGCCTTGTTCACGCTGGTGAACGCCAATCACGCGGGTGTCCCGTTTCTGGGCCAGCACCCCCGTATCTCTCGCAACGGACGCCATGTGGGGCTCTTGTTCGCCCCGTTTTGGGCCGCGGCCACGGTCCTGAACGTCCTCGGCTTCGCCGCTGCAACGACCGCAACCCCTTAACCTCCAATCCCCACCCGAAAGGATCTGACCATGAGACGGACACTCACTGCCATCGCGCTTGCCTCCGCAGCCCTCGCCACCCCGGCCCTGGCCGAAGATATCGATACGGTTCGCGCCTTCTACACCGACATTCTGAGCAACCCGGCAGAGACCACATCGGAGCGCTACTACGAATTGTTCTCCCCCGCTGTGGTCTCCATCCCGACGCCGCCGGGAGGCGAAGGCGCGCAGGGCATGCTCAACACGATCGCCTTTCTGGGACAGGTCGTACCGGATCTGACCTGGGTGCCGGAAGAGATCATCGAAACCGGGGACAGCCGCTACGTCGTGCGTGGGACGTTCACGGGAACACCTGTCGGTCCGTTCTTCGGCGTCGATCCGGCGACGGGCAAAGGGTTCGAAGCGATGTCCATCGATATCGTCACCGTTGAGGATGGCCTCATCTCCCACATCTACCACTTGGAAGACTGGACCGGCGTCATCGCGCAGCTGACGGCCGAATAGGATCCGCCTCGGGCTTCATGGCAGCCACCCGCGGGTCTGGCACATCCTGTGCCAGACCCAAAATGCCGAGACCCGGACGGGCAAGGAGCTTATCGCTCCCAGCACCCAAGCCAGCCGCGTCCGCACAAACGACACTCAGCACCTCTCCGCCCCACTTCGCGGTTGACGCGGGCGCGGGGCTCGGTCATAGGCGCGCCTGTCGCGCGAGCGGCAACTGTCCGAGACGGTGGGTGGTGCGTGAACACCGTAAATCCTGCCTGAGATGGGAAAGAACAATTCTCTGGCTCCCTCCTCCGAGGTGGTTGGCGTGTTGCCCGTTCGGACTCTGGTCACGGCATGAGCCGGGGCTGAAATGAGCCGGAGGGGGCGACCCTTCCAAACTTGGAGTGAAACTGTGGATAGAGCCCAGAAAGAGAAAGTGGTCGAGGAACTCGGCCAGATCTT
>JBCBET010000014.1:0-22561 GCA_038528385.1 Pseudomonadota bacterium | reverse complement strand
CCCAGAAAGAGAAAGTGGTCGAGGAACTCGGCCAGATCTTCGAAAGCTCTGGCGTTGTCGTCGTATCCAAATACGAAGGCATGACAGTTGCAGAGATGCAGGACCTGCGCGCGAAGCTTCGCGAAGCGGGCGGGTCCGTGCGCGTTGCCAAGAACAGGCTCGCCAAGATCGCCCTCCAGGGCAAGGCGGTGGAATCCATCGCCACGCACCTCGAAGGCATGACCGTCCTCGCCTATTCCGAAGATCCCGTCGCGGCCGCCAAGGCCGTGAAGGCCTTCACCAAAGAGAACAAGAAACTCGAAGTTCTCGGCGGAGCCATGGGTGAGACGGCGCTCGACGCCGCCGGTGTCGACGCAGTGGCCGAAATGCCGTCCCGCGAGGAGCTCATCGCTTCCATCGTGGGCTGCATCGCGGCACCTGCCTCGAACATCGCCGGCGCCATTGGCGCACCTGCATCGAACATCGCAAGCATCCTGTCGACGATCGAGGAGAAGGCCGAAGCGGCCTGATCCGAGAGATAACGCTGGAAACACATCAGAGAAACGGAGCCCAGTAAAATGGCTGATCTCAAGAAACTGGCCGAAGACATCGTCGGCCTCACCCTCCTGGAAGCCCAGGAGCTCAAGACCATCCTCAAGGATGAGTACGGCATCGAGCCCGCCGCCGGCGGCGCGGTGATGATGGCCGGCCCCGCGGGCGGCGCAGACGCCCCGGCGGAAGAAGAAAAGACCGAGTTCGACGTCATCCTCGTCGCAGCCGGCGCCTCCAAGATCAACGTGATCAAGGAAGTCCGCGGCATCACCGGTCTTGGTCTCAAGGAAGCCAAGGAGCTCGTCGAGGCGGGCGGCAAGGCCGTCAAGGAGCAGGTCTCCAAGGACGAAGCCGAAGAGATCAAGGGCAAGCTGGAAGCAGCTGGCGCCGAGGTCGAACTCAAGTAATCCGCACCGGATTGTCATCGTAAAGGGCGTCCCCCCGGGGGCGCCCTTTTTCGTTCCCGCGGGCCCCGGGGCACGGGGGCAGCTGGGGCGGCGGGTGCCTTGCCCCGCGCGTCCGAACGCATCGAGGCTCGGCCCCGCGTATCCTAGCGCAGACGAGCGTACCCCCGCACCTCCTTGCGCCCCGAACGCGGGCCAGCGAGCACCACGCCCGCGCATATGACCGACCGCCACGCGCGGTAGAGTTCATTTCAAATCAACGCTTTCTTAGACCTTTCGCGTCCATGTCTCCGTATGGCGTCCCATTCACAGATTCACCCCCCCGATACCGATCCCGCGTGGTCCGCCGCGCCGATCCCGCAGGAGGAGGCCGACCGGCTTGCGGCGCTGCGCGCCTTCAACGCGCTCGACACCGACCCCGAGCGCGAATTCGACGATCTTGTCGTCCTGTCATGCAGCATTTTCGGCGTGGCCACGAGCCTGATCAGCATGGTCGACAGCGAGCGTCAGTGGTTCAAGGCGAAGGTGGGCCTCGACGCCCAGGAAACGCGTCGCGACCTCGCATTCTGCACCCACGCCATCCTGTCCGACGCGACCTTTGTCGTTCCCGACGCCACCGCCGACCTGCGCTTCGCCGAAAATCCCCTCGTCAAAGGTCCCCCGCATATCCGGTTCTATGCCGGGGCGCCGCTCGTCACCGGGCAGGGGTTCCGCATCGGGACATTCAGCATTCTCGATCCGGTGCCGCGGCCCGAGGGGATCACGGCAGAGCAGGATCACCAGCTGCGGACGCTGGCGCGGATAACCATGGACCGGCTGGAGGCGCGGCGCGCGGCGCAGTCGCGGGAGGCGGATCTCTCCGTCTTCCGCCGCGCGGCGGACGCGCTAATCGACCTGTCGAAGAGGATGGAGGACAACGCCGCCACCCTCTCGGACGCCGCCTCTTCCAGCGCCTCGGGAGCCAAGGCCGCCACGGAGGCCGTGCTCAACCTCAACGCGCTGGGCGATCATGTGAATTCGGAGGTGGCCTCGATCTCCAAATCCATCGACAACGCGGCCGAGAGCGCGCATCTCGTCCGCGAGGGGGTGGAGGTCTTTTCCTCCCATCTCGAGACCGTGCTCGAGGTGCTCAAGAACGTCTCCTCCATCGCGCAGCAGACGCGCATCCTGGCCATCAACGCCTCCATCGAGGCCGCCCGCGCCGGGGAGGCGGGCGCGGGCTTTTCTGTGATCGCCCGGGAGATCGGGGAGCTTGCGGGCTCCACCGCCAACGCGACGGAATCGATCCGGCGCACCTCGCGCACGATCACCCAGGCGCTTTACGGCGCCTCCACGCGCTGCGAACACCTCGACGGGCTGATGAACATCATTCGGAGCAATATCGGCAGCGTGGAAAAGGCGGCCACCGACGTCACCGCCACGCATCACGACATCCGCGACACCATGAAAACGCTGACATCCCTGTCCGACCGGGTGGGCGCGCAGTCCAACGAATTGGCGTCCTGGTCCTCCTCCCTCTCGGACGAGGCGCGCCATTTCCAGCGCGCGGCGCGCAGCGATGCCGCGCCGCGCGCATCGGGGCCAGGGCACGACCCGGCGGACACCCGCGTCCAACCTGGCCGGCGCGACGCGCTGGCGTCGACCGCCCGGCAGGCCTCCTAGGCGGACAGACCCCGGCGCGGCGTGCATCCACGCGGCTGAACCGAGCCGAAACGCCACCGCGCCGAAACGCGCCCCGGGCGGGTGCGGTCACGGGTGACAGGGCCCGGCGCCTCCCCTAGGCTCCCGCGGGGGGCAAGAGAGGGAGAACGGCATGGACATCACCGGCGCGGTTGCCCTCGTCACCGGGGGGAGCGGCGGGCTCGGCGCACGCATCTGCGAACGCCTCGCGGCCGAAGGCGTCACGGTGGCCGTGGGATACCATCTCGGCGAGGAGCGCGCCGCGGCGGTGGCCGCGCGGATCGAGGCCGCGGGCGGGTCGGCCCGGTCGGTGGCCATCGACCAGGCGGACCCGGCCTCCATCGAGGCGGCGGTCTCGGCGGCGGCGGGGACGCGGGGCGCGCTCGATATCGTCGTCAACAATGCGGGCATCGCAACCGGCGGCCAAAGCGTCGCGCCGGGGGACCTAGACGCGTTCACGCCGGACATTTGGGACGAGCTGATGACGGTGAACGTGCGCGGCCCCTACCTCGTGGCGCGCGCCGCGGCGGCCTATCTGCGCACCTCCGGGCGCGGCTCCATCGTCAATATCGGCTCCACGCTGGGCCATGGCGACTGGTACCAGGACCGCATCTTTGCGCCGAGCAAGGCGGCGGTCGTGCCGCTGACCCGCTTTCTGGCCGCCGCCCTCGCGCCCGAGGTGCGGGTGAACTGCGTGGCTCCGGGACTGATGGTGGAAACCGGGCTCGGCGGGGGCGGGCCCACCGCCGGCGGCAACAACGCGGCCTACGAGGCCTGGCAGGGGCGGGCCGCGCTCGGGGCCTTCACCGATGTGGACGACGTCGCCGCCCATGTGGTGCAGCTCTGCAAGTCGCGCAGCATCACCGGCCAGAGCATCGGTGTGGATGCGGGCATCCATTTCCACTGAGGCGCGCCGCGCCGGGCTTCGGGTCAGTTTAGGGGGCGGAGCCGCACCCGGCGGGGGCACCCCCCCGCACCTAGGTGGACAGGGCCTCGATCAGCTCTTCCTTCGACATATCGGAGCGCCCGTCCACGCCCTTGTCCTGCGCCATCTGGTAGAGCTCGTCCCTGGTCTTGGCCTCGAGCGCCACGTCCGCGCCCTTGCGCCGTCCGTTCTCGTCAGTGGCGTCCTCGATGGCCGCGAGAAGCGCGTCCTTGTCCATCGACGACCGCCCCGCGATGTCGAGGTCCTGCGCGCGGTCCAGGAGCATCTCCTTCGTGGGGCCGTCCGATTTGATGGTGGACGCCTTCTCCTTCACGTCCTCGGGCTGGTCCACGAACTGCCGGTCGGCGCCGCGCTTCTTTTCCGTGGAGCGGCGGTATTCGTCCTCGGTCAGGAGCATGCGGACCTTTTTGGGCAGGTAGCGCTCGCCGCTTTCTAGCGCCTCTTCGCCGGACTTCGTGCCCCAGTCCTCTTCGGTCCATTCATGGAGCGAGGTGTCTTCCTGGTCGGGCCCGTCCTCTTCGTAACCGCCGCCGCGCCTTTTGTATTCCTGCACCGCCATCTGGGCCTTGCGCGCCGACCACTGACCGGGGGCGCCGCCCTTGTCGCTTTCGGTGATTTCTTCCTTCACCTTTTCCCAGAGCTCGGGGTCGGATTTCTTGGCCGAGGACATGGCGTTCTCCTGTGGCAATCACCGCAGGAGAAACCGATGGGCGCGCCCGATGTTCCGCGCCCGCTGGACCTGACCCCTCGCGCGGGCCGGGCGCCCCCCGTCGCGACGTCCTGTTCCCGACACGGTGGCCCCGCGGGCGAGCCCGACTAGTTGCCTCGCATCGCAGAGAGCCAATGGAGACCGCCGTGAAGACCCTGATCGCAAGTGCCATGCTCGCCGGATTTGTCGGCCTGCCCAGCCCGGCGCCAGACCCCCTCCACACGACCTCGGCGAGCGAGCCGTCGGCCGCCATGATCACGCCGGCCAGCCTCGTCATGGAGGTGGATGGCGCGCTCATCATGGTCGATCCGGTGGGCGACCAGGCGACCTATCGCAGCTACGGCAGCCCTGACATCGTGGTCCTGACCCGCGCGACGGAGGAGCATCTGAGCATCGACACCATGATCGGGCTCTTGCGGCGCGACACGGTGGTGCTCGCGCCGCAGGCCGTCATCGACGAGCTCCCGCTGATGATCTCCAACAACACCTTCGCGCCGTTCGACGTGGGCGAGACGCAGGTCGTGGGCCCGCTCACCTTCCGCGCGCTCGATGCCGAGGCGCGCCTGCCGGGCGGCCCGAAGGTCTACGAGCGCAGCCGCGGCGACATCGGCGTTCTGATGGAAGCCGGGGACACGCGCATCTTCTTCTAGCTAGAAAGGGTGGATCGGGCCGAAAACCGCGGGACCCCGAACAGATGGGCAGAGGCGCGAATAACTTTCGCGGCGCGGTTGAACTCCCTCTGACACTGGACTAGTTGCTTGGTTCCGCCGGGGACGAACGATTCGTGCCCTGCTTTTTGCGTCGCACGAGCCGAGAGGAGCCACCACCACCGCCCCATCGCCAGACGCCTTTCAAAAAAAGCTGCCACAGGATGCCGCGCCGGGCAAGTGGGCAGTTTTTTTGGGAAGACAGTCGGGACGCATGCTTTGGGCTCGCATGCACGGATAGACACCTTCTCTTTCAGGTCTTTGAGGGCGCGCAGCCGATAGCCCCGCGGTATGTGCGCAGACAAAGATGGAGTGCGATTACGCATGGGACAGACATTTCTCGGTCAGAAACGTCTTCGTAAATATTTCGGCAAAATCCGCGAAGTTCTGGAGATGCCGAACCTCATCGAGGTCCAGAAATCCTCGTATGATCTCTTCCTGAATTCCGGCGACCAGCCCGACCCCATGGACGGGGAAGGGATCATGGGCGTCTTCCAGTCGGTTTTCCCGATCAAGGATTTCAACGAGACGGCCGTTCTGGAGTTCGTGAAATACGAGCTCGAGCGGCCCAAATACGACGTCGAGGAATGCCAGCAGCGCGACATGACCTACAGCGCACCGCTCAAGGTGACGCTGCGTCTGATCGTGTTCGACGTGGACGAGGATACCGGCGCCAAGTCTGTCAAGGACATCAAGGAACAGGACGTCTTCATGGGCGACATGCCCCTGATGACCCCGAACGGCACCTTCATCGTGAACGGCACGGAGCGCGTGATCGTCTCCCAGATGCACCGCTCGCCGGGCGTCTTCTTCGACCACGACAAGGGCAAGACACACTCTTCGGGCAAGCTGCTCTTTGCATGCCGCATCATCCCCTATCGCGGATCCTGGCTCGATTTCGAATTCGACGCCAAGGATATCGTCCATGCCCGCATCGACCGCCGCCGGAAGCTGCCGGTGACGACGCTCCTCTACGCGCTTGGTCTCGACCAGGAAGCGATCATGGACGCCTATTACGACACGGTCGATTACACCTACGAGAAGGGCAAGGGCTGGGTCACGAAGTTCTTCCCCGAGCGCGTGCGCGGCACGCGGCCGGCCTACGATCTCGTGGATGCGGCCTCGGGCGAGGTGATCGCCGAGGCGGGCAAGAAGGTGACGCCGCGCGCGGTCAAGAAGCTCATCGACGAGGGGCAGGTGACCGAACTGCTCGTCCCCTTCGAGGAGATCGTGGGCAAATTCGCCGCGCGGGACATGATCAACGAGGAAAACGGCGCGATCTACGTGGAAGCGGGCGATGAGCTCACCTGGGAAGTGGACGCCAAGACCGGCGAGGTGATCGGCGGCACCGTCAAGGAGCTCATCGACAACGGGCACACGACCATCCCCGTGCTCGACATCGATAACGTCACCGTGGGCGCCTACATGCGCAACACGATGTCCGCCGACAAGAACATGAGCCGCGAGACCGCGCTCATGGACATCTACCGTGTCATGCGCCCGGGCGAGCCGCCCACCGTGGACGCCGCCTCCGCCCTCTTCGACACGCTCTTCTTCGACGGCGAGCGCTACGACCTCTCCGCCGTGGGCCGGGTGAAGATGAACATGCGCCTGGCGCTCGACGCCGAGGACACCGTGCGCACGCTCCGCCGCGAAGACATCGTCTCCTGCATCAAGGCGCTCGTGGACCTCCGCGATGGTCGCGGCGACATCGACGACATCGACCACTTGGGCAATCGCCGCGTGCGCTCCGTGGGCGAGCTCATGGAGAACCAGTACCGCGTGGGTCTGCTGCGCATGGAGCGCGCGATCAAGGAGCGGATGAGCTCTGTCGAGATCGACACGGTCATGCCGCAGGACCTGATCAACGCGAAGCCCGCCGCCGCCGCCGTGCGCGAATTCTTCGGCTCCTCGCAGCTCTCGCAGTTCATGGACCAGACGAACCCGCTGTCGGAGGTGACGCACAAGCGCCGCCTCTCGGCCCTCGGGCCGGGCGGTCTTACGCGCGAGCGCGCGGGCTTCGAGGTCCGCGACGTGCACGCCACCCACTATGGCCGGATGTGCCCGATCGAGACGCCGGAAGGCCCGAATATCGGCCTCATCAACTCGCTCGCCACCTTCGCGCGGGTGAACAAGTACGGCTTCATCGAGACGCCCTACCGGACCGTGAAGGACGGGCAGGTGTCTGACGACGTGAAGTACATGTCCGCCACCGAGGAGATGCGCCACGTCGTGGCCCAAGCCAACGCGCAGCTCACCGACGATGCGAAGTTCGTGCAGGAGTTCGTCTCCACTCGTCAGAACGGGGAGTACACGCTCGCGCCGTCCACGGATGTGGACCTCATCGACGTGTCGCCGAAGCAGCTCGTCTCTGTCGCAGCCTCGCTCATCCCGTTCCTCGAGAACGACGACGCGAACCGCGCGCTCATGGGCTCGAACATGCAACGTCAGGCCGTGCCGCTTCTGAAGGCCGAGGCGCCACTCGTGGGCACCGGCATCGAGGAGAAGGTCGCCATCGATTCCGGCGCCGCCATCCAGGCCAAGCGCGCGGGCATCATCGACCAGGTGGACGCCCAGCGGATCGTGATCCGGGCCACGGAAGACCTCGAGCCCGGCGATCCGGGCGTCGACATCTACCGCATGCGCAAGTTCCAGCGCTCCAACCAGAACACCTGCATCAACCAGCGCCCGCTGGTGAAGGTGGGTGACACCGTCCAGAAGGGCGAGGTCGTCGCCGACGGCCCCTCCACGGATATCGGCGAGCTCGCGCTCGGCAAGAACGTGGTCGTCGCCTTCATGCCCTGGAACGGCTACAACTACGAGGACTCCATCCTCATCTCCGAGCGCATCGTGCGCGACGACGTCTTCACCTCGATCCACATCGAGGAATTCGAAGTCGCCGCCCGTGACACCAAGCTCGGGCCGGAAGAGATCACCCGCGACATCCCCAATGTCGGCGAGGAGGCGCTCCGCAACCTCGACGAGGCAGGCATCGTCTATATCGGCGCCGAAGTGGGCCCGGCGGACATCCTCGTGGGCAAGATCACGCCCAAGGGCGAAAGCCCGATGACGCCGGAAGAAAAGCTCCTCCGCGCGATCTTCGGCGAAAAGGCCTCCGACGTGCGCGACACGTCTCTGCGCCTGCCGCCGGGTGATTTCGGCACGGTCGTGGAAGTCCGCGTCTTCAACCGCCACGGCGTGGAGAAGGACGAGCGCGCCCTCCAGATCGAGCGCGAAGAGGTCGAGCGCCTGGCCCGGGACCGGGACGACGAGCTCGCCATCCTCGACCGCAACATCTACGCGCGCCTGCGCTCCATGATCGAGGGTAAGACCGTCGCGAAGGGGCCGAAGGCGATCAAGTCGGGAACGACGATCGACGCGGACATGCTCGAGAGCCTGCCGCGCAGCCACTGGTGGCAGCTCGCACTTAAGGAAGAGGCCGACGCGCAGATCGTGGAGGCGCTCAACGAGCAGTATGAAGGCCAAAAGCGTCAGCTCGACGCCCGCTTCGAGGACAAGGTGGAAAAGGTGCGCCGCGGCGACGACCTGCCGCCGGGCGTGATGAAGATGGTCAAGGTCTTCGTCGCCGTGAAGCGCAAGCTTCAGCCCGGTGACAAGATGGCCGGCCGGCACGGCAACAAGGGCGTCATCTCGAAGGTGGTGCCCATGGAGGACATGCCGTTCCTCGCCGATGGCACGCCCGTCGACTTCGTCCTGAACCCGCTCGGCGTGCCGAGCCGGATGAACGTGGGCCAGATCCTAGAGACGCATATGGGCTGGGCCGCGCGCGGCCTCGGCCTCCATATCGACGAGGCGCTGGGCGAGTACCGCCGCTCGGGCGACCTGACGCCGGTGCGTGACGCCATGAAGATCGCCTATGGCGATGACGTCTACGAGGAGGGCATCGCTGGCATGGACGAGGACCACCTCATCGAGGCGGCGGGCAACGTCACCCGCGGCGTGCCCATCGCCACGCCGGTCTTCGACGGCGCGAAGGAGGCCGACGTGAACGAGGCGCTGGTGAAGGCCGGCTTCTCCGAGAGCGGCCAGTCGGTGCTCTTCGACGGGCGAACGGGCGAGCAATTCGCGCGTCCCGTGACGGTGGGCATCAAGTACCTCCTGAAGCTCCATCACCTCGTGGACGACAAGATCCACGCGCGCTCCACGGGCCCGTACTCCCTCGTCACCCAGCAGCCGCTCGGTGGTAAGGCGCAGTTCGGCGGCCAGCGCTTCGGGGAGATGGAAGTCTGGGCGCTTGAGGCCTACGGCGCGGCCTACACCCTGCAGGAGATGCTGACGGTGAAGTCCGACGACGTGGCAGGCCGAACGAAGGTCTACGAGTCGATCGTCAAGGGCGAAGACAACTTCGAGGCCGGCGTGCCGGAGTCGTTCAACGTGCTCGTGAAAGAAGTCCGGGGCCTCGGCCTCAACATGGAACTCCTGGACGCGGAGGACGAGGAATAAGCCCGAATTTTCCGAAGAAAATTCTGAGCAGGCCCCGGAGAGAAATTTCTTCGGAAATTTCGGGGCCCCTCGACCGAAACGCCCTCATTACCAAGGTAATCGCATGAACCAGGAACTGACCAACAACCCGTTCAACCCGATGACCCCGCCGAAGCAATTCGACGAGATCAAGGTGTCGCTCGCATCGCCGGAGCGGATCCTCTCGTGGTCCTACGGGGAAATCAAGAAGCCCGAGACGATCAACTATCGCACGTTCAAGCCGGAGCGTGACGGCCTCTTCTGCGCCCGCATCTTCGGGCCGATCAAGGACTACGAATGCCTCTGCGGCAAGTACAAGCGCATGAAGTATCGCGGCGTCGTCTGCGAGAAGTGCGGCGTGGAAGTGACGCTCCAGAAGGTGCGCCGCGAGCGGATGGGTCATATCGAGCTTGCAGCACCCGTGGCTCACATCTGGTTCCTGAAATCGCTGCCGTCCCGCATCGGCCTCATGCTCGACATGACGCTCCGCGATCTGGAGCGCATCCTCTATTTCGAGAACTACGTCGTCATCAATCCGGGCCTCACCGACCTCACCGAGGGCGACCTGATGACCGAGGAGGAATTCCTCGACGCCCAGGACACCTATGGCGAGGACGCGTTCGAGGCCAATATCGGCGCCGAGGCCATACGCGAGATGCTGGCGGCGATCGATCTTGAGTCCACCGCGGAGCAGCTTCGCGCTGACCTCGCGGAGGCCACGGGCGAACTGAAGCCCAAGAAGATCATCAAGCGCCTGAAGATCGTGGAGTCCTTCATCGAATCCGGCAACCGCCCCGAATGGATGATCCTCACCGTCGTGCCGGTCATCCCGCCGGAACTGCGCCCGCTCGTCCCGCTGGACGGCGGCCGGTTCGCGACGTCGGACCTCAACGATCTCTATCGCCGCGTGATCAACCGCAACAACCGCCTCAAGCGCCTCATCGAGCTGCGCGCGCCGGACATCATCGTCCGCAACGAGAAGCGGATGCTGCAGGAATCCGTGGACGCGCTCTTCGACAACGGCCGCCGTGGCCGCGTCATCACGGGTGCCAACAAGCGCCCGCTGAAGTCGCTGTCGGACATGCTCAAGGGCAAGCAGGGCCGCTTCCGCCAGAACCTTCTCGGCAAGCGCGTGGATTTCTCGGGCCGCTCGGTCATCGTGACGGGCCCGGAACTGAAGCTCCACCAATGCGGCCTGCCGAAGAAGATGGCGCTCGAGCTGTTCAAGCCGTTCATCTACTCGCGGCTCGAAGCCAAGGGCCTCAGCTCCACGGTGAAGCAGGCCAAGAAGCTCGTGGAAAAAGAGCGTCCGGAGGTGTGGGATATCCTCGACGAGGTGATCCGGGAGCACCCGGTGCTCCTCAACCGCGCGCCGACGCTCCACCGCCTCGGCATCCAGGCGTTCGAGCCCGTGCTCATCGAGGGCAAGGCGATCCAGCTTCACCCGCTCGTCTGCTCGGCCTTCAACGCCGACTTCGACGGGGACCAGATGGCCGTCCACGTGCCGCTTTCGCTGGAAGCCCAGCTCGAAGCCCGCGTGCTGATGATGTCCACCAACAACGTGCTCAGCCCGGCGAACGGCGCGCCGATCATCGTCCCGTCGCAGGACATGATCCTCGGCCTCTACTACACCACGCTCATGCGCGAGGGCATGCCCGGCGAGGGGATGTTCTTCTCGTCCATGGAGGAGGTGGAGCACGCGCTGGCCAGCGGCACCGTGCATCTCCACGCCAAGGTCACCGCGCGGGTGAAGCAGATCGACCAGGAGGGCCAGGAGGTCTGGGAGCGGTTCGAAACCACCCCTGGCCGTCTCCGCGTGGGCGCGCTTCTGCCGCTCAACGCCAAGGCGCCGTTCTCCCTCGTCAACCGCCTCCTGAAGAAGGGCGAGGTGCAGAACGTCATCGACACCGTCTACCGCTATTGCGGTCAGAAGGAGTCGGTCATCTTCTGCGACCACATCATGACGCTCGGCTTCCGCGAGGCGTTCAAGGGCGGCATCTCCTTCGGCAAGGACGACATGGTGATCCCGGACTCGAAGTGGTCGATCGTCAATGACGTGCGCGAGCAGGTCAAAGAGTTCGAGCAGCAGTACATGGACGGCCTGATCACCCAGGGCGAAAAGTACAACAAGGTCACGGATGCCTGGTCGGTGTGCAACGACAAGGTCACCGAGGCGATGATGGACACCATCCGCGCCACGCGGAAGGACGAGAACGGCGCCGACATGGAGCCGAACTCCGTCTTCATGATGGCCGATTCCAAGGCTCGTGGTTCCGTGACCCAGATGAAGCAGCTCGGCGCCATGCGCGGCCTGATGGCCAAGCCCAACGGCGAGATCATCGAGACGCCCATCATCTCGAACTTCAAGGAAGGCCTCACCGTTCTGGAGTACTTCAACTCCACCCACGGCGCCCGGAAGGGTCTCAGCGACACCGCGCTCAAGACGGCGAACTCGGGCTACCTGACGCGCCGCCTCGTGGACGTGGCGCAGGACTGCATCGTGCGCGAGAAAGACTGCGGTACCGAGCGTTCGATCACGGCGCAGGCCGCCGTAAACGATGGCGAAGTGGTCGCCTCGCTGGGCGAGCGTATCCTCGGCCGCACCGCGGCGGAGGACGTCATGCGCCCGGGCACCGACGAGATCCTCGTGGAGAAGGGCGAGCTCATCGACGAGCGCAAGTCCGACCTCATCGAGGAGGCGGGCGTGCAGACCATGCAGATCCGGTCGCCGCTCACCTGCGAGACGGAGGATGGCATCTGCGCCATGTGCTACGGGCGCGACCTCGCGCGCGGCACGCAGGTGAACCAGGGCGAGGCCGTGGGCATCATCGCGGCGCAGTCCATCGGCGAACCCGGCACGCAGCTCACCATGCGGACCTTCCACATCGGCGGCGTGGCCCAGGGTGGCGGACAGCAGTCCATCCAGGAAACGAGCCAGGCCGGCAAGGTCGTCTTCCGCAACGCCAACACGCTCGACGCGGCCTCCGGCGACACGCTCAGCATGTCCCGCAACATGGTCATCGCCATCGAGAACGAGCACGGCGCGGAGCTTGCCTCCTACAAGGTGGGCTTCGGCTCCAAGCTCCACGTGACCGACGGCGATGCCGTCGAGCGCGGCGCCAAGCTCTTCGAGTGGGATCCCTTCACGCTCCCGATCATCGCGGAGAAGGCGGGGATGGCCAAGCATGTCGACCTGACGAACGGGATCTCCGTGCGCGAGGAAACCGACGACGCCACCGGCATGACCCAGAAGATCGTGACCGACTGGCGCGCGGCGCCCAAGGGCAACGAGCTCGCCCCCAAGATCATCATCGCGGGCGAGGATGGCGAACCGATGAAGCGTGAGGACGGCAACCCGCTGGCCTACGCGATGTCCGTGGATGCGATCCTGTCGGTGGAAGACCAGACCGAGGTGAAACCGGGCGACATCCTCGCGCGCATCCCGCGCGAGGGCGGCGGAACCAAGGACATCACCGGCGGTCTGCCGCGGGTGGCCGAGCTTTTCGAGGCGCGGCGTCCCAAGGACCACGCCATCATCGCGGAGATCGACGGCTACGTGAAGTTCGGGCGCGACTACAAGAACAAGCGCCGGATCGCGATCGTGCCCGCCGATGAGAGCCTCGAGCCCGCCGAGTACATGGTGCCCAAGGGCAAGCACATCCCCGTGCAGGAAGGCGACTTCATCCAGAAGGGCGACTACATCATGGATGGCAATCCCGCCCCCCATGACATCCTCGCCATCATGGGCGTCGAAGCGCTCGCCGATTACATGATCGACGAGGTGCAAGCGGTCTACCGACTGCAAGGTGTGAAGATCAACGACAAGCACATCGAGGTGATCGTCCGCCAGATGCTCCAGAAGTGGGAGATCCAGGACTCGGGCGAGACCACGCTCCTGAAAGGCGAGCATGTCGACAAGATCGAGTTCGACACCGCCAACGAGAAAGCGCTGGCCAAGGGCAAGCGCCCGGCCCAGGGCGAGCCGATCCTGCTCGGGATCACCAAGGCCTCGCTCCAGACGCGCTCCTTCATCTCGGCCGCCTCCTTCCAGGAGACGACCCGTGTCCTCACGGAGGCCTCCGTGCAGGGCAAGAAGGACACGCTCGTGGGTCTGAAGGAGAACGTGATCGTGGGCCGGCTCATCCCGGCGGGCACCGGCGGAGCCACGCAGCGCGTGCGCCGCATCGCGGCCTCCCGCGACAACGTCGTCATCGAAGCGCGCCGGGAGGAGGCGGAAGCCGCCGCCGCCCTGGCCGCCCCGGTGGAAGGCGAAGATGTCGTGGGCGGGGACGAGTTCGACAATCTGATCGTCGACACGCCGGAAAGCCGCGAGTAACCCGCGCGGCACCGACCTAAAAAAGGCCGCTCGGAGCGATCCGGGCGGCCTTTTTTCTTGCACCTGCGTCGCACCGTGGGTTCGAAATGCCACACTGCGAAGGCGGAGTTAAAATTAGCACGCGGCCGCTCTTGTCCGCGCTCTTCCGCGCTGCAGGTCTGCACATGAGCGGCGGCAGGAATTTTCAGGTCCGCCCTTTCCAAAAGAGTGAGACCTGACCGTGATCGAGCCTTTCATCGGGCAAGACGGACGCGCATTTTTCGCCGCAGCCGCATTTGTCTTCACCCTCGCCGCTTTTGCGCCCTACCTCCGGAATGTCCTGGCGTGGCGGACGCGTCCGCAGCGCGCCTCTTGGTTCATCTGGTCGGTGCTCAGCGGGGTCTCGTTTCTAGGCCAGCTGGCTGAGGGCGCGTCCTCGTCGCTCGTCTTTGCGGGCGCGCAATGGGGCGGTACCGTGCTTGTCCTGCTGCTCTCGATCTCGCGCGGGGTGGGGGGCAGCCTCAGGGGCCCCGACCGTCTCATCCTCCTTGCGGCGTTAGCCGGCATCGTGGTGTGGTCGATGACGAAAGACGCCACTTGGGCGCTCATCATCTCCTGCAGCGTGTCCTTTCTCGGCGGCACGGCGACCATCGCGAAGGCCCGGCTAGACCCCGGCAGCGAGACGTTCTCGTTCTGGGTCTTGTCTTTCCTCGCCGCCTGCTGCGGCATGGTCTCCGTGGGGGGTTGGGATCCCGTGCTCTTGCTCTTTCCTGGCCACCTCGCGCTGATGTATTTCTGCGTGGTGGCAGTAATCCTGCTGGGGCGCCGTGGGCCGGCCGCGCCGCGTCCGCCCGCCGCGGGGGCGTGATGCCCGCCTCGGCTGTGTCCTAGCGCCATGACGAAGACAGAGAGCTTCGAGCGGGTCGAGGTCGCGAGTGAGGCGGATCTCTGGGCCTGGCTCGCCGCGCACCATGGGCAGGAGGCGAGCGTCTGGCTCGTCACCTGGAAGAAAGGGGATGACAGGTATCTGTCCACGTCGCAGGTGCTCGATGCGCTCATCGCCCATGGCTGGATCGACGGCATCCGGCGAAAGCACGAGGACCCGGCCCGCACCATGCAACTCATCGCGCCGCGCCGCATGCAGGCTTGGGCGCAAAGCTACAAGGACCGCGCCGAGAGGCTCCGCGCCGAAGGACGCATGCACCCGGCGGGCGAGGCTGAGATCGCGGCATCGAAGGAAACCGGTCTCTGGGACTTCTACGCCGACGTGGACGCCCTCCTCGTCCCCGACGATCTCGCGGCGGCGCTCGCCGCCGCCCCGGGGGCCGGAAAAGCCTTCGAAGGCTCTTCGCGCTCCTATCGACGCAACGTGCTCCGCTGGATCAAACTCGCCAAAACGGACGCCACCCGCGCCAAGCGCATCGCCGAGGTCGCCCATAGCGCCGCCGCTGGCGAGCGCATCCCCGGGATGTGAGCGCGCAAAGGCCCTTCGAAGGGCCTTGAGGCGATTGGAAACGCTTTTGGCTCACCGTTTCCGGCGGGGGCGCTCCGGGTCCGCGGCAACGCTCGGGGGAAGATCGGGAAAGAGGCTCCCGGTCGCCGCGTCGCCGCCCGGCAGGTCGTAGCGGGTCATCCAACGCGCGGGCGGCGCCACCGCGCCGCCGGCCTCCCAGGTGAAATATCCCAGCGCGCCGGGGCAGGGGATCGGGGCACAGGTCTTGGCATTGGCGAGGACGAGGCCCCGTTCCCCGCCGAACCACGCGCTGTCGCTCTCGCTCACAATATCCACCACGTCCACCGCGCCGATGATGGCTCCGCGGGGCAGCTCGGTGGGATGCGGGCAGCGCACGCCGTGGCGGTGGAGCCGCCACTGACCCCAGCGGAATTCCTCCTGTTTGAGGCCGCTTGCTGCGTGGATGGCGATCCGGCGGCACTCCATCCCGCCCGCCGCGACGGCGGCTGCGCTCCGGTTCTCGATCGTCTTGAGCCCGGCCACGATGGCCCAGGCCCAGGGCTGCCGGACCGAGAGCGCGACGGACGGAAGCGGTCTCAGAGCCCCCAGCTCGCCAGCGCGCGGAAATCCATCGCCTCGAGGAAGGGCATCAGCACGTCGGGCCCGCCGCCCTCGGCCTGCACCAGCACGCGGTTGGCGACCATGGCGATCATCTGGTCGTCCTGCACGGCGAATTGCTGCCGGTTCACGCGCTCGATCGAGGCGCCCATGGCGCCTGCATTGGCGACCATTGCGGCCATGCCCGCCACCATGGGATTGTCGGCCATGAGCGTGATCGTGACCGCGCTGCCGCCGCCCTCGGGGTAATAGCTCGCCGCGGCGCCCGCACCACCGCCCATCATGCCCATCGTCGCGCCCACCTCGGTGTCGAGTTCCTGGCGCCAGCCTGCAGGGGCAGGTGGCAAGAAACCGAAGAGCGCGTCTGCCTTGAGTTCCTGCAGCTTCACACGGGCGAAATCGAGCTCTTCGAGTGCGAAGGTCGTGTCGCCCGCCTGGTAGGCCTCGAGCGCAGCGGTGAGCGCCTCCTCGATCTCATCGGCCAGAAGCGGCGCGGGCAGGAGGCAAAGCGCGAGGGAAAGGGGTCTCAGCATCGTCAAAAAACTCCAAATGTACGCCCTCACTCTGACCCGGTGCCGCGCGCCGGGCAAGACGGGTTTCCCGGACCCGCACCCAAACCCGGGCGCAGGTGGGGAGAGGGAGGCGGACCCAGCGCACTGGGGTGGAAAGGCCAAGAGCGGGCCAAGCCAAAGGAGGCAGGCGAACCGAAATGGATCGGGGCGGACCCATGGGCATCCGGACGCGCCTGCACGGCCCCGAGCAGACGATGGAGGGCCTTGCATCTCAACGGGCGCTGGCCTCAAGTCGCGCCATGGCCCTGCGCGAGCTCGATCCCACCACCCAGGCGAACCGGCGCGGCGCGGCGCTCATGCTCGGATCGATGACGGCCTTCACCGTCAACGACGCCTTCATGAAGACGCTCGGCATGGAATGGCCGCTTTTCCAGTCCCTCTTCATCCGCGGGATCTTCGCGGTCCTCATCATGGGCGCGCTGGCCGCCTATCTGGGCCATCTCAGACTTCGCCTGCCGCGGCGCGATCGCGGGCTGGTGGCGATCCGCTCGGCCTGCGAGGCGGCGGCGGCGGGCCTTTTCATCCACGCGATCTTCAACATGCCGCTGGCGGAGGCCACCGCAATCCTGCAGACGCTGCCGCTCACGGTGACGCTGGCGGGGGCGCTCTTTCTGGGGGAGGCGGTGGGCTGGCGGCGCTGGGCCGCGATCCTCGTGGGGTTTCTGGGCGTGCTCTTTATCGTGCAGCCTGGCGGGGCGGGGTTCACGCCGGTCTCGCTCTACGCCGTGGCCGCCGTCCTCCTCATCACCGGACGCGATATTGCCGCGCGGCGGATGTCTGAGGACGTGCCGAGCCTGCTGGCCGCGCTCGCGGGCGCGGTGGCGGTCATGGCCCTGGGCGCGCTGGGTTCCACCACCGAGGACTGGCAGCCGCTCACGCTGCGCGCCGCGATGGCGCTCGCGGGCGCCGTCTGCACGATCTTCTTCGCCTATCTCTTTTCCGTGGCGGCCATGCGCTCCGGCGATATCGGCTTTGTCGCGCCCTATCGCTACAGCGCGCTTCTCGTGGCGCTTCTCCTCGGGATCGTCGTCTTCGGCGAGGTGCCCGGGCCGCTCACGCTCCTCGGCGCGGCGCTCATCACGGCGAGCGGCATTTACACGCTCCTGCGCGAAAACCGTGCTAGAGAGGCCGCGTAGGTCAGCGCGGGCGTCCCATGGCAGATGGCACCCTTCAGGTTCTCGGTCTCATGCGGTGGTCTTATCCCTCCGACATCGAAGCGTTCGAGGCCCCGGCGCGCGACCTCGAGGAGCGGCGTGCCCAGCTCTACGCGCCCGCGCGGATGGAGGAGCGGCTCTTTTTCCTCGAGCACGTCACGTTGCCCTGCCTGCGCGCGCAGACGGACCGTAATTTCCGCCTGCTCATGCTCATGGGTGAGCGGCTGCCCGAGCGCTGGCGCGTGCGGGTGCTGGCGCTCACCCGGGATATCCCGCAGGTCGTGCCCCTCTTCGAGCCCGAGGGCCAGCGCCACGCCGAGGTCTGCCGCCGCGTGATGAAGGCGCATCGCTACGGCCGCGCCGCGGCGGTGGCGGAGTTCCGGCTCGACGACGACGATGCCATGGCGCTCGATTTCGTGGCCGCCACCCGCAGGGCATTCCGGCAGAACCGGGCGCTCCTGACGAAGTCGCGCGCGTTCTGCCTGGACTATTCCAAGGGCTTCGCGCTTCTGACCGGGCCGGGCGGCGTGGAGGTGCGGCCGATCTTTGCCCAGCATGTGGGGATCGCGCAGGCGCTCATCTACGGCCCGCGCCACCGCAAGAGCCTGCTCGATTATCCCCATCGCAGGCTCTGGACGGCGATGCCCACGCTCACGCTGCCCGACCCGGTGAAGTGGGTGCGCGGCATCCACCGGACCAACGACAGCGGCATCGCGGAGAGCGTGCGCAAGCTTCCCACATGGCCTTGCGAGGCCGACGCCATCCCCCTGCTCTTGGCCAGCGAATTCGCCATCGACTGGGTCGCGCTCCGCGACGGCTGGGCGCGGCTGGAGGCCGGTCGGGCGGCCGGAGGCCTCAGGCCCCGGCGGACAGGGACGAAAAGTTGACAGCTGTCAACTTTGCCCGCGCCCGGGGCGCTGCGGGCCTGTTGACAAGCCACCCGACTCTGAGTACCTCGCGCCCACTTGGGCAAGAGCCCGAGCCCACAGGATTGAATTGGTCATGATCCGGGCGTTTGCCGCGCTCCGATCCTCTGGATACCACCGCACCGCTCCCGGGGGGAGAGGTTTGCGGCTTTTGCGCTTTCGGGGGGACGCCTCGGGGAGCCTCGACGACACCCAGGCGGCTCGCCCGCCCGCACATGTGAACCCGGCGGCGCGCCGCCAGCGAAATAACGGGAAGAACGCCCCAATGCCCACGATCCAGCAGCTGATCCGGAAGCCCCGGCAGCCGAAAGTCAAACGCTCCAAGTCCATGCATCTGGAGCAGTGCCCCCAGAAGCGTGGCGTGTGCACGCGCGTCTACACCACGACCCCGAAAAAGCCGAACTCGGCCATGCGGAAGGTCGCCAAGGTGCGCCTGACGAACGGCTACGAGGTGATCAGCTACATACCCGGTGAGAGCCACAACCTCCAGGAGCACTCCGTGGTGCTGATCCGCGGCGGTCGTGTGAAGGACCTTCCGGGCGTGCGCTACCACATCCTGCGCGGCGTGCTCGACACGCAGGGCGTCAAAGACCGTAAGCAGCGTCGTTCGAAGTACGGCGCGAAGCGTCCGAAGTAAGAAGGAAGAAGAGCCATGTCGCGTCGCCACGCTGCTGAAAAACGTGAAGTCCTGCCTGACGCCAAATACGGCGACAAGGTGCTGACGAAGTTCATGAACAACCTGATGCGGGACGGGAAGAAGTCCGTCGCCGAAACCATTGTCTACGGCGCTCTGGATCGCGTCGAGAACAAGGTGAAGCGCGCGCCGGTGGAGATCTTTCACGAGGCTCTCGACAACATCAAGCCCGCCGTGGAGGTGCGTTCCCGCCGCGTGGGTGGTGCCACCTACCAGGTGCCCGTGGAAGTGCGCCCCGAGCGCCGCGAGGCGCTGGCGATCCGCTGGCTCATCGACGCCTCCCGCAAGCGCAACGAGAACACGATGGAAGAGCGCCTCGCAGGCGAGCTCATCGACGCGGTCCAGTCCCGCGGCACCGCCGTGAAGAAGCGCGAAGACACCCACAAGATGGCCGACGCCAACAAGGCGTTCAGCCACTACCGCTGGTAACACAACCTCCGAGGACCGTTCCCCATGGCACGCGACTATCCGCTCCAACGCTACCGTAACTTCGGCATCATGGCGCATATCGATGCGGGCAAGACGACCTGCTCGGAGCGCATCCTGTTCTACACCGGCAAGTCCCACAACATCGGTGAGGTCCATGACGGCGCGGCCACCATGGACTGGATGGAGCAGGAGCAGGAGCGTGGCATCACGATCACGTCCGCCGCGACGACGACCTTCTGGCAGCGCCAGGAAGAGCCCACGGCCGACGGCACCTCCGATACCAAATACCGGATGAACATCATCGACACGCCCGGCCACGTGGACTTCACCATCGAGGTGGAGCGTTCGCTGGCCGTCCTCGACGGGGCCGTGGCCGTGCTCGACGCCAATGCCGGCGTTGAGCCGCAGACCGAGACCGTGTGGCGCCAGGCCGACCGCTACAAGGTCCCGCGCCTCGTCTTCGTCAACAAGATGGACAAGATCGGCGCCGACTTCTTCAACTGCGTCCACATGATCGAGGACCGCACCGGCGCGCGCGCCGTGCCCGTGTCGATCCCCATCGGGGCCGAGAACGAGCTCGAGGGTCTCGTGGACCTCGTGACCATGGAAGAGTGGGTCTGGAAGGGCGAGGACCTCGGCGCGTCCTGGATCAAGCAGCCGATCCGCGACAGCCTGCAGGACCTCTGCAACGAGTGGCGCGAGAAGATGATCGAGGCCGCCGTGGAGCAGGACGACGACGCCATGGAGCAGTACCTCGAGGGCAACGAGCCCGACGTGGACACGCTCCGCAAGCTCCTGCGCAAGGGCACGCTCTCGCTCTCCTTCGTGCCGGTCCTCGGGGGCTCCGCATTCAAGAACAAGGGGGTGCAGCCGCTTCTCAACGCGGTCATCGATTACCTGCCCTCCCCCCTCGACGTGGTCGATTACATGGGCTTCAAGCCCGGCGACGAGGACGAGGTGCGCAACATCGCGCGCCGCGCCGATGACGACATGGCCTTCTCCGGGCTGGCGTTCAAAATCATGAACGACCCCTTCGTGGGCTCGCTCACCTTCGTGCGCGTCTATTCGGGCAAGCTCGCCAAGGGCGACGCCATGCTCAACTCCACCAAGGGCTCGAACGAGCGTGTGGGGCGCATGATGATGATGCACTCCAACAACCGCGAGGAGATAGAGAACGCCTATGCGGGCGACATCATCGCGCTGGGTGGTCTCAAGAACACCACCACCGGTGACACGCTCTGCGACAAGAACGACCCGGTCGTGCTGGAAACGATGACATTCCCCGACCCGGTGATCGAGATCGCCGTGGAGCCCAAGACGAAGGGCGACCAGGAGAAGATGTCCGCGGGCCTCGCCCGTCTCGCCGCCGAGGATCCGTCCTTCCGCGTGGAGACGGACCAGGAAAGCGGCCAGACCATCATGAAGGGCATGGGCGAACTTCACCTCGACATCCTCGTCGACCGCTTGAAGCGGGAATTCAAGGTCGAGGCCAACATCGGCGCGCCGCAGGTGGCCTATCGCGAGACCATCGGTCACGAGGTGGAGCACACCTACACCCACAAGAAGCAGTCGGGTGGTTCGGGTCAGTTCGCCGAGGTCAAGCTCATCATCTCGCCCACCGAGCCGGGTGAAGGCTACTCCTTCGAGAGCCGGATCGTCGGCGGTGCCGTGCCCAAGGAATACATCCCGGGCGTGGAAAAGGGCATCAACTCGGTCATGGATAGCGGTCCGCTCGCGGGCTTCCCCGTGATCGACTTCAAGGTCGCGCTCATCGACGGCAAGTTCCACGACGTGGACTCCAGCGTCCTCGCCTTCGAAATCGCGGCCCGCATGGGCATGCGCGAAGGCATGCGGAAGGCTGGCGCCAAGCTGCTCGAGCCGATCATGAAGGTGGAGGTGATCACGCCGGAGGAATATACCGGTTCCATCATCGGTGACCTGACGTCCCGCCGGGGCCAGGTCTCCGGCCAGGACACCCGCGGCAACGCCATCGCCATCGACGCGATGGTCCCGCTCGCCAACATGTTCGGCTACATCAACACGCTGCGCTCCATGTCCTCGGGCCGCGCGCAGTTCACGATGCAGTTCGACCACTACGATCCGGTGCCGGCCAATATCAGCCAGGAAATCCAGGAGAAATACGCCTGATCCCGGGCGTGACGGGCGGATGGCGATTAGTCTTATGGACGATAGGATCACATATGTGAGCGCACCCAAATGCGCCTGCTCCGCGTTGAAGATGTATTTCTTCCACGTGGAGCACGGTCGCCCGTGGCGGCCCTATCGCCGCCTGGGGCGCAAGGTGAGCATTCACCGCGTGTATCCAAGCCGTCCGTTCACGGCAGGGCTCACGCGCGCGGCGGCGGAGCATTTCCGCATCGCCGTGGTGCGGGATCCCGTGGCGCGGCTGGTGTCGACCTTCGTGAACAAGGTCGCCTCGGGCCTCCTGGCCGCGAATGCCTTCGTGCGGGCCGCCCTGGCGGCGCTCGGGGCGTCCGCGCGTCCGGGCTTCGAGGAATTCGTGGCGCGGCTCGGCCTCTATCGCCGCGTGTCGCCCATGATTGACCAGCACGCCCGCCCGATGGTGGATTTCCTCGGGTCAGATGCCGGCTGGTACGATCACATCGTGGACATCTCCGACATCGACACCATCGACGCAGTGGTGCGGGCGCGCGTGACCCGCGGGTCCCTGCCTGCCCGGATCCACCGAAAGAATGAAAGCGCGGCTGGCGACAAGCCCGCCGTCGCCCCCGACCTCCGCGCGCGCATCACAGGCCTCTACAAGGCCGATGTCGACGCATTCGGACACATCTACAAACCCGCGCTGCAGCCCGCCAGCGCCTGACCACAGGGCCCGCGGGCCACGACACAAAAGGAGCCACCACCATGGCAAAGGCAAAGTTTGAGCGGACGAAACCGCATGTGAACATCGGCACGATCG
>JBCBET010000013.1:0-44012 GCA_038528385.1 Pseudomonadota bacterium | reverse complement strand
GAACTCCTGACATCTTCGATGTGAACGAAGCGCTCTACCACTGAGCTAATCACCCGCCGTGGCGTCGGAGATAGCTTTACTCCGCAGCCTTCGCAAGAGGGTCCTTCGGTGCTTTTGCCGCGACTTTCCTGCGCCGGACGCGGCACGTGTAGACGGTCGCCGCCCCAACGTCCTTCTCCTTCTGGACCTTGATCTTGCCGAGGGGCTCCAGGTTGATCGCGTCGCCGGCGGCGAGCGCCTCTCCCAGCACGCTGAGCGCCGCTTCCACGGCCGCCTTGGCCTGCGGTTTCTTGAGGCCGGACGCCAGTGTGACGCGTTCGAAGAACTCCTTCTTCTTGAGCTCCCGGTCCACCTTCGCCGTGACCGTGGTGTCGGGGGCCGTCACCCCCTTGGCGGGCGCCGGGGTCGACGGCGCAGCCGTCTTGGCTGCGGGAGATGCGGCGCTGGTCGACGCCTTCGACGTCGATTTCGCGCGCGTGCCGGTTGCCTTGGGCGCGGCGGCCGATCGCGTTCCAGTGGGTTTACGTCTGGATGTGGGTGCCATGCTCTGCTCTTTTTGCTTTGCGTTTGGCCGCAAGATATCGGAATTCTCGCGCCACTGAACCCAAAATCTCGCTGAGGCGCCGCCTATTGAGCCGCGCGCACAAAAAAGGGCCGCAGCGCTGGCTGCGGCCCTCATTCTTTCGGGTGCGTAAGGCGTAAGGGTCAGTGCGCGACGGCTCCGCCAGCGCGCTCTCCCCGCTCCGCGGCGAGGGCCGCGGCGGCGGCCTCCTCGGCCGCCTCATCCCATTCGATCGGCTCGGGCTTGCCCGTGAGCGCCTTTTCCAGCACCTCCGAGACGTGGCTTACCGGGATGACGGTGAGCCCCTCTTTCACGTTGTCGGGGATCTCGGCCATGTCCTTTTCGTTCTCCTCGGGGATGAAGACCGTCGTGATCCCGCCCCGGAGCGCGGCCAGAAGCTTCTCCTTCAGGCCGCCGATGGGCATGGCATTCCCGCGCAGCGAGACCTCGCCGGTCATGGCGATGTCCTTCTTGACCGGGATGCCCGTGAGCACCGACACGATGGAGGTCACCATGGCGAGACCCGCGGAGGGGCCATCCTTCGGCGTGGCGCCGTCGGGCACGTGGACATGGATGTCCATGGTGTCGAATTTCGTCGGCTTCACGCCGATCTCGGGTGCGACCGAGCGCACATAAGAGGCCGCGGCGTCGATCGATTCCTTCATGACATCGCCGAGCTTGCCGGTGGTCTTCATCCGGCCCTTCCCGGGCAGCCGCAGCGCCTCGATATGCAGGAGATCGCCCCCCACGGAGGTGTAAGCGAGCCCCGTCACGACCCCGACCTGATCCTCCGCCTCGGCGAGGCCGTATCGGTATTTCTTCACGCCGAGATACTCATCGAGGTTGTCGGGCGTCACGACGACGGCCTCCTCCTCCTTCTTGATGATCTTGGTGACCGCTTTGCGCGCCAGCTTTCCCAGTTCGCGCTCGAGGTTCCGGACCCCGGCCTCGCGCGTATAGGTGCGCACGATCTCCTGCAGCGCTTCGGGCTCCAGCGTGAACTCGCCCTTTTTCAGGCCGTGGTTCTTGACCTGCTTCGGGATCAGGTGACGATGGGCGATCTCGGCCTTCTCGTCCTCGGTGTAGCCGGCGAGCGGGATAATTTCCATCCGGTCCAGAAGCGGCCCGGGCATGTTGTAGGAGTTCGAGGTGGTCAGGAACATCACGTTCGAGAGGTCGTATTCCACCTCCAGGTAGTGATCGACGAAGGTCGAGTTCTGCTCGGGGTCGAGCACCTCGAGCATGGCCGACGCCGGGTCGCCCCGGAAATCCTGCCCCATCTTATCGATCTCATCGAGCAGGATGAGCGGGTTCGTCGTCTTCGCCTTCTTCAGCGCCTGGATGATCTTGCCCGGCATGGAGCCAATGTATGTGCGGCGGTGACCGCGGATCTCGCTCTCATCGCGCACGCCACCCAGCGAGATGCGGATGAACTCGCGCCCCGTGGCCTTGGCGACCGACTTGCCCAGCGAGGTCTTACCCACGCCCGGCGGGCCGACGAGGCACATGATCGGCCCCTTCAGCTTCTTCGACCGCTGCTGCACCGCGAGGTATTCGACGATCCGTTCCTTGACCTTCTCGAGGCCGAAATGGTCGTCATCGAGCACCTTCTGCGCGCGGCTCAGATCCTTCTTCACGCGGGATTTCGTGCCCCACGGGATCGACAGCATCCAGTCGAGGTAGTTGCGCACCACCGTGGCCTCGGCCGACATGGGCGACATGTTCTTGAGCTTCTTGAGTTCGGCATCCGCCTTCTCGCGCGCTTCCTTGGAAAGCTTCGTCTCCGCGATCCGCGCCTCGAGTTCGGCCACCTCGCCCGCGCCGTCCTCGCCGTCGCCGAGCTCCTTCTGGATCGCCTTCATCTGCTCGTTGAGGTAATACTCGCGCTGCGTCCGCTCCATCTGGGACTTCACGCGCGTCTTGATCTTCTTCTCCACCTGCAGGACGGACATCTCCCCCTGCATGAGGCCGTAGACCCTTTCGAGCCGCTCGCTCACCGAGAGCGTCTCCAGAAGCTCCTGCTTCTGCTCCACCTCGATGCCCAGATGGCCGGAGACCAGATCGGCGAGCTTCGCGGGCTCGCGGGTATCGGCCACGGCCGTGAGCGCCTCCTCGGGAACGTTCTTCTTGACCTTCGCGTAGCGCTCGAACTCCTTGGCCACCGAGCGCACGAGCGCCGCCACGGCCTCGCCATCCCCCGGCATCTCCGTGAGGTACTCGGCGGAGGCCTCAAAATAGTCGTCGTTCTCCAGATAGCGGTCGATGCGCACCCGCGCGCGGCCTTCCACCAGCACCTTGACCGTGCCGTCCGGCAGCTTGAGGAGCTGCAGCACGTTGGCCAGCACGCCGGCCTTGTAGATGCCGGAGGCGTCGGGCTCGTCATCGGAAGGATCGACCTGGGAGGACAGCAGGATCTGCTTGTCATCCCGCATCACGGCCTCGAGGGCGCGGACCGATTTGTCGCGACCCACGAAGAGCGGCACGATCATGTGAGGAAACACCACGATGTCGCGCAACGGCAAGACCGGGTAAGAGGCGGCGAGAGGCTCTTGCATGATACCTATCCTTATTTCTGGCAAAGAGCCGGGGCCCCGAGAGCGGCGGCAGCGGCCCTGTCCGGCTGAGGTCAGCTGGAGCTAATGCCCGAGCCGCGCGGTTTCAACCGACCCACGCTGGCGCGCACTGTGCCGGGGCGCGCGCCGAGCCGCAAGGGGACCCGGCGATATTGAAGCAGATTGAAAGAGAGTGTGGACCGCGCCGCTAGGGGCCGACAAGAGCCCCTTGCCCGCGCCACAGCCGCCCCTGACGCGCTTGCTATTGGATACGCAGGGGCTTTCGCGCTACTCTTCGGCCAGGTTTTCGGAAAAGGTGTGCCATGCTGTCTCGCGTCTCTTTCTTCGCACTTCCCGCGCTTTTAAGCGCCTGCGTCGCAACGGCTCCGATCACCCAGCCTCCGGTGCGCATGGCCTTCGCCGACGACGTGCGGCAGGCCTCGGTGACGGGTCTCGATACCGTCATCGTGCGCAATCGGCTCAACACCGGGGAGGAGACGGCAGAGCTCGCATCGGTGCCTTGCCGGCTGAACGGGCCGGGCTACGGCGCCGACTTCACCACGCCGGCAGCGGTGGAGCTGCCGCTTTTCGGGAACACCGCGCCCCAGCTGTCGCTCTCCTGCACCTTCCGGGGAGAGACCCAGGCCCGCACGCTCACCGCCACCAATATCAGCGAACGGGAACGCCGCGAGGCGCGGCGGCGCGCGCTCGATGACCTGTCCGAGGACGGCCGCTCCGGCGCCCGCGTCTTGCTGACGTTGAACTTCGACCGCCGCCGGGGCCGCGGCTTCGACGCGTTCCGCTATCCCGATACCACATTCACCTTCCGCCGCTGACAGGCCCGTGCCGCGCCCTATCTCTCGCCCGGCAACGAGAGGAGATGTGGGATGCAAGAAATCAGCCTTCTCGCCACGGCCGTGCTGCTCGGCGGCATGACGTTTTTCAGTTTCGGCTTCGCGCCCGTGCTCTTCAAGCAGCTGCCCATGGAGCAGGTCCGGCCGCTCCTGCGCGGCACCTTCCCCTACTACTACGCCGCCGTCATCGCGCTGGCGGCGCTCGCCACCGCCCTCGCCTTCACCCAGAGCACTGGCGCGGGGCTCCTCCTCGGCGCGGTAGCGCTCAGCACGCTCTACGCCCGGCAGATCCTGATGGCGCAGATCAACGCCGCAACCGATGTCGGCGACACGCGCGCCTTCGGGCGCTTGCACGGCCTTTCGGTCGTCATACAGCTAATCCAACTCGGGCTCTGCGGCTGGGCCCTTCTCCTTCTCTAGACCACACTCACACCCGCAGCAGGGCGCAGCCTATGGACTCGGGCGGGCGGGTGCGCCTTTGCCGAAGGCAAACAGCGTCCGTCCCGCACGATCACACCGGTTCGATGTCCCCCTCCGCGCGGCGGGCGTGGAAATCAGCCTCCCATGCCGCGAAGGTGCCCGCCGCAATGGCGGCACGCATCCCCGCCATGATCTCCTGAAAATAGTGCAGGTTGTGCCAGGTCAGCAGCATGCCCGAGATCATCTCGTTCGCGCGGAAGACATGGTGCAGATAGGCCCGCGAATAGTTCCGGCAGGCCGGGCAGGTGCACTCGGCGTCGAGCGGCCGCGGGTCGTCGGCATGGCGCGCGTTCTTGATGTTGACCACCCCGCGCCGGGTAAAGGCCTGCCCCGTGCGACCCGACCGGGACGGCAGGACACAATCCATCATGTCGATGCCCCGCTTCACGGCGCCCACGATGTCATCGGGCTTGCCCACGCCCATGAGGTAGCGCGGTTTGTCCGCGGGAAGCTGTTCGGGCGCGTAGTCGAGGCAGGCGAACATGGCCTCCTGCCCCTCGCCCACGGCGAGCCCGCCCACGGCGTAGCCATCGAACTCGATCGCGCGCAGCGCTTCCGCGGACCGCGCGCGCAGATCCTCCTCGAGCCCGCCCTGCTGGATGCCGAAGAGGGCATGGCCCGGGCGATCGCCGAACGCCTCGCGCGACCGTGCCGCCCAACGCATGGAAAGCTCCATGCTCTCCTCGATCCGCGACCGCTCCGCCGGCAGCGCGGGGCACTCGTCAAAACACATTACGATGTCGGAGCCGAGGAGCCGCTGGATCTCCATGGAGCGTTCCGGCGTCAGCGCGTGCTCGGAGCCGTCGATATGGCTCTTGAACGTCACGCCCGTCTCGTCGAGCTTCCGGAGCCCCGCCAGGCTCATGACCTGGAACCCGCCACTGTCGGTGAGGATCGGGCGCTCCCAGTTCATGAATTCGTGCAGCCCGCCCAGCCGGGCGATGCGTTCCGCCGTGGGACGCAGCATCAGGTGATAGGTGTTGCCGAGCAGGATATCGGCCCCCGTGGCAGCGACAGACTCAGGCATCATCGCCTTCACCGTTGCCGCCGTCCCCACGGGCATGAAGGCCGGCGTGCGCACCTCGCCCCGGGGCGTGCGGATCGTCCCGGTCCGCGCGCGCCCGTCCCGCGCCCTCAGCTCGAATTCCACCCGTCTTGTCATTGCGGGAACCAACCCCCCTGTCCCAAGTTAAGATTGCGAGCTATGCCAACACGCGCGCAAAGCCAACGGGGAGACAGGACGTGACCGAAGAGACGATCAGCCTCGGCTGGGAGGAATGGCTGTCATTGCCCGACCTCGGACTGCCCGCCATCAAGGCAAAGATCGATACCGGCGCAAAGACCTCCGCCCTCCATGCCTTCGACATCGAACAGTTCGGCCCGGCGACCAAGCCCAAGGTCCGCTTCGCGATCCATCCCATCCCCGGCAACCGCGAGCTCACGATCCCCTGCTCGGCAACTGTGGTGGACCGCCGCGAGGTGACGAGTTCGAACGGGGAGATGGAGCTGCGCTACGTCATCGAGACGTCGATCAAGTTCGGCGACCGCGCCTGGCCGATCCACGTCACGCTCACCGACCGCGACGGCATGGCCTACCGCATGCTCCTCGGGCGCCAGGCCTTCACCGAAGAGACCATCGTAAATCCCACCGAGGCCTGCCTCCAGCCCGCGCTGAACTACGAGGCCTACACCGCGCCGCAGCTCAAGAAAGCGATCAAGAGCCGCGCGCTGCGCGTGGCGGTGCTGTCCCGGGAGCCCAACAACTACTCCACCAAACGCCTCGTCCTCGAGGGCGAGAAGCGGGGCCACACGGTGGAGGTGATCGACACCACGCGCTGCTACATGGCGATCAATGCGAAGGCGCCGGAGGTCTACTACGACGGGGCCCGCCTGCCCCGCTATGACGCCGTCATACCGCGCATCGGCGCCTCGATCACGCCCTACGGCACCGCCATCATCCGCCAGTTCGAGACGCTTGGCACCTATTGCGTGAACGGCGCGGACGGCATCACCGCCTCCCGCGACAAGCTCCACGCCCACCAGGTGCTCGCCCGCCATGGGATCGGCATGCCGGTGACGGCCTTCGCGAACTCTCCCCAGGACACCGAGAACCTGATGAGCCTCGTGGGCACCGCGCCGCTCATCGTGAAGCTTCTGGAATCGACCCAGGGCAAGGGCGTCGTGCTTGCCGAGACGAAGAAAGCCGCGCAATCGGTGATCGACGCCTTCCGCGGGCTCAAGGCCAACTTCCTCGTGCAGGATTTCGTGAAGGAGGCCGCGGGCGAGGATATCCGCTGCCTCGTGATCGCGGGAAAGGTGGTGGCCGCCATGAAGCGCACGAGCGCAGGCGACGACTTCCGCTCGAACCTCCACCGCGGGGGCACCGCCGCCGTCACGCGGCTCTCCAAGGCGGAGCGCGAGGCGGCGACGAAGGCCGCAAAGGCCTTCAAGCTCGGCATCGCCGGGGTGGACCTTTTGCGCGGGGCCGAGGGGCCGAAGCTCCTCGAGGTGAATTCGAGCCCCGGGCTCGAAGGGATCGAGAAGAGCACCGGCAAGAACATCGCGGGCCTCCTCTTTGACGAGATCGAGACGCGCGTGCGCCCGGCGCCGCTCCGCAAGAGCCGCGCCAAGGCCTGACGCGCCCGTGCAGGCGTGCACGTCCTAGAGCAGGAGCGGGTCTTCCTCCGTGGTCGGCGCGGGCACGAGGCCCCAGTAATCCGCCGTCTGGAACCACGGAGTGTCCCCGAGGACGGCCTCGACGCCGTCGCGTCCCTCGATGGCGATCACCTCCTCGATGCCGCGCGTGGTCACGCCGAGCGCCGCGAGGGTGCTCGCCGCGCCGCTCCCCTCGAAGAGCCCGAAGGTCTCCTCGCTTAGCACGAGATAAAGCGCGTCGCTCCCCGCGCCGCCGCGGAATATGTCCTGCGTGGCGCTGGCGTCCCCTTCGAGCACGCCCTCCACGAAGATGATGACGTCGTCTCCTCCCCCGGCGCGCAGGTCATCGCGGCCCAGCCCGTCGAGCATCACGTCGTCGCCCGCGCCGCCGCGCAGCGTGTCGTCACCGGCCCCGCCGTCGATGATGTCGTTGCCGATCTGCCCGGTGAGGAAATCGCCGGATGTGCCGCCCGATAGGATGTCGTCTCCCCGGCCGCCGAAGACGTCGTCGGCGCCCGACCCGCCGAAGACCACGTCGTCCCCGCGCCGCGCGAAGACGACATCGTCCCCGCCCTGGGCGAAGATGGCGTTCATGCCGTTGGTGCCGAAATGAACCGTGCCGAAATCCGACAGCGACGCCGTGGACCCGCCCGCCACGACGAAGTCGGCGTAGGCGCCCCAGGCCTGGTGGATCGCCTCCGCCGGGTGGATCGGATCCCAGAACCCCACCTGGTCGCTGTCAAAGCTCGACCCGTCGACGAGGAAGTCGGCGCGCGGCGCGACGATGCCGAAGCTCGACGGGTCCTCTGTGATCGCATCGGCGAGGGCGGCGTAGTCGATGATCTCCACCCCGAGTCCGTCGCCCCGCAAATCCGACGCCAGGTCCGCGAGGAGCCCATTGTAGATGGCCAGCGTCAGGTCCGAGAGCCCGGCTTCCAGCGCGTCCAGATCGTCGGCACCGGGAAAGAAGGACCCGACGGGGAGCGTGCCGAAATAGATCGTGCCCACCCCCGCCGAGTCGAGCGCCCGTGCCGCCGCCTCGAGCGCGGCGAGCAGCGCCTCCACGGCGCCGGTGGCCGCGGCGATGAGATCGAAGACATTGGAGCCCGGGGCGTCCGCCGCAGCACCAAGAAGGTCGGAGAAATCGTTCGACCCGATGAAGAGCACGGCCTTCGAAGAGGGGTCGAGAGGTGCGGTGAGCGAGGCGGTGAACCGCTCCAGCTGCGCGCCGAGATTGGAATCGTAGCCCGTCCCCTCCCCCAGCGGTTCCTGGGTGCCGAGCGCCCGCGCCCCGGCATTGGCGAAATTCACGGCATGGGTGCCGGAGAGGTCGGCGAAGTAATTCACATGGGTGAATTCATTGGTAACGGCGTTCTGAGGTCCGAAGCCCAGCTGCGCAACCAGGGCTGTGGCCTGAACCTCCGCCGCGGCGGCTGCTTGCGTTTCCAGTATGGCAAGCTGCTGCGGCGTGGGCGGAAACGGAAGCTGGGCGATGAGGCCGGCGAGGATTTGCGCCGTCAGCGCCTCCACCGCCGCGCCGAAGACGACGCCCACGTCGCTGAGACTATCCCCGAAGAAAAAGACCTTGGTGTCTGCTATCGCCATGGCGCGCTCCATTCGTGCTCATTTCATCCGGGCGACATGCCCCAGGGTGAACATACATCGCCGCCGCCCCGGCGGGTCCGAACCACGCGTTTCCCGCCCCGGGCATCACGCCGGGAACAGGCCGTCCGTCCGCGCTGGCCCTAACCGCCGATCAGCGGGGGGAGCAGGCGGGATGGCCCTCGCCCCACACTTGCACCGCGTCCTCGGCCAGCTTGGCGCGCTGTCTCTTGTCCAGTTCCTCGAGCGCGAGCGCCACGCTGCCCGTGCGGCGGAGCGCGCGGTTGAAGGCCTTCTTCACCGTGGCCACGCTCCAGGGGAGGTCGGCCCGCGCGACCCAGCGGCGAAGCTCCGGCGGAAGCTGATCGAAGTCCTGCATCGGGTGCCGCGATGGCCGGCACCGCAAGAGGGTCATTCCCAGATTGTGCGCCATGGGCATCCTTTTCGAAGCAATCTTGGGTAGAGTAGCAAATTCGCCCCGCACGCGCTATTCTCCTTTGGCTGCCGTCGTCCCTCGCTTTCCTGAGTGAAAGTGTTTACCCATCTCGGGGCCCCGCCTATATCGACCGGGAGGAGACACCCATGAACGACATGACCCAAACCGAAGGCGAGCTCGTCATTCGCCCGTCGACGACGGACCACGCGCTTTATGACGTCATCGTGGAGGCGATCCGCACGGTCTATGATCCGGAGATCCCGGTGAACATCTTCGATCTCGGCCTCGTCTATACGATTACCATTTCCGACGAGAATGCGGTGCGCGTGATCATGACGCTCACCGCACCGGGCTGCCCGGTAGCCGAGGAGATGCCGGGCTGGGTCGCCGACGCCATCGAGCCTCTGCCGGGGGTGAAGCAAGTAGACGTTGAGATCACCTGGGACCCGCCCTGGGGCATGGACATGATGAGCGAAGAGGCGCGCCTGGAGCTGGGCTTCATGTAGCCGGAGGCCCTGCGGCGGCCTGTTGAATGGCCCGGCCATCGGCTATCCGGGCGAACATGACGGAATTCGAAAAGATGACCTCGGGCGCGCTCTACCGCCCCGGTGATGCTGAGCTTGTCGCGGCCCGCGCCCGGGCGCAGCGCATCATGGCGGAGTACAACGCCACGACGGTGGGCGACGGCGCCGCGCGCGCACCACTTCTCGACGCGCTCCTCGGCTCCCGCGGGCGGGCCTGCGCGATCCGCGCGCCCTTCTTCGTGGATTACGGCACCAATATCCATCTGGGCGATGACGTCTTTTTCAACTACGGCTGCACCGTGCTCGACGTCTGTCCTGTCACCGTGGGCGACCGCACGCAGATCGGGCCCATGTGCCAGCTTCTCGCCGCCGATCATCCCCGCGACGCGGAGAGCCGCGCGTCCTTTCTCGAGCTGGGCAAGCCCATCACCATCGGCGCGGATGTGTGGATCGGCGGCGGCGCGCTGATCCTGCCGGGCGTCACCATTGGCGATCACGCCATCATCGGCGCGGGCGCGGTGGTCACCCGGGACGTGGCCCCGGGCCAGACCGTGGCCGGAAATCCCGCGCGCCCGCTGCGCTAGGCGTCACCCCGCGGCCATGGTCCGCGCGAGGAAGGCCCGCGTCTCGGGCCGTGCGGGGCGGGCGAAGATCTCCTCCGGCGGGCCTTCTTCAACGATCCGGCCGTCCTTCAAAAAGCACACCTTGTCAGCGGCTTCGCGGGCGAAGTTCATCTCGTGCGTGGCGATCAGCATCGTCATGCCGTCGCCCTTCAGGGTGCGCAGCACGTCGAGCACCTCGCCCACGAGCTGCGGGTCGAGGGCGCTCGTGATCTCGTCAAAGAGCATCACCTCGGGCCTCATGGCGAGCGCGCGCACGATCGCCACCCTCTGCTGCTGCCCGCCGGAGAGCTGGTCGGGATAGTGCGCCATGCGGTCGCCCAGGCCGAAACGCTCGAAAAGCTTTGTGATTTCAGGGCGTAGCGCCTCGACGCTCATCCCGCGCACGCGGCGCGGGGCGAGCATGGCGTTCTCCTCCGCCGTCATGTGCGGAAAGAGGTTGTAGGACTGAAACACCATCCCGATGCGCCGCCGCACGGGCTCGGGATCGAGCCCGGGGACGCTGATATCCTCACCGTCGAGGAAGATCGCACCGTCCTCGATGGGTTCGAGCAGGTTGATGCAGCGCAGGAGCGTGGATTTGCCCGCGCCCGACGCGCCGATGAGGCAGACCATCTGTCCCTCGCCCACGTCGAGCGAGATGCCGTCGCAGACCCTGTTCGTTCCGAACTCCTTGATCACGTCACGAAGCGAGAGCTTCATGACCGCTCCCGCGCCTGCTTCGATATGAGGTAGTCGGCGTAGCGCGTGGCCGGGATCGTGATCGCCAGAAAGATCAGCGCCGCCCCCACATAGGGGGTGAAATTCGCCAGAAGCGACTTGTAGACGCCGGCCTGCCGGAAGATCTCCACCGGCCCGATGAAGCTGAGGAGCGCCACGTCCTTTTGCAGCGCGATGAGCATGTTCATCTGCGCCGGGATCACGCGCCGCACCGCCTGTGGCAGCACGACAAAGCGCATCACGTCCCGCTCCGAAAGCCCCAGAGACTGCGCCGCGGAACGCTGCGAGGCGTGCACGCTCTCGATCCCGCCGCGGAAGATCTCCGCCACGTAGGCGGAGTAGGTCAGCACCAGCGCGACCGTGCCCCAGATATAGGGGCTGTTCCAGGGTCGCGGCAGTCCGAGCCCCGGGATGCCGAAGCCGATGAGGTAGACCGTGAGGATGACGGGCAGCCCGCGGAAGATATCGGTATAGGCCGCGCCGAAGATGCGGAGCGGGAAAAGCACCGGCGCGCGCACGTCCCGCATGAGCGCCACGCCGAGCCCGAGGATTGCGATGAGCGGCGCGGACCAGGCAAAGATCATCAGGTTCTGCAAGAAGGCCTGCAACAGCCCCGGGAACGTCCGGGCGAAGACATCGCCGTTGAAGAAGCTGCGCGCCACCTTGTCCCAGCCCGGGGCCAGCGGCACGAGGAGGATGATCGCCCCGAGCACCGCCACCGTCGAGGCGCCCGCCACGAGGAGCGCGCGCCGCCGGATGCGGTCTTCGTAGAGCTGACGGCGTGTCTTCGGGAGCTTGCCCCCCGAGCGCCCCGAGCCCCCCGAGCGCCCCGAGCGCGCCCCCTCATCCGCCAGGGCCACGGTTCACTCCGTGATGAGCGGGACGCCGGTGGTGTCCTGGAGCCACTGCGCCTCGATATCGGCGAGCTGGCCGCTTTCCGTGATCGCCGCAAGCGCCGCGTCCACGCATTCCTTGAGCGGGTTCCCCTCCTCCATGAGCATGCCGAACTGGTCGGGGATCTCCGTGCGCTCCGCCGAGAACTGCCCGATGATCTGGCTGTCCTCGACCACCACCGCCGACAGGAAGAGCGCCGTGGGCAGGTCAAAGAGCGCGGCGTCGATCTGGCCCGCCTGGAGCGCCGCCGTCACATCGGCGTTGTCGCCGTAAAGGAGCGGCTGGTTCGCGGGCTGGATCGTCTCCAAGAGTTTCGGGACCGCGGTCGTCGTGCCCACCGCGCCCCAGCGCAGGTCGCGCAGCGCGCCGAGCTCCGGCGGGGTCGAGCCCGCGGGCCCCACCGCGAGGACCGCCATGGCCGCGCTGTAATAGGGGGCCGAGAAATCCACCATCTCGTCGCGCTCGGCAGTGATGGAATATTGCTGGATGTTGACGTCGAAATTCTTGGCGCCCGGCTGGATCGCCTCGTCGAAGGAGGTGCGCACCCAGACCACGTCTGCGGCGGCGAGCCCCATCTCCTCGGCCACGGCGTAGGCCACCGCCGCCTCGAACCCCATGCCGGATTGCGGCGTGTCATCCATGACCCACGGGAAGTAGGCCGGATTGCCCGTGGCGACCGTCAGCTTCCCCTCCGTGAGCGTCTTGCCCTCGTAGCACAGATGCCCGCCCGCGAGCGTGGTGGTGGCGGTGAGCGCGAGCGCGGTGGTCATCGCAAGGATTTTCATGGCAGCCTCCTTCGTTGCTTGACGCCAGTATGGGCGCGCGGGAGAGAGTGTCCAGCCTTCCCGGACAGCGGGGCCGACGCCCTTGAGGGCGGCCGGGAAAAGGCCTATCTTTCTAGTTCAAGTGCAGGAGACGCCCATGTTCGGCATTCCGGGCCAAGCCCCCGTCACGATCACCCCCGCCGCGGTGAAGCAGATCGCCAGGCTCATGGAGAAGGGCGGAAAATACGCCCTCAAGATCGGGCTGAAGAAAGGCGGCTGCGCGGGCATGGAATACACCATGGATTACGTCGACGCCGCCGAACCCTCCGACGAGGTGGTCGAACAGGACGGCGCGCGCGTGCTCATCGCGCCCACCGCGCAGATGTTTCTCTTCGGCACGGAGATCGACTACGAGACCTCGCTTCTCGAAAGCGCCTTCCGGTTCAACAATCCGAACGTGACGGAGGCCTGCGGCTGCGGCGAGTCGATCAAATTCGAGCCCGTGGAGAGGCTCGATCCCAACGCGACCCCGAAGCTGTCTTGACGCCCCCGCCCCCTGCCAGACATTGAAGCCCGAACGGGAGGCCCGACCATGCGCAAACTCGCCGCCGGAAACTGGAAGATGAACGGGCTCGGGAGCGCGATCGCCGAGGCGCGCTCGGTCTCCATCGCCAACCAGACCCCCTCCGTGGATATTATTCTGGCGCCGCCGGCCACGCTGCTCACGCGGATGGCCGAGGCGCTCGCCAATTCCTCGGTGGCGCTCGGCGCGCAGGATTGCCATGCCGCCCAGAGCGGCGCCCATACCGGCGATATCGCCGCGCCCATGCTGGCCGAGGCGGGCGCAAGCGCCGTCATCGTGGGCCATTCGGAGCGGCGCACCGACCATGGCGAGACCGACGGGACGGTCAAGGCCAAGGCGGAGGCGGCCATCGCCGCGGGCCTCGGCGCCATCGTCTGCATCGGGGAGACGCTCGAGCAGCGGGAGGCCGGCCAGACGCTCGAGGTCGTGCGGACGCAGCTTGCGGGCTCCCTGCCCGCCGGTGCCACGCCCGCCAATACCGTCATCGCCTACGAGCCCGTCTGGGCCATCGGCACGGGCGTCGTGGCCACGGCAGAGCAGATCGCGGAGGTGCATGCCGACCTGCGCCGGGAGCTCGGCACGCTCATGGAGGGCGCAGGAGACGTGCGCCTCCTCTACGGCGGCTCGGTGAAGGCCGCCAACGCCGCAGAGATCTTCGCCATCGGTGACGTGGACGGCGCGCTCGTGGGCGGGGCCTCGCTCAAGGCCGACGATTTCAACCCGATCATCGCGGCGCTCGAGGCCGCCTGAGCCCATGCGCACGAGTTGGCTGAGCATCGGCGCGGTGAGCGCGGCGGCCCTTTGCCTGCTGCCCATGGCCTTCGTGGCCGGGGTCGCGGCCACGGGGACGCTCGACACGGTGCGCCAGCTCGCGGGCACCGTCCTCTTCGACTACACGGTGACGACGCTCATCCTCGTGGTCCTCGTGGCCTTGGGGACGGTCGTCGTCGGCACCGGCTGTGCCTGGCTCGTGACGATGACGCGGTTTCCGGGCGTGCGGGTCCTCGAAATCGCGCTGGCGCTGCCCTTCGCCTTTCCGGCGTATGTGCTGGCCTACGCGTATACCGACGTGCTGGATCACCCAGGCATCGTGCAGGCCACCTTGCGCGACGTCACGGGCTGGGGTCCGCGCGACTACTGGTTCCCGGAGATCCGGTCCGTGGGGGGCGCGGCCCTCATGCTCGTGCTCGTGCTCTACCCTTACGTCTACCTCCTGGCGCGCGCGGCCTTTCTTCAGCAGAGCGCCACGGCCTATCTCGCGGCACGGTCCCTCGGGAAGAGACCCCTGGGCGCGTTTCTCGGCGCCTCCGTGCCGCTCGCGCGGCCTGCCATCGTGGGGGGCATGCTCCTGGCCGTGATGGAGACGCTGGCGGATTTCGGCACCGTCTCATTCTTCGGGGTGCAGACCTTCGCGGCGGGCATCTACCGGTCCTGGATCGGCTTCGGGGATCGCGCGGCCACGGCGCAGCTCGCGCTTTGCCTGCTCTTTGCCGCGCTGCTCATCGGCCTCCTCGAACGCGCCCAGCGGGGCCGCGCGCGCCATCACGGGGCAGGTAATCGGCAGGAGCGGATCGGCATCGTCGCGCTGGACGGCGCGGCGCGCTGGTGGGCTATGGCCGCCTGTGCGCTGCCGGTGATCCTCGGCTTCGTGCTGCCGGTGATCATCCTCTTTTCCATGGCGCTCGGCTCCGAGCAGGACCTCTTTTCGCGGCGCTATGTCCGTTTCCTGCAGAACTCGCTCACCGTGTCCTCGGTGGCGGCGGTGGTGACCGTCGGGTTCGCGATCCTCATCGCCGTCCTGCAACGCGTGGAGCCGTCGCCGCTGGCCCGGGGCTCCGCCCATGTCGCGCGCCTGGGCTATGCGGTGCCGGGCGGTGTGATCGCGGTGGGGCTCATGGTTCCCTTCGCCGCGCTCGACAATCGCATCGACGCCGTGATGGAGGCACGCTTCGGCATCGATACGGGGCTTTTGATCACGGGCTCGATCTCGCTCCTCGTGGTGGCCTATGCTGTGCGCTTCATGGCAGCGGCGCTCAACACGTTCGAAGGCGGGCTCGCCACGCTCAATCCCAACACGGAGGCGGTGGCGCGCACGTTGGGCTCCACCCCCGGCAGCCTCGTGCGCCGCATCTTCATGCCCGCGCTCTGGCCCTCGGTCGCGACCGCGCTTTGCATCGTGTTCGTGGACGTGATGAAGGAGCTTCCGGCAACGCTCATCCTGCGGCCCTTCAGCTTTGACACGCTGGCCGTCCAGGCCCATCGCCTGGCCTCCGACGAGCGGCTGCAAGGGGCTGCGGTCCCGTCGCTCGTCCTGGTGGCCGCGGGCCTCGTGCCGGTGATCATCCTCTGCCGCACCCTGGGCCGGCGCCCGTGACGAAAAAGCCCCCGGCGCGAACCGGGGGCCTTCGAGGCGCGTTCGGGCGGGTTACTCCCAGCCCGAATTCGTGAGGATTTTGTTCGCCTCTTCGATGTTCTCGGCGATCTCGGCGAGGTCTATCGTATCGGGGCGGAAGAAGCCCAGCGACGCCACCGAGTCCGCGAGGCCCACGCCCGGCACGGCCGGGTATTCGTCATTGCCCGCGGAGAAATACTCCTGCGCCTGTTCGGAGGCGAGGTATTCGAGGAACCTGATGGCGTTTTCGCGGTTCGGCGCGTTCGCGGCGACGCCGCCGCCGGAGATGTTCATGTGCGCGCCGATCGTGTTCTGGTTCGGAAAGATCCAGCCGATCCCGGCGAGGTCTTCGGCGCTCATGGTGCTGTCGCCCTTCCTGAGCGCGCGGGCGTAGTAATAGGTGTTGGACATGGCGATGTCGCACTCACCGGAGGCGATGCCGCGCAGCTGGTCGGTATCGCCGCCCTGGGGGTCGCGGGCGAAATTGCCTACCACGGCGGTCGCCCAGTCCTGGATCGCCTCCTGCCCGAGATGCGCGGTGAGCGCGGCCACGACGTTCTGCGTGTAGACGTTGGAGGACGACCGGATGCAGATCATCCCCGCGTATTCCGGGCTGGCGAGGTCCTCGTAGGTCTTGGGCGGGCTGGCCACCTCATCCTTGTCGTAGAACAGGATGCGCGCGCGCTGGGAGAAGCCGAACCACTGGTTGTCGTCATCCCGGAGATAGGAAGGGATCGCCGCCTCGAGCACCTCGCTCTCGATCGGCTGGAGGAGCCCCAGATCCTTTGCCCGGCTCAGCCGCACCGTGTCCACCGTCATGAAAACATCCGCCGGGGAGTTCGCCCCCTCGGCCTGCATTTGCGCGATGAGCTCGTCGGCGCCCGCATCGTTGCGGATGACCTCGATGCCCGTGGCATCCTCGAAATCCGAGTAGAGGCGCTCGTCGGTGTCGTAGTGGCGCGAGGAATAAAGGTTGAGCACCCCCTCGGCGACGGCCGCCGGAGCGGCCATGGCACATATGAAGGCGACGCCCAGGAGGCGGGCACGAAGAGTGGACATTGCGGTTTCCCTGATTGGCGCTTTCCGATGAAAGCCTGACATAAACACTCAACTACCGGATCACCCGAGCAGGTCAATCGCCTTCGCGGTGATTTTTACTGTTTTAGTCAGAATTGGCCGCGCCCTGTGCATTCCAGCGCGCAGGTCATCGCATCCGGCCACCTCCCTGCAGTTTTGCAGAGAATGCGGATGCCGGGCGCCGGGTCCCTTGCGCCACGCCGCGCGGCATCGGATGCAGACGCATGGAACGCTTCAGCCAGGACCCCTCCGAGCCCGCCTTCGTGCAGAACCCCTACCCGGCCTACGATCGCGCGCGCGCTCTGGGTGAGATCGTGTGGTGGGAGGAGTACGGCATGGCGGCCGCCACCTCCCACGCCGCCGTCAGCGCGATCCTGAAATGCCGCGATGCCGGGCGCATGCCCGTCGAGGCCCCCGCCGTGCCCGACCATGCGCGCGCCTTCTATGACGTGGAGGCCCATTCCATGCTCGAGCTCGAGCCGCCCCGGCACACCCGCCTCCGGGGCCTCGTCCTGCGCGCCTTCAACGGCCGCCGCGTGCGCGAGCTCGGGCCGGAGATCGAGGCCCTCGCCGCCGACCTCGTGGCCGCCCTGCCCCGGACCGCGCCCTTCGACATCCTCGAGCACTACGCGCGCCCGTTGCCCGTGCGCATCATCGCGCGGCTTCTCGGCGTGCCGGAGACCATGGCGCCCGAGCTCCTCGCCTGGTCGAACTGCATGGTCGCCATGTACCAGACCGGCCGCACCCGCGCCGTGGAGGAGGCCGCGAACCGCGCGGCGACGGAGTTCAGCAGCTTCCTGCGCGGCTATGTGAAAGAGCGCCGGAACCGTCCCGCCGACGACCTGATCACCCATCTCATCGCCGCCGAGGAAGACGGCGACCGGCTCAGCACGGACGAGCTCATCACCACCTGCATTCTCCTCCTCAATGCCGGGCACGAGGCCACCGTGCACACGCTGGGTAACGGTCTGGCCACGATGCTGCGCGAGGGCGTGACGGAGGTGACCGAAGGCTCGGTGGAAGAAATCCTGCGCCACGACCCGCCGCTCCACATCTTCACGCGCCACATCTACGGGGAGGTGGAGATCGCGGGCCATGCTTTCCACCGCGGTCAGGAGGTCGCCTGCCTGCTCGGCGCGGCCAATCGCGATCCCGCCGTCTTTCCCGATCCCCACCGGTTCGACCCGGAGCGGGAGGCCGGGCGCCACGTGGCCTTCGGCGCGGGGCTTCATTTCTGCGTGGGGGCGCCGCTGGCGCGGCTGGAGCTGCTCCTCGGTCTCCGCGCCCTCCCGCGGCTCAGGCTCGTGGCGCCGCCCGTCTATGGGGACACCTACCATTTCCACGGGCTGGGTGCGCTCGAGGTCGCGCGGGCGGATTAAAGCGGCAGGGCGCGCGTGCTCTTCAGCTCTTCCATGCTGAGGAGCGCGGTGACGTTGTAGACCTTCACCTCCGCGATCATGGCCTGGTAGAAGTCATCGTAGGCCCGCGCATTGGCCACGCGCACCTTCAGGATGTAGTCGATATCGCCCGCGAGGCGGTGGGCCTCCTGCACTTCCGGGCGCTGGCGGATCGCGGCGAGGAAGCGCTCCTGCCAGGCCGCGTCATGCTCCGACGTGCGGATGAGCACGAAAAAACACGCCTCGAAGCCCAGCGCCTCGGCGTCGAGCTCCACGGTCTGGTGCTTGAGGATGCCCGCCTCCCGCATCTTCTTGATCCGGTTCCAGACCGGCGTCTTCGACGAACTCACGACGCGGGCGATCTCATCGAGGGAGCGCGCCGCGTCCCGCTGCAGCTCCGCGAGGATCTTGCGGTCGAGGTCGTCGATGCGGATGTCTTTGCGCACAGCCATGGCGCTCCTTAAAAACAGATGCCACGCGGATCAAGCTGGGCGCGCGCCTTGACAGCCGGGCAGGCGCCACGCACATGCCCGGTGTAACGCCACGCTGACACATCCGAGGGCCCGCCCGCCGTGAACCAGACGACGCCCGTCCTGCCCGACGCCCAGACGGTGCTCGATGTCGAGCACTACACGGACCGCCTCTTTCGCTTTCGCACGACGCGGCCCGCCTCGCTGCGCTTCCGCTCGGGCGAATTCGTGATGATCGGGCTCATGGGCGATCCGGATCCGGACACGGGCAAGGCCAAGCCCATCCTGCGCGCCTATTCCATCGCCTCGCCGGCCTGGGATGACGGGCTCGATTTTTACTCGATCAAGGTCCCGGACGGCCCGCTCACGTCAAAGCTCCAGAAGATCAAGCCGGGCGACCAGGTGATCCTGCGCCCGAAGCCCGTGGGCACCCTCGTTCACGATGCGCTCTTGCCCGGAAAGCGGCTCTGGCTCTTTTCCACCGGCACGGGGTTCGCACCCTTCGCCTCGATCCTGCGCGATCCCGAGACCTACGAGAAGTTCGAGCGCGTCATCGTCACCCATACCTGCCGCGACGTGGCCGAGCTCGCCTATTCGAAGGCCATCATCGACCACATCCGCACCGATGAGATGATGGCGGAACTGCTGGGCGAAGGCGGCATCGGGAAGCTCACCTACTACCCCACCACAACGCGCGAGGAGAGCCCCACCATGGGACGCATCACCACGCGGCTCGAGGACGGCTCGCTCTTTGCCGATCTCGGGGTAACGGGGATGACGCCCGCGGAGGATCGGGCGATGATCTGCGGCTCCATCGGGCTCAACCGCGACCTCAAGGCCATTCTGGAGGGGTTCGGCCTCGAGGAAGGCGCGAATTCCGATCCGAAGCACTTCGTGGTGGAGCGCGCCTTCGTGGGCTAGACCCCGCTTGCCGACCGCGCCCCGTCGCGGGCGCGGCCATTCTTGCCGTTCCTTGAGTCCTACGGGCGCAACTGCTCCGTGATCTGGGACACGAGCCCCTCGAGAAGCTCCGGATTGGCCTCGGCCTGGTCGATCAGCGTGGTCAGCGCCGTGCGCGCCACGAGGCCGAGCTCGGAATTCTCCACGAGCGTCCGCACGGCGTCGTAGTTGAAATCCGAGGGATCGGTGATCGCGTCGAACTGCGCGTCCGACAGCTCCCCTGCGGTGGCGCCATCTTCGACGGCGGCGATGGCGCTGGTTTCCGCCACTTCGTCGGCCACGCCTTCGGCGGCCTCGGCGGCGCTCTCCGTGGCCTCGCTCGCCACCTCGCCCGCAGTGTCGGCTGCGCTGTCGGCCGCCTCGGTCGTGGCTTCCATGGCGCCTTCGGCCGCTTCGGTTGTGGCCTCCACGGCGCCCTCCGCGGTCTCCGCCGCTGTCTCCATGGCGCCCTCGGCGGTCTCCGTCGCGGTCTCCATGGCGCCCTCGGCGGCTTCGACGGTCGCGTCGGCGGCGCCCTCGACGCTCTCGGCGGCGCTCTCGGCCGCACCCTCCAGCGCTGTCATGGCTTCCCCGGCGGTTTCCGTGGCGGTTTCCGTCGCGGCCTCAGCCGCCTCGCTTCCGGCCTCGCCCGCGCCGTCGAGCGCGCCCGTCACGGCTTCCATCGCGTCTTCTGCGGCCCCGGCCACTGCGTCGGCGGCCTCCTGCGCGGCTTCCACGGCGCCCTCGGCGGCCTGCGTGGCCCCCTCGACGGCGTCTTCGACGGCGGTGCCCACGGCATCGCCCGCCTCCGCTGCGGTCTCGACGGCGGCATCGGCGGCCTCCTCGGCCTGCGTCACCGCGGCATCGGCCGCCTCTGACACCTCCTCGGGCCCGCCGCCGCCCTGCGTCGCGAAAAAGTATGCAGCGCCCGCCAAGACGGCTGCCACGACTATGATGATGAGAATACGCACGGGTAATCCTTTCCTGTGACTTCTGGCAATCAAACGCACCGTCCTGCCCTTGAGTTCATGCCCAATGCTGCGCGCGCAAGAAATGCCCGAGGCTCCCGGGACGCCCGATGCGCCCGAAAACGCCGATAGCCCGCGAAAGCACTGGCATCCTTCCGCGTTTGCGCTTGAATCACTGGGGCGCGGCGTCTATTTTCCGCGCTCACACCACCCACGATAAAAGGACAGAGACCATAGCCCGCAGACCCCACAACGCGCCGCCGACGCGCGATACCGGACCCCGCGTCAACGACCGCATCCGCGCTCCGGAAATCCGACTGATCGATGAAAATGGGGACAATGTCGGCGTGGTTTCACCCTCACGGGCCATGGAGATGGCCGAGGATGCCGGGCTCGATCTCGTGGAAATTTCGCCCAACGCCAATCCGCCGGTCGCCAAAATCATGGATTTCGGCAAGTTCAAATACGAACAACAAAAGCGCGAGTCCGAGGCCCGCAAAAAGCAGAAGACGATCGAGGTGAAGGAGGTGAAATTCCGCCCCAACACCGACACGCACGACTACGACGTCAAGATGCGCAACGTCTACAAATTCCTCGACAACGGCGACAAGGTGAAAATCACGCTGCGATTTCGCGGCCGCGAGATGGCGCACCAGGAGTTGGGCCGCGACCTGCTCTTGCGCGTGGCCGAGGACACCAAGGAGCATGGCAAGGTCGAGAACATGCCCAAGATGGAAGGCCGCCAGATGATCATGCTCATAGGCCCCATCGCCAAATAGGCGGATCACCGCCAGGGTGTACGGCGGCGAGGACCTTCGCAGCCGGTCAAGGCGGCACAGGCGCAGCTTGAGCCCCGGGCCTCCCCAAGCTAGGTAGGACGGCAAGGAGGCCCGCCATGAACGCACCCGCCAAGATCACCCCCAAAGACGCCCCGGAGCTCAACCGTTTCAGCTGGGAGGACCCCTTCCACCTGGGCGCGCAGCTCGGCGAGGACGAGCGGATGCTGGGCGAGGCGGCGGCGAAGTTCGCGGCCGACGAGCTCGCCCCGCGCGTCATCGCGGCCTACCGCGAAGAAACGGTCGCGCCCGAGCTCTTTGAGCTGATGGGCGAGGCCGGGCTTCTCGGTGCTACGGTGCCCGAGGCCTATGGCGGGCTCGGCGCGTCCTACACGGCCTACGGCCTCATCGCCCGCGAGATCGAGCGCGTGGATTCGGGCTACCGCTCCATGATGAGCGTGCAATCCTCGCTCGTGATCTACCCGATCTACGCCTACGGCTCCGAGGAGCAGCGCGAGAAATACCTTCCGGGCCTCACCTCGGGGCAGCTCATCGGCTGCTTCGGCCTCACAGAGCCCGATGCGGGCTCCGACCCCGCGGGCATGAAAACGCGCGCCGAAAAGACCGCCACAGGCTACAGGATCACGGGGTCCAAGATGTGGATCTCCAACAGCCCCATCGCCGACGTCTTCGTCGTCTGGGCGAAATCGGAGGCCCATGGAGGCAAAATCCGCGGCTTCGTTCTGGAGAAGGGCATGGAGGGCCTTTCCGCGCCCAAGGTCGGCGGGAAGCTCAGCCTGCGCGCGTCGGTGACGGGGGAGATCGTGATGGATGTCGTGGAGGTCGGCGAAGACGCGCTCCTGCCCGGCGTCGAAGGCCTCAAAGGGCCTTTCGGCTGCCTCAACCGCGCGCGCTACGGCATCTCCTGGGGCGTCATGGGCGCGGCCGAGTTCTGCTGGACGGCGGCGCGGCAATACGGGCTCGACCGCAAGCAATTCGGCAAGCCCCTCGCGCAGACCCAGCTCTTCCAGAAGAAACTCGCCGACATGCAGACCGAGATCGCCCTCGGCCTCCAGGGCGCGCTGCGCCTTGGCCAGATGATGGATGAGGGCACCGCCTCCCCCGAGCTCATCAGCCTCATGAAGCGCAATAATTGCGGCAAGGCGCTCGAGATCGCCCGCACGGCCCGCGACATGCATGGCGGCAACGGGATCCAGGAGGACTACCAGGTCATGCGCCACGCCGCGAACCTCGAGACGGTGAACACCTACGAGGGGACCCACGACATTCACGCGCTCATCCTCGGGCGCGCGCAAACCGGTCTCCAGGCCTTTTTCTGAGCACGCGAACACACCTAATTTCGCACCGCTCACTCTCAATGAGGCCCCAGAATCGCGCGACAGGCGGGGCTGTGACACGTAACATGGTTCCATGATGCCCAACGAGACGCCTCAGGCGCCCACCCTCCCCGATCTATCCGACCTCAACCGCCAGGACTGGGAGATCGGCCTTCGGGACCTCGGCGCAGAGCTCGGCGAATACATCGAAATCGACGCCGACCATCACGTTCTGCAATTGGGGCGCGGCGACCGGCTCCTCGTCACCTTCGAGGCTGCCGCCGATATCCGCAACAACCAGGACCTCGGGCTGCCCCAGGGGCTGGTACTGGCGCGGGAGCTCGACGCCACGGTGCTCGTGGTGCTCTGCATGCGGCCCACCTGGTTTCGCGCCGCAGCGGTCTATGCCTTTTTCGACGCGCTCACCGACGAGGGCGTCTTTGACGATTACGAGCATGTCTGCTTCTTCGGCGCGGGCCTCGGCGGATACGCCGCCGCCGCCTTCAGCGTGGCCGCGCCCGGAGCCGACGTCATCGCCATCAGCCCCCAGGCCACGCTCGATCCCCGCCTGACGGAGTGGGATCCCCGCTTCGTCGGGATGCGCAGGCGCTCCTTCAACGACCGCTACGGCTACGCGCCCGCCATGGCCGAGGCGGCGCGCCATGTGCTCGTGCTCTACAATCCCGACGAGGAGCTCGAGGCGATGCATGCCGCGCTTTTCGCCCGGCCAAGCGACCCTGCGGGCATAACGCGGTTCCGGTGCCGCCACATGGGGCGCGATCTGCCCTCGATGCTCGCGGACCTGCGCATCCTGCCGCGGATGGTCAGGCTCGCGCTTCACGCGGAGCTCGATCTCCCCGCCTTTGCCCGGCTTTACCGCGAGCGGCGCAACCACGCGCCCTACCTGCGCACGCTCCTTGCCGAGACCGAGGAACTCGACCGACCGAAGCTCATCACCTGGCTCGCAGGATCGGTGCTCACGCGCAAGCAGATGCCGGTCATGCGCCGGGCGCTGGAACGAGTGGCCGCCCGCGCCGACAGCGCCTCGGCGGCGCAGTAATCGTCAGAGCCCGCCCTCCCGACGGATGAAGGCCACGATCTCGTCCACGCCCCTGCCCGACCGGAGCGAGGCCATGACGAAGGGGCGCGCGCCCCGGTTGGCGGCCGCATCCGCGCGAAGCCGATCCACGTCCACGCCCACATGGGGCGCCAGATCGGTCTTGTTGATGATGAGGAGGTCCGAGCGCGTGACGCCGGGCCCCTTCTTGCGCGGGATGTCCTGACCCGCGGCGGTGTCGATGACGTAGAGGCTGAGATCGGCCAGTTCGGGGCTGAAGGTGGCCGCGAGGTTGTCGCCGCCGGACTCGATCAGGATGAGCTCCAGATCCGGCAGGCTTTCGGTGAGATCGGAGACGGCGCGCAGATTGATCGACGCGTCCTCGCGGATGGCCGTATGGGGGCAGCCGCCGGTTTCCACCCCGCGGATGCGCGCCTCCGGAAGCGCCTGGGCGCGCAGGAGGAACTCGGCATCCTCGCGCGTGTAGATGTCGTTGGTGATGACGGCCATGGAATGCTCCGCGGCCATGGCGCGGCAGAGCTGCTCGGTGAGCGTCGTCTTGCCCGCGCCCACGGGCCCACCGATGCCGACGCGGAGGGGACCATGGGCGCTCATGTCCGAAACACGCGGGCCGCTTGAGCTTCGTGCGCCATGGCGCTGAGATCACTGAAGAACGCTCCGGTGGCCAGGTCCTCGACCGGCGTCTCCGACGCCGCCTGCGCCACCTCCGTGATCGTGCCGGAGAGCTCGGCCAGCACACGCTGCCCCGTGCTTTGACCCAGGGGAACGAACCGCACGGCGCAGGAGACGAGGTTCGAGGCGAAGCTCTGCAGGTAGAGCGCGGCGATCGTTGCCGGGGCGAGGGCCATGTCCCGGGTGGCGATCCCCACCGCCACCGGCAGCGGGACGGGCGAAACCGGCCGCCCCAGGGCGCGGAGCGTGGACGCGAAGGCCGCGCCCTGCGCCTCCGTCTCCTCCAGCCGCTCCTTGCTCGCGGCCAGCGCGCGGGAAAGCGCGACAACGTCCTCTCCCCTCTGCGCGGCGCAGAGGAGCACGGCATCGCTCCACCCGCCACCCGCGCGCAGGACAGTCTCCAACCACGCCGCGAGCGCCGCGTCATCCGCAACGACACCGTCCGAAATCGCCGTCTCCAGCCCGTGGGAATAGGCGTAGCTGCCAAGGGGAAACGCGGGCGAGAGCCACTGCGTGAGCATGAGGAGCTCAGTGGTCATGGGAGTGGCCCATCGTGCGCCCGTGCCCGTAGGCCCCGCCCTCGGGCCGGAAGGGCCCGGTCACCTCCTCGACCCCTGCCCCGAGCTGGGTGAGCATCTCCCGCAGGACCGGATCGGCCTGGATCAGGAGGTGGTCGTCGTGGAGCTCGCAGGGCGTGTGCCGGTTGCCGATGTGCCAGGCCAGCCGCGGCAGCGCTCCCGTGACCTTGAGCAGGGTCTCTCGCGCGGCGCGCACCTCCACGGCCTCGCCGGTGTCGAGCAGGAAGGCCTGCCCCGGCTCCACATGGGTCGTGTGCGGAAGATCGACGAGGAAATCGGCGCCGTCGTCGCGCACGAGGCGCTTCCGGCGCAGGAGACGCCCGGCAAAATCGAGCGTCACGTGGCTCGCGGGCGCCCGATCACGCGCGCCCACGGCGGTGGCCCGGGGCAGGCTCATGCTCGCCCCCCGGCGCGATCTAGAAGACCATCCGATCCCGGAAGACGTGGCGCACGGCCGTCTCGCGCGTCAGGCCGCGCTGGGCGAGCTCCTCGTCCGTCATGGCCATGTAATACTCGATCTCGGCGGAGCGGGCCTGGGCCCGACCGAACTTCACGAGGCCGTCGGTGACGGCGGTGCCGAGGGTGCGAAGGGCGCTCGCGACGCTGCGCCCGGCGGGGATGTCTGACATGAATGCCATGGTGTGCCTGTGCTTCCGTTTCTATGTGGATCGAGACATAGCAACGACCCCCGCGCCCGACATCCCACGCGCCCGGGACCCCGCCATGCACCACGCGCAACGCCTCCAAGGGCATGAAATCCATCACCATTCCACCCCCACGACCGTGGCCTTACCGGACAGCACGCCGTTTTCGCCCCAGCGCACGCGGACGCCGGTCCCGAGCGCCGGGTACCAGTGATAGAACGTGGAATAGCCCCGGTCCTCCCCCAGCGTGACGGAGGTCGCCACGCCCCAGACCTCGAGCTCGCAAGCGCCCAGCCGCACCCGCGTGGGCGTGTCCCCCACCGAAATGGAGAAGATGCCCGGAAAGGCGAAACGGCTCTGCGTAGTGACGAGGGCGATGTCCTCCGCCAGCCCGAGCCGGGGATAGGGCAGCGCCGCGAGGCCTGCGGGCCAGTCATGCGTGAGCCGTGTGTGCCCGAGCTCGGAGACGAGCGGGTAGACGCCGTGGAGCGCGCGGCGCCCCTCGCCGGTCTCCGCGCCCAGCGTCGTCAGGAGCCGCGCGTCGATCATGTCTCCTTCGGCCACGTGCCGCTCGATCTGCCCGCTCTCGAGGAGGAAGGCCACGCCCCCCGCAAGGTCCTCCGCCCCGGGGCAGGCCGCCGCGGGCGCGGCGAGGCAAGCAAGGACGAGGGCCCTCAAAAGAGGAAATACCGCTGCGCCAGGGGCAGCTCGCTGGCGGGCTCGCAGGTCAGGAGCTCTCCATCCGCGCGCACCTCGTAGGTCTCCGGATTCACCTCCACCTCGGGCGTGGCATCGTTGAGCACCATGGAGGATTTGCCGATCCCGCGCGTGTTCTTCACCGCCACGGTCTCCTTGGCGAGGCCGAGATGCCCCGTCTCCGCGGCCTCGCTCACGAAGAGCACGGCGGAGTTTTCCACGTTGCGCCCCATCGCGCCGAACATGGGCCTTGTATAGACCGGCTGCGGCGTGGGGATGGAGGCGTTGGGATCCCCCATCTGCGCGCAGGCGATGGAGCCGCCGACGAGGACCATCTCGGGCTTCACGCCGAAGAACGCGGTGTTCCAGAGGCAGAGATCGGCGCGTTTGCCCACCTCGATGCTCCCGATCTCCCCGCTGATGCCGTGGGCGATGGCGGGGTTGATGGTGTATTTGGCGATGTAGCGGCGGACGCGGAGGTTGTCGTTGTCGCCGGTTTCCCCGGGGAGCCGCCCCCGCTGCACCTTCATCTTGTGCGCCGTCTGCCAGGTGCGGATGATGACCTCCCCCACGCGGCCCATGGCCTGGCTGTCGGAGGCGATGATGGAGAAGGCACCCATGTCGTGGAGGATGTCCTCGGCGGCGATGGTCTCCCGCCGGATGCGGGACTCCGCAAAGGCCACGTCTTCGGGGATGCTCTTATCCAAGTGGTGGCAGACCATGAGCATGTCGAGATGTTCTTCGAGCGTGTTCACGGTGTAGGGCCGCGTGGGGTTCGTGGAGCTGGGCAGCACGTGGTCGAGCCCGCAGACCTTGATGATATCGGGCGCGTGCCCGCCCCCCGCCCCCTCGGTGTGGAAGGCATGGATAGTGCGGCCCTTCATGGCGGCCACGGTGTTCTCCACGAACCCGCTCTCGTTCAGCGTATCGGTGTGGATCATCACCTGCACGTCCATGTCGTCGGCCACGGAGAGGCAGGTGTCGATGGCCGCGGGCGTCGTGCCCCAATCCTCGTGGAGCTTCATGGCGCAGGCCCCGGCCTTCACCATCTCCACCAGCGCGTCGGGGCGGGACGCATTCCCCTTGCAGGAGAGCCCGATATTGACGGGAACGGCGTCGAGCGCCTGCAGCATCCGCCCGATATGCCAGGGCCCGGGCGTGCAGGTGGTCGCCAGCGTCCCATGGGCAGGCCCCGTGCCGCCGCCGAGCATGGTCGTGAGCCCCGAATGGAGCGCGTCCTCGATCTGCTGGGGACAGATGAAGTGGATATGCGCGTCGAAGCCGCCCGCGGTCAGGATCTTCCCCTCGCCGGCGATGGCCTCCGTCCCCGGGCCGATGACGATGTCGACGCCGGGCTGCGTGTCGGGGTTCCCCGCCTTGCCGATGGCCGCGATGCGCCCGTCCCGCAGGCCCACATCCGCCTTGTAGATGCCGCTGTGATCCACGATCAGCGCATTGGTGATGACGGTATCGACGGCGCCCTCGGCCCGCGTGCGCTGGCTCTGCCCCATCCCGTCGCGGATGACCTTCCCGCCCCCGAACTTCACCTCCTCGCCATAGGTGGTGAGGTCGCGCTCCACCTCGATGACGAGATCGGTATCGGCGAGCCGCACCCGGTCTCCCGTGGTGGGTCCGTACATATCCGAATAGGCGGCGCGAGAGATCTTAGCGGGCATCAGAAGCGCCTTTCGATGGAGTCAACTTTGAGCTGATGTCTGCCAGAACTCCCAAAAGGATAGCGATTAAGATGCCTACCAGAGCCTCCTCAATCGCCTCACCCGAGTCCGCAGCGCTCAAATATCGTCGAGAAGCAAAGACATTGCTCGCCATGTCGGGAGTGCCGAACGCGATCCAGAAACCCATGACGAGTCTTAACAACGCCAAAGCAAAGATAAGCCATGCCACCACATGACCAGACCGTGTAAAGAACCCCATCACAACTTCCCCATCACACCCGCATTGAACCCATAGACCTCCCGCGCACCCGACAAGGGGACCAGCGACACCTCGCGCTGCTGGCCGGGCTCGAAGCGCACCGCCGTCCCCGCGGCGATGTCGAGGCGCATCCCCCGCGCCGCGTCGCGGTCGAAATCCAGGGCCGCGTTCGTCTCCGCGAAGTGGTAGTGGCTGCCCACCTGCACCGGGCGGTCGCCGGTGTTGGCGACCATGAGCACCGTCACCTCCGCGCCGGCATTGAACTCGATCTCGCCCGCGGCGGGCATCACCTCTCCCGGGATCATCCGGCGGCCTTTCTGATGGCGGCGACGATCTCTGTCCCGAAGAGACCGAGGAGCCCGCCAAGAAGGATGGCGAAGGCGGAGACCTCCGCCGAGGAGAGCGCCACGAGAACGCCCACGATGAGGAGGCACACCGCGTAGGACAGCGCGAGCGCGTCCTCCTTCTTGATGTCGATCTTGTCGAGCAGGACCTTTTCCAGAGCGCCCACTAGGGGCTCCTCCACGTAGCGGCAGGCAAAGCCCGCGGCGATGGCGAGAACGAATGCAAGCATGGCAGTCTACCTTATCGGATGGTGAACGGTGACGAGCTTCGTGCCGTCCGGGAACGTCGCCTCCACCTGCACGTCGTGGATCATCTCCGCGATCCCCTCCATGCATTGCGAAGCCGAAACGACGCCCGCGCCCGCCTCCATGAGATCGGCCACGGAGCGGCCGTCCCGCGCGCCCTCCACGACGAAATCGGTGATGAGGGCGATGGCCTCGGGGTGGTTGAGCTTCACGCCCCGCGCGAGCCGCCCGCGCGCCACCATGGCCGCGACGGAGACGAGGAGCTTGTCTTTTTCTCTCGGTGTCAGGTTCATGCTTCGTCCTTCACAGGGCCCACACGCGCGGGAGCGGCCCGCCGGTGAGCTGGCGCAGCACCGGGGCGAGCGCGGTCTTCAGAGGCCAGAGATCGGGAAAGGCGCCGCGGATGACGCATTTACCCCCCCAGGCGGAGGCGTGAAGCCCCGCGGGCAGGTCGAGCGCGACATCCTCGGCATCCGGTCCCCAGTAGAGCAGCGTGACGAGGGCGCGCGCCTCCCCGAGACCCGCCGCGGCGCCGAGGAGGCTTTCGTCGAGGGCCAGCGCATCCACCCAGGCCGGCCCGCCGGCATGGAGCTCGCGCCGGTCCCGGAGGCTGAAGCGCGTGAGGCGCTCGCCCATGGCCGCGCGGCCGAGCACGATCGTCTCCAGCGCGAGGACCCGCGCGCCCGGTGCGGCCTCGATCACCGTGCGACGGCGGAGCGCCGAGGCCTCGAAGAGGATCGTCTCCTGCGGCAGCCAGAAGAGCGTGCTGCCCGTACCGGCGCGGAGCGTCACCGCCACCTCCGCCGCGCCCCCCGGGCTCGCATAGGCGCGTTCGGCGGTTTGCGTGGTGAGCATGAGCGCGCCGTCCTCGACGCTGCCCTCGAAGGTGAACCGGTCGCCCCCGGTGAGGCCCCCCGCCGTGTTCAGGAAAACCGCCTCCGGACAGGCGCCGTGGCTGGCGGGGATCATCACCTTGGCCGAGCCCGCCTGCGCGAGTGCGGCGATCCTGCCGCCCGCGAAGGCCACCCGCGCGCGGCCCCGCGCCCGTTGCAGGGCGCGCGGCGCTTCAGGCTGCGGCAGATCGAACATCGCTCCCCCCTCGTCTTGCACCCACGTTAGGCGCAGGACGCAGCGGGCCGCAACGCTCGCGGCGCGCTGCCGCCCTACGCGCGGGCGATTGCCCAAGGATTGGGCAAGCTTTGGGGGCGCGCGGGTGCGCGCGGGTGTATGGGGACGTACGGGGGTGTACGGGGACGTACGGGCAGGCTGGCTCCCCTGCCCGTTCCGCGCTAGGCACGCCCCATGGTCCAGGAGCTCACCATCCGCCGCCCAGACGACTGGCACGTGCATTTCCGAGACGGCGACATGATGCGCGCCGTGGTGCCGGAGACCGCGCGCCATTTCGGCCGCGCCATCGTCATGCCGAACCTCGTGCCGCCCGTGCTCACGGGCCAGGACGCGGCCTCCTACCGGAAGCGCATCCTGGCCGCCCTGCCGCCGGAGATGGCCGGTTTCGAGCCGCTCATGACGCTTTATCTCACGGAGGAAACCGACGCCCGGGACCTCGCCGCCGCCCATGCCGCAGGGATCGTGACGGCGGCCAAGCTCTACCCGGCGGGGGCCACCACCAACTCCGCCTCCGGCGTGCGCGACTTCGACCGGGTGCGCCCGGTGCTGGAGCGCATGGCCGAGATCGGCATGCCACTTTGCGTGCACGGCGAGGTCACCGACCCCGCCGTGGACATCTTCGACCGCGAGGCGGTTTTCATCGACCGCGTGCTCGACCCGATTCGCCGCGCGGTGCCCGCACTCCGCGTGGTCATGGAGCACATCACGACGTCCGAGGCCGTCACCTACGTGGCGAGCGCGGGCGCGGGGCTCGGGGCGACGATCACCACGCACCACCTGATCATCAACCGCAACGCGCTCTTCAAGGGCGGGATCCGGCCCCATTACTTCTGCCTGCCGGTGGCCAAGCGCGAAACCCATCGCAGCGCGCTCGTGAAGGCCGCCACCAGCGGCGATCGGCGGTTTTTCCTCGGCACCGACAGCGCCCCGCACGTGGACGCGACGAAGGAGACCGCCTGCGGCTGCGCGGGCATCTTCACGGCGACGAACACGATGAGTTGCCTCGCCCATGTCTTCGAGGCGGCGGGCGCGCTCGACCGGCTCGAGGCGTTCGCGTCGCTGAACGGGCCGGATTTCTACGGGCTCGCCCCCCACGAGGCGACGATCACGCTGGAAAAGCGGGCGCCGGATTACCCTGCCCGCATCGAGACCGGCGCGGGGCCGGTGACGGTCTTCGACCCCGAGGTCGCGCTCGCCTGGCGCGTCCGGTGATGCCTCCGGCGGCCCTCCGGGGGAAGTACGAGGCACAAAGAAGACGGGCCTCGCGAGACAGGAGAGCGCCATGAGCTTTGCAACGAAAGAGGACATGGCGCGGCTGACGGCGCGGATGCTGCTCGAGATCGGCGCCGTGAACTTCCGTCCGGAGGAGCCCTATATCCTGGCCTCCGGCAAGCCCTCGCCCTCCTATATCGATTGTCGCAAGCTCATCTCCTACCCGCGGGTGCGCGGCGCGCTGATGGATTTTCTCGTGGTCACGGTGATGCGCGAGGCGGGGTTCGAGGCCTTCGACAACGTCGCGGGCGGGGAGACGGCGGGCATCCCCTTCGCCGCGCTCGTGGCCGAGCGGATGGGCCTGCCCATGACCTACGTGCGCAAGAAGCCCAAGGGCTATGGCCGTGGCGCGCGGATCGAGGGCGAGATGACGGAAGGTCAGCGCGTGCTCCTCCTGGAAGACCTCACGACCGATGGCGGATCGAAGCTCTCCTTCGTGGACGCCATCCGCGAGACCGGGGCGCAGTGCGGCCACACGGCGGTAATCTTTTATTACGGGATCTTTCCCGAGACGGAGACGACGCTGGGCGCGCACGGCGTGACGCTGCATTTTCTGTGCACATGGTGGGACGTTTTGGCGGAGGCCCGGGCGCAGGGGACCTTCTCCGCGCAGGCGCTTGAAGAGGTTGAAAAATTCCTCCATGCGCCGGCCGCCTGGCAGGACGCGCGCGGCTAGATCGCGATTTGTGCACACGTCATTTTGGTGCACGGGACCGTGGATAAGTCCCTGATTCCCCCGCCAAAAAATCCATCATCTTGCGGTTTGAGCGCCTAGTGGCACCAGGTATTGATTGATTACGCAACGAAAATACGCAATTCTGCACGCTATGGGCAGGCTTACACACAGAGTTATCAGAGGTTCCCAAGCCAGACGCGCACGGCTACTCACTCCCCCATTGAGGAGTAACCCATGAACGAGATCGCCACGCTGTCGGGGGCCATTCAAAGCGCCTCCGCAGACCAGATGCCCCATTCCATCGAGGCCGAGCAGCAGCTCCTGGGCGCGATCCTGACGAATAACGATCTCTATGATCGCGTGGCCTCCGTGATCGGGCCGGAGCATTTCTACGACCCCGTCCATGCCCGGATCTGGGAGACCGCCGCCGCGCGGATCACGAAGAACGCGCTGGCCTCGCCGGTGACGCTGAAGGCGTTTCTGGAGGAGGACGAGGGGCTCAAGGAACTGGGCGGGCCGGCCTATCTGGCGCGGCTCGCGGGCGCGGCGATCTCCGCCTTCGCGGCCCGAGATTACGCGCAGATGATCTATGATCTCGCCATCCGGCGCGAGCTCATCGCCGTGGGCCACGACATCGCGCACCGCGCAGCGCGCATGGATGTGGCGAGCGAGCCCCGCGAGCAGATCGTCGAGGCCGAGCAGGTGCTTTACAAGCTCGCCGAACAGGGGCAGAGCGACAGCGGGTTCCAGAGCTTTCTGAAGGCCGTCACCGACGCAGTGCAGGTGGCCAATGCCGCCTACCAGCGGGATGGCGGGCTCGCGGGCGTCTCCACCGGGCTCATCGACATGGACAAGAAGCTCGGCGGGTTGCACCGCTCCGATCTCCTGATCCTCGCCGGGCGCCCCTCCATGGGCAAGACCTCGCTGGCCACCAACATCGCCTACAACATCGCCAAGGCCTACCGGAAGGGCCTCACCCACGACGGACAGGAAGGCGCCGTCAATGGCGGCGTCGTGGGCTTTTATTCCCTTGAGATGAGTGCCGAGCAGCTCGCCGCGCGGATCCTCTCGGAGGCGGCCGAAATCCCCTCCGAGCAGATCCGCCGCGGCGACATGACCGAAGGCGAATTCCGCCGCTTCGTGGAAGCCGCCAAGCAGCTTGAAAGCTGCCCCCTCTTCATCGATGACACGCCCGCGCTGCCGATCAGTCAGCTCGCCGCGCGTGCCCGCCGCCTCAAGCGGACCCACGGGCTCGACGTGCTCATCGTCGATTATCTCCAGCTCGTGCGACCTGCCTCGGCCAAGGACAGCCGGGTCAACGAGGTCTCCGAGATCACGCAGGGCCTGAAAGCGATCGCCAAAGAACTCGACATCCCCGTGATAGCCCTCTCCCAGCTATCGCGCCAAGTCGAGGCAAGGGACGACAAACGGCCTCAGCTTTCAGACCTGCGTGAATCGGGCTCCATCGAGCAGGACGCCGACGTGGTGATGTTCGTCTTCCGCGAGGAGTATTACGCGGAGCGGGAGAAGCCAGGCGACGACAAGCTCGACGCCATGGCCGAGTGGCAGGAGCGCATGGAGCGGCTCCACGGCAAGGCGGAGGTCATCATCGGCAAGCAGCGCCACGGGCCCATCGGCACCGTGGAACTGAGCTTCGAGGGGCGTTTCACGCGCTTCGGCAACCTCGTGAAGCCCTGGCAGCAGAACGAGCGCGGGGATTTCTGAGCCCGGCTTATTGTCCTTTGCTGCGCGGAATGTCGACAATTCGCGCCGAATGCCGCGCACGTTTTCACTTATTCAACATCTGTTTCGCACCGCGCGGCCAGCGCTACCCTGATACGAGTTGACGGCACCGCAGGCGGCGGGGACAAGCGCGTATGGCCACCGGAACGCTCACCATCGACCTCGACGCGATCGTCGCCAATTGGCGGGCGCTCGATGGTCGGACCTCCTCCGAGACCGGCGCCTGCGTGAAGGCCGACGGCTACGGCCTCGGCGTCCGGCGGGTGTCGGAGGCGCTGGCGCGCGCGGGCTGCCGGACCTTTTTCGTGGCCGTCGCTGAGGAGGGTGCCGCGCTGCGCAGGGCGCTGGGGGACGGGCCCCGCATATGCGTCTTTGGCGGGCATATGGCGGGCGACGCTGCAGAGATCGCGGCCCACGGGCTCATCCCGTTGCTGAATGCGCCGGAGCAGGTCGCACGCCACGCCGAGGCGCTGCCGGGCGCGCCGTTCGGTATCCAGCTCGACAGCGGCATGAACCGGCTCGGGCTCGAACCGGCGGACTGGGCCGCGCTCCGCGACACGCTTCCGGGCAAGCCGGAGATGGTGATGTCCCACCTCGCCTGCGCGGACGAGGCGAGCCACCTGATGAACCGCGCGCAGCTCGACGCCTTTGGCGAGATGACGCGCGGCGTCGCCGAGACGCGCTCGCTCGCGGCCACGGGGGGTATCCTTCTGGGGTCGGATTTCCACTTCGACCTCACGCGGCCGGGGATCGGGCTCTATGGCGGCGCGCCCTTCGCGGACGCGGCGCCGGTGGTGCGGCTCTCGCTCCCGGTGATCCAGGTCCGCGGCGTGGCGGTGGAGGAGACGGTGGGCTACGGCAACATCTGGAAGGCGGAGCGGGAGAGCCGGATCGCCACGGTCTCCGGCGGCTATGCCGACGGGCTGATCCGCGCGGTGGGGCGCAGCGCCAACCTCTATGCGGAGGGCCGGGCCTGCCGGCTCGTGGGGCGGGTGTCCATGGACCTCATCACCGTGGATGTCACCGACCTGCCGGAGGTGCCGGACACGCTCGATATCCTTTGCCCCGAGCAGCGCATCGACGACCTCGCCACCTCGGCGGGCACCATCGGCTACGAGATCCTCACCGCGCTCGGCGCGCGTTATACCCGGCGTTACAGCGGCGGCTGACGCGGCCCTTGCCCAGCCTGCGCGCGCGCGGCATGACGGGCCATGGCAAAGATCTCCTATGCGTGCAGCGCCTGCGGGGCGGTTCATTCCAAATGGGCGGGGCAGTGCGATGCCTGCGGCGCGTGGAACACCATCGCCGAGGATCGCGGGCTGAGTGCAGCGGGCCCTGGGAAGAAGACGCTGGGTGCCGGCCGAGGCCGCGCTGTCCCCCTCACGGACCTCTCCACGGAGGAAGCCCCCCCGCCCCGCACCGAGGCCGGCGTGGCCGAGCTCGACCGCGTCCTCGGCGGCGGGCTCGTGGAGGCCTCCGCGCTTCTCGTGGGCGGCGATCCGGGCATCGGGAAATCCACGCTCCTCCTCCAAGCCGCCGCCCGCTTCGCGCGGAACGGATTGAAAGTCATCTATATCAGCGGGGAGGAAGCCGCGGCGCAGGTGCGCATGCGCGCGAGCCGCCTCGGGCTTACGGAGAGCCCCGTGCTTCTGGCGGCGGAGACGAACCTCCGCGATATCCTCACCACGCTCGACGCCGAAAAGCCTGACCTGGCCATCATCGACTCGATCCAGACCATGTGGGCCGATCACGTGGACGCGGCACCCGGCTCGGTCTCCCAGGTCCGCTCGGCGGCCCATGAACTCACCTCCTTCGCCAAGCGGAAGGGCATCGCCGTCGTCATGGTGGGCCACGTCACGAAAGAGGGCCAGATCGCCGGCCCCCGCGTGGTGGAGCACATGGTCGACACGGTGCTCTACTTCGAGGGCGAGCGCGGGCACCAGTTTCGCCTCCTCCGCGCGGTGAAAAACCGCTTCGGACCCGCCGACGAGATCGGTGTCTTCGAGATGACGGGCAAGGGCCTCGTGGAGGTGAAGAACCCCTCGGCGCTTTTCCTGTCGCAGCGCGGCACGCCGTCCCCGGGCTCTGTCGTCTTCGCGGGCATCGAGGGCACGCGGCCCGTCCTCTGCGAGATCCAGGCGCTCGTCTCCCCCTCGCCCCATGCCCAGGCGCGGCGCAGCGTCGTGGGTTGGGACGGCGCGCGGCTCGCCATGATCCTCGCCGTGCTCGAGGCGCGATGCGGCGTGCCCTTCGCGGGCCTCGATGTCTATCTCAACGTCGCGGGTGGCATGCGCATCTCCGAGCCCGCCGCAGACCTCGCCGTGGCCGCGGCCCTCGTGAGCGCGCGGGAGGACGCCCCGCTCCCCGAGGACACCGTCCTCTTCGGTGAGATCTCGCTTTCGGGCGCGCTGCGGCCCGTGTCGCAGGCTGAAAATCGGTTGAAAGAGGCCCAGAAACTTGGTTTCACCGCCGCGATCGTGCCACCGCTTTCCAAACGCATCGCCGATCAGGGCGTCACGCTCACACAAATGCCCGATTTGTCGGGCTTCGTGACAGAAACATTCGGGGCAATGTCCCCAACAAAGGGCAGTTGAATGGACGGCTTCACGCTCATTGACGGGATCGTCGGCGCGCTCATCGTTGTGTCGGCGCTGCTGGCGTATTCACGCGGCTTCACGCGGGAGCTTCTGGCCATCGCGGGCTGGGTCGTGGCCGCCATCGCGGGCGTGGCCTTCCTCGAGCAGGCACAGCCTCTCGTGCGGCAGATTCCTTACGTGGGCGACCGCATCATCGGCGACAGTTGCGAGCTGTCGGTGGTGGGCTCCTTCGGGGCGGTCTTCCTCGTGGCGCTCGTGATCGTGTCGCTCTTCACGCCGCTTCTGAGCACGCTCGTGCAGCGCTCGCCGCTCGCAAGCGTGGACCAGGGGCTGGGCTTTCTCTTCGGGGTGGCGCGGGGCGTGCTCCTCGTGGCGATCGCGTTCTTCATCTACGAGACGGTGGTGACGACGCAGAATATCGAGATCGTGGACCAGTCGCGCTCAGCGGCCGTCTTCGCCAATGTCTCCGACACGATTCAGGACCAGGACCCGGAGGCGGCGCTGGGCTGGGTGCAATCGCAATACGACACGGTGATGGCCTCCTGCGTGGAGGCCTGAGCGCCTGAGCGCGCCTCAGGTGCCCGCCGCCAGCTGCTCCCGGTTCCAGGCCGACGGCGCGGGATCGTCCATCTTCTCGGACACCCGGTCCGAGGCGTCGAGCGTGTCGAGGTATTCCGCGCTCACCGACCCTGTCACGTAGACGCCGTCGAAGCAGGAACAGTCAAACTGCGCGATCTCCGGGTTGCCCTCCCGCGCGGCCCAGATCAGATCGTCGAGCCGCTGGTAGAAGAGCGCGTCGCAGCCGAGCTCGGCCCGGATGTCCTCGATGGAGCGGCCATCGGCGATGAGCTCGCGCTTTGTGGGCATGTCGATGCCGTAGACATTGGGGTATTTCACCGGAGGCGAGGCGGAGGCGACATAGACCTTGGCCGCGCCCGCCTCCCGGCACATCTCCACGATCTTCTTGATCGTGTTCCCGCGCACGATCGAGTCGTCGATGAGGAGCACGTTCTTGCCGCGAAACTCGAGCGGGATCGCGTTGAGCTTGCGCCGCACGCTCTGCTGGCGCTGCCCCTGGCCGGGCATGATGAAGGTGCGGCCCACGTAGCGGTTCTTCACCAGCCCCTCGCGGTAGGTGATGCCGGTGATGTTGGCCACCTCGAGCGCCACGGGCCGCGCGGAATCCGGCACCGGGATGATCGCATCGATCTCGAGCCCGGAGCCCGCGATCTGGCGCGCCAGCGTCTCGCCCATGCGGATCTGCGTCTTGTAGACGGAAATCCCGTCGAGCAGGCTGTCGGGCCGGGCGAGGTAGACATACTCGAAAATGCAGGGTGTGAGTTCGCCCACGGTGCATTGAAACGAATGCATCTGCCCCGCGAGGTCGATCAGGATCGCCTCCCCCGGACGCAGGTCGCGCAGCTTGGTGAAGCCGTTGATGCCGAAGGCCACGTCCTCGGAGGCGAAGGCGTAGTCGGAGCCGAACATGTCGTTCTGGCGCTCGGCCACGCTCAAGGGGCGGATGCCGTTCGGGTCGCGAAAGGCGAGCATTCCCACCCCGTCCACGAGCGCCAGGCACGCATAGGCGCCCTGCACCCGCTCCATCGTCATCTTCACGCCGGCGAACACGGTTTGCTTGGGATCCGTGGTGCCCATGACCTTGATCGCGTCGCCGATCTTGTCGGCGAGCACGTTCAGAAGGATCTCACTGTCGCTGTTGGTGCGCAGGTGGCGGGAGTATTTCCCCTTCACCTTCTGGCGCTGCTCGGCGGTGTTGGTGATGTTGCCATTGTGGACGAGCGTGATGCCGTAGGGGGTATTGACGAAGAAGGGCTGCGCCTCCGCTGCGCTCAGGCTGCCCGCGGTGGGATAGCGGCAATGCCCGATCCCCACGCGCCCGCGCAGCGTCTCGGCATCCTCGGGCCGAAAGACATCCTTCACGAGCCCGTTGGCCTTGCGCTCCCGAAAGAACTCCCCGTCGTAGGTGACCATGCCCGAGGCGTCCTGCCCGCGGTGCTGGAGCATGAGAAGCCCGTCATAGAGCTCCGGGAAGACCGGGTCCGATGTGTTGGCGACCCCGAGGATTCCGCACATGCGCTGGCTCCGACTGCGTTGGCTCGTGGCGTCCTACCCCGGCCCCGGTGAGAAATACAGCGGTCAAAAGGAGGCAGTGCAACAATCCCGTTACATGGGCTGCAAAAGCGCCGCGGGAGGCCGGGCAAACGCGCGCCGATGACGCAGCGGACGCCGCTTTTGCCCCTTCAGACTGCGCCCGAGGCGCGGTAGGCCCGCGCCGCACAAGAAACGAGCAGACAATATGAGCACGAACAGAGCGGGCCAGGCAGGCGATCTGGCCACGCAGGAGGACGCCCTGCCCGCGGGCGGGCTTCGCCTCCTGGGCACCATGGGCAGCGCGACCGCGCCGGAGGCGCTCCTCCTTCTCGGGAACACTGTCCTCAGGGTCTCGCCGGGCGACGCGGCAGGCGATGCGCGCATCCTGGCGATCGAGCCCGGGCGCGTGATCCTCGAGCACCGCGGCGCGGCCCGGGCGCTGGCCCTGCCCCGGCAGGCGGAAGCGGGTTGACGGCTGCGCCCACCCGCGCCAAAGCGCGCCAATGACCGAGACACCCGATCCCAAACGCCCCGTCGCGCTTATCACCGGCGCGTCGCGTGGCCTCGGCGCGGCCATGGCCGAGGCGCTCGCGCCAGGACATCACATCATCGCCGTCGCGCGCACCATCGGCGCGCTCGAGGAGCTCGACGACCGCATCAAGGCGAAAGGCGGCGAAGCCACGCTCGCGCCGCTGGACGCCACCGATGCGGGCGCGATGCAGCATCTGTGCCGCTCGATCCACGACCGCTGGGGCCGCATCGACCTCTGGGTCCATGCCGCCATCCATGCCGCGCCGCTCTCGCCCGCGACGATGATCCAGGAGGGCGATTGGTCAAAGAGCGTCGCGGCCAACCTGAGCGCCATGCAGCGCCTCGTGGGCTATGTCGCGCCGCTTCTCGGGCGCGAGGGCACGGCGCTCTTCTTCGATGATCCCATGCCCGCCACGGCGTTTTCCGGCAGCTACGGCGCCACCAAGGCGGGCCAGATGGCGCTCGCCAAGGCCTGGCAGGCGGAGACGGTCCGCACCGGCCCGCGCATCCTCATCGAGACGCCGCCGCCCATGCCCACCGCGCTCCGCGCGCGCTTCCATCCCGGTGAGAACCGCGATGCGCTCACGCCGCCCGCCGAGGTGGCCGCGCGTCTTGTGTCCAGCGTGCTCGAGCCGCGCTAGGCGGCCTTCGCCGCCGTGTCCTGGATACGCTGCACCATGGCCTTGAGCCCGTTCGAGCGCTGCGAACTCAGATGCTCCGTGAGGTTGAGCCGCGCGAGTTCGGCGCGCACGTCCACCCGGGCGGCCTCCTCGGGGGTGAGCCCGTTATAGAGCGCCAGAAGCACGGCGATGAGGCCCTTCACGATCATGGCGTCGCTGTCGCCCTGGAAACTGAGCGCCCCGCCCCGCCCGCCGTCATGGAGCCAGACCTGGCTCGCGCAGCCCTCGACCTTGGTCGCGGGCACCTTGAGGGCCGTGTCCATCTCGGGCATCGCACGCCCGAGCTCGATCACGTGGCGGTAGCGGTCCTCCCAGTCGTCGAGGAACTCGAACGTCTCCACGATCTCTTCGAAATCGGCCTGCGCCATGGGATGCTCCTCGAATTCCGCGCCTTTTCAGGCGCTTCCCTTTGAGCTAGGCACATAAGCGCAACTGCGGGGGAGGCCAACATGGCGCGGCTGATTTGTCTGATGCTCGTGGGCGCGATCGGCCTGAGCGGCTGCGCCCGCATCGCCGAGAGCCGCTTCAATCCGCTCAACATCTTCCGCAGCCCGGAGGCGCAGGTCATCGACCCGGCGCGGATCCGGCCGCTCGTGCCGCCCGACCGCGTGGTGCAGCAGGTGGATGCGCGTCCCCTCGTGGCGGCGATCTCGGACGTGGAAGTGTCGCCGACGCTGGGCGGCGTCATCGTGCGGGCCCGCGGCACGGCCACGTCCGCCGGCGCCTATTCCGCGGAGCTCACGACAGCCGCCGCCGATATCGAAGGGATCACGCTCGATTTTCGCGCGTTCCAGGGCCGGGGACCGGGCGGTGGACAGGTGTCGGTGGCGCGGTTTCTGTCGGACGCGGACGTGGGCCGGGCGCGGACGATCACAGTGCGCAGCGCCTCCAACAGCGTGAGCCGCCGCCGGTAGGCCCCACGAATTTCTTCGGAAATTCGTGCCTCTTCGACACTAGAGATCGACGAGCTTCACCCGTTCGCCCTTCACCGCCAGCGCCACCGCCCCGTCGCAGAGCCGCATCGCATCCGCGCCGAAGACCTCGTGACGCCAGCCCTTGAGCGCCGCGACGTCGCGTTCGCCCGCCGCCAGCGCATCGAGGTCCGACACGGTGGCGATGAGCTTCTGCGCCACGTTCTTCTCGTCGGCCTTGGCCTTCAGGAGCACGCGCAAAAGGTCGGCGAGCGCCGGGTTGACCTGAAGCTTCTCCCGGGAGCGGTCCACGTCCGGATAGTCCTCCGGCGCCATTTCCGCGGCGCGCTCCACGGCGGCGAGGATGCCGTCGGCGATCTCGCCCTTGCGCGCCTCGCGCAAGAGGAGCCGCGACCGCCCCAGCTCCTTGATGGATTTGGGCTTGGTGGAGGCCAGCTCCACCAGCGCGTCGTCCTTGTAGACCCGGCTCCGCGGCACGTTCCGCGTTTGCGCGTAATCCTCGCGGAACGCGGCGAGCTCTTTCACGAAAGCCATGAACTTCGCGGAATTCGTCCGCGTCTTGACCCGCTTCCAGGCCGTCTCCGGCGCGATCTCGTAGGTGGCGGGATCGGTGAGTATGGCGAGCTCCTCCTGCACCCAGCGCGCGCGGTCGGTGCGCTCGAGTTCGGCGGCCAGGAATTCGTAGATCTCGCGCAGATGCGTGACATCGCCCAGCGCGTACTTCTTCTGCGCGTCCGTGAGCGGGCGGCGCGACCAATCCGTGAAGCGGGAGGATTTATCGAGGCCTTCATGGGCGATCTTGCGCACCAGCGTCTCGTAGCCCACCTGCTCGCCAAAGCCGCAGACCATGGCCGCCACCTGCGTGTCGAAGAGCGGCTCCGGAAAGACCCCGTGTTCCAGAAAGAAGATCTCCAGGTCCTGCCGTGCCGCGTGGAAGACCTTCACCACGGTCTCGTTCCGGAAGAGATCGAGCATCGGCGCGAGCGACAGCCCCTCGCTGAGCGGGTCCACCAGCACCGCGGCGTTCTCCGCGCCCGGATGGGCGATCTGCACCAGACAGAGCTTGGAGTAGTAGGTGCGCTCCCGCAGGAACTCGGTGTCGACGGTGATGTAGGGCTGGCTCGCGCAATCGGCGCAAAAGGCGGCGAGGTCCTCGGTCGTCGTGATGGTTTTCATCGGCGGGCGGTTTTCCTGTGTTGTTCCCGGCGTGTCTCCGGCGGCCATCCCGTCGGGATGCACGCTTCTACGCGGGCAAGCGGCCAATGAAAACCCGCTAGACCGCCGCGTCCATCATCACAGGCCTGCGATCCCCGGCGGCAAAGCGGCGCAGCACCGCCGGATAGAGGACATGCTCCTGCGCAAGCACGCGCGCGGCCAGCGTCTCGGGCGTGTCGCCGGGCCGCACCGGGACCCGCGCCTGGCCGAGGATCGGCCCGTCATCGAGCGCCGCCGTCACCTCGTGAACGGTGCAGCCATGGTGGGCATCCCCCGCCGCAAGCGCGCGGGCATGGGTGTGGAGGCCGCGGTATTTCGGCAAAAGCGACGGGTGGATGTTGAGCATCCGGCCCGCCCAGGCCGCCGTGAACGCGCCCGTGAGCACCCGCATGAAGCCCGCAAGGCAGATGATATCGGCCCCGTGGGGCGCGAGGCGGCGCGTGATCTCCGCCTCGAAGGCCGCGCGGTCCTCGCCGAAATCCCGGTGGCTCAGCGCCTCGGTCGCCACGCCCGCTTCGCGCGCTTTCTCCAGAACGCCCGCGGCGGGATCGTTGGAGAAGACGAGGCAGGGCCGCGCCGGGTGATCGCCCGTCATGGAGGCCAGGAGCGCGGCGGCGTTCGACCCGCCGCCCGAGGCGAAAATCGCCACGCGTGCCGTCAAAGAAGACCGCCCTCGTAGCGGATACCCGGCGTCGCGGTCACGCGTCCGAGCGTGACCACCCTCTCTCCCGCCGCCTCGAGGGCCGCGCGCGCGGCCTCGGGCTCGGGCGTCGCCACCACCATGCCGATGCCCGCATTGAACGTCTTCAGGAGTTCGGCCTCCGCGAGCCCGCCTTCCCTAGCCAGCCAGCCGAAGACCGGCGGCAGCGCCCAGGCGCCCAGGTCGATCTCCGCGCCCATGCCCTCGGGCAGGACGCGCGGGACGTTTTCGGTGAGACCGCCGCCGGTGATATGGGCGAGCGCGGTGATCTTCGCCCCCGCCTTGGCGGCGCCGAGCGGCGCGACGTAGAGCCGCGTGGGCGCGAGCAGCACCTCGCCCAGCGTGCCGTCGGCCCAGGGGCACGGCGCGTCCCAGCCCGTCCCGCTCAGCTCCACGATGCGGCGGACGAGAGAGTACCCGTTCGAATGCACCCCGTCCGAGGCGAGCCCGAGGAGCGTGTCGCCCACCGCCACGCCCGCGGGCAGATGCGCGCCGCGCTCCAGGGCACCCACGGCGAAGCCCGCGAGATCGTAGTCTCCGGCGGCGTACATCCCCGGCATCTCGGCGGTCTCGCCGCCGATGAGCGCGCAGCCCGCCCGCGCGCAGCCCTCCGCGATCCCCTCGATCACGGTGGCGGCCGCCTCCACGTCGAGCGCGCCGGTGGCGAAGTAATCGAGGAAGAAAAGCGGCTCGGCGCCCTGGCAGACGAGGTCATTGACGCACATCGCCACGAGGTCGATGCCCACGGTGGCGTGGCGGCCGGTGTCGATGGCGATCTTGAGCTTCGTGCCCACGCCGTCGGTGGCGGCCACGAGCACCGGGTCGGCGTAGCCCGCGGCCTTGAGATCGAAGAGCGCGCCGAAGCCGCCGAGCCCCGCCATCACGCCGGGTCGCGCGGTGCGCGCGGCGGCGGGCTTGATCCTGTCCACCAGCGCGTTGCCCGCGTCGATATCGACGCCTGCCGCGCTGTAGGTGAGACCGTTCTTCTTGTCCGTCATGGGCTGCCGCCTAGCAGCGCCCGGGGGCCTTGCCTAGCCCAGTTTGGCGGCCGCTACCGCGCGGTGCGCGCGCCGACCCACATCATGGCGCGCAGGAGCACGAAGGACACCGCGACGAGGAGCGCGAATGGCCCCGCGAGCCGCCCGAGCGTCCCGCCCGCAAGGAGGCCGAGCATCCCCTGCCCCGCCAGCGCGCCCAGCGCGACAAAGAGGTAGACCCCGACCGTGACGGCCACGAAGACGCCTGCGATCCGCGCGCCCTCCCCCGCGCCCACCGGCCCCGCGCGCCGCTCGAGCTCGCGGCCCGCGTCCAGGCCCGCAAGCACCAAGGGCAGCGCGAAGACCGGCCAAGGCGGCGGTCGCCCCGCCAGCGCCAGGACGAGAACACCGATGAGCGACGCGCCCACCATGGCCGCCAGAAGCACCCAGAAATAGCGTTTCGTCAGGGGCCCGAGATGCGCCATGCCGCGTCCTTTCCTGGCTTGGCCCCTAACAGCGCACGGAGCCACAGCCAAGCTTGACTGCGCCCCGCCCCTCGCCTACCCGAGACAAGCGGCGGGCCTGTAGCTCAATTGGTTAGAGCAGAGCGCTCATAACGCTTTGGTTGCGGGTTCAAGTCCTGCCGGGCCTACC
>JBCBET010000012.1:0-47320 GCA_038528385.1 Pseudomonadota bacterium | reverse complement strand
CGAACCCCCGACCCCTTGATTCGTAGTCAAGTACTCTATCCAACTGAGCTACCAGTCCGTGAGGCGGCGGGATACGCTTCGCCCCCCTCATTTGCAACCCCATTCTTGGGCAGTTTCACCCCGGCCAAGGTGATCTCCTGCGCGGCCTCGGCCTTGGGCAGGCAAATCGCGAAGGTGGTGCCGTCGGGGCCGGTTTTCTCCAGCGTGAGCGTTCCGCCATGGCCGCGGATGAGCTCGGCGGCAATGGCAAGCCCGAGCCCCGATCCGCCTTTACGCGCGCCCCCGGCGAAGGGGGTGAAGAGCTTCTCCTGCGCCTTCGGCGGCAGGCCAGGGCCATCATCGCTCACGCGGATCCACCAGTTTTCCTCGTCTTCGCAGGCCCCGATGACGATGGTGCCGGGACGGCCGAGCTGTTCGAGGGCCTGGCGGGCGTTGCGCGACAGGTTCCCGATGACACGGTAGAGCTGCTCGGGGTCGGCGCGCAGCATCATGCCCTTGGGAATGTCGGCCGTCAGGGCCACCTCGCTCCGCGCGGCGAGGCGCTCGCTCTCCAGGAGGTCGTCCACCAGCGGCTCGAGCCCGAAACGCGCGAGCTTGGGCGGCGCCTCGTCCGCCTTGCCGAAGGTCAGCGTCGCCTCGCAGAGGCTCACCGCGCGCGAGATGGAATTCACGAGCTTGGGCGCGAGCCGCTTCACCAGTGGGTCTTCGGAGGTCTCGATGCGGTCGGTGAAGAGCTGGGCAGAGGTCAGGATGTTGCGCAGGTCGTGATTGACCTTGGCCACCGCCTCGCCGAGCTGGGCAAGCCTGTCCTTCTGCTTGAGCGAGCTCGTGAGGTCGGTCTGCAGCTGCAGAAGCGCATCCTCGGCCTGCCGCAGTTCGCGCACGCCCGCGCCCGGCGTGATGATGTTGCGGGCATCCTCGGGCGCACGGGAATAGCGGCGCATGGCCGAAACGACGCCCTTGATGGGCACCACGAGCAGCCGCTGAACCGCCACGAAGAGCAGCACCGCCGTGAAGATCGAGATCGCTGCCGAGAGCGCCAGGATCGTGAGCCCGTAATTGATCATCGCGGAGCGCAGCTCCTGCGTGCCCATGGTGATCTCGATCAGGAGGCCCGCCTCCTGCGTGGGGTTCCCGATGACGCGGATCACCCTCTCCTCGGTGTCGAAAAGGCAAATGAAGGCATCGCGGATCAGCTCCCACGCGCCCGGGTCGCGGATGTCGTAGGTGGCGTAGATCGGCTGGATGACGGGCGAGGAGAGCACGAGCTGGCGCGCCTCGTCACGCCGGAGCACGACGTTGTAGACGCCGGCATTCTCCAGAAGCTCGGTCTCGAGATTGGGGGTGATGGTGTCTTCCGCCAAGAGGACGAGCGACGCGATCTGCGACCGCTCGATCCTTTGCAGCAGGAAATCCTCACGGAACCGCGCGATCGAGGGGACGAAGATGAACACCTCCGCCAGCATCACGAAGATGATGGTCAGGATCAGGAAACGTCCTGAAAGGGTGTTCACCGTCGCCGTCTCCCGTCAGGGCAGCCACCTCTGCACGAAGCGCACCACAGCCTTTACTTTGTCGCTCTCAAAAAGCTTAGGCGTGAAATAGGCACTCGCGGCGCGTTTGTTAATCTCCGAAAGCGTCGGATAGGGCAGGACGGTCGCCGAAATCGCGCTCATTTTCAGATTGTTGGCGATGGCCATGGCCCACATGGCGATGAGCTCGCCCGCCTGCTTGCCCACGATGGAGGCGCCCACGGGCCGGCCCTTGACGACCATGACCTTGATTAGGCCATCGCCCGCGTTCTCGGCCACGGCGCGGTCGTTCTCGCCCGTCTCATAGCGCGCGACGAAGACGGCCATCTTGCCGAACTTCTTGATCGCCTGCGCCTCGGTGAGACCCACCTGCGCGATCTCGGGGTCGGTGTAGGTGGCCCAGGGAATGTGGTCGGTCTTGGCCTTCGCCGGCAGGCCCAGCACGGCAGAGCGCACGACGATGCCCGCGTGGTAGCCCGCCAGATGGGTGAATTGCAGTCCGCCCGCGGCGTCGCCGATGGCATAGACCTTCTTGTTGGTGACCGAGCGCAGGTCCGCCCCCACCTTCACACCGCGCCGGTCATAGGTGACGCCCGCGGCCTCGAGGTTGAGCTTGTCGACATTGACCTTGCGGCCAACGGCCACGAGGAGATGGGTGCCGGTGACGTCGCCCTGGGAGGTCTTGACGGTGACGGAGCCCGTGGCGCTCGACACCTCCTCGGCGGCGGCGCCTTCCATGATCTCGATGCCTTCGCCGCGCAGCTTCCGGAGCGCGATCTCTGCGATCTCGGGGTCGTCCTTGCCCAGCGCCTTGCCCGCCTCGATGACGGTCACCTGGGAGCCCAGCCGCCGGTGCGCCTGCGCCATCTCGAGCCCGATGGGCCCCGCGCCGATGATCACGAGGTGCTCGGGCTTCTCGCGGAGATCGAAAATGTTCTCGTTCGTATAGTGCTCCACCGTGTCGAGACCGGGGATCGGCGGCACCAGGGGGCCTGATCCGGTGGCCACGATGATCCGGCGCGCCGTGATCTCGTAGGGGCCCGCCTCCACGCTGTCCTTGCCGGTGAAGCGGCCATATTCGCGGATCACCTGCACGCCGAAGCCCTCGAAGCGCTCCTGGCTGTCCATGGGGGCGATCTCGGCAATGGTGGCGGCCACGTGGTCCTTGGCGGCGGGGTAGGAAACCTCGGCCATCACCGGGCTCACGCCGAAGGGCTTGCCCGTTTCCATGGCGTGGGCCTGCTTGCCCGCGGCAAGGAGCGCTTTGGACGGCACGCAGCCGTAGTTCAGGCAGTCGCCGCCCATCTTGTGGCCCTCGAGCAGGATGACCTTGGCGCCCATCTGTGCGGCACCGGCCGCAACGGAGAGCCCGCCGGAGCCTGCGCCGATGATGAGGAGGTCGGCCGTGAGTTTCTCTTTCTTGGCCTGCGGAGCGGTGGCGGTGGCGGTGTCGATCTTGGATTGGTCGGTCATGGGTCGGGGTCCTGACAAAGGGATTTCAAGGGAATGGCGGTGGACGTGCCCTGCGGCTCAGAGGGATTTCTTGCCGCGCACGGCCTTCACGATGATCGGGAGGACGGCGAGTGCCGCGAGGCCGAGGAGCGGCCCGAGGATAGGCCAGGTGAAGATGATGCCGAGATCGGGCGTCTCACCGCGGGCGAAGACATCCGAGAGGCCTGCGCCGATGGAGGTGTAGACCACCGCGCCTGGCAGAATGCCGAAGAACGTGCCGACGACGTATTTCCAGAGCGGCACACCCACGACGGAGAGCGCAAGGTTGGACACGAAGAAGGGGAAGATCGGCAAGAGGCGCACGAGGAAGAGCGTCTCCCACTGGTTCTCGTCGATGCCCGCCTTGATGCGGCCCATGACGCCCTTCGATTCGGCCAGCTTCTTTTCGGCGGCCTCGCCGAAGCCGTAGCGCGCGGCCATGAAGGTCGCTGTCGCGCCGAGCGTGGCGGCGATCATGTTGAAGAGGGTGCCCGGGAAGAGCGCGAAGAGGAAGCCGCCGGTGATGGAGGCGATGGCCGCGCCCGGCAGGGCAAAGGCGATGATGGCAGCGTAAGCGAGGATGAACAGGATCGTGAGGAGGACGTAGTTCTGATCCCGGAATGCGAGCAGCGCCTCGCGGTTGTCGCGCAGCGTCTCGAAGCTCAGGTATTCGCCGAGGAAGGTGATGCCGAGCACGGCCACGACGGCGATGACGCCGAGCGGGGCGAAGCGCTTGAGCTTCGATTTCGCCAGGCGGGGCTGGGTCTGGGACGTCTCGGTCATGGTCGGTGGCCTTTTCAGGTGCAAAGCGCGGGTCGGGCGCCGAAGGGTGGGTCGGTTGAGACTGAAGTGCGTCAGCGGCGGCGCAAAACCTACCCCTCTCACGGGCCGTTGACCCCCTTTCGGCGTTTGTTACAGAAATCACGTCGGGACGGTGCTCCGATGTACACTTTGTTGCAAAAGCCCGGTCGCGGGCGCGGCGACATCGATTTGACAGGCCGTCGCCTTGCGGCTATGCGGCGGGCTTCAGTTACCCGGCTACACCCGGGGCATCGGCGTGAATGCCTTGCGCGGCGCAGCCTTCGAACGGAGACGAAGAGATGAAGCGGACGTTTCAACCCTCGAACCTGGTGCGCAAGCGCCGCCACGGCTTCCGCGCGCGCATGGCGACGAAAGCCGGCCGCAAAGTGCTCAATGCGCGCCGCGCTCGCGGGCGCAAGTCGCTCAGCGCCTGAATTCACAGGCTGTTCCGGTGCGGTGAGGGCCCTGCTGGTGCGGGGCCTTTGTCATGTCTAAGCTCCAGGTTGTGAAGCAACGCGCGGATTTCCTGCGGGCCGCCCGCGCCCGGCAGGCGCGGTGCGCGAGCTTCGTGATCCAGGCCCGCGCCCGCGAACCGGGCGAGGAGGCGGTAGCGGCTGCGGCGATCCGCGTCGGCTTCACCTGCTCGAAGAAGGTCGGCAACGCCGTCGCCCGCAACCGCGCCAAGCGCCGCCTCCGCGAGGCCGCCCGCGCCGTCCTCCCCGCGGCGGGCCGCCCCGGCTGGGACTACGTGCTCATCGGCCTGAATGGGCGCACCATTGCCCGCCCCTGGCCCGCGCTGCTCGACGATCTGCGCCGCGCCCTCGCCACGTTGCACGACGGGTCGGAATGAGCGCCGAAAGGCTTTTCGAAAAGCCTTGAAGAGTTTTGCGAAAACTCTTTGGCGCCCGGGGCAGCCATTGAAGAGCTCTGGCGAGGTGGTATTTCTGGGAGATGTCGCCGCTCGCCGCTCTCATCGCGCTTCCGATCCGATTGTACCGGCTGGTGCTGTCCCCTTGGCTCGGCCTCGAATGCCGGTTTCATCCCACGTGTTCGGCCTACGCTCTCGAGGCGCTCGAAACCCACGGCGCACTTAAGGGCAGTTGGCTCGCGATCCGGCGCATCGCGCGTTGCCACCCCTGGGGCGGCTCCGGCATCGACAACGTCCCGCCGAAATAGCCGCCTTCCCAAGAAATGTCTTGGTGCCGTGACACTGGGCTGTTAATTGCGCGCCACGGAAACGCCAACACAGAGGGAGGCGCACTATGAAAACACGTGATCTCCTGCCTCGCGGTACGGGCGTTTCCCGACGGTGTATTGGAGCGCTGCGCGCCTAAGCCCCGCCCCCGTCTCTCCCGCTGAAACGACCGCCAGCGCCGAGACACCTTTCACCCAGCACAAGACCTCGTAGCCGGCAGCGTCCTGTCTTGCGCCCGCCACAGGTCTCTTTCTCAAAAGGAGCCGCCTCGCGCCTTGGGGCGGGTATTGCCATGACACGATTGGAAGATCTCAGCCCCGCCGCTCTGCTCGATGCGGCCATCCGAGTGAACCGCCCCTGGACCGTCCTTCGCGCCCTCATCGCGGCCCAGCGCCGGCGCGCCCGGCGGCTGCGCAGCCTGCCGGCGCACCGGCTGCCCGACCACCTGCGGCGCGATGTGGGCCTGCCCGCCCGCGAGCCGCCGACGCGGCCGCCGGATTACCCGCGGTGAGGCAGAGGCTTCGGGCCACGCATCGCGCGGCGCGGGGCCTCACTCCTTTTCGAAGGTGATCGTCACCGCGCCGATATCGACGCCGAAGCGCTTCATGTAGGCGATGTTGAGGAGGCGGTCTTCACTAAGGAGCCACATCCAATCGTCGAAGCTCACGGTGAGCGTCTCCACCGTCCCATCCGCCGCCGGGATCGGCAGATCGATGGTGTAGCGCCAGTTGAAGACGTCGCCCCGTTCCTCGCCCGTGGCCACGCCCTCCACGCCCGGCGCCGTGCCCTCCCACGTCTCGGGGCCCGTTTTCACCAGGGTCCAGATGCGTTGCTCGGTGGCCCCGTCCTCGTAAACGAAATCCTCCACGAGGCGCAGTGTTTCGCCGTCCCACGTCCCCTCGATCCCGACCTCGAAGCGGCGCCGGACCGTGCCGAAGATGTCCTGGAATTGACCGTAGGCCACGAGCCGCCCTTCGAAGAACTCCTCGAGGTTCAGGTCGCGATCCGAGAGCTTCGGGTCGTCGAGACTGGGCTTTGCCGTGCAGGCCGCCAGAAAGACCAAGGCCGCGAAGATGAGAACGCGCATAGCAGCTCCTTTTTGGAACCTACGCCCGTGGACCCGGGCCGGATCAGTCGAAGGTGGCCCGCAGGAACGCATCGGTCCCGCACCGCGCCGTCGATCGGCACGATTTGTTAACTTGCTCGCCTCACAGTCGCGTTATGCGGGTGTGGGGCCGAGTCGGCGGAACGACCGCGCCCATGTGAGGGAGACGTTGCGGTATGACCCCCGAAGGAGAAGTCGGCATGTTCGCCAGATTACGTCGCGCGACAGGCTCGCTTCCAACGATTCTGACAGGGCCGCAGGCGCTGGCGTTCCTTCCCGCGATTTCACTGTCGAGTTTCTGGCTCGGCGGTGAGGTGGCCCTGATCGGGGCGGCCCTCGCCGTGCCGCTCCTCGTGGCCTTGTTCGGCATCCGTGTGGGCGAGCCGCACCGCGTCAAGGATGGCGCCCGGGTGCTCAACGACGTCAACATGCGAGACCGCCTGGTGGAGGTGCTCGCGGCCTCCATGGGGCCGGGGGCGAAGGCGGGTCACACCGCTATCTGCCTCGCTGTCGAACTCGACGATTTCAAGACACTGGAGGAGCGCTACGGGCGCACGGCGGGGGAGCATATCCTCGTCAAGACAGCCGAACGCATCGCCGACAGCATGCGGGACTACGACCTGATCGCGCGCGTCGACCCGGCGACCTTCGCGGTGGCGATGTCTCCCATGCGGAACTGCGATCTGGAGGTGGCGATCCAGCTCGCGAGCCGTCTCCAGCAGGCGATCGAGGTGCCTGTCTCCGTGGATGCAACCACAGTCTACATCTCCTCCTCCATCGGCTTTTGTCTCTCGTCGCGGAGCCCGGGCGATTCCGGGGCCGCGATGCTCGAAGCCGCGCTCGTGGCCATGGTGGAGGCGCGCCGGAACGGGCCCTCGGCGATCCGCGCCTTCACCCCGGAGATGCGCCGGCGGATCGAAGCACGGCATTCCCTCATCGAGGAGGCCGCGGCGGCACTCGATTCCGGCGATATCCATCCGTGGTTCCAGCCCCAGGTCTCCACCGAAACCGGCCGCGTAACGGGGTTCGAGGCTCTCGCGCGCTGGAAACACGCCGAGCGCGGGCTCGTCTCCCCGGCGGAGTTTCTGCCGGCGCTCGAACAGGCGGGCCTCATGGAGCGTCTGGGCGAGGCGATGCTTTATCACGCCCTCACCGCCCTCAAGGACTGGGGCGCCGCAGGCATAGGCGTGCCCTCGGTGAGCGTGAATTTCTCTTCCGACGAGCTCCGCAATCCGAAATTGGTGGAAAAGGTGAAATGGGAGCTCGACCGGTTCGAGGTCGCGCCGTCGCGGCTTTGCATCGAGGTCCTCGAGAGCGTCGTGGCCAATTCCGACGACGATGTCGTCACCCGCAACATAGCCGCGCTGGCGGGGCTCGGCTGCATGATCGATCTGGACGATTTCGGCACCGGTCACGCCTCGATCTCCTCCATCCGCCGCTTCTCGGTGAACCGGATCAAGATCGACCGCTCCTTTGTGATGAAGGTGGACGAAGACCCCGAGCAGCAACGCATGATCGCGGCGATCCTGATGATGGCTGAGCGGCTCGGCCTCGAGACCCTCGCCGAGGGTGTCGAGAATGTGGGGGAGCATGCGGTGCTGTCGCAGCTCGGCTGCGGGCATGTCCAGGGCTTCGGCATCGCGCGGCCCATGCCCTTCTCCGACACCGCGGGCTGGATCGAACGTCACGAGCAGAAACTCGCCGGCGCGAGCACGGCTGCCCGTCGCGCCGCGAGCTGACAGGCGCGCCGCCGCGCCGGTTCGGGGCGATGCCCGGCGCGGGCGATGCGCGCCCTCAAAGCGATAGACGCCTCCATGATACCATCCGCGGACACCCCCGGGCGCGGCCATGCGCTCAGGGTTTCTGCTTGACCTCTCGCCCCCTCCACTGTTGAACGACGCCACCCTTTGGCAGCGTTGGACGTGCCGTCGCCGCGCCTACATGATCGATAGTCATGCGACACGAGCAGGGATGAACCGGACCCCATGGACGAGCAAAACAAGAACCTTCTTCTGGCGACGGGACTGAGCTTTCTCGTCCTGCTCGTCTGGATGGCCTTCTTCGCGCCCGAACCGCCCCAGGACCAGGGCCCCGCGCCGAGCCCCACCGCGAGCCAGTCCGCGACGGCGGACGCAGCCGCGCCCATCGCCGCCGGAGAGGGATCCGACGCCCCGGCCACCCCCGGCTCCGTCGTCACCAGCGAGGAGGCCCGCTCGGCCGCCCTCGACGCCGCGCCGCGCCTTCCCATCGAAACGGACAGGCTCGAGGGCTCCATCTCCCTCCTCGGGGGCCGCATCGACGACCTGCGCCTGCGCGACTACCGCGAGAGCCTGGACGACGGCGCGCCCATCGTCACGCTGCTCTCCCCCGAAAACGCCGATGATGCCTATTACGCCGCCCATGGCTGGGCCCATGGGACCGGGCTCGACGCCGGGGATGTCCCGGGCCCCGAAACGCTCTGGGACGCCGCCGGGGACCAGGCGCTCACCGTCGACAGCCCCGTCACCCTCATCTGGGAGAGCCCCGCGGGCCTCACCTTCGAGAAGACCGTCTCCGTCGACGCCGATTACATGTTCACGATCGAGCAGCGCGTCACCAACGGCACGGACACCGCCGTGCGCCTCGCGCCCTACGGCCTCATCCGCCGCCACGGCATCCCCGACGATCTCAAGGGTTTCTTCATCCTCCATGAAGGCCTGATCCGGATGACGGACGGCGAGCTCGGCGAGGTGAACTACGACGACATCGCCGACCTCGAGGTCGGTGAGGAAAACCGCGCCTCCTCCCGCACCATGCGGGTAGAGGATAACGGCTGGATCGGCTTCACCGACCATTACTGGATGACCACGCTGGTCCCCGCCCCGGGCACCTCCTTCACCTCCACCGCGCAGATGTCGGAGAATACCGGCATCATGCAGGCGCTCACGCTCTATCCCACCCGCGACCTGGCCGCGGGCGGCACGCTCGAGGCCAGCGCGCAATTCTTCGCCGGTGCCAAGGAATGGGAGGCCATCCGCGGCTACGAACGCGACGCGGGCATCGACCGCTTCCTCGACTCCATCGACTGGGGCTGGTTCTTTTTCCTGACGAAGCCCATCTTCGCCGTGCTGCACTGGCTCAACGCCATCATCGGCAACATGGGCTGGGCCATCATCGCGCTCACGCTCGTCATCAAGGCAGCGCTCCTGCCGCTTGCCTACAAATCCTACGTCTCCATGGCCAAGATGAAGGAGCTTCAGCCCGAGATGGAGAAGCTCAAGGAGGCCGCGGGTGACGACCGCGAGAAGCTCCAGACGGGCATGATGGAGCTCTACAAGACCAATAAGGTGAACCCGGCCGCGGGCTGCCTGCCGATCCTCTTGCAGATCCCGATCTTCTTCTCGCTCTACAAGGTGATCTTCGTGACGCTTGAGCTCCGCCACGCGGAATGGTTGGGCGTCTTCCAGGATCTTTCCGCGCCGGACCCCACGTCGATCATGAACCTCTATGGCCTCCTGCCCTTCGCCGGGCCGGAGCCTGGCTCGATCGTGGCGCTGCTCTTCATAGGGATCCTGCCGCTCATCCTCGGCATCTCCATGTGGCTCCAGCAGAAGCTGAACCCGGCGCCCACGGACCCCACGCAGGCGATGATCTTCGCCTGGATGCCCTGGGTCTTCATGTTCATGCTGGGCACCTTCGCATCGGGGCTCATCGTCTACTGGATCGCCAACAACCTCATCACCTTCGCGCAGCAATACCTGATCATGCGCAGCCAGGGGGTGAAGCCCGACGTCTTCGGCAATATCCGCGCGAGCTTCCGAAAGGCGGCGAAGAGCGAAGAGAAATAAGTGGCCAGGCTGGCGCACATCTTTCGCCACCCGATCAAGGCCCATGGGTCCGAAAGCCTGCGCGCGGTGGAGCTCGCCGCCAATGCGACGCTACCTTGGGACAGGGTCTGGGCGGTGGCGCATGAACACTCCGACGCCGATGGCAGCACCTGGGAGCGCTGCGGGAAATTCTCTCGCGGGGCCCATGTGCCCACGCTCATGGCCGTGACCTCCCGCTTCGATGAGGCGCGCGAAGAAATCACGCTGAGCCATCCCGAGCTTGAGGATATCACCGCCCATCCGGAGCACGACAGCGACGCCATCGTCGCCTGGATCGCCCGCGCCATGGGGCCGGAGGCGCGCAGGCCCGTCCGCGTCGTGCGCGCGCGCGCGGCCGCAGACGGCCAGGGCATGACCGACAATCCCGAACCCTATCTGAGCCTGCTCGGCCTCTCCTCACTCCGTGCCTTGGGTCAGCGGGCGGGGCGCACACTCTCGCCCCTGCGCTTCCGCGGCAATCTCTGGGTGGATGACACGGGACCATGGGAAGAGTTCGAATGGGTGGGCAAACGCCTGCGCCTCGGCGGGGCCGAGCTCGCGGTGGAGGACCGCATCGACCGCTGCCGCGCGACGGAAGCGAACCCCGAGACGGGCCGCCGCGACACCGACACGCTCGGCGCGCTCCGGGACGGCTGGGGCCATATCGATTTCGGCGTCTTCGCCCGCGTGGTCTCACCCGGCCCCGTGGCCCTGGGCGACAGGCTCGAGGTGATCGGGTGACCCTGCCCTTCCCGCTGGCGGAGCTCGAAGACGCGGCCACGCGCGAGGCCGGGCGCAAGCTCTTCGCGCGGCCCACGGAGTTCGTGAAGGGGGTGGTGGCCATGGATGGCCTGCCGCCCGACGACCGGGTGGAGGTGTGCTTTGCCGGGCGCTCGAATGTCGGCAAGAGCTCCCTCATCAATGCGCTGACCGGTCAAAAGGGCCTCGCGCGGGCCTCCAACACGCCCGGGCGCACGCAGGAGATAAACTTCTTCTCGCTCGAGGATCGCTACCTCGTGGATCTGCCCGGCTACGGCTTCGCCAACGCGCCGGTGGCGGTGGTGGAAAAATGGCAGCGGCTGCTGAAATCCTACCTCCAGGGCCGGGTGAACCTGCGCCGCGCCTTCGTGCTCATCGATGCGCGGCACGGTGTGAAGCCCGTTGATGCGGAGATCATGGCCCTCCTCGACAGCGCGGCGGTGACGTTTCAGGTCGTGCTGACGAAGGCCGACAAGAACAAGGCCAGCCAGACGGAGACGGTGCTGGCGCAGGTGCGCGAAAAGCTCTCAAAGCATCCGGCGGCCTTTCCGGAGCTCGTGCTCACCTCGTCGGAGAAGGGCGAGGGCCTCGACACCTTGCGCGCGATCATCGCCACGCTGGCCTGAGAAGCGTTTACGGGCGCCTCAAGCCCCTTCGAAGGGGCTTTCCCGCGCTCAGACGTGCTGACCCGCGTTGACCTCGATCTCGGTGCCCGTGACGTAACTCGAGGCATCCGTGCAAAGAAACCAGATGACATCGGCGACCTCCGCCGGCTGCCCGAGGCGCCGGAGCGGCAAGCGCTCCACGATCTTCTCCGTCCCGGGCGACAGGATCGATGTCTCCACCTCCCCGGGGGCGATGGCATTCACGCGCACGCCGAGCGGCCCGAAATCATGGGCCATCTCGCGGGTGAGGGCGGCGAGCGCGGCCTTCGAGGTCGCGTAGGCCGCGCCCGCGAAAGGATGCACGCGGGCGCCCGCGATGGAGGTGACATTGACCACCGCTCCCTTCGTAGCCGCCAATTCCTCCTGAAGCCCCCGCGCGAGGACGACCGAGGCAAAGAAATTCACGTGGAAGACATGGCCCCACGTGCGCAGGTCGGTGTTGAGCGTGGTGAGCCGCGCGCCGTCCTCGCCCTTGGGCGAGATGCCTGCGTTGTTGACGAGCGCGTCGAGCTTTCCATCGACCTTTCCGCGGACCTCCTCGATGGCCTCGATCGTCTGGTTCGGGTCCGCGAGGTCCACCTGGATGTGGTTTTCTTCCCCGCCGGGCCAGGGGCAGCGCGGATCGAAAGCCATGCGCGAGCAGGTAAGAACGCGCCAGCCCTCCGCCGAGAACCGCTTCACCGTGGCGTGGCCGATCCCACGGCTCGCGCCGGTGAGCAGCAGGGTTTTCTGACGATCGGGCATGGCCGGCAAAGTGTCATCGAAAACACCATGGTTGGCAACGGGCAGACGGAAGGCTAGGACACGCGCGCCATGAAGCAGCGTGATGACATGAACAGAGACTGGATCGCCACCGCCCGGACGCTTTCGCAAGCGCTCCCCTACCTGCAGCGCTACGACGATGCGATCGTCGTGATCAAGCTCGGCGGCCATGCCATGGGCTCGGACGACGCCATGGCGAGCTTCGCGCGCGACGTGGTGCTCATGCAGCAGGTCGGCGTGAACCCGGTCATCGTCCATGGCGGCGGTCCCATGATCAACGAGATGCTCGCGAAACTCGGCGTGGAGAGTACCTTCGTGGGCGGCAAGCGCGTCACCGATGCCGCCACCGTGGAGGTGGTGGAGATGGTGCTGTCGGGCCTTGTGAACAAGCGCATCGTGCAGGCCATCGCCGCGGAAGGCGGGCGCGCGGTTGGGCTTTCGGGCAAGGACGCGCAGCTCATTACCTGCGACGCCGCCGCGCCGGAGCTCGGCCTTGTGGGCGAGCCCGCAGAGATCGACACCTCGCTCCTCACCACGCTCTTCGAGGGGGACATGATCCCCGTCATCGCGCCCCTCGGCGCGGGCCGCGCGGGCGAGACCATGAACATCAACGGCGATACCGTGGCGGGCGCGATCGCCGCGGCGCTGAAGGCCGACCGCCTCCTCCTCCTGACGGACGTGGCCGGCGTCAAGGGCGGCAACGACACGGTCCTCACCGACCTCAAGACCTCCCAGATCCGGAGCATGATCGCCGACGGTACCATCGCGGGCGGCATGATCCCCAAGACGGAAACCTGCATCGCGGCGCTCGAGGGCGGCGTTCGCGCCGCCGTCATCCTCGACGGGCGCGCGCCGCAGGCCTGCCTTCTCGAGCTCTTCACCGATCACGGGGCGGGCACCCTCATCCGCGCGGATTGACCACGGAGGCCGACGCTTGCCCGCTGACCCGTCCTGGGCCTAGGCTGCGCCTCGACAGCCTTGGGGAGGGCAGAGATGGCGCGGCATGGCAAAGAAGAGCTGGAGGCAGCTCTCGCGGAGCACGGCCTGTGCCTGAATGGGGGCTTTGCACCTGAGCCGCGCGACGGCCTCGATGCGACGACCCTGGCCCTTGTGAGCCCCGCCAGCGATTTCTGGGGCATCTTCTCGGCCAGTCCCGAACTCGGGGACGGTGCGCCGGACCCGCTCGACCGCTGGAGCGCCCGCATCCTCACGGCCATCGCGGCGGATTTCGGCGCCACTGCGCATTTCCCCTTCGGCCCGGCGGCGGGCCCGTTTCTGGCCTGGGCGCGGCGCAGCGGGGCGGCCTGGCCGTCCCCGGTCCCGCTTCTTGTGAGCGGGCGCATGGGGCTCGACACCTCCTATCGCGGGGCGCTGGCGCTCCCCTTCGCCATGACCTTTCCTCCGTCGGTGGGACCTTGCGGAGCCTGTGCGGAGCCCTGCCTCACGGCCTGCCCGGCAGAGGCCCTCGTGGCCACGGGCTACGACGTCGCGGCCTGCCAGACTTATCTGCGGGCCAGGCCTGACAGCGCCTGCCGGGAGGCGGGCTGCCTCGTGCGCCGCGCCTGTCCGGCCTCCATCGGGCAGCCCCCCGCCCAGGCGCGGTTTCACATGGCGGCGTTCCTGTCATGAAGACGCTCATCATCATGCGGCATGCGAAATCGAGCTGGTCCGACCCCGGGGCACAGGACATCGAACGCCCGCTCAACCCGCGCGGACGCGCCTCGGCGAAGGCCCTCGGGGAATGGCTCCGCTTCGGCGGCTTCGAGCCCGACCTCGTGCTGTGCTCGCCCGCCGCTCGAACGGTGGAGACCTGGTCGCGCCTCGGGCTCGAGGCCGAGCTGCGCCACGTGGATGCGTTCTACCTCGGGGCCCCCGGCGCCTACCTCGAGGCGTTTCGAAACGCATCGGGGCGTTGCGTGATGGCCCTGGGCCACAATCCCGGCATCGCAGCCTTCGCAAGGGATATCCTGGCCGAGCCTCCGGGCCACGAGCGATTCCACGACTTTCCCACCGGCGCCACGGTCGTGGCCGATTACGAGGGCGACTGGGCAGAGCTGTCACCGGGCAGTGCCACCTTGCGCGCCTTCACCGTCCCGCGCGACCTCACCTGAGGGCGCCAAAGCCGCTGCAAAGCGGCGCGACGCGGCTTCGAAACCGCGTAAGGGCCTTTGAAGGCCCTTTTGCTCAGTGCCCGAGGATCTGGCTGAGGAAGAGCTTCGTGCGGTCCGATTGCGGGTTGCCGAAGAACTCCTCCGGCTCGTTCTGCTCCACGATCTGACCGGCATCCATGAAGATCACTCGGTTCGCCACCTGCCGCGCGAAGCCCATCTCGTGGGTCACGCAGAGCATGGTCATGCCCTCGGCGGCGAGCTCAATCATGGTGTCGAGCACCTCCTTGATCATCTCGGGGTCGAGCGCCGATGTGGGCTCGTCAAAGAGCATGATCCGCGGCCGCATGCAAAGCGAGCGCGCGATGGCCACGCGCTGCTGCTGGCCCCCCGAGAGCTGGCCGGGATACTTGTTCGCCTGGTCGGGGATCTTCACCTTCTCAAGGAAATGCATCGCCGTCTCTTCGGCTTCCTTCTTCGGGGTCTTGCGCACCCAGATCGGCGCGAGCGTGCAATTCTCGAGAATGGTGAGGTGCGGGAAGAGGTTGAAATGCTGGAAGCACATCCCGACCTCGGAGCGGATCTTGTCGATATTCTTCAGGTCCGAGGACAGGATCGTCCCGTCCACCGTGATCGAGCCCTGCTGATGCTCCTCGAGCGCGTTGATGCAGCGGATGAGCGTGGACTTGCCCGAGCCCGACGGTCCGCAGATCACGATCCGCTCGCCCTGGTAGACGGTGAGATCGATGTCCCGCAGCACGTGGAACGCGCCGTACCACTTGTTCATGTTCTGGATGGAGATCGCCACTTCGTCGGACACCTTCATGTTGGAGGTGTCGATCTTGGTCTCCATCGAGAGCGGGTCTGTTTGAGCTTCAGCCATGGTTAAACTCCCTGGGCGGTGCGCGCCGCTTATCTGTGATCGGTCGCCAGCTCGCGCTCGAGCCACTGCGAATATTGCGAGATGCCGTAGCAGATGACGAAGAAGAGGAGCGCGGCGAAGCCGAACGCCTCCCAGTAGATGCCCGCCCAGTCGGCGGAGCCGAGGATCGGGCCCCGGATCGCCCCCACGAGGTCGAACATCGAGATGACGGAGACGAGCGTGGTGTCCTTGAAGAGGCCCACCGCCACGTTCACGATCCCGGGGATCGAGATCTTCAGCGCCTGCGGCAGGATGATGAGCCGCGTGGCCTGTCCGTAATCGAGGCCGAGGCTGTCGGCCGCCTCGTATTGCCCGCGCGGCAGCGCCGCGAGGCCACCGCGGATCACCTCGGCGATGTAGGCCGCCGCGAACATCGTGATCATGATGATCACCCGCAGCACGAGGTCGATATTGCTTTCCGGCGGGAAGAAGTACGCCAGCACCACGTTCGCCACGAAAAGGAGCGTGATGAGCGGCACGCCGCGGATGAACTCGATGAAGACGACGCAGACGCCCTTGATGAAGGGCAGCGAGGATTGCCGCCCGAGCGCCAGGAGAATGCCGAGCGGGATCGAGAGCGACACGCAGACGGTGCCGAGGATCATGTTGAGCATGAAGCCGCCCAGATCGCGGGAGGCCACGGCCTCGAGCTCGATGGGGATGATCCCGTTGAGCGCGCCTGCGAGGGGCCCGGCCAAGAAGTTCAACGCCAGGAAGAGGAAGGCGACGGTCGTCACGGTGGGCAGAAGGACCCCGCGGTCAGCGCTTTGCCAGACGGCGTAGGCCGTGAAGATGCCCATGGGAATGAAGGTGACGGCCACGAAGGCCGCCATGGCGTAAAAGAGCCCCGCTCCGATCGCGCCGCCGGCGCCACCGCCCTCTGCAAATCCGCTGGCGAGGCCCCAGAGGTTCAGACCACCCACGGCCAGCCAATAGGTCAACAGGAGGCCAGTTGCCCCGCCCACCGCGAGGCCCAGGATCGAGCGTGCGCCGTCCGGCATCGCGGCGATCGCCTTGGGCACGAAATAGGCCGCGATGAGCAGGCCGAGGATCGCCACGGACAACCAGAGTGTCCCGCCCCAGATCAGCCAATAGGCAAAGAACGGATAGAGTGCCGTGGCGATCAGGGTCTGCCGCGGCACGTATTGCGAAAAGAGCACCGGCACCGCGCAGACAAAGAGCAGCACGAATGCCAGGAGCGGCCGCCAGTACTGCTCGGACGGGTAGGAGATGCCAAAGAGCATCTGGTTGCCCCGCTCCTGCAGCACGCTGAAGCAGGCTGCGTTCACGCCCTCGAGGACCGCGCGGCACTCCGCGAGGCTCGACGTGCCGTAGGCGGCATTGGCGAACCACGGATAGACGCTCACGCCGATCCACACGATGAAGACGATCGACAGGATCGTCAGCACCGAGTTGACCACGCCTGAGAAGAGGTTCTCGCGGAGCCATTTCACCGCGCCGGCCTCGCGCGCCGGGGGCGGGGCGGGCTCGATGAAGGTCTTGCGGACGAAGCCTACGGATTGGGAATGCGTATCGCTCATGGGATCAACGCTCCTTCAGCTTCACGGAGTTGTTGTAGACGTTCATGATCGCCGAAATGGCGAGGCTCACGAGCAGGTAGAACAGCATCAGGAGGAGGATCGCCTCGATCGCACGGCCCGTCTGGTTGAGGGTGATGCCCCCGAGCGTACCGGTGATGTCCATGTAGCCCACGGCGATGGCGAGCGAGGAGTTCTTCGTGATGTTGAGGTATTGCGAGATGAGCGGCGGGATGATGACGCGCAGCGCCTGCGGCAGGATCACGAGGTTCATGATCCGCCCGGGGCGCAGGCCCAGCGCGCCCGCGGCCTCGGTCTGGCCCTTGGAGATGGCGAGGATGCCCGCCCGCACGTTCTCGGCGATGAAGGCACCGGTATAGATCGCCAGCGCGAACCAGAGCGCGATGAGCGACAGGCGCAGGTGCACGCCGCCCTGGAAATTGAAGCCGCGCAGCTCCGGGTTCTCCAGCGTTACAGGGCCGCCCAGCACGAAATAGGCCAGCACCGGCGGCACGATCAGGATCGCGAGGGAGGGCCAACCCATGGGCAGGAGCCGCCCGGTATCGTAGAGGAGCTTCTTGGCGAAGCGCCGGTAGGCGAAGACCCCTGCGAGGCTCAGGGCGCACACCAGCCAGAAGATGCCCGACCCCGCCCCGTTGATGAAGGCCGGCACGTAGACGCCGCGATTGGTGAAGGCGAACATGCCAAGCCACATCGACGCGTCCGGCGTCTCCCCGCGAAAGGCGCTGGGCTGCGGGAAGGCGTTCGACATCGCCAGGAAGATGATCAGGATCCAGATCAGCACTGGCACGTTGCGGAACGCCTCGACATAGGCGCTCATGAGCCGCGCGACGATCCAGTTGTTGGAAAGCCGCAAAACCCCCGCGATCACGCCCAGCACGGTGGCCGTAATGCACGCGAGGAACGCCACGATGAGCGTGTTGATGGCACCCACTATCGAGGCCCGCGCGTGGGTCGATTGCGAGTCGTATTCGATGGGGCGCTGGTTGATGTCGTAGCCGGCAGGCTCCGCCAGGAACGCCCAGGAGATGTTGAGACCAGCTTCTTCCAGGTTCGCGATGAGGTTCGACACCAGGTAGCTGATCGACAGGATCAGCAGCACGAGCGCGATGAACTGGAACGTGTAGGAGCGGTAGCGCGTGTCGTTGAGCAGCATGCCGAGCGAAAAGCCGGACGGCGCCCCGCTGCTGCCGGTGTTCAGACGCTCTTCGGAAATCGTGGACATGGCCGCCCTCTGCTGGCTGGGGGCGTCTCACGGCGCTTGTCGCGCTCTGCCAATGCCCCTCACGTATTCTGGATGTGAAAAGGGCGCGGTGTGGTGACCGCGCCCTTTCCGGATGTCCTTAACGGAACGGCGGGGAATACAGCAGGCCGCCGTCGGTCCACTGTGCGTTGAGCCCGCGTGCAAGGCCGATATTGGTGGCTTCGCCGATGTTGTTGTCGAAGACTTCACCGTAGTTGCCGCCCGCCATGATGGCGCGCATGGCCCACTGACCGTCGAGGCCGAGCATCTCGCCCAGCGTGCCCTCGGACCCCAGGAGACGGTTGACCTCCGGGTTGTCGGTGCCGGCTGCGAGCTCCTCGATGTTCTCGGAGGTCACGCCGAGCTCTTCGGCGGTGATGAGCGCGTTGAGCGTCCAGCGCACGATGTCACCCCAGTCGTGGTCGCCGTGGCGCACGAGCGGGCCGAGCGGCTCCTTGGAAACGACTTCCGGCAGCACGATGTAATCGGACGGCGTCGGGAAGTTGGCGCGCTGCGCGGCGAGCGCGGAACGGTCCGTGGTGTACACGTCGCAGGAGCCCGCGAGGAAGAGCTGCACCGCCTCGGAGCCGGTCTCGATCGGAACGGGCTCGTAGGAGATGTTGTTGGAGCGGAAGAAGTCCGCCAGGTTCAGCTCGGTCGTCGTACCGGTCTGGATGCAGACCGTGGCACCGTCGAGGTCGGTGGCGGAGGTCACGCCGAGATTGGCGGGGACCATGAAGCCCTGACCGTCGTAGTAGTTGATGCCGGTGAATTCGAACTTGAGGTCCACGTCGCGGGAGAAAGTCCACGTCGTGTTGCGCGCAAGCATGTCGATCTCGCCGGAGGCCAGCGCCGTGAAGCGCGTCTTGCCGGTGGTCGGAACGAATTCGACGGCCGTCGGGTCACCCAGAACCGCCGCGGCGACGGCGCGGCACACGGCCACGTCAAAGCCCTGCCAGACGCCGTTCGCGTCGGGCTCGGCGAAACCGGGGACGCCGGTCGTCACGCCGCAGTTCAGTGTGCCACGGGCTTGCACATCGTCGAGCGTGGCGGCGCTTGCAGCACCTGCCGCCATGCCGGCGACCGTCAGTGCGCCCAAAATGACAGATTTTTTCATGATTACCTCTTCCTGATATCCGACCGGTCTCGGCCGGTTCCATGCAGGATGACGTAGAACGTCATCCACCGCCAGCTAGTCTCCCTCCTGGCAATGGCCCAAGTTTTGGGCAAATTCCCATGGCATCGTCAACAGTCTGCGCCGAAAACCCGGCTGAAAACGCACTTTTTCGGCATGTGCCTTCTGGGGTTCAGGTCCTGCCTCTTTGGTGGGCGACCAATTCGGGAGCTTGGGCAGTCGCTAAGCAACCTGAAACGGCGCGGGACATGGCAGGGGCCGCTTCGGTCCCATCCGCCGTCCGGGCGCGCGCGTCAGTTGGCTTGCCCGGACAATGAATGGAATCGGTGCGCGTCGAAAAACGCTGCTCGTTTGGCCTCCGCGGCGGCGACGGCTTCCGCGTCGTAGCCCCATTCATCGGCCTGAAACGTCTCGTCCACGCGGCTCGCCTCCCAGAGCGGGCCGGGATCGGTGACCTGCCGCGCCTTGAGCCCGATGACGAGCGAGCCCGAAAGCATGATCAGGTCGTGAAGCCCCGCGAGCGCGTAGTCCGACGCCGCCTCGAGCGGTGCGCGCAGCGCAGTGAGCGCCTGGGCGCTCTGCGCGGCGAACATCACCCCCGTCGTCGTCCGAAGTTCCGCGCCCAGCGCCTCCCTGGCCCAGGCGAGGAGCGGGTCCCACGCCGCCACCTGCCGCGCCACGAGCTCCTGCGGGCGCTCCGCGCGGTAGCAGATCAGATCGCTCGCGCCGTATTCGGCGAGCGCGTCGATGACCGCCGCCCGCTGCGGCACGATCTTTTCGATGACCGAATTCGCGGCGCGCGTGACGGGCATCGTGCGCGGATCGATGATCTCGGGCTGGGCCTCCCACTCTGCCGCCACCGCCTCCGCCATCGCGCGCGTGGGCACCAGGAGCAGCGATTTGCCTGGCGTCTTCACGGGGCGTCCGTCGAGGGCGACGGTGAAACCCTGCCCGGCCTCTTCCACGGTGGCCTTCGTCCAGAACCGCTTCGCCTGCCACTCGGTCATCGGCAGACCTCGTCGATGGCACCCCGCAGCGCGGCGGTATCCTCCACCACGCGGTCGGCCAGCGGCGCGAGCCGCTCCGCCCGGTGGTAGCCCCAGGTGACGGCGATCGTCGCCATCCCCGCCGCGCGGCCCATCTCCATGTCGAAGGTCGTGTCGCCCACCATGACGCCGGTCTCGAGACCGGCCTCGCGGAGCGCCGCCAGCGCCATGGAGGGGTGCGGCTTCGACGGATGCCCGTCCGCGTCCTGCCGCGTGATGAAAAGGCGGGCCAGGTCGTGGGTGGCCATGACGTGATCGAGGCCCCGCTTCGATTTGCCGGTGGCCACGCCGAGCAGCGTCTCGGGCTCGCCATGGAGACCGTGGAGCAGCTCCTTGATCCCGGCATAGAGCGGCGAAGCCTGCGCCTCCCCGTGGCTCGTGCGCAGGTCCTGATAGCTCTGCTTATAGGCCGTCACGAGCGCCTCCACCGGGCCGCCGGGCACGAGCTCCGCCATGGCCTGCGGCAGCGAGAGCCCGACGATGGAGAGCACCCGATCCCGCGTGGGCGCCGTCAGCCCGAGCGACGCGAACGCCGCCTCCATCGACCCCACGATGTGGGCCTGGCTGTCCACCAGCGTCCCGTCCACGTCGAACAGCACGAACCGCATCACGCGGGGTCCTCGAACGGGTCGGTGGCGGCCGCGCCCGGCGCCCAGCCGAGCTCCGCCCAGGTGCGCGCCATGTGCTCGGGCAACGGTGCCGTGAGATGAAGCTCCGCGCCCGTGACGGGATGCGCTAGCGTGAGCGAGCGGGCATGGAGGTGCAGCTTTTTCGAGAACGCGCCGCCGAGGCCCGCGCCCCAGCCATCGCCCAGGTTCTCCTGACCCGAGCCGCCGTATTTGCCGTCGCCCACGATGGGGTGCCCCAGCGCCGCGATATGGGCGCGGAGCTGGTGGGTCCGGCCCGTGACAGGCACGAGCGCCATCCAGCAGGCCCGGGTGCCCAGCGCCTCGATGACCGTGAAATCGGTGACCGCGCGCTGGGCGCCCGGCGTCTCGGGCACCGCGTCTGGATGCACGACATGCATCTTCTCGCCCTCGCCGCCCTTGCCGTGGCCCGGCGCCTTCACGAGCCCGTATTTGATCGTGCCCGCCCGCGGCGTGGGCACGCCCGCCACGGCGGCCCAGTAGATCTTGCGCGTGGCGCGGTGGCGGAACGCCTCCGTGAGGCCCGCGGCCACCGCGCGGGTCCGCGCGAGAAGGAGGACGCCCGAGGTGTCCTTGTCGAGCCGGTGGACGAGGCGCGGGCTCTCCTCGAGGCCAAAGCGCAGGGCCGCGCCCATGCCGTCCACGTGGCGCGTAAGCTTCGAGCCGCCTTGCACGGGCAGGCCCGGCGGCTTGTTGAGCGCGATAATGTGATCGTCGCGGTAGATCACCGCCGCGCGGATCATCTCCGCATCGCGCTCCGGGACGCTCGGCGCAGGTTTCGGCGCCGCGGGGTCGGGCAGCGGCGGCACGCGCAGCACCTGCCCCGCCTCCACGCGGGTGGAGGCCTTCACCCGCCCGCCATCGAGGCGGAGTTCCCCCTTCCGGCAGAGCTTCTCGATCCGGCCCTGGCCGAGCTGCGGGAAGGCGCGCTTGAGAAACCGGTCGAGCCGCTGGCCCGCATCGCCGGCGGCGATCTCTATGGTCTGGACGCGGCTCATGCGGCGCGCGCCCCGAGGAAGAGCCCCAGCGCCACGGCCGCGAGGCTCAGCACCACGGAGGCCAGGACGTAGCCCAACGCGCCGGCCACATGCCCGCCCTCGTAGAGCCGGAGCACGTCGAGCGAGAAGGTGGAGAAGGTGGTGAACCCGCCCAGCAGCCCGAGCATCACGAACGGATGAAGCGCGGGCGACTTCGCCACCCCGAGCGCCCAGGCGATGCCGATGGCGAAGGAGCCCGCGATGTTGACCGTGAGCGTGCCCAGGGGAAAGGCCACCGTCATCCCCACCAAGGCTCGCAAGACGGAGCCCAAAGCCCCCCCGAGCGCCACATATCCCAGCATCTGCCACATGCGCCCGCCATGGAAGCGGAGCACGCGGGTGTCAACCGGCGCGAAGGCGCTTCGAAGCGCCTTGAAGGTTTTTGCAAAAGCCTTCCTAGCGCTCCCGTTGGGAGCGGAGCTTGGTGAAGTAGTCCACCCGCTTCTTCAATTCGCGCTCGAAACCGCGCTCCACGGGATCATAGAGCACGGGGCGGTCCATCCCGTCGGGGAAATAGTCCTGCCCGGAAAAGCCGTCCTCGGCGTCGTGGTCGTAGGCATAGCCCGCCCCGTAGCCCTGCTCCTTCATGAGGCCCGTGGCCGCGTTCAGGATGTGCTTGGGCGGCGGTGCGGAGCCCGTCTCCTTCGCCAGCCGCCGCGCGGCCTTGTAGGCCACGTAGCCGGCATTCGATTTCGGGGCGAGCGCGAGATAGATCACCGCCTGGGCGAGCGCGAGCTCGCCCTCGGGGCTGCCCAGCCGCTCGTAGATCTCCCAGGCCTCGCGGCAGATCGCGGCGGCCTGCGGATCGGCGAGGCCGATATCCTCCACCGCCATGCGCGTGATGCGCCGCGCGAGGTAGCGGGGATCCTCCCCGCCCTCGAGCATCCGCGCGAGCCAGTAGAGCGCGGCGTCCGGGTCCGAGCCGCGCACGGATTTGTGCAGCGCGGAGATGAGGTTGTAATGCGCGTCGCCCGATTTGTCGTATTGCGCGGCGCGCCGCATGAGGCGGGCGGAGAGGGCCGCGGTGTCGAGCGGCGCGTCCACCTCCCAGGCCGCCACCTGTTCCACGAGGTTGAGAAGCGCGCGCCCGTCGCCATCGGCCATCTCGATGAGCGCGGCGCGGGCCTCCGCCGTCACCGGCAGCGTGCGCTCCAGCGCCGCTTCCGCCCGGGCGAGCATCTCCTCCAGATCGAGGGCCGAGAGCCGCTCCAGCACGAGCACCTGCGCGCGCGACAGGACGGCCGCGTTGAGCTCGAAAGAGGGGTTCTCGGTTGTGGCGCCCACGAGGAGGATCGTCCCGTCCTCCATATGCGGCAGAAACCCGTCCTGCTGCGCCTTGTTGAAGCGGTGGATCTCGTCGACGAAAAGGAGCGTGCCGCGCCCCTGCCCGCGCCGGAGCTTTGCCGCCTCGAAGACCCGGCGCAACTCCGGCACACCAGAGAAGATCGCCGAGATCTGCACGAAATGCCGGTCGGTGGCATCGGCGAGGAGCCGCGCGATGGTGGTCTTCCCCACACCGGGCGGGCCCCAGAGGATGAGCGAGCCGAGCGAGCCCGCCGCCAGCATGACGCCGAGCGGCGCCTCGGCGCCCAGGATGTGGCGCTGCCCGATGACCCCGTCCAGCGCGGCGGGGCGCAGTCGGTCGGCCAGGGGGCGCGGCGTCGCGGCGTCTGCTACGTCCGGCGCGCCTGGACTGTCCGGGGTGCTGAAGAGATCGGCCATGGAGCGAGCATGGGCCAGCACGCGTCCATAGAAAAGGGGCCCCGCACAGGCGGGGCCCCCGGTTTGTCCACGCTCGGTGCGCGTGGCGCCGCGCTCAGTGCAGCTTTTCAGCGAGGTTGAGCATCACGCACTGGTTGGCGATGCCGTCGAGCTCCATCACCGGGCCCGCGGCTACCCCGTCGAGCCCGCAACGGCGCGTCCAGCGCGGCCAGTTCGCGGGGATGAGGCCCAGCACCTGGGCCGCGCCGAGTTCGCGGGCGGCGCGGCTCATCTCCATGATGAGCATCGCGTGGACCCGGCGGCGGACGCGCTGGGGCGTGGTGTGGCTCACGAAGACGCGGCTCGATTCCCAGATATTCTCCTGCACGGGCGCCTCATCGTAGAGGAGCGATTGCGGGATGGTATCGAGGAGCCCGAGCTGGGCGTCGCGGATCATGTAGCTGTAGATGCCGCAGCGCGCCGTGGTGGGCGTGAGCCGGATGCCGGCATAGACCTGTCCGAATTCATGCACGGCCACCCAACGGCTCGCCGGCGTGTCGTACTGGTCGTATTCCATGCCCATGGCTTCGGGCAGATCCCATTTGTTCTGGACGATGAAGGATTGCCGTCTGGCACGAAGGACATTCGCGAAGAGCTCGCCATGGTTGTGCAGATTGGCGAAAGAGAGGGTGGTCGTTTGCATGGTTTTCCCCAGATTACAGTGACAAAGACACCCTACGCATCCCACTGGGAGCACCGACGTCTATAGCAGCCCGTAATCCTTGGCTCGCTGAATGGCTTCGGCCGTGGTGCGCGCGAACAGTTTTTCACGCGCCGCCGTGAGCCTCGCCTTCAGAGCGCTTTCGGAGATGTTAAGCTTGGCAGCAGCTGCCAGATGCCGGTCCCCCGCAGCGATGAAACGCAGAGCGGTTATTTGCGCCTCGGTGAGACGCTCGGGCGGCTGCGTAAATTTGTGCAGACGCTCCACATGATGCGAGATCACAGCAATCTCGGCATCGGAGAATTCCCGGTCCGACCGGGCGACCGATGCGATGGTGCGCGAGCGGAGCTCTCCCATCGGTACGACCGCCCCGAACCGCAATCCGTGGGAGGCAGCCTCCGCCAGGATTCCGAATGGATCGGGAATTTCTATTTCGCTCCAGCGGGAGGGACCCTCCTGGCCAAAGCCCCACGCGACGACCGGATCACGAAGGGCATAGCCCTTGGTCGTGTAGGCATCGATCCAGTCCTGTGGGAATGTCTGCAAGGTCATGAGAGGCGACGTGTATCGGATATGAAGCCCGAGAAAATAGCCCGCGGGCGACAGATGCGCGATTTCAGCCAAGATCTCGTCGAGACCCGATTTACCAGACATAGAAATATTGAGCGCCTATTTGTTTATGGTTTTCAACCCCAGATTGAAGTAGCGCGCGTTTGCCGCTTCAAAAGTCCACCCCCGGAGAAGACGTTAAAAAACGGTTAAGATCAAGGAGCCGTTGACCCCGGCGTAAATCAAGATGGTTACCAAAAAATAAAGCCCCGCCGGGGTCGGGCGGGGCTTTTCAACCGTTAGCTGAGATGTGGTGTCGCAGCTAGGCCTCGGCCTCCTCGGCCTCGAGGCGCGCCTTGTCGGCGGCGCCCTTGGCGGCGGTATCGCGGTCCACGAACTCGATGATGGCCATGGGCGCCATGTCGCCATAGCGGAAGCCCGCCTTCAGCACGCGCACATAGCCGCCGTTGCGCTCCTTGTAGCGGGGGCCGAGCACGTCGAAGAGCTTGTCCACATGGGCCGCCTGCTTGAGGCGCGACGCGGCCAGGCGCTTGCCGTGGGCATCGCCCTTCTTGGCCAGCGTGACGAGCTTTTCGACGACGCGGCGCAGTTCCTTGGCCTTGGGCAGCGTTGTCTTGATCTGTTCGTGTTCGATGAGCGACCCGGCCATGTTGGAGAACATGGCCTTGCGATGCTCATGGGTTCGGTTCAGGCGGCGGTATCCGCGGGCGTGACGCATATCTAAAATCCTTCTTTATGCTTTGTCCGGCGGCCCATGCGTGCGGACCGCTCTCCTTGGTGGGGCATCATTGCCCAGTCGTTGAGAGCGAAAACTCTTCGCGAAGAGTTTTGACAAATTTCTTCGCGAAGAAATTTTCGGCTCTTAGAAGTTGTCTTCGAACTTCTTGGCGAGGTCCTCGATGTTGTCCGGCGGCCAGTCTTCGACATCCATGCCGAGATGCAGGCCCATGCCCGACAGCACTTCCTTGATCTCATTGAGCGACTTGCGGCCGAAATTCGGCGTGCGCAGCATCTCCGCCTCGGTCTTCTGGATGAGATCGCCGATATAGACGATGTTGTCGTTCTTGAGGCAGTTGGCCGAGCGCACGCTGAGCTCAAGCTCGTCCACCTTCTTCAGGAGAAGCGGGTTGAACTCGAGGCCGTCATCGTCCTGCGCGGCCTGCGCGCTTTCGGGCTCGTCGAAGTTGACGAAGATGCCGAGCTGGTCCTGCAGGATGCGCGCGGCATAGGCCACGGCATCGTCCGGCGTGAGCGAGCCGTCGGTTTCGATCTTCATGGTGAGCTTGTCGTAGTCGAGGACCTGCCCCTCGCGCGTGGGCTGCACGTCGTAGGAGACGCGCTTGACGGGCGAGTAGATCGCGTCGATCGGCATCAGGCCGATGGGCGCGTCCTCGGGGCGGTTCTTGTCGGCGGCCACGTAGCCCTTGCCGGTGTTGACCGTCAGCTCCATGAACACGTCCGCGCCCTCGTCGAGGTGGCAGACGATGTGGTCCTTGTTCAGCACCTCGATGCCCGCGCTCTCGGAGATGTCACCGGCCGTCACGACGCCCGGCCCCTTGGCGGAGATCGACAGGCGCTTGGGGCCCTCGGTCTCCATGCGGATGGCCACGCCCTTGAGGTTGAGGACGATGTCGGTGACATCCTCGCGCACGCCCGCCACCGAGGAAAACTCGTGGAGCACGTTGTCGATCTGCACGCTCGTGATGGCCGCGCCCTGGAGCGAGGACATGAGCACGCGGCGCAGAGCGTTGCCGAGCGTCAGGCCGAAGCCCCGCTCCAGCGGCTCGGCGACGACGGTCGCGTTCATGGCCGGGTTGTTGCCGGGTTTGACCTCGAGCTGCGTCGGTTTGATGAGCTCGGCCCAATTCTTGTGGATCATAGTGCCTCCATTCTTGCCCGCGCGTTGGATCCGGTTGCGCGAGCGTCCCGAGGGTCTTCGAATGTCGTGGGCGGGGCGTTGCGGCGCCCCATCCGGGAGAGACGGACGCCTGGCGCCCGTCCATGAAATCTGATCAGACGCGGCGGCGCTTGGGCGGCCGGCATCCGTTATGGGCGATGGGTGTCACGTCGCGGATCGAGGTGACGGTGAAGCCCAAAGCGGCGAAGGCGCGGAGCGCGCTCTCGCGGCCCGAACCCGGTCCCTGCACCTCGACCTCGAGCGTCTTGACGCCGTGGTCCTGCGCCTTCTTGCCCGCATCCTCTGCGGCCATCTGCGCGGCGTAGGGCGTCGATTTGCGCGAGCCCTTGAAGCCCATCGTCCCCGACGAGGACCAGGCAATCGCGTTGCCCTGGACGTCGGAGATCAGGATTTTCGTGTTGTTGAAGGACGAATTCACATGGGCCACGCCCGATGCGATATTCTTGGAAACCTTCTTTTTCGGAGCGCGACGATCACGTGCCATGTCTCGGTGCCTCCCTTATTTCTTCTTGCCGGCGATGGGCTTTGCGGGGCCCTTGCGCGTGCGTGCATTGGTGTGGGTGCGCTGGCCGCGGACCGGCAGGTTGCGGCGGTGGCGCAGGCCGCGGTAGCAGCCGAGATCCATCAGACGTTTGACGTTCATCTGCACGTCGCGGCGCAGGTCGCCCTCGACGGTGAGGTTGGCGTCGATATGCTCGCGGATGGCGAGGACTTCGGCATCGGAGAGCTCGTTCACACGGCGCGACACGTCGATCTTGACGGCCTCGCAGATGCCCTTGGCCGTGGTGTGGCCGATACCGTGGATGTAGGTGAGCGCGATCGGGACGCGCTTGGCGGTGGGGATGTTCACGCCGGCGATACGTGCCAAGGCGGTGTTCCTTTCAGTGCTGCGGGTCCGTAATCCCAGACCCTTTTTTCACAGGCAAAGGCCCGACATGCGCGGGCCCCGATGGAGAGGTGATCAGCGTGTCCGTAAAGACCCGCGTTATCCAAGATGCGTGCAGCTATGGCGAATCCGCGCAGGCGTCAAGGCCCGATGCCCAGAATTCCCGGGGCCCGCGCGGGCGCGCTGGATGCGCGCGCCGCGACCGGGTGTCAACGCGGATGCGTCAGGCCGCGGCGTCGTCTCCCGGCGCGATCCAGTTCACGCGGATGAACCGACCAAGCGCCCAGACCAGGGCCATGGCGGAGGCCACGCCGAAGGCACAGGCGAGACCGTGAATGAAGCTCGACGTCGCCGCCTCCGCCCCCTGCGCCGCGCCATGGGCCGCGCCGAAGATCAGGACCGCGCCGCCCACCGCCGCGGTGAGCGCCAGCACCCGCCACACGAAGACCACGGACCGCTGTCCCCGCTCGCGCATGAAAAGCCCCACGGGCAAAAGCAGCCAGGCGACGAAGGACACCGCCAACGCGTGCCAGAAAACCTGACCGTAAATCTGAAGGACGTCTATGCCGGATGCGATCATGGCTCTCTCCTTGGGCTGTCCGCGGGGAGATAACGCGCGGCGGCCCTGCGTCCAGCCGCCGCATCGAGGGAGCCACCGCGCCGCCGCCGCCAGGGCGACCGCCCGCGCCGGGATCAGGCGTCCAGCAGGCCCGTGATCGAGGCCTCGACCGCGTCCATGGAGGCCAGGCCGTCGACGCTCTTCAACTCGCCCTTGGCGTAGTAGTAGCCGATGAGCGGCGAGGTCTTCTTGTAATACTCCATGAGGCGGACCTTGAGGCTTTCCTCGTTGTCGTCGGCGCGCACGGGCTTTCCGGCGGCGGCCGCCTCCTTGGCGCGGCCCACGATGCGGTCCACGAGGACCTCGTCGTTGACCTGCAATTCGATGACCGCGTCGAGCGCCTGCTCCTTCGTTTCGAGCAGCGCGCCCAGCGCGTCCGCCTGCGCCAGCGTGCGCGGGAAGCCGTCGAAGATGAAGCCGTTGCAGCCACTATCCATCATGCAGTGATCGAGCTTTTCCTCGATGAGCCCGATGACGATCTCATCCGTCACGAGCCCGCCCGCATCCATGATCGCCGCGACCTTGTTGCCCATGTCGGTGCCCGAGGTCTTGGCCTCGCGCAGCATGTCCCCGGTGGAGAGCTGCACCATCCCGCGCTTTTGCGCGAGCTTGGCGGCCTGCGTGCCCTTCCCCGCCCCCGGCGGGCCCAGCAGTATGATGTTCATCGACGTTGGGGTCCCCTGTTCTTACGCCCGCTCTTCCGGCGGAGCTGCGACTTCTCCAAAAGGCCCTCGTATTGATGGGCCAGGAGATGCGACTGGATCTGTTGAATGGTGTCCATCCCCACGGAGACGACGATGAGCACCGCGGTGCCGCCGAAGACGAAGGGGATGTTGAGCTGCGTGCGGATCACCTCCGGCAGGAGCGCCACGAGCGCGAGGTAGCCGGAGCCCAGGACGAGGATGCGGGTGACCACGTAATCGAGGTACTCCGCCGTGCGCGCGCCGGGCCGGATTCCGGGGATGAAGCCGTTCTGATTCTTGAGATTGTCGGCCACGTCATCGACCTTGAACGACACTTCCTTGGTGTAGAAATACGTGAAGAAGACGATCATGCCCCCGAAGAAGAGCAGGTAGAGCGGCTGCCCGGGGCCGAAATAAGCGAGGATCGTGGACATCACCGGGCCGGACTGCCCGCCCGAGAAGGTGGAGATCGTCGTGGGCAAGAGCAGCAGCGCGGAGGCGAAGATCGCCGGGATCACGCCCGCCGGGTTCACCTTGATCGGCAGGTGCGAGGTCCCGCCCTCGTAGACTTTCATACCCTGCTGACGCCGCGGATACTGGATGTGGATCTTGCGCAGCGCGCGCTCCATGAAGACGACGAAGGTGAGCACCACGGCCACCATGGCAAGGACGCCGATGATGACGGCCGGAGAGATCGCGCCAGTGCGGCCCTGGGCGAAGAACCCCGCGAGCTGCGCGGGGATTTCCGCGATGATGCCCACGAAGATGATGAGCGAGATGCCGTTGCCGATGCCGCGCGCGGTGATCTGCTCACCGAGCCACATCAAGAACATCGTGCCGCCGACCAGCGAGATCACGCAGGCCGCGCGGAAAAAGAGCCCGGGGTCGGAGGCGAGCCCGCCCGCCTCGAGGCTGACGGCGAGGCCATAGGCCTGGAACGTGGCCAGGAGCACCGTGCCGTAGCGCGTGTATTGATTGATCTTCTTGCGACCCTGCTCGCCCTCTTTCTTGAGCTGCTTCAGAGGCTCCCACATGGCCGCCAGAAGCTGCACGATGATCGAGGCGGAGATATAGGGCATGATCCCGAGGGCAAAGAGACCCATGCGCGAGAGCGCGCCGCCGGTGAAGGCGCTCAGAAGCCCGCCGATGCCGCCCGCCGCCTGCTCCATGAAGCGCTGCAGCTCCGCGGCGTCGATGCCCGGAACCGGGATGAAGGTGCCCACGCGGTAGACCACGAGGAGCATGATCGCGAAGAAGATGCGCTGGCGCAGCTCGGTCGCCTTGCCCAGCGCCGCCCAGGACGTGTTGGCCGCCATCTGTTCGAATTGCGATGCCATCTCAAGTCTCCCAGCAAAACGCCGCCCCCGGGGCCCCGTGGCGGCGTTGGAACGTGGTGAAGATTTAGGCGGGGCGCGGCCCGCCCACAACCTTATTCCGCCGCCGCTGCCGCGCTCGTGACGGTGAGCGAGCCGCCCGCGGCCTCCACGGCCTGCACGGCCGAGGCCGACGCGCCCGTGACGGTGATCGCGGCCTTGGCGGTGAACTCGCCCTTGGCGAGGACGCGCACGCCGTCGAGCTTGCGGCGCACGACGCCCGCCTCGACGAGGCTCTCCTCGGTGATGTCGCCCTTGAGCTTGCCCGCGTCGATGAACTTCTGGATGATGCCAAGGTTCACCACGGCGAATTTCTTCCGATTGGGCTTGTTGAACCCGCGCTTGGGCAGGCGCTGGTAGAGCGGCATCTGGCCGCCCTCGTAGCCGTTGATGGCCACGCCCGAGCGGGATTTCTGACCCTTGATACCCCGGCCGCCGGTCTTGCCGGTGCCCGAGCCCGGGCCGCGGCCCACGCGCTTGCGCGCCTTGGTGGCGCCGGGATTGTCCCGCAGTTCATGCAGTTTCATGTCGCTTCTCCTCGCCGGACCTCCGCTCCGAAGCGAACGAGAGCGGCACACGGCATTGATGTTTCGAGTCGTCGGCCCCTTGGCCACCGCAGGCGTATACGCAGCAGCCGACGGTGACGCAAGAGCGGCAAGCCTCTACGAAGAGGCTGAAGGCTTTTCGAAAAGCCTTTTCGCGGGCGCGGTCATCGCGCACCATGTGGGCATGCGTATCGCTGCTCTTCTCTCGCTTTTCGCCACCGCGGCCCAGCCCGCCTGCACCACCGACGCCATGCTCGTCTTCGACGGCTCCACCTCCATGGCGGAGGCCGACTTCAACACCGGCGCGCCGCCCCGCATCGAGGAGGCGCGCCGCGCCATCGCGCGCGCCTTGCCGGAGATCGAGCCCTATCGGCGCGTGGGGCTCATGGTCTACGGGCCGCTGGGCTATTCGGGCGGGGCGGGCAAGAGCGGCGCGTGCTCGGGCGTCGACCTCCGGTTCGGCCCCACGGAGAACGCCGCCGCCCCCATCATCGCCGACATAAACGCGCTCCGCCCCGCGGGCCTCACCCCGCTCACGGAGGCCACGCGGCGCGCGGCGGAGGCGCTCGACTATACCGCGCGACCCGCTGTGGTCGTCCTCCTCACCGACGGCAACGAGACCTGCGGCGGACGGCCCTGCGCGGCCTCCGCGGCGCTTTCGGCCCTCGCGCACGACCTCACGATCCACGTCATCGGCTTCCGCTTCTCCGCCCACGACGCCTATTTCCGCTGGAACAACCCGGAGCAGACCTTCGGCGCCGACAACGTCGCCTCCTGCCTTGCAGAGGCCACGGGCGGGCTCTTCGTGACGACGGAAACGGTGGACGAGCTAACCACCGCGCTCCAGGCCACGCTGGGCTGCGCGCTCGTGGGCGACCTGCGCGGCGCTCAGCCGCCCGACGCCGACACCATCGCGAGGTAGTCCGCCTCGGTCATCTCGCGCCGCTCGATTCGTGCGATGCCTGCAAGGCGCGTCCCCGCCACAGCCGCGCGCACGATGCCCTCGGCCACGTCAAAATCTTCCACTTCGAAGCCGATGTTGACCTCGCCGGCGCCGATCTCCGCGCCCTCCCATTCGCCGGCACCGGCCTCTTCCAGCGCCGCTTCGATCAGCGCCATGGCCGCGTTGCGGAACTCCAGCGGCGCCTCCTCGCCAGGGATGGCGGCGATGTCGTGATAAACCTCGATGCTCTTGTCGGTCATGGACCACCTCCTTCGCTGGGTCCAACCACACCCCGAAAAGACGGCAGTTCTCGGGTACGGACGCAAAAAAGGGCGCCCCGACCGAACGGGACGCCCTTCCTAGCTTCGATGAGACAGGCCTCAGCCCTTTTCTTCGACGATCTCCACGAGATGCGGGATGGAGTTCACCATGCCCCGAACGCTCGGAGTATCCTCCAGCTCGCGGGTCTTGTGCATCTTGTTCAGGCCGAGCCCGATGAGCGTCTGGCGCTGCTTTTCGGGGCGGCGGATCGGGGAGCCGATCTGTTTGACGACGATTGTCTTGGCCATCTGCCTTACGCCTCCTCAGCGATCTGGCTGGACTCTTGCGGCGCCTCGTCACGGGCGGGCAGGATGTCGGCCACTTTCTTGCCGCGACGCTGGGCGACCATGCGCGGCGATGCCTCGCGGCCGAGCCCGTTCATCGTGGCGCGGATCATGTTGTACGGGTTCTGGGAACCGATGGATTTCGCCACCACGTCCTGCACGCCCAGCATTTCGAAGACGGCACGCATGGGACCACCGGCGATGATGCCCGTACCCTGTGGCGCGGTGCGCATGATCACGCGGCCCGCGCCGTGGCGTCCGTTGACGTCGTGGTGCAGCGTGCGGCCTTCCTTGAGCGGCACGCGCACCATCTGGCGCTTGGCCTGCTCGGTGGCCTTGCGGATGGCCTCGGGGACCTCCTTGGCCTTGCCCTTGCCAAAGCCCACGCGGCCCTTCTGGTCGCCCACGACGACGAGGGCGGCGAAGCCGAAGCGCTTACCACCCTTGACGGTCTTCGACACGCGGTTGATCGCCACCAGCCGGTCGGCGAATTCCGGGGTTTCTTCTTCGCGGTTGCGGCCGCGACCCCGATTGTTTTGACGCTCTGCCATGGAGGCCTCCTTGAGCTATCGTTTCATCGGCCCCAGTGGAGAATTCCCCGGACCATCGAAAGGACGACGCGCGCCCTTTACGCTTTCATTCTGCGGCGTCGCCGCTTGGATGTTCCAGCCTTTGGACACGTCGGCTGAGCGAGGTGATCGCGCTCAGCGATTGCTCACTGGCGTCCAAAGCATCGCGCACGGCGTGAGCCATACGATCTACCTTGTCCTGCAACCGGTCGTGAGCGACGTCCTGTTCCCCAAGGCGGGACACGATCACAGACAGACGATCGCCTATCCTGTCGAACCGCGCCATGACCGCCTCTTGAAACTCGTCGTCGCTCACGTTTCAGACCTCAGAACTTCAGACCGCCCTCGCGCGCGGCATCCGCGAGCGACTTGATCTTGCCGTGGAACAGGAACCCGCCGCGGTCGAAGATCACCTCTTCGACGCCCGCCTTCTTGGCGCGCTCGGCGATGGCCGCGCCCACCTTGGAGGCCGCGTCCATGTTGTTCTTGCCCACCACGCCGAGATCTTTCTCGAGCGTGGAGGCCGAGGCCACCGTCTTGCCCGCCAGATCGTCAATCACCTGCACGGAGATGTTCTTGGACGAGCGATGCACGGAAAGCCGCGGTTTGCCACCTGCCAGCTTGCGGATCTTGTTGCGGTTCCGCAGGCGGCGTTTCTGAAAGAGTTGGAGCTTGGAATTTGCCATCTTACTTCTTCTTCCCTTCCTTGCGGAAGATGAACTCGCCTTTGTAGCGGATGCCCTTGCCCTTGTAGGGCTCGGGCTTGCGCCACTCGCGGATGTTTGCGGCCACCTGGCCCACCTGCTGCTCGTCGGCGCCCTCGATGACGATTTCGGTCTGCTTCGGGGCCGTGACGGTCACGCCCTGGGGCACATCGAAATTCACCTCGTGGCTGAGGCCGAGCGACAGCTTGAGCGTGTTGCCCTGCATCTGGGCGCGGTACCCCACGCCCTGGATCTCGAGCTCCTTCTTGAAGCCCTGCGTGACGCCGGTGACGCAGTTCTGCACCATCGTGCGGGACATGCCCCACTGCTGGCGCGCGCGCTTGGACTTGCCACGCGGCTCCACCGTCACCTTGCCGTCCTCGACGGCGAGGGTGACGTCGTCGGTGGCCTTGAAGCTGCGGGTGCCTTTCGGACCCTTCACCTCGATCATCTGGCCGCTGACGCTGGCCTCCACGCCGGAGGGCAGCTCGACCGGTTGTTTCCCAATACGAGACATGGATACCTCCTCAGAAGACGGTGCAGAGCACTTCGCCGCCCACACCGTGGGAGCGCGCGCTTGCATCGGTCATGACACCCTTCGACGTGGTCACGATGGCCACGCCGAGGCCCTGGCGGACCTGCGGGAGGTCGTTCTTGTTCAGATACACGCGGCGGCCGGGCTTCGAGACGCGCTTGATCTCCCGGATGACGGGCTCGCCCTCATAGTACTTGAGGGAGATCTCGATGGCCGGGTGGCCACGCTCGTCCTTGGTTTCCTCGAAGCCGCGGATATAGCCCTCGTCGGCCAGCACCGCGAGCACGCGAGCGCGTGCCTTGGAGCCGGGGGTGAGGACGGTGGATTTGCGACGCAGCTGAGCATTGCGGATGCGGGTCAGCATGTCACCGATAGGATCGTTCATAATATGCCTCCCTTACCAGCTCGACTTGACCATGCCGGGGATCTGCCCGGCGGACCCGAGGTCGCGCAGCGCGATCCGGCTGATCTTCAACTTGCGGTAATACGCATGCGGACGGCCAGTGAGCTGGCAGCGGTTGTGCAGACGCGTGGCCGAGGAATTGCGCGGCAGCTTGGCGAGCTTCAGCTGCGCCTTGAAGCGCTCTTCCATCGGGCGGGCCTCGTCGCGCGCGATCTCTTTGAGCTCGGCGCGCTTGGCGGCGTATTTCTTCACCAGGCGTTCGCGCTTTGCTTCACGGGCGATCATGGATTTCTTGGCCATGGATCAGTTTCCTTGCTTGGTGAAGGGCATGTTGAACTTGGCGAGCAGCGCGCGCGCCTCGTCGTCCGTCTGAGCCGTCGTCGTGATGATGATATCCATCCCCAGCATATCGACGACCTTGTCGAACTCGATCTCGGGGAAGACGATGTGTTCCTTGATGCCGAAGGCATAGTTGCCACGGCCATCGAACGACGTCGGTTTCACACCGCGGAAGTCGCGGATACGCGGCATGGCGATGGTGATCAGACGGTCGAGGAATTCGTACATCCGGTCGCCGCGCAGCGTGACCTTCACGCCGAGCGGCATGTCCTCGCGGACACGGAAACCGGCGATGGAGTTCTTCGCCTTCGTGATGACGGCCTTCTGGCCCGCGATCGCGGTCAGGTCTTCCTGCGCGTTCTTGACCTTCTTGGTGTCCTTCACGGCGTCGCCCACGCCCATGTTCAGGACGATCTTGTCCAGGCGCGGGATCATCATGTCGTTCGAGTAGCCGAACTCTTCCTTCATCGCGGGCTTGATGGTGCTCTTGTAGAGCTCCTTGAGGCGCGGGGTGTAGGTGGCGGTGTCGAGCATCAGACAGTCTCCCCCGTGGTCTTGGCGAAACGCACCTTCTTGCCGTCTTCCATGCGGAAGCCCACGCGGGTGGCCTTGCCCTTGGAATCGAGGAGCGCGAGGTTCGACAGGTCGATGGGCATCGCCTTGGGCAGGCGGCCGCCCTGGTTCGATTGCGACTGGCGCGTGTGGCGGATGGCCATGTTCACGCCGTCAACGACGGCCTTCCCGGCCTTCGGGTCCACGGAGGAAATCTCCCCCTCCTTGCCCTTGTCCTTGCCCGCAAGCACGACGACCTTGTCGCCCTTCTTCAATTTGGCTGCCATCTCAGAGCACCTCCGGGGCGAGCGAAATGATCTTCATGAAGTTCTTGGCGCGCAGTTCGCGCACGACCGGCCCAAAGATCCGGGTGCCGATGGGCTCGCCCGAATTGTTGAGGATCACGGCGGCGTTGCGGTCAAAGCGGATCGCGGTCCCGTCTTCACGGCGCACTTCCTTGGCGGTGCGAACGACGACGGCCTTGCGGACATCCCCCTTCTTCACACGGCCACGCGGAATGGCTTCCTTGACGGAGACGACGATGATGTCGCCGACCGAGGCGTATTTACGCTTCGAGCCGCCAAGAACCTTGATGCACTGCACCCGGCGCGCGCCGGAATTGTCAGCAACATCCAGATTCGTCTGCATCTGAATCATCGGTATACTCCCGACCTTGGGTGCCGCCCTGCAGGGGACATGGACACCCGGGTTTCGTATGGTCGCACCTAGCCTCCGGCGGAGTGCGGATGGGGCCTCCTAAAGAAGCTCCCCGAGTCTCGCAACCCCATTGTCCAAAGAATCTTGGCGCTTTAACCGCCCCAAGCACCCTTGGCCCGGACACCGGGCCGCGCCCGACCCTCCCCCCGGGAGGGCGCACCTCGAACAACCGCCCCAAGCGCGGACAGTTCAGGCAGCAGTACACCCGCCCCACCAAACCGCGAAAAGCCCTCCCAGGCTCGGGCGCGTCCCTCTACGCGAGGCGGAAAAAAAACCGAGGATCGAAGTAGGCTTAGCGGCTTGGCAGATCAAAGCTGCAAGATGACCACAGTTCAAGAGCGTTTCGTCGCGCCTGACTTCTTGCATCGTCCCAAGCGAAACCAGCTCCATTCACAGCCAGATGAAGGCGGTCAACAATCCTAATGCTCAACCGCAGAAGGTTCTCCTCATCCCCGTATCGGATTTTGAGTGGCTCGCTTTCATCACCTTTGCCGAGCGATAAATTGTGAGCAAGGTGGGTGCTCCTGAAGGGTCTGAGCGTTTGAGCAACGTACGAGTTCTCTACTCTCGGGGTAATCCTAGCGCAGAATTTAAGCCATCGAAGCACCGTTCTACTTTCCCTCTCCGCGCGGACTATGCGGTCAGTCTCCCAGTGTTTCTTCAAGAGCTTTTCTATTTCTGGATCGGGTTCTAGCGTAATCGTTCTGGGTTGAGCTTCATTTGCAAAGTACTTGTAAGTGTCGTCGGCGAAGTGCTGCATCACATCGGCATTGGCAATCAGCGCGACAACAGTGGGGATGCTCTCTCGATCACGCGAAGCCTTGTCCCAAAGAGCTGCGAGACGAACCAGCATGAAGAAGTGCATGCTTCTCTGCATTTCATTGAATGCATGCGCCGCGCGAGATCGTGGGATTTGCCGAGAAAGAAGATCAGAGTACAGCACCACTTCATTGTTCGCAGCGGTCACCAGCAGCCCCCGAGTATGGTCGACAAGCTTATTAGTGAGCGCTTTCGCTCGTGCTGCGCGCTCTTCCAAGTCAATTTGATCTGCGAAGGAAGACGCCATTTTAATTGGACCTCCAAAACAAAAAACGCGCCCCTCTCGGGACGCGCTTCCAAAATCTCGTAGGCCGGGCTTCAGCCCGGCGCTGCCTCACGCGTCAGAGCCCGAATACACTTCCCAGCGCTTCGTCTTCGACTTCGGCGGGCATTCCACGATCCGGACGCTGTCGCCGATCTTGTACTCGTTCTTCTCGTCGTGGGCGCGGTAGGTCTTGGACTTCCGCACGGTCTTTTGCAGGAGCGGGTGCTTGAAGCGGCGCTCGACGGAGACGGAGATCGTCTGGTCGTTCTTGTCGCCGGTCACGGTGCCGGTCAGGATACGTTTAGGCATCTGCGGCCCCTTTCGCCTTCTCGTTCAAAATCGTCTTCACGCGCGCGGCGTCGCGCTTCACCTGGCGCATGCGCGCGGTGTTCTCCAGCTGGCCGGTGGCCTGCTGAAAGCGGAGGTTGAAGGCTTCCTTCTTGAGGCTGGTCAGCTCCTCGCGGAGCTGGTCGGGAGTCTTCTCCCGCAGTTCGCTGGCGTTCATCACGCTCTCCTTTGCTCTCACCGGCGGGCGCTGCCTGATCTGCGGCAGGTGACCCGATTCCCGGTGGGTCTCGAATGAGGGGGCCGTCTACGCCCCCGCCCTGCGCCGCGCAACCCCTTTCGGCGGGGGATGGAGAGGGGGCCGCGGCGGCCGGAGGGCAAGAGGCGCGGGGGCCGCGCGCGTATGTACGGGTTGTGTACAGGATGTGTACGGGATGTGCCCCCGGATTTCGGTCGTCTGGACAAAGGCAAACGCCCCGCGCTAGGGCGGGCCATGGCCGTCACCGACCTCTTCACCACCCGCCTCTACCGCGCCCGGTTGAATGACCACGGCCCGGGCGTCGCGGCGGGCGAATTGGAGGCGTCCTGCCTCGCCATCGCGGAGGACGACGAGGCCGGGCAGGCCTGGTGCGAGGAGAACGATTTCCCGGGCTACACGTCCTACGCGTCCCTCTCGGACCTGCCCTGGCGGTTTCCGATCTTTGGCGACGTGGTGGCGGCGCTTGACGCCCATGTGTCTGATTTCGCTGGGGATTTGGCGTTCGATCTGGGGGAGAAGGCGCTCACGCTGGAGGATATCTGGATCAACATCCTGCCGGAGGGCGGGATCCACACGGCCCACCTCCATCCCCATTCGGTGATCTCGGGGACGACATACGTGGCGATGCCCGAGGGCACATCGGCGCTGAAGCTCGAGGACCCGCGGCTCGCCATGATGATGGCGGCACCCCCGCGCCGCGCGGACGCGCCCGAGGCACTCCGCCAGTTCGTCTACGCCAAGCCCGCGCCGGGCGACGTCCTCCTCTGGGAGAGCTGGCTGCGCCACGAGGTTCCGATGAACATGGCCGAAGAAGACCGCATCTCCGTAAGCTTCAATTATCGTTGGGGCTGAAGGGGTTAGAAATTTCCGAAGAAATTTCCGGCCCCTGAGATCAGCATTTTCTTCGGAAAATGCTGCTAGCCCTTTTGCAGCCCTTCATGGGCCATCACCTCAGCGCCGTTATGGACCAAACGCGACCGCCACGGGATCGGGTTGCGGAGCGCGAAATGCGCCATGCAGGCATTCTCCGCCTCCACCATCAGGTCGCGGATGCGCTCCTCCGGCTCGTCGCTCTCGATCAGGACATGGGTCTCGATCCCCTCCATGGACCCTTCCGTCGTGTGGCCGAGCTGGCGCATGTTCGAGAGGTTCGTCTTGAAGCCCACTTTCTGCTCCAGTTTCATGGACTTAATCTCGATCCCGCGCGCCGTGTAGATATCCGTCAGATGCGTCATGAGGCAGAATCCGATGCCCGCGCACATGAACGCCAGGGGCGGCGGGGCGGTGTCATCGCCCACCGGCGTCTGCTCGTCACAGTAGAGCCTTACCGCAGAAAACCCTGGGATGTTGACCTGCACCGTCCCCGTCTTCTTCTGCCGCTCCGTGGCCTCCGCCGTCAGAACCACCTCGAATTCCAGCGGTTCGGGCGGTTTAGCTTTCTTAAACGGTTTGCTCTCAAATTGCGTGGGCTCCGGCACATCCTCGCCCCGCTCGCCCACGTAAAAGAATTTGTCGGTCATCTCGTCCTCCTCCGTCGCGGCCACCTTAGGGACATTCGGCGGCGGCGCGAGCGCTTCCGGCCCCTGCGGGCCAAAGAAAAACGCGGCCCCTCTCGGAGCCGCGCCTTCATCTCTACCTGTGGTGCCCCGGCGGTTTCCGCCTCCGCGCCGTTCCTGACCACCGCCGGAGCGGTGGCGGGGTTACCAATCCTCGCGGAGGACCACGCGGCTCTTGATCGGCAGCTTCATCGCGGCCAGGCGCAGTGCCTCGCGCGCCACCGCGTCGTTCACGCCGTCGATCTCGAACATGACGCGCCCGGGCTTCACCTTCGCGGTCCAGCGGTCCACGGAGCCTTTACCCTTACCCATCCGCACTTCGATCGGCTTGGCCGTCACTGGCACGTCCGGAAAGATGCGGATCCAGACGCGGCCCTGACGCTTCATGTGGCGCGTCATGGCCCGGCGGGCCGCCTCGATCTGACGCGCGGTGATGCGCTCGGGCTCGAGGGCCTTGAGGCCATAGGTTCCGAAGTTCAGGTCGGACCCGCCCTTCGCTTCGCCCCGGATGCGGCCCTTGTGGGCTTTCCGGAATTTCGTACGCTTTGGCTGTAGCATGTCTCTCTACCTCCCTCAGCGACGGCCGCCGGCACCGCGGGGGGCCGGACCATCCTGAAGCTCTTGCGCCTTGCGATCCCGCGCGGAGGGATCATGCTCCATGATCTCGCCTTTGAAGATCCAGATCTTGACGCCGATGATGCCGTAGGGCGTGCGCGCCTCCGCCAGGGCGTAGTCGATGTCGGCCCGGAGCGTGTGGAGCGGAACGGAGCCCTCGTGGTAGTGCTCGGTCCGGGCGATTTCTGCCCCGCCGAGGCGGCCCGCCACGTTCACCCGGATACCGAGCGCGCCCATGCGCATGGCGTTCTGCACGCCCCGCTTCATGGCCCGGCGGAAGGACACGCGACGCTCGAGCTGCTGCGCGATGGACTCGGCCACCAGCTGCGCGTCGAGCTCGGGCTTGCGGACCTCCACGATGTTGAGGTGCAGCTCGCTGTCGGTCATGTTCGCGACCTTCTTGCGGAGCCCCTCGATATCGGCGCCTTTCTTGCCGATGATCACGCCCGGGCGGGCGGTGTGGATCGTCACGCGGCACTTCTTGTGCGGCCGCTCGATGATCACGCGGGAGACGCCCGCCTGCTTGCACTCCTCCTTGATGAACTCGCGGATCTTGAGATCCTCGAGCAGGAGATCACCGTAGTCCTTGGTGTTGGCGTACCAGCGGCTGTCCCAGGTGCGGTTGACCTGCAGGCGCATGCCGATCGGGTTTACTTTATGTCCCATTAGGCTTGCTCCTCAATCTGGCGCACCTTGATGGTGAGTTCCGAGAACGGCTTGATGATGCGGCCGAAGCGGCCCCGGGCGCGGGGACGGCCGCGCTTCATCGTCAGGTTCTTGCCCACCCAGGCCTCGGCGACGACGAGCTCGTCGACGTCGAGGTTGTGGTTGTTCTCGGCATTGGCGATGGCCGACTGAAGGCATTTCTTCACGTCAACCGCGATCCGCTTTTTCGAGAAGGTCAGGTCCGTGAGGGCCTTTTCCACCTTCTTGCCGCGGATCATGGCGGCCACCAGGTTCAGTTTCTGCGGGCTCGTGCGAAGCATGCGCGTTTTCGCCATCGCTTCGTTTTCGGCCACGCGGCGGGGGTTCTTTTCCTTGCCCATGACTTACTTCCGCTTCGCTTTCTTGTCCGCGGCGTGCCCGTAATAGGTGCGCGTCGGGGAGTATTCACCGAACTTCTGGCCGATCATCTCCTCGGAGACGAGCACGGGGACGTGCTTCTTGCCGTTGTAGACGCCGAACGTCAGGCCCACGAACTGGGGCAGGATCGTCGAGCGACGGGACCAGATCTTGATGACTTCGTTACGCCCGCTTTCGCGGGACTTCTCGGCCTTCTTGAGGACATAAGAGTCCACGAAAGGGCCTTTCCATACAGAGCGTGACATGGATTACCGCCCCTTCTTCTTGGCGTGCCGCGAGCGGATGATAAGCTTCTGGCTGGCCTTGTTCTTGTTGCGGGTGCGCTTGCCCTTGGTGGGCTGGCCCCAGGGCGAGACGGGGTGACGACCACCGGAGGTCCGGCCTTCACCACCACCATGGGGGTGATCGACCGGGTTCATCACGACACCGCGCACGGAGGGGCGGATGCCCTTGTGGCGGTTGCGACCGGCCTTGCCGAAATTCTGGTTGGAATTGTCCGGGTTCGAGACCGCGCCCACCGTGGCCATGCATTCCTGGCGCACGAGGCGGAGCTCGCCGGAGCTCAGCCGGATCTGCGCGTAGCCGCCGTCCCGGCCCACGAACTGGGCATAGGTGCCCGCCGCGCGCGCGATCTGGCCGCCCTTGCCGGGCTTCAGCTCGATGTTGTGGACGATCGTGCCGATGGGCATGCCCTGGAAGGGCATCGCGTTGCCGGGCTTGATATCGACCTTGGTGCCGGCCACGACCTGATCGCCGATGGCGATGCGCTGGGGCGCGAGGATGTAGGCCTGCTCCCCGTCCTGGTATTTCAGGAGCGCGATGAAGGCGGTGCGGTTCGGGTCATACTCGATGCGCACGACCGTGGCCGTGACATCGTGTTTGGTCCGCTTGAAATCGACGACCCGATAGAGACGCTTCGCGCCCCCGCCCTTGCGGCGCATCGTGATCCGTCCGGTGTTGTTGCGGCCACCATTCTTGGTGAGGCCTTCCGTGAGCGCCTTGACAGGACGCCCCTTCCACAGCTCCGAACGGTCGATCAGAACCAGCCCACGCTGGCCCGGCGTCGTCGGCTTGTACGACTTGAGTGCCATGTTAACTGTCTTCCGTTTTCAGACACCCCGCGTGTGCGGGGCTATGTAACGCCGGGCAGGCCCGGCAGGAGTATAGGGCCCCGAAGGTCCCCGGTTTTGTCTCGTTTTGTACAAAACTTCAGGCCCGAATGGGCATTTTGTACAAAACTCAGAGGCCCCGGAGAATCCGAGCCCACCACGAGATGGGGGCAAGTAGCAGGGGGTGGGTGGGGTGTCTAGGGCGAAGGCTTGAAGATAAACTTTCATGTTGGCTTGAGCTGACCGCCTGAGATCTGCGACGGTTGCCTTGGCCTTAGGGCTCCACGTGCAGGTGCACGATTGGGGCGACGCTAAGCCGACAGAAAAGGAAATTCTATGACTAAGTCTGCAATAGACCTGCGGTATCAACTTATCCGCAATCTCACCTCCCCAGAGGAAAATGCGAACGGCGTACAAACGTATTTCGCCAATGTTCCCATCAAAGAACTAGAGAAGATGAACACCCGCGATAATCTAAGGGACTACATTCCCGGTGCGGATCCGTTCAAACCAGCAAAGCGCAACTCTGTTCACCGGGCAATCGAGCGAACGATACGCACGGAGTCAGATCGATTCATCAACCGAAATGGAGGGCTTACGCTCACCTGCAGTTCAATGACGGTTGATGACAAAGCGAAGGTGGCGACCCTTAAATTTGACTCCGTAATCAACGGCGCGCAAACGCGCGGTGAGGTCTTAAGATATCTCGATAGTTTCGACCCAGATGACATTGAGACAAGTGGCGAGCCAGAAGACTTCCACATCCGAGCAGAAATAATAGTCGATCCGGATCACGCCTCTGTGGTTGAAACTGCGATCGCAAGGAACAGCGCCTCGCCAGTGAAGTCTATTTCGCAAGCGGGCGGACGGGGCCAGCTAGACGAGCTCAATCGAGTAGTGCTCGCCGCGACTGGAAACAAAATCCAGCTTTCCGAAACAGATACAGCAGGTGCACTCGACACTTTCCATATTCTCCAAGCAACCCGACTTCTTATGCCCATCGAAGTCTCAGGAAGCGATACGCCCAGTGAACTGCTGCGGCCATACAAACAGCGCGCTCTTTGCCTAGAAGACTTCACTGGCTGGTTCCAAAATAAGGACTCCGACGAAGCATCCGCCGCCCGGTATCAATTTACGTTGGATATGGCAGCCACCGCCATCGAGGAGTTTCAATACTGGCAGTCTGGCGAAATGTTCAATGGAAAGAGCATTCGAGCGGAGGTTTCTGATGGACGCAAGAAGCGAACTTTTCGGCGAGACAAGAAGGGGGGAAGGATCATCTGGGTTTCGCCTGGAGTTGTGTTTCCTGTCCTCAGCGCCATGAGGCATTTTGTTGTCCGCAAAGATGGCACTTGGCGCCTGCAGAAGCCTGAAATCTTCGATGAAGATGAGCTAGTTGATGCGGCCCTTGAGCAGTGGCGTGCTCATGACACAAACCCAATGGATCTGGGTCGCAGTGCCGGTGCGTACTCCGCGCTGAGCTACGTGACCCGTGCCGTAAAGCGTGCCGCAGAAAAGATCTCTGTCTAGCACGACGCCCGGTGGGACACCGGGCAGCCCCCGACCGCCCCCATGGGCGGGGGCTACTCCCCCGCCCGCGGTCGGGGACTGCCCTCAGCTCTGAAGGACAGATGGTGGCACCTGTGTCCCAAATAGAAAAAGCCCGGCGCGATGACCGGGCTTTGTCGTGTCGTCGAAGCCGAGCTTAGACCAGCTCGATGCTGCCTGCGCTCTCGCGGCCGTCGCGGCCGCTCTCGAGCTCGTAGGACACTTTCTGGTTGTCGGCGAGGCCGGTGAGGCCGGAGCGCTCGACCGCCTTGATGTGGACGAAGACGTCCTTGCCGCCTGCGTCGGGGGCGATGAAGCCGTAGCCTTTGTCGGTGTTGAACCATTTCACGGTGCCAGTGGGCATGCCGTCTCTCCTGTCATTTTCCTGCCCGCGGGATGCGGCAGGTCGGCGTAGTCAGTCACAATCGAGTGCCGAACGCCGGGATACGGAGAAAGGTCGATGGGGTAACATAGCAGCGCCGCTATGGCCCCCGTTGCCGCTGGCGTCAATGAAAAACGCGCTCTCCGTCCCGATGTCCCATGGGCGCGCTACCCCGGGGGCGGGGAGGTTTCGTCGCGTCTCCGCCGCGGGCCTCCCTCGGGCCGCTTCCTCGGGTGCGGAGGGCCAGCCTCTGTCGCGGTAGCGGCGCGGGGGCCGCCGGCACCGCGCGGGCGGCAAGCGCGCCACGTCTCCCGGCCGTCAGCGCACCACATAGACCGAAACCGGCGCGTGGGCGGCGACGTAGCCTGCATTGGACGACAGGAAGTGGTCCCTGAGCCCGGGCACGTGGCTGGCCATGACGATGAGGTCGGCCTCCGTCTCCCGCGCCACGCGGATGAGATCGGGCCCCACGGTGAGATGGAGGTCGCCGCGCAACGCCACGTGATCTGCCACTTCGATCCCGTGCTCGCGGGCCTGGTCGGCGGCGAAGGATTGCAGGTCGGCGGCCATACTCTCCCCCACGGTGGTGCGCGAGGCGGTGGGGACCGCGTCGGCGATGCCCGCGTAGATGACGGTGGCGCCGTCCTCCCTGGCCAGTTTCGCGGCGAGGCCGAGCGCGCCGGTGAGCTGGTTCGTGTGATCGAGATCGACGGGAACGAGGATGCGTGACGTCATGGGGACCTCCCTTTCTGGAACCATCCTAGGGGGCCGCCTGTGCGCCCGCCTTGATCAGGGTCAATTCCCGCGCAGGGTCCCGAAACGTGAAAAGCCCCGCCGGAGCGGGGCTTTGTCGCGTCTTGTCAGTGGTCGCAGAGGCCGGTGACCATAGACCTTTGATCAAAGTCCGGTGGTCACGTCGATCGTGTTGCCCTCTTCGAGGGTGACGTAGGCCTTCTTGACGTCCTTCCTCGTGCCGGGGCGGCCGCGGAAGCGCTTCGATTTGCCCTTCGTGATCGACGTGTTCACGGCCTTCACCTTCACGCCGAAGACGGCCTCAACGGCCTCCTTGATCTGCGGCTTTGTGGAGGCAATGTCGACCTCGAACACGACGGCGCCGTTCTCGGACGCCATGGTGCTCTTTTCGGTGACCAGCGGCTTGCGGATCACGTCGTAGTGGTTGGCTGCGGCGGTCATTTGAGACGTGCCTCCAGAGCTTCGACACCGGCCTTGGTGAGCACCAGCGTGTCGCGTTTCAGGATGTCCATGACGTTGGCGCCCATGGACGGCAGGATGTCGAGCCCCTCGATGTTGCGGGAGGCCTGGGCGAAGCCCTCGTTCACCTCCGCACCGTCGATGACGAGCGCGCGCTTCCAGCCGAGGTTCTTCACCTGCTTGGCCAATGCGCCCGTCTTGCCGTCGGCTTCGGCGGCGTCGAGGATCACGATGGCGCCCTCGCGGGCCTTGGCCGAAAGCGCGTGCATGAGCCCGAGCTTGCGGAATTTCTTCGGCAGGTCATGGGCGTGGGAGCGCGGCGTGGGCCCCTTGTAGATGCCACCCTTGCGGAAGATCGGCGCATTGCGGGAGCCGTGGCGTGCGCCGCCGGTGCCCTTCTGGCGATAGATCTTCTTGGTGGAGTAGCTCGTCTCCGAGCGCGTCTTGACCTTGTGCGTGCCGGCCTGCGCCTTGTTGCGCTGCCAGCGGACGACGCGATGCAGGATGTCGGCGCGCGGCTCGAGGCCGAAGAGGGCCTCGTCTAGCTCGATAGCGCCGGCTTTGCCGCCGTCCAGTTTGATGACGTCGAGTTTCATTATTCGTCACCCTCTTTCTTGTCGGTGTCACCGGCCTCGTTTGCGCCGCCCTCGTTCGACTGGTCCTCTGCGATGGACTCCTGGGCTTCCTTCAGTGCGGCCTCCTCGGCGGCGGCGGCCTCTGCGGCGGCGGCCTCCTCGGCGGCTTTCGCCTCGGCCTCGGCCTGGGCCGCGGCTTCCTCGGCGAGGCGCTGCGCTTCCTTCTTGGAAGACATGAGCGCGGCGGGCAGGATCACGTTGTCGGGCGTGGGCTTCTTGACCGCGTCCTTGATCGTTACCCAGCCGCCCTTGGAGCCCGGCACGGCGCCCTTGACCATGATGAGGCCGCGGTCGCTGTCGGTGCGGATGACCTGCAGGTTCTGCGTGGTCACGCGGGCCGCGCCCATGTGGCCGGCCATCTTCTTGCCCTTGAAGACCTTGCCCGGGTCCTGGCACTGGCCGGTGGAGCCGTGGGAACGGTGCGAGATGGAGACACCGTGGGAGGCCCGGAGGCCGCCGAAATTGTGCCGCTTCATCGCGCCCGCGAAGCCCTTGCCGATGGAGGTGCCGGTGACGTCCACGAACTGCCCCTCGAAGTAGTGGTCGGCGATGATCTCCTCGCCCACTTCGATGAGGTTTTCGGGGGCGACGCGGAACTCCGCGACCTTGCGCTTGGGCTCTACCTTGGCGGCGGCGAAATGGCCGCGCATGGGGGCGGAGGTGCGCTTGGCCTTGGCCGTGCCTGCGCCGAGCTGAACGGCGGAGTAGCCGTCTTTCTCAGCGGTGCGCGTGGCCACGACCTGGAGGTTGTCGAGCTGGAGCACGGTGACGGGGATTTGTTTGCCATCTTCCTGGAAGATGCGGGTCATCCCCACTTTTTTTGCGATAACGCCGGAACGTAGCATGTGAGGCCTCCCTTACACCGAGATTTGCACGTCGACGCCGGCGGCGAGGTCGAGCTTCATGAGCGCGTCCACCGTCTGGGGCGTGGGATCGACGATATCGAGCAACCGCTTGTGGGTGCGGATCTCGAACTGGTCACGGCTCTTCTTGTCCACGTGGGGGCCACGCAGAACGGTGAACCGCTCGATCTTGTTGGGGAGCGGGATCGGGCCCCGGACGTTGGCGCCGGTACGCTTGGCGGTGTTCAGGATTTCCTGCGTGCTCGCATCGAGAACGCGGTAATCGAACGCCTTGAGCCGGATGCGAATGGTCTGGCTTGCGGCCATGGTCTGTCCTTTCGTTGAGAGGTGGACGGCACGCGCCCACGTCGAACCTGTTGTTGAGCCTGCCAGAAATTTCCGAAGAAATTTCCGGCCTGCCGTGTTGGGATGGTCCGGAGCATTTTCTTCGGAAAATGCTCCGCCCCGGCCTTAC
>JBCBET010000011.1:0-54800 GCA_038528385.1 Pseudomonadota bacterium | reverse complement strand
GGCCTCTCCAACGCGGGGGAGATCCTGGGCGCGCTCTCGGTCCTGCGCGGCTTCGCCGGGGCCGCCGCACCCTGGGTGGCGGAGGCGCCCGGCGTGATCCTCGTCCACGACTACGTCTTCGAGACCCACGGCACGCAAGGCGCGATCTATGCCGGGGGCGGGGGGAGCGCGCTCTACGGCGCCGACACCCCCCAGGTGCCCGCCCTGGTGGCCTCGTTCCAGCCCCTCGCGGAGGTGCACCGCGCCGCCGTCGATGGCGGGGTGGCGGCGATCGATCACCGCGGTGAGCTCGCCTGATCCATGTGGCAGCTCCGCAACCTCACCCCCTTCGCCGCGCGCGCCATGCTCGAGCGCGACAAGACCGGGCGGGAGGTCTGGGCGGCCACCGTGAAAGGCACCTTCGATCTGCCGCGCGCGCCCGGCGCGGTGCCCAGCCTCGCCGAGGATCAGCCCGACGTCCTGCTCGCGCCCCTCACCGAGGGCGCCGACAACGAGATCCTCCGCGCCGAGGGCGAAATCGCGCCCTTCCTGCCGGCGGGGGAGGTGCTCATGCGCGGGGCCGTTCGCCCCCCGGCCGACGACCTGCAGGCCCTGCCGCTCACGCTCTCCGTGGCGGGGCGGGCCAAGCGGGCGATCCTCTTCGGGCGCCGCCGCGTGGCGCCGCGGATGCTCGGCGGCTGGCGGCTCGCCTCCGAGGAGCCGGTGACCGAGACGGAGCTTTGCTGGACCAACGCCTTCGGCGGGCTGGCGCTGGCCAAGCCCGGGCGGGGCGCGCCCGACAACCCCATCGGCGTGGGCTTCGACATGGCCGATGGCGGCGGCGGGCTCTCCGAGGACGACCTCGTGGAGGTGCCCCGCTTCGGCCCCGGCCGCCTCGACCCGCTGAGCGAGCACCGGGCCCGCGTGCCCGTGGGCTTCGGCCCCGTGCCCCGCGCCTGGCCGGCCCGCGCGCGCTATGCAGGGACCTTCGACGGCGCCTGGGAAAAGGACCGCGCACCGCTCCTGCCCAAGGATTTCGACGCACGTTTCTACCACGCCGCGCCGGAGGACCAGTGGCAGCCCGGCGGATGGAAGGGCGGCGAGGCCGTGCACCTGGAGGGGTTCCTGCCCGAGGGGGACATGCGTTTCGACGTGCCGCAATCGGTGCTCACCTTCCAGGCCCATATCGGGCGGTCGCGCACGAGCACGCGCATGGCGCTCACGCGGATGATCATCGACCTCACCGCACGGCAGGTGAGCTTTCTCTGGACCGCCTTCATCGACTGCAATGGCCGCGAGGAGGTGCTCTGGGGCGGAACCGTGCAGCTCAAGCAGATCTCGCGGGTGACGCTGTGAGCGCGCGGACCGCGCAGCCGCTGGCGATCTATGCCCAGGGCGTGGCGACCGCGGCGCCCGAGCCCTACGAGGAGGGTGCGCAGGCGCTCGGCCTCGCGGGCGCGGCGGAGCTCGTGGCCACCGGCGCCACCGCCTTCGAACGGCACGCCGATTTCGTGGGCCAGGACGGGCTCCCGGCGCTGGGGGCCTGGGTGCCCGAAGTGCTTGCCCACCGCGCCGCCGCGCCGCGCCTGGCCTGGCTGGCCGAGGCCGCGCTCCGCGCCGCGTTCGGGCCGGACCCGGCGGCGTATCTCGGTGCCATCGCCGCGCCCGCGATCGTGGCGCTGCCCGGCTGGCTCGCCCATGGCAGCGCGGAAAAGGACGCGATCTTCGAGGCGCTCGACGCCACGCTCCGCGCCGCGGGCATCGGGGAGTGGCACCACAGCCCGCTCGGCCATACGGGGGGCATCCGCGCGCTCGAGGCCGCGCAGGCGATCCTCGGCAAGGGCGACGCGCCCGCGGTCCTCGTCATCGGGCTCGACAGCCGCACCGCCCCGGCGAGCCGGGACCTCGCCATGGCGGCGGGCCGCGGCCAGACGCAGGAGGATCCCTACGCCGCCGTGCCGGGGGAGGCCGCCGCGGCGCTCCTGCTCGCGCTGCCGGGGGGCGTGGACGCGCCCGCGCTCGGCGTGATCGAGGCCGTGGCCATGGGCACGGAGCCCGAACGGCTCGACGATACCGACCGCGGCACGCTGGGCCGGGGGCTCGCGGCCTGTCTCGACGGGGTGCTGCCGCGGGACGACGGCAGCACCATCGGCCATGTCTTCACCGACGGCACCGGGGAGCGGTTCCGCGGCGAGGATTACGGCGGAGCGGTGATGTATTCCGGCGCGTCGCGGCACGACGCCTTCGAGGACCCGACGCTGCCCGCGCAATCGCTCGGCGATACCGGCGCGGCCTCGGTCCCGTTGAGCGTGGCGCTCGCGCTCGTCCTCGCGCCCGGGCAGCGGAGCGTCATCGTCTCCGGCAATGCCGACGGCAGCCGCGGCGCGCTGCGCCTGCGCAGCCTGCTTCAGCCCAAGGACCCGCCGGGGGCGGCGGCGGACGAGGAGGACGACGTTGACGACGAGGACGACGACGAAGAGGGTATCGACGCCGCCGATGCGGCTCCCATGGCGGACCCCGCGACGCCGTAAATCAACATAATTCGAATTAGCCGCCGTCGCGCGGCGTCTTCGACATTGACTTAGCTAAGTTAGCCATGTACCTGTTCGGCCATGCAGTTCTCCATCCACACCGCGAAGACCCAGCTCTCCAAGCTCATCGAGGCCGCGCTGCGCGGGGAGGAGGTGGTGATCGCCAAGGGCTCCCAGCCCGTCGTGCGCCTCGTCCCCCTGCCCCAGGACCGCAAGCTCTTCGGCGCGCTCGAGGGAAAGGTCACCGCCCCGGACGGCCTCTTCGCGCCGCTCGACGAGGACGACCTCGCGCCCTGGGAGGGCGAGTAGCGGTTGGACATCCTCCTCGACACCCATGCCTGGGCGTGGATGCTCACCAATGACCGCCGCCTCACCGACACGGCCCGCCGCGCGGCGGAGACCGCCGATGCCGTCCGCCTCAGCCCGATCAGCTTCTTCGAAGTGAGCCAGAAGGTCCGCCTGGGCAAATGGCCCGACATGGCGCCCTACCTCGACGACCTGCCCGACCTCGCCCGGGACCAGGGGCTGCTCAGCGCGCCGATCACGCCGGAGGTGGCCACGCTCGCGGGCGCCATGCCCTGGCCGCACCGGGACCCGTTCGACCGCTTCCTGGCGGCCACGGTGCTTTTGTCCGGCGCGGTGCTTCTGTCGGCGGATGCCGTCTTCGACACGCTCGCGCCGGAGCCCGTGCGCCGCATCTGGTAGCCGCCCCCGCGCGCGCGGAAGCGACGTACGCGGCCCGCCTCAGAACTGGATGCGCACCTGGCCGGTGATGCCCCAGCTCTCCACGCTTTCGCCCACGCGCGCATCGATCCGGGCCGACGCGTTGAGCTGCCGGGCATTGCCCGCCGCCCCGGGGCTCAGCAGCCGTAGGTAGTTGATGCCCGCGCTGAGTTCGCCGTAGGTGCCCAGGTTGTCGAGCTCGAAATTCGTCGTGTTGATGGAGATATCGCCGGTATCGGGGTCCTCCTCCTCCGCGGTCAGCGTACCCTGCCGCGCATCGGCGAAGTCGCTGTAGAACGTGACCGTGCCGAAATAGCTCAGGAGGCTCACCTCGTCCGGCAGGATCTGCGACCGCGCCAGCGTGGCGGAGACGAAGCCCACGCTTTGATCGCCATCCTCGAGCTCGATCACGCCGTCCTCGCCCACGTCGATCTCATCGGTGCTGTTAGCGGTGTAGGAAAAGCCCACCGAACTGACGAAGGCGAGCCCCTCGACCGCCTCGATCGGCCAGGAATAGCCCACCGATCCCGAAAGCGTCTGCGCCTCGTTCGAATACTCGCTGTCCACGAGGTCGATGCCCGCATCCTCGGACACCTCGGTGTTGTTGGACGTGAAATCGATATTCTCGAAACGGAACTGGATGTCGCCAAAGAGCCTATCCCGCGCGAACGTCACGTAGGCCCCGGCATAGGCCTGTTCGAAATCGGTTTCGGTGACGCTCAAAAGCTCCCCCGTCCGCTCGCCGGTGAGGGTGTCGAGCGCGAAGTTGTCGTTGCTCGAGGATCCGAGGTTGTAGCCCAGGATGCCGCCCACGGCCACGTCGAAACCGTTGAACCGCCCGCCGAAGCAGGCGATGTCGCCGCCGAGCTGGAGACCGGCATAGTCGAGCTCGAGGTTCACGTCGTCGGTGACGCCGTTGCCGGTATTGGTGAAGGTGCCGGAAATGTCGGCCTGGCCACCGGTGAGGCGGGTCCAGACGCCGGGCGCGCATTCGGGCTCCTCCCCGCCCGCGGCGAGGTCGACCACAAAGGGCGAGGTCGGGCGGTTCACCACCGTGCCCACCGCCGTCTGCGTGAGGCCCACAGAGGCCGCCAGAGACCCCGTCGCGCCCAGCGAGGACGTCAGCAGCAGACCGCTCGCCCCGGAGGTGAGCACGAAATCGGCAAAGTCGATTTCGGTCACGCCATCGCTCTGGAAGAAGGTCACATCGACGATGTTGATGTCCCGCGTTCCCGTGCCGAAGGTGAAGATCTCGATATCGGCCCCGCCCACGGCCACGTCGGCCACGTTCACGATCTCGAGCGACACGTCGCCCGCGACGGAGCCTGTCACGGCGATGTTGTCGGTATCGGTGGACCCGTCGGGATTGGTGAGGCCCGAGAGATCGACGTTGAGCCGGACGGTGGAGGCATCCACGCCCGTGCCCTCGAAGGAGAGCGAGCCGAAGGTGAGCTGCGTGTCGGCGGTCCCGTCGCCGGTGAGGTCGAGCGTGGACCCCGCCTGCGCGGTGAAGCTGTCGGCCCCGCCGCCATCGATGCCCTCGACCCGCGCGCCATTGGTGATGGAGGTGGCGCGCCCGGCGAGGTTGAGGAGGCCGGTATTGGTGATGCTGCCCCCGTCCCCGTTGAGGTTCATGGTGCCCAGGTTGCTGAACGCGCCGCTGATGGCGGCCCCCGCATCCACGGTCATGGTGGCCGCGGCGGCGTTCTGCATCGACCCGGACAGAACGCTCAGCGTGCCGCTCGTGACATCGAAATCGCCGCTATTGGTGCCGCCGGTGTCGAGCGTGCCGCCATTCGTGACGTCCACATCCCCGGTATTGACGAGGAAGCCCACGCCGCCGCCGATGATGTCGAGATTGCCCGCATTGGTGAGCGTCCCGGTGACGCCGCCATCGTCGGTGAGGATCGCGAGCGCGCCTGCGGCGTTGCTCAGATCGCTGTCCACGAGCGCGGTGAGCGCGGGCGGCAGCGCCGCCACCGCGCCGCCCGGCCCGGGCCGGGAGACGGTGGCGCCCGTCCCCACCACGAGCGTGCCGCCGCTCTGATTGGTGAAGGTGCCGGTGAGCGCGAGAGTGCCGCTGTTGACGTTGAAGTCTCCTGCATTGGTGACGTTGCCGGTGACGGCGCCGCCGCCATCGACATCGGCGTCGCCGCTCGACGCATTGGTGACCGCGCCGCTGGCGCCGCCCGCGATGTTGAGGTCGCCGCTATTGGTGATGGCGCCGCCCACGGTGCCGGAATTCGTGACCGTGCCGCCGCTCGCGTTGGTGACGGCGCCCGTCACTGTGCCCGCATTGGTGAGCGTGCCGCCCGAGGCGTTGGCGAGGGTGGCGGTGGCGATGCTCGTCCCGGCGCCGGTCTCCGTCGTGCCCGCATTGGCGTAGGCCCCGCCCACGGTGAGCACGCCGCCGGTCACCGAGACCGCGCCGTCATTGTCGAGCGCGCCGGTGACGGTGCCGCCGGCGGTGACGGTGACGGTGCCGGCGGCGGCATTGGCGATCCCGTCCACGGAGCCGCCGGCCATGGTGAAGGCGTCGCCGTTATCGACCTCGCCCGTGATGGTGCCGCCCGCGAGGGCGAGCGTGCCGTCATTGTCGATGGCGTTTGCGGCGGTGATGGTGCCGCCGGTGGCCACGGTGAGGGTGCCGTCGGTGTCGATCGTGCCCGAGGAGGTGAGCGCGCCGCCATTGCCCACCGTGAAGGTGCCGTCATTGTCGAGCGTGCGCGCGCCCAGCGTCACGGTGGCCGTGGCCTCGAGCGTGCCGGTATTGGTCACGTCGCCCGCGGTGAGGTCGGTGGCGCCGATGATGTCGAGATCGGCCTCGTTCGTGAGCGCTCCGCCGAAGAGGAGGGAGCCGTCGATGTCGTCGCCGCCATTGATGGTGGTGCCCGCCTCGAGCGTGGTGTCGGCCGCCAGCGTGAGCGCATTGGCGCCCGTGACGATGTCGCCCGCGTTCGAGACGCTTCCGGCGGTGAGGGTCGCCGCGGCCGCGAGCCCAGAGTAATCGAGCGTGCCGCCGCTCTGGTTCGTGACCGCGCCCGTCACCGCGAAGCCGCCGTCGATGGCCACCGTGGCGGCGTTCTCGAGGCTCGCCAGCGTGCCGCCGGAGACCGAAAGCGCCGAGGTGCCGGTGTTGGTGACCGCGCCCACGCCGCCGCTCGTGATGCTCGTCGTGCCCGCGCTGGCATTGAGGTCGCCGAAGTCGCCCGCCGTGAGGGTGACGCTGCCGCCTTGGTTCCGGATCTCGTCGAATTCCGCGTCCCCGTTGGTGGTGAGCGTGCCCTGCGCGAGGACGGTGGTGAGGCCCGTTACGGTGCCGGTTCCGGTGGACGACACCGTGGCCGCGACCCCTGCCCCGCCGATGGTGAGCGGCGCGGCGATGGTGCCGGAGCTGAGCGTGAGCGTGCCCCCGTCGATATCGGCGGCGGTGCTCACCGTGCCGCCCGACATCGTCACGTCGCCCGCGTCGAGGTTGAGCGTGTCCACGCCTGCGCCCGTGCGCAGGATGAGATCGGCCACGGCATCGCTCGCCGCGTTCACGGTCACGGTGCCGAAATCGCCGCCCGCGGCGTCCACCTGCCCGCCGGTGATGTCGGTGTCGCCGGTGATCGTGCCGCCGGTGACGTTCACCTGCCCCGTGCCGGAGACGTCGAGGCTCCCGGTGAGGGTGGCGCCGCCCACGGTGAGCGTCCCGCCGGAGACGGCCGTGACCCCCTCCACCTCGCCGCCATTGAGCGCGCCCTGCCCCGCCTGCACGGTGAGGCTCGCGATGCTGCCGTCGGTGAGGACGAGGTCGTCGGCGCCGTCCACGCCCACCGTCTCGTTCAGTACCACGCCCGCCACGTCGCCGTCGGTGATCGTCACGAGCCCGCCCTGGATCGTGGTGAGCCCGGTGACTTCGTCGCCCGCATCCGCCGTCCCGCTTTCGTCGATGGTGACCGCGCCGCCGGTCACGAGGAGCGTGCCGTCCACCGTGCCGCCCGTCACCGCGAGCGTGCCGTCGCTCACATCGGTATTGCCCACGGAGCCGCCGGTGATCTCCGACACGGCGCCCGCGCCCGACTGGGTGTAGTCCCCGTTATCGGCCCCGCCCACCTCGAGCGTGCCGCCGGTATTGGTGATCGCCCCGCTCACGCCGCCCGAATCGATATCGAGCGTGAAGCCCGCGCCGAAAAGGATCGGCCCCGGCAGCGCCGTGACCCCGTCGAGGGTCAGCGTGCCGCTCGTGAGCGTGAACGCCCCCGTGGTCCCCGCCGAATAGCGCACCGTTCCGCCATTGATCGTGATCCCCGTGGCCGTGCTCACGAGGCCGCCGTCGATGTCGAGCACGCCACCCGTGACGTTCGAGGCCCCGACGATCGTGGCCCCGGTGACGGTGACGTCCCCGGCCGAAATCCCCACGCCGCCCGTCACCGTGCCCCCGCTCAGGAGCACATCCGCGTCGCCGCCGGAGACGGCGAGGGACGCGATCCGGTTCGACACCAGATTGTCCATCGTGAACTCGGTATCGCCGCCCGCGCCGCCGGTGACGCTCACGCCCGCCATCTGGCCGTCCTCGAGCGTGACTTCGCCGCCGCTGATGGTGGCAAGACCCGTCACCTCGGTCACCGCCGCATCGGCGGTGGTCTCGTTGATCGTGACCGTGCCCGCGGTGACGCCGAGCGTGCCCACCACGCGGCCATCGGTGAGGCTGAGGACGCCGCCGCCCACGGTGGTCGCTCCCGCCGTGCCGCCGTCGAGGTCCACGCGCGCGCCCGTCCCGCCCACGGTGAGCGTGCCCACCGAGCCGCCGGTGATGTCGGCATCGCCGTCCACCACGTTCACGTTTCCGGTCACCGAGCCCGCGCTCTGCTCGTAGCGGGCCGGATCGCCCTGGTCGTCCTGGTCCACGCGCACGCTGCCCACCTGGGCGCCGTCATTGTCGGCGACCCCATTTTCCACGAGCAACTGGCCCGTGACGACACCGGCGTTGAGCTGCGCATCGGCGTCAGCCTCCGAGATCGTGAGCGACGCGACGGTGCCCGCGGCCTCCAGCGTGAACTCGTCGTTGGTGTCGATGCCGTTCGTGATCGCCACATCGGCGAGCTGACCGTCGGTGAGCGTCACTTGCGTCCCGCTGATGGTGAGCGTGCCGGTGACCTCCTGGGCCGCATCGGCGGTCGCGCCGTTGCCGTCCTCGTCGATGTTGAGGATGCCGCCCTGCAGCGTCCCGCCGCCATTGACCGTCACGCCGTTCAGCGTCGTCGTGCCCGCGCTGCCGCCCATGGCGAGCCCGGTGGCGGTGGCGCCCGCCGTGCTGCCGGTGAGGTTCACGGTCCCTCCATTGTTGGTGACCACGCCCGCCGCGCCGCCGAGCTGCGTGAAGGTGCCCCCGCTCGAGGTGGTCACCGCCGCCATGGAGCCCGAATTCATCGTGATCGTGCCCACCGCGACGGTGGAGGCGTTGGAGACGGTGCCGCCATCCACCACCGCATTGGCATCCGCGGAGCTCGACACGTCGATGGAGGCCACCGTGCCGAGGGTGGCGACGGTGAACTCGTCCGTCAGTGCCGCGCCGCCGGTGATGTCGACATCCGACACCTCACCGTCGGTGAGCGTGAGCGAGCCGCCGGTGATCGTGGTGACGCCCGTCACCTCGGTCTGGCCGTTGCCGTTGCCGGCGCCGTCATTCTCGTCGATGACGACCGCGCCGGTGCCGCTGATCTCCAGCGTGCCGTCGATCTGGGTGCGGTTGATGTCGATGGAGCCGCCGGAGATGTCGGTATCGCCCACGGTGCCGAAATTCAGATCCGCCTGCCCCGCGCTCATGGTGAGCGATGCGATGTCGGAGGAGCCGTTATTCATGCTGAGGTCGGTGCCCGTGGCATCGGCGATGATGTTGACGCCGGCCACGTCGCCCACGGTGATGGTCATCGTGCCACCGTTGAGCGTGATGGCCGATTCCACCTCCAGCCCGGCCTCGATGTTGCCGGTGGTGTCGATCACGACGGAGCCGCCATTGGTCACCTGGAGCGTGTCGGTGGGCTGGTTGCCCACGGTGCCCGTGCCGGTGACGTTGAGCGTGCCGCCATCCACCAGAGTGTTGCCGCGGAGCCGGCCGCCCCCGAGGCCCATCGTGGCGCCGGTATTGACCGTGGTGAGGCCGGTGACGGCGCCGCCATCGACGTTGGCGGTGCCGCTGTTGACGGTGAGCGCGCCCGCCAGCGTGCCGCCATCCATGTCGAGGATGCCGTCTGCCACGGTGACGTCGCCCACCTGACCGGAATCGAGGTTGAGCGTGTCGCCCGCATCGAGCGTGAAGTTCTGCGCGAGGGTGCCGCCGTCCACGAGGAGCTCGCCGCTCGTGAAGGTGAAGGTGGTCGTGATCGTCCCGCCCGCATATTCGAAGCGCCCGCCGTCGAGGACGACGCTGTTCACGTCGCCGCTGTCGAAGTCGAAGACCTGGTTGGCGGCCACGGTGAGGTCGTCGAGCCCGGTGAGCTCGAGATCGCCGCCATTGAGATTGAGCTCGCCCGTGTTGAACGCGATCGTGCCCGGATTGCCGCCCGCGAATTGCAGCTCGCCCCCGTCGATGACGACGCCGATCGTGAGCGTGCCGGTGTCGAGGTCGAGGATGCCGCCCGTCGACACGGTCGCAGCCCCGGTGAGCGTGCCGCCGTCCACGGCCACCTCGCCGTCGGTGATGCTCGTGGTGCCGGTGATGACGCCGCCGGTGAGGACGTTGGTGGTCCCTGCCCCGTCCTGGGTGAGCGTGGTGCCGATGGTGGAGCGGATATTGACCACGGCGTCCGCGGACGCGCTCGAATTGGCCACGCCCGTCGCCGTGCCGCCGTCGATGTCGAGCGTGCCCGTGCCGGTCCCGTTATGGGTCGCGCCGCCGCCGATGGCACCGGTGGCGGTGAGCGTGCCCGCGCCGGTGAAGGTCAGGTCGGCGGTGATGTCGGCGGTGACCTCCGCGGAATTGCCGGCGGTGACGTCGAAATTGCCCGTGATGTTGAGATCGTTGGCGCCCGCGCCCGCGATGGTCACGCCGGGCGTGGCGCCGTCCGGGGCCACGTTGACCTCGATGTTGCGCACCTCGATCGCGCCGCCCTCGGTGATGGTGACGGTGTAGGGCGCCACCGGATCGGCATCGTTGAAGACCGCGTCGTCGCCCGCGCTGAAGGCGACGTTGGGGTTGCCCGCGTTGAGGAACCAGTTCGTGTCGGTGAGGTCCCAGTCGCCGTCGTCGCCCTCGCCCGCCGTGGTGCCGCCGCCCTCGTTGAATTGCAGCGTGTCCTGCGCCTGGGCCTGGCCGCCGAGGACGAGCACGGCCCCCGTCGCCAGCACGAAGACGAGCTCCGTCGCGCGCCCCAGGCGGCAGTGCTTTGCCAGGCTGCGCTGTCGGATGCCGGTCTGGGTGGTGGAGGTCGCGAGCGTAATCATCGTCTTCAATCCCTGGCGGAGGCCGCGTTCTCCACGGCTCGAAAAATGGCCGCGCTCCTGCGGGCGCACGGGTCTTGACCGCAGAATGACCACGCGATTTACGTTTGGGCAACGTTTTCCACACCCCCTCCCGATCTTTCCCCTGGTTGTGGTGATCGTGCCGCGTTGGCGGGAGGGACCGCACGGACGTAGCGGCGCGCGCCCCCCGACCCCCTAGATGTAGAAAAGCCTTGCGGGAATCGCGCGGCCACGGCTAATCCTTACGGCAAGAGCACACGCAAACGCGCAAAAGCGTAACTCACGCCGTCAGAGCCTCGGTACGAAACCGGGCGTGCGCGGCAGGGGCGCGAAAACAAGAGCCGGCAGGTAGGCGACATGAGAGACACCGCAGAGCGCATCGATACGCTCGTGGGCGAGCACGCGGAGAAACTCTCCTCCCGGCTCCAGGCCCACCGCGCGCAGCTCTTCCCGCCCGATGCGACCCGAACCTTGCGCACTTTCACCTCGGGCGAGGTCGCAGACCTCCTCGGCGTGAAGGACGCCTATCTCCGCAAGCTCCACCTCGAGGGCCGCGGGCCCGAGCCCGAGATCCGCGCCGGCGGCCGCCGCCACTACACGCCAGAGGATATCCAGACGCTCCGCACCATGCTCGAAAAGGGCGCCAAGGCCCCGGGCACCTACCTGCCCGGCCGGCGGGCCGGGCCGGAGGGGCGCATGGAAAATTCACCAGACCACCTCCAGGTCATCACCGTCATCAACTTCAAGGGCGGCTCGGGCAAGACGACGACCGCCGCCCACCTGGCGCAGAAGATGGCGCTCGACGGCTACCGCGTGCTGGCCATCGACCTCGATCCGCAGGCGTCGTTCTCCGCGCTCCACGGCTTCCAGCCCGAATTCGACCTCCTCGACGGCGGCACGATCTACGACGCGATCCGCTATGACGATCCCGTCCCCATGGCGCAGCTCATCCGCAAAACCTACTTCACCAACCTCGATCTGGTGCCCGGCAACCTCGACCTCATGGAGTTCGAGCACGAGACGCCGCGCGCGCTCGCCAACCGTGACGGGGCGATGTTCTTCACCCGCGTGGGCCGCGCGCTGTCGGAGGTGGCCGACGCCTACGACACCGTCATCATCGATTGCCCGCCGCAGCTGGGCTTCCTCACCATGAGCGCGCTTTCGGCCGCCACCGCCGTGTTAGTGACTGTTCATCCCCAGATGCTCGACGTCATGTCCATGTGTCAGTTCCTTCTGATGACCTCGAACCTGCTGGGCGTCGTGGCCGATGCGGGCGGCGACATGAGCTATGACTGGCTGCGCTACGTCGTGACCCGCTACGAGCCGGGCGATGGCCCGCAAAACCAGATGGTGAGCTTCATGCGCTCCATGTTCGGGGAGCATGTCCTGAACCATACCGCGCTCAAATCCACCGCGATCTCGGATGCCGGGATCACCAAACAGACCCTTTACGAGGTGGAAAAGAGCCAGTTCACGCGCAGCACCTACGACCGCGCGCTCGAAAGCATCAACGCCGTCAACGGGGAGATCGAAGGCCTCGTTCAAGCCGCATGGGGGCGCCATGGCACGTAAAGACCTTTTGAAAGGCCTCATGGGAGAGGCGCCGCCGCCAGACCAGGCGCGCGCGGCCAAAACAGGCTCTAACGCGCCTGAAAAGCCCCCTGCCCCAGCAACAGAGGCCCCGGCCCGCCGCGCCCGCGGCGCCATCGGCGCGGTGAGCCAGTCCATCGAGGCGCTCAAGGCCCGCTCCCTCATCGAGATCGACCCGTTCCTGATCGACGCCGGGGGCCTGCGCGACCGGCTCGAGACCGACGACGCCGAGGATGACGCGCTCAAGGCCTCGATCTCTGAATACGGTCAGCAAGTGCCCATCCTGGTGCGCCCGCACCCCGAAGAAGACGGGCGCTATCAGATCGTCTATGGCCGCCGCCGGGTGCTGGCGCTTCGCGAACTCGACCTGCCGGTCAAGGCGCTCGTGCGCGATCTCGACGACGGCGCCCTCGTCATGGCCCAGGGCCAGGAGAACACCGCCCGGCGCGGCCTGAGCTTCATCGAAAAGGCCAACTTCGCCGCCCAGATGCGCGATGCGAGCTATGCGCGGAAGGCGATCTGCGATGCCGTGGCCGTGGACAAGACGGTCATGAGCCGGATGATGAGCATCGTCGACCGCATCGGGCTCGACGCCATCGCCGCCATCGGTGCCGCCCCCGGCATCGGGCGCGACCGCTGGGCAGAGCTGGCCACGACGGTGGAGCAGCTCGACGTCGCGCAAGACGAAATCGTCAGCGTTGTCAGGGGGTTAACGGGGGGCGAGACGAGCGACGAGCGGTTCGAGGCGGTCTTTTCCGCCTTCGATGGCCAAGGCAGCGCCCGGCCCGAGAAGCGCGCATACACCCCGCGCGCCGAGCTCACGCCGATCCCCTCGCTCCGCTCGGGGCGGGAGATCGCGGCGTTTGTCGAACATCCCAAGAAACTGGTGGTCACCCTGCCCCGCGGCCGAGACGGCTTTGGCGAGTGGCTCATCGACCACCTCAGCGAGCTTCACCGTGACTGGATCGAAAAAGACCAGGGCGGCGAGGGCACCAACGAGCAGGAATAACAGGAGGCACAGAGGGCCCGAAAAGAACGAAGCCCCCCAGATCATAGCGACCCGAGAGGCTCCGATTTGGTTCTAGCACCCCGAATCTAAGCTCTGCACGAGTCGGCTGTCAACAACGCCTGGCGGGCGCACGGTACTTTTTTGCCCAGTGAACAGCGATGAAAAGACTGACGACGACCCCCTTCGGGCCGCGGCCGGTGACGGCCGGGCTCATGCAAGTGCGCGACCTCGTGGAGCGGCAGCCCGCCCCGGCGGAGGCGGCACCCGACAAGTGGCAGGTGCTCAACGATCTGGGCGCGGCGCGCGCGGCCTTCGGGCTCAGCGACCGGGAACTCGGCGTGCTGAGCGCCCTGGTCAGTTTTCTGCCGGAACAGAGACTGGGCGGGAACGCCTCACTCGTTGTTTTTCCGTCCAACCGGACGCTGTCGGGGCGGCTCCACGGGATGCCCGAGAGCACGCTGCGCCGCCACCTCGCGCGGCTGGTGCAGGCGGGGGTGATGCTGCGCCACGACAGCCCCAACGGGAAGCGCTACCGGCGGCGGGGGGAGGCGGAGGTGGCCTTCGGCTTCGACCTTGCGCCGCTGCGGCTGCGCGCCGGAGAGATCGCCCAGGCCGCCCAGGCCACGCGGGAGGCCGCCGAGCGGCTGCGCGCGCTGCGCGAACAGGTGGTGCTGGAGAAGCGTGACGCCCAGAAGCTCGCCGCCTACGGCCTAGAAGCGGGGTATCCCGGCGATTGGGAGGCGCTCCTGGCCGCGCTCCTCGTCCATACCCGCGTGCTGCGGCGCAAGCTCGATGCCGAGGCGCTCGAGGCGCTGGCCGCGGAGGTGAGCGCACTGCACGGTAAGGTGATCGAAACCCTTTTCGATGCAGAAAAAGCAAGCGCCGATGCCGCTCATTCCGGGCGTCACCATCAGAATTCAAATACTGATACCTCTGATCTTGAACTCCGCGCAGAAGAACGCGAGGCGGCGGCGCCCCGCCCTGCCCCGCCGGAGGATGCGGTGGAGATCCCGTTCCCGCTCGTGCTCCGGGCGATCCCCGAGGCACTGGCCTACGCGCAGGGCCCGATACGGGGATTTTCGGATCTGGTGACGTTGGGCGGGTTCCTCCGCGGGATGATCGGCATCAGCCCGTCGGCCTGGGAGGATGCCAAGGCCGCGATGGGCCCCGAGGCCGCCGGTGTGGCGGTGTGCTGCCTCGTCGACAGGATCGAGACGATCCGCTCCCCTGGCGGGTATCTGCGGGCGCTGACGGCGCAGTGTCAGAAGGGGTCGTTCTCCCTCTCGCGGCTCGTCATGGCCAACATCAATCGCGAGCGCGGCAAAAGTTGACAGCTGTCAACTTTTGCTCCGAACCGAGGGATGTGAGGGAGAATTTGCGAAAGTTGACAGCTGTCAACTTTTTGCGGAACCGAGGCCGAAACAGCGAAAGTTGACAGCTGTCAACTTTTCGCTCCGGGGTCCGGAAGGCCCCACCCCTGGCGTCCTTGACGGATGACTCCCCAGCGCTCAGAGTGCTGCTGCAGGTGGCTCAAATTCCTGCCAAGTCTTTGATTGGAGTTGTTCCCACCCATGTCGCGTTACAGCAAAGTCGCGTGGAAAGAAGGGCTGTTCATTAAGCCTCAACACCTCCAACAGTCCGACCGATACATGGAGAAAACCCTAACGGCCCGTACGGCGCATATCTCGCCGTTCCCGTGGGGCGTGGCGGAGCTCATCTTTGATCAGGCGCAGCTGCGGCAGGGGCGGCTCGAGCTTGAACAGGTGGCCGGCATCATGCCCGATGGCACGCCCTTCGACGCGCCCCACACGGCGCCGCTCCCTCGGGAGATCGACGTGCCGGAGGAGGCGGTGGGCAAGACGATCTGGCTCACGCTCCCCAACGCCGCGCAGAACGACCGCGACATCGGGATGCCCGACGACAAGTCCACCCGCTTCGTGATCCGTGACGAGCCCGGCGTGGCCGATGTGAGCGCGGCGGCGCGGACGGAGGCCAGCGTGGAGATCGCGATCCCGCGGCTCGAGCTCGCGCTCCGCGACAAGCCGCGCGAGGGCTACCAGTCGATCTCGCTCGGGCGGGTGGCGGATGTCTCCGACGGGAAGGTCGTGACGCTCGACCAGAACACGCCGCCCACGGGTCTGATCCTGAGCGTTCACCGCGCTTATGAAGGATATCTTAAGTCCGTGATCGGATCGGTAGAGGCACGTTTGGAAGTGCTGGAGCGCTACGCCGCCGACCCCACCTCCGGCGGGGGCATGCAGGACAAGGACTACCTCATGCTCATGATGCTCAACCGCACCTTGCCCGTCCTGCGCCATCTCCGGCAGCTGCCCAGCGTGCACCCGGAACGGCTCTATGAAACCCTGATTTCGCTCTCTGGCGAGCTTTCCACCTTCGAGGACAAGGACCGCAAGGCGCCCGATTACGGCCGCTACCTCCACGATCAGCCGCGGGAGACGTTCCGCCCCATCGTGGACGATATCCGCCGGTTCCTCTCCCGTGATGTGGGCCGCGCGCTGCGTCTGAACCTGGAACAGCGACGGGAAAACTCGTTCCTCGCCCAGGTGGACGACCCGAACCTCTTCTCCAACGCCGCTTTCATCGTGGAGGTCTCGGCGGCGCTGCCGCTCACGCAGATCCAGCAGCAGTTTCCGCAGCTCTGCAAGGTGGGGCCCTCGACGCGGATGAAGGAGATCATCGTCAACAACCTGCCGGGCATCACGCTGGTGCACGCGCCCAACCCGCCGCCGCAGATCCGCGTTGTGTCCAATCACGTCTATTTCATGGTGGACAAGATGAGCCCGCTCTGGCGCGACTTCTCCCAGGCGCCGGCGATGGGGATGCATTTCGCGGGCGCGTGGCCCGGCCTCGAACTGGAGCTTTGGGCGATCCCGGAGGAGCGCTGATATGGCATCGGACGACAACGAACGCACCGTCTTCGGTCAGAAGATCCCGCCGCAAGCGCCGCGCCAACCGCAGCCTCCGGTGCAGCCGCAGGCGCAGGCGCAGCCGCCGGTGCAGGGTCAACAGCCGCCGCCCGCGGCGCCACCGGGGGGCGGGGAGCGCACGATTTTCGGCGTGAAGGTTCCCGGCGCCGCCCCGCCGCCGCAGCCGCAGCCGCCCTATCCGGCCCCGCCGCCGCAGCAGCCCTACGCGCCGCCGCCGGGGCAGGGGGGCTATCCGCCGCAAGCCGCGCCACCGTCCCCTGCCCAGCCGGTACCCGGGCGGGAGGATACCTGGCTCGGCGGGGCGATCACGCCCACGCAGGGCGCGCCCGTGGCCCCGCCCCAGCAGCCCTATCCGCCGCAACAGCCGGCCTATGCGCCGCCGCCCCCGCAGCCCTATCCACCGCAGCAGGGCTACCCTCAGGGATATCCGCCGGCGCAGCCCGCGCCGGGCTACCCGCCGCAGCAGCCCTACGCGCCGCCGCCGGGGCAGGGGGGCTATGTGGGGGCGCCCACGCCGCAGGACATGCAGTTCCCCGGCGCTGCACCGCAGCAAGCGCCCGCACCCGCCGCGGCGGTGCAAAAGATCGCCTTCCAGGATGCGCTGCGCGGGGCGGGGCTCGAGGTGGGCAACGCCACGAACCCGATCATCGCGGCGGCCTCCGACATCCTGATCCTGCTCGGCCGCCTGCGCACGGGCATGGTGGAGATGCAGGCGATCCCGCTCCGTGATCACGTTCTGCGCGCGGTGGCGGAGTTCACCGACAAGTGCCAGAGGGCCGCGATCCCGCCCGAGGATATCGACATCGCGCGCTACGCGCTCGCGGCCACCGCCGACGACATCGTGCAGACGGTGCCGGGCAACGACCCGGCCTATTGGCAGCAGTTTTCCATGGCCGCGGAGCTCCTCGGCGACCGCTCAGCGGGCATCGGTTTCTTCACCCGGCTCGAGCAGGTGATGGCCTATGCCCAGCAGCGGCGGCACGTGCTGGAGCTGATGCTCACCTGTTTGTCGCTCGGTTTCGAGGGGCGCTACCGTGCTGAACCGAACGGTTCAGTTACGCTCTCCCGCATCCGGGCGGAGGTCTATCAGCGCTTCCGCTCCACCACCGAGCGGCCCGTGGAGGACCTGTCGCACAAATGGCTGCCGATCATCCTCGGCGGGCGGAGGAAGCAGGGGGCGATGCCGCTCTGGATCGTGGGATCCGTTGCCGCGGGGATGGTCGTGGCGCTCTTCGCCTCGCTCTCCTACCTCTTGTCCACCGAGGCGCGCGCGGCCTCCGACGAGATCATCGCCATCCATGCGGGTCTCGTGGACGTGGCAATCGAGGGCGGTGAGGTGGAGCCCGCGGCGGTCTACGAGGCGCCGCCCACGGGGCAGCTCGAGCGGCTGCAGGGCCGGCTTTCCCAGGAGATCGAGGCGGGGCTGACGAGCGTGCAGGAGGACGGCGACTACATCTCCATCCGGCTGGGCGATGCGCTCCGGTTCGGCTCTGGCTCTGCGGAATTGCAGTCTGACGTGAGCCTTCTGATGCAGCGGATCGGCGAGGCGCTGGAGGAGGAGCCCGGCGATATCATCGTCGAGGGCCATTCCGACAACATCCCCATGAGCGGGGCAGGGCGCTACAAGACCAACGAGGCGCTGAGCGAGGCGCGGGCGCAGACGGTGAGCGACCTCCTGGCCGGCCAGATCGGGGAGCCCGGGCGGCTCGACGCGCGCGGGGTGGGGCCAGCCAAGCCCCTCGACACCGCCAACACGCCCGAGGCGCGGGCGCGCAACCGCCGGGTGGAAATCCTGGTGCGCAAGGAGAACCGTCTGTGAGGAAAGTCGTCCTTTTCTTCAGCAAGCTCTGGCAAATTCCCTGGCTCCGCATCCCGCTGACACTGATCGGCATCGCCTCGCTCTGCGCGGCGATCTGGTTCGGGATGGGGATGACGGGGGTGCCGCTGCTCTTGTCGGTGTGGCTGCGCGGCGGGATCATCGCGGCGCTTCTGGGCCTCATCGGGCTGATGTCGTTCCTGCGCTGGCGCAAGAGGAAGCGCGCGGCCGCCGAGCTCGAGAAGGGGCTCATGGAGGCGCCGGTGGGCGACGGCGAGGTGCTCGCCGAGCGGATGACCGAGGCCCTCGCCAAGCTCAAGAAGGTGGGCGGGGCGACCTATCTCTACGATCTGCCCTGGTACGTCATCATCGGCCCGCCCGGCGCGGGCAAGACCACGGCCCTCGTCCATTCGGGGCTCGAGTTCCCGGGGACGGACGCGCAGGCGGTGGCGGGTTTCGGCGGCACGAAGAACTGCGATTTCTGGTTCGCCGAAGAGGCGGTGATGATCGACACCGCCGGCCGCTACACGACGCAGGACAGCGATGCGCGCGCCGACAAGATGAGCTGGGCGGCCTTCCTCGACCAGCTCAAGCGCACCCGGCCCAACCAGCCCATCAACGGCGTCATCCTCGCGTTTTCCTGCGAGGACATGATGACGGCCACCGATGAGAGCCTCGATGCGCACGCCTTGGCCGTGCGCGCGCGGTTGGCCGAACTCAACGAGACGCTCAAGATCAACGTGCCGGTCTACGTCATCTTCACCAAGGCGGACATGATCGCGGGCTTCCGCGAGTATTTCGGCCCCTACGGCGAGGCCAAGCGCAAGAGCGTCTGGGGCATCACCTTCCAAACGAAGGACCGCAAGGAGGAGACCCACCGCACCGTCGCCGCGGAATTCGACAAGCTCATCACCCGGCTCTCCGACGAGGTCACCGACCGGCTGAACGAGGAACCCGACAGCGTCAGCCGCATCGCCATCTTCGGCTTCCCGAGCCAGATGGCGCTCCTGCAGCGCAACGTCTCCGATTTCCTGCGCCGCGTCTTCCAGCGCCCGCAGGAGATCAACGCCATCCTGCGCGGCTTCTACTTCACCTCCGGCACCCAGGAGGGCACGCCCATCGACCAGGTGCTGGGCACCATCCAGGGGCCCGACGGCGCGGTGAGCCCGTCGTTCATGTCCGGCAAGGGGCGGAGCTATTTCCTCCACGACCTCCTGAAGAAGGTGATCTTTCCAGAACGGGACTGGGTGGGCTACGACTTCAAGGCCATGCGCCGCCGCGCGATCCTGCGCAGTGTCGCCACCACCGGCATCGTGCTCGCCACGCTCACCGCCATGGGCGGGTTCGGCTATTCGTACTGGCGCAACGCCTCCATGGTCGCCGAGGCCGCGCGCGCCGCCGACCGCTACGAGGTGGAGGCGCAGGAGCTTTTGGCCGAGACCATCATCGAAAGCTCCGCCACGCAGCCGATCCTGCCCGCCCTCGGCCTCGCGCGCGATCTGCCCGCGGGCTGGGGCGACCCGCGCGAGCAGCCCTTCATGGAGACGCTGGGCCTCTCGCGCCGCCCGTCGCTCGAACGCGCCGCCTTCACCGCCTATTCGGACGCGCTGGAGCGACTCCTGCGCCCGCGCATGATGCTTTTTCTCGAAAACCGCCTGCCGCGGCTCCTCATCGACAACGACACCGAGGAGGCCTACCGCGCGCTCAAGGTCTACATCCTCCTCGCCAAGGAGCAGGATGGACGCGAGGACGACATCGCCATCCAGGCCTATTTCGCGGAGGCCTGGGCCGCCGAGTACCAGGAGCCCGGCATGGACCAGGCCTACCGCGAGATCCTCGAACACCTCGCGGCGATGCTCGAGCTCGACGAGCGGGTGGACCCTGATTTGAAGCCCAACGCCAACCTCGTGGAGCGCGTGCAGCAGCAGATCGCGACGCTCTCGCTGGCGCAACAGGCCTACAGTTCGATCCTGAGCGAAAGCGCGGCGATCACGCCGTTCAACCTCGCCGGCGAGCTGAGCGGCGTGCAGGCGGAGGTGGTGTTCCGCACCACCGATGGCCGCCCCCTCGACAGCCTCACGGTGCCGGGGCTCTTCACCTTCACCGGCTATTGGTCGGTCTTCCAGGAGGCCGTCTCCACCGCGGGCGACCGGCTCGAGGACGAGCGCTGGGTCCTGGGCGAGGCGGGCGCGGAGGCCAATTACGACGGGCAGCTCGTGGGGCTGAACCGCGATCTCCACGCGCTCTACACCGCCGATTTCGCGCGGAGCTGGAACGCCATGCTCGCCCGGATCGAGCTCGTGCCCATGTCCTCGGGCGCGCCGCAATTCCCGAGCCTTTCGGTGGCGTCCTCGGCCAATGCCTCGCCCATCCTCAAACTCGCCGAGGCGGTCGATAGCGAAACGCGGCTCACCCGGTTCCTCGATGCCATCGAAGGCATGGAGGTCACGCCCGAGGCGCTCGCCTCCGGGGATGTGAGCGGGCAGCTCTCGGCGGCGGGCTTTGACGCGGTGGAACGCCGGTCCGGCGCCTTCGAGCGCATCGCGCTCAACATGCTGCGCGACCGGGCGAAGTTCCAGGAGCGGGCCGTGTCCTCGGCGGCCGCACCCTCCCAGCGGCGCCAGCTCGAACAGATCGAGCAACGCTTTGAGAAGTGGCACGCGCTCCTGCGCGGGGAGGGGCAGCGCCCGGTGGATATCCTGATCCAGGGGCTCGCCGCACTCACCGAGAACCGGCAGCTCGCCGCGCGCACGGCCAATGCCTCCGCCCTCGATCAGCGGGGGCTGCAGGACGCGCTCAATACGCTGTCGCAGGGGGTGCCTTTCTATCCGGAGACGATCATCGGCTTCGTCAACGAGATCGAGAACGAGTTTCTCACCGTCTCGGCCAATGCCACGATGGAGGAGCTCTCCCGCGCGCTCACCGAGGAGGTGGCGCTCTTCTGCACGCAGAACATCGCGCCCAATTTCCCCTTTGCGGGCCGCGGCGCGCGCCATGTCTCCACCGCAGCCTTCGGGGAGTTTTTCGGCTATGGTGGCCGGATGGAGAGTTTCTACAACGACCGGCTGCGCGACCACACGCAGCGGAGCGCCGATGGCGCGATCGAGGCGCGGGACGGCTCCGCGCTCGGCGCGCGGCTCTCGTCGTCGATGCTGTCGCAATTCGTGCGGGCCGAACGGATCCGGCAGGCCTTTTTCGAGCCCGACAGCGCCGCGCCCTCGGTGAGTTTCTCGGTCACGCAGGTGGCGAGCTCCCAGGGCGTGGAAGGCTCGAATGTGGGCTTTGGCGAGCGGTCGGTGCAGCTCTTGCCCAATTCGAGCGGGGCGCAGGTGCGCTGGCCCGACGAGACGGCCGATATCGCGCTCACGCTCCTGCCGCAGCGGCGCGGGGTGGACAACACCGTGCGCTTTGCCGGCGGGCGGTGGGCGATCGTCGATTTCATCAATCAGGGTCGGACGCAGGTCTCCGGCACGCGCGCCGATGTCACGCATCAGGTGGGCGGGCGCGCGGTGCAGCTCCGCATGGAGTTCGATTCCATCGCGATCCCCTTCCTCATGCGGGAGCTGCGCGATTTCTCCTGCCCCACGACGCTGGAGTAGGGCGGTGGGGGTGAGCGCGGTCATCTACGGCAAGCACCCCGCTTACGGGGATTTTCTCGGCCACGGGCTGCCCCATGCGGAGCTCCACGTGTTCGACCGCTGGCTCGAGGCGGTGCTGCCCAAGCTCCGCGACGGGCTGGGTGACCAGTGGGAGGCGGCCTGGCGGGCGGCGCCGGCTTTGCGCTTCTGGGCGGGGCCCGACATCATCGGCGCGCCGCTCGCGGGCGTGATGCTGGCGAGCCGGGACCGCGTGGGCCGCCGCTACCCGCTCATCTTCGCGCTGACGGGGGTGGTGAGCCCGCCGCCGCTCCATCCCGCCTTCGACCACGGGCCCTACGAGGCGATGCTGGGCCATATCCTCGCCTTCGAGGCGCCGCCCGACGGGGCCAAGGGCGCCGTGCGTCTCATCGAGGGGATGGCGCTGCCGGAGCTCGCGGGCGCGCCCTTCGAGGAGGGGCAGGACGGGGTGCTTTGGGCCTCCCGCGCGGACGGCAATCTGGGCCAGCTCTTTCAGGATGCGCGCGGGGCGGACGCCGACAAGGCGCAGCTCGGCCGCTCCCATTGGTGGCACCCGGCCACGGAGGTCCGGCAGGCAGGGTGGCTGGCGGTGAATGGCCTGCCCGACGCCGATGCCCTGCGCTGGCTTCTCACGGATCGCGTGGTGGCCTCGGAGGCCGCGCCCCCGCCGCCATCGCCGCCGCACGAGACCGCTCCAGCAGCCGAGGGGGCCGCGCCCGATGAGTGAGATGTCCGACGACATGCCCGAAAGCGCCCCGGAGCTCGCCGCCGCGCCCGCCGCCCCGACAAGCGAGACGGCCACGCTGCAATCGACGTCCTCGGACGGGCTCTTCGATTTCGAGACCTGCTACCGCACCGATGTGGGATGCGTGCGCAAGGTCAACGAGGACAGCGTGCTGCCCGCGCCGGGCTCCGGCCTCTGGCTCGTGGCCGACGGCATGGGCGGGCACGCGGCGGGGGACTATGCCTCCCAGACGATCGTGGCGCAGATGGAAAATGTGGGCGTGCCCGCGGGCGCGCTCGACCTGCGCGCGCGCTTCATGGAGCGGCTCTCGGGCGCCAATGCCATGATCCTCGCCCATGCCGCGGACCTCGGGAAGGGGGCCATCGGCTCCACCATCGCGGCGCTGATGATCCAGCAGGATCACTACGCCTCGATCTGGTCGGGCGACAGCCGCGTCTACCTCTTCCGAAGCGGGCAGCTCCGCCGCGTCACCAAGGACCACACCGAGGTGCAGGCCATGGTCGATGCCGGCCGCATCACCGAGGACGAGGCCTACAACTGGCCCCAGCGCAACGTCATCACCCGCGCCATCGGGGTCACCGAGGTGCCGGAATGCGACATGGTCGAGGGCGCGCTGGCCCATGGCGACCTCTTCCTCATCTGCTCGGACGGGCTCACGGAATACTACCACGATAGCGAGCTCGAGGGCGTGCTCGCCCAGGCCAATCTCGGGGGCCAATCCGGGGCCATGGCCGATACCTGCGACCGCCTGGTGGACACCGCCCGCGACCGCGGCGGCAAGGACAACGTGAGCGTCGTCCTGGTCCGCGTCATGGAAAACCCGCTGCCGGAATTCAAGGCCGAAGGCGTCTTTCCCGAGATGGGAGGTGACCTGTGACCGAAGACGGGCGCAACGATGACGAGACCACCGTGCCGCCCCCGGGGAGCGCGGGGACGGAGGATGAAAAGACCGTGATGGCCCCGTCGCCCGGGGGCGCCGGTCGGGGTGTCGCGGCAGACAAGGGCGACACGGGGGACACGGGCGACACGGAGGACGACGAGCGGACCATCTTCGCGCCGACGCCGGGGCCTGCGCGGAATGAAACGGATAACGACGCGGATCGCACCATAATCGGCACAACCGCGCCGACCGCGGGGGCACCGGCCTCCGCGTCCGCGTCCGCGTCCGAGGATGAGGACGAGGATCGCACCGTCTTCGCGCCGTCGCCTGCCGCGCACCAGGCGGAGCCGGGGACGCCGGACGGCGAGGACCGCACGAATATCGCCGGGGCGCCCGCCGCGCCCCCACCACCGCAGCCGACCCAGGTGCCTCAGACGCCGCAGCCCGCCGCTCTCGGCGGATCCACCTACGCGCCGCCAGGCACGCTGTCCCCCGCCGCCCGCGCGGTCGGAGCTGCCACCGTGGTCCCCACGGACGTCCCCACCCAGACCGAGAACACCTCGAGCTACACCCCGCCGCCGCCCGACATGGCGCCCACGCCGCTTTCCTCCATCGAACCGGGGATCGTCATCGGCGGGCAGTATCGCGTGGACGGACAGCTCGACCAGGGCGGCATGGGCCGCGTCTACCGCGGCTGGGACCTCAACACCGACGCCGAAGTGGCGATCAAGGTCATCCTGCCCGAGATGGCCGAGGACAAGAAGGTGGCGGACATGTTCCGCCGGGAGGCGAAGACGCTGCGCTCGCTCCACCACGATGCGATCTGCCGCTTCTTCAACTACATCCCGCCCAACCGGGAGCTGAACCTCCACGCCCTTGTCATGGGCTTCATCGAGGGCACGAAGCTCTCCGACCGCCTGAAGCGGACGGGCCCCTTGCCGGAGCAGGAGGCGATCCGGCTGGCCATGCGGCTCGCCGACGGGTTGAGCCGCGCCCACGAGGTGGGCGTCGTCCACCGCGACCTGTCGCCCGACAACGTCATGCTGCCCGACAACGACACGAAAAAGGCCGTGCTCATCGATTTCGGCATCTCGCGGTCGGAGCGGATCAAGGACGTCACGCTCGGCAACGAATTCGCGGGGAAGCTCAAATACGTCTCCCCCGAACAGCTCGGCGCCTATGGCAACGATGCCCAGGGGCCCTCGGACATCTACTCGCTCGGCCTTCTGATGACGGCCATGCTCCTTGGCAAGCCCCTGCCCATGGGCGACACGATCATGGAAGCGGTGCAGATGCGCCAGAGCGTGCCGGACCTCTCCACCGTGCCGGTGCCGTTCCAGGACCTGCTCTACAAGATGCTGCAGCCCGACCCCTCCCACCGGTTGCCCACGATGCGCGCCGTCATCGAGGAGCTGGCGGAGCTCGCCGACGGCGAGACGGGCTATGGCACGCGCTCCCCGCGGCCGGTGAAGGACAAGGTGGTCGAGGGGCTCCAGGCGGTGCCCATGGCCGCGAGTTCCGTGCAGGCGCAGGCGCCCATCGACCTGCCCAAGGTGGAGGTGCCGAAGCCGCGGAGCCGGGGCCTCGGCCTCATCATGCTGCTCGTCCTCGCGGCGGCCGGGGGAGGGGGCTACTACGCCTATGACCAGGGTCTCTTCGCGCTGCCTGAGGCTGCCGCGCCCAGCGATCCCGTGGCCGAGGGGCTCACCCGGGTGGCCGGGTCGCGGGCCACGTTCCTCGCCGAGACGCTGCCCGAGGGCTGCGCCTTTGCCACGATCCGCGCGCAGAGCGCGCAGGCGGGGCTCATGGAAGGCTTCGCGGCGAGCCCGGAACTCCTCGACGGGGTGCAGGGCCGGTTCCTCAACGAATTCCAGACCGCCACGGCCCTCGTCACCCGGGAGGTGCCGGAGGCCCATTGCCCGGCGGTGGAGATGGTGCGCGCGCTCCAGGGCACGCGCGGGGCGGGGGTGGAGCTCGCGCTCGACGCCAATGCGCTTTCGCGGCAGGAGGGGATCGTGGGGCGGCTCCATGGCTCGGCGGGGCGGCAGAACTGGCTGGGGCTCGTGGATCCCAGCGGCAACATCTTCTCGCTCATGCGGCAGTTCGAGGACGCCATCGGCGACGAGCGCCGCTTTTCCTTCCGGCTGCCGCGGGCGACGCCGGGGGTCTACATGGTGGTGGCCACGGCCTCCGACGCGCCGCTCGTGCGGGCGGGGGCGTTGCAGGACGGGACGGGTATCGCCGATTTCCTGCCGCTTCTGGAGCGGGAGCTCGCCACGGACGGGCAGGGGGCGGCGGATATCGCGTTTCTGGAGCTTCTGCCCTAGCCCTCTTCTGGCCCCTAGCGGACGTCGAAGGTGGCCACGGCGAAGCTCATGGCCTCGAGCTGCGCGGGCGGGATGGAGGAAAAGACGTCCTGCGCCAGCTCCCCGATGACACCGGACAGGTCGAGCGGCGCCTCGGGCGTGGCGAGCGCGAGGAGGATCTGGCGCGTGGTGCGGGTGGGACCGGCGCGGGCCACGGGCACCTCCACCACCGGCGTGTCGCCGTCGAGCGTGGTGAAGGGCGCGAGGTCCTGGACGACGCCGTTGTCATCGACCACGAGGAGCGTGAGAAAGAGCCCGCCCGCCCCCAGCACGCGCGCGGTGAGCGTGTCGCCGGAGGTGAGCACCGCGCCGTCGAGCGCGAGGCCGAGCCGGCTCACCGGGTAATCCGCGGACTGGCGCAGCGCGTCGAGCGTGGCGCATTGCCGGGTGTCCACGAGGTCGCGGGTCTGGATCGGGTCGGCGTCGAGGCCGTCGCCGATGCGCAGCGACAGGTCGTCGAGCTCCGCCTCGTCGGCCCCCACGAGCGTGAGGCCGCCCTCGGGCGCGCCGCCCGCGCGGCGGGGCAGGGCCAGCGTGCAGGACACGGACGGCAGCGCGCGGATGCGGCGGATGAGATTGCCGAGCGCGATGTCGGACGCGCTGGGATTGACGAGCGGCGGACGGGCCGGCGCGGCGGCCTCCGCCACCGGCGCGGGCTCCTCCGTGGGCTCGGGCTCCGCCACCGCCTCGGGTTCGAGCACGGCGAGCGCCTCCTCCTCCACGGGCACGGGCACGGGCTCGGGTACGGCCGCGGGCGGCTCCGGCACCTCCAGGAGCTCGGGTTCGAGCGCGGCCAGGTCCTCCTCCTCGATCACTTCCGGTTCGATGGCGGCGACCTCCGGCGTCTCTGGCGTCTCGGGGACGAGCGGCAGGGGCTCGGGCTCGGCCACGAGGTCGGGCAGGGCAGGCTCCGGCGCGCCGAGGGCCAGGTCGTCGAAGGCCGGCTCCTCCACGATGTCGGGCGCGAGGGCCCCGCCGCTGCCATCGGCCAGGGGATTGAGCACCGTTTCCTCGATGGGGGAGATGTCGTCGATGACGAAGGGCTGCGCCTCCTCGATGAGGGGCTCGGCTATGACGGGCTCGGCTATGACGGGCTCGGCTATGACGGGCTCGGGCGCGGGCTCCTCCAGCACGGGTTCCGCGATCTCAGGCTCTTCGAGAACGGGCTCCTCCGGGACGGGCGCCTCCGGGACGGGCTCCACGATCTCGGGTTCGAGCGCCTCGGGGAGCACGGGCTCGGGCGTGACCACCTCGGGCTCCGCCGCCAGCGGCGCGTCGGGCTCGGGCGCGAGGATATCGGGCTCCAGCGCGGCGAGGGCGTCCACCGCGGGCGCCTCGGGGACGAGTTCCTCGGGCTCCGTGGCCTCCGGCACGATCTCCTCGACATCGGGGGCCAGCGCCTCTGGCTCCGCGGCCGTCAGGAGCGCGTCGTCCTCGGGGGCGAGCGCGTCCTCCGCGGCGGTGAAATCCTCGGCCTCGAGCTCCTCGGGGGCGAGCTCGATGGCGTCTTCGGGGATCGCGGCGAGGTCGAACGGGTCCACCTCTTCGATAAGGTCGGCATCGAGGATCTCGAGGCTCACGGCGATCTCGGAAAACTCGATCTCGTCCTCCTGCGGTTCGGGCAGGAGCGCGGCGCCGGAGAAGAGGATCGCCCCCGCGAGCGCGCCATGGGCCGCCACCGACACGCCGAGCGAGCCCAGCCACGCCAGGGGGGAGGGGGACGCATAGGGCAGGAAGCTCACGATCCCGCCTCGCCCGCATTGTTGTGCACCGTCACCAGGCGCACCTCCACGGCCACGAGACGTTCATCGGCGAGCATCTGGAGCAGCAGGGCCGCCGACAGCTCCCGGTCCGCCAGCACGTGGAGCCGCGGCGCATCGGTGAGCGCGGCGTTGAGCGTGCCGGGCGCGATGACCGTCTCGCCCAGCGTCATGATCCCGTCCGCATCCACATAAAGGAGCGGCTGCGGTAGCTGGTCGAGGTCCAGGCGCGTCGTCTCCGGCAGCGCCAGTTCCACGGCGTCCGAGTTCAGGAGCGAGCCCGTGGTCAGGAAAAAGAAGATCAGCAGAAGCACGATGTTGATGATCGCGAGCGAGCTGTCGGGGGCGTGCGACGGCTGCCGGGGCGGCAGGCGGAGACCGGCCATCAGATCCCCTCCTGCGTGATCTGCACGGCGTCGATATTGGCCCCCGCCAGCGCCTCGAGCGCGGTGGCCACGTCCTGCACGCGGGCGTCCGGGCTCACGAGGATGACGATCTCTCCCGGGTCGTCCTGCTCGCCCAGGGCCTCGGCAAGGGGGCCGAGCTGGTCCATGTCGTAGGCCACCTCGTCCACGCGGACGAGGCCGGCCTGCACCGTCCAGAAGCTGATCCGGCCGAGATCGGGGCCCGCTTGGTCCTCGCCCGCGCCCGCGCCGGGGGTCTCGGGCGCGCTCTCCTCCACGCCGGCCTCCGCGCTTTTCAGCGTCAGGAGGGAGTAGGGGGTGAGCGACGTCGACAGCATGAAGAAGATCAGCAGCTGAAACATCGCATCCGCCAGCGGCGTGAGCGCGAAGCGGTAGCGCCGCGGGCGCTCGGGGAGGGGGGCACGGCGCGCCACCTTGTGGGGCCTAGCGGCGGCCTGCGGTGGGGTCGACCCGGCCGTGGATCGCCGCCGACATGACGGCCTCCATCATGTTGCGCTCCCGGTCGATCTTCGACTCGAGCCAGGTGGCGATGAAGAACGCGATGAGCGCGATGATGAGCCCCGCCGCCGTCGTCGTGAGCGCCACGTAGATGCCGCCTGCGAGCGCCGTGGGGTCCACCGCGCCCTCGGTGACGGCGAGAACGGAGAAGGCGTCGATCATGCCCACGACCGTGCCGAGGAGACCCAGCATCGGCGCGGCCTGCACCACCATGTCGAGGGAGCGCATGCGCTCCGACATGGTGGCCAGTTCGATGATCGCGGTCTGGCGCGACAGCTCCTCGGCGTAGCTCACATCCGTGGGCCGCGCCTGGATGCCTGAAAACACCGCTTGCAGGATCCGCGCCAGCACGCTCCGCCTCCGGCCCGCGGCGGTGATCGCCTCCTCCACGCGGCCATTGAGCCAGTCATCGAGGATGCGCTCCGCCTCGCCACGCCGCCCCACGCCCATGCGGGCGAACTGGATGAGCTTGTAGAGCCCGATCCCCACCGCAAAGAGCGAGAGTATCCCGAGGATGCCGTAGACCCCGAGGGAGGCGATGTCGAAGATGTTCATGGGGCGGACCCTTTGTTGGTCAGAGCCCGAAGGCGATGTCGGTGCGGGAGGTGACGGTGAGGTCCGTCAGGCAGGCCTCGCTCTCGCCGCCGGAGGCGAGCGTGCACTTCGAGACTTCGTTGACGATGATGTCGGAAAGCTCCGCGCAGGCGAAGGGGAGGTTATATTGCACCACGCGCCGCTTGCCGGGGCCGAGCGCGCCGAGCGGCAGCGCCAGGAGGTTCTTGAACACCCCCTCGGCATCGAAGACGGCGAGGCGCCATTCAACCTCCGCGAAGTCCTGATCGAGCCCGTTCTGGCCGAAGAAGATCACCTGGCAGGCACCCTCGGCGGTGGCCGTGGCGCGGTTGAGCTCGAGCGCCAGGGTGGGCGCGTCCGCGGCCCCGGTGGCGTCCTGCGCCGTGGCGGCGAGGCCGGTGAGGGTAAGGGCGAGGCCCGCCACGAGGGTCTGCAAACGCATGTGTTTCTCCGAATGCCGCTGAGGGAATGGCGGCATTAGAGAGCGCGTTTTGCGCCCGGTCAACACCAAGCGAAAAAGGCTATGCGAATTGTTGGAGAAGGTGTTTTCGGGGGCCTCGGCGGGCGCGATAGGAGAGGCCAGGTCCGGCCCAGGCGTGGCCCGGGATGACCGAGTGTCGCCGATCTAGCGGTAGACGCCGTGGGCGTATTGGGTGGCGAGCGCGGGGTTCGACGCGTTGATGACCATCGCTGTGCCGGCGTTCTGCGTGGACATGTGCGTCACGATGATGGGCGCGGTGGAGGAGAGGCCCGCCGACCGCGGCACCGGTACATCCTCACGCGGCAGGGGCGCGGCGAGGAGGAGCTCCATCGCCGATCCCGCGCGCGGCTGCGGGCGCGGGGTCTCTTGCGCCGTGGGCGCGAGGGCGGTGGTCGTGACCTCCGCGGGGGCAATCATGGCATTGGAGCCCGTATCCACCCGTGGCACGTATTCGGGAATGATGAACTTGCCCGGGCGGGCCGCCTCTGGCGTCGCCGCGCGCACCTCGCGGGTCTCGACACTCTCCGGGGCGAAGGCCATGCCATGTACGGCCGAAAGCGCCAACCCGGCACCGCCGGAGGCCACGATCAGGCCGAGAGATATTGCAATCGCACGCGTCATCACCCGATATTTAGCATGAACCGGGGGTCATTACATCTCCCAGCAGTGTGAAATCGGGACCCCCAGCAGGCTTTTTGCAACAACACGGGCAACTCATGTGCAAATGCGCGTATTTCCCATGAAAAAACCGCCGCTTCTCAGCAAAAACGCGCAGAACCTGCTGGTTTTGGTCGGCTTTGCCACGATATGCGCCGGGCTGCCTCGGCAAGCCGCCGCCAATTTCCAGGTCTGCAACCAGACGCTCGACGTCATCAATGTGGCCGTGGGCGCCTATGATGTGGATGCCTGGGAAACGCGGGGCTGGTGGACGATCGGCCCGAATCAATGCGGCAACGTCATCGAGGACCAGCTCGCCTCCCGCTACATCTACGTCTATGCCCGCGACGTCTTCAACAATTCCATGGTGGACGGGACCACCTCCATGTGCGTGGAGCCGGGGGAGTTCATCCTGCGCGGGCGGGAGGACTGCCTCATCAACGGCTACCTGACGGCCGATTTCGTGGAGGTCGACACGCGCCGCTCCGAACGCTGGACGTTCTTTCTGGAGGCGCCGGAATAGGGTCGGCTCGGCCCGGTATCGGTTTGGTGGTGATGCGGGCGGGCCTGCGCGGGGCGTGGCGTGGCGTGTAGGATGGGGCGTTTAAGGCGGGGCGTGTAGGCCGCGGGTAACACTGAAAAGTGTTCTCATCTCCGCGCGCCCGCGGGGTTGCTGCGCGTCCGCGCCATGGGTAGCGTTGCGCCAGTACCCCGTGATGTCCCAAAGATACCCCGAGTTCTGGTCCGCCATGTTTCGTGCCGCCGCTATCACCCTGTCCTTGAGCCTCGCCGGGCCGGTGCTCGGCCAGGGGCTCGAGATCGCGCCGCTCTCGCTCGACGTGGGCGCGGGTGACGCCCTCGTGCAGGCCGCCGTGGCGGTGCCGGGCGCGCCAACCATGTCGGGCCTCGCCATCGAAAACGCCGTGATGCCCGCCGCGGTGCAGGTGGCCGCGGGCCGCCCCGCGCCGTCGCTCATCCTGGGCGCCATCGCGCCGGGGCAGGAGGCGGCCTTCGGGATCGAGACGCTCTTGTCGACGACCGTGGAGCAGGTGGCCTTCGCCCTCGACGACCTCGCCGCGCGGGAGGCGCTGCGCACGCGCGACCCCGACCTCTTCCGCCAGCTCATCGAGGAGGGCCACGTGGACCCGCCCGCCGATCAGCTCAACCGCCAGCTCCAGGTGGAGCTCGCGCGCTCCAATTGCTACCGCTCCACCATCGACGGGCTCTGGGGCCCGGGCTCGCGCCGCTCGGTGGGCGAGTATTTCGACGAGCTCGCCGGGGTGAGCCGCGCCGATCAGGAGCCGTCGAACGACCTCTTCCGCGCGATCCTCATCAACGGGGACGTGGCCTGCACCGCGCCCGTGGCCGCGCCTGTGGCGGCGGCGCCCGCGCGCACCACCACGCCCACGCGCACGCAGACCCAGACCCGCACCCAGGCCCCGGCGCAGACCGCGCCCGCCCAGACCCAGACGCAGACGCAGACCCCGCGGCTCTCCATCGGCGGCAGCGGCGTCTTCCGCTGACCCGAGCCGTGGCGATCGAGGTCGATCCCCGCTTCAAAGGGTCCGGGCGCAAGTACCGGAAGCGCCGCCGCACCCGCCTGCTGAGGCGCGTGGGCATCGGTGCCGGGGGGCTGGGCCTCCTCGGTCTCGTGGCGGTCCTCGTCTTCGGGCCGGGCGGGGGTGACCGCGCGGGCGACGGCTACGGCGAGGAGGACGGCGACACCCTCGTGCAGTCAGAAGACACCTCCCGGAGCCAGATCGACCTCATCGCCGCCTCGGAGGCCTTTCTCGATATCCGCGGCGCGCCCATGATCATCACGCTGCCCGAGGGCGGCGGGGCCGGGCAGCGGCGCATCGTGCTCGACCGCGACGTGGCGCGGGGTCGCGCGACGCTCGGCACCGAGATCCGCGTGATCGATGCCGCGCTCCTCGACGGTACGGCCAATGTGCGCCTCACGCTGCCGTCCTCCTCCGCCGATCTGGCCGCGTTCCAGGCGCGCCGGTCCACGGCGCTGGCGGCAGCGCCGTCGGTCACCGGCGGCGCGCTCGAGGTGGCGGAGGGCAACGAGGTCACCGTGGATGCGGGCGACGGCTCCTGGGGTGAGATCCTCACCGGCGGGGGCGACGCCGCCGCGCAGGTGAGCTATGTCGAGACGGTCATCGAGAACACGACGACCGCCGTCCTCGCCACCCGGTCCGACCGGCGTCAGCGGCTCTTCGACGAGACGATCCTGCGCGGCCGGGCGGGTCAGGACCTCGCGGCCTTGCTGGGCGCGCAGGGGATCGGCGAGGGGGAGCTCGCCCGCCTCCGAAGCGCCATCGCGGCGGTGACCGAGGACACCGCGCCCTTTTTCGAGCCTACGCCGGAGGCGGTCATCGCCGTGCGCAAAGCCCCCGACCGGGCGGAGGCGGCGATCCTGCAGATCTCGTTCTATGCGCCCGACCGCTACCTCGCGAGCTTTGCCCAGCCGCGCCCGGGCCGCTTCGAGCCGTCGGCCGATCCCTGGCTGCGCGAGAACCTCCTGCGCCGGGTAAGCGCTGAGCAGCGCACACGCGAGGAGCGGGGCGAGGTCCGGCTGAAGGACGCGCTTTATTCCGCCGCGTTGCGCAGCGGGCTGCCCTCGGAATTGGTGGGGGAGCTCCTCGTGATGCTGTCGCGGTCCAAGGACCTCGACCGGATCACCGGGCGCGAGGACCGGTTCCGCGTGGTCTACGCCCCCGAGGGCGGCGCCGACAGCCCGGCGGGGCAAGTGCTCTTCGCCGCGCTGGAGGGGCCCGATCTCAGCTTCGAATGCTACGTGTTGCGGCCCTCGGGCGAGGACAGCCCCTATGGCTGCTACGACCCGCGCCGCGGCGGGGGCGGCGGCGGGGGGGGCCTCGGCGCGGGCTACCTCATTCCCGTGGCCGGCACGAAGACCTCCGGTTTCGGGCCGCGCAACCACCCGATCCTGAAGAAGACGGTCAACCACAATGGCGTCGACTGGGGCGCGCCCACGGGCACGCCGGTGAAGGCCACCGCGGCGGGCCGCGTGAGCACCGCGGGCAAGGGCGGCGGCTACGGCAATGTCGTCTATATCGACCATGCCGGCGGGGTGCAGAGCCGCTACGCCCATCTCGATGGCTTCGCCGAGGGGATCGAGGCGGGCGTGGACGTCGCCGCCGGGGAGCTCATCGGCTATGTCGGGACCACGGGCCGCTCCACGGGCCCGCATCTTCATTTCGAGATCCGCATCAACGGCACGCCGGTCGATCCGCTCTCCTTGGGGAGCGGGGGCGGCTCGGGCGCGGTGGAGGCGCTGGTCAACCAGATCATCCGCGTGGAAAGCGCGGGCGACGCGCGGGCCAAGAACACGCGCTCCACCGCCACCGGGCTCGGCCAATTCATCGAGAGCACGTGGCTTCGCATGATGCGCACCTACCGGCCCGACCTCGTGGCGACGATGTCGCGCGCGGAGCTCCTCGAGCTGCGCTTCGACCCCGCGCTATCCCGCGCCATGGTCACGAACCTCGCCCGGGAGAACGAGGCGTTCCTGCGCGCGCGCGGGCACGCGATCACGCCGGGGCGGCTCTACCTGGCGCATTTCCTGGGGCCCGCGGGGGCGAATGTCGCGCTGAATTCAGCGCCCGAGGCCACGGTGCTCGAGGTCATGGGGGCGGGCGTGGTGAACGCCAACCCCTTCCTCAAGGGCAAGGACGTGCGCTGGATGACCGACTGGTCGGACCGCAAGATGGCGCGCGTGACGGGCGGCACCGCCGTCGCCGCCGCCCCCGCCGCGCCCGCGGTCGAGCCCCGCGTCGTCACCGAATACAAGGAAGCCGTCGACGCCGTGCTGGCGGCGCTCTAGTCGGCCTGCACGGTCCTCGCGGCGCTCTAGCCGAGCCCCGCCGCCTTCCGCAGCGCGGCGTTCATCCGGCTCTGCCAGCCCGGCCCGTCGGCCTTGAACGCCTCGATCACGTCTGGGTCGAGCCTGAGCGTGGTGGAGACCTTCGTCACCGGGGCCTTCGGGCGGCCGCGCTGAACCTTGGCCTTGGCAAAGCGTTCCTGCCAGTAGGGGGTGGAGAGGTCGGGGAGATCGTCGTCCGGCGCGCTATGCGAAGCGGGTTCCGTAGGCTTTCTGTTCACGCTCATTGGCCTTCCTCATGCTGATGATCCGGCGGCTCGCCTCGCGCGGGGTCCAGGCAACGAGCACCATGCGCCGCCTGAGAAACCCCACCGTGATGAAACGCGGCTCGCCATAGACGCGGCGGTCGTCGGCAAAGGTGATGTGGTCCCCGTCGAACACCGCGCCCGCCTCCGCCATGTCGAGCCCGCGCTCCGCGATGGTGCGCAGACGCTTTACCGGATCGTAGGTGGTCCTCATTTAATGTAGTTACAGAAAATCACAAGGGACGCAAGCGTCACGCGAAGCTGTAGGCGAAGCCCTCCTCGGTGCGCGTCACCTCCACCTTGGCGAAGTCTTCGCCGGCCACCATCCGCTCCAGCACCTTGCGGGACATCTCGGGGAGGATGGAGTTGGTGATGATGTTGTCGATCATGCGGCCGCCCGAGTCCGGGTCGCGGCACTGCTCGGTGATGTAGTCGAGCACGTCCTCGCCGTAGACCATCTCCGCGTTGTGGCTGGCCTTCAGGCGCTTGGCGACGGAGCGAAGCTTGAGCTTCGTGATGTCGGCCAGCGCGGCCTTGCCCAGCGGGTAGTAGGGGATGGAGACGATCCGGCCCAGCAGCGCGGGCGGGAAGACGTCGAGCTGGAAGGGTTTCAGCGCCGCTGCCAGCGTGTCCACCTCCACCTCCGTCTCGCCCGCCTCGGCCATCTCCATGATCACCTCCGTGCCCACGTTCGACGTCAGCAGGATCAGCGTGTTCTTGAAGTTGATGGGGCGTCCGTTGCCGTCCTCCATGATGCCCTTGTCGAAGACCTGAAAGAAGAGCTCGTGGATGTCGGAATGGGCCTTCTCGATCTCGTCCAGCAGCACGACGGAGTAGGGTTTGCGGCGCACGGCCTCCGTCAGGCGCCCGCCCTCGCCGTAGCCCACATAGCCCGGAGGCGCGCCCTTGAGGAGGGAGACGGAATGCGCCTCCTGGAACTCGGACATGTTGATCGTGATGATGTTCTGTTCCCCGCCGTAGAGCGCTTCAGCTAAGGCCAAGGCCGTCTCCGTCTTGCCGACACCGCTCGGCCCGCAGAGCATGAAGACGCCGATGGGCTTTTCGGGGTTGGCGAGCCCCGCGCGGGAGGTCTCGATGCGCTTGGCGATGGTTTTCAGGCCGTGATCCTGCCCGATGACGCGCTCCTGCAGGCGGTCGGCCAGGGTCAGCACGGCGGCGAGCTCGTCCTGCACCATCCGGCCCGCGGGGATGCCCGTCCAATCGGAGATGACGGAGGCCACCGATTGCGCGTCCACATGGGCGTAGACCATGCGGTCATCGGGGTTGCCGCCCTCGAGCTCGGCCATCTTGGCGGCCATCTCGGTGCGGAGCGCGTCGGGATCGGCGGTCTGCACGGGGGCCACCATCTCCGCCACGGCGGTGTCGGCCTGGGCCTCGGGGCGCAGGTCGTGCACCTCCTCGGCGCTGCCGCCGGTGGCCTCGGCGAGCTGCTTGCGCAGGCCCAGCACGTGGTCGACGAGCGCCTTCTCGGCGGTGTACTTCACCTCGAGCTCGGCCAGTTCGGCGGTGGTGGTGTCGAGCTCCTCCCGGGCCTCGCCCAACCGCTCTTCATTGGTCTCGCCCAGGTCCTTTTCGCTCTCTTTCGAGGCGATTTCGACCTCGAGCGATTTGATCGCCTGCTTGAGGTCGCCGATGCGGGCGGGGGTGGAGGCCTGGCTCACGGCCACGCGCGCGCAGGCGGTGTCGAGGAGGCTCACGGCCTTGTCGGGCAACTGGCGCGCGGGGATGTAGCGGGCGGAGAGGGAGACGGCGCTCACGATGGCCTCGTCGGAGATGCGCACGCCGTGATGCGCCTCCATGGGCCCGAGGATGCCGCGGAGCATGAAGCAGCAGCGCTCCACATCCGGTTCATCCACGTTCACGGGCTGGAAGCGGCGGGTGAGCGCCGGGTCCTTTTCGAAGTAGTTGCGGTATTCGCTCCACGTCGTGGCGGCGATGGTGCGCAGCGTGCCGCGCGCCAGCGCTGGCTTCAGGAGGTTCGCGGCGTCGCCCGTGCCCGCCGCTCCGCCCGCGCCGATGAGGGTGTGCGCCTCGTCGATAAAAAGGATGATGGGGGTGGGGGAGGACTGCACCTCGTCGATGACGCTCTTCAGGCGCTGCTCGAATTCGCCCTTCATCGACGCGCCGGCCTGCATGGCCTGGATGTCGAGCTCGTAGAGCTTCGTGCCCTGGAGCTTCGGCGGCACGTCACCGGCGGCCAGACGCTGCGCGAAGCCTTCGACGACGGCCGTTTTGCCCACGCCCGCCTCGCCCGTGAGGATCGGGTTGTTCTGTCGGCGGCGCAGCAGCACGTCCACGATCTGGCGGATCTCGTCGTCGCGGCCGACGATCTGGTCCATCGTGGCGGCGGCGGCGGTCATGTCCTTGGCGAAGCGGCCGAGCGCGGTGGAGGCGCCGGCGCCTTCCTCGCCGTCGCCCGCGGGCCCGGCGGAGAGGCCGGAGCCGTCCATGGGCCGCATCTCTTCTTCTTCGGAGCCGCCGAAGAGGCGGGCGGCGTCCTTGGCCAGCGTGTCGCCTGACAGATCGCCGAGCGTGGGCGAGAGCCGGGCGACGACGCGCTTCTGCTCCGAGGACGACAGAAGCGCCACGAGCGCATGAGACGAGCGGACCTGAACCTCCCCGAAAAGGAGCGTGGCGTAGACCCAGCCGTTTTTCAGCATCGAGCCCATCGTCTCCGAGATCGCGGGGATCTCGGTCACGTTCTTGTCGAGCCGCCCGAGCGCTTCGGTCAGGTCGGTCAGCACGCGCGCGCGGTCGAGCCCCATCTCGCGCAGCATGACGGAGAGGTCGCTCTCCTTGTTCATGACGATGTGGTAGAGCCAGTGGAGCACGTCGACGTGGCGGTGCCCCTCGGCGCGGGCGAGCTTCATGGACTGGATGAAGGCGTCGTATCCGGTGCGGTTGAGCTTGCCGGCGTATTTCTCGACCTGGATTTCTGCGACCATTGAATTCCCTCCCTGGGGATAAGGGGCTGATTTAATTTCGATAAATGATGTCGGGGGTGAGCTGGAACTGCGTGGCGCGCACCCGTGTGCCCTTGGGCTGCGTGGCCGCGGCGGGGGTGCCGGTGGTCCAGCCGAGCTGCCCCGACTGGCCCAGGATGATGCCGCCCACCTCCCGCCGCGGGAGCCAGAGCGCCACGTCCACCGCGTAAAAGAGCCCCAGATAGCTCAGCACGAGATCGGCGAGCTCGGCCTGCCGGGGCGCGCCGGGCAGGAAGCTTTCGTATTCCGGGCGGCTGCGGCAATCGACATGGATGACGACCTTTTCCCCGATGGTGGCGGTGCGCGCGCCGGCATGGAGGTTCTGCCCGAGGCTCATGCCGGAAAAGCCGAGGACCGAGCAATCCTCGCGCGCGAACTCCATCCAGGAGGAGGCGAATTCCTCCACCCGCACGGGCACGCCGAAATGGGCCCGCAGGATGGCGCGCAGGCGCGTGGGGCTCTTGACGCGGCCGGAGGCGAGCGCGGTGTAGCGCAGCCGCGCGATATCGCCCACCGCACCCGCGCCGTCGTAGCAGGGCGCGGCATCGCCCGTGAGCGCGCGCAGCATGCGCGGAAACTCCCCGCCCGAGGGGTGATCGAATTGCGTGATGGGCCGCGCATCCGACCAGCTCCGGTAAAAGAGCTGCTGGAAGCGCGTCACGAGCATGTCGGTGAAGCGCACGAAGGACCAGTCGCCGTTCCGCGCCCAGCGGTCCACCTCGCGGGCCTGGGATATGGGCATGGAGCCGAAGGGCCCGAAGAACCCGAGGAAGCGGGGGCGCACGCGCGGCGGGCGCGCGGTGATGTCCACCTCCGACAGGTCGCTCGCCGCAAAGCTCAGATAGGGGTCCTGGCCCAGCTCCACGATGTCGTCGGCGCGGCGGCGGTTCTTGCCGATGCGGGGCTTCTTGCCCGCGCGCCGCTCCAGATGGCGCATGGCCGCGAGAAAGCCCCAGGGCTTCTCCGCGCGCTTTCGGCCCATGGCGTTCACAGGAGCGGCCCCGCGCCGCCGCGGGGGGCGAAGCGTTTGATGCGCCGGCCCTTCTCGTTCTCCACCACGGTCTGGGTGAAGGTGTTCACCTGCGCGGCATCGGCGAAGTAGTGATCGAGCACCGCGCCGAGGCAGACCATGGCCGCGCTTTCCATCTTCTCGTCGTCGAAGACCACCGTGAGCTCCACGCCGCGCGCGGGGTGGAAGCCGTCGGGGCGCTCGATGGTCCGCGTGACAGGCTTCGCCTTGAGCCGGGAGATCGCGGTGATCTGCGCCTCCGTGAGCTGGTCGGAGATGTCGGAGAAGAGCCGCAGCGTCTCGTGAAGCGCGGCCACGTTCCCCTCCCCCCGGGGCCCGAGCATCCCCCGCTGCGAGAGCGCGAGCAGCGAGATCAGCCGCCAGTAATTGTCGCCCGCGCTCATCCGGTGGGGCGCGTCGGTCTCGAGCTCCGCGGCCGCGTCGCGGGGCACGGAGGGCTGCGTGACGGGTTTGAAGGTGACCATGCGGTCCTCGATCAGGTGGAACGTCCCCTCCATGATCGGCAGGATCTCCGGCAGGTGCCGGTTCGAGCATTCCACGGTCACGTAGGCGAGGCTCGCCGGTTCCTCCTCCGGCGGCTCGAAGAGCGTGATCCAGGTCTCCGTCCCCTCGTAGCGGTAGCGCGTCCCGCCCAGCCGCCGCTCCTGCGGAGAGAGCGCGCGGCGCTGCCGCTCGAGCCCGTAATAGAGCGCCTTGCGCGGCGCGGTGCCCTGGGGCGGCAGGGCATAGAGCGGGTCGATGCGCACCTTCTCCCGCAGGCCTTCGTAATGCGCGCGGGCACGGCGCACGCGCAGCACCTCGAAATGGGTGGCTGGCGTGCGGTTCGGAGCCACGAGAAAGCGGTGATGCTTGTTGTCGAGGGTGATGGGCTTGGCCTCTTCCTCGAAGATGTTGACCGCCGGCGCGCAAAAGAGCGCCAGGTCGCCCGGCTCGAACCGGGTGGCGAGGCCCTGGTCGGCGCGGCTGAATTCGAAGACGAGCTGCACCTTCTCCGTGGGGATGCCCTGGAGATGCGTGCGCAGACCGCGGAGCTCGAGGCCGAGGAATTTCCGCGGATAGGAGAAGTATTCGAGGAGGAGCGATATGCCCGGAAAGAGCCGCTCGTCGCGCCCGAAGAGCGGGTAGTCGGGATCGAAACCCACCTGCGCGATGGCGTCGGGCGGCAGGCGGCGGAAGACGGGGCTGCCCAGCTCGTCCTCCCAGCGCAGGCTCACCCGCACGCGGTTGGCGAAGACCTGCTCGTAGAGCGCCTGCGCGTTGCGGAGCGCGCCGGTGAAGGTGATGGGCAGCCGGTCGCAGAGGAGATCGCCCACCGGCAATCCATGCGTCGTGGCGAGCGTCACCACGAGGCCCGCCTCCGTGCGCGCCTCCCCCGCGCGCTGAAGCTCCGGGCTGTCGCAGCCGAGCGCCGAGAGCGGGGTGGGGGAGCCGTGATATTCCGCCCCGCCGATCTCCACCGGCCAGACGGTCAGCGGCTGGGCCAGCCGGTAGCGGCAGGGCACGCGGCGCGTCCCTTCCCTGAACTCGGCCTCCACATAGGCGCCCGCCTGGATCACGCGGCCCTGCGCCAGGTCCTCTGGTTTGCCCGGCACGGTGCCCTGCACCATCATGGCCGAGGGCAGGGGGGCCGTCATCTCCGGACAGAGCTGCTCCAGAAGCTCGGTGGAGAACGTGCGGAACTGCTGGTCGATGTTGAGCTGCACGCGCGCGGCGAGAAAGGCGGAGCCTTCGAGCAGGCCCTGGATCGAGGGATCGAGGTTCTCCTCCATGAGCCCGCCCAGCCGGTCGGCGAGGCCCGGATGCTCTTCGGCGAAGGAGGCCGCGCGCTGTTTCAAGAGCGTCAGCTCGCGTTCATAGGCGTCCTTGAAGGCCTGCTTCATCGCTCAGATCCGTTTCGAGGCGAGCGAGACCTTGCCCGCGTCGGTGTCCACGTCGGCCTCGAACTCGATGGGGATGTCGGCGGGGTCGGCGATCAGGTCGGCGGTGACGAAGACGCTCACCCGCTGCTGGATGTCTCCGGTGGTCTTCACCTGCACCTCGATGGAGCCGGGCACGAGGCGCGGCTCGTGGTTCATGAGTGACTGCTTGATGGAGCGCGAGATCTCGGCGCCGGTGATCTCGTTCCGGCTGAGATTGGAGAGGTCCTGGAACCCGTAATTGAGCACCGAGGCGCGGGTCTCCGGGTAGTCCTCCAGCGGCTCGATGGCGTCGAGCCGGATCGAATTCATGAGCGTGGCTAGATGCTCGCGCACATGTTCGCGCAGGACCGTTTCATCCACGCCGATGCGCCGCGCGCTGGAGCGGGCATGGACCTCGGCCACGGTGTTGGCGCCGCCCATCTCCACCCTCGAGGTGGAGCGGGTGCGGGCATCGGCCTCCTCGAAGGAGCTGCGAAAGACGTCGAAGAGCGCGATGCGCGAGCGCTCGTGAATGCGGCGCCCGCGCCGTTTGCGGTCGGTACCGTTGGAGGGTTTCGGGGCGGCCAATGTCTTACTTTAATCTCTACACCCCAACACGATAGCGCTCCGCCTCCCCCGCGGGAAGGGGCTTCGTGGGGGCCGCATATTAAACGCACGGTTGAGCGCTGCCACCCGGCAGGCCTTTAATCAGAGCCACGCCAGGCGGAGACCACGACGCACCCGGCGTCTCACAGCCCGGGGCGTGGACGGCGGTTGCGGCGGTGCCAGCTAAGTAGTGGGCGCGCACGAGCGCCGAAGGAGTGTCGGTTGACATCGCGGCCCGCAAAGCTCATGTCCCACCCAATCGCTGTCGCGTGAGAGGTTCGCCCGTCGGACCAAACGACAGCCCATCTCACTGTTCCCCATCACGCAGGGTTCAAGCTGCTCTTCAAAGCGCGTCAGGCTTCGACCCGCCGCTTTGAACGGCGAAACCCTCACAGGCGCTGGTTGCGCCTCACAATGGTCGCCGATGTCCTTGGCGACCGGATCGGATATATCTCTATGAAGACCTTTGAAGAGCTGGCGTTGACGCCTGCGCTCGCGGCCGCACTCAGCCACGGCGGATTTGACGTCCCCACCCCTATTCAGGCGCGGGCCATCCCCCTGGCGTTGAAGGGCCACGACATCATGGGCCTCGCCCAAACCGGCACCGGCAAGACCCTCGCCTTCGGCATCCCCATGCTGGACGCGATCCTGCAGGACCCGGGCAAGCCAGCGCCGAAGACCGCCAAGGCCCTCGTCCTGGCCCCGACGCGCGAACTCGTGAACCAGATCTCCCACACGCTGAAATCCCTGACCGCTCGGACGAAAATCCGCGTCAACACCGTCGTCGGCGGTGCCTCGATCGGAAAGCAGCTGCAGGTGCTGTCGCGCGGGACCGATGTCCTCGTGGCGACGCCGGGCCGGCTGATAGACCTCCTGGACCGGGGCGGCATCGACCTCGGCAAGACGCGGCACCTCGTTTTGGACGAAGCCGACCAGATGCTCGATATCGGGTTCATTCACGCGCTGCGCAAGATCGTCCCCTATCTGAACGACGACCGCCAGACGCAGCTCTTCTCGGCCACCATGTCGAAACAGATGGAGGAGCTCAGCCGCGCCTACCTCACCCACCCGCAAAAGGTGCAGGTGTCGCCTCCCAATCTCACCGCCGACAAGATCGAGCAAAGCGTGCGGTTCGTGGAAAAGCCCGCCAAACCCGCGGCGCTGCGCGACGTGCTCGCGGCGCATCCGGACGTGCCGACGCTGGTCTTCGCGCGCACGAAGCACGGGGCCGAGCGACTGAAAAAAGGTCTCGTCGCGGACGGGTTCGCCGCGACGTCGGTCCATGGCAACAAGTCACAGGGTCAGCGCGATCGCGCCGTGAGGGAGTTTCGCGCGGGGGACATGCAGATCCTCGTGGCCACCGATGTCGCGGCCCGCGGCATCGATATTCCGACCGTGGGCCTGGTGGTGAATTACGAGCTGCCCAACGTGCCGGAAAACTATGTCCACCGCATCGGCCGCACCGCCCGGGCCGGCCGGTCCGGGGTCGCCGTCACCCTGTGCGCATCCGATGAAAGCAAACAGCTTCGCGATGTCGAGAAGCTCATCAAGACCGGTATTGAGGTCGACGGTGACACGCCGGCAGCCATGCGGAACCAACGCAAAGACGCCGAGCAACCCAAGGCTGCAAAACCGAAGCGGCGCAGGCGCGGCGGCAAGCAAAACGGGCAGAAGCCCGGCAGCGCCGCGAACCCGAACGCATCGCGTCGGCGCAAGCCCAGACCGCACAAAACCGCCGCCTGACGCGGGCGATCCGGTCGCGGGCCGGGGGCGCGAACACCGCCCGCCAGGGGCACTCTCCGTGCCTTCGCCGCGGAGGCGCGCCCATGTCGGATCTCGAGTGACTGAGACGAAGGACGCCCGTGCCCCACGGCGCGCCATAGAAAAAGCCCGGCGCGGGGTGGCGCCGGGCTTCGCTGTCTGCGGGGATCAGACCGCGACGTTCTTGGCGATGTCGAAGCCGGCCTTGCCCTCGGGGCCCTTGGAGCCGTCGTTCTTCTGGGAGGCGTAGGTCACTTCGTACTTGGCGAAGTTGAGCGTCACCGTCTCCATCACCCGGTCCATGCCGTCGCCGGAGCCGCCGGTGGAGTAGGACGACACCATGATGTCGGTCATCTTGATGGTGAAGTATTCCAGCGGCACCGCGCCGGCCTTGCGCACGATGAGCGTGCCCTCGGCGATATGGGTGCCGGTGGCGCAGTGCTTCAGCAGGTCATGGGTGGCCATGTCCACGTATTTCGTGAGGCTGATATCCTGCACGTTGACTTTGCCGGCGCCGCCGCCCGGGCCCATATGCGTGGTGCCCGACTGGGACATGCCCCACGACCACTGAAGCACGTCGATCTGGTCCTTGTGCTTGTCGTCCTGGGACTCGCCTTTGATCTTGTCGAGAATGAGGAAAATATCGACAGCCATTTTCTGTCTCCTTTAATGAAAGGGCTGGGTGGGAGAGCCGAGGGTCATTTCGGCGGTGGAATTTTGGACACGAGGCTCATCCCGATATCCATGCCTTCCATCTGGAAGTGCGGTTTGAGGTAGAACCGGCCGGTATAGTAGCCCGGGTTCAGTTCGTCCTCGACGACGTCGATCCGCGCGGCGGCGAGTGGCTTGCGGGCCTTCTCGCGTTCATCGGCCCCCTCGGGATTGAGGGTGACGTATTGGTCGATCCAGGTCTGCAGGTCCTTGCGGATCTGGTCCTTGTCGGCGGTGGAGCCGATTTGGTCGCGGATCATCGCCTTCAGGTAGTGGCTGAAGCGGGAGACCGCGAACATGTAGGGCAGGCGCGAGGACATGTTGTCGGACGCCGTGGCCTCGGGATCGGTGTACTTCTTGGGCTTGTAGAGCGATTGCCCGCCCAGGAAGACGGCCTTGTCGGTGTTCTGGCGGTGGATGAGGCCCAGAAGCCCCACCTTGGACAGCTCGCCCTCCCGGCGGTCATCGATGGAGACCTCCGTGGGGCATTTGAGATCCTTCTCGCCCGAGCCCGTGTCGAAGTGGTGGGTGGGCAGCTGCGCCACCTCGCCGCCGGACTGCACGCCGCGGATGCGGACCGTCCAGCCATGCTCCTTGAAGGCGCGGTTGATGTTGACGGCCATGGCGTGGGCCGCGTTCATCCAGGAATACTTCTCGCCGCCGTGGCCGTCGGTATCCTCGACGAAATTGAACTCGTCCACCGACATGTTGCCCTCGGGCGAATAGGGCTCGCGCGCCAGCACGCGGGGCAGCGTGAGGCCGAGGAAGCGGGCATTCTCGCTCTCGCGGAGCGAGTTCCAGCCGGCATAGTCGGAGGCGGTGAAGAGCTCCTCGACATCGGGCGGATTGGCGATGTCGTTCCAGCTGTCGAGGCCCAGAAGCCGCGGCGCGGCCGACGACAGGAAGGGCGCCAGCGCCGCCTCGGAAATCTTCGACATCGAGCTCAGGAAGGCCACGTCGGCGGAGCCGTGATCGAAGTAGTAATCGCCTACGATGGCGCCCATGGGATCGCCGCCCAGCGTGCCGATCTTGCGCTCGTAGATCTGACGGTAGAGCGGGGAGCGGTCCCATTTCGCGCCCGGATAGCGCTTCATCATCGAGGACAGCTCTTTCTTCGACGCGTTGAGCACCTCCACCTGGAGGTTGGCGCCCGTCTCCGAATTGTTGAGCGTGTAGGCCAGCCCGCGCCAGGAGCTTTCCAGCGTCTGGAAATCCTCGTCGTGCAGGATCTCGTTGACCTGCGCGGAGAGCTGCTGGTCGATGCCCGCGATCATCGCCTGGAGCGTGTCGATGACGTCGTCGTCGATGAGGCTCTGGTCGGCCATGGCCGTCTGCACGACGGTGGCGAGCGCGTTGTCGATGGCCTTTTCCGCCACCTCGGTGGTGGGGTTGATCGTCTGCTTGAGGATCGCGGAAAAATCTTCGAGCTCGCTGAGCTCGGTTTGCGCGTCCCCAGACTTGACCTGTGCTTCATCTGCCAAGGGTCTGTCCCTCTCTGTTGGCTGGTCGCCGGGCGCGGGCACGCCGCCCCGGCGGTTTTGTTATCGTTTGTGCGCTCACGCCTCGGGCGTGGCATCGCCCTCTGCGGCGGCTTTCTGGGCGTCGGCCTCGGCCTTGGCCTGCTGGGCGAGGACCTTGAGCTTTTCCGGGTCGCTCAGGAGCTCCTTGATCTGGGCTGCGGCCTTGGGCTTGGAGGTCATGTAGAGCATGAGATCGGCGAGCTGCGTGCGGGCCTCCAGGAGCTCGTTCAGCGCCGGCACCTGCTTGGCGATCTGGGCAGGCTCGAAATCGTCCATGGAGTTGAAACGCAGGTTCAGCCCCATCTTCTGGCCGTCGCCGTCCTTGAGCTTGTTGTCCACCATCACGGAGAGGCCGGGCTGCACCTTCTCGGCCATGAAGTTGTCGAGCGTGTTGTTCGTGACCTTCTCGAATTCGCGCTGATCGACCGGTGCCTTCTCCTTGCCCGGCGTGTTCCCGGAGAGGTCGCTCATGACGCCCATGACGAAGGGAAGCTCCACCTCCTTTTGCGCGTCGATGGGGTCGGTATAGGAAATCTGCACCCGCGGCGGGCGGTTGCGGCGGATATGTCCGGAGCCAGTGTCAGAAGCCATAAATCTCGTCCTCTCCAAAACCCTTGGGTTGTATGAAGCGGCCCGCCCGGTGTTTTGTCAATGCTCCTGTGGGCGTCTCCGCGTCGGGGTTTCCTTACCCAGGGTAAGGACTTCCGGAGGTTTGTTGCAGCATTGGAAACGGTTCTCCGGCGGGGGGTATTTTTGCCCCTGTTTCCAGGCCTTGGCCGGACGCGGGAAGCCCCCCTACAGGCCCCGCGAGAGCGCCCGGATCAGTAGTCGCCCGGCGGGAGGAATTCGCGCATGAGCGCCTCGAAATCCTTGCCGATATAGGCCCGCGCGCGGCTGAGCAGGACGGGCACGGGGGAGGATTTCTCCACCGCCCGGAAATAGGTCTCCACGGCCAGGACCTGGGCCGTGGCCTCGCCCTGGTTGCTCACCCGGTAGAAGGCCGGGCGGTCGGGCGCGGGCGGCGGGGCGGGGGGCGCGGGATCGGGGTGCGCGGTTGGCTCCGGCGCAGGCTCGGACTCGTGTTCGGGCGGGGCGGCCTCCGCTGCACCTTCCGCGCCTTCGGTCTCCGCTGCGGCATCGCCTTCCGCGCTCTCCTGCGTGGTCACCGCGTCCTCGACGGCCTCGGCCATGACCTCCGGCGCGGGGTCCGGGGCGACCACGGGCGTGGGGGCGGGCGCGGGCGGCTCGGCTTCGGGATAGTCCTCCACCCGCATCTCGCCCGCGAGCCGCGTGAGCGAGGCGTGGGAGATGGTGAAACCGAACTCCTCCACGAACTTCATCTTCCCGCGGGAGGCGGCGTCGGGCATGAGCGTGTCGAACGCCTCGATGAGCGATTTGCCGATCAGGAGGCGCGCCTGCGTGACCAGGAGCACCGCCGCCGAGGACGGCTCGTGTTTGCCGAAATAGGTCTCCACCCCCACGAGGCGGAGCCGCGCGTCGTCATGGTCGATCACCTGCGTGGCCGGGCGGACCTGCATCGTGACCGTGCCACCCGGGCCCGCGGGGCCGTCGGCCGCGGCCCCGCCCTCGGCGGTCTCCGCCGCCTCCTCGCCCGTCTCCGGCGCGAGCTCTGGATTGGCCTCGGCCATGAGGCTCAGGATCCCGTCGAGCTCCGTCTTCAGGAGGGTGAGCTGCGGCGTGTGCGGGGCATCCGTGGTGAGGCAGGCGGTCTCGATCCGCGCGACCGTGGCCTTGATCTCCGTGATCTGGTCAAAGGCCTGCTCCACGTCCGGCCCGCCCTTCGTCAGCGCCGACAGGAGGTTCGAGGCGATGAGGTCCTCTTCCCCGTCATGGGCCGTGAGCTCCCCGCGGGCCACGCGGATCGCGCGCAGCGAGGCGCCGGAATTGCCCAGATCGAGATAGCGCAGCGGCAGGATCATCGCGCCCACGAGCGCCAGATCGTTGATCGCGTCGAGCCGGTCGCGCGGCCCGTCGGCGAGCGACGGGTGGCAGTCGTTGGGAAAGGTCTCCAGGAGCGCGGCCATGCCCTCCAGCGTCTCGAGGAGCGCCCTGGGATTGGCGGCGAGCGCGCACCACTGCGCGCGCAGCGTCAGCAGACGCACATCGCGGGACCGCTTGAGGAGCGCGTCGATCTGCGCGAGCTCGCCCTTGAGGTCCACGTCCTTGGGGTCGAAGATCACGTCCGGCTGCTTGTCCGACCCGCCCCCCATCTGGAGCCCGAGCTTCACGTAATCGTCGGCCTCCGGCAGGCGGCCCATGGCGTCGAAATAGTATTCGCCGAATTCCGCGTCGTCGTTTTCCCAGAGGTCCTCTCCCGCGGGCGCGTCCGCGGAGACGGGCTCCTTGATCCAGTCGAGGCTCATCGTCCGGCCCTTCCTTGTGTTCAGAGCTTGCGCAGCGCGCTGCCGTAGTGCCGCCCAAAGGCCTTGATGAAGGCGTCGAGCATCCCGTTCTCGCCCTGCGCGGCGCGGCTTTCCCAGCGTTTGGTGTATTCGGCCCAGGCCTTGCGCCCGCCGCCGGAGAACATGCCGCCGCCGCTATCTTCTTCGATCTCGGCGGGCGAGAGCCCCTCGAGCATCTCCGCGAGCCCCGGCTGCACCGAGGCCATGACCGCCGATTGGTGGCGGCGCACATCCTCGAGCGCGTTGGCGAAGGCCGCGCCGCCGGTCTGGTAGCCGTCCTTGGGCTCCACGAAGAGCATGTCGAAGGCGCGGTTCGCGTCGGGTTCGAACTTCATGGGATTGTTGCCCGTGGCCACGCGCATGGTGCGGTCGTCGAGGGCCACGAAGACCTTCACCGCCGAGCGCTCCTGGAGCATGCGCATGAGCTCGTTGGTCCCCGTGCGGGCGATCTGGCCGAGATTGCGGCCGAGCTCCTCGGGGCTCATCTTGAGGCGCGCGGGATCGATCTGCGCGGCCTGCAGGAAGGCCGCCATGAAGGCATCCCCCGCGCCGGGGGTGCCGTAGCCTTGCGTCGGCGCCGCCTGGGGCACCGGATCGGCGAAGCTTTCGCCGAGCCCGTGGGAGGCCGGGACCGGCGGATGCATGGAGGCCATGGGCGGATTGGGCGGCGGTGCGGGCGTGGGCGCGGGTGCGGGTGCGATGGGCGCGGGTGCGATGGGCGCGGCCTGTGGCGCGACGGGCGCGGGCGCAGGTGCGGGCGCGGGTGTCGGCGTGGGCAGGGGCGTCTCCGCCGCGGGCGGCGGCGGCGCGGGCGCGGGGATCGGCGGCGAGGTGATCCCCGGCGCCGAGGAGAGCCCCGAGAAATCCGGGCGCGACAGACCGCCGCCATGCGGCACCGCTCCGGGCGGGGAGGTGGGGGTTTGTACGCCGGGCACCCCGCCCGACTGCAAGAGGCCCGCGGAAGGCGGGGACTGCACCCCGCTGCCGGAGCCCTGCGCGCCGCCGCCACCGCCACCGATATCGCCCCAGATGTCGTCGAATTCGTCGCCCGGTGCGGCGGGGGGCGCGGCGGCGGACGCCTGCGCCTCCGGGCTCGGCGGCGGCGTGGCCACGGGCGAGGTATTCGGCGGCGGCCCCGGCGGCGGCGCGATGGGCGCGGCCAGGGGCATATCGAGCGCCGGATCGGCCGCCGGCGGGGGCGGCGCGGCGGGTGCGGGGGCTGCTGGCTGTGCGGCTGGCGGTTCGACTTGGGCTTCGGGGGTCGCGGGCGCGCTCGAGGCGATGGCGGCGCGCAGGATGTACTGCCCCACGGTGAAGCGGTCCCCGTCGGCGATCGTGTGGGGCCCGCCGATCCTGTAGCGCTCGCCATGGAGGAACGTGCCGTTCGAGGACACGTCGGTGATCACATAAGCGCCGCGCTCGTAGCTGATGTCGAAATGGTGGCCGGAGATGTGGCGCGTGGGGTCGGGCAGCACCCAGTCATTGCCGGGCTTTCGACCCACCTGCGCGCCCTTGCCCGCGAGCGTCAGCGTCACCGGGCCGCCATTGTCCAGCGTGCTGTAGTTCTCGATGCTCAGCGTCAACGTATCCATGGCGGCTTTGCTCTCTTGGCTCACTGTCGGGGCTTTGTGCCGGGCGCGCGGACCGGGACGGGCTCCCGGCGCGGCGGGCGCGGGGCCCCGCGTCAATACACCCTAAACAACCCTGCGGCGAGGTCCAGCACGCGCGCGAGGCAGACCGAGCGTTGCTCGAGCCCCACCTGTCCGATGGAACGCAGGACCGCGGCGTTCACGGCCCGCGGCGTGCGCCAGGACGGGATGCGCACCGGATCGTTGGGCGCGAAGGGCCCGCCCGACCACCCCGCCGCGAGCCCCAGATACACAGCCGGAGAGCGGCGCGGCGCGAAGAGCGCCACCTGCAGCACCTTCCAGCGGTTCTCGGCCGAGGGGTTCTCGCGCCACTGCGCGATCCAGTTCAGGAGCTGCTCCTCGTCGGCGGGCATCTGCGCGATGGTGCGGCGCACCGCCTCGAGCCCCCAGCCCACGGCGAGCTCCGGCTCGGCGGCGAAGGCGGTGTAGGTCACCGCGTCCTCGGGCGTGGTGGAGGCGCGCAGGCGCTCGAAGAAGGCGAAGGCGTCCTCCTCGGCTTCGGGTCGGTGCTTGGTGAAGCCCGCCACCTCCGGCAGCCCGGCATAGAGGTCTGCGGGCCGGTCGAAGCGCAGGGTCCGGATCGGCGGGATCGTCTGGTCGTGGTCGGTCCCCTGGTCGAACTCCGTCTCGGTATCGTCATGCGACGTCATGGGCGTGGCCTAGCTCCCCTCGCTCTCTCGGGTCCGCGCGCCGGCGCACGGGTCTTTGCCGGGAGACTGCGCATCGCAGGCGGCCGCGTCAAACGTTTCGGCCCGCTCAGTTGATATCAACCTTCGAGCCCTTGATGGTGACGGGGCCGCTGGCCTTTTCCGAGATCTTCTGGCCGTCGATGAGGATGTTGGCGCCCTTGATCTTGATGTCGCCGTTCTTCTTCATCAGGATTTCGGCCTTGCCCACCTTGATCTTGAGCTCGTCGGCGATCTCGATGAGGCCGTCCTTTTCGGACTTCACCTTGTAGTCGGCGTCGGTCTTGAGCTCGTAGTTCTTCTTGGCCTCGTAGGACATGGCGCCGCTTTCGGCCTTGACCTCGATGTCGCCCTTCTTGGTGGTGAGCTCGTACTTGCCCACCGCCTCCACGCCGATCTCCTTGCCCACGAGGAGGGAGTAGGACCAGCCGACCTTGTTGTCGTAGGTCTTGCCCACCATGACGGTCTTGTCGACCTCGATCGTCTCGGAATAGTTGCCCGCGCCGGGCTTCGTGGGCAGGCCGAGGGCGCCCATGATGGCCGAGGCCACGCCCACGCCCACGCCGATGCTGGGCGGCTGGAGGCCGGAGGGGATGTTCTCTGGCACCTTCTCGATGATCTTGCCCACGCCCATGGGCCCCACCGACAGCGTCATGTTCCCGCACACGGCCTCGCTGTGGTCCTTGGCGACCTCGATGGATTTGTTGTTCTCCACGGCCTGGGTCCAGTTGTTCTTGACCCGCTCGGCGTGGTTGTTGAGCGTGAGCTCGTTGCGGTCCTTCTGGGCGTGGAGGAAGATCTCCTCCTTGCCCTTCTCGTCCTCGAAGCGGAGCTCGTTGTAGCCCGTGCCGCCATGGGTGTCGGTCTTGAAGGTGGTGCGCGTCTTGTGCGCGGGCAGCTCGTAGGGCGGGGTGTTCATCCCGTTATAGACGCAGCCCGTGACGATGGGCTTGTCGGGGTCGCCCTCGAGGAATTCGACGATCACCTCCATCCCGATGCGCGGGATGGCCATGCCGCCCCAGCCCTTGGAGGCCCAGTTCTGGCTCACGCGGACGCGCATGGAATTGGCGCCGTCGATGTCCCAGTGGAATTTCACGATGATGCGGCCGTGCTCGTCGCAGTCGATCTCGCCCTGGCCCACGACCATGGCGGTCTGCGGCCCGTGGACCACGGGCACGGGCGTCTTGCGTTCCGGCACCATGGGCGCGGTGACGGGCATGAGGTCCATGTCCACCGTGTAGGGCTTGCCGTCGCCCTTGCTCTCCGTCCGGCGGGAGGAGCCGTAGCTCTGCCCGGTGAGGGTGTAGCGGGCGCCCACGCAGATGTAGTCCTGCTTTTGTCCCGGAACCTCGTCGCCGCCGTCGAGCGTGAAGACCGCGCCCGCGCGCAGGGCGGTGAGGTCGCCCTCGGCATGGATGCGGGGATCCTTGGCGCGTTCCTCCTCCACCCGGCGGGAGGCCACGCCTTGCCCGTCGTTCTGCGCGAGGTAGTCGCCGGGATAGTCGTAGGATTCGAGGAGCCCGTTGGGATGCTTGGCATCGCTTTCGTGGTTGGCGGCCATGCCCGCCGTGGGTGTCTTGAAGTTGAAATCCGTGAGCTTGATCGAGCCCGTCACCACGCGGCGCGCGGGCTCCCAGAGCCAGAGATGCTGCTCCTCCAGCAGCGTGTTCTCCCGGATCGGGTAGAACGGGAAATCGCCCTCGTGGTCGTGGACGTTGGCGCTGTCGGTCATCTGCAGCGTGTGGCCGTCCGCGTCGTGGGTGAAGTGGAACGAGATGCCGAACCGCTCCATCAGGCGGCAGCAGAAATCGAGATCGCTCTCGCGGTACTGCACGGTGTATTCGAGCACCGGGTAGCTGCCGCGCAGGTTGCGCTCGAAATGCGGATTGCCGAGGCTCGAATAGGCGCCCAGCACCTCTTCGATGATGTCGGGCGCGCTCATGTTGTGAAAGATGCGCTGGTTGCGCGACTTGCCCGCCAGCCAGAACCAGGGCCGCAGGATCAGGTCGTACTGGTAGCCGTTCTCCTGGGGCCCGCGCCAGTGGATCTCCGTGATGATCCCGTCAAAGAACGACGGCCCCGCCTTCCCCTCGAGCTCCACCGTGGCCCGGGTGCCCAGAAGCTCGTCGAAATCGGCGTCGTGCAGCGGGGAGATCGCCTCCACCCGAAACTCGAAGAGCGTGTTCAGGCCGTCGGTGCCCTGGAAGGATTTGAGGGCGAGCTGGTCTTCTTTCTTCAGGACGGTGGTGAGCCGCGCAAGGCGTGATAGCTGTGCAATCGCATTCATACCAAACACCTTTTCAGGGAAAGACATCGCAATGGTCGGCGCAGGCTACCCGAGTTCGCGCATGGGTCAAGCGCGGCGGCGGAGCGGGCAGGTACGGATTTCCCGCGCTTTGGCCCCGCCTCGTGCCATAATCCTTGCCGCAGGCGCGTGCCTTGTGCCACGTTTCCTCCCACAGGAGATGCGCGCCGCCCCGCCGGGGACGGCCCCGATTTCAACGCGTTGTCCGGTTTGGCGCGGGGCCCAGGGGGCCCGGGGCCGGGATGGCGAGCGATTTGAGGATGACGTGATGACCGATTTGACCCCGAAGGCCTTCGTGCAGCCCGGCGCGGACCGCGCCCGCCCCGGAGCGGAGGCCGCGCCGGTGGAGCCCGGGTTGAGCCAGGACGAGCTTCGCGCGCTGCGCCGGCTCATGGCGGTGGCTTCGGTGGACCCGGCCTCGGGCACGCTCACGCTGGAGACCGGGCAATCCCGCGTGACGCTGCGCCCCAACGGCACGCTCCGCCTCGAGGGGCGCGCGGTCACGCAGGTGGCGCAGGGCGTGCTCCGGCTCCACGGCGCCGCCATCGAGCTCAACTAGCGGAGCGGCCGCGCCATGGTCTCCTCGGTCAATTGCAACAACCTCTCGGTGTGCCACAAGGGCTCCATCGGCATCACCATGGCCACGATCCCCGACGTGTGCAAAACGCCCGCGCCGCCGGGCCCGCCGGTGCCGATCCCCTATCCCAACATCGCCTTCTCCGCGCAGCTCGCCAAGGGCACCAAGAAGGTGAAGGTGCAAAAGCAGATGACGGCCATCAAGGGCTCGGAATTCGCCATGTCCACGGGCGACGAGCCCGGCACCCTCGGCGGCGTGAAATCCGGCGTCTTCAAGAACAAGGCCACCTGGATCCTCTATTCCCCCAACGTGAAAATGGAGGGCAAGAACGTCTGCCGGCTCACCGACAAGATGTTCATGAACAAGATGAACACCGTCTCCATGGGCGGGGAGATGCAGAACCCGCTCCCGCCCGGCGCGATCAAGGACATCCTGTGCGAATATGCCTGCAATTGTAAGGACGCGACGTTCTTCCAGCGCTGCGTGGCGCGGCAGGTGGAGGCCGACAATTACACCGGCAACTATCCCGATCCCGATGCCGGGATGTGGCGCGAGGTCCACATGACCCAGGACGCCAACGGCGACTGGGGCGTGCTGATGAACCGGGCGGGCACCGGCCCCTCGGCGCGTTGGATGACGCCCCGCGGCGGCATCCGGCCCGACATCGTCACCACCGACGGCGCGGGCAACCCCACCGCCATGATCGAGATGAAGGGCCCCGGCGACCGGCTCAACGCCAACCAGAGCCCCGGGGGCAAGTACGACGACGCCGCCGACAGCATGGATATCGAGTACCAGCAGCTCGACGTTACCGACGAGGAGGACGGCTGCCCCTGCTGGAACGATGACGATGACGACGACGCCGACAACACGAGCACCGTGCTTACCGCCGCGGCGGTGGTGGGCGTCGTGGCGCTGGCGGCCGTGGCCGTGGCCACCGCGCCCGTCACCGTGCCCGCCGGTGCGGTCTCCGCCGCGGTGGGCGGGGTGGCGATCCTCGGCGCGGGCGCAGTCATGACCCAGAGCGGGCCCGCCACCTCCGGCGGCATCTGAGCCCGCCTGCCTGCCCAAAACGCCCAAGACGCCCGAGACGCCCAAAACGCCCGAGACCACTGCGAAGGACCCGATGGCCGATCAGACGACTTCCGACAAAAGCCCCGAAGCCATCCTGCGGGAGCTCGACGGCATCCGCATGGGCGGGGACCGCTCCGCCACGCCGCTGATGTGCTTTGCCATGTTCGAGCATCTCTATTTCCGCGGCGGCGGGGAGGCGGAGCTGCGCGCGCGCCTTCTGGAGGCCGCGGCGGGGTTTCTCGCGCAGAACGGCGAGGCGGTGACGCATTACTTCTCCGAAAAGACCGGGAACGAGGCGCCCATCGCCGGCAAGGACCCCGTCGCGCTCTTTCAGGCGCGGCTCGCCGCGGGGGGCTTCGACGGGGACGACATGAGCTTCGGCGCGTTTTCCAAGGAGGTGGCGCCCGTCGACCTCCTCATCCACGCCAAGCGGAGCCAGAAGCTCCCGTCCGCCTATTCCCAGGCGCGTCCCATCGCGGCCATGCTGGAGGACCCGGACGCCTTCGTGGCCGATGTCGTGGCCCGCGCGGCGCAGCTCCGGCCCGAGCAGGGGACGGTGAGCGTCAATCCCCACCGCCTCTTCGGCGGCATCGCGGGCTATCCCAAGCTCTACTGGCCCCTCGTGGCGCGGTTCCCGGGGCTGGGCTTCCCCCACCTCATCCGCTCAGCGGCGGTGGAGCGCAAGATCATCCAGGCCAATTGGCTCACCATTCTCGATGATGGCTATGTGGAGGCGCTCGGCGGCGACGCGGCACTGGCGGAGCTCGAGGCCAAGGGCATCACCCTCCACCGCTACGAGGGCGGCGTGGTCCTCCAGGCCGGCCCGATCCCCGAACTCGGCGACATCAACGCGGGCGTCTGGCCCCGCGGGCTCGCCCATGTCTACGCCTATATCGCGCCCGCGCAGGCCCGCGACGCGCCCACGAAACCCAACCAGGCCATCAAGGTGCCCGAGCCGCTCGACCCGCTGGAGGAGACGCGGAAATGGCTCACCCGCTTCGACCGCATGCCCGAGGTGCATTAGCGCGATGTCGGAGCCCTACGCCCTCCTCCTCTCGCTGCCCTACACCGATGCCGCGCAGTTCCGCGCCGCCTATGACGGTGTCTACCCGGACGCCCGCGCCTATGACGACTGGGCCGCGGCGGAGCTCGAGGCCTCCGCCGAGGTGCTGGGCGTGGCCGACAAATTCGCCCGCTTCACGCCGCGCCGCCTCTTCGATGCGCTCGCCGAGGACGCGCTGGCGGCGGGGGACTGGCGTTTCGAGATCGACGCGGCCGCGCAGCGCTTCACCTTCGTGCAGCTCATGGGCCTCTCCAACGCGGGGGAGATCCTGGGCGCGCTCTCGGTCCTGCGCGGCTTCG
>JBCBET010000010.1:0-115307 GCA_038528385.1 Pseudomonadota bacterium | reverse complement strand
AACCCTCTCTTATCAAATCGACCTAAACTGTCCCATTGGTGCTGACGTCAGACAGAATGCGACGACGTTGTTGCGGGGTCAAAGGCAAGCGCGCTCTTTTGGAGGTCAAAAGCTGAGTGCGCAGCGCCTTGAGAGTCTCCAAACGTGCGTCCCAATGCTCGCCCAGCGGCAACAGAATACCGACCGGTCGGCGCAGGCTCGTTGGCTCCAGGACAAGTAAGGTGCCACTCGACAAGCGGACGAGCACGAGCCCATCTGCGGTTCCGATGACAGTTGCGTCAGCCGCATCGAGGCGCGTCGAAACCACGTCATCCCCGGGAATTGGCGCAACAAACCCTACCGCTGCGGGAGCGATCGATGGTGTCCAGAACACTGGTGCATCAGGGGCTTCGATGTCCGGATCAACCGGGAAATCGTAACCCCCATGCAGCCGACGATTTCAGTCCGTCCCGCATCTGCGGGTAGTCAGCGCGATAGTCCGAATTACGGCGCAAGCATTCCCAGGCCAGCCCCGATATGTCGAGGCTTTCGAAATGCGCGTAGGCCGCTTCGTCGCGCCAGTTCCTGGTCATGGCGAAGCTCCGCGTCAGAGTTATCAACAGGCTTGGAAAATAGCGTCGACTGTGAGTGAGGCGACGTGGTGATCGGCAAACAGCTGCAACCTGAGCGTGAGTCTGCCGATCCGCGAAGGCCCAATCGTGGTCAGCCGGCGCCGCCTTCAAGAAGTCTTCGGTAGCCGTGTTTAGTCATCCAATGCGCGCGAGCGAGGTGACTATCATAGATCTTGCGGGCACGCTCCGGGTCATGGCCTGCATCGATCCCGAACAGTACGCTGCAGACTTCCAGCATGGCGGCGCCACTCGCTTCGGCGTCGAGCAAGCGCATGTACAGCGCCAGATGCGCTCTGTCGTAGTCCGTCAGACTATCGGCTTGCGGCGCGCTGTCGAGGATCGGCGTGACGCCGGTGGCAGGCATGATTCCCCCTGGCCCCTCGGGCCCTTTGGTCCATGCAAGCACATTAGGATGCGCATGCAAGGACGGATCGCGGTCAGGCTGCGTGTCAGATGAGTACTATAATACGTCGCACCAAAATACGCGATAGGCTCTTTACTCGCGGATGGATATCCGCGTGGTTTTTGCAAGGAATCTCAAACACTACCGCGAAGAACGCGGCATGACGCAAGCGGCTTTGGCGGCGGCGATGGATGTCGATCGCGCCCATGTCAGCGCGATGGAGCGGCAACGGCAGAACGTTACCATAGTGACACTGCAAAAAGTGGCAGACGCCTTGGGTGTTGAGCCGGCGCAGCTGCTTGCACTGCCTGAGTGACAGTATGCCTGGCCGGGAAGCAGTCGCTCGCCGCTCGTTTCAGTAATTGCGGCAGACGCAGGGCGCTGCCACAGGCGAAGGAACATCGACGATTGCTTGCGCCAGAAGTTTCGACCTTTCAGAATGATCCTTGACCTGTGGTGAGACAAACGCCACGTTGGAGCGCCAAGATTGTCCGCTCTATTGAAAATAGCTTACAGATTGAGACGAGATGGCAGACAAAAGTCCTCAAATCAATGCGATGCCGACCAAGGCGTTTTTCGTCGACATGCTGGTCCGCGATATTCCATTAGAGCGAGCAGTACTTGATCTCGTCGACAACTGTATTGACGGCGCAAAACGGCTGCGCCCGGAAGATGAGCCAAATTTCCACGGTCTGTATGTCGTGATCCGAATAGACAAGGACCATTTTGAGATCACAGACAATTGCGGTGGCTTCGACGTAGAGACGGCTCGAGAATACGCTTTCCGTTTTGGCCGCCCAAACAAGGCAAAATCCACTGACTATTCAATCGGCCAGTTTGGAGTAGGAATGAAACGTGCCCTCTTCAAATTCGGGCGATACTTCGAGGTTCAATCAACGACAAGAAACGAACGATGGTCGATGAAGGTTGATGTGGATGAGTGGGAGAAGGACGAAACCCATTGGGTTTTCGACTTCGAGAAGATCGAGACTGGACAATTTCCTGCCGAAGATGTCGGCACCCGTATCCTCGTTCAGCGTCTCAGACCCGAAGTCGCGCGGCAATTTTCCTCGACACATTTCCAGCGTGAGCTTTCAAGAATGATCCGCTCTCATCAACGCCAGTTTCTGGCCTTCGGGTTGGGCATTGACTTCGAGGGGCAGCATCTGACGAACACCGACCTGCGCATTCGCTCAGGCGGACAGTTCAGCCCCGCGCTTGAAGAGTACGCGCTGGACGAGGATACGGACACTCCCGTGAATACGCGAATAGTGGCGGGCGTATCGGATTCCTCTCCCTCCGATGCCGGATGGTACATCGTCTGCAATGGGAGGGTGATCCTGTCTGCTGACCGTTCGGAGGCGACAGGCTGGAACACGGTCTCGGAGCAAAAGGACGGAATACCGAAGTATCACAACCAGTATGCGAGGTTCAGAGGGGTAGTCTTTTTCAGCTGCCGCTCGTCGGGCAAGCTACCGTGGAACACGACCAAAACGGGCCTGGATGAGTCATCTCCAGTGTGGCAGGTCACCTATCCCAAGATGCTCGATCACACCCGCACGGTGATCAATTTCTTGAATACGCTTGATGATGACATCGAGGAATATGGAAGCCGGGCATCTCCACTCCTCTCGGCGCTGAACCGCGAAACCCAGACACAGGATGTCGAAACGTTCCGCGGTCCGAAAGTCTTTTCATGGAACAAGACGCCACGCGCGCCCGGCCCTAAAACTGTTAAAATTCAATACTCAAGAGAAGAAACCAAGATCCAGAGCCTGATGACCGCTCTCGGTGTTGGCAGTGCAAAAGCTGTCGGCGAGAAGACGTTCGACACTATCTTCGATGAACAGGGCGGCGATGACGAATGACGGCCAGCTACCGAATTATTGATTATTCTCTACGCCCGGCCAAATTCGCTGAACGCAAGATGCTCTGCGAGATGTTTTCCAGGCTGAAGGTTTTTGGATCGCTGGAGAGCTATCGCTACATCGGGTTCGGATCGATCTGGTTCACCGATTGCGTGCTCTTTCACAGAGCGCTCGGGATCGAGGACATTATCTCTATCGAGAAGGAAGAGGCCCACGCGGAGCGGTTTGCCTTCAACAACCCTTATCGTGGCATCCAGCTCATCATGGGGACGGCTGCGGAAGTCTTGCCCGGATTGGATTGGACGCACCGATCTATCCTATGGCTCGACTACGACGATCCGTTGTCCCCTTCGATCCTCGATGATGTCAGGACAATCGCGACGCGGGCGATGAGTGGGACGGTTCTTGCGGTCTCAGTGCAGGCTGAAAAACTTGATGACAAGCGACCGCACGTCGAAGAGCAGATCAAGGTTACCACGCCTGAGCAGTTTCGAGATTTTTTTGGAGATGCGCGAACGCCGCGTGAACTGGAGGCGGCCGGCCTGCGCGGGTGGACACTGTCAAAAACTTCACGAAGCATCATCCGTCAGGAGGTCGAAGACGGGCTTCTCGCAAGCAATGCGGGACGCAGCGCCGCTCAAAGGCTACAGTTTCGGCAGATTGGTGCATTCGAATATGCCGATGGCGCGAAGATGACGACGATAGTTGGCGTGTTCGTTGATCAGGGGCAAAACGCCCTTTTCGAAAGTGCCGGATTTCGCGAACTGTCCTTCTTCCGCGACGGTGACGACGCTCTGCGGATCAAGGTGCCACTCCTTACTCCCCGCGAGATGCGCCATCTGGATCGGAGCCTTCCCCGTGACGGCGACAAAAATCTGGAACTCGGCCCCATCCCGGAATCTGATGGCAACAACTATGCCAAACTTTACAGATACCTACCCAACTTCGCATCCTTTGAGCCGTAGATGAAGGTCTAGATGTTCACTCCGCGAACGGCTGGGCTGAGTGCATGGACGGCTTGCGAAACCGGACGTAAAGGCATCCGGTAAAGCCTTTCGGGGTCGGATTTGTCAGGCGCATAGTGTTTTTCGAACACCTGCCGTGCAATCCGCTGGAACTCAACGATATAGATCCCGCGAATAGTGCCGCTGGATGCAGGAACATTTCGAACCTGAACAGCCATGGGCTTTACCGCGTTGATGTCTGGCTGGGCAAGCTTCTTGGTTTGCTTGAAAGCCTCGGCGACCTGTTCCCGGATTTGATCTTCGAGGATGCGCTCGCCCAATTGCTTTGCTTCGCAAGTCACTAGTGAAAATCTATCCACGCCTTTGGAGATGTTTCGCGTACTACCATGGCTGACCAAATACACGGCATCTATCTCAGGCTGCGTCTTCATAGACATCTGCAGATGGGTAACGTCACGGAGCCTTGTGCATAGTGGTGAGAAGATGGCGAGTTGGGTTTCGATGACCCGCAGCATCGCGACAACCTGCATCAACCAGCTTTCTTCCTTTCGTCCGAGCTGGCGAGCTGCGAAAGGTACGCTGGCAGATTGCAGGATGTGAACTGGAGTGGTTGGACCAGGCAGATACCGGTCGGGAAAGGGCTCTGTCTGGCCCGGCGCGAAGGGGCGAAACTGGAATACCTTTTTATGGCCGTAGCGTTGTCTGGCCGTCACACGCGCATGCGTAAGAGCATCTGGCCAATTATCGTTGGCGGTCTCCTTGCGAACAATGTCCTTAAGGAAATTAGCGGGATTGGCTTTGCTCAAATCCGACCCCGTGGCACTGATTGCATCGATTATGTGTTTAGAAAGAACAACTCCATCAGGAATATTTCCATTGAGATGTTCATTGTAAAGATGCTCGATAACTGGCGTCTTTTTCGACGGCATTTGCTTTCTTCTTGTCAGATACGGTAGCTACGGATGGCGTTCTGATCGAGCTCTCCGGCAGGAACAAGTCGGTAGTGCCTTTCCTCCGCAACTCTAATTTCATCCTCTTGCAACGACAGCTCAAAGAGCGCGACAACGTTGTTACTCATGAATTGTGCCGCAATCGCCCGGCAACGCATGCCGGGAAATTTTTGTTCGACGAAGCGTACGTCTTGGGTCGTTTGGACAATTCCGATCTGATCAGTTCCGCCCTTGGCCTGAACGGGAATGACGTAGTGGCAGCCGTGCTTGTCGAGCCCAATATAGAGCTCATCGATCTCGATTTGACCAACACCTTTAACGGTCGTTCTCAAATGGTTCTGTAAGCTATAGGTCGTCAGGCTCAGAAAGGTATCTATCAGCCTGTTATACCGAACGATGGCCAAAAGTGCCTGCTCATCGTCCAGCGCATAGGCCCGGATCAATTCAGGTGTCGCATCGGGTATATCTATCAATGCCAAATCTTCGCGAGGAAGAATCCGATTGATTTTTACAAGCCGAAACCTGTAGATGGCGCGGCCAGCAAGCTCAATAATCCACTCCATGCCGGGGGGTTGTGTTGTGGTGATGCTCTCCGGAAGCGCTACGCGAAACCGGAAGGAATAGAGTACATCGCCAAGGTTCTTTGGCAGTTTGACATCAAGTTCTTCTGCCGCATCTTCGATGTCTGTGCGAGCAAATTCGACTTCCGTTGCTCCGTCCTGGTATCTGTCCAGAAAGATTTTCTCAATCAGCGCGCCATATCGATTGGGCGTCTTCACCATTAGGCCACCTGTTTTGCCAAGCGCTCGCGCTCGATGTCGATTTGTTTACGCTTCTTGGCGCCGCTCTTCTGATCACGGCGGCTCGGCGGTGCCTTCACTTCGAAATGTGCCGATGCCCCGGTGAGATCGAAGGACAACAGCGCCTCATCGCCGAGCGCTATGGTTTCTTTTGGCCTGCTTGGTTTGCTACCGAGCGCCTTCATCACCTGTCCCGCAATGGCTCTTGCGAGCGGAGGCGGAACCGCATTACCGATCTGCCGCGCTCCATGCCATTTGGTGACATTGAAACGGAACCAGTCTGGAAAGCCGTGGAGGCGTGCCATTTCCCGCACCGTTATGCAGCGATCATAGCGATAATGAATGGGACGCGGGCTCGTGAATGCGCCACGCGCACCGTCCGTTCCTGCTCGCAAGGTGTTAGAGACACCATCGCACGGCAGCTTGAAGAAGCGGCTAATTGGCTCGACGGCGCCTGGCTCAGTTTCTGAGAAGCGCCTACGGGAGATGTCTGTGTGCTCTGTGCGCGCGCTCGAAGTTAGGAAAGCCGGATTCCAGTCCCGTACATAACCGTAATGCCACGCTTCATTCGTCTTGCAGCGCAGTTCGGCGGCGTAGGATGATGGCTCACCAAAGCTCGTGGTTCGTACCATGTCGCTTCCCAGCAGGGTCTGGAAGCGGTCTGCATCGGGGAGATCGCAGAGCGCATCGACAGCGGTCGGTCCATTTTCGAGACCTTTGATTGTCTTCTTGCGACCGGCCAGGTTGGTGAAGGGAGCGGGATATTCCGGCACAGTTTCCCCTTTCCGGCATCCGAACAGGATCAACCGCTCGCGGAATTGCGGCGTGCCGTAATTGCCAGCATTGAGAACCTTCCACGGCTGGCGCACTTCGTAGCCCCTAGCATCGAAGGCCGCGACTAGTTCCTTGAGGAAGGTCTTGTGCTTTCCTACTGTCAGTCCTTTGACGTTCTCGAAGACGAAGGTTCTTGCCTCAAGCTCTGCCACCATCCGAACGAAGTCGAGCGCGAGCTTGTTCCGGGGATCATCGAGAACACGGTGTCCGATCAGGGAGAAGCCCTGACATGGCGCTCCGCCAAACACACAATCGACTGGCGCATCGCCGATACCTGCGGCTTGCCGGATGCGCTTGGCGCTCAACCCTTCCACCGAGTGCGGGATTACAGCTGTCTTGGGGAAGTTGTACTTGTGAACGGCGCAGTGAACCGGATCGATCTCGACAGCGGCAGCGACATCGAACCCAGCCTGCTCAAACCCGAGGCTCAGCCCGCCTGCTCCCGCAAAAAGGTCAATCCCGATTGGTCTCATCGCTGCTCGCCCCTCATCCATAGTTTTTGCTTCATCTCATCACTTTAGCGCGCTCAGCGCTGCATGTCGATCGCATTTTGCGATTCTTCCACAAAATCTTGTATTCTGACGGTCAGACTGGCTACATCCTTCGTCTCGCACTGCCAAACGATCAGCACGTGCCAGCCAAAAGACTCAAGTTGTTCCATCTTTGTTCTATCTCTTTTAACATTTTCTTTAAGCTTTGGAGCCCAGTAGTCGAGCCGAGACTTCGGCAGCTGTCCTTTGGGGCAGCCATGGTGATGCCAGAAGCAGCCATGCACGAAGATGACCTTCTTGTGGCGAGGGAGGACGATGTCTGGCCGCCCTGGTAAATCCTTGCGGTGAAGCCGGAAGCGATAGCCCATCGCGTGTAGGAGCCGCCGAACGACCAGCTCGGGACCAGTTTCCTTGCTCTTGACGGCCTGCATGATGCGCCGTCGTTGCTCAGGGCTTCGTGTATCCATGCGTCTGTTTGTGCTTAGTTACATCGAGGGCTAGTGCCGCCAGATGACCTCAGCTGCAAGATAATCGCGAATGAGGGTTCTGACGAGAAAACCATCGTCCTCGGTCGCTGCAAACCGGTAGACGCCGTCCTGAACAACGACCCAGCTGCCGTCAAGGTCTTGCCGCGTCATTCGCCGTGTCATCAAACGGCTTCCGATTTCTGGCCAGCCGGAGTCATGATTGATATCGAAGAATGCATTCTGCTCAGTATCAGAAAGGGCGCTCATCGGAATGACGGATACTGATGCAGGCTCGCCGAGCGCTGGTTGACCGAGTTCAAAATAGACATGGCCTCTTGCGTTCTTAACTATCACATTGTGAATGCGCGCATGCTCCGGTTTCCAGATAGTCTGGGTTTTCCCGCCCAAGGTTTGGTAGTCTGTGCGGCTCTTTTCAATGCGCTCTCGCAATTTCAGATTTCGGCTTAGAATACGCGTCGAAATAGTTGTTACCTGTTTTTCTGGGTCGGTCGTTCTGCTCAGCGCCGCACCCAGGAAGGCGGAGAAATAATCCTCGTTCAGTGAAAAGGAGCTATTGCATTTCCTGCATATCTCGACCGTAGGCAATTCCGCCGGGTAGGGTTTGTCGAGAAGTGACTTTGATGGGACGTGGTCCTGACTGGTTGGCCCATTGGTGATGCTCTGGCCGCAATGAATGCACCAGTATCTATGTCGAGTATCCGAGAATTCGGCAATTTGTTCCATGGCACAGCTTTAGTCTTATTGTGTAGGGCGTGAAAGGCGCTTGAGAGGAGAGATGGGTTGGTATTGCCCGCGCCGGTGCGAGCGTCCGGTACGGCCTAAGTTGACCGTTCGCATCGTTTGCCGTGAATGGAAGGTTTGTGTCGGCCCCGCATTAGAGATGGGACGATGGCCACACCAAAACGCGTGTTGCATCATTTACGAATAGTCATCGATGCTCTCGTCTAAATTCTCGCCGGTCAGCTCGCAGAAGGTTTTCAGCGCGCCTTGAAGTGTGAAGTATTGATGCTCACTCCGATGAACGAACAGCTCGCCTCGGATCGTGACCATGGCGACAGCCCAGTGTTTGATCGCGTTCTCTTCAGGATTGTGAGTGAGAACGACCAGTCCGTCTTCGACGAGCGCGCACTGAACGACCAAGCTCTGGTAAATGTCGTTCCTGGCGAAAACCTGTCCGAACCGGAGGTTCTGGGCGTATCGCTCCAATCCATCTTCTGACACAGCTTGGGGGCATCCCGGGAACTCGGTCGCCACCCTCCACTTCACTTGGATCGCCGATGGCGTCAGGCTTTCGTACTCTTCTGGCTCCGGCTCGAAGTCAGCCCGCTCACGGGTGCCGTAGAGCCATTCGCCAATTGCGCCGGCGCTCGGTACCGATCCGCTCTTCGCCCACGCCTCGAAGCGGGACTTGGTTCTGGCACCTTCCTCCTTGGTCACGATCCGCATCCATGAGACGTCTGGAAAGGATGTCTCGTTCTTGGGTTTGGACGGATCTGCGAGAAACGCTTCAATCGACCCGTACGCCAGCTCGATGCGGCGGGCGGTGATTTCATTTAGAAGGGCGTTCTCCAGCCTTGTCAGCCATCGCAGGTTCTCGGGCCTGTTGTTGGCCCGGTTAGTGTCGATGTGGTCGACGATATGCTGATCGGTCGGCGGCGGTCCGTTGAAGGCGGTGCAGACAATGCGATGGATCGGGACACCGGCCAGAAGGCGGTAACCGGTCGTCAGGTTCTGGCGTCCGAAGGTCCAAGTCTTGTCGAGCGGTCGGGGGCTCTTCCGGAACTCGTTCAGGCGGAAGACCGCGCCGTTGTCGCGGACGCGGTATCGCTCGCCGCGATATTCGACCTCGACTTCGGTTTCGTAGATTTCCAACAAGTGGTCGTGCTCGCCCAGAGGCGTTTTCGAGGATGGCATCTTGCTCTCCAGTGCAAGGGTGTCTCGGCCTTCCCCAGAATGGTCCGGTGCCGGTTATTGTTGGCAGACGTGAAATTAGTGCGTCCGGCGCTGCCTTGTGCTCTGGACACAACGAGAGACTGTCGAATGTTCGGAGTGGAAGTCAAGGAGAACAAGGGAAAATGTACATTCACCCGCCACTCGTTGGTGCGCGCTAACCTAATGTCGGCTATGCAGGTGTAACCTCAGCGTCAAAGCATGGTGCTAAGAGTACAGTGTGGGCCGAGTTTCGGCGTCGTACGTTCTCTAAGAGCCGTCGACCATCTGTCGTTAGTTCAGAAGAATTCCCCGCCCGACGATCGCCAGGCGGGGGGGCCACTGTCAGTCGCCGTTGCGACGGCTGTTGGGGCGCGACCAGATGAGGCTGAAGGTCTCCTCGCCGCCTTCGATCACCGTATCGTCGAAGAGGTTGGCGTAGATCGGTTGGGTAAAGCTCGGGTCGTCGAGCTTGAGGCTCAGGTAGTCGCGGCCCTCGGCGGAGCGCTTGGACCAGGCGGCGCCGATCTCGGCACGGCCGACGAAGACGCGGTGGGAGGGGGCGTTCTCGTTCGGGGTGCTGTCATCGGGGACGATGCGGACGGCTTTCGCCTGAACGCTCAGGGTGACGATTTCGCCGACGTACTCGCTGCCGGTCTTCTTGAAGGTTCCGATGGTGGCCATGTCATGTCTCCTTTTGGCTTGTCCGAGCCCGCGCCCATCGCGGCCTCGATGGCGATCGTCAGGACCGGGACGATCCGCCGACGCAGCCTCTGTGGCCCGCAGCGCCAGCGGAGGACGGCAAGGCCGGTCTTTCTTGTTCCGCGAGGAATGGCGGGCATCCGCCAGGGGAAGAAAGTCCGGACAGGCCGTTGCGGCTAAGGCGGTCGAGGCGTCAGCCGATCCCGGTCAGATCAGCCGCTGAGAGGTCCGCAAGGGAAGCTTGGCCCAAGCCATGGGAGAAGGGATGACAGACCGCGAATGGACCGCGCAAGACCCCGGCAGCTTGCGTCGCGCAAAGACAGGTAGCGGCGTACAGGCGGAAACCGAGCGGGTCGGGAAGTTGAGCCGCGATCTCGGGATTACCCCCTCCTTCCGCAGTGTAGTTTGTCTGCCGCGAAGGTCGATGTCCCCGTTTTCCATGCGCATTTGCGGTCGAGGTCGCGAGCGAAGCCTGCTGTTTCGACGATCTGGCTCAACGCACCGCGCCATCGTGACTGCAAAGAGGCCGATCCTGCCTTAGCGAAGACCGAGTGCCTCGATGGGCAGGGTCCCACGCTCCAGCGCCGGTGGCGCATGCGCCCGCGGAGAGGATCGGGCAGGGCATCAGTGTTCGCGAAAGGTGCGGTGAGAAGCCGTATCTGTCATGTCGTTGACCTCCGACCAGCCCGACACTCGCGCCCAGGCCGTGCCTCCGACGACCAGCGCGCCAAACCAGGACAAGATGGTGATGGTGACGGAGCCTGCGCTGCCGACCTCGGCGAAACCCTTCGCCGCATGAAACCCGGCGATCCCGGCAGGGACCGCGTAGATCAGGCCGATAGCGAGTTTGAGAGGGACAGACCGGATGTGATCGAAGGCGAATTCTCCGAGAGCGGCGACGAGGCCGCCGATGAAGAGTCCGGCCATGATCGACAGGAAGACGCCTTGGTCCGTTTCATACAGATACATGCCCGAGGTCAGCCCGATCGCGAAGGGCAGGGCGTAAACAGCCAGGTTGAACAGGATCCAGCAGAGGGCACCGAGGCCGAACAGCGCGAAGAGGGTGGAAAAGAACATAAGGCACTCCTTTCTACATCAAGGATCGCGCCGCCACCTCCTCCATTGGCACGGGCAGATCATAGCAGAATACGGCCCGCCCCGGGAGAGTCCGGGGCGGGCATCGGCGGAAATCCGGTCATGTCGATGGTGCGGCTTTCGGACGGAAGTCGAAGAGCGGAATGCCCATCGTGCGGGCCTTGTCGGCGAGGTTCTCGGTGATGCCGGAGCCCGGGAAGACGACGAGTCCGATGGGCATCGTGTCGAGCAACCGGTCGTTTCGCTTGAAGGGGGCCGACTTTCCGTGCCGCGTCCAGTCGGGTTTGAAGACGATCTGCGTCACGCCGCGCTTGTCGGCCCAGGCGGTGGCGATGCGTTCGGCCCCGCGTGGCGCGCCGCCGTGCAACAGGACCATGTCGGCATGTTTCGCGTGGACGCGGTCGAGGGCTGCCCAGATGGCCGTGTGATCGCTGCAATCGAGCCCGCCGCTAAAGGCGATCTTCGTGCCCTTCGGCAGGAGCGGTTCCAGATCGGCGCGGCGTTTCGCAGCCAGGTGGTCGCGGCTGTCGATCAGCGAGGCGGTCATCGTGCGGCGGTTCACATGGCTGCCGGACCTTGGGTGCCAAGTCTGGCCGAGATGGGTCTGGAAGAGATCTGCCGCGAGATCGCGCATGGCCTCGTAGGCGTTGCGCCGTTCGAGCAGCGTGATGCCCTCGGCAATCAAGGTCTCGAGCTCGACCGATCGGACCTCGGATCCGTCCTGCTCGCGTTGCGACCGCTTCTGCGCCTGTTCGTTGGTGTCGAGGTCGCGGCCCGTGCGCTCGGTCGTGCGGTGGAAGAGGTTCGTCGTGGACCAGAGCAGGTCTTCGAGGTCGGGCTCCAGACGGGTATCGGAGAGAGTTGAGACGAGCGCGTCGAAGATGTCGGCGACGGCGGAACGAATGGCGTCGGGATCCGGCAGGGGACGGGGATCGGGCTCGTCGGTGAAGGGGCGCCAGCCGTAGAGCTGCAGTTCCTCGAGCACGACGGCCGTGGAGGATCGGGTTTGAACATGGGTCTCGGTCATGATGTGGTCTCCGCTTTTCGAAGACCGCGCCTCTCGCGGCCTTCCCGGGAGACGGAAAAGCGGGGGCCGGGCGGGTCTGCACCGCCGCGCCTGCGGCGGCCGAAGCGAAGCGGAGGACGGCTTGCCGTTGCGGTCCCGGCCGGGCTCTGCTCCGTCTCGACCGCTCTCGGAAGGCCGGAAGGCGTGGCTCTGATTGCGCGGGCGCTGACCTGAGATATCGTGCCCGATCAGTCGAATGCGGCGTCGAGGAGCAGGGCCGCGTCCTCCGGCGCCAATTGCGGATGCAGATGCGCGCGTAGTTCGTCGAGGCCAGTGGCGCGCAGGTCGTCGTTGAAGTCGCCAAGACGCGGAGAGAGGCGCACGGTGTTGATCTGGGACCCGCCGGCACGGCGCTCCACTTGGTCCGCAGCGCTCAGGCCAGCGGGATCGGGATCGACGGCGATGTAGAGACGATGCAGACCCTTGGGCAGCTTGAGGGCGGCGAGATGGTTGGCGGACAGAGCGGCGACGCATGCCATCTTGGGTAGCGCTAGGTGCAGGGAGATCATGGTCTCCAGGCCCTCGCCGACGAGCAGGACGCCGTTCGGTTCGCCCATGCGGACACCGTGGCCGAGGAGATTGCCCATGGCCTTGCGCGGTGGACTGACCGGGGCTTTCTCTGCTGTGGCGGGATCGAGCCACGTGCGATGCAGGCCCGTGAGCCGTCCGTCGAGGTCAGTCACCTTGGCGAGCAGGGCAGGCCAGGTCTCGGGTGGGTTCCCAGACCGGTGTTCCTCGCGCCAATAGTAGCACCTCGGGTGAAATCGGAGGGCGTCCAGATGTCCGAGCCCCGAGAGGCCGCGTTTCGAGAGATATCGTTCGGCCAGCGTGCCTGAAATCGGCTCGCCGATAGCCCAGAGCCGCCGCGCGGCGTCGGTGGAGCCGCGGATTCCTGGCCGGTTAGTCGCGCGATGCGTGTCCTTTTGCGGCAGGCTGAGAAATCTGCGGGCTTCGTCCAGCGTGTCCTTCAGCGTGGCGATCCCCAAGTTGAGGGCGATCAGATCCAGAAGGTCGCCATGCTGCCCGGTTGCTGAATCGGTCCACTTGCCAGCTGCGCCGGGCCCGGAGGTCGGACCCGACAGCCGTACATAGAGGCTGCGACCGGGCGTATTCTGCACGTCACCGACGATCCAATACCGGCCCTGCTTGCGGCCGTTCGAGAGGTAGTGGCGGCACACGGTCTCCGCCTCCTCGGCAAGGCGGCGGGCGATGTCTGCGGCGGGGCTGTGCATGCTCTGTGCCTACTGTCTTGGATAGAAAAAGGGGCCCGCCATCTCTGGCGGACCCCGGCTGCTGGAACTCGGGGGGAAGGAGCTCCGACCTGCTCGAAGGTCACTCGGCGGCTGTTTTGGCGAAGGCGTCACCGGCGACGGGATCATCTTCCTCCATTGCGTCGGAGTCTCCGATAGCCGGTTCACCGCCGTCTTCCGCCGATTGCGCTTCGCTGCTGTTGGGATCCTCTTCCGAAGCCTCATCCCCGACGCCGCCCGCCTCGTCGACGAGCTCGATCTCCGGTGCATCCTCTTCCGGCAGCGGCGGCGTGCGCAGCGGGTCCGGCAGCCAGCCGGTGCCGACGAGCAGGTCCTCTGCTGCCGTCACCATCTCGGCCTTCTTCAGCCCGGCGATCCGGTCCACGGCGTCCTCGCCCTTCGCCTCGCGCACGGCTTCGAGGATGCGCGCCTTGGTCACGCGGCCGAGGTAGCTGTCGCCTGTCACCGTCCAGCCCGCCTTGGCCATGTCGAGGCCGACCGTTCCGGCCAGCACATCCGCATGCGCGATTGCGCGCGGACGGCGCTGGTAGGGGTCGTGGACGGCATTCACACTCATCGCCACGCAATGGGCGAAAAGCGCCTCGCGGCTGCAGCTGTCGAACTCGGTCAGCGCCTACCAGAGGTCCTCGGATGCCTTCGGAAGGTTCCGCGCCCAGGTCTCGTGGCGCTGGTCGATGGCCTGCGCATAGGCCGTATCACCGAGGCCCGGCACCTGCGACCCGAAGGCGGCGTTGCGCGGCTCGATCTCGACGCAGCTGTCGACGGCGTAGCGATAGAAGAGCCGCAGGACCATCGCGTGCAGCGCCGCGAGGAAGGCGACCTGCGGATCCTGGGCCAACACATTGCGCAAGGCGAGGGTGCGATGGGCCGTGAGTTCCATGACAAGGCGGTCGGAAAGCGGTTTCAGGCCCTCGTCTTCTTCCTCCTCGTCCGTGGTAGACGTGACAGTATCATCCGCGTCCTCGTCCGGCGCCGATTGCGGTGCGACCTCGCCGGTGTCCTCCACCTCCTCGACCGGCTCGTCTTCGGGCCGCACATAGCCGCGCTCGACCCGCAGCCGCCCGGAACTGTCGATGCTGACGAAGGCTCCTGCCAGCGTGAGGTCTTCTGCATCGAACCGGATCGGACGCGCCTCGAGCGCCTCCATCGCCTCCTCGATCTCGCCCAGCCGGGCATCGACGTCGTCGAGCAACTCGTCGGCTTCCGCATGCTCGGCCTCGAGCGCGTCGTATTCGGCCTTCAGTGCCTGATAGTTGGCCTCCTCCTCGTCACTCATCGGCACCGCCTCGCCATGGACCCGGCGCATACCGAAGGTGTGGCCATAGGGGAACTCGGTGTCGATCTCGACCCATTTCCAGCCCTCGGCGCGGACCGCCTCGGCCTCCTCGGCGAGCTTCTCGGGCACCATGACGTCGAGAAGGGCGGCATCCTGCAGCCAACCGCCGTCGTCCTGCTGGAACAGGTCGCGCAGGATCTCGCCCCCGGCCTCGACGTAATCGTCGAGCCCGACAAACTGCGCCCGTTTGTCCGAAGCCCGCACTGCACCTTCGGTCAGCATGCGGCGGATCTCGTAGGACTGCCGGGAATAGTGCCGCTGCAGCGCCTCCCAGACCTGCTCCTGCCGCGCGTGATCGGGGTTGACCGTGAAGGCCATGAGCTGGTCGAGCGTCATCTCCTCCTCGGCATAGGCGTCGAGCAGCGACGGCGCGACCGCAGCGAGCTTCAGCCGCTGCTTGACCACGCTGGCCGAGACGAAGAAGGCCGCGGCGATTTCCTCCTCTGTGCGGCCCTTCTCGCGCATCGCCTGGAAGGCGCGGAACTGGTCGAGCGGATGCAACGGCGCGCGCTGGACGTTCTCGGCAAGGCTGTCCTCTTCTGCGAGCCCATCGGTGCGGACGATGCAGGGCACCAGCGCGGTCTTGTTCATGCGCCTCGAGCTGACGAGCAATTCGAGCGCTCGGAACCGCCGCCCGCCGGCGGGGATCGTGTACATGCCGGTCTCGGCGCCGCTCTCGTCCAGCACGGGCCGCACGGTGATGGAGCTGAGCAGCGTCCGCCGCGCGATGTCCTCGGCCAGTTCCTCGATCGACACGCCCGCCTTGACGTGGCGCACGTTCGACTGGCTGAGCATCAGCTTGTTGAAGGGAATGTCGCGCGAGGCGCTGAGGGTGATCTTCTGTTGCTTGGTCATCGGGATATCTCCGCGACAGGCCAGCCGGGAGCCTCTCTCCAGACCTCCAAACCCGTCACGGAAAACCCGGCACCCCTCTCACTCTGGCCCAGACCAGACCCGCCATCAGGGATGCCGAAGTACTCGATCTTGCGGAGAGGGTATTGCTGTATCGGTTGCTCTGCACGTAAGGTTTCGTGGGCGTAACTCATAAGTATGTTGTCTTGCACGCTCGTGTTTATGGGGAGATTTGACACAATGATTAGGGTTACATATTTGGCACTCGCTGTTGCTGCGAGCACACTGCCATCGACAACCAACTCGCAGGAACTTGTGAATGGTCTCAGGGAAAGCGCTTTAGCGCCATTGAGTGATCCGATTGGACACGCAATGCTTGAATACACATTGGCTAAGATACCGGCGTTTTACATATTTCAACCACGTGGTGAAGCAGTCGGAGACTTCTACAAGTTAAACGATCTAGACGTCGCTCCCCGATGGCAAGAATGCTCATCTGAAGTTATTTCAGATGGCTTCGACACGACGTTCGAAGACCGTGAGCACAAGTTTGTGGTAGATTTAGGTGCGGTACTTGAGTTGAAGGGTGAGGCAGGACTTTGGAGTTTTGGATCGAGATCAGAGATCTCTGTCAAGATAACAACACATTCGGATATCTCTTTCACAGACGTTGGCAGACTTGACGTAATTGACAAGTCCGCCTTCACATCAGCTATCGGTGCCTATGCAGGTGACAACGCGGACTGTCTAGAAGTCAAAAATATAATGAACTCCATTGGCTCGTGGTATTATAGTGGGGCCACTTATATTCCTATCCAGGAACTTTTCTTTGGCGTCGGTACCGTCACCTCTTATCATGAGTTATCGGTTTCCGGAAATCTATCAGCCAGCGCCGAGTTGAAACTTTCAGAATTCCTAGAGAAACTTGGGGTTGGAGTCTCTGTCGAGGCCGCTGCAAGTGGAGGAGTCGATAGCTCATCTCGTGTCTCCAGAGATTTTGCCATTTCAGTCCCATTTGCGTTTATTCCTTACTTTGTTTCGGATGCAGACTATGACTTCGTAACCCAATTATTGGTAAACGGACGTCTTGGAGGACGGATTGATGAGTCTCTCTATGACACTGGTGAAATAATTGAACTGCTTCAGCAGAACCCCAAGCTAAGAGACCGCGTTTTTTCAATTTCGAACCCCCTGAACCTAGATCCTGAATCTCCCGAATCAGAAAGGAGATTTATTGAGATTAGTCGGGACGGAGACGCTGACTACATCCGGGCGCGCAATCAGCTACTTCTTATTAGAGCTCACCTTGGTGAGTTGGGAATAGGCCCTGATGACTTCTCCCAATGAACCTAGAAGCACATTTCCTCCCAAGTCTTGCCGTTGTAGCTTCACTGGCGTTTTGACCTGTTGAGGTCTGACGTTGCGACAAACTCGACGGCTGAATCTGGACGTTTTTCAGCAACCTATAAGACGCTTTCCAACATCGCCTTCGCCTTCCCCTCCATCACCAGCCGCGCATCCTGCTGCGGCTTCGACCGGGCGACCGCCGTGATCCCTTGCACGAAGTCGAAGACGCTCTCGGGCGGGCGGCCTTCCTCGGCCAGCACCGTCTCGACGATCCGCCCCGTCTCTGCCTTCGAGAAACCGCGCTTGCGCAGGAAGTCCTGCCGGTCGTCGTCCGAACGCGCGACGATCTTCGCCCGCGCCGCGCGGATGCCGTCGATGAACGGCGCGGGCGAGGACTCGGCGAAGCGGCTGAGCGCGGGGGCGGCCTCGTGGGCGAAGCGGGACGCGGCGTATTTCGAGTGCCGGATGGTGATCTCCTGGAAGTCCTCGACGCCCCAGAGGTTGCGGTTCTGGCAGACCGCGCGCAGATAGAAGCTGGCGATGCCGAGCGTCTTGGCGCCAACCTCGGAATTCCAGCAGTAGAACCCCCGAAAATAGAGGTCGGGCGAGCCATCAGGCAGCAGCCCCGCCTCGATGGGGTTCAGATCGTCGACGAGGAACAGGAACACGTCGCGGTCCGAGGCGTAGAGGGTCGTCGTCTCCTTCGTCACATCCACTCGAGGGTTGTAGATGCCGGTCGACCAGTCGAGCACGCCAGGGACCTTCCAGCGGGTGTCGCCGGTGCCGTTACCCGCGATCCGCTGCACGGCGGAGACCAGTTCATGGTCGTAGATGCGGCCATAGTCGGGGCCGGTCACGGCACGGAGTTCCGTACGGCCATCCGCAACTTCCATCGTCTTGATCTGCTCGGCCCGGTGGTTGGTCAGGCCGTATTGCAGGTTGATCCCGGCCAGCGGCGCGGGAAGTTGCCGCAGATAGGCCGCGGGCGCGCCCACGAGGCTCGAGAGCTGGCCGAAGGACCAATGCGTCGGCGCGATGGGCTCATCCGCGCCCGGCAGGACAAGGCCCAGCTTCTCCGGGTCGTCGCGATGTGCCTCGACCCGGATCGCCGCGCTCTCCACCGTCCGCGTGCGGCTCCGCTCCGCCCGTCCCTTGACCGAGGCGAAAAGGCTGTCGAGCGACAGATACCGCTCGTCATCCGGCCGCGAGAACCACTCGGAAGACACGCGGTCCACGTTCGTGCCGCGCGACACATCCACCTTGTAGCCGCCGCTCATGTCACGCCCGGCATCGCTGATCTCGGTGTTCATTTGGAAACCTCCGCGACGGGCGGCCGGGAGCCTCTCTCTCGACCTCCAAACCCGTCATGGGCCGGGACGGCGTCCCTCTGACTCTCGGATCACTCGGCTGCAAGGTTCCCGGACGGGAATGGCGCGCGCGAGGCGGCCAGCCGATGCAGGGCTTCGGGCCTGATATGCGTGTAGCGGCGCAGCATCTTCCAGTCCTTGTGGCCGGTGACGAGTGCGACCTGTTCTATGGCGAAGCCTGCCTCGAAAAGGCGGCTTGTGCCTTCGTGGCGCAAGTCATGGAAATGAAGGTCTTTGACACTGACCTCGACGCAGGCGCGCCGGAAGGCTGTCCCGACCGATTTGGAGTTGTAGGGAAAGATCCGCCCGTTGGCGTGACCCAGATGCCTCGCCTGTTCTGTGACCAGCGCCCAGGCGTCGAACCCGGTGGCGGCGAAAAGGGGGATCCGCTGGTCGTTGCCGGTCTTGTTGCGTGGGTCCTTACGGTCGCGGATCAGGAGCATGCGGCGGTCGACATCGAGATCGCTCCATTCGACCCGGCAGATCTCGTCGAGCCTCATGGCCGTGGCAACCGCGAACTTCACGATCCGGGTCATCGGCAGGGTCAGGCGTTCGTTGTCATCGAAGCAGCGAAAGAGGCGGTTCAGCTCGTCCGTGGTAGGGCGACGATCCCGCTCTGTGCCTTTGCCGATCAGGCCGAGACGCTTAAGCGCCACGCGCGCCAGATCGACGGGTTCCGGAGAGATGTCGAGGCCGTGCACGGCTGCAGCATGGGTGATGATCATCTTGATCACGCCGATGTCGATCCCGAGAGTGACCGGGCCCGCACCTTGCTCCGCACGCATCTTGCCGTAGTCGATAAGCTTCTGCCGGTCGAGGTGCCCGATTTTCTCCTTGCCCAGATCGCGCTTGAGCGTCGTAAGCGTGGCGGCCTTGCTGCGACGCGGCGGTTTCCCTACCTCGCACATATCGGTTATATGAAGATCGATGAGGTCGCCAAAGGTCTGGAGGCGGGAAACGGACGACTTGTTCGGCGCCAGCCCCTGATCGACCCGGGTCTCCGCCTGGCGGGCCCAACGATGGGCGTCGTCGCGGCGGAGGAACGTCTCGCTCGCGTAGCGGCCCTTTCGTCTGATCTGGACCCGGTATGCACCGGAGGGGAGCTTGGTGATGGAGGCCATTTTCGTGTGCGCTGTGTGTGCAATGAGTCGTCGTAGAGGGGCAAATTCGGGGATATTGGGGCGTATTCCAGCGTTGCAGCATCCGCCGCCAACAGTTTGAAGATACACAAAAAATGCAAATAAATCAACACGCTAGATTATCCTGTGCCCCTATGATGGCGTGGACGGACAGGCATTGCCGGATGTTTCACCGGCAGTTCACGCGCCACACACGGCTCTATACCGAGATGGTGACGTCTGCCGCCCTCGTGCGGGGCGGGGCGCTCAGGCTGCTGGACCATGACCCCGCGGAGCATCCGTTGGCGTTGCAACTCGGCGGCTCCGAGCCCGGCGAGCTGGCCCAGGCCGCACGCATGGCGGAGGAGGCAGGCTACGCGGAGGTGAACCTCAATGTCGGCTGCCCGTCGGATCGCGTGCAATCGGGCACCTTCGGCGCCGTGCTGATGAAGGAGCCCGCGCGCGTGGCCGCCTGCGTCGCTGCCATGGCCGCCGCCGTGAAGATCCCGGTGACGGTGAAATGCCGCATCGGCGTCGATAACCAAGAGCCCGCGGAGGTGCTGCCAGCCTTTCTCGAGACGTTGCAGTCGACGGGGCTGCGGCAGGTGACGATCCATGCGCGCAAGGCGTGGCTCAAGGGGCTGAGCCCAAAGGAAAACCGGGACATCCCGCCTCTCGATTACGATCTCGTCTACGAGATGGCGCGCGCCTTCCCGGGCCTCTCGCTCGCGATCAACGGCGGCGTCGAAAGCCTCGAAGACGCCGAGGCCCATCTCGCGCACATGGCGGGCGTCATGGTGGGCCGCGCAGCCTATCACAGGCCAGCCGATCTCCTCATGGACGCCGATACGCGCCTCTTCGGCGCAGGCCTCCAGCGCAGCCGCGAGGAGGTGCTCGACGAAATGGAGCCCTACATCGCAAGGCATCTGCAAAGCGGCGGCAGCCTCCATCAGGTGACGCGGCACATGCTCGGGCTCTATGCGGGCCAGCCCGGCGCGCGGGCCTGGCGGCGCATCCTGTCGGAAGGCGCCACGCGGGAGGGGGCAGGCCTCGCGCTCCTCGCTCAGGCGCGTGAAGCCGTCACGGGCGCGCGGGCCGACGCGGCCGCCTGATCCATGGACTGGACGGGCCTTCTGCCCATCGCGGGCGCACTTCTGGCGATCGGTGCCTTCGCGGGCATCCTCGCGGGCCTTTTGGGCGTGGGGGGCGGGATCGTCCTCGTGCCCGCGTTTCTCTACAGCTTTCGCGCGCTGGGCTTCGACGGACCGGAGGTCATGCAGCTTTGCGTGGCAACCTCGCTTGCGACCGTCGTTGTCACCTCGTGGCGCTCCGCGGCCTCTCACAACAAGAAAGGCGCCGTGGATTGGGACATCTTGCGCGCCTGGGCGCCTGGCCTCGTGGTGGGCGCGGCGCTCGGCGTGCTGACGGCGGCGCAGCTCGGTTCCGGGGCGCTGCAGCTCATCTTCGGCGGGCTCGCGGCCCTCGTGGGCCTCTACATGGCGCTGGGGCAGAGCAGCTGGCGGCTCGGCCCCGTGCTCCCCGTGGGGTGGGGTGGCCGCGCGGCCGCCGGGGTCATGGGGCTTTTGTCCGTGCTCATGGGCATAGGCGGTGGCTCCTTCGGGGTGCCCACGATGACGCTCTTCGGCGTGCCGATCCACCGCGCCGTGGCCACGGCGGCGGGATTTGGCGTGGCCATCGCGGCGCCCGCGGTGCTGGGCTTTCTCTTCGTGGAGGTCTCGGGCCCCGTGCCGCCCTTTACTGTGGGTGCGATCAACCTCGTGGGCTTTGCCATCATCGTGCCCATGACGGTCCTCACCGCGCCCTATGGCGCGCGCATCGCCCATGCCCTCCCCGCCGGGCAGCTCAAGCGCGTCTTCGGCGCCTTTCTCCTTCTCGTCGCGGGCAACATGGTCCTCGAAGTGCTCGCGCCGTGAGCGGGCCGGGCTGGGAGCGGTTCACCGTCCCGGGCCTCGCCCCCTGGCTCGAGGCCGTGCGACCCGTGGCCGACGCCATCGCCGGGGACCCTGACGCGCGCGCGGCCTGGCTCCGGCACGGCGAGACATGGTTTGCCGGGGTCAACGTGCTGCCCAACGATGCGCGCGGGGCCGTTCCGGGCGGGCCGCCCTTGCCGGACATGCTGGGCGATTACCCCTGGGATGCGGGACAGCTCTCCATCGTTTATTCCGGCTATCCGCAGCGCGACGCGGACGAGAGCGTAGCCGCGCACCGCTTTCGCCGCCTGAGGGATGCGGCCCATGTGGACGGGCTCCTGCCCGTGGGCCCGGAGCGGCGGCGCTTCATGCAGGAACCCCATGCCTTCGTGCTCGGGCTGCCTCTCAATGCCTGCCCGGCGGGGGCGAGCCCGCTCGTCGTCTGGGAGGGGAGCCACGAGATCATGCGCGCGGCCTTCGCTGCGGCGCTGGAGGGCGAGCCGCCCGCACGTTGGTCCGAGGTGGACCTGACGGAGACCTACCACGCGGCGCGCCGGCGCTGCTTCGAGACCTGCGAGCGTGTCCCGCTCCCGGGCAAGCCCGGGGAGGCGACGCGGCTCCACCGGCTCACGCTCCACGGCGTCGCGCCGTGGGATGCGGGACCGTCGGATGGCAGGATGATCGTCTATTTCAGGCCGGCATTCGCGGGGGAGGACTGGCTCTCGCCGCCGTAAGCGTCAGCCCGCGCGGCTGGCCCGGCCCCCGCGGCGCGTCTTGAGCCGAGGCGCGCGGGAGGGCAGCTCCGCCATGACGGCGCGGCGCGCTTCGGGCGTCATACCACCCCAGCCGCCGATCTCGTCGAGCGAACGCAGGCAACCAATACAAATCTTCTCCACAGGGTGAATGGTGCAGAGCTTCACGCAGGGGCTCTCCACCTCCTCGCGGCTCCAAACCGTCTCGGACTGATTCAAGATATCGTCGCTCATGACACTTCATCACCCAGATACTGTAATCTGTCCAGCGCCCCTTGTAGAATATACGCGGCGGCGACCTGATCGATGATCTCCGCGCGACGTTTGCGCGTCGTATCTGCCTCAAGGAGGGCCCGTTCCGCGGCCACGGTGCTCAGCCGTTCGTCCCAGAAGGTGATCGGAAGGTCTGTGAGCGCGGTCAGGTTGCGCGCGAAGGCGCGGGTGGCTTGGCAGCGGGGGCCTTCACTGCCGTCCATGTTGCGCGGCAGACCCAGGACGATGCCCGCGGCCTCGCGCGCGGCGAGCGTTGCCAGCAGACGAGCCGCGTCCTGCGAGAATTTCTTGCGCCGCACGGTGTCGAGAGGGGTGGCCACGCTGAGCCGCCTGTCCGAGAGCGCGATGCCGATGGTGTGAGTGCCGAGGTCGAGGCCCGCGATGGGCGCGCCCGGGGGCAGCGCTGCGCGGAAATCGGCGATGTCGTCGAGGATCATTCGAGGCCCGTCTCCACGGCGGTGGTGGCGAAGAGCCGCATGGCATCAGCGCGGTCGGCAAAGACCGCGCGCGCCTCGTCGAGGATCGCCTGCGCGCGCGCCGCGTTACCAAGCACGGCCTGGGAGCGGATGAGCTGCGCCCAATCTTCCGGCGGGCCGCCCTGCGTGGCAAGCCTTTCGGCGAGCCCCGCGACCATGCCGGCGATCATCTCGGCGCGCTCGGCCTCTTCTAGCTCGGCGGCGGCGGCCAGATCGGCCTGCGATGGCCCGCGCCCCTCTGGGAGGACGTAGCGGATCCCCGCAGCTGCGGCCGTCTGGGGGATCTGCTCCCGGATCGCGTCGTACCAGGGATCGGACGGCGCGCTCTCCTCGAGGAGCGGCTGCCAGAGGGCGAAGGCCTCGTCCGCGCGGCCCGTCTGGTTGTACATCAGGCCGAGGTAGTAGCGCGTGGGCGCATCCTCCGGTGCCGCGGCCGCCGCGCGGCGGAGCACGGCCTCGGCCTGGGGGGAGACGAAGCCGCCCGTGGCCACGATCATGAGCTCGGCCAGGTCGCGGATATCGGCGCCGGTGACGGCCTCGCCCTGGACCGCCATGAGGCGGCGCTGCGCAGCGATGGCGGCCTCGAAGTTGCCTATACGCGCCTCGTTCCGGGCCAGCAGGGCAAGGCCGCGTTGATCCTCGGGGTTCGCGGCCACGGCGCCGCGCAGGCGCTCCATGATCGTCTGGTAGTCCTCGTCAATCTCGGGCCTCGGCACGGCGGCGCGGTATTGCGCCTGCGCCGCTGACTGGCTCGGGCGCTCTGCGGCGCGGGCATCCATGGCGGCCATGCGCGCCGCAAGCGGCATGTCACCGTAGCCCGGGACGCCCAGTCCGAGATAGACGCCGATGGCCAGCGCCCCCGTGGCGAGGCCCGCACCGATCAGCAGCGCATGCCCGCCGGTCCGCAGCCCCGGCGCGTCGCTGGCCTGCGCATCGGCGGCGAGCAGGCGTCGGGCGATCTCGCTCCTGAGGGCGTCGGCATCGGCCTCGGTGATCGTGCCGCGCTCGAGGTCGCGCGCAACTTCCTTGAGCTGCGCCTTGTAGATGTCGACGTCGCGGCTCTCGTCCACGCTGTCGGGCGCGGCGCGCACGCCGGTCAGGGCCACGATTAGGATGGCCGCGGTGGTAATGGTTCCGACGATGGTCCAGAAGACGAACACGCGTGGTTTTCCCCCTTTTCGTTCATGTATGCCACGCATCCGCGAACCGAAAGCCCAGCGCCCCAAGCGCCTATGTCGCATCCACGCGATGGCCCGACGCTCCTAGTCATGGGCCGAGGACCTGTCCGGCTAAAACGGGTGAGCCTTGAGGAGGGACGTGGATGAAACGCTACTCAGCCTTTGCCGTCGCGCGGGAGGCTTTGCGGTTCCACAGCGGGTGGGAGCGGGCCTGGCGCTCGCCGGAGCCCAAATCAGCCTATGACGTCGTCATCGTGGGCGCCGGCGGCCACGGCCTCGCCACGGCCTACTACCTCGGCAAGAATTTCGGGATCACCAACGTCGCGGTCATCGAGAAGGGCTGGCTCGGCGGCGGCAATACCGGGCGCAACACGACCATTATCCGCTCAAACTACCTCCAAGACGCGTCGGCGGCGATCTACGAGAAGGCGCGGTCGCTTTACGAAGACCTGAGCCAAGACCTCAATTACAACGTCATGTTTTCCCCGCGCGGCGTCATGATGCTCGCCCAGACGGAGCACGAGATCCGCGGCTACAAGCGCACCGCCCACGCCAATGCGCTCCAGGGCGTGGCCACCGAGTATATCGGCCCCGAGCGGGTGAAGGAGCTTTGCCCGATCATCTCCATCGACGGGCCGCGCTATCCCGTGCTCGGCGCGCTCTGGCAACCGCGGGGCGGTACGGCGCGCCACGACGCGGTGGCCTGGGGCTACGCCCGGGCCTGCTCGGACATGGGGATGGACATCATCCAGAAATGCGAAGTCACCGGCGTGATGTCGGAAAATGGAAAGGTATCTGGCGTCGAGACCACCAAAGGCGCAATAAATTGTTCTAAATTGGGCATCGTCGTCGCCGGGCATTCGGGCGTCCTGGCCGAGATGGCGGGCTTCCGGCTGCCCATCGAGAGCGTCGCGCTGCAGGCGCTCGTCTCCGAGCCGATCAAGCCCTGCATGGACGTCGTCGTCATGGCCAACACCGTCCACGGCTATATGAGCCAGTCCGACAAGGGCGAGATGGTCATCGGGGGCGGCGCGGACGGCTTCAACAATTACACACAGCGCGGCAGCTTCCACCACGTGGAGGAGACCGTGCGCGCGCTCGTCGAGACCTTCCCCATCATCTCGCGGCTCAAGATGCTGCGCTGGTGGGGCGGGATCGTGGACATGACCGGGGACCGTTCGCCGATCCTGTCGAAGACGCCGCTCGAGAACTGCTTCATCAATTGCGGCTGGGGCACGGGCGGGTTCAAGGCCATCCCGGGCTCCGGCTGGGGCATGGCCGAGCTCATGGCCAAGGGGCATTCGCCGCTCACCGCAGAATTCGGCCTGGATCGCTTCCGCGAAGGGCGTTTCATCGACGAATCCGTGGCTGCGGGGGTGGCGCATTGATGTCAGCGGCATTTCTCCTATTTTGGGATGCATCGAGGGAGGGAACCACCCCATGGGCTTCATCACGCGAAACGTTCCGGCATTTGCAGGGCTCGGCGCCGGCGTTCTCGGCGGTGTTCTGGCCATCCTGCTCGGCGTTGTCATCTTCACGGGCGAGGGCCTCGGCAGCGACGGCGAGCCGCCCGTCCAGGTCTACACCAACTTCTGAGGCTCCCTGCCGCGCGCCCGACGGGGGCGCGCCATGCTGATCCTCACCTGCCCGTCCTGCGGTGAAGCCAAGGACGAAACCGAACTCGCGCCCGGCGGCGAGGCACACCTGACGCGCCACGGCCCCGGTAGCGCCGACATCGAATTCGAGGCCTACCTCTTTCACCGGCAGAACCCGAAGGGCGTCCATTTCGAGCGCTGGCGCTGCGCGGCTGGTTGCGGAAAGTGGTTCCACGCCGCGCGCTGCACGGCAACGAACGAGGTCTTCGGGACCTATTCCGCGCAGGTCACCGCGCCCCCAAAAGAAATCCACGAGGCCATCGCGGCGCGCCGCCCGGACTGGGAGGTGCCGTCATGAGCACCCGGCTCAAGACCGGCGGGCGGCTCATAGACCGCACCCGCCAGGTGGAATTCTCGTTCAACGGCAAGCGGTTGAAGGGGCTCGCGGGCGATACCCTCGCCTCGGCCCTGCTGGCCAACGATCAGATGCTCATGGGCCGGAGCTTCAAATATCACCGCCCGCGCAGCGTGGTGACCTCGGACGCGTCCGAGCCCAACGCGCTCTTCAACCTGGGGCAGGAGGGCCAGTTCGAGCCCAATGCGCGGGGCACGATGACGGAGCTTTTCGACGGGCTCGAGGCCGCCTCGCAGAACCACTTCCCCTCGCTTGAATTCGACGTGGGCGCCATCAACGCGCGGTTCGCCCGGTTCCTGCCGGCGGGCTTCTACTACAAGATGTTCATCCATCCGCGCCCCTTCTGGAAGCACATTTACGAGCCGTTCATTCGCCAGTCCGCCGGGCTCGGGAAAGCGCCCAAGGCGCGGGACGCCAGCACCTACGAGCATTTCCATGTCCATTGCGACCTCCTGATTGTGGGCGGCGGGATTGCGGGGCTTCAGGCCGCTTTGACGGCGGGCCGGGCCGGGCGCGAGGTGCTCCTTTTCGAGCAGACCCCCCATTGGGGCGGGCGTGCCGTGGTCGACGGCGCGGTCATCGATGGCCAGCCCGCGGAGGCTTGGGTGACGGCGGCGCTGCAGGCGCTGGAGGCCATGCCCAACGTCAAGCTGCGAGCGCGGACGATGGGGGCAGGGGTCTACGACCATGGCTACGCGCTGGGCTATGAGCGGTTGAGCGATCACGCGCCGGGCGCGCCAGGGCCGCGGCACAGGCTCTGGCGCATCCGCGCGGGCCACATCATCGCGGCCACGGGAGCCATCGAACGGCCCCTGAGCTTTGCCGGCAATGACGTGCCCGGCGTGGTGCTGGCGTCTGCCTTGCGTGACTACGTGGTGAACTGGGGCGTCTCGCTGGGCGACCGCACCGTGATCGTGACGAACAACGACGATGCCTACCGGACCGCTTTGGTCCTGAAGGATGCAGGCCTCGAGGTGCCCGCCATCATCGACGCGCGCGCGGCGGGCGGCGGCGCCTTGGCCGATGAGGCGCGGAAGCGGGGCGTACGGATCGAGACGGGCAAGGGCATCAACCAAGTAAAGGGCGGCAAGCGCGTCACCGGCGTGTCGCTCTGCGCGCAGGCGGGCGAGGGCGCGGCCCTCGAGGAGATCGCCTGCGATTGCGTGGCGATGTCGGGTGGCTGGTCCCCGGTCGTGCATCTGTGGAGCCATTGCGGCGGCAAGCTTCTTTGGGACGCGGAGGCGGCGATGTTCCGCCCCGATCCCGCGCGCGGGCCCACAGGCGCGGACGGCATGCCCTTTGTGACGACGGCGGGTGCGGCCTCGGGGCCTATGACCACGGCGGGCGTGCTGGCGGATGCGACGGAGGCGGCGGGCGGCGGCGATGTGCCCTTCGCCGAGGAGCCCGCGGCAGCACCGCTGGAGCCCGTCTGGATGATGCCGCAAGGGGCAAGCTACAAGCTCCGCACCAAGGCGTGGCTCGATTTTCAGAACGATGTGAAGGTCTCGGACGTGCAGCTCGCGGCGCGGGAGGGCTTCGAGAGCGTAGAGCATGCCAAGCGTTACACCACGCTCGGCATGGCCACCGATCAAGGGAAGCTCAGCAATATCAACGGGCTGGCCGTTCTGGCGAATGAGCTCGGCACCGACATTCCCGCCGTGGGCACCACCACCTTCCGCCCGCCCTATACGCCCATCTCCATGGGCTCTATCGCGGGCGAGGCGCGGGGCGAGATGTTCCAGCCGCTGCGGAAGACGCCGATGCACGACTGGCACGCGGCGAACGGTGCCCATTGGGAGCCCGTGGGGCATTGGCGGCGGCCCTACACCTTCCTGCGGGCGGGCGAGAGCGTGGAGGAAGCCGTGGCACGCGAGGTGAAGAATACCCGGCAAGCCCTTGGATTGCTTGATGCATCCACCCTCGGCAAGATCATCGTGAAAGGACCGGACGCGGGCCGCTTCCTCGACATGATGTACACCAACATGATGTCGACCCTGAAGCCCGGGCGCTGCCGCTACGGCCTCATGTGCTCGGAAAACGGATTCCTCATCGACGACGGCGTCGTGGCGCGCCTGGGCGAGGACACGTGGCTTTGCCACACCACCACGGGCGGCGCGGACCGCATCCACGGGCACATGGAGGAATGGCTCCAGACGGAGTGGTGGGACTGGAAGGTCTACACCGCCAACGTCACCGAGCAATATGCGCAGATCGCCGTGGTCGGCCCGAACGCGCGCAAGGTGCTGGAGGCACTCGGCGGCATGGATGTGAGCGCCGAGGCGCTGCCCTTCATGGCCTGGGCTGATGGCACGATCGGCGGCTTCGCCGTGCGCGCCTACCGTATCAGCTTCAGCGGGGAGCTCAGCTACGAGATCGCCGTGCCCGCAGGGCAGGGCCGCGCGCTCTGGGACGCGCTGCTGGAGGCGGGCGAGGTCTTCGGCGTGATGCCCTACGGGACGGAGGCGCTCCACATCATGCGGGCCGAGAAGGGCTTCATCATGATCGGGGACGAAACCGACGGGACGGTGATCCCGCAGGATCTCGGCCTGCACTGGGCGCTCTCGAAGAAGAAGGACGACTATCTCGGCAAACGCGCGCAGGCGCGGACCCACATGGACAATCCCGATCGCTGGCAGCTTGTCGGGCTCGAGACCCTCGATGGCTCGGTTCTGCCCGATGGCGCCTATGCCGTGGCCGAGGGCACCAATGAGAACGGGCAGCGCAACATGCAGGGGCGTGTCACCTCCACCTACCATTCCCCCACGCTCGGGCGCGGGATCGCCATGGGGCTCGTGCACAAGGGGCCCGAGCGCATGGGAGAGACGCTGACCTTCCCCAAGGTCGACGGCACGGAGGTCTCGGCCCGGATCGTGAGCCCGGTCTTCTACGATCCCGACGGGGAGAAGCAGAATGTCTGAGCGGGTGCATGAGGGCCTCGTGACCCTGCGGGAGATGCCCCGGCGCGGGATGATCACCCTCAGGGGCGATCTCGGCGACAGGACGCTTCGCCGCGCGGTGGAGGCGGGCGTGCCCATGCCGGAGCGCGGGCGCCTCACCGTGGCGGGCGCGCGCATGGCGGCCTGGATGTCGCCGGACGAACTCCTCCTCATGGCGCCTCACGAGGCGATCCTCGCCGATATCGCAACCCTCCGCACGGCGCTGGCGGGGAGCCATCACCTCGTGGAGGATGTCTCGGACGCACGCTGCCTGATGCGGCTCGAAGGAGAGGCGGTCCTGGAAGTGCTAGCAAAGCTTTCCCCGGTCGATTTCCGCGATTTCGGCGAGGGTCGCTTTCGCCGGACGCTATTGGCTCAGGTGGCCTGTGCCATAGGGATGGTGTCGCCGCACACTGTCGACCTCATCGCCTTTCGCTCGGTCACGGATTACGTCTGGGCGGTGCTCGAAAACGCCAATGACCGGGCGGCGCCGGTGGGGCACTTCTAGCCGCAGGTGGCGGGCAGGGGGGCCAAGCGGCCAGCCGCGCCGCCCTTGACCTTCCCGGAAAGGCGGCGACATAGAGGCGCACGACACCCAAGCACTGAAGGAGCCTCCCATGGCGTTCGAGCTTCCCGATCTTCCCTATGCCCATGACGCACTGGCCGACAACGGCATGTCGAAGGAGACGCTGGAGTACCACCACGACCTGCACCACAAGGCCTATGTCGACAACGGCAACAAGGCCATCGCGGGCACCGAGTGGGAGGGCAAGACCCTCGAGGAGATCATCGTCGGCACCTACGACGCGAACGCCGTGGCGCAGAACGGCATCTTCAACAACATGTCCCAGCTTTGGAACCACAACCAGTTCTGGGAGATGATGGGCCCGGGCGAGTCGAAGATGCCCGGCGAGCTTGAAGCCGCCCTGAAGGACACGTTCGGCTCCGTCGACCAGTTCAAGCAGGAGTTTTCCGCCGCCGGTGCCGGCCAGTTCGGCTCCGGCTGGGCGTGGCTTGTGAAGGACGCCGACGGCGCGCTGAAGGTCACCAAGACCGAAAACGGCGTGAATCCGGTCTGCTTCGGTCAGACGGCGCTTCTCGGCTGCGACGTGTGGGAGCATTCCTACTACATCGACTTCCGCAACAAGCGCCCGGCCTACCTGACGAACTTCCTCGACAATCTCGTGAACTGGGAAAACGTCGCCTCCCGCATGTGAGGATCGCCTTGTGAGCGTTCTGATCGGGCTGGCAGCATTGCTGCTGGCCCTTTTCGTTTACGCCTTTTGGATCGAGCCCGCCTGCCGGCTCTGCGTGGTGCGATATGACCTGCCCCTGAAGGCGTGGGGCGCCCGCAGCCCGCTCAAGATCGTGATCGTTTCGGACCTCCATGCCGGTGCGCCGCACCTGCCGCTCCGGCGCGTGCACCGCATCGTGCGGCGCGCCAAGGCAGAGGGGGGCGATGTTGCGGTGCTCCTCGGGGACTACGCGGCGGCACATCGCTACACGCTGGGGCATTTGCCGGTCCCCGACATCATCGGCGCGCTGAAATCCTTCACCGCTCCGCTCGGCACCTATGCCGTTCTGGGCAACCACGACTGGTGGCAGGACCGCGAGGCCTATCCCGAGGGGCGGCCCACCGTCACGGCGCAGGCCCTGAGCGACCAGGGTATTCCCCATCTCGACAACGCGGCGGTGCGCTTGCGCGAGGGCCGCGATGCGTTCTGGCTTCTGGGCCTGGCCGACCAGCGACCGCTCTCCCCTGATCCCACCGTGGATGGCTTCGACGATCTCGACGCGGCCCTCGGCCCTGTGAACGACGACGCGCCCGCGATCCTGCTGGCCCATGAGCCGGACATCTTTCCCGACGTGCCGGCGCAGGTCGTGCTGACCCTCTCAGGCCACACCCATGGCGGTCAGATTCGCGTTTTCGGCCGCTCGCCGGTGATCTGGTGGGTGGGATGCGAGAGCTATTCTTACGGGCTCTACGAACACGGCGACCAGCGCCTGGTAGTGTCCGGCGGCCTCGGCTGCTCGGAGTACCCCGTGCGCTTCAACATGCCGCCCGAGATCACCGTGGTGACCGTGCGCGGAGACGGCCCCTAGGCCACCGCACGCTCCACGAGGCCCAGCGCCGTCTCCACATCCGGGGCCACCATGAAGAGGTCTCGCAGGCTCGCCGCTGCAAAGCCCTCATCGATCACATGCTCGACCAGCCTGACGAGCGGCTGCCAGTAACCCGCGATGTCGATAAGCACGATGGGCTTGCCGTGAAGACCGAGCTGCGCCCAGGTGAGGACCTCGAAGAACTCGTCCAGCGATCCCGCCCCGCCCGGCAGAATGGCGATGGCATTGGCGTTCATGAACATGACCTTTTTGCGCTCATGCATCGTCTCGGTGATGATGTATTTGCCGAGGTCGACCTTGCCCACCTCCATGCGCACCAGGTGCTCGGGGATAACGCCGAACGTGTCCGCACCGGCCTCGATACTCGCCCGCGCCACTTCCCCCATGAGCCCCACATCGCCCGCGCCGTAGACGAGCCGCCACCCACGCGCGCCGAGCCCCGCGCCAAGGGCCTGTGCTGCCGTGACATAGGACGGGTGGCCCCCTGGCCGCGAGCCGCAAAAAACACAAAGGAAGACGGGAGTGGCGGCCATGCTGCGGACGTCCTCAAATCAAGGTTTGGGGGCTTTGACCCTGCATGGCAGAATGTCTAGGCTCGGTCGCAACATGACGGCGGGCCAAGGGGAGAGCAACCCCGCGCGTCGGGGGAGACACAGCATGGGACCGACAGGACCCTCGAGATCGCGTAAGGGTCTGATTTTGGGCGGCGTCGTGGCGTTGGCCGCGGTGGCATTCGTCCTCTACTTCGGCGGCTCGCCAAAGGACCGCCCCGTGCCGGGTGACGGGGCCGCGCTGCTGGCCCCGGTAACCGAAACACCGTCAGAGGGAGACGCGCCGGAGGTCTCGGCCACCGAGGCGCCCACCGCCGCGCGCGCACCCGAGGACCAAGACGTCGCAGAAGCGGACGCGCTGGCCGCAGCCGATGCCGAAGTGCAGGCGGATGCGTCGTCGCAAGCGCCGGCAGCGGAGCCCGTGCCGGAGATGACGGCGCCGAGTTTCGACACCGTCCGCGTGGAGCCCGACGGAGAGGCCCTCCTTGCAGGTCGGGCCGAGCCAGGGACGGACGTGGACATCCTCCTCGACGGCGCGCTCCTGACGGCGGTCACCACCGATCCAGGCGGGCGCTTCGCCGCCTTCGTGACGGTGCCGCCTTCCGAGGTGACCCAGTCGCTCACGCTGCTGGCGCGGAGGGGCGGGGTGGAACGGACGTCGCGTGGGGCACTCTTCGTGGAGCCGGTCGCGCGGATGGCCGCCGTGGATCCAGGGACCATCGACGCGCCCAGGGGCGACATATCTCGGGCCGCGGATGCGGCGGCAGCGCTGGCCATGGAGCCAGTGACGGATGCCGGGGAAGGCCCGGAAAGTGTCAGCGCCGCGCCGGGTATCCTGGAGGCGCCGAGCCCTGCGGCGACCGACACCGAGGACGCTCCCTCCACCGCGGGGGCCCGCGCTTTCGAAACGCCCGGCCCCGCCGTGCCTGACACGACGGAAGGACAGACCACCGCTGCGTCAGCCGGCGTTGACGCGCCAAGCCCCGCTACGTCGGCCACCTCGGAAGCGCCGAACCGCGCCGTGACCGCCGCTCTGGAAGCGCCGTCCCGCGACCCTGAGACCCGGCCATCCTCCGCGACCCAGAGCGAGCGCGCCGAGGCGCCGGCGGCAGCGCCGGCCGCCACGGACGCGCCAGGCACCCAACCGGCACCGCGCGTTCTCCTCGCCGATGAAGAGGGGCTCCGCGTCGTGCAGAGCCCCGACGCCCTCGAGAGCGTCGCGCTCGACACGATCAGCTACACCGAGGCAGGCGAGGTGAGCCTTGGCGGACGCGGCGAAGGCGCGGGCTTCGTGCGCATCTACCTTGATGACCGGCCCCTCACGACCTCGCCCATCGCCCCCGACGGGAGCTGGCGCACGGCCCTCCCGGATGTCGATACCGGGGTCTACACGCTCCGCGTGGACGAGATTTCGGCGGCGGGAGAGGTGACCTCCCGCATCGAGACGCCTTTCCGGCGCGAGGCCCCCGAGGTGGTGGCCGAACTCGCTCAGGAGACGCCGCTGGTAACGGGCATACTGCGGCAGGATGTCATGACCGTGCAGCCGGGCTCCACCCTCTGGGCCATGGCGCGGGAAAGCTACGGGCGCGGCATTCTCTACGTGAAGATCTTCGAAGCCAACAGAGACCGCATCCGCGACCCCGATCTGATCTTTCCCGGACAGATCTTCGACGTGCCGGAGTAGAGTTGCATGGCCAAGGACGGCGCGCCGGGCAGCGCACGGCAAACCCGCGCGGAGATCGGCGTCATCCCGCGCGTTCTGCCCTATCTTTGGCCGTCCGGAGAGACCGGTCTCAAGACCCGGGTGGTCCTCGTCATGTTCTGCCTTGCGGCGGCGAAACTCGTGACGGTGACGACACCCATCCTCATGGCGCGCGCGGTGGACAGCCTCGCGGGCGAACGCCCGGACCCCGAGGGATGGCTTGCCGCTGGAGCGCTCGGTCTCACGCTGGCCTACGGGCTCTTCCGGCTCCTGAATGCCGCGTTCCAGGAGCTCAAAGGCGCGCTTTTCGCACCCGTAGCCCAGCGGGCGCTGCGGCGGCTCGGGCTCACGGTCTTCCGGCACATCCACCGCCTGAGCCTGCGCTACCATATCAGCCGCAGGACCGGCGCGCTCAGCCGGGTGATGGAACGGGGCGTGAAGGGGGTGTCGTTTCTGCTCCGCTTTTTCCTCGTCTCCATCGGGCCGCTCGTGCTCGAACTCGTGCTGATCTCCGCGGTGCTGTGGGCCTTTTTCGACGCGCGCTACTTGCTCGTGATGCTCGCGGCGGTGGTGAGCTTCGTCGTCTTCACGACGCTCGTCACCGAATGGCGGGTGAAGATCCGCCGGGAAATGAACGAGCAGGACAGCGACGCCAACCAGAAGGCCATCGACAGCCTCCTGAACTTCGAGACGGTGAAGTATTTCGGCGCCGAAGGCTTCGAGGCCGCGCGGTACGACAGGGCCATGGCGGGATACGAGCGGGCGGCTGTGCGCACGTCCTATTCGCTTTCGCTCCTGAACTTCGGGCAAGCGGTCATCATCAACGGCGCGCTGGTGAGCGTGCTCGTCATGGCGCTGATCGAGGTGCGGGCCGGCGGGATGAGCGTGGGTGATTTCGTTCTCGTGAACAGCTACATGATGCAGATCATGATGCCGCTCAACATGCTGGGCTTCGTCTATCGCGAGATCCGGCAGAGCCTTGTGGATATGGGCGACATGTTTCTCCTGCTCGACGAGGCACCCGATGTGACCGACGCGCCCGGCGCGCCGCCGCTCGAGATCGCCGGCGGGCAGGTGACCTTCGAGGATGTCGCGTTCGGCTATGACGCGGCGCGCCCCATCCTGAAGGGGGTGAGCCTCGATGTGGCGCCTGGGCAGAGCGTGGCCATCGTGGGCCCGTCGGGGGCGGGGAAGTCGACGATCGGGCGGCTGCTCTTCCGGTTCTACGATGTCACGGGCGGGGCGGTGCGGATCGATGGTCAGGACCTGCGTGAGGTGGCGCAGGAGAGCGTCCATGCCCAGATCGGCGTCGTGCCCCAGGACACCGTGCTCTTCAACGACACGATCGGCTACAACATCGCCTATGGCCGGGCGGGCGCGTCGCAGGCGCAGATCGAGGCGGCGGCGCGGGCCGCGCAGATCCACGACTTCGTAACCTCGCTGCCCAAGGGCTACGACACGCTCGTGGGGGAGCGGGGGCTGAAGCTGTCGGGCGGGGAAAAGCAGCGCGTGGGGATCGCGCGGACCCTGCTCAAGGACCCGCCGATCCTGCTGCTCGACGAGGCGACCTCCGCGCTCGACACCGAGACGGAGCATGACATTCAAACGGCGCTCGCCGCTGCGGGGCGGGGGCGGACGGTTCTCATGATCGCGCACCGGCTCTCCACCGTGGTGGATGCCGACCGGATCGTGGTCCTCGAAGAGGGCCGGATCGTGGAGGAGGGGAGCCACGACGCGCTCCTTGCCCGCGGCGGACGCTACGCCACGCTCTGGCAGATGCAGCTCAGTGAGGAGGCGGCCTGAGGGATCGCCTGCCTCCAGCGGCTCCCGCCCACCCCTGTCCGCGCGGGTCGAGAGGGCAGGACGCGGATCCCCCGCCGCCCTCGGCAGGCGATGCTGCGCCCTTACTCCGCCGCCTTGAGCGGGGTGAGGCCGGGAACGTCGGGGAGCGTTGCGGGCTCCTCGTCCCACAGGATTTCGGGGGATTTGATCCGCCGTGCCTCACGTTTCAGAGCCCAGTCCCGCGCGGCGCGGCTGCCGCGCCCGAAGGAGAGCCGCGCGAGTAGTCGGGCGAACCAAAGCACGTAGGTCGTGGCCCAGACCCGAAGGGCGAGCATGGAGGGCGTGAAGACGAGCGTGAGCACGGTCGCCACGCCGAGACCCCAGACCACCGCCGTGGCAAGCTGGATCCACCAGAGCGCCGTGGGGCTCTCGACGGTGTAGCCGCCCCCGATGAAGTCGAGCGAGAGGCCGAACATCATGGGCGCGAGGCCCGCCATGGTGGTGATCGTGGTCAAGAGCACGGGGCGGATGCGCGCCTCCGCCGTGCGCACGATGGCCTCGATCCGCGGCATGTAGCGGGAGTATTCCTGGTAGGTGTCGATGAGCACGATGTTGTTGTTCACCACAATGCCCGCGAGGGCCACGATCCCCGTGCCCGTCATGATGATCGAGAAAGGCTGGTTCATCACCAGCATCCCGATGAGCACCCCCGTGGTGGAGAGGATCACGGCCAGGAGCACGAGCGTTGCGTTGTAGAAGCTGTTGAACTGCGCGAGGAGGATGATGAACATAAGGCCCAGCGCGCCCGCGAAGGCCTGGCTGAGGAAGGCGCCGGATTCCTCCTGTTCCTCCTGGTCGCCCGTCCATTCCCATTGCAGCGTGGAGGGGAAGGGGTTCGTGTCTAGCCAGGTGGAGAGTTTCTCAATCCGTTCGTTCGCAGTCATTGGGACGAGCCTGGCGGTAGCGCTGCCGGCTTCCAGTTGGGCCGAGACCTCACTGAGGGAGACTTCCGAGGCGGGCTCAGGCACGTTGTAATAAGTAGTTTTGTCTCCCAAGAGCCATCGCACGAGCCAATGTCGCTTTTTCACGACAACGACGTTGTATGGCTGGTCATCCTCGACCTCTTCGGCGGTCACTTCGTATCCGAAACCGACATCGAGCGTTCCGCTTTCCACCGGATCACCATCTTCGTCGAGCGGCAAGAGTTGAAGGATTTCGATCCCCGACTGCACGTCCGCCTTCACGTTGTAGAAGCGTTTCTGATCGATCCGGTTGATGAGGCCGAGCTTCGCCACGGGCTCCCGCGTCACGAAGTTCGACAGCGGAACGAGGCCCTGGTTGGTACGCACCTTCAATGTGTCGAGCGTGCTGAGCACGCGGTCTTCCTCGGGCAGGCGCACGCGGATCTCGTTCTCGTCGTCCGAGCCATCGGGGGTGTAGGTGTCGAGGAGGATGCCGCGCGTGACGAGCTGCACCATGCCGCCCACGGTGGCCACGTCCGCGCCGTAGCGGCCGGCCTTTTCCACGTCCACGTTGATCTGCCAGTCGATGCCGGGCAGCGGCAGGCTGTCCTCGATGAGGATGAGGCCCGGCGTGGCCTCGAACTCCGCCCGCGCGGCGTTGATGGCGGCGGTGAGCTCCTCGAAATCGTCGCCGCGGATGCGCAGGTGGACAGGCTTGCCCGTGGCCGGGCCCTGGGCGAGGTTCAGCGTCTCGGTATAGATGCCGGGGATGCGCGCGAGGTCGGCCTCGAGCTCTTCGAGCACGCGGTCGCCGTCGAAATCCGGGTCCACGGCGTTGGTCTGGAACGGGATGATCCCGAAGATCTCCGCCTGACCGTTCACGACGGGGCGGTCCTCCCAGGGGATGAGCTCGATCTGGGCCTGGGCGATGGTGTCGAGCGGGCTCGACGCGCCGCCGGTGTTGGAGTTAAGCCCGCCTTCGCCGGCGAAGGCGAAGGTGCTGTCCACGCCCTCGTGGCGCAGGAGCACCTCTTCCACGTCCTTGAGGACGGCGTCCTTTTCCTCAAGCGAGAGGTTCCCGCGGGCGCGGACATAGACGATGGCCTGCTCGGGTTCGCTTTCGACGAAGAATTCGACGCCGTTATTGTTGGCCCCGAAATAGAGGAACACGTTGAAGACGAGCGCCCCGATGGCCCCGATCACAACGATGGGCATGATCGGATTGCCGGCAATGAACCTGATGAAGTGGCCGAAGGGCGTGCGGTGATGGCCGGAGCGCACCCGGCGCTCGCGGTTCCTGACCTCCGCCGCGCCGAGGGCGATGGAGGTGGCGACCGCGCCGATCAGGAAGATGACGGCGCCCGGGATCGCGGCTGCCAGGCCCTCGGGGGCCCCATTGCCCATGAGGTAGCTCGGATTGAGGAGCTGCATCGCGCCCAAAAAGGTGATCATCAACGTGACCGGCACAAGGGCCGCGCGCACCATCCAGGGCAGCCCGCCGCGGAGCCCCTCGGAGATGGTCGTGATCAGGCGCGAGAAGCGGCCCGTCACACCGCCGAGCACTGGCAGGTAGACGAGCGCCACGATGAGCGAGGCCGACAGGACGAAGATCAGCGTCACCGGCAGCATCCCCATGAACTCGCCCGGCACGCCGGGCCAGAAGAGCATGGGCAGAAAGGCGCAGAGCGTGGTCGCCGTGGAGCTGACGATGGGCCAGAACATGCGCTTGGCGGCGTCGGTATAGGCCTCCATGGGGCCGGCCCCGTCCCGGATGCGCTTGTCGGCGTATTCGACGACGACGATGGCGCCGTCCACGAGCATCCCCACGGCGAGGATGAGCCCGAACATGACGATGTTTGAGACCGTCACGCCCATGATGGCCAGGAAAACGAAGCAGAGCAGGAAGGAGGTGGGGATGGCGAAGCCCACGAGGAGCGCGGGCCGCGTCCCGAGCGCGGCGAGGACCACGATCATGACGAGCGCGACCGCGGTGAGGACAGAGCCCTCGAGCTGGCTCACCATGGATTTCACCACGCGGGACTGGTCGTTCGACACGGTCACGTCGATGGCGTCGCGGAGCGTGGGCTCCCACGCAGCCTCCGCCGCTTCCACCTCGGCGCGCACGGCGTCGGCGGTGTCGATGAGGTTGAAACCTTTCCGCTTCACCACCTGGAGCGCGATGGTCGTGTCCCCGTTGAACCGGGCAGTGCCGGTGGCATCCTCGAAGGTCGGGCGGATCTCGGCGATGTCGCCCATGGTGATCACGCGGTCGCCGTTGATTTTCACGGGCAGCGAATAGACATCCGTGGCCTCGTCGAAGGAGGAGGGGATCTTGACGGCGAAGGCCGAGCTGTCGCTTTCCACCTCACCGGCTGGGATGAGCTGGTTGTTGTTGACGACGACATTCACGAGCTCGCTCGCGGTCACGTTGTAGGATTCGAGCCGTAGCGGATCGATGATGACCTCGAGCATCTCCTCCCGCTGCCCGGTGAGCGCGGCCTCGAGCACGGCATCCATGCTCTCGATCCGGTCCTGAAGATCCTTTGCCACGCGTAGCATCGTGCGTTCCGGCACGGCGCCAGAGAGGGACACGATCATGATCGGGAATTCGGAGAAGTTCAGCTCGTCGATCGTGTAGCTGTCGTAGCCTTCGGGGAAGTTCGACTCCGCCTTTTGCATGGCCGCCCGGACATCGGACAGCGTCTGGCTCTTGTCCCAGCCGAACTCGAACTCCAGGATGATGTTGGCATAGCCGTCGGCCGCCACCGCGCTCATCGCGTCGAGCCCGTCGAGATCGGAGAGCTCGGTCTCCATGGGCTTGACCAGAAGCTTCTCGGAATCCTCGGCCGAAATGCCCTGAAACGGCATGGAGATGACGACGGCCGGGATGTCGATATCGGGCTCGCCCTCCTTGGGGAGGAAGGCATAGGCCACCCCACCCACCACCAGGGAGAGCACGATGAAGGCGAGGATCATCCGCGCGCGCGACGCGGCCCAATCGACGATACCAGTCATTTATTCGGCCTCTCTCACGGTGGGCGCCACCGGGACGCCGTCGGTTACGAATTCCTGACCCAGCACGATCACCCGCGCGGTCTCCGCCAGCCCTGTGACCAGCACGCCCTTGGGCGTGTCGCGCAGGAGGGAGACGGGGATGAAACGGGTGATGTCCTCGGCATCGGCGATGCGCACGCCGAGATCGCCCTCGGCGTTGAGCGTGAGCGCGGAGCCGGGCAGAAGATGCGCGGCGGTGCCTTCGGCGCGAACGAGGATGTCGGCTGTCTGGCCATCGCGGATCGACAGGTCGGCATTGTCCACCTCGACCTCCACGCGGAAGGTGCGGGTGAGCGGGTCGGCCTGACGGGAAATGAAGGTCACGACGCCGGTCACTTCCCGACCGGAGACGAGCACCGCCCTGGCGGGGGCGCTGATCTCCACGCGATCCACGTCCACTTCGGCCACGAAGCCCACGAGCTTGATCGGGTCAAGCTGGATCACCGTGGCGCAGGACACCCCTGGCTGGAGGAGCGAGCCGAGCTCCGCCGTGTCGCTCTCCAGAAGTCCGGAGAATGGGGCCTTGATGCTCAGACGTTCGATTTCCTTGGCGGCTGCGGCCACGGCGGCCTGGGCGCTTTCGATGGCTGCTTGCGCCGCCGAGAGCCCGCTTTCCGCCGATTGCACGGAGGACCGCGCCGCCTGAACGCGGGCCCGGGTCTGCGCCACCCGGGTCTCGGAGGCAAAGCCGTCCTCGCTCAGCCGGGAGGCCGCGTTGTCGTTGATGAGCGCCTCTTCCAGGGCCGCCTGCGCTTCGCTCACGCGGGCCTCTGCCGAGGGCACACCGGCTTGCGCTTCAGCGAGCCGTGCCCGGGTCTCCGCAAGCGTGGCATTGCGCGTTCCCGGATCGAGTTCGCAGAGAAGTTGCCCCGCCTCGACAAAGGCGCCGCGGCGCAGGGGCGTGCTCACGACCTGTCCAGTTGTTTCCGCCTTCACGTCCACCTGCCGGGAGGCCTCCGTGCGCCCGCGCACCGCGACGGCGTTGTCGATCGTGCGCGCGGTGGAGGGCTGCACCACGACCGCGATGCGCGCATCTTCGGTGCCCGGGATGTTGGCGTCGGCGCTTTCGGACCCAGCGCTTTCGGACCCAGCGCTTTCGGACCCAGTGCTTTCGGTGTCGGAGACGGTCTCCAGCGTCGCGTCGGCCTCCTCCGGCGACCCGCCCGTGATCAGATCACGCTCGAAGACGAGGAGATAAAGCGCGGCAACCACGAAAAGTGCAGTGAGGATCGGCAAAACACGCATGGGATCGTCTCTCTCAACGAGCTGCCACTCCGTCTGCACGAAAATGTGGCGCGTGGCAGGCTCACCCCGAAATGAACTATGCGTCTCGGCGCCTTTCCGCAAGGAAAAGCACGTCACGTGGCGCGCGATTTTCCGCACAGTGATGTAAGCGTGTCCGCGCCTTTCGCCTTGAGAGCGGGTCCGGTGCCGGGCTAAGGGGGCGTGCAGGGAATGCGGAGAGGGAAGACGGTCCGTGAGCAACACCGACGGGTTCATCGCCGAGGTCGAGGAAGAACTGCGCCGCGACCGCTTTGCCGCGCTCCTGCGGCGCTATGGCTGGATCGCCGCACTTGCGGTGATCGCCCTCGTGGGCGGCACGGCCTGGAACGAATATCGCAAGGCCGCAATCGAAACCGCGGCGGAGGCCCGCGGCGATGCCATAAACGCGGCGCTCACGCTCCCGTCAGCGGGCGCGCGGGCGCAGGCGCTGGCGGATGCGGACGGCATCCTCGCGGCCTTTCTCGCCGCGTCGGAATTCCAGTCGGCGGGCGATCTCGACGGGGCGGCGGATATCCTCGCCGCGCTGGCCGCCGATCCCGACACCCCGGTACTCTACCGCGATCTCGCGCAGATCAAGCGCCTGGCCATCGACACCGGGACGAGCCCGGAGGAGCGCGCGCTGGTCCTATCGGCCCTGTCCGCGCCCGGCGCCCCCTATCGCACCGTAGCCGAGGAGATGGCCGCCCTCGATCTCATCGCCGCCGGGGAGACGGAGGACGCCATCGCGGCGCTGCAATCCATCCTGCAGGACGCCGAGGCTTCCCAGGTGCAGCGCCGCCGGGTCTCCGAGGTCATCATCGCACTGGGCGGCACGCCCGAGTTGGCAAGTGCTCTCCCGGGTGCTAGTGGGTTCGTACCGTCGGAATAAGAGTGAGAGCGCGCAGGGTGGTGGAGCGTCGTCGTCGTTTGGGGGGTCCCGTCGCCTTCAGGGCCCGCTTGGCACCCCTCACCCTGGTTCTCGGCGCCCTCGTCGGCTGCGCAGCGGAAGATCCGCGCCTCGTGGGAGATCGAGAGAGCTTCGGCCGCACGGCCTCCCTCGCGGACACGAGCACCGAAAACGCCGCGCGCCCCATCTCGCTCCCGGCCCAGGACAGCAATGCGAGCTGGACCCATCCGGGCGGCAACCGGCTGCATCGCATTCCCCATGCCCGTTTCGGCACCACCGCTGCCTTGCAATGGAGCGCCGATATCGGCGCGGGCGATGGCCGCCGGCAGCGCATCAACGCGCGGCCCGTCGTGGCCGGCGGACGCATCTTCACGGTTGACGCCGAAAGCCGCGTGAGCGCCATCTCCACGGCGGGGGCGACGCACTGGACACGGAACCTGACGCCCGCGAACGAGGTCGCCGGGCAGGGCGGGAGCGCGGGCCTCGCCTTCGGCGATGGAACCCTCTTCGTCAATTCCGGCTACGGCGAGGTGCGCGCCCTCGATCCCGCCACCGGAACAGAGCTCTGGACGCAGGATATCGATGCGCTCGGCGGGGCCTCTACCACCTATTTCGACGGCCGGCTCTACGTGGCGGCCCGCGACAGCGTGGGCTGGGCGATCGACGCCGAAACCGGCCGCATCGATTGGCAGATCAACGGCACGCCGTCGAATTCCGGCTACGTCGGCGGCGCGGGGCCCGCGATCACCGACGAACTGGCGATCTTCCCCTTCGTGTCGGGCGAACTCGTGGTCACCTTCCGGCGCGGCGGGGTGCAGCGCTGGACGGCCACCGTGCTCGGCAGCCGGGCGGGCGTGGCCTATTCCGGCATTTCCGACATCGCCGCGGACCCCGTCGTGGCGGGATCGAGCCTTTACGTGGCCAACCCCGCCGGGCGCCTCGCCGCTCTGAGCCTCGGCGACGGGGAGCGCCGCTGGACCGCCCAGGACGGCACGCTCAGCACGCCGGTGGTCGTCGGCGGCTCGGTCTTTTTCGTCTCCGACCAGAACGAGCTCCTCCGGCTCGACGCCGCGACCGGCACGCGCATCTGGGGCGTACCGCTGCCGCTCTTTGAAGAGACCCGCGCCCGGCGGCAGCGCACGGTGTTTGCCCATCTCGGGCCGGTTCTGGCGGGCGGGCGGCTTTGGCTCGCATCCTCCGACGGCCAACTTCGCGCCTTCGACCCGGCTAGCGGCAGGCAGACCTTCGCCACCGCGATCCCGGGTGGCGCGGCCACGGCGCCCGTAGTGGCCGGTGACGCGCTCTATGTCGTGTCGAAGCGCGGCACGCTGCTCTCCTACCGCTGAGGACGCTTTTCCCCGCGCCCCGGGCGGTGTAAGGCACGGGCTCACGCCCGCGACGAGTGCAGTCATGTCCTTCTCCCTGGCCCTGGTGGGCCGCCCAAATGTGGGAAAATCCACGCTTTTCAATCGCTTGGTCGGCAAGAAGCTCGCCCTTGTGGACGATCAGCCCGGCGTCACGCGGGACCTGCGCGAGGGCGCGGGGCGGCTGGGCGATCTCCATTTCACGGTCATCGACACGGCCGGCCTCGAAGAGGCCACGGATGAAAGCCTGCCGGCCCGCATGCGCCGCCTCACGGAGCGGGCGGTGGACATGGCCGATATCTGCCTTTTCATCGTGGATGCGCGCGCGGGCGTGACGGCCGCCGACGAGACCTTTGCCGAGATCCTGCGAAAGCGGGCCAAACACGTGGTGCTGGCCTGCAACAAGGCCGAGGGCCGCGCCGCCGAAGACGGCCTCATGGAGGCCTATGCCCTGGGCCTCGGCGAGCCGCTCGCGCTCAGCGCCGAACACGGGGAGGGCATGGCCGACCTCGCCGCGGCGCTCCTGCCCTTCGAGGCGATGTTCGCGGCGCCCGATGACGAGGCCGTGACCGATGTGGACGTGGAGGCCGAGGGCCCGGATCGCCCGCTGCAGGTGGCGGTGGTGGGCCGCCCGAACGCGGGCAAGTCGACCCTCATCAACCGGATGCTGGGCGAGGACCGCCTGCTCACCGGGCCCGAGGCCGGGATTACCCGCGACGCGATCTCCGTGACGATGGACTGGGCGGGGACGCCGGTGCGCATCTTCGACACGGCGGGGATGAGAAAGCGCGCGAAAGTGCAGGAAAAGCTTGAGAAACTTTCGGTGGGCGACGGCCTGCGCGCGGTGAAGTTCGCGGAGGTCGTCGTGGTCCTTCTCGACGCCGCGATCCCCTTCGAACAGCAGGACCTGCGCATCGCGGACCTGGCGGAGCGGGAGGGCCGCGCCGTCGTCGTGGCGGTCAACAAATGGGATCTGGAGGAGGACAAGCAGGCCAAGCTCGCGGGTCTCAAGGAAGCTTTCGACCGGCTCTTGCCGCAGCTCAAGGGCGCGCCGCTCGTCACCGTCTCCGCCAAGACGGGGCGCGGGGTCGATCGGCTTCAGGCCGCGGTGGTCCGCGCGCACGAGATCTGGAACCGCCGGGTGCCCACCGCCGCGCTCAACCGCTGGCTCGAGGACATGGTGGAGGCGCATCCGCCACCCGCGCCCGCAGGCCGCCGGATCAAGCTGCGCTACGCCACGCAGGCCAAGACCCGCCCGCCGGGCTTCGTCGTCATGTGCTCTGCTCCCGACAAGATCCCGGCGAGCTATTCGCGGTATCTTATCAACGGCTTGCGCGAAGACTTCGACATGCCCGGCACGCCCATCCGCCTCACGATGCGCGGCCAGGGGCGCGACAATCCCTTCAAGAACCGGAAGAAATCCACCCCCTCCCGGCTGCGCAAGCATCTAGGCAAGAAACCTCACGGGAGTTAGACTTCGGGTATTTCAACCTGAGGTTTTCCCGATGTCCAAGATCATTGCCATCTTTTGCGACGGGACGTGGAATTCGCCCACGATCCCGGAGCCCACCAACGTCGATGAATGCTTCAAGGCCGCCGCTGCCACCGACACGCAACACACGATCTATATCAGCGGCGTGGGGGCGGGAAAGGCCGGCGGCGCGCTTCGCACGCTGGTCAACAAGATCGGCGGCGGCGCCTTCGGCTGGGGTCTGAACAAGCGTATCCGCCAGGGCTACGAGGCGATCGTTAGGGATTACGAACCGGGCGACCGGATCATGGTCTTCGGCTTCTCCCGCGGCGCCTATACGGCGCGCTCGCTCGTGGGCATGATCCGCAAATGCGGGATCATGGAAAAGGAGAAGCTGAACCTCTTGACCATGAACACGGCCTTCCGCCTCTACCGTCGAGGCGGGCCGGAAAACGCCCCGGACAAACCGCATATCATCGCGGAAAGAAAGAAGCTGAGCCCTCGTTTTGCCACGTCCAAGGCCGACCTCGATAGCCGCACGGGCGAGGCGCACATGGTCAATGTCTCCTTCCTCGGCGTCTGGGACACGGTGGGTTCCCTCGGGCTTCCGGAGCCGCTTCTCGGGCGCGTCGCCAAGTTCTTTAACCGACGTTACCAGTTCCACGATACGGACCTCTCCAGCATGGTCTCCGCTGCGCGCCATGCCGTCGCGCTCGATGAGCGGCGCGTGCTCTTCAAGCCCTCGCTCTGGAGCAATCTCGGCCCCCATCGGCGGCCCGACGGAACCGAGAGCCTCGGCCTGAACCAGGGGACGACCGGCGATCAGCGGCCGTTTCAGCAGCTCTGGTTCATCGGCAATCACGGCGTCGTCGGAGGCTCCTCGGAGATGCACGGGCTCGTGGCCATCGCTCGCGATTGGGTGCTCGAGGGCGCAAAGGAGCGTGGGCTCCAGACCAAAAGCACCGCCGCCTTCAGCCTGCCGAACCCCCTCGAGGAGGGGAATGCGGGCTCCGCGCCCGGTGTCTACGATGTGGCGCGAAGCCTGCTCGAATGGCGCGAGGGTCCGGAGGATATCGACGACGTGCACCCGAGCGTCCCAGAACGTGTGCGGGGCGTGCCGGAGTACCGGCCCGAAACGCTCGCGCTGGTGATGGAAGAAAACGCCACGCGCTTCGCCTAGGCGCGCGCGGAGCGTAGGGCGGCAAGGATCGTCACTCCTGCGGCGATGCCTGCAAACACCGCCACAAGCCCTTGATTTACGACGACAATCGCGACAAAAGCCCAGCTGACGGCGAAACCGTACTCGAAGGCGCGATGTTGCGTGACCTGCACGGTGCAGGCGAGCGCGAGGGCCGCGGGGATGAGGATGAGCGCCCAACCGTAACCGTCTGTGATCAAATCATTTCCAGCCATCAGTGCGGCGAGGGACACGAAGGATGCGGCGCTCAGCCACCCGGCATAGAGGCCGAGCGGCGCGCGCAGCCAGAGCCGGTCCTGCACCGGGCTCTTCACGAAAGCTAACAGCGCCGAGGCGAGCATCAGCCAGATCGTCACCGTGGCCCAGAGGACGCTCGCATTGGCGATGGCGATCCAGAAGGTGCCGATGCCGAGCGACACGATGAGCCAGGGCCGCGTCGCGTGCCAGGCCGGGTTCTCGGCCCGCCGGATGGCGCCGAAGCCGCAAGAGGCGATGAGCCAAATATAGATCACGCCCCAGATCGCGAAGGCGTATCCCGCCGGCTGGATCGGCGGGTTCACCTGCGGGATCGGCAGCTGGTCGGCGCGGAACCCGGTGAAGGGATCCGTGAAGAGCGGCGAGATAGCGAAAGTGACGGACAAAAGGAACGTCAGCCAAGCGGCGGCTCTCATGCCAGCGATCCCTCGGCGGTGATCCGCGTCGCGCCGCCAAGGTAGGGGGCGAGGGCTTTCGGAAGGGTTACCGAGCCGTCCGGCACCTGCCCGTTCTCCAGCACGGCGATGAGGCACCGGCCCACGGCGAGGCCCGAGCCGTTGAGCGTGTGGACGTATTCGGGCTTGCCCCCGCCCGCGGGTCTGAAGCGGGCATTCATCCGCCGCGCCTGGAAGTCGCCCGTGGTGGAGACGGAGCTGATCTCGCGGAAGGTGTTCTGCCCCGGAAGCCAGGCCTCGATATCGTAGGTCCGCCGCGCGCCGAAGCCCATGTCGCCGGTACAGAGCACGACCGTCCGGTAGGGGATTTCCAGCGCTTCCAGAATGGCTTGCGCGGCGTTTTGCATGCGTGTCTGCTCCGACTCGGAATGGTCGGGATGGGTGATGGCGACCATCTCCACCTTCTCGAACTGGTGCTGGCGGAGCATGCCGGCGGTGTCGCGGCCCGCGCTGCCGGCCTCGGAGCGGAAGCAGAGCGTGTGGGCGGTGAGGCGGATGGGGAGTTCGGCCTCCTCCAGGACCTCGCCGGCCACGGAGTAGGTGAGCGTTACCTCGGAGGTGGGGATGAGCCACATGCCCTCCCGCGTCTGGTAGCTGTCTTCGCCGAACTTGGGCAATTTATCGGTGCCGTACATGGCCTCGTCACGGACGAGGACGGGGGTCATCGTCTCTGTCATGCCGTGCTCAAGTGTATGTTTATCCAGCATGAACTGCGCCAGCGCGCGGTGAAGCCGGGCCACGGCGCCGCGCAGGATCACGAAGCGGGAGCCCGACATCTTCGCCGCCGTCTCGAAATCGAGGCCCGCGGCCACGGCCGGGATCTCGAAATGCTCCTTCGCGCCGTCGATCTCGCGGGGCTCGCCCCAGCGGTGGATTTCGACGTTGTCGTCCTCGTCGGCGCCCTCGGGCACGTCGTCGTAAGGAAGGTTCGCGATGCGGGCGAGGGCGTCCGTCAGGCGGGCATCCTCGGCCTTCGCCTCGTCGTTCAACCGCGCGATTTCCTGTTTCTTTTGAGACACTAAGGCGCGCAGGCGTTCGAATTCCGCCTCGTCTCCGCGGCCCTTGGCGGCGCCCACCTCCTTGGCGGCCTTGTTGGCCTCGGCCTGGGCTGTTTCGGCGGCGAGGATCTTGGCGCGGCGGGCCTCGTCGATGGCCAGAACGTCGGAGGAAACGGGCGCGTCGCCCCGCCGGGCGAGGGCCGCGTCAAAGGCGGCCGGGTCCTGCCTGATGAGCTTGATATCGTGCATGGCGCTGTCCTCCGTGCGGCCTGTTAACGCGGGGCGCGGGGGAGGAAAAGGGGCCGCAAAGGAGCGTGTCACACTCCGTACACAGGCCGTACACAACCTGTGCATACGCGATATGCGCACCTTGGGGGCAAGGATTTGGTTAACGTGTGCGCGGGTGCCTAGAGAGGCTGCCAGACCGCTGTGTCCGGGTGAAACTGCGACCAGGCGAACCAGAACGCGTCGTGCCCGCCGGGATCGCTGCCATCCACCCGCTGCGCCTTCAGCCCGCCGGCGGTGAGGACGATCTCGATATCCTCGAAGCGGACTGCGCGCCCGTCCCGCAGCGCCAGGAGCGCAGCACCGTGGGGGAATGCCACCGGCGTGCCCGTGGCGGTGACAGCGCCGATGACGTCCTCCTGTACCTCGAGGCGGGGATCGACATCGCCCACGGGGAAGATCGGGCCATCGGCGTCGCGCCCCTCGCGGAAGTTGAAATCGCGCCCCAGCGCCAGCGCCTCCACGAGGACGGTGGTGTCGGGATGCGCGGCCTTCCAATCGCCCCAGGTGGTGGTGACGAGCCCCGCGCGGGGCAGCGTCACGCCCGCCTCGGCCAAGGGCCCGGTGACGGCGTGGCCGAGGAACGTGTCGAAGACGGAGCGGGTCTCGAGATCGTACATCACCTTGTTCGATCGGCTGAGCAGGCCCGAGGTGCGCAGGATGGGCCGCGCCACGCCCGGCGGCAGGTCGTCGGTGTAGTAGGCCTGCGCCGCGCCGCAGAGCGTGCAGTAAGGGATGCCCAGGTCGCGCCCGCCCAGCGTGTCGTTGACCATCTCGCGCACTTCCATGATGCGGCGGGGATAGGCGCGGGCCTCCCCGTTGATCTCGAGCCCGAAGACGATGGCGTTGTCCGTGAGCCAGCGCGCCTCCGCTGCGGTCGTGACCTCCGGGTTGTCGGCGGCGGGAATGCAGTTGCAGATCTCGGGGTCGCCGAAGGCGCGGTCGTCGATGAGCACGCCGCCCCAGGAGACGAGGCGCCAGTCGATGTCGCCCTCCGCGAAGATGCCGTCGAGCCCGGGCAGGAACTGCGTGAAGATCGCGCGCTTGGTGTCGAGGTAGCCTGGCGGGGCGGGGATATCCCAGGCGATCAGGTGATCGGTGAGCGTGCCCCAGCGGCGCGGGCCGTCATAGGTGATGCCGGTGAGGTCTGCCGCGGCCGCGGCCAGCGAATTGTCGAAGGCGCGCCGCCAGGTAAACCGCATCATATCGGAGATGATCCAGGCGAGGCGGGGGTCCTCGCTCGCCACGATAACGGCGAGCGCGTCCTGTTCCACCTGCGTCCAGATGGAGCGTTCGAGGCTGTCGACGAAGACGGTGCGGAGCGCGTCCTGCACCTCCTGCGAGAGCGGGCCCTCTGGGATGGCGGGCGGCGTGCCGTAGGCGTCGATCACGTAACCGGGCAGCTCGCCTTCTGCGTGGGCGGGCAGGGCTGCGAGGCAGGTGAGAAGCGCGAGGATGCGGGCGAGGGTCATGGCGGCGGCCTCCGATATGCGTTGCCGAGAGCATCCGCCGGGGTCGGGGCCGGGGCAATGCACGTTTGGGTCAGCCGCCCGTGATGGACGCCGCCGCCCCGGCGCGGTATTCATAGGGGGCGAAGGATGAGGCCCATGGAAAAGTTCGACAGGATAACCGGGGTGGCGGCGCCCATGCCGCTCGTGAATATCGACACGGACATGATCCTGCCCAAGCAGTTCCTGAAGACGATCAAGCGCACGGGGCTCGGCGTCCATCTCTTCGAGGAGATGCGCTATGACATGGAGGGCCGCGAGGAGCCCGATTTCGTGCTGAACCGCCCGGCCTACCGCGCGGCCCAGATCATCGTGGCGGGCGGCAATTTCGGCACCGGCTCCTCCCGCGAGCACGCGCCCTGGGCGCTTCTGGATTTCGGCATCCGCTGCGTGATCTCCACGAGCTTCGCCGACATTTTCTACAACAACTGCTTCAAGAACGGGATCCTGCCCGTGGTGCTGCCGCAGACGCAAGTCGACATGCTCATGGCCGAGGCCGAGAAGGGCGCCAACGCGCGGATCACGGTGGACCTCGCCGCGCAGACCGTCACCACATCCGACGGGCAGGTCATCGCCTTCGACATCGACCCGTTCCGCAAGCACTGCCTGCTCAACGGGCTCGACGATATCGGGCTCTCGCTGGAGAAGGCGGAGGCGATCGATGCCTACGAGGCGCGCGCCACCGCCGCCGCGCCCTGGCTCTGAGCGGGCTATCGCTTGACACCGCGCGCGCCTTGACCCACTCCGCCCCCGCAGCGAACGGAGGGCTCCATGGGCGCAGAGAAGACAATCCGCTGGAACGGGGGCGTGCAGCCGGAATCGATGGAGATCCTGCTCGGTGAGGGCGGGTGCATCGTGAGCCCGACGAAGGTGGGCTACATCATCATGACCTCGGATGCCGGCGGGCTCGAGCGGAAGTTCGACGCGAAGGTGAGGAAGCGCAACAAGCCGGGCGTGGTTCTCTGCGGCTCCATGGAGGAGCTGCGCGCGCTCGCTGAGATGAACGCGGAGATCGACGCGTTCTACCAGGCGCATTGGGATGGCGATATCCTCCTGGGCTGCATCCTGCCGTGGAAGGAAGAGGCCAAGCGCCACATCCCCGCGGGCGCCGAGGAGCTGATGATGGACAGCCGCGGCACGTCGTGTTTCGTCATCAAGTTCGGCGTGCCTTCCGAGATGGTGGCGCGCGAATTGTGGGAGACGCACGGCAAGCTCGTCTTCGCCTCCTCCGCCAACCCGTCGGGGAAAGGGAACCGGGGCCTCGTGGAAGGCATCGGGGAGCGGATCGAGAGCGAGGCCGACCTCATCGTGGAGGCCAACGATTACGTGGCCTCCATCCAGCCCGACGCGAGCGCGGAGACGCGCTACGAGCAGGGGGTGATGGTGTCCATGGTGGATGCGGCGGGGGCGCTGGTGCCTTTGCAGGAAGGTGATCGGGATGTGAGCCCGGGGCCGGTGCTGATCCGCAAGGGGCTGGCCTGCACCGAGATCATGGAGCTCCTGTCCGAGCATTTCATCAGCTGGGACTACCGCCACGGGCACTATTACTGAGGCGCGGCACCCCTATTCGGCGGCGAGCGCGGGCCTGTCTCGCCCCTCGGCGGCGGCGCGCCAAATCTCGCCCGTGATCTCCGTGGGGTCCTCGCCGCTGCCCGCGAGCATCTTCGAGATGGCGCTGATGGCGCTGAAAGACCAGAAGAGCCCGGCCTCGAGCATGTGAGGCTCGCCCGTCTCCGCGTGGACCCGGAAATCGTAGAGCGAATAGTGCCGGGCGCCGAGGGCGAGGTGGGCGGTGCGCGCGGCCTCCGCGAGCTTCTCGGCCAGGTCCGGCGCGACCTCGGCGGGGGAGATGGGCTGGGCATCGGCGCGGACGGATTGGCGCATCCTGCCGTCGCCCTGCGCCTCGAGCTTGTCCTCGACCTCCCGGATCGGGCGCGCCTCGCTCACGGGATACTCGATGAAGGAGGGCACGTGGAGCCTGCCCTCCCGTTCGACGACCGCCGCGCGGATTTCGCGGCCGGGAATGTAGGCCTCCGCCAGGATGCGCGCCGAATGGGCGCGGGCATGGGTCACGGCCTTTTCGGCGTCGGCGGGATCGCGCACCACGGAGATGCCGATGGAATTGTCCTCGTCATCGGGTTTGACGACGTAGGGCACGGGCAGCGTGGGCAGGGCACCGTCGAAGAGCCGCTGGGCCTCGGCCACGCGCACGCCCGCCGCGGCGGCCACGTCGCGCGTCCAGAGCTTGCTCGTGGCCAGCCCCGCCACCGAGACCGGCGCGCCCACGACGGGGATGCCCAGGATATCCTCGAAGAGCGCGCGGTAGGTCGTCATGCCCTTCCGGCAGAACATGTGCGGCACGAGGAGGTCGGGACGGCCGATGCGGGCGAGGGCGGCGTCGAGGTCCAGCGGCGCGCCCAGATCGTCCGGCGCGGAGCCGAACCGCCAGCGCCCGTCGGGGGAGACCGAGGCGAAGCGGTGCGCCACGCCGCGGGGCCGCAGCACCTCGGAGGCGTACATCTTCGAGAGGTCGTAGTAAAAGCTGGTCTGCGTGGAGCCGAAGAGGTGAAGCACGTCCATGGGAGCCTCCTTTTGCCGATTGTATGAAGAGATGGCGCATTTCCGGCCTGTGACGAGGCCCGGGCGGCCTCGACGGTTGCGCCGTGCGGGCAGTCGCCACGGCGCGGGCCGCGGGGGCCACGATTTTCCGAAGAAAATCGTGGGGCAGGCCGCGAGGGTCACGATTTTCTTCGGAAAATCGTGGTGCGGGTCCCGCATCGGAGGGGAGGGGACGGATCAGGGCGGGCAGGCGCGCAAATTGATCCCCGCTTTCTTGCCATCATCTGCGGGCGTCGTTAGGTGCCCCCTAACCACTACTCGAGGGACCCATGGAAGCTTTCGGATCGCTGCTCTTTCCGCTCTTGATTATCGCCATCTTCTACCTGCTCGTCTTCCGGCCCCAGCAGCAGAAGATCAAAGCCCATGCAAAGATGGTCTCCGAGCTTCGGCGGGGCGACCAGGTCGTCACGCAGGGCGGCCTCATCGGCAAGGTCACCAAGGTCAAGGAAGACAACGAGGTCGAGGTGGAGCTCGCGCAGAACGTGAAGGTCCGCGTGGTGCAGGACACCATCGCGCGCGTGATGTCCAAGACCGAGCCGGCGGAGAAATAGCATGCTCAAGATCGAGGGCTGGAAACGGGTCCTGATCTGGGCGGTGGTGCTGGGGGGGCTTCTCCTGGCGCTGCCCAATGCCTTCTACAACCGCGTGGAGCAATCCAACGACGCCGAGGCGCGCATAGAGGCGGGCTTCGAGACGCAGGAAAACGCCGAGGCCGCGGGGCAATGGCCCGATTGGATGCCGTCCTCCCTCGTCAATCTGGGGCTCGATCTGCGCGGCGGCGCGCATCTTTTGGCCGAGGTGCGGCTCGAGGAGGTCTACGAGACGCGGCTCGAGGGGTTCTGGCCCGAGCTGCGCGACGCGCTGCGCCCCGAGCGCGCGACCATCGGCACGATCCGGCTCCAGCCCTCCACCGGCAGCGAGCTGCGCGTCCGCATCAGCGAGGAGGCGGGCATGGCGCGGGCCATGGAGGTGGCGCGGAGCCTTGCGAACCCGCTCCAGACTCTCACGGGCGCACTCCAGACCGATATCGAGGTGGCGAGCGACGGCGACATCCTCATCGTGCGCCTCTCGGAGGCTGAGCAGCAGGCCACCGACGAGCGCACCATGGCGCAATCGCTCGAGATCATCCGCCGCCGCATCGACGAGGCGGGCACGCGCGAACCCACGATCCAGCGCCAGGGCGCGCGCCGCATCCTCATCCAGGTGCCTGGCATCGGTTCGGCCGCCGAGGTCAAGGAGCTGATCGGGCGGCCTGCGCTTCTGACGTTCCAGCCGGTCGTGGGCTCCACCTCGGATGCGAACGCCAATCCCGGCCCCGGCAACGAGATCCTGCCCGCGCAGGGCTTCGACGGGCTTTTCTACATCCTAGAGCGCAGCGCGGTCGTGACGGGGGAGACGCTGGTGAATGCCCAGCCCTCCTTCGATCAGAACGGCAACCCGAGCGTGGATTTCCGCTTCAACACCACGGGCGCGCGGGCCTTCGGCGAGTATACCAGCGCCAATATCGGCTCGCCCTTCGCCATCGTGCTCGACGACGAGGTGGTGAGCGCGCCCACGATCCAGAGCGCGATCACAGGCGGGGCGGGGCAGATCACCGGCGCGTTCACGATCGAGGAATCGACCAACCTCGCCATTCTCCTGCGCGCGGGTTCTCTCCCCGCGGGGCTCGATTTCCTGGAGGAGCGCACGGTGGGCCCGGAGCTCGGGCAGGATTCGATCGATGCGGGCACCATCGCCTGCATCGTGGCCTTCGCGCTCGTGCTCGTGTTCATGGCGTTGAGCTACGGGCGCTTCGGGCTCTTTGCCAACGTGGCGCTCGTGATCAATGTGGGGCTCATCTTCGGGCTCCTGAGCACGCTGGGCGCCACGCTGACACTGCCCGGCATCGCGGGGATCGTGCTCACCATCGGCATGGCGGTGGATGCCAACGTGCTGATCTTCGAGCGGATCCGCGAGGAGCTGAAGACCGCGAAGGGTCCCGCGCGGGCCATCGAACTGGGCTACGAAAAGGCGCTCTCGGCCATCATCGACGCCAATATCACGACCTTCATCACCGCGCTCATCCTCTACCTGATGGGCTCGGGCCCGGTGCGCGGCTTTGCCATCACGCTGGGCCTCGGCATCCTCACCTCGGTCTTCACGGCGATCTTCGTGACGCGGGTGCTGGTGGTGATGTGGTTCGAGCGCAAGCGGCCCAAGGTGCTCGAGGTATGACGTCTCTGCCCGTGCCCCCAGCGCATCCCGCCCCGGACCTGATCCGGGGCCTCCTGGCCATCAATCCTGAGGTAGAGGTCCCGGATCAGGTCCGGGACGTGAGGAGCTCCGATCCATGCGCCTGAGACTGGTTCCCAAGGAGACGTCCGTCGATTTCTTCTCCCGCTGGAAGCTCTGGTTCGGGATCTCGGCGCTTCTGATGGTGCTCGCCTTCGGCTCCTACCTGATCCAGGGGCTGAATTTCGGGATCGATTTCCGCGGCGGCACGACGATCCGCACCGAGTCCACCCAGCCCGTGGACGTGGGTGCCTACCGCGACGCGCTCCAGGCGCTGGAGCTCGGCGATGTCTCCATCTCGGAGGTCTTCGATCCCACGTTCGGACCCGACCAGAACGTGGCGCAGATTTCCATCCAGGCTCAGGAAGGGCAGGAGAGCGTGGCCTCAGACACGGTCGCCGCCGTGGCGGAGGCGCTCTCTGCGGTGGATCCCGGGCTGAAACTGCCGTTTCCCAGCGTGGAATCGGTGGGTCCAACCGTCTCGGGCGAGCTGATCCAGACCGCCGTCATCGCCGTGCTCCTCGCGATCGGCGCGGTGCTCGTCTACATCTGGCTGCGCTTCGAGTGGCAATTCGCCCTCGGTGCCGTGGCGGCTCTTGTCCATGACGTGATCCTCACTATCGGCATCTTCAGCGAGCTTCAGATCCGCTTCGACCTCGCCATCATCGCCGCACTCCTGACCATCGTGGGCTACTCTCTTAACGACACCGTCGTGGTCTTCGACCGGGTCCGCGAGAACCTGCGCAAATACAAGAAGCGACCGCTGAAGGAGGTGCTGAACCTCTCGATCAACGAGACGCTCTCGCGCACGGTCATGACCTCGGTGACGACGCTGCTGGCGCTCTTCTCGCTTTACGTGCTGGGCGGCGACGTGATCCGCGGCTTCGTCTTCGCCATGATCTGGGGCGTGATCGTGGGCACCTATTCCTCGATCTTCGTGGCCTCCGCGATCCTCCTTTATCTCGGGGTGAAGCGCGACTGGTCAAAGCCCGATGCGGGCGCGGGCACGCAGTTCGGCGCGGCGGCCGGCGGCACGCAGTTCGGCGGCGCCGCCAAGGAAGACTAGGCCATGAGCCAGGCCCTGGCCGATGCGCTCGCGCTGCCGGGGCTGCACTGGGTCGTGCTCGCCACGCTGGCCGCGGGGCTCGTCTACGGCTTCGCGGGCTTCGGTGCGGCGCTCATCTTCATGCCCGTAGCCACCGCGATCCTCGAGCCCGTGCTCGCGGTCGCCGCCTTCAGCATCTCCGCCCTCATCTCCCTCGTGACGGTGGTGCCCCAGGCGTGGGGGCAGGCGGACCGCCCCGCGACGCTGGAGCTTCTGGGGTTTTCGGTGCTGGGGCTGCCCCTCGGTCTTTTTCTCCTCGCCCGGGCGGAGGTGGAGCTCATCCGCTGGCTCGTGCTCTCGGTGGTAGCCGTCACGCTCGCCATGCTCCTGCTCGGCTGGCGGAGGACGACGCGCGAGAGCCGCGCCTCCCGCGCGGCCGTTGGCGCGGGGGCGGGGCTCGTGGGCGGTGCCACGGGGCTGAACGGGCCCGTGATGGTGCTCTTCCAGCTCTCTTCGCGGGACGGGGCCGCGCGGAGCCGCGCGAACACGATCTGCTTTCTCACGCTGAACTCCATGGCGCTCCTGCCGGCGATGGCGCTCATGGGGGTGCTGCCGCGTGACGGCGTGGCGCTGGGCGCGCTCCTCCTCGTGCCCTATGGCGTGGGCAGCCTCGCCGGTCGCTTCCTCTTCGATCCCGCGAATGAGGGCCTCTATCGCGGGGTCGCCTACGCGGTCATCGCCGCGGCCCTCGTGGCGGGGCTTCCCGTCTGGGGCGCAGCGTGAGCGGGGGACTGCGCGCCCGGGGGCTCGCCATCGGGCGGGCGGGGCGCCCGCTCCTCAGCGGCGTGACCTTCGAGGTGCCGGCGGGCTCCGCGCTCTCGCTCCACGGGCCGAACGGGCTTGGCAAGACGACGCTTCTCAGGACGCTGGCCGGTCTCTGCCCGCCGCTGGCGGGTGCGCTCGACCACGACCCCGAAACAGTGGCCTACGCGGCCCATGCCGACGGGCTGAAGGCCACGCTCACGGTGGCCGAGACGCTCTCCTTCTGGGGCCGGCTCCACGGCACCGGGAATGTGACGGAGGCGATGGCCGCCTTCGCGCTCGCACCCCTGCGGGACCGGCCCGGCGCCGCGCTCTCCGCTGGGCAGCGGCGGCGTTGCGCGCTGGCGCGGCTCGTGGTGAGCGGGCGGCCCCTCTGGCTCCTCGATGAGCCCACGGCCGCCCTCGACGCCGATGGCCAGCGGCAGCTCGCGAGACTGCTCGAGGGCCATCTGTCCGCCGGGGGCGCGGCGCTCCTCGTCAGTCATGGCCCGCCGCCCCTCGACTGTCCGCGCCTCGATCTCGCGCAGTTCGCGGCCGCCGCGCCGCGCGCGGGCGCCTTCGCGGAGGCCGTGGAATGAGTGCGCTCCTCCTGCGGGACCTGACCCTGGCGCTGCGCTCGGGCGGGGGGTTCGGGCTCGGCCTCGCGTTCTTTCTGATCGTGATCGTGCTCGTCCCCTTCGCCGTGGGGCCGGAGCGTTCGGGCCTTGCCACCATCGCGCCGGGTATCCTGTGGCTGGCGGCGCTTTTGGCCACGCTGCTCACGCTCGACCGCCTCTTCGCGCTCGACGCCGAAGACGGCAGCCTCGAGCAGCTTCTCCTCGCGCTCCCGGCCGAGGCGATCTTCTTCGCCAAGGCGCTGGCGCACTGGCTCACCACGGGTGCGGTGCTCGCGCTCCTCGGGCCGCCGCTCGGCGTTCTTCTGGCGCTGCCGGCCCACGGCATGGTGCCGCTCCTTCTGGCGCTCGCCGCAGGCACCCCGGCGCTGAGCTTCATCGGGGCCTTCGGCGCGGCGCTCACGGTGTCGGTGAAGCGCGGCGGGCTTCTCCTGTCGCTCCTCGTGCTGCCGCTTTACGTGCCCACGCTGATCTTTGGCGCGGAGGTGGCGCGGCGCGGGGCAGGGGCGCTCGATTACGATGTGCCGCTCGCGCTTCTCGGGGCCGTGAGCCTCGGCAGCGTCGCTTTTCTGCCCTTCGCGGGCGCTGCGGCATTGCGCGCCTCCCTGCGCTAGGCCTTTTGAACCCTGCTCCGAGAGGCTAAATCACCCGCGATGGTCAATCTCTGGCAATACGCCAATCCCCGGAAGTTCATGGGGTGGACCGGGGTCGCGCTGCCGTGGCTCTGGGTGCTTGGCGCGGGGCTGACGCTCCTCGGCGTGGCCTGGGGCTTCTTCTTCACCGGGGACGATTTCCGCATGGGGTCCACGGTGAAGATCCTCTACATCCACGTGCCCTCCGCGCTCATGGCCATCAACGGCTATTTCCTGATGTTCGTGTGCGCGCTGCTCTGGCTGGTCCGCCGCCAGCCGGTGAGCGCGCTGGTGGGCCGCGCGGCCGCGCCCGTGGGGCTCGTGATGACGCTCATCGGGCTCCTGACCGGCGCGGTCTGGGGCCAGCCCATGTGGGGGACGTGGTGGGCCTGGGACCCTCGGCTCACGTCCTTTCTCATCCTCGCGCTCTTCTACCTGGGCTACATCGCGCTTTGGGAGGCGATCTCCGATCCCGAGCTCGCCGCCGATCTCACCTCCATGCTGGCCATCGTGGGCTCGGTCTTCGCCGTGCTCTCGCGCTACGCCGCGCGGTTCTGGAACCAGGGGCTGCACCAGGGGACGAGCGTGCCGGTGGCCACGGGGGGCCGGACGATCGACGATACGTTTTTTGTGCCGCTGGCCCTGGCCATGGTGGGCTTCGCGTTCCTCTTCGTCGCGCTCACGCTTTTGCGGGCGCGGACGGAGGTGCGGGCGCGGCGGCTCCAGGTGCTGAGCGAGCGGGTGGCGGCATGACCGCGCTCGGCCCCTACGCCGCCGAGGTGCTCGCCGCCTATGCCGGGACGCTGATACTGCTCGCCTTTATCGTGGGCATCACCGTGGCGCGGGCGCGCCGGGTGAAACGCCAGCTCGAGGAGGCGGAGCGCCGCGATGCTTAGGGTGCTCATCCTCCTCCCGCTGCTGATATTCGCTGGCTTGGCGGCGACGTTCTATGTGGGCATGCAGCGGGTCGACCCCGACGCGCTGCCCTCCGCGCTCATCGGGCGCGTGGCGCCGGACACGCTCCCGCCCGAGGCGGTGGCGGGGACAGAGCCCCTGGCGAGCCTCACCCAGGGCGAGGTGACGCTCGTGAATTTCTGGGCGAGCTGGTGCCCGCCCTGCCGGGCCGAGCATCCGAACCTCCTGGCGATGGAGGCCGATGGCCTGCGCATCGTGGGCGTGAATTTCCGCGACGATCCGAAGGCGGCTGCGCAATACCTGCGCGACGACGACAACCCCTTCGCGGCCACGAGCATCGACCCGTCGGGGCGTGCGTCGCTCGACTGGGGGGTCTCGGCCCCGCCGGAGACGTTCATCGTCGCCCCGGACGGCACCGTGCTCCACCGCTATATCGGTCCCCTCGTGGGCAGCCAGTACGAGGAGCAGTTTCTCCCAGCTCTGCGCGAGGCGCTGAACTGAGAGGGCGGACTGGGGCGCTGCCCCAGACCCAGAAGTACATCGGCACAAAGAAGACAAGGCCCGGTTTTCTTTGTGCCCCGTACTTCCGCCGGAGGCATCCCGAAGTCGCCTCCGGCGGGATGTGTCAGGCGGGGCCTATTCGGCGGCCACGGGCGCCTTGGCGAGGTTGCGCAGCACGTAGTGCAGCACGCCGCCGTTTTCGATGTACGCGATCTCCACGCCCGTATCGATCCGGCACTTGAGCTCGATCTCTACCGTCGTGCCGTCGGCGCGGGTGATCGTGGCGGGCACGATCTGGAGCGGTTTGACGCCTTCGAGGCCGTGGATATCCACCGTCTCGTCGCCCTTGAGGCCGAGCGACTTGCGCGTGACGCCATCCGTGAACTCGAAGGGGATGACCCCCATGCCCACGAGGTTCGAGCGGTGGATGCGTTCGAAGCTCTCGGCGATGACGGCCTTCACGCCGAGCAGCGCGGTGCCCTTGGCCGCCCAGTCGCGGGAGGAGCCCGCCCCGTATTGCTCGCCGCCGAAGACGACGAGGGGCGTGCCTTCGGCCTGGTAGGCCATGCAGGCGTCGTAGATCGACATCTGCGTGCCGTCGGGGCCGAGCGTGTAGCCGCCCTCGACGCCGTCGAGCATCTCGTTCTTGATGCGGATATTGGCGAAGGTGCCGCGCATCATCACCTCGTGATTGCCGCGCCGGGAGCCATAGGAGTTGAACTCCCTGAGCGGCACCTGCCGCTCGGTGAGGTACTGGCCTGCGGGCGTCGTTTCCTTGAAGGAGCCCGCAGGCGAGATGTGGTCGGTCGTGATCATGTCGCCGAGGATCGCCATGACGCGGGCGCCGGTGATGTCCTCGATGGCCTTCGTGTCCATCGTCATGCTCTGGAAATAGGGCGGGTTCTGCACGTAGGTGGAGGTGGCGGGCCAGTCATAGGTCTCCTGCTGGGGGACCTCCACGCCGCGCCACTTCTCGTCGCCCTTGAAGACGTCGGCGTATTTCTCCTGGAACGCCTCTCGCGTGACCGTCTTTTCCACGAGCTCGGCGATCTCCTGCTGGGAGGGCCAGATATCGGCGAGGAAGACGTCGCGGCCCTCGGGCGTCTGCGCGATGGGGTCCTTGGCGATGTCGATGTTCATGTCGCCCGCCAGCGCGTAGGCCACCACGAGGGGCGGCGAGGCGAGGTAATTGGCGCGCACGTCGGGCGAGATGCGCCCTTCGAAGTTGCGGTTGCCCGAGAGGACGGAGACGCCCACGAGATCGCCCTTGGCGATGGCCTCGGAAAACTCCTTCTGGATGGGCCCCGAATTCCCGATGCAGGTGGTGCAACCGTAGCCCACGAGGTTGAAGCCGATGGCGTCGAGGTCGTCCTGGAGCCCCGCGGCCTCCAGATAGGCGGAAACGACCTGGCTCCCCGGCGCGAGCGAGGTTTTCACCCAGGGTTTCCGCGTGAGCCCGAGCTCGCGCGCCTTCTTGGCCACGAGGCCCGCGCCGATCATCACGTAGGGGTTCGAGGTGTTGGTGCAGGACGTGATCGAGGCGATCACGATGGAGCCGTCGCGGAGCGCGAAGTCCTCGCCCTCCACGGGCACGGATTTGTGCGGGTCGGTGGCCACGGTGGGGGCGGGGCCCTCGGCGGCCATGTCGGTGGAGGCCAGCGAGATGTCCACGCCGCGGTGATCGGCCACGACCTTGTAGAACGCCTCCGCCGCGTCCGTGAGCGCCACGAAATCCTGCGGGCGCTTCGGGCCCGAGATCGCGGGGACAATCGTGGCCATGTCGAGGTGGAGCGTGTCGGTGTAGATCGGCGCGTAATCCGCGCCGCGCCAGAACCCGTTCTCCTTGGCATAGGCCTCCACGAGGGCGATGCGCGCCTCGTCGCGGCCCGTCGTGCGCAGGTAACGCAGCGTCTCGCCGTCGATGGGGAAGAAGCCGCAGGTCGCGCCGTATTCAGGCGCCATGTTGGCAATGGTGGCACGGTCGGCGAGGGGCAGCGTGTCGAGCCCCGCGCCGTAGAATTCCACGAACTTGCCCACGACGCCCTTGGCGCGCAGCATCTCGACGACCTTGAGGACGAGGTCCGTGCCCGTCGTGCCTTCGACCATCTGGCCGGTAAGCTCGAAGCCCACGACCTCGGGGATGAGCATGGAGATGGGCTGGCCCAACATCGCGGCCTCCGCCTCGATCCCGCCCACGCCCCAGCCGAGGACGGCGGCACCGTTGACCATGGTGGTGTGGGAATCCGTGCCCACGAGCGTGTCGGGGTAGGCTACCTCCGCGCCGCTCTGGTCCGTGTCGGTCCAGACCGTCTGCGCGAGGTATTCGAGATTGACCTGGTGGCAGATGCCGGTGCCCGGCGGCACGACGCGGAAGTTGTTGAACGCCGACTGGCCCCATTTCAGGAAAGTATAGCGTTCCATGTTGCGCTCGTATTCGCGGTCCACGTTCATCTGGAAGGCGCGGGGGTTGCCGAACTCGTCGATCATGACGGAATGGTCGATGACGAGGTCCACGGGGTTGAGCGGGTTGATCTTTTGCGGGTCACCGCCCAGCGCCTTGATCCCGTCGCGCATGGCGGCGAGGTCCACCACGGCGGGGACGCCGGTGAAATCCTGCATGAGCACGCGGGCGGGGCGGTAGGCGATCTCCCGTGGGTTCTTGCCGCCATTCTCGCCCCAGGTGGAAAACGCCTTGATATCGTCCACGCTCACCGTGCGCCCGTCATCCTCGAAGCGCAGCATGTTCTCCAGCACCACCTTGAGCGCGGCGGGGAGCTTCGAAAAGTGCCCCAGACCGGCCTCTTCGGCGGCGGGGATGGAGTAAAAGGCGAGGGTCTCTCCCCCCTGGGTGAGCGTGCGGCGGGTCTTTGCGGTGTCGGAACCGACCTCGATGGGCATGGTGCGGGCTCTCCTGTGCCGATGAGTGCAAGAAGTATCAAGAGAAGACTAAGCGGTATGCCGAGGCATTCAAGCCGCCGCGACCCCGCCACCCGCGCCGCACCGGAGAGCCGAGAAACGCGCCCCGAGGTGTGTCCGGTGACACACTCCATGACAATCTCTCTCGTTTCGTTGATTGGCCTCTCCTCCGCAGATCGCCTAAATGCCCCGGATAACAAGACGAGGTCCGCCATGCGAAAGCTCACCGCCATCCTTGCTGCCTGCGTCATCTCCGTTGCGCAGAGCGTGTGGGCCGAGAACGTGACGGTGGTGGAGCTCTACACCAGCCAGGGCTGCTCGTCCTGCCCGCCTGCCGACGCCATGCTCCATGACATGGCCGAGCAGGACGACATCATCGCCCTCGCGCTGCATGTGGATTACTGGGACTATATCGGCTGGAAGGACGAGTTCGCGCAGCCGGGCTTCACCGAGCGGCAAAAGGGCTATGCGCGGGCGGCGGGCGCTCGGTCGATCTACACGCCCCAAATGATCATCGGGGGGCAGGATCACGTGATCGGTACGCGGCCCGACGAGGTCGCCACGCATCTCGTCAATCACATGGCCAAGCCCGCGATGCTCGAGATCGAGACGCGCCGCTCCGGCCGGAGCGTCGAGGTCCGCGCCGTGCCGCTCGCCCGCATCGGCGGCGAGGTGATCGTGCAACTCGTCACCTACCGCCCGTCGAGCCGGGTGGAGATCCGCCGGGGCGAGAATGCCGGCCGCACGCTCGATTACGCCAATGTCGTGACCTCCTGGGTGGTGGCGAAGCCCTGGAGCGGGCGGGGCGAATACACCCTCACCGCCACCGTGCCGGGCAGCGAGCCGGCCGTCGTCATCTTCCAACGTCCGGATCACGGCGAAATCATCGGCGCCGCGCATCTGCGCTAGGGCTGCGGCGCCCGTTCCCGCCACTTCCAGCGGCGGTGAATCCACATCCATTGCCCCGGGTCGCTGGCGATCTTCTCCTCCAGCAGGTCCATGAGCGTGCGCGTCATCTCGCGCGGGGCGCCGTGGGGCACGGGCGCGAGCAGCTCGATGCGAAAGCGCGTGGGATCCTCCGCGAGCCGGGTGTTGAAATAGGGGATGAGCACGGCGTCGAACTTGAGCGCGAGCTCCGCCGCCGACAGCGCCGTCTTTGCGGGCTGGCCGAGAAAACTCATCCACTCTCCGCGGTGAAAGAACACGTCATGGAGCAGGAAGCCGTGCCCGCCCTTCGACAGGAAGCGCAGGAAATCCTTGGTCCCTTCCTTGCCCTTGGGAAAGACCGGGCCCGAGACTTGCGCGATGCTCTCCACGTAATGCGCATTGAAATAGGGGTTGGCCATGGGCTTGTAGAGCCCGCCCACCTTGAAGCCGCGCTGATCGAGGGCCACGCGCGTGGCCTCGTGGTTGCCCCAGTGCCCGGAGGTGAAAATGATCGCGCGCCCCTCCGCCATGGCCGCTTCGGCGGCCGCGAGGCCCGGGCCCTCGATGTCGTGCTCGGCGATGCGGGCGCGGAATTCGTCGTGGGAGTAATTCTCCATGACCGTGCGCCCGAGCGTTTCGAGCACCGCATCGGCGAGCGCCCGGCGCGCGCGGTGGGATTTCTCCGGATAGATCAGCGCGAGATTTGCCAGAGCCCGCCTGCGGTAGCCCACGGCGGGCCCGATCACGTGACGGCAGGCCCACGCCATGGCCGCCAGCCGCCGCTCGTAAGGCAGCAGGCGCAGAACGCCGATCACGCTCCGAAAAAGCGCGTTCTCAAGCCACGGGCCTATCTGGAACGGGCGCTCGGCCATGGTATTCGTCTTGGGTCCCCCGGGTCGGCGCCCATGTCCTAAGCGCTCGGGGCAGGGCCGTAAAGCTCAGTAGCTCTGCCCCTGGCGGGTCTCGATGGCCCAGGCCAGCGATTTCTCGGGCCAGCTCTCGCGGCCCCCGCGGGCGCGGATCTCCGTGAGCTGGAGGCGGGCCATGTCCATCGCGCCGATCTCGGCATAGTGCTGACCCATGTAGGAGCGCGCGAGCAGGTTGTCGGGATTGGCGGCGAGCGCGGCGTAGTAGGCGGCCATGGCGCGGTCCGTGTCGCCTAGCTTGCGGTGGGTGAAGCCCCAATAGGTCTGCACGCGGTCGTCCGTCTGGTCCATCGTCGCGAGGATCGCCTGCGCGTCTGCGTGGCGCGCGGCGTACGCCAGTTCGCGCACGAGCGCGAAGGCGCGCTCCTGGTCGAATTGCGGCGCGGCGTTCGCGCCCTGCTGGATCGCGACGCAGGCCCCGGTCTCGGTGTCATAGACTTGGCCCTCGGCGCACTGCGTCGTCGTTTCCGTCGGCGTGGGCGGGGAGGTGGACATGCCTCCTGCCGCGAGCGTGGCGCCGGGCAGGGTGGCGAGGAGAAAGGCGAGGGAGAGGCGCATGGGGGGTTCCTGCAGAGGTGGCGTGACTACCCAACCCAACATAGCTGTGCGGCGCGAAAGAAAAGCCGCGCGTTGGCTCGGTGCAGGCCAGGGGTCAGGTCGCGTCAGGGTCGTTGTGGTAATAGCCCACGCCGTGATCCGCCTCCACCCACTTGGCAAAACGGTCGAGCCCGTCGCTCGGCATCGCGTGGAAGGGCGTGCCATTGGCCATGATCCCGTGCTTGTCGCTGTCGGGGTAGTAGAACACGTCCGCGGGGATCATCGACGAGAGCGCGAGGTACCGCAGCTCGGCATCACTGGTGTTCAGGAGCTGGAACGGGATGCCCGTGCCGGCGCGGATGTAGATGACATCGCCCTCTTTGAACGGGTGCCTGTCCTCGCCGTAACGCAGCGTGCCTTCGCCGGCGATGATGTAGAACGCCTCGTCGTTGACGTAGTGGTAATGCCGTGGGAAGGCGCGGCTCTGCGGCGGCACGACGGTGACGTTGATCCCGATCTTCTTCCCGCCGAGGGCGAGTGCGATCTTGCCCAGACGGGCCTCGAAGGGGCCCGAGCGGTCGATGGTGGAGACGAGGTCCGGCTGCTCGAGAATGTCGGATGAATTGATAATGGGCGCGTCGATGGGCATGGGCTCTTTCCCGTCTGAACTGGGAAGAGGCTAGCCCGGCTTCATGACAGTTCGGCGTCGCCTCAATCCCCGAAGACGCGGGCGAAGATCGTGTCGACGTGCTTGGTGTGGTAGGCGAGATCGAACTTGTCTTCGATGTCCGCCTCGCTGAGCGCCGCCGTGACCTCCACGTCGCCCTTGAGCTCGGTCAGGAAGTCCGCGTCGTCCTCCCAGACCTTCATCGCGTTGCGCTGCACGAGGCGGTAGGCATCCTCACGGCTCACGCCGGCTTGCGTCAGGGCCAGAAGCACGCGCTGGGAGTGCACGAGGCCGCGGAACTTGTTCATGTTGGCGATCATGGCGTCCGGGTAGACGACGAGCTTGTCGATGACGCCTGTGAGCCGTGCCAGCGCGAAGTCGAGCGTGACAGTGGTGTCCGGCCCGATATTCCGCTCCACCGAGGAGTGCGAGATGTCGCGCTCGTGCCAGAGCGTGACGTTCTCCATCGCGGGCACCACGGCCATGCGCACGAGGCGGGCGAGGCCGGTGAGGTTCTCGGTAAGCACCGGGTTCCTCTTGTGCGGCATGGCGCTCGAGCCCTTCTGGCCCTTGGAGAAGAACTCCTCGGCCTCGAGCACCTCGGTGCGCTGCATGTGGCGGATCTCGGTGGCGATATTCTCGATCGAGGAAGCGATTACGCCCAAAGTGGCAAAGAACATGGCGTGCCGGTCGCGGGGGATGACCTGGGTCGAGATGGGCTCCGCCCGCAAGCCGAGCTTCTCGCAGACATGGGCCTCCACCGCCGGTTCGATATTGGCGAAGGTCCCCACCGCGCCGGAGATCGCGCCCGTGGCGATCTCGAAGCGCGCCTTCTCCAGCCGATTCCGGTTGCGGTCCATCTCCGCGTAAAAGCGCGCGAAGGTGAGGCCCATGGTCACCGGCTCGGCGTGGATGCCGTGCGAGCGCCCGATGCGCACGGTCATCTTGTGCTCCATCGCGCGGCGCTTGAGCGCTGCCAAGAGCGCGTCCATGTCCCCTAGAAGGATGTCGGCGGCGCGCACGAGCTGGATGTTGAAGGTCGTGTCCAAGACGTCCGAAGAGGTCATCCCCTGATGCACGAAACGTGCCTCGTCATGGCCGATGATCTCCGCCAGATGCGTGAGGAAGGCGATGACGTCGTGCTTCGTCACCGCCTCGATCTCGTCGATGCGCGCGACGTCGAACTCCGCGTCCCGCGCTTTCCACACGGCCTCGGCGTTCTCCTTCGGGATCACGCCGAGCGCCGCCTGCGCGTCGCAGGCATGGGCCTCGATCTCGTACCAGATGCGGAATTTCGTCTCCGGGGACCAGATCGCGACCATGTCGGGTCGGGAATAGCGGGGGATCATGGACGAGCCTTTCTGGTGTGGGTGCGCGCGCTTTAGCCCTGTCACGGGGGAGGGGCAACGGCGACGCGTGCGCCGCCCGCGCCCCACGCGGCAGGCCGTCGCGTTGCGCGGGGGGGCCAGAGCGGTCACCCATGACGCACGATGACCGACCTCGAGCATGAAGATTTCAAGCGCGTCTGGCTCCTCAAGCGGGAGATCGTGCACAAGGCCGAAGCGCCCAACCGCTTCGAGGGGCTCGCGCGCATCACGCGCCGCTGGACCTATCTCGAATGGGGCAATCTGGAGGTGCGCGGCCGCGATTACACCGCCGGGCGGCGCTACTGGTGGAAGCCCATGGAGGGCGGGTTCGACGTTTTCTTCGAAGACGGCAAGCCCTTCCACAAGTTCACGTTCGACCGCCCCTCGGCGCGCCATGACTGCGATCCCGACACTTACCTCGTGCGCTATGACTTCAGCGAATGGCCCACCTGGCGTTGCACCTGGGAGGTGTCGGGGCCGCGCAAGGACTACAAGATGTCGTCCACCTACGCGCCCTTTTCGGCGATGAACTCGCTCAAGATGTGAGCCTCCCCGCAGCAGAGCCTTGCAGGTTCGCGCGCCATGGGGATATCTGCACCGCACAAAGATGCAGAGGAGGGGCCCATGGCCACCACATATGACAAAGTCCTGACCGAGGCCTTGGGCCCGCGCGACGGGACGGCCAAGCTGATCAAGCAGATCGTGCTCGTGGTGCTGGGCATCGCGGCGCTGGCGATCCTGGCCAAGGTCAAAGTGCCCATGTGGCCCGTGCCGGTTACGATGGGCACCTTCGCGGTGCTCACCATCGGGGCCGCCTACGGACCGCGCCTCGGGCTCGCGACGATCCTCGGCTACATGATAATCGGCGCGCTGGGCTTTGACGTCTTCGCCTCGTCCTCGGCCGAGAGCTTCGGCATCGAATACATGATGGGCGGCACCGGCGGGTATCTCGTGGGCTACGTGCTCGCCACGCTGGCGCTGGGCTATCTCGCGCGGCTCGGCTGGGATCGTTCCATGCTGAAAATGGCCGTGGCCATGCTCATCGGCAATGCGCTCATCTACATTCCCGGGTTGCTCTGGCTCGGGCAGCTTTACGGCTGGGACCAGCCCATCCTCGCCTGGGGCCTGACGCCCTTCCTCGTCGGGGACGTGCTCAAGCTCGTGCTCGCCGCGCTCCTCGTGCCGGGCCTCTGGAAGCTCATCGGCAACGCCCGGGCCTGAAACGCGCTTTGATAATTACGGAAGGGCGTCCCGCACGGGCGCCCTTTTTCATTGCTCAGAAGCCCACAATGGCGATGAGCGCGGCGTGATCGGAGCCGATACGCGTGAGGCGCGTGACCTCGCCCCGCGGGGCCAGAACATGGTCGATGGGCAGAAAGAGGGGCGGCCTTTCAAAGACACGGCTTCCCACGGAGAACGTCGCCCGGTGCGGGCCCCGGTAGCCCGCGCCGGTGACCCGGGAGAGCGTGCGGACAGTGTGGCTCCAAGGCACCTGATTGAAATCGCCGGCCACGATGACGGAGCCTTCGAGCGCCGCGAGCGCCTCGGTATAGAGCGCGATCTGCGCGGGCTGCTCGAAGGGCCAGGGCCATTCGAGGTGGATCGAGACGATCCAGCCCGGCCCGTTCGGTCCCGCGATCTCCAGCGCGGCAAAGCCGCGGTCCTCGCTGCACAGCGGCGCGGTGCCCGTCCGCGGCAGCCGGGACAGGACCGCAATCGAATAGAGCGGGCCGAAATCGCAGACATGCATCTCCGGATAGTCGGCCGAGAGCGCCGCCAGGAGGGGCCGGTTCGTGGGAGAGACTTCCTGAAAGGTGATGATGTCGGGCGCGCGCGCCGCTATATCCCGCAGGATCTCGGCATGGTTCTCGTTCCCGAACCAGAGGTTCTTCTGGTAGAGCCGCATGTCGCCCGCCGCGCCCGGGCCGCGATCCCAGAAGAGCGCGTCGAGCGCGATCGTGGCGATGCCCGCCAGCGCCGCGCCTTGCACCCAGCGGCGCCGCCGCAGCGCGCGGGCCGATAGGCAGGCCACCAGCGCCGCAGCGAGAGGCAGTCGGAACACCGCGAGCGTATCGAGCGCGGGATGGAGCGCGCCGCCATGGGACAGCACGAAGAGCACGGCGAGAGCAACGGCAACGTCTTGCATGCCGCGTCGCTAGCCCGAAACGGCGCGGGATGCGAGGGCCCGTGCCCTGCTCAGGCGACGCGGTCCACGGGGCCGTCGATGAGCTTCGTCTTCACCACGCTCGTGGCCTCGAGCGTACGATGCACCGGGCACTTGTCGGCGATCTCAAGGAGCTTCCGCCGCTCGTCCTCCGTGAGGTCCCCGTCGAGGTGGATGTGGCGCATGAAGTGGTCGAGCTTGGCGGCGGCGCTGGGCTCCGCGTCCTGCCCATGCACCTTGTCGTGGGTGACGTCGACATAGACATGGCGGAGCCTCAGCCCCTTGCGGCGCGCATAGAGGCGGATCGTCATCGAAGTGCAGGCCCCGAGACCCGCCGACAGGAAGCCGTAGGGCGACATGCCACGGTTGGTGCCGCCATAGGCCACCGGCTCGTCAGCGAGCGCGTGGTGGGTGGGGCCGTGGGTGATGTCCTGCAGGAACCCTTTGGGGTCGGCCTCGGCCACGCGGACGACACCCTCGGGCGCGCCTATGGGGGCGGCGAGCTTGGGCAGCTCCAGGTACCGCGTGGACCAGGCGGCGATGACCTCAGCGGCGTATTCGGCATCGTCCGCGTCGGTGATCAGGTGATCGGCGCTGTCGAGGGTCACGAAGCTCTTGGGGTGCTTGGCTGCCTTGAAGATCGCCTCCGCGTTCTCGATGCCGACGATGGTGTCCTGCGGGGCGTGGAGGATGAGATGGGCCGCGCGCGTCTTGCCGATGGCGTCCGCGAGGGTTTCGGCGGTCACGTCCTCCACGAAGGCCTGCCCGATGGTGACGGGCCGCCCGCCCAGATTGACCGTGGCGTGGCCCTTTTCGGCGATGTCGGAGAGCGCGCCCTCGAAGTTGTGCGTCACGTGGCCCGGTTCGAAGGGGGCGCCGAGCGTGACGACGGCGCGGATGCCGGGAAGCTCCGAGGCGGCCCTGAGCACCGCAGCCCCGCCGAGCGAGTGCCCGATGAGGAGCGCGGGCGCCATGCCGCGGGCCTCGAGCGCGCCGTGGGCCGCGTGGAGGTCGGCCACGTTCGACGAAAAGGTCGTGTTGCCGAACTCGCCCTCGGAATGGCCGAGCCCGGTGAAGTCGAAGCGCAGCACCGCGAGGCCGAGCGCCGCCAGCCGCGAGGCGATGCGGCGGGCGGCGGGGATGTCCTTGCCGCAGGTGAAGCAATGGGCGAGGAGCGCCGTGCCCAGATGCGGCCCGTCGGGCATGTCGAGGCGTGCGGCGAGTTTCGAGCCGTCATGGCCCTCGAAGGTGAAGCGTTCGGTGGGCATGGGGGCCTCCTTGTGGTGCACCGAGGATGGGAGGCGCGCGCGCGTCTTCCAAGCCCTGTTACGCCCGAGGCACGGGGAGGTGATGCGTGTTGCAGCCGCGCCAAGCGGCGCGCAGTCAGGGCGTGCCGAGGAGGGCCGGGTCATGGGGGTAGGTGGTGAGGTTCTCGTAGCCGGTCTCTGTCACCAGCACTTGGTCTTCCAGCTTGATGCAGAAATCGCCGCCATCCTCGCCGACGAGCGCCTCCACGCAGAGCGTCATGCCGGGCTCGAGCTCGTAGTCGAAGGCGCCGGGCACCATCTTGTCCGGATAGGCCACGAGAGGCCATTCATCACAGAGCCCCACGCCATGGGCGAGGCAGCCGTATTTGCGTGCCTGATACTTCTCCGGCAAACGGTGAGAGCGGGCGATCCAGTCCTCGATGTTGAGCCCTGGGCGGATCATTTCCATATTGGTTTCAATATGTTCCAAGGCGCACTTCATGGCTTCGATCATGTCGGGGCGGGGCCTTTCCTCTCCGATCCACCAGGTGCGGGAGATATCCACGCAGATGCCGTAGCTGCCCACGAGATCGGTGTCGAAGGCGAGGATCTCGTTGCGCTCTGGGATCCGCGGGCCGCATTCCTGAAACCACGGGTTCGTCCGCGGGCCGGTGGCCAATAGCCGGGTTTCGATCCATTCGCCGCCCCGCTTGATGTTTTCGGCGTGGAGCACGGCCCAGATATCATCCTCGCAGGTGGTGCCGTCGCCCATATGTGCGCGGGCGAAATCTTCCATGGCGCGGCAGGACGCCTCGCACGCATGGGAGGCACAGCGCATCGCCTTGATCTCGTCTGGGCCTTTGACGGCGCGGGCCTTCTCGGTGAGCTCCTCGCCCGGAAACACCTCGAAGCCGTGGGCTTCGAGCGCGCGGAGCCCGTGGATCATGATCTTGTCCACTCCGAGCCGGCTATTCCCGCCGCCGTGTGCGTTGATCAGATCGCGGACCTCCTTGGAGAAGGCGTCCGTGGCCGGCTCGATCCGGTCGCCGCGGTCGAAATAGAAGAAATCCGCGCCGGAGCGCTGCTCGCGGACGAGTGGGTTGAAGGTGCTCAGGAAAGGCGCGATCTTGTAGTCCCAGAGCACCATGTAGCCATCGGCGCAGACCATGAGCGCGCGGAACGGGTTGTGGGTGTTCCAGAGCTGCATGTTGGTGCTGTCTGTCGCGTAGCGGATGTTCAGCGGGTCGAAGACGAGGAGTGCGCCGTAATCGCGCGCGGCGATGGCCTCGACGAGCCGCCCGTGGCGATAGCGGCGCATGGCCTGGAGATCGGGTAGGGCGAGGCCGGCCGCCTCCCATTCGGCGTAGGCGAGCGCGGTGGGGCCGATCTCGATCCGGTCGTTGTTGTCCGGCGTGTTGTCGCCCTTCAGCCCCGCTTTCAACGGGTCGATCTTGCGGATATCTCGGTAGGGCCGGTTCATGCGCGTCTGCCTTTTGGGGGCAACGTGGAAGCCGCGGCGCGCGGCGTCTGGAAGGAATGCGAAGCGAAATGTCGGATTCGGTGCTCCAGCAGCACGTGCCATACCCGGCGACCGAGGCGCGGCGTTTGCCCGGGATGCAGATCCTGGCCCCGCGGGACTGGCTAGTCTTCGACGAGGCGGAGGCGGCGCAATGCGCGCTGCTGCGGAGGCTCCTTGGCGAGCGGCGCGCGGAGGTGGTGGCGGCGATGCCGGGCACGGAGGCGCTGACGTCAGAGGCCTGCGCGGTGATCTCGGAGCATCTCGCGCGCGATCACGGGCGGCCGGGCGTGGCGCGGTTCGAGGACCTAGCGGGCGGGGTCCAGGAGGATGTGATCCTCCTCGAGAAGCGGGACGGGGCCCATGTCATGGTGGCGGCGCTGCTCTGCTTTCCGGCGTCCTGGACGCTGGCTGAGAAGATCGGCCGACCCATGGCGCGCATCCACGCGCCCGTGGCCGCGATCGACGCGCGGATGGATGCGATGATCGAGGCGGTCTTCGCGGCGGTGACGCACGCGCGGCCGCTCTGGCGCTACAACCAGCTTTGGTACCGGGATCCGGCGCTCTTCCAGCCGCGGCGCGAGGGTGATCCGCGGGGCCATGAGGTGGGGGATTACCTGCGCACGGAGCGCCAGTGCCTGGTGCGGATGCCCTCGGGCGCGCTTCTCTTCACGATCCACACCTACGTGGTGCATCGCGACGATCTTTAGGGCTTTGCGTCGCCGGGCGGCTCTGTTCCTGCGCGCGGGCCTGCGCCCGTGCTCGAAAGGCGCCCGCCCACCGACCCGGGCGATCTACATCGAGAAGAGCGCCGCGAGGTAGGCCGCGTAGGCGAGGAGCGCGAGCGCGCCCGAGACGCGGGCGAGGATGGGGCGTGTGACGAGAAGCGCGAGCAGGGCGGCGGTGGCCGCCAGCATGACCCAGACGTCGAAGCCGCGGATGGCGGCGACGTCGGGAATGGGGGCGACGAGGGCCGTGACGCCGAGGATGCCCAGGATGTTGAAGAGGTTCGAGCCCACGATATTGCCGAGGGCGAGGTCCATCTCGCGCTTGCGGGCGGCAATGAGGGTGGTGACGAGCTCCGGGAGCGAGGTGCCGATGGCCACGAGCGTGAGCCCGATGACGGCCTCGGGGACGCCGAGGCCCGTGGCGAGGCTGGACGCGCCCAGGACGAGAGCGCGGGCGGCGGCGATGGTGATGGCAAGGCCCGCGAGGGCGAGAAGCAGCGGGCCGAGCGCGGTGCCCTCCCGCGCGCCGGGCACCTTGGGCGAGGAGGCGAGCGTGCGCCAGAGATAGGCGGCGAGGCCCGCGAGGAGCACCGCGCCCGCCCCGCGGGAAACGCCGCCTGTGGCAATGAGGGCCGTGGCCGCGAGGGTGGCGAGGGCGAGCGCGATCATGTCTCCGCACAAAGCCGCGCGGTCCACCGCAATGGGGGCAAGCAGAACGCCGAGGCCAAGGATGAGGAGGATGTTGCCGATATTGGAGCCCACGACGTTGCCCAGCGCGATGCCCGGTGCATCCGCCAGCGCCGCTTGCACGCTCGTGGCGAGCTCGGGCGCGGAGGTCCCGAAGCCCACCAGCGTGAGCCCGATTACGAGGGGAGAGACACCAAAGGCACGCGCCGCGGTGGCGGCGCCGCGCACGAGAAGCTCACCGCCAAGGATGAGCCCGGCCAAACCGAAGATGACGAGGAGGATACCGCCCATGGGCGCGGACTTTCATGGAGCGGGACACCGGCCCGCATCGCCGGAAGATGGCCCCGCCCCGGGGCGGCTTCAAGAGCTCAGACCGTGAGGTTGAGCGGGTCGATATAGGCCGGGTCCTCCTCGCGCATGACGCGCAGGATGTCCCGGTGCATGCGGCGCTTGAGCTCGCCGAAGATGGCGCGGCTCTTGGAGAAGCCCCCGGCCAGCTCTAGGGCGCCGGCGAGGGTGGCCTCGGCATCGGGGAAGGCAGCGGTGATGACCTTGTCGGCGACGAGGTCTTCTGCCGTGGCGCGGCGGCCAGACAAGATGAGATCGTTGAAGCGCGGCTCCGGGATGGCCTTGCGGGTGAAGGCGATCATGGAGGGCAGGAAGGGGATCGAGATATCCACCTCCGGGAAGCAGAAATAGCCGCGATCGGCGCGCATGACGCGGAAATCGCAGCAGCAGGCGAGCATGGCGCCGTTGCCGAAGGCGTGGCCGGTGAGCGCGCCGATGACCGGCACGGGCAGCGTCAGTAGCGCGGCGAAGACGTCGTTCATGGCGTACATGAAGGCGCGGATGTCGTCCTGCTTGCCGCCATGCATGGCCGCCATGAGCCAATTGAGATCCACGCCCTGCGACCAGTTCTTCTCATCGCTCGAGGCGATGACGAGGGATTTGACGGAAGCGTCGCTCTCCACGTCCGCGAGGGCCGCTTTCATCGCCTCGGCGAAGGCGAGGTTCTGCTTGTTCTCGCCGTTGGTGAGCGTGAGCACGGCCACCTTGCCGCGCCGCTCCAGCGTGAGGACATCGTTGGCGATCGTAGGGGCGAAGGTGGACATGGGTTGGCTCCTTGACGTGCGCGTCAGGTGTCATTCGCAGGGCGCGCCCGCGCAAGGAAAACGTGAGGTCACGGTCGCGGGGCTGGCGTGTGGGGCAGGGGGCTATCCAGCGCCTTCCAGCGCCCCTAGGCTGACGGGGTCGATCAAAACGGAGACACGCCATGACCCATCCTGCCCTCACATCCGCCTCCGTGGCCGTCATCACCGGCGGCGCATCGGGGATCGGGCTCGCGATCGCCAGCGAATACGCCCGGCTTGGGATGCGCGTGGTGGTGGTTGACCGCGCGGCCGACAAGCTCAGCGCGGCCGAAGAGCGGCTGCGCGCGGCGGGGGCGGCGGAGGTCATGACCGCCGACACCGATATTTCCGACCGCGCCGCCGTCGAGGCGCTCGAGGCGCGCGTGGCAGAGGCTTTCGGCGGCACCGACATCCTCATGGCCAATGCAGGGATCGGCGTGAGCTCCTCCTGCCTCGGCCCGCGCGAGGCGTGGGAGACGACCCTCGGGGTCAATCTCTGGGGCCCGGTGCATTGCTGCCAGGCTTTCGTGCCGCGGATGATCGCGCGGGGCCGGCCCGGCTTCATCGTCAACACGGGCTCGAAGCAGGGCATCACCACTCCGCCGGGCAACCCGGCTTACAACGTGTCGAAGGCGGGCCTCAAAGCCTATACCGAGGCGCTGGCCCACGAGCTCCGAAACACCGAGGGCGCGGCGCTGACGGCGCATCTCCTGATCCCCGGCTTCGTCCATACGGGCATGACCGGACGGGCCGAGAAGCCCCCGGCGGCGTGGACGACGGAGCAAACGGCGGCGTTCTTCCTCGAAAGCCTCGCGCGCGGCGACTTCTACATCCTGTGCCCCGACAACGACGTGCCCCGCGCGCTCGACGAAAAGCGCATCGCCTGGGCGGTGGGCGACCTCATCGAGAATCGCCCGGCCCTGAGCCGCTGGCACCCCGATTATGCCGAGGCTTTCGCGGCCCATGTGAAGCAGAGTTGAGCCCGGTGTCTCGGATCCGAGACAGGTTGCTGCGGCGCGGCGTGGCGAGGCCCCGCGCAGGTGCTGCAGCGCGGCGGGACTCCGCGCACACGCTGCGGTAGCGTTCGGCATGCGCCACGCAGACCTCGTCTTTTCCGCCATCACCTCGGAGCAAGCCGCGCGCTCCCGCATCGTCGCCTCCTGGGCGCGGTCGCATCGCCGTCACGGGCTCGACCCTGCGCGCAAGGGCGAGGCGACGGTGCTGAGCGCGTCGGAAATGGCGCCGCGCCTCGAGGCCTGCGAGCGTCTCACGCGGGTGGCGGCGTCCAAGCTCGACCAGCTCTACGGGCTTGTTTCCATTTCAGGGTGTGCCGTCGTGCTCACCGACGGCGACGGCGTCATCCTCGACCGCCGCGTGTCGGACGGAGAGGCCGGGGCCTTCGCCTCTTGGGGTCTCATCGAGGGCGCGGATTGGAGCGAGGCGCAGGAGGGCACCAACGGCATCGGGACCTGCCTCGCCGAAAAGCGCAGCCTCATCGTCCACCGGGACGAACACTTCTGCTCGAAGAACGTCGCCATGAGTTGCATTGATTCGCCGATCTACGGCGCGGATGGGGCGATCCTCGGCGCGCTCGACGTCTCCTCCGCCCGGGCCGACCAGACCGCGGCGATGAATTCCATGATGGCGGCCATGGTCGCGCAGACCGCGCGGCAGATCGAGGCGGACAATTTCAAGGCCAGCTTCGAGGGGGCGCGCGTCGTCTTCGCGGGTGGCGAGGATGCCGATCGCAACGCGCTTCTCGCGATCAACGGCGATGACGTCGTCATCGGGGCCACGCGCGCGGCGCGGCAGCATTACGGCTGGCGCGCGGAGGGCGCCTTCGAGCCCGTGGCGGCCACCGACATCTTCGGGCGCGACGGAGATCTTTCGGGCCTCGACCGCTCCGAGAAGGCCGCGCTCGTGCGGGCACTTACCCGCGCGGGAGGCAATGCCTCGGCGGCTGCGAAGGCGCTCGGCATCGGGCGGGCCACGCTCTACCGCCGCATGAAGCGACTGGGCATTTCAAGAACGCTCTGAGGGACAGGGTGTATCAGCCGCGGGACACATCCGCGGCGCGTGACTTGGGCGGCCTCTTCGCAGGGCGCCGACCGGCGACCTAAGCTGGCGCCACGCCGCACCATAAGCGGCACAAGGACGAAAACCGCAAACATCCTTTGGGAGGATAGCAATGAACGACATGACCCTGATTGACGGGGGCACCCATGTGGCGCCCTTCGCCAAAAAGTATGACAACTTCATCGGTGGCAAGTTCGTGGCGCCGAAGGCGGGCCGCTACTTCGACAATGTGAGCCCCCTCACGGGCCTGAGCATGGGCCAGATCGCCCGCTCCGGCGCGGAGGATATCGAGGCCGCCCTCGATGCCGCGCACAAGGCCGCCGATGCCTGGGGCAAGACCTCTGTCACCGAGCGCTCCAACATGCTCCTGAAGATCGCGCAGGTCCTCGAGGACAATCTCGAGCTCCTCGCCATCTGCGAGACCTGGGACAACGGCAAGGCCATCCGCGAGACCCGCGCCGCTGACCTGCCGCTCGCCATCGACCACTTCCGCTATTTCGCCGGTGTCATCCGCGGGCAGGAAGGCACGATGTCCGAGATCGACCACGACACGGTCGCCTATCACTTCCACGAGCCGCTGGGCGTCGTGGGCCAGATCATCCCGTGGAACTTCCCGCTGCTCATGGCAACGTGGAAGCTTGCCCCGGCGCTGGCCGCGGGCAACTGCGTCGTGCTGAAACCCGCGGAGCAGACGCCGGCCACGATCATGGTGCTCCTCGAGCTCATCGCCGACATCCTGCCGGCGGGCGTGCTCAACGTCGTCAACGGCTTCGGGCTCGAGGCCGGCAAGCCGCTCGCGCAATCCACGCGCGTGGCCAAGGTCGCCTTCACCGGCGAGACGACGACAGGCCGCCTCATTATGCAGTACGCCTCCGAGAACATCATCCCGGTGACGCTGGAGCTCGGCGGGAAATCCCCCAACATCTTCTTCAGTGACATCGCCGCCGAGGATGACGCCTATTTCGACAAGTGCGTCGAGGGCTTCGTGATGTTCGCGCTCAACCAGGGCGAGGTCTGCACCTGCCCGAGCCGGGCGCTGATCCACGAGAGCATCTATGACAAGTTCATGGAGCGCTGCCTCGAGCGCACGAAGGCGATCGCACTGGGCGATCCGCGCGAGGGCGACACGATGATGGGCGCACAGGCCTCCAGCGAGCAGAAGGAAAAGATCCTGAGCTACTTCGACATCGCGCAGCAGGAGGGGGCAGAGGTCCTCACCGGCGGCACGGAGCGCAAGATGACCGGGGACCTCGAGGGCGGCTACTACATCGAGCCGACCATCCTGAAGGGCCACAACAAGATGCGGGTCTTCCAGGAGGAGATCTTCGGGCCCGTCGTCTCCGTCACCACCTTCAAGGACGATGCCGAAGCGCTCGATCTCGCCAACGACACGCTCTACGGCCTCGGCGCCGGCGTGTGGTCGCGCGATGCCAACAAGTGCTACCGCTTCGGGCGCGAGGTGAAGGCGGGGCGCGTCTGGACGAACTGCTACCACCTCTATCCCGCGCATGCGGCATTTGGCGGCTACAAGCAGTCCGGCATCGGGCGCGAAAACCACCGCATGATGCTCGACCACTACCAGCAAACGAAGAACATGCTGGTGAGCTACTCTCCCAACAAGCTGGGTTTCTTCTAAGTAGAAAGAGACATCAGCGTGCAGTTGGCCGGGGCGTTGACGCGCCCCGGCCGGATCATTGAAGGAGGACGACGATGACAGAGCATGTAACGATATCCTGCGCCACGGATGCGGAGGTCGTGGAGGGGACGAGCGCTACCGACCGCGTGACGGCGACACCCGCGGCGCTGGCGCTCATCGCGGAGATTCGCGATGTCCACGGCGCTGTCATGTTTCACCAATCGGGCGGCTGCTGCGACGGCTCTGCCCCCATGTGCTACCCGGTTGGCGATTTCCGCACCGGCGCCTCGGACGTGAAGCTGGGCGAGATCGACGGTGCGGAGGTTTATATCTCCGGCCCGCAATTCGAGGCGTGGAAACACACGCAGCTCATCCTTGACGTGGTGGACGGGCGCGGCGGGATGTTCTCGCTGGATAACGGCACCGGCAAGCGCTTCCTGACGCGGAGCCGTGTCTTCTCCGATGAAGAAAAGGCCACCTTGGGCCTGACTTAAGCGCCGCGGCACGGGAACTGCGGTGGCCCGGTTCTCGGGGCTTGGCATCGCGCCTGACTTGTTGGACTGCTAGCGCAGGGGGACCGGCCCCCGCGGCAGGAGCAGACAGTGGCACGGCGCATTTTTCTCATGGACGGGCATCCCGCGCCCCGCTCGATCAGCGGCACGTTGCTCGCGACCTATGGCGGCGCGGCAGAGGGGGCTGGGCATGACCTCCGAAGGATGGCGCTCAGCGAGATGACGTTTGATATCGACCACGGCGTGGGCGGCTATGCGAGCCAGAAACCCTTCGAGCCGGACCTGGAGGCTTTCATCGCGAACCTCGAATGGTGCGAACACGTGGTGCTTGCCTTCCCGCTTTGGTGGGGCACCGTCCCGGCCAAGCTCAAGGGGGTCTTCGACCGCGCGCTTTTCCCGGGGCGCGCGTTTTCCACGCGCGAGCGGACGATGATCGGAGTGCCGAAGCCCATGCTCACGGGACGAACGGCGCGGGTCTTTGTGACGGCGGATACGCCGGCCTTCTACCTCAGGCTCGCCTATGGCAACGCGGTGCGCCGCCAGATCGCCCGGCAGGTGCTGGGCTTTTGCGGGATCCGGCCCGTGGCCTTCGATCACTTCTTTCCTGGAACTGACGCCAGCGAGGAACAGATCGCTGCATTCGCGGACCGGGCCAGGGCGCGGGGCGCAGCGGGCGCCTGACGCGCCGCAAGGTGTGCGTGGGGCTCCTTGGTGTGGCCCCGTGAGCGCCCCGCACGTGCGAGGCTATCGGCGCGCCCTCACCCGCCCAAGGCGCGGATGTCCGCGGCGGAGGGCATGCAGGTTACCTCGCGACCCGTGGCCTCCTGCCAGAGCCCCACGGCCCGGCGCGTGCGGTTTCCAATGAGCCCGTCGGCCCCGCCCACATCGTACCCCATGGCCACCAGGGCCTCCTGGGCCCGGGCCACACCGCCACGCGCCATGGGGTCCGTCCGGGACCACGCGCCGCGGAAGGGCGGCACGCCATAGGCGATGCGGTCGGCCAGGTGACCTACGAAGAGGGCGTAGAGGTCGCTCTCATTGTAGGATTTCAGTACGGTAAAGTTTGCCGTGGCCATGAAGGCCGGGCCGAGCGTGCCTGCGGGAAGCACGAGAAAGCCGTCCACGCGCCGCTCGTTCACCGGGAAGGGACGGCCCGACACCCGCACGACGCCATCCTCCTCCCATTTGAAGATGCGCTTGGCCTGGTCGGGACCGTTCTGCGTGCACCGCACGGTGCCCGGGAGCCTGATCTCGTAGCCCCAATCCGATCCGGCCACCCACCCTCGGTCCGAGAGGTATGCGGCGATGGAGGCGAGCGTGTCCGCCTCCGAGCTCCAGATATCGACGCGGCCGTCGCCGTCCCCGTCGCGCCCATGCGCGAGAAAGCTCGAGGGGAGAAACTGCGGCTGTCCCATGGCGCCGCGCGAGGAGGAGCGCAGGCTGCGCCCGGTCTCTTCCGTGATGCGCAGCGCCTTGGCGAATTCCCCGGTGAAGAGGTCGCGGCGGGTGCCGGCGAACGCGCGGGTCGCGAGCACCTGAAGGGCGTCATGGGGGATCGCCGCCCGCCCGTAGGCGCTTTCGCGACCCCAGATGGCGAGAACGATGTGGCCCGGCACCCCCGTCTCGCGCTCGAGCCGGGCGAGAAGCGAGGCGTGTTTCTGTGTGAGCCGTCTCCCTTTTGCGGCGAGGTTCTGTAGATTGCCCTCCCGGAAATAGGCCGCCGGCGCCGCGAATTCCGACTGGTCATCCCGCGCGGGTACTCGGCCCTCGGCGGCGAGGCCCGGCAGCGACAGGTCCGGCGAGAGGGACTGGGTGAGCCGTGTGAAGGCACCGCGAGACACACCCTCCACCTGCGCCGCAGGCCAGGCTGTGTTTTCGAGCCACCCGGCGAAGTCGGAGGCCTGGAGCGGGGGGGCTAAGAGGCCCCAGAGAAAGAGCAGAGGAAAAAGGCGCATGGCTCACTAGAGCGATCGGCAGGATCGAGCGTCAACCCGTCCCGTGATATGCCGAGCCCCTTGCGATGGGCCGTGGTGGCGAACGAAAAAAGGGCGCCCGGATGCCGGGCGCCCTTCATCATGAGCGCAGTGACCGGTGGTCAGCAGCTGTAGTAAAGCGCGAACTCCACGGGGTGAGGCGTGTGCTCGTAGGAGGTGATCTCCTCCATCTTCAGCTCGATGTATCCCTCGATCTGATCCCGGGAGAAGACGTCGCCCTCGAGGAGGAAGTCCATGTCGGCCTCGAGCTCCTCGACGGCCTCGCGAAGGGAGCCGCAGACCGTGGGGATGCCGGCAAGCTCCTCCGGTGGCAGGTCGTAGAGGTCCTTGTCAGACGGCTCGCCTGGATCGATCTTGTTCTTGATCCCGTCGAGGCCCGCCATGAGCAGCGCGGCAAAGCACAGATAAGGGTTCGCCGAGGGGTCGGGGAAGCGCGCTTCCACGCGCTTGGCCTTGGGGCTCTCCGTCCACGGGATCCGGACGCAGCCGGAGCGGTTGCGGGCGGAATACGCGCGCAGGACCGGCGCCTCGAAGCCCGGGATCAAGCGCTTGTAGGAGTTCGTGGACGGGTTCGTGAAGGCGTTGAGCGCCTTCGCGTGCTTCAGGATGCCACCGATGAACCAGAGCGCTTCCTGGCTGAGATCGGCGTATTTGTCGCCTGCAAAGAGCGGCTTGCCGTCCTTCCAGATCGACATGTTGCAGTGCATGCCGGTGCCGTTGTCGCCGGCGATGGGCTTCGGCATGAAGGTGGCCGACTTGCCGTAGGCCTGCGCCACGTTGTGGATGACGTACTTGTATTTCTGCAGCTCGTCGGCCTGTTTCGTCAGGCTGTCGAAGATGAGGCCGAGCTCGTGCTGGCACGACGCCACCTCGTGGTGGTGCTTGTCGACCTTCATGCCCAGACGCGCCATGGTCGAGAGCATCTCAGAGCGGATGTCCTGGCCGTCATCCACCGGCGGTACGGGGAAGTAGCCGCCCTTCACGCCGGGCCGGTGGCCCATGTTGCCCATCTCGTATTCGGTGTCGGTGTTCCAGGAGGCGTCGATCGCGTCGACCTCGTAGGACACTTTGTTTATCGCATTCGAGTACCGGACATTGTCGAAGAGGAAGAATTCCGCCTCCGGCCCGAAATAGCAGGTATCGCCGATGCCCGAGGATTTGAGGTAGGCTTCGGCCTTCTCCGCGGTCCCGCGCGGGTCGCGGCCATAGAGCTCGCCGGTGTCGGGCTCCACGACGGAGCAGTGGAGACAGATCGTCTTCTCTGCGAAGAACGGGTCGACATAGGCGCTCTCGGTGTCGGGCATCAGCTTCATGTCGGACTGGTCGATGGACTTCCAGCCGGCGATGGAGGAGCCGTCGAACATGAAGCCTTCGTCGAGAAAATCCTCGTCCACCTCGGTGGACATGACGGTCACGTGCTGCAGCTTGCCGCGCGGGTCGGTGAAGCGGATGTCGACGTAGTCGGCCCCTTCATCGGCGATGAGTTTGAGAACAGCTTCTTTGCTCATTTAGTGGTCACCCCTGTGGTTGAGCTTGATGATCCCGTCCCGAGCTTGACCCGGGACCTCGTGGTTTTGGCTGGGAGGCCCTGGATCAGGTCCGGGGCGGGTGGTTCTTCGTGGCTAGATGGCGTCTTCCCCGGTCTCACCGGTGCGAATACGGATGGCCTGCGCGACATCGGAGACGAAGATCTTGCCGTCACCGATCTTGTCCGTCTTGGCCGCGGCGATGATCGCCTCGACGGCGGCCTCGAGCTGGTCGTCGGAGAGAACCACTTCGATTTTCACCTTGGGTAGGAAATCCACCACGTATTCCGCTCCGCGGTAGAGCTCCGTGTGGCCTTTCTGGCGACCGAAGCCTTTGACTTCGACGACGCTGAGACCCTGTATGCCGACGTCCTGAAGCGCTTCTTTGACCTCATCGAGCTTGAACGGCTTGATGATGGCTTCCAATTTTTTCATTGCGCGCGACTCCCTAAGCGGCTTTTTCTCGGGGAGACCATGTTCATCTCGGGGGAACAATTCGAAGCGCCTGAGGCTGCTCCGGGTGCCTGAGCGAACGCACCGCGCTGATTAAAGAGTAGGCAATACGACGTCTGATTGGGCAAAATGAAAACGGATTTGGCGGAATAGATGACCGAACTCCTCACCGCTGCCCAAATGCGCGCCATCGAGGCCGAGGCGATGGCCTCCGGCGAAGTCACGGGCCTCGCTCTCATGGAGCGCGCCGGGCAGGGGGTGGTCGAGGCGATTTTCGAGGAATGGCCCGCCTACCGCGCCGCGCCGCAATCCGTCTCCGTGCTCTGCGGGCCGGGCAACAATGGCGGCGACGGCTACGTGGTGGCGTGCCTCCTACATGGTCTTGGTTGGCAAGTGGCCGTCTACGGCATGGACCAGGGCGAGAAGACCGGCGCCGATGCCCGCGCCAACCGCGCCGCGTGGGAGGTGCTGGGCCCCGTGGCGCCGCTCGAGGAGCGGGTGTTTCGCGCGGCCCCGGCGAGCGCGCTCTATATCGACGCGATCTTCGGCATCGGCCTCTCGCGGCCCGCCGCGGGCGATCTGGGGAGCTTCATCGCCTATCTCGCGGGCTCCGGCGGCGACCACTCGCATTACCAGCCGCGGATGGTGGCCCTGGATGTGCCCTCGGGGCTTTGTGCGGATTCAGGCCGCGTGCTGGGCTGCCCCGCGCCCGATCCGTTCAACTCGCTGGCACCCTATGCACGGCTCACCGTCACGTTCGAGGCGCCGAAGGTGGGACACTTCCTGGCGGATGGGCCTGCGCTCTGCGGCAAGCTCGCGGTCAAGAGCATCGGACTCACTCGCGCGCGGAGCGAGAGGTCGTCCACAGCTGACGGGCTCTCAACACGCAGTCTGCGCCCTCCGCGGCTCACGCTGCATCCACCGCTGGAAAACGGCCCCGAGGAGCCCCATGCACTCTTCCGGCCCGCGTTGCGGCGCAAGCATCACGGCCACAAATACGAGCATGGCCACGTCCTCGTGCTCACCGGCGGCGTGGGCCGTACGGGCGCGGCCCGGCTCGCCGCGCGCGCGGCCTTGCGCATCGGGGCAGGCGCAGTGACGCTCGCGGCCCCGCCCGCGGCGCTCACCGAGATCGCGGCACACGCCACGAGCGTCATGTGCCGGTCGCTGCGCGCGGCGCCCGACCTCACCGAAATGCTGGAGGATCCGCGCATCAATGCCGTCTGCCTCGGCCCCGGCCTTGGGCTGGGACAACGGGAGGCCGCGCTCCTCGAGGCCGTGCTCGCCGCCGCGCCGCCCCCCGGTGCGGGCACGTATCTGGGGCAGGGGCGCAAGCTCATCCTCGATGCCGACGCGCTGACACTCCTTTCCCGCCGCACGGGTCCCTTCGCGGGCCTCGGGCCCCTCGCCGTGCTCACGCCGCACATGGGGGAGTTCGCGCGGCTCTTTCCCGCGATCGCCGCCAAGCTCCGTGGGCCGAAAGACAGGGCCATGGAGACGGGCCCGGCCTATTCCAAGGTCGATGCCGCGCGCGAGGCGGCCGAGGCCTGCGGTGCGATCGTCCTGCTCAAGGGGCGCGACACGGTGGTCGCAGAACCCGGTGGTCAGGCCTGGGTCCATGCCGCCAGCCGCGCGCGGGCCGCGCCCTGGCTCGCCACCGCCGGGGCGGGAGACGTGCTCGCCGGGCTCATCGCGGGCCTCGCGGCGCGCGCCCATCTCCCGCAACATGCCGCCATCCTCGCGGCGGCGCTCCATGTCGATTGTGCATTGGCGTTCGGACCGGGACTTATCGCCGAGGACCTGCCGGAGATGCTGCCCCAAGTGCTCCGCGCAGGCGAGAGCTAGACCGCGTCCGCGGGCCGCACTTCAAAGGTCACTTCAACGCTCTCGAAAAATATGCGCGGCGCGGGAGCAGGCGGCTTTACCTGCGCGCGCCCGGCCTGCTAAGCCCGGCTGAGTGCGGATGTGGCGGAACTGGTAGACGCACCAGATTTAGGTTCTGGCGCCGCGAGGCGTGGAGGTTCGAGTCCTCTCATCCGCACCAGATCACGGAGCGTTTTCAGTCCGTTGCAGGGCCAGAGACGCGGCAGACCCTTGCGCGACTGCCACGCGGCGTGCACAGAACCCCATGCCGCCGCAGAGACTGCCCCTCGAAACCGCGTTAGCCCGCGAGGTCGCCTCCACGGCGGAGGTCAAGGGCGGGCGCTTCAACTCGGGCGCGATCCTTTGGGAGGCTGAGGCCCGCTGCTTAGTAGCGCCGCGCGCCATGTCGGGGCGACTGCGCGCAGGGCTCGCCGGATCCGAACGCCGCGGATGGCCGTGCCATTTCCGCGTCACGGGCGGCGATGTGACACCGCAGGGGCCGGGAGTTCTGAGCCTCGGCCTGGCGTTCAGACAAAGCGCGCAGGCGACCAATGCGATCTCTGACGCCTACGCCGCGATCTGCGCCCCGATCATTGACGCGCTTGCCGCCTGCGGCGTGGAGGCGGCGACCGGCGCAGTGGAGGGAAGCTATTGCGACGGCGCCTTCAATGTCACGGTGGACGGGCTCAAGTTCGCTGGTACGGCCTTGCGCATGTCGCCCATGCGGGACGGCGACTGGGCCGTCCTCGGACAGGCGATGTTCCTCGTCGAGCCGGGGGATGCGGGCTTTGTCCACGCCATAAACGCGCTCTATGCCGATGCCGGTATCTCCCGACGGGTGCGGTCGGACGTTACGGTAAGCCTGGCGGACCTGGGCGTTCAGGAGAGGTTTCTCGCCGCGCTGGAGGCCGGTCTCAGCCTAGAATGATCAGCCAGATCCACACGGTCAGGATCGAGAGCGCCGTTGCGAAGAGCACGGTCGTGGCCGCCACGCGTTTGCCCACCCCGTACATGCTTGCGAAGATGAAGCTGTTGACGCCGGGTGCCATGGCGCTCGTGAGGACCGCGGCGCGCAGGGCGTCCTGGCTCAGGCCGAAAACGCTCCCGAGACCTAGCGCCACTGCCGGGTGCACGACGAGCGACACCACACAGAGGTAGAGGACGATGCGAACCTCGCCCTCGGGCCGGTAGCTCACCAGCAGGCCGCCGAGCCCGAAGAGCGCGGTCGGCAGAGCCGCGACGCTGACGATCTCCACGGCGTCTCGGAGCGGGTCGGGCAGCGTGACGCCGGCGAGGTTGACCACGAAGCCTGCGGCGATGGCGAGGATGAGCGCATTGCGAAACATCGCATTGGCCGCGGCCCGTGCGATGCCCACGGCGCCTGTCCCATGGGCGCGAACGCATTCCATGACAGTGATCCCGAGCGCGTAGCAGAAAGGCGCGTGGAACGCGATGATCGCGAAGGTGAAGGCGAGGACCTCGGCGCCGTAGGCTCTCTCGGTGATGGGCAGGCCCAGCAGCACGGAGTTCGAGAAGAGCCCGACGAAGCCGATGGCCACGCTGTCCTGCCACGGACGGCCGAAAAGAATGCGTGCCCCGAAGAGACCGGCGAGGAAGCCGGACAGCGCGCCGAGGTAAAAGCTCAAAAGGAGCGGCCAGGAGAGCGCAACGGAGAGATCGAGCGTCGCGATGGCCTGAAAAAGGAGGACGGGGATCGCGAATCGCTGCGCGAAGAGGGTGAGGGCATCCACGGCACTGTGCGAGAAGTAGCCGCGCCAGACCGCGAGGTAGCCCGCGCCGATGACGATGAAGACGGGCAGGATGACTTCGAGCAGCGCGTTCATGGCGCCCGCGACGAGATACTCTGAGCCTCCCCTACGCCTTCATTCGGGACCTCAGCGCAGGGCCGAGAGCGCCTCGGCGCTGGCGTCGCCCTCCTAGGGTCGGACAATGGTGAGGCCGTCATGGGCAGGGGTGACGTGGGCTGGCGTCGCCTCATTCGTCGCGGCATAGTCGAGATCGACATGCATGTTGGTGATGACCGCCCGGCGCGGCGCGGCCCGCGCGATCCATTCCAGAGTCTTGTCGAGGTGGCTGTGGCTCGGATGGGGCGTCAGCCGGAGCGCATCCACGATCCAGGTGTCGAGACCCTCGACGTGGTGCCAGGAGGTCTCTGGGATCTCGGACACGTCGGGAAGGTACGCCACGTCTCCGCAGCGGATCCCCTGGACCGTTATCGGGCCGTGCTCCACCGCGAAGGGGACGATATCGACCGTGCCGCCCGGTCCGTCAATCACGAGCTCGCCGTTGAGGCTGTGGAGGTCGAGGATGGGGGGGTAGGGGCTCCCCTCCGGCTGCTCGAAGGCGTAGCCGAACCGTTTGCGGAGGTCCGCTTCCGTGGGTGCGTCCGCATAGACCGGGAGCCGCGCGCGCATGTTGAAGACGATCATGCGCAGGTCGTCGATGCCGTGGACGTGGTCGGCATGGGAATGCGTGTAAACGACGGCATCGATCCGGCTTACATCGGCGTCGAGCAATTGCTCCCGCATATCGGGCGTGGTGTCGATGAGCACCGTCGTCATACCCCCGGGCCCCTCCTGTTCGATGAGAAGCGAGCAGCGACGGCGCCGATTCTTCGGATTCTCCGGGTCGCAGGCCCCCCATTTGTTGCCGAGCCGCGGGACACCGCCCGAGGAGCCGCATCCGAGGATGGTGAAACGTCTCATGCCGCGGCTTTCGTGAAGAGCCGGTCGAAATTGGTGGAGGTCTGCGCGGCGAAATCGGCGTATTCCATGCCGAAGACCTCTGCACCCACACGGGCGGTAAGGGCCGTATAGGCGGGCTCGTTCCTCTTGCCGCGGTGGGGCGGTGGCGCGAGGTAGGGCGCATCGGTTTCGGTGAGGATACGGTCGAGGGGCGCTGCGGCGAAGATATCACGCAGTGCCTTGCTTTTTGGGAACGCCGCGATGCCCGACATGGAGAGGTAAAAGCCCAGATCGAGCGCCGTGCGCGCCAACGCGTCACCGGAGGAAAAGCAGTGCATGACGCAAGTGAAGGCGCCCTTGGCGTGTTCTTCGGAGAGGATGCGCGCCATGTCGTCGTCGGCCGCGCGGGCATGGATGATGAGCGGCAGGCCGCTCTCGCGCGCGGCGGTGATGTGGATGCGCAGGCTCTCTTTCTGCGTCTCCGCGCTGTCGGAGGTGTAGTGGTAGTCGAGGCCGGTTTCGCCGATGCCCACGAATTTTGGATGGTCGGCAAGCGCAACGAGCCCATCGACGGTGGCCATCGGCTCCTCGGCGGCGTGCATGGGATGCGTTCCGGCGGCGTAGAAGACGCCTCCATGGGCCTCGGCGATGGCGCGGACCTGCGGCTCGAGCCGCAGTCGCGTGCAGATGGTCACCATCCGCGTAACGCCCGCCTCCGCCGCGCGGGCGACGAGCGCGGGCACCTCATCCTCGAAATCGGGGAAATCGAGGTGGCAGTGGCTGTCGACGATTTGGGGTTCCATCAGGGCTCAGGCTGCCTCGGTCTCGATCTTGAGCATCGTATCGAAGATGAGCGACTGGGGGTCAAGGTTGACCGCTGCGCCTTGCCGGGCCCGCGTGGTGAGCCTGGCGGCAAGCTCGGCCCAGCGGCGCGCGGCCGTGGCGTCCGGACTGAGCGCTTGCAGCGTCTCTGCCTCGCGCGGGGCAGCTTCGGGGAAAGGCGCGCCGAGAAGGCCCGTACGCGCGAGCCGCCCGAGGAGGATGTCGAGCAGGTCGAGCGTCAGCGCGAGCTGGTCCTGGCCGCCCGTCCCGGCCGTGGCACCCGACAGCTTGCCCAGCGCTGCACGGTCCAGGCGAGGCAGGGTGCTAAGAAGTCCGAGCAGTGCCGCGTAGATTTCGGGCCCGCCCTCGGTCTCGAGCCTCACGGCCGCCCCCACGGAGCCGCCCGCCAGCGCGGTCAGCGCATCGGGCGCGGCGGGCGCCAGACCCGCTTGGGTGAGCGCGGCGCTGAGATCCTCCGCCGACAGCGGCAGGCACGGCAGGATCCGGCAGCGCGAACGGATAGTGGGCAAAAGCCGCGTGGGCTGATGCGTCACGAGGAGGAGCGTCGCGTTCTTCGGCGGCTCCTCGAGAAGCTTGAGGAGGGCATTGGCGGCGGAGACATTCATCTCGTCGGCGGCGTCCACGATCACGACCCGTCGCCCGCCATCGCTCGCGGACATGGAGAAAAAGCCGCGCAGGCGGCGCACATCGTCGATGCGGATCTCGCGGCTCATGCGCCCCGTGCTCTCGACGACCGAGCGTGTCAGCGAGAAAAGCCCCGGCTCCGCACGGGCGAGCATGCGGCGCGCCACGGGGTGCTCGGGATCGATGTCCAGCGTTTCCGGCGGAGGCGGCGCCCCAAAGAGGCCGCCACCGCCATCGGGAGGCGTGGCCAAAAGAAACCGCGCGATACGCCAGGCGAGGGTGGCTTTGCCGATCCCCTTTGGTCCGGTGAGCATCCACCCGTGGTGAAGCCGTCCAGATTGGAACGCCTCGAGAAACGCCGTTTCCGCCGGTCCTTGCCCGAATAGCGCGGTGGCCGCGCGCGGATGCGGCGCCGCCTCAAGCTTATCAGGTTCCGGCAGGGTTTCTTCCGGGGGAACGTCCACTGGCCTCATAGCGCCGTGCGTACCAAAGCGATCACGTCCTTCGCAATCGCCTCCTGGCTCCGGTCACCGTCCACCAAGTGGCACCGCGTCTCGGTCTCCGCCAGCTCGAGGAAGCCCTGGCGGAGCTTCTCCTGGAAGGGGAGTCCGAAATGCTCGAAGCGATCCTCACCGGAGCCCCTTGCGAGCCCGCGTTCAAGGGCCTTGGCGGGATCGAGGTCGATGATGATCGTCAGATCGGGCTCCCGCCCGATCATGAGTTGGTGCAGGCTGTCCACCGCCGCGCGGAGGTCGCCCCGCGTGGCACCCTGGTAAACCCGCGTGCTGTCAGCGAAGCGGTCGGTGATCACGATCTCACCCCGCGCCAGGGCAGGTTCGATGAGTGTTTCGAGGTGATTTCGGCGCGCGGCGGTAAAGAGCAGAAGCTCCGTCTCCGCGCTCCAGCGCTCGGGGTCGCCCTCGACCAGCAGGCGGCGGATTTCCTCGGCACCGGGCGCGCCGCCCGGCTCGCGCGTGCGCGTGACAGCATATCCGTCCGCGCGGAGCGCGTCTTCGAGGAGGCGCGCCTGGGTGGATTTTCCCGTGCCGTCGATGCCCTCGATGCTGATGAAGACGCCTTGCCTCGCGCTCAAGATGCAGGATCCGCGGTGCCCAGGACGCCGTTTTCAAGGAACTGGCGGCGCAGGGCCTCCGCCGCGGTCCTCAGCCGGGGAACGAAGCCGCCGACGTCCACCGCCTCGGCGGCGATGAGGGGCGTGCGCGTGGGCTCGAAGCCCGGGATTTCCACCACGAGTTCGCCCAGCACATCACCGGCGGCAATGGGCGCCTCCAGCGGGCTGTCGTAATTGGCATGGGCCGTGATCTCGCCCGCACCGATCGTGGGAACCAGAACCATCACGTCCTCGGCAGTGGTCAGCCCCACGCGCCGGCTCGCACCCATGTGCACCTCCGCTTCCGAAAGCCGCGTGCCCGCCGGTGCGGCCACCGTCTCCGCGAACTGACGGAAGGCCCAATTCACGATGCGCTCCGCTTCCTCGGCGCGCTGGGCCTGCGTTTCGAGGCCGGTGACCACGAAGATGATCCGGCGATCCCCCTGGCGCGCTGAACCCGTGAGGCCATAGCCCGCTTCCTCGGTATGGCCGGTTTTTAGCCCGTCGGCCCCAATGCCGCGACCGAGCACGGGATTTCTGTTTCGGGTATTCGACGGCGCGCGTCCGTCGAACGCGAATTCTTCCTCGGCGAAGAGCGGGTAGAACGTCGGAAAGTCGCGGATCAAGCGATCGGTCAGGATCGCGAGGTCCTTCATCGACATCAGATGCCCTGCCGCGGGCCAGCCCGTGGAGTTCATGAAGGTTGAGTTCTGCATGCCGAGCTCTCGCGCGCGGGCCGTCATTATGCGGGCGAAGCCGGCTTCCGTGCCGTCCGGGCTCAGCGCTTCGGCGAGCACGATGCAGGCGTCGTTCCCCGAAAGAACGATGATGCCCCGGATGAGGTCCTCAACGCTCACGCGGTCGCGGCTGTCGAGGAACATGGTCGAGCCCCCGCGGCCCGCCGCGTAGGTGGACACCGGAAGCTCGTCCGTGACGGAGAGGACGCCGCGTTGGATCGCCTCGAAAGTCATGAAGAGTGTCATGAGCTTCGACATGGAGGCGGGCGGCAACGGTTCTTCGGCATTCTTGCTCAGGAGCACGGCCCCGGTGCGCTGGTCGACGACATAGGCGGCCTCCGCACGGGTGTCGAAGGTCTGCGCAACCAAGGGAGAGGCAAGAACCGCGAGAATGAGGGCAATGCGCGCGAGCATGGTGAGGGTCTCCTTGCGCGCAGCCGGGGCTCGGACGCTCCGCGCGCGCTAATCTGCGACGACGTAGGCGTCAGTGAAACCAAGGGATTTGACGGTTTTCAAGACCTCGTCGCGATCTCCCGTGGTGGTGATCGGGCCCACCACCACGCGCCAGAACCGTTTGCCCCTGCTTTCTTGGTCGTAGACCGTGGGGATGATCCCTGAAGAGCGCATGAGCTCGGCGGTTCCCCGCGCATTCGCCTCCTGCGAGAATATCCCGATCTGGACGAAGGGCTTCTCGAGCGGCGCGGACGGGGCCTGCGTTTCGGCGGCCACGGGTGTCACCTGGCTCACCTCTGGGGTCGGTTGCGGTGTCGGCACGGTCGCCGCAGCCGGGGCCGCCGCGATGTCCTCCGTGGTCGGCTCGGCGATCGCTGGCGCGGCCTCGATCGCTGCCGCGGCCGCGACGATCGTCGGGTCGGGCAGGAGGCTCGTCGTCTCTACTTCGGCGCCGTCCGTAAGCGTTGCCACAGCGGGCTCCGCTGCCACTTCTGGCGCGGCTTCTTCGACCTCCTCGCGGCGAAGCGCGGTGACCTCGAGCACGGTGGGAGAGCCCGCGAGGATCTCGAGAGCCTCGGCCGCATCAGAGGATACCTGCAGCGCGGGCCCCGGCGTTTCGCGCTCCTTACGGAAAAGGGCGCCGATGACGAAGGACCCATTGGCGTCGTTGCGGATGATGACCCGCTCAGGCTCGGTTACGCTCGGATGCGCCACCCACACGCCTCCGAGAGAGGGGCGGCCATCCCAGAGCCCTGCCTCGGACACCTGGAACACCTCCGGTGCCTCCACGTCCCGCTCGATCAAGGTCGTGCTCTGCGCCGCGCGGGTGACCTCCGGCCCGGCGCTCTGGTTCGCTCTTAGAAAACTCGGGATCTCCTCGCAGCCTGCCAGAGCCAGGCATGTCGCGCCCGCCAACACTGCCTTGCGGGACGATTGAAAGGGGGAAAATGATGCTCCGGTCATGTCTCGCCTCATGGTCGCGCAGTGTGTCCCGCGCTGGTTCTTGCGTCCCGGAAAGCCCAGGATGCGCTGCTGCTCGATGCGGGATTTTCCCGTCTGCGACAATGATAGCCAATAAGGCCTCACTTGCAAAGCTCCGCGTCAGGTCGGAGGCCGCCTTCGAGCCAGACGATTGTCAGGGTGAAGCACTCAGGGTATCGGAAGAAACATCGGAGGTTTGGCAGAGTGGTCGAATGCGGCGGTCTTGAAAACCGTTGGGCGTGAGAGCGTCCCGTGGGTTCGAATCCCACAGCCTCCGCCACGCAGCTTCCTGGCTAGTCTAGCTTAGCCCATGTTTTCAATGATACAGGCAGATTCGGTTTGATCTGTGAGCCCTGTATCGCACTGACTGCCTCAACATTTGCATCAACATACAGCTGCGAAATGATTGGAGTGTGTAGGTGGGTGTGACCTGTCATCGGGGGCGTTATTATTGGGTGAAGCGCGTGCCGAAGCGCTTTGCTGGACATGTACGCGGAGCGGATGGGATGCCAGTCCAGCAGGTGCGGGTGGCATTGAGAACGGACTCGCTGAGTGAAGCGAAGCGCCGCGCGCCACAGGTCGAAGCGGCCAAGATGGCGGAATGGGAGGCTATGGTGGCTGGGGACGCCGGAAGCGCTCGTAAGCACTACCTATCCGCAATGAAGCTCGCAGAAGGCGAGGGGTGGGCATATCGAACCGTTGACGAAATCGCTAGCTGCGATCTCGAAGAGGTCGTGGCGCGGGTGCTCTCGCTGGCTGGTCCAAATGGCTTGCTTCAAGCTCTAAAGTCGCGGCCGTTTTGGGGGCAGTTCCGGTAGTTCTGCCAGGCCTACAAGAGGTCTTTGATGAGTATGTCGGTCTCACTGAGACGCGGCACGTACGAAAGTCTGACGGTCAACGGCGTAAATGGCTCCTGCCGCGGCAACGGGCGGTGCGGAGTTTTCTGAATCAAATGGCCGGAACCGACTCTTCAACGCCGCGCGACATTCCCGTGGACATGATTACACGTGGCGATGCAATTCAATTTAGAAATTGGTGGAGTGAGCGTGTTCAGGCTGGCTTGAAAATCGAGACGGCCAATAAAGACCTGATGCATCTGTCCCAGATCGTGGGAACATGGATCAAATTCACCGAAGCAGGCATCGACAACCCATTCGCCGGGCTCAGGCTTGAAGGAAAAGACGGCGGGACAACTCCTCCGTTCAGCAGGTGGTGGATCGTGGAGAAGCTCCTTGGCGAAGGTGAATTGGATCGCCTAAATGAGGAAGCGCGAGATGTATTTCTGTTGATGGTCAATACTGGCTTACGACCCTCTGAGATTACAGACGCCCCGCTGAGTGATTTCGTCCTCAACCATTCCATCCCGCATCTGCGTGTCGCGGCCAACGGGCGGCAATTGAAGGTCCAGCATGCGGCGCGGGATATCCCGCTACTTGGCGTGTCCTTGGAGGCAGCGCAGCGCATCGCTGCACGCGGCGGGGTAAAACGCTATGCACATAAGGCAGGTTCTTGGAGCGCTCTGGTCAACAAGTATCTTGCAAACAATGCCTTGAAGGAAACGGACAAGCACGTCGCATATTCACTTCGGCACTACGTCGAAGACGCGTTGTTGTCTGCCGGTGTGGATGACCGAATTCGCGCCGATATCTTGGGGCACAAGTACAAACGGCCCAATTACGGTATAGGAGGCGGATTAGAAGGAAGGCGTGGTGCGCTTGAGCGTATCGCATTGTAAGGTTGGTTGTGCCGTGACTTAAACAGCATAGGGGCTGCGTCCGAGGACTACTGCTTGGCGTCAAACTTGGCACGACTGGGTTTGTCTTAAGACCGTTGAAATAGGTCCGAACGTGAACTCTGCCTCGAGGCTGTCGCCGTAATTGGCTCCGCTATGCGGCGAATTTGGGTTACTCTTTTTGACAGTGGGTGAGGCCGTTTGATATCTGAGGAAGCATGGCAGTGGACGCGTGACGGACGCTTCTCGGTGGCCTTATTCATGTGCTGAACTATGGGTAAAGTTGCGCTTCGCCGATCAAAAGACATACCTTTGTCATAGGACATTTTTCAAGGCGCTCGCGATCGTCCTAGGGGGGCCCTCTTTCCCGGTGAGCGCGCCTAGCTTGCCGACGAGCGCTTGGGTGTAACGTGCTCTGAGCCTTGAGGTTAAAGTGCTACTCGGGCGGAGATCTGCTGACGAACTGTGCCTTTCCCAGTGTGATTTGATCTCAAAGCCGGACGTCGGGGTAAGCATTGGCTGCGATCCAGGGGCCAAAACGATCTACCAAGATAACTGCACCGTTTGCCGGATCTTCAGTCTTTCCCTTAAAAGAGCTCACCTCTTCGGGTGCCGAGAAGATGCGCTCGCGGAGCGAGAAATAGGATGAACGTCGCGCCGAGGGCTCGGGCATCCTGAATTGGATGCTCGATGGCTCCACGAGCTCATGGTCTGAGGGCAGCTTGATGCCCGAGTAGTTTGCGTAGCTCAAGTCTCGGCTCCTCCAGAGCGCCGATCCGATGGGCCTGTTCGTGGGTGAGATGTGCATCCGCGAGACCTCCAGCCGCCTGAGCGTGAGCGAGTTCTTCAAGGTCCACGAGGCGTGGTGCGAGGACGAGGGCCGCCAACTCTATCAAATGAAGACGGTGGGCGACGTGATGGTCGAAAAGGGCTTCGAGCGCGGGCCCATCGGAGGCCGCAGCCATTGGAAGGGCCTCCGATGGGCCCAAGCAGCGGCCGAGATTGTGGAGCGCGCTACCGGCTCCCGCCCCGCGTACCTTGCCGCCCCCGCGCCCCCCGATGACGGCCCCGTTTTCTAACCCTCACCCCTCACAGTCGAAAGGACGCCCCATGAGCACTCTATCCACGCAGATATTCGCGGCACTTGATGCCGCCAACCACGAGAACGCCTACCCCCACGAGTATGACCGCGTCCCCGTCGAGATCGCCCTCGAAATCCATGATTGGCGCGGGCTCCATGGCTTCGACCATGACTGCCCGGTGGCCAAGTCCGAGGCCGCGACCACGGCCACCATCGTGGCGCTCTCTCAACCCGCGCCCAGGTGAGGCAGGTGAGGAAAAGTCACCATAGCCCACCACGGGCGAGGGGAAGAGGAAAAGGCCACCGCCCTAGTCGGGCGGTGAAGGGACATGCTGAGGGGCGGATTTCGGGTTCTGACCTCACCTACCTCACCTGCGGCCTCACCTTCCTTTTCGAGGTCAATCCCTCGAAAACCTACGGTTTTCTTCATCTCAGGTGAAGGAGGTGAAGAAGGTGAAGAAGATCACCTACATGGAGAATTTTGGAAAATGTGCAGCAAAAAACTGAAACGGGGTAGGGCGGAAAAAGCCTCACCCGCCTCACCCCAAGCCGCCCTTTCGAGGGGCCAGCGCTTTGCGCTTTCGTGTGCCCGTGAGCGGGCCCAGCCCGCCGCGGCCGTGACGCTCGAGCCGTTCCCATGGGCGCAGGACGGCGACACCGGCCTCACGGATGCGAAGGACAAGGCCATCCGCGCACCCCTGGCCCGGCCTGCCCTGGCGGAGGTCACCATGGCCGAGGCCGGTGTGACGCCCTCCGGCGCGAACGTGGTGCGCCGCGCCCGTGTCTGGAAGGTGGCCACCGCCCCCCTCCTGCGCAACATGGAGCGTGAGCGCCGCGCGGCACTGATCGCCTATGCCGACACGGCGGCGTCCCTCGGCGGTGGCCGCTCCTGCCTCGATATGAGCGGCGGCGGTGGGGGCGGCGGCTTCGCCGGGCCCAACCTCCGCGCCCTGATCATCGCGGAGACGTGGCGCAAGATGCAAGCGGCGCTTGAGGGCGTGGCGGAGATCCGTCACCACGGCTATGAGTACCGCGGCAACCGCCGCCCTGACGTGGCCCGCGTCCCACTCATCGATCTGGCCACATGGGCGGCGATTGACGGCCTCACGGGCGAGGCCGTCCTCAAGCGGATCGGCGCGAAGCCCCGCTCCCCCCGCGCGCAGGACGATTTGACCCGCGCGATGGTGGATGTGGAGGAGAAGCTGGCCATTTGTTGCGGGCTTCTGATCCCACCGCGCGCTGACAGGAAAAAACGCAACGCCGCGGGGGCGAGGATATAAGCCACTGCATGCCCGGGAGGTGCGGCGGCGAACTGGCCCACCGCCCAAGCGACCCACCTCGCCGAGTTTCTCTCCTTTCCCGGCGAGGTGGGTCGCACGCTCCGCAAAGGCCTGCCCATGCACCTCGATATCCGATCCAACATGCGGGCCGTCCAGCGCGGGCTGAACGATGCGGCCCGGAAACAGGTGCCCTTCGCCACATCCCTCGCCGTCAATGAGGTGTTGGGCGATGTGAAGACGAATTGGGAAAAGCGCATGAAGCGCCGCCTCGAGGAGCCCACACCCTTCACGATGCGCGGGGTGGCGATCAAGCGCTCCACGAAGCGCGCCCTCCGCGGGACTGTGCGGATAAAGCCGATCCAAGCGGCCTACCTCGCGACGCTCGAAGAGGGCGGCACCCGCCGCCCCAAGGGCCGGGCGATCCTCGTGCCGGTGCGGCAACAGTTGAACAAATACGGGAACATGCCCAAGGGCGCGGTCGGCAGGGCTTTGGCCCGCCCCACGGTGTTCTCCGGCAAGCCCGGCAAGGGCCGCCCGGGCGGCATCTACCAGCGGACGGGGCGAGGTGGACGCAAGGGGCTCAAGCTCCTCGTGCACTACACGTCCCGCTCCCGCTACCGGGCGACGCTGGGCTTGATGCCCGCGGCTCGGAAGACTGCGGATGCCCGGATGCCCGGGGCATTCTTCCGCGCGATGCAAAGAGCGCTGCGCACGGCCCGATAGGTTCTTTCCGGGCCCACGGCCCATGGGTAGTTCGCGTGCATGTGGGGTCTGCGACTTTTGCCTCGAGGAACCCCTTCGGTTTGGGTTGTGGTTGTTGTTGGTTGCTAGAAGGGCGGAAAGCGGTCCTTCGCTGCGAGTGCATACTCTTTCAGTGCCACAAGTGAGAGCGGTCACTCGCCTGTCGTAGCCACGTTGACCGCAACCCCGGCCTGCGCCGCGATCCGGGTCCGCGCCGAGATCTCGACAGAGGCCTGCAAATCAATCCCGGCCTCGGGTGCAGTCAGCGTGACGACGAGCGCATAGCGCGCCTTGTCGAGATAGCGCCCTTGGCCCGGTCGATCGCGCCACCAGCCCACGACCGGGTAGATCGCCAACTGATCGCGGGATGCGAGTTCGACTGCGGTCCCGGACCAGGTATCGCTATGCAGGGAGCCGGCGGCGATAGCCTTCGGGCCGAACGCCCAATTAGGATCGTTTTCGGCGGCGCGAAGCCTATCGCCCATCTCCGCGTTGCGACGCCGCTGGAACTCTGCGTCCGTCTCCCTCGGGCGCTTGAGGTCGAAGCGCAGTCCGAACGAGCGGTAGCGCGCCGGATCCAGCATGGCCCCCTTCAGCGGATACGGCTCCACGAAGTAGGACAGCGTGATCTTCAGTTCGACTGGACAGTTCTCCAGCGTCTCGAGGATGCGGGTCGGCCAGGGCAAATCGTAGTAGTGAGCGGAGCCGAAGGTGACTGGTCCGATCCGACTCGTATTGTCACGGCGACTCATGCCTGGCCGGTCGAAGGGCTGGATGTAGGCCTGTGAGACGAGGGCCAGGTCGGTCGATGCGGATGCCAGAGCGCGGGGTAGATCAGGCATACCGTAGCCGAACCTGCGACGGAGCGCGCTTCGTTCTGTCTTTCCGGGGGCATCGTCGATCTCGGCGCGCATGGCCGGCGTGTAGTCCGCGCTGTGCACCATGAGCGCCCTGACGGTTTCAGGCCAATATCGAGGGTGTTCCACCGTGATCTGAGCCGCCATACGCGAGGCTTGCGCTGTGGCAGCGCTGGTCGCGTAAAACGGCATCAGCGCGTCTCCCGTGCCGCCCTTGCCGGTCGAGATGAGCGACAGCGAGGGCATCGCGTCGCTCACTTGGTCTCCGAGCGCGTTGATGGCTCGGTTTCCGGCCTCGAACACGATGTCGGGTTTGACCGGCGTCGTGCCGTCCGGCCAGTCGCTCGACGTCCGGCGTTAGGGGCTTGCTTCGCCGACACTGGCGCAAGCTGACCATTCGGCACGGTCGCGGGCTTCGATTGCGTTCTTGAACGTGACGCCGCCCACCGTCAGCGCGTTCCACGCCTGCGCCGGGTCTTCGGCTGGATGAAGGCTCGGGTCTTGGATCGTGAACCAGTCATTGGAATGGCCGATATTGCCGATCGCCTGAACGAAGCGGCGCCGGGGCGGGTCTTCGCCTTCGGCTGCATCGACGCCGGACGCGATCTCGTCGATCGCGGCGCTCCAGCGTGTAGGCCGGTCCCCGCGGCGCCGGTCGTTCGTGACGGCCGAGCAGATCGTCCGCGGCCGATCAGGGTTTTGAGCTTCCGCTAGAGCCACCGCAGCTTTCGTGATGGCGCCATAGTTCGCGGGATCGTCGTCATCGCGCGGCATGTGGGGAAGGATCTTGATACTCTCCAGCCGGTGACCGAGCGTTGGAGTTGAGCTATCGGTTAAGGGACCGGTCAGGTCGCCATGGAGTGCCAGCCCGGCCATGAGCGTGCCGTGCCCAGGCCGGTCGTGATCGTCCGATCCCCAATCTGGATCGACGGCCTGCGCGTCGTCCGACGCGAGCGCCGGCTCGATCAGGTGATGAGCGCGGTTCACACCCGTGTCCAAAAGGCAGACTGCGGGCACTTCGGCACCAGGCCACTGAATGCGGTCGGCGAGGTCCTCAACCAGCCCGTCCTGCTCCTGACCGGTCAGATCGACAAGGATGGCGGGGTCGTCCGTGGCGAACCCGATCTCGGAGAGGCCAGCCTCGTTCAGATCGAGCATCGTCTGGACCTGAGCGCGTGTCGCGTGGACGGGGACGACACGGACGTCCGGGAAGGTGCTCCAACGGTCTTCCGGCGCGACATGCATCTCGAGGGCGCGCGCCACGCCCGTCACGTCATCGACGAAGTCCTCCCAGCACCAGAGCCCCCACCACTTCGGTCCGTTGGCATCGGTCGGAAGGGTCTCGGGGTCTTCACGCCAGAGATCGAGAAGCTCTGTTGGCGAGAACCCATCGATGGGTTCCATCTCCGAATAGAGAGGCGGGCGTTCGCGCTCGCTGAGTTCGCCAGTTCGATAGCGCTCGACCCGTTCGCGCAGATAGGCCTGTGCGTCTTCATTGGCCATGTGCAGAACCATGGTTCGGCGACCGTTGGCATCGCCCGCCGCGCTTTGGCGCACGCCCCTCTTCGGCTACTCGATATTGAGCTCGCGAGCGTTCGGATCGAGGGTGACCGTGACGAACGCGCCTTCACCCGGCTCTACGCCAAGCGGGAGCGTGTCGGGTACCGGGCGGCGTGCCTCGGCGACCGTGAGAGAGGCAACCAGGCCGGCGCTCAAGCGAGGACCGTGTTGGTCACGGTTGCGCGTGAACGTCCGGCCACCGGGAGACTGATGCGCCGTGTACGAACTGGTCGTCAGAAGGGGCGCGATGTCGATATGCGGACGGTCGTAGTCGGCCAAAGATCAGCGAGCCGCCTCTTGGTCGCCCCTGAAGACATCGCGCATCTGATGCCGCGCAGCGAGCTGCTCGAGCAGATCGTCAGTGCGGATCGTATTCCGATCCGCGAGGAGGGCGGCCTTCGCAGCTTCGTCGGCGGCCCGGGCGAGTTCGGCCTGACTTAGCCCGCGCGCAGCACCTGCGACCCGGTCCCAAGATATCCTGGGGTACTTCATCGGCCTGAGATGGTTGCGGATCACCTCCCGAATCTCGTCGGGCGATGGCATGTCGAAAAGGAGCACATCATCGAACCGGCGTTGCAGTGCGGGATCGAGGAGCTCTGGATGGTTCGTCGCGGCGAGGATGATGCTGTCGGTCGACGCAGGCTCTTCCATGAACTGCAGGAAGCTATTCAGGACGCGTCGCATCTCGCCGACATCGTTAGTCGCGGCGCGCTTGCCGCCCACGGCATCAAACTCGTCGAAGAGATACACGCCGCGGCTGCGGATCGTCTCGTCGAACACGAGCCTGAGCTTGGCCGACGTCTCGCCCATGAAGCGGGTGATGAGGGCCTCGAGGCGGACGACGAGGAAGGGAAGGCGCAACTCGCCGGCGAGCGCCTCTGCCGTCATCGTCTTGCCCGATCCCGGTGGTCCCGCGAAGAGCAGGCGGCGGGACGGCACTCGGTTGCCTTCGCGGAGCCAAGATCGACGGTTCTGCTGAAGAACGACGCCATCGAGCCTCGCGCGAACGGCTTCTGCGAGCACGACTTGAGACAGACGAAGGCTCGGCTCGCGGAGATCAAGGAGGCCCTCGAGATCGCCGCGAGGCTGAGCTAGCGCCACCCGCACAGTGGGCTTGTTGCCACCACGCCGTCGTAAGTCTTCCACAGCTGCGCGTAGCTGCTCCGCATTGGTTCGACGTCCCTGCCGCGCTTCGGCGGCCGCAACTTGAAGGGCGATCGCGAGGAATTGGTCCTCGTCGCCTTCAGCGCGGCTGCGCAGCATGGAAAGAATCTGCTTTGTGTTGGACATGGATGCTCGGTTGCCCGTCACGGTAGACTCACTAGTACGAACTACCAACTTAATATGCTGCTACAGAGCGGCGAGCCAGCCTCAGGCTTCCTCAATGCAACAGATTGTCTGGCACCCGGCCTCCGCGTTTGTCCTCGGCCTTGCCTGATGTGCCCGATCTGTGCCGCACCGCAGCACGACTCTTGCCGCCTAACATCTGATTTGGGCCGGAAGAAGCGACCGAACGTAGGGGTATTTTGGGGGGTGCCCTCAGGTATCAGGTCGGCCGTATACCGGTTTCAAGCCCCTGACCGATACAGCTGACCCAAATTCGCCAAGCCGTGAAAAGCTCGATAATCAATTGACGGGGCGGCCACCACCGCTTTGTGAGTCCCGGGGGTTCCTGGTTCTGGCGATTCAAACGTTGGATTTGGGAAAGAAGCCTGTCGCTTGGCCCTTAGGTTCACCATCGCGCAACCACGACGGTTGAGACTAGGTCTTTTCTGAAACTTTCTAGAGTGAGTTGCGTGGATCACGATAGGGGCTAGGGAAGACAAGGCACTTAGAAAGACGGAGGCGCAGGATGGGCGAACAAGCGTCAAGCATGAGTGAAGTTTCTGCAAGAGTTAGCGCCGTTGGCGGACTCTGGTTTTTCCTAGCCTTCTTTGTTCTCGCCTGTTCGCCGGGAAATGCACATGAGTTTTGGGTAGAGCCGCAGGCAGTGGGCCCGGTCAAAACCGGTGTTACTGTGGCCGCTCATGTGCGCGTGGGCGATCATCTGGCGGGGCAGATGCTCCCGTATCTGCCGAACATCATGAAGCAAATGACCCATTGGGGCCCTGACGGCCAAAAGAAGATCTCCGCCATTCTTGGGGACCGCCCCGCGATCGGTGCGCTCAGCATCGGCGCGCGGGGCCTACATCGTATTACCGTGGAGACGCACCCCTCGGTTACGACCTTCGACACCATGGCCGACTTCACCGCCTATCTCGACTACGAAGGGCTTAGCGGTATCGCGGCAGAGCACCGGGCGCGCGGGCTGGCAGAGAACGCCATCGTGGAGGCTTTCACGCGCAACGCCAAGGCGCTTGTTCAGGCTGGGCCCGTGTTGCCCGATCATTCTGACGGGCCGGCAGGCATGCCCTTCGAGGTGGTGGCGCTCGACAATCCTTTCGCGGAGGCAGCGCAAACAGCGGATTTCGAGCTGCTATGGCAGGGCGTACCAGTCGCAGGGTGGCACCTGTCCGCATTTCACCTTCCGGCGGGGGGCAGTCCTCCCGCCGATACCGTCCGGACCGTGCTGCTGACCGACGCGACCGGAAAAATCACGCTCGACGTCTCCCGAGGCGGGAGATACCTGCTGAATGCCGTTCGGCTGGACCCTGCAAACGGACCGGAAGGCGCGGTCTGGACGAGCCACTGGGCCTCGCTCAGCTTCATCCTGAGCCGGTGATCAACCTGACCGCATCGGCTCCGACGAAGGCCAGCCAGAGCCCGGCGAAGGCAAGCGCGATGAATGGGCCGAAGGCGATGTTTTCTCGGCTGCGGCGCCCCGCGGCGAACGCCGCGACAAGAGCCATAAGCGAAGCCCCTAGAACGGCAGCGGGCAGGGCTTCCCAGCCGAGCCAGGCGCCGAGCGCGCCCATCAGTTTTGCATCGCCGAGACCAAGCCCTTCCGTGCCGCGGGCGCGAAAGTATACTTCTCCTATCAACGCGAAGACGCTATATCCCACACCGGCTCCTAACATTGCCGCATAGGGAATGTGGCCGTCGCGCCACGCTGCGAGGGCCAGCCCGGTGATAAGTACGGGCAAGGTCACGGCGTCCGGCAACCGACGCTCCCGAAGATCGACCACGGAGAGATAAGCTAAGGCACCGAGAATAAGAAGCGTGGCCAGAAGATCGAGCAGGGTCGGGTGGCTGGGAAGCATCACAGATGGGCGATCAACGTTTTCAGCACGTTACAACGTTTCCGATCGTCGCGCGAAAAAAAGCTAACTGTATTTGAAACCTTCATGCGCCGCCTCCGTGTCTGGTGAGTAGGTGTACCGAGCGAGCCTCGGGCACTCGCCTGCTGCTATGACGCGACAGGCCGACAACGTGGAGGAAACGTTTCATGAAGACTACTTATTTGTTTGCCGGTTTGGGCACGACGGCCTTGGCCGTTGTTCTCGCCGCATCGAGCGTGACGGCATCGTCACATCGCGAGGCGCCCGGCATCACCGAACTACCCAAGGTGGACGCGACGGATTTCTACATGTTCCGCAGCTATGATCCGGCTGCCCCGGACAGCGTTACCTTCATCGCGAACTACCAGCCGCTCCAGGCCCCCTATGGTGGCCCGAACTATTTCACGATGGATGCTGATGCGATCTACGAGATCCATATCGACACGGACGGCGACGCCATTGAGGACGTTACCTACCAGTTCGATTTCACCAACAGCCTTTCCGGCGGCACAGGCGTTGCGCTTCCCGTCGGGCCCACTGGTGAAACAGTGGACGTGGCAATACCGCTTCGCAATGCCGGGCCGATCTCGGCGGGCGATACGAGCCTGATCAACGAATTCGAGTCCTACACCGTCCGCCAGATCCTCGGCGACCGACGTGCTGGATTTGACGCAGGCACCCAGCTGACGATCGCAGGATCCTCGGAGACGTCGTTCACCAAGCCCATCGACAATATCGGCTCGAAGTCGCTCCCGGATTATGAGGCTTATGCCAACAGCTTCATCTACGACGTCGACGTGCCCGGCTGCGCCTCCACGGGCCGTGTCTTCGTCGGCCAGCGAGAGGAGGCCTTCGCCGTAAACCTCGGCTCCGTCTTCGACCTCATCAATCTCGTGCCGATCCAGGGCGCAGACAACGGTGTCTACCCGCAATATAATGTGGGCGCGAACGCGTTCGCCGGCGGGATCACGCAGGACCGCGCGAATGACGACCTCGTAGATCTGTTCAACGTAACCTCCATCGCGCTGGAGTTGCCGATCGAGTGTGTGACCGGAAGCGGGAACGGCGTCATCGGCGGCTGGACCACGGCAAGCCTTCCGCAAGCGAAGCTCTTTGATCCCAGCCCGACCTATGAGGGCACGGCGAATTACGGCGGGGCCTATGTGCAGGTGGCCCGCCTGTCTAACCCCCTTGTGAACGAAGTCGTGATCGGCCTGCCCGACAAGGACCTCTTTAACGCGGCAGAGCCAACGCAGGATGGAGCGCTGGCCACCTATGTCACGAACCCAACCCTGCCGGAACTGATCGAACTGTTGTTCGGTGGCGTGGCCGGTCTGCCGGATGAGCTGGCGCCGAACAACTTCCCGCGCAACGACCTTGTCGCGGCATTCCTGACGGGCTTCCCGGGCTTTAACCAGCAAGCAACGGTGACCGGCTCCGAGATGATGCGCCTGAATACGGCCATCCCGGCGACCCCGGTTGCAGACCAGAACGTCTTTGGCCTCGTCGCCGAGGATCTCGCGGGCTTCCCGAACGGTCGTCGCCCGGCGGACGACACGGTCGACATCGCGCTGCGCGTGGTCATGGGGGCGCTCTGCCACCCTGTTCCGCTTGGTCAGGAACTGTCCGGCGATCCGGCGGCCAATGACAACATCAATCTTGGCCTCTGCGCCGAGGAGGATGCCCCTGTCGGAACGGCAGCCTTCACCGATGGCGCGCCGATCCTGCCCACGGAGCTTCAATCGACGTTCCCCTACCTCAACACGCCGCTGGGCGGCAGCTAAGGAATGGACATGACGTTTGTTGAAACCTACCGGGCCAAGTACGATGCCCTGTCGGGCCGCGGCAAGGTCGCGGTCGCGACAGCTGGCCTCGTCCTTCTCGCCGCTTGCGGTAGCAGCGGGATCAGCGGGATCGCAACGCTTGGCTCGGGGTTCGTAGCCGCCTTCAATGCTGACCCAAACGACGCGCCGGTGGACGCGTCGGCGGTGGGTCTGACACCGGACCCCAGCGCGGATCCGTTTAACCCCTGAGGCCTGCGAGAGCTCCTGAAACCAAACGCGGCCCCCCAAAAGAGGGGCCGCGTTCTTCTTTTGAGAGACGCGGGGCTACCGCTCCACAGACAATCCGGACGGAATCGGTGCTCCAAACCGGCGTCGCATCACGAGCAGCTCCCCCGTAGCGCCGCGCACGATGCGAGACTGCAGATTCACCCTGACCCCGTCCACCTCGGCCAGGATCGTCGCATCGAAGACATCGGAGCGAAGGCCAGCTCCGAGCGGCACAAGCGCCCCCACGCGCACGAAATCATCGGGATCCAGCCGCCCCGTCCTGTCGCGGATCGCCAACAGCCGTGTGGCCGCCGACGGGTTGGCCATCATCGCGCGAAGAAGCAGCGGCGAGGCGGTGTTGAGGTTGAGCGTCGCGGGTTTCGGCAGCAGGTCGATATGGGGGGCGAGGGCCTCGCGGGTGCGCGTGCTGAGGCTGTCGAGTTCGGCTATGTCGGATACCCCGCCACGCCCCGCCAGTTCGAGCGCCGCGCGGCGCAACTCCGCCGCAGGAAGATCAAGCGCCCGGAACAGTCGGAGAAAAACCTCGATATCGGCGGGCTGGCCTGCGCGCAGTCGCCCGAGGTCGAGCTTGGCCTGCGCGTCACGCACTTTAAGCGAGAACGCGCCCGTTTCCAGCGCGACGGCCTCTTGCCCCGTGGCCCATGCTTCGCCGTAATGGTCGGTGTTGGGGGCTTCTTCGAGATCGCGGCGTAAGGCCGTCACCACGCTTGCCTCTGCCCCGCGCGCGAGGGCCTCCGCCGCGCTTGCGGCCGAGAGGCGCTGCCCGCGATCCGTGGCGATGTCCTGCGTCTGGAGCATCAGGAAGATCACCGTGGCCGCGATAGCGAGGATCACGAGCACGTTGACGAGCACGACGCCCTCTTCGAGCTGGCGCCTCATGGGTCAACCTCGCGTGGCAAATCGATCAGCCGGGAGACATCACCTCCTGGAAGATCGAGGCGAAGCTCCAGCCCCACGAGCATGGGCGGCAGGCCGATAGGGCGCTCGGCTTCTATCGGCCAGGTCTCGTGCCAGCGCCCCCGGTCGTCGAGGGCGCGGACCTCGAAGCTTTCAACGCGGGGCAGAATTTCCTGCGAAAGGCCGGACGGCAAGCTGCGCATGAGACTGTCTCCAGCCCGGTGATAGCGGACCGGGATCGCACCGCGCACGAAGGTCAGGTCGCGCCCATCCCAGGCGAGCGGGTCCTGGCTCCGCGATTGCACGTCACGGCTGAATAGCAAAAGCGCGCGGTCGATCTCTGCCAGCCGTTCCAACCGGCCTTCGGTTCCGTCCTGCACGCGCAGGATCGAGGACAGCATCGAAAACCCGGCGACGGCGATCAGCGACATGAGCCCGAGCGCCACGATCACCTCGATGAGCGTCACACCCGCCTCGCGCGATCTTGGCGCCGTGTGCTGCATCACGCGGAGGCAGCACCGATAAGGGACACATTCCCACGCCCCACGCGCAGCACCGCTAGGCCCCTGCGACAGGTGCCGTCCCGGTTGAAGCGGAAGGGGCCGATGACGCCGTTGAAACCGCTCTCCCGAAGCAGCCCGCGCCTGTCCTGTTGGCCGACCCGCCCCAGAAGACGCGCGCTTTCGATAGCATCGAAGGCGATCCCCGCGAGGATGCCGGGCACGTCGCCGTAGGCGTCCTCGTAGGCCCGCGCAAAGGGCTCGAAGGCCACCGGATCAGGCGCGGGATAAAGTGCGCCGTCGAGGACGGGCACGCGGCTGGGATCAATGGCAGACCATTGGTCGGAGCCCAAAATCTGCGTCCGGCCGCGGAAGGCGGCGGCGAAGTCCTCGAGCGAGGCCCCGGCGGAGGGCAGATAGATGGCGTCGGGCAGGGGTCCAAGGCTGGCTTGCGCCTCGCTGACGGAGGTTGTCGTCACGGGGCCAAGCATATCGAGGCCCAGCGCACGACCCGCTGCGAGGGCCGCCGCCCCGGCCCGCGCGCCGAAAGCGCCGGGGGGCACGACGATGCCGATCCGCGTCAGGCCGCGACGTTGCGCGAAGCTCAGGATCGACTGGGCCGATTGTTCCGCCGTCACGCCAATAACGAAGACCCTGGCGCCCGCAACGCTGGCGTCGTTGGACAGCGTCATGACCGGGACGTTGCCTGCCGCGGCCTCGGCGGCCGCCGCTTGCGCGCCGAAAAGCGGGCCCACGATGAGGCGGGCGCCGGAGGCCGCGGCACGGCGGGCCGCGTCCGCGGCGGCCTCGGGCGTGTCGCCCGAATCGAAAAGCTGCACTTCGCCGGTTTCGCTCAGAGCATTGCCGCCAAGCGTTGCGGAATTGCGGATGATCTGGCCTAATTCAGCGGCGCGACCCGAAACAGGCGCGATAAGGGCAGCGCGACCGGGCAAAGCTGTCCGGCGTTCATCGCCCGAGGGTCTGAGGCCCCCGAACTCCGCCCCGCAGCCGCTTAGAAGGAGCGCGCCAGATGAAGCACCAAGGGTCAAGACCCGGCGCCGGGACACGCCGCGGGCGATGGGCGCGATACGCGCTTTTGGCATTCGTCACGGCCTCCCTTCTCGTGGTGTCGCTGGCTCTGTCGGCCCCGGTGACCCTTGTTAGCCTCTTTCAACCGCTGCCGCCACAGATCGCAGCGTTGTCGGGCACTGCCCGCGAAGGCCGGGCAGCGCTTTCGGGCGGGATCGCGCTGACTTGGCGGGCCGATTGGTCCGGTTTGGTGCGCGGGCGCCTTGGCGCAGACCTCGTTCTGGTGGGCCCCGAAACCCGGATCGATGCCGACGCGTGGGCGGGCCTGGGTGGCGTGGGCATGTCAGATGCCATAGGACGCGCAGGCCCCGAGCTTTTGGCGCTCTTTCCGGAGGCGGCGACCTGCGAGGGCAGCGCCGTGGTCGACATCCAGACACTCCGCGTGAGCCGCGCGCGATATGACGTAAGCGGCGAGATCCGCACGCGCGCCGCGATATGCCGGGGGCCGGGGCTCGGCGAAGTGACGGTGCCACCGCTTCTCATTGCGCTGGGCGCCGTCGGCGACGGGGCCGAGGCCCGCGTTACCAGTGCCGCGCGAGAGCCCTATGCCGAGGCACTGTTGACGCCCGACCGCCGCGCGCGCATCCGCATCGAGCCGGCGGGCGCGCGCCTTGTGCCCGGCCTGCCGTCGAGCGAACCGATCGAGCTTGAGCTGCCGTTCTGATCAGATGGCGAGCGTGTTCAGGTTGGTGATCGGCAAAAGGATGGCCATCACGAGCAGGAGCACGACGAGGCCCATGACGAGTAGCACTGCAGGCTCCACCAGCGCCACGATGGCCGACACGAGCGCATCAAGGTCGCGCGCCTGATCGTCGGCGGCGCGCGCGAGGCTCACGCCGAGGGTGCCGCCCTGCTCGCCACTGGCCACCACGGCCACGAGCAGGGGCGGAAAGATGCGGGCTTCACGCATGGAGGCCGAGAGCGCAGCGCCTTCCTCCACCTTCCGGGCAACGTCCTGGGCTGCCGCGCGCATGTGGAGGTTGGAGATACTGGACGACGCCGCGCGCAGCGCCTCAACCAAGGGCACACGGCTGACGATGAGCGTGGCCAGCGTGCCTGCGAATTGCGTGGCGTTGATGCGACGGGTCAGGCCCCGGAACGGGCGCCGGTCTGCCAGCAAGCGATGGACGGGTCGGCGCACGGCCTCCCGTTTCATGGCCAGACTGACGCCCAGGGCCGCAAGCACGATGCCGCCCAGGGCATAGGGGCCAAAGACCGCTATCCAGTCACTGGCCGCGATCAGCGCGCGGGTCAGAAGCGGCAACTCCGCGCCGCGGGTCTCGAAGGCGCGCACGATGTCGGGCACGACAAAGACTAGAAGCGCAATGACGACCCCGATGGACACGAGGGCCAGCAGCGCGGGATAAAGCATTGCGAATTGCACCTTTTGGCGGTTCTTCGCGCGGGCCTCCGTGAAATCGGCAAGCTTGTCGAGGACCTCGCCCAAACGCCCGGAGGCTTCGCCCGCCCGGACGGACGCCCTGTAATAGCCGTCGAAGGTAGCCTCGTGCGCCTCGAGCGCCTCGGCAAAGCTCTGGCCCTCGGTGACGGCGGCGCGCAAGGTGAGCACGAGGGCCGCGACCTTTGGGGTCTCGGCTTCCTCGGACACCGTACGCAAGGCGTCTTCGATCCGCACGCCCGCACCGACAAGCGTGGCGAGCTGGCGGGTGATCAGGACCAGGGCATTCCGCGGGATCTGCCCGGACCGGCGGGGGCCGCCGCGCGTGGCTTCCACCGACAGGGGCAAGAGGCCGCGGGCGCGCAGGTCGGCCCGGGCGGTGGCGGCGCTGGCCGCTTCGATGACGCCCGTGGAGTTGCTGCCTTGCTTGTCGACGGCCTTGTAGGCGAAGGCCGCCATCAGAGCGGTGTCATGTCGTCATGGACGACGCGGGCCACTTCTTCAACCGTCGTCAGCCCCGCGCGAAGCTTGGCCACCGCGTCGTCGAGGATGCCGGGGGAGGCGGCGCGCACGACGCGGGTCAGCTCTGCCTCCGAGGCACCTTCGTGGATCGCCCGCTCGACGTCTGCCAACACCTCGATGATCTCGTAGAGCGGCAGGCGTCCGCGATAGCCTTGCCCGTGGCACGCGTCACAGCCCGTTCCACGGCGCACGACCTCTCCCGGGCGCACCGCGCCCATCAGGCTTGCCGCTTCGCTTTCGGTGATTTCGTGGGGACCAGCGCAATCCGGGCAGACCCGCCGCACCAGCCGCTGCGCGACGAGCCCGCGCAGCATCGGCGCGAGCAGGAACCGTTCGACCCCCATCTCCACCAGCCGTGAGACGGCGCCGATGGCGGTGTTCGTGTGCAACGTGGACAGGACGAGGTGCCCCGTCATGCCGCATTCGATGGCGATCTGCGCGGTCTCGCGGTCGCGGATCTCGCCCACCATGATGACATCAGGGTCCTGGCGCAGGATCGCGCGCAGGCCCTTGGCAAAGGTCAGGTCCGTCTGCGCGTTGACCTGCATCTGGCCGACACCGTCCATCGAGTACTCGATCGGGTCCTCGATTGTCATGATGTTGCGCGCCCGGTCGTTCAGCTTAGCCAGCGCAGCGTAAAGCGATGTCGTCTTGCCGGAGCCGGTGGGCCCGGTCACCAGGAGAAGCCCGTCCGGCCTTGCAAGGATACGTTCAAGGCGCGCGCGATCCATGTCACTTAGACCGAGTTCACCCAGCCCGCGCAGCGTCTGGCCGCGGTCGAGAAGGCGCATGACGACGCGCTCTCCGAACTGCGAGGGGATCGTGGAGACGCGGACGTCGAGGTCATAACCGCCCACGCGCAAGGAGACGCGCCCGTCCTGCGGCTGGCGCTTCTCTGCTATGTCGAGCTTGCCCATGACCTTGATTCGGCTCACCAGCAGCGTGGCGAGCGCGCGGCGCGGTTCGATCACCTCGCGCAGCACCCCGTCCACGCGGAAGCGCACCACGAGGCGGCGCTCCTCGGTTTCGATATGGATGTCGGAGGCCCCTTCCTTCACCGCCTCCAGGAGGATCGCATTTATGAGGCGGACCACGGGAGCGTCGTCGTTCTGGTCCAGCAGGTCATCCACGGCGGCAGCCGTGTCTGCCAGTGTTTCAAGGTCACCACCTGCCGCGGCCTCCGCGGCCTCTGAGGCGCTATCGCGATAGACGCGGCCGAGTTCCGCTTCGAACGCGTCACCGGTAGCTTCCTCGAACGTGACGGGACGAGCAGCGATGCGCTGCGCCTCCATCATCGCGGCGAGCGTCGCCCCCCGCTTCATGCGGCAAACGGGGGCATCTTCGGCGCCCGTCAACAGCACACCGTTGGACTTGGCAAACGCATAAGTCAGGCGGGGCAGGGTGGTCATGCGCCCTCCTCCAGGATCAGGCGTGCTGAGACAATACCGGGCGCCGCCCGGCGATCAACCTCGAGGCTCACGAGGGCGAGGCGAGCCGTCGTCTCAAGCTCAGCGATCCAAGCGATGAGAGTGGTGAAATCGATCTCGTCCGCGGTCACGCGGATGCGCCGGCCTTCGGGTTCAAGCCGGCGCAGGGGCAGTCCGGCCGCTTGCGCCGTGGCGGTGACGCGTGCGGCCATGGGCCGCGGATCGGCAGGGCGCGCCACGGCGCTCGGTGTGGTCTCGGACCGACGCGCGGCATAGGCCACAGTGCGAAAGCCTGCGATCTGCTCCGCCCGCGCGGCGCGCTCTTCCTGCAAGGGCAGCCACGCGAACTGGTAGAGCGCGACAAGCGCCACCGCCGGGAGGACGACGAGCACGAGAAGGCGTTCGCGAGGGTTGAGGGAAGCAAAAAGGCTCATGAGCCGCCCCCTGAAATGCGGAACTCCGCCTCCGCGCCGCCGTCCCGCGCCGTGGCTGCCCCGCTGTCGACGGTAAAGCCCGCGCCGCGCAGGGCCGCTTCCGCGTCTTGCAGAGCCTTGAGGTTGGGCGCTTCCATCAAGACCGCTATCTGCGCATTGTCTGCCGCGAAGGAGAGCCTGCGCCAGCTGAAAGCGGTGCCCTCGGTGAGCAACACCTCCGAGACGCCACTCAGAAGCGGCAGGAAGGCTCCTTGACGCAGCGTTTCGGCAGGGCGCGCTGTTAGCTGGGCGAGGACAGGGGCCGGATCATCAGGGAGGCGCATACCCGGTTGGACGTCAGCAAGGGCGATCTCCGCCGCGGTCCTCTCCTTCTCGGCGATGCGTCCAAGCGCCCAAGTATCCGCCCCTGCGAGCGCCAGATGGCCTAGCGCGCCTACGCCGATCAGCGCCGCCGCCCGTGTGATCACCGGGCGCCAGTCCGAGGAGGCTGGCGCGAAATTGCCTTGGCGCAGGTCGACTGCCATATCCGCGGGGTCAGGGGTCGGCAGAGCCGTGGTCTGCGACGCAGGAAGGGCAGCAGGAAGCGGGGTGCCGCTGACAGTGAGCGCGGGTCGCCCTGCCAGTTGCCAGAGGACAGAAACGCTGGCCGACGCGGTGGCAAAACCGCCCCCGTCCGGCGTCCGGACGACGGCGCGCTCTCCGTCGTGGTAAACCGTCCAGTTGTTCACGGAGGGTGTCGGCAAGGCGAAGGTTTCCGGCAGGACTGGGCCGTCCTCCGCTGCGTCCAGATGCCTGGCCATGACATCGCGGTCCACCACCGCCGCCAAGACAGTGCCGGGTTTGGACCCGTCCCGACACAGCGCCACATGGGCGCGGTCTACCGGCTGTGCGATCTTGTCCTCGACCGCGAAGGCGAGAGCCGCCTGCCGCGCCCGACGGCCTCGCACGGGCAGGGAGACCTCAAAAAGGGACACATGCCCTGCAGCCAAACTCGTCGCCCCGGCAGGGGCGTGGGCCCGCAACTGCGCGCCAAGTGCTTCGGTGGAATCGGAAAACAAGGGACGCGCATCTTGCTCCTGCGCAGCAGGCCTCGGCGCGCCAGGCGCGTCGTGGGAGGCTCTTACCCCTTGATCTGTCACGATAATTTCCGTTGCATGACACTTATCTCGCCTGTAGGTACGATATCGAACCCTGGATAGTTTCAACGCGTGGAGCGAGTGTGGCACACACCGTCAGAAAAGAAGACCCCTCACGAAACGGTGCCGCGTCGAGGAGGCGGCCCGCGCCCCCCCGTGGAGCAGAGGCCGGGGTCACGCTGATCGAGATGATCGTGGTCCTCGTCATCATCGGGGTCGTGGCCGCGATGATCGTGCCCAACGTGATCGGGCGGCCCGACGAGGCGCGTGTCACGGTGGCCCAAAGCGATATCCGCTCCATCGCCAGCGCGCTGGAAATCTACCGCCTCGACAATCGCACCTACCCGACCACGAGCCAGGGCCTCGAGGCGCTCGTGGCGCGTCCGACCTCACCGCCCGCGCCGCAAAACTGGGTGGAGGATGGCTACCTCGCCGCGTTGCCCGTCGATCCCTGGGGCAACCCCTACATCTACCGGTCTCCGGGCGAGAGCGGGGCCTACGACTTGATCTCGCTTGGAGCGGACGGTCAGCCGGGCGGCGATGGTGTGAGGGCGGATATCGCGGATTACGCCCAGTGACCGCCTGCAGACAACGCCAGGCAGGTGTCACCCTCATCGAGCTACTTGTCGTTCTCGTCATCTTGGGCGTGGTGACCGCGTCCATCGGGCTGAGCGTCAGGTCCGGCGATGGAAGCGCGTCCATTGACCGTGAAATCCGGCTGTTGAGTGCGCGCTTCGAACAGGCCGCCGACCGCGTCCTCGTGAGAGGGGAGCCAAGTGCCTTCACCTGGACGGAAACGAGCTACCAATTCCTTGAATTCGACGGGTCGGATTGGATACCGCATGCGTTTGCCGTGCTGGGGCAATCCCACGATCTTGCGCGCGGCGTGACCTTCGCAGGGCTCGCCACGCAGCGTCACTACATCATCCGCCCGGGCCTCGTGAATGCGGATGGCCCGCTTGGCCTGACGCTGGCCAGCCGCGAAGCGCGGCGAATGCTTATCTTTGACGGCTTTAGCTTGCGCGAGGCGGGGACATGATCACGCCGCGGCGATCCCACGAGGGCGGTTTCACGCTGATCGAGGTTCTTGTGGCGCTCGTGATCCTTGGCGTGGGCGCGATGTCCCTGCTTCTGTCTGCTCAGGCCCATGCGGCACGGGTCGGCGGACTCGAAGATCGCACCGTGGCGCGATGGGTCGCGGAAAATCACCTCGCCGGGCTGCGTCTGGGAGAGGAGCCGAGCGACCGTACCGCGATGCGCGGACAAGACTGGCGCGTGACGACGCGGGAAAGCGGGACGAGGGATCCTCATCTATGGCGCGCCGATATCGCGGTGGCGCGCGCGGCGGACGATGTGGTGCTCTTCCGATTGACCGGCTTTCTCGATCGGGGCGGAGAGATGCCATGAAAATCGCGCTCGGCTTTCTTCTTGCGGCTGTAGTCCTTGCCTCGCTGGCCCTCGCAGCAGGACCAGTGGCCTGGCATCTGGCGGGGGAAAGTGCAATCGGTGCCCGCGAACTCCCCCGCCAGCGCGAGGCCCCGGTAGCGGCCCCGCCCCCCGATCTGACGGCTGTGGCGGCGCTTGCGCCTTTCGGTTCACCTGCTGCCCCGACCCGAGTGGCAGGTTCGGTCACCGAAGAAACGCGCCTCGATCTGTCGCTCCGAGGGGTGGTCCTGGCTGGCGTAGACTCTCTGGCCTTCATCGCTTCACAAGGGGCAACGCAAAGCTACACGGTTGGCGCCAGTGTGCGCGACGGTGTCAGGCTGACGGAAATCTTCGAGGATTACGTTCTTCTTGAGGTCGGTGGCACGGTCGAGGTGCTGTCCTTTCCCAACCGTGAGGCTGGCCCTAAAAGTGCGGGCCTCGCCGCCGAGGACGCACCGCCCGATCCCTTCGACCGCCTTCGAAGCTTGATCCGACCGGCCACGCCGCGGCCCGAGGCCGAGGAAATCATCCCGGAGACGACAGAAGATTATATCGACCTGTGGCGTGAAAGAGTCATTCGTAATCCAAAGCAGGTTCTTGATCAAATTGGACTGACGGCGACCGAAAATGGTTACATTATCAACGAAGAGCACGACATCGGCGTGCGCCTCGCCGGGCTGAAGCCCGGCGACAGGGTGGCCAGCGTCAATGGTCAAGCTGTCGGCGACATGGAAGAAGATCGCCGCCGCTATGGTGACATCGCGGCCTCAGGCGTAGCGCGCCTCGAGGTCATAAGAGACGGGCAGACGATCACCATGAGCTTTCCCCTGAGATGAAGTTGCTGTCACGCCTAGGCCGTGCCGTCGTGCTATCGGTGACCATTGGCGCCGCCGTGCCCGCTATGGCGCAGCAGCGGGGCGACACCTTTGTCATCAACTTGCGGTCCTCAGATGTCGGCATCCTCGCAGAACAGGTCTCCGAGATCACGGGCAGGACGTTGGTTCTCGACCCCGGGCTCACAGGTGAGGTTACGGTCGTTTCCGCCGAACCGCTGGACGAAGCCGGTGTCTGGGCGCTCTTTCAATCGATTCTGCGGGTGCGCGGTTTCGTTGCAGTCGAAAGCGGTGTCGTCTGGCAGGTCGTTCCCGAAGGCGAGGCGCGGACCCGAAGTGCAAGCGATGGAGACGTGCCAGGCAGCCAGGACGTGGTGACGCGCCTCGTGCGCCTCAATCGCCTTCCGTCCGAGGAGGCCGTGCGCGTGCTGCGCCCACTGGTGGACGAGGCGGGCTATCTCGAGGCCCTGAGCGATCCCAATGCCATCGTTGTCAGCGACACGCTTGAAAACGTCGAACGTATCGTCGAGATCGCGCGCACATTTGACGAAGATCGCTCCGACCGGTCCGAGGTCATCCGCTTCGCCTTTGCGGATGCCGGCACGGTGGCCAACGCGATCGCCGAGGTGCTGGGTGCGGGCGGCACGGGTGCGCGGCTTTCTGTCGATCCGGGCTCCAACGTCCTTCTCGTGCGGGGCAACCAGCGCGACATCGAGGAAATCCGCAGCCTCGCGCAATCAATGGACATCGCCCCGCCCCGCACGCCTGCCGAGACGCTCAGCACCACGATCTTCAATCTCCAGTTCGCCAATGCCGAGACCGTCGCCGAGATCGTCCGCGGCACCCTGACGGGCGCAGTGGATCTGACGAACCCGGTGGCGGAGAGCGTCGGCGCGGAGGGCGAAGACGTCTCCCCCCGGTTCCAGGAAACCGATCGCAGCACCAACATCCCGGAAGTGTCGATCCAGGCCTCGGCGCAGACGAATTCAATCATCGCCCGCGGCACGCAGCGGCAGTTGGGCGAAGTCGGTCAGCTCGTAAAGGCGCTCGATGTACGGCGCCCACAGGTCATGATCGAGGCCGCCATCGTCGAGGTGTCCGGCGATGCCGCGGAGCGCCTCGGCGTCCAGCTGGGTTTCGGCGCCGCCACGCCGCCCTCCAACCTCTCGGCTACCTCGTTCTCAAATGGCGGGCCTTCGGTGCAATCCATCCTCCTTGCCCTGGGCGAGGCGAATGCGGCGGCCTTGTCGACGGGTCTGTCCATCGGCTTGGCCTCGGAGGGCGATTTCGGCATCCTCATCCAGGCCCTAGCGCAATCGACGAGCGCGAACCTGCTGTCGACGCCCAGTGTCACGACCCTCGACAATGAGGCCGCCACCATCGTTGTGGGCCAAAACGTGCCGTTCCGCACTGGCACGCTGACGTCCGATGGCGGCAATGTCACCGAAGTGATCGAGCGCGAAGACGTGGGCATCACCATGGATGTCCGCCCGCGCATCACTGCGGGCGGCGTCGTGGAGCTGGAAATCGCGCAGGAGGTTTCCTCCCTCTCCAACACCGCCGTTGCAGGCGCCGCCGACATCATCACCAACCGCCGGGTCATCAATACCATCGTTCTCGCCGATGATGGCGGCACGGTTGTGCTCGGCGGGCTCATCACCGACGACAGGCTCAATTCCGAGCAAAAGGTGCCGGTACTGGGCGACGTTCCGGTCGTGGGCAACCTCTTCCGTTCTCGCAGCAATACCGGTACGAAGCGTACCCTTTTCGTCTTCCTGCGCCCGACGATCATGCGCAACGCAAGTGACATGCGCGCCGCTTCAGAGCAACGCTTCAATCGCCTTCGGCGCGCTGAACAGGCGCCAGAGGCGCGGTCCCTTCTTCGAGAGCAGAAAGTGCGGAAACTGCCGCTGGAGATCGAAGGCCTCTATTGATGGTACTTCGACGCGTTTGGGGCGCTGCGCGCACTGTGCGCACATTCCCACGGCTAAAGGACGAGGCTCAAGGTTTTCTCGATCCTTTCCAGCCCACAATTCGCATTCGGGTACGGCCGAGCTTGAGCAGCCTGGTTAACACAACTGGCAAAAAGGTCCGAAACTCTCGTGACGCAACAGAGGTCTTGCACTCCTCGCGAAAGACCGTTTTCGGCTAAACTCGCGGAATTCAATTGTTGCAATCCACTGACAGCTCCCATTGAGACGGGTATAACGACATGTCTCTTTGTATGCAGACTTTAGATTCAACCCCGTCTCGCTTCGCTTTCGCGGCGAATGTCGGCAATGCTCGCAGCGACTGCAGCGACTGCAGCGACAGTGGACATGGCCAGGTGTCAGCTTTGGGCCGGACGGGTTATCGCTCCTGGTCGCATTTTGACGACTGTCTGACGTCAGCACCAATGGGACAGTTTAGGTCGATTTGATAAGAGAGGGTT
>JBCBET010000009.1:0-138552 GCA_038528385.1 Pseudomonadota bacterium | reverse complement strand
AGTTCCTCTCTTAGCCCAGGCGGCTATCTGTCCCAAAAGCCCTGACGACGGACACTGGAAAGCAGCTTCCCTTCATTGAAGGCATTTCTTCCGATTGCCTGAGTCCCGCAACAATGAATTGCAACAAGCTCATTTCGGTCTGAAAAAATTGGAGCGCCAGAGCTTCCCGGCAATGTGTCACATTTGTGAGAAAGTGAACCACGAGGCATGCTGGTCACCCTACCGGCCCTACAACGACCGCGTGTTGCGTGCTTTATTCGACCGCCTGGATGATGAATTACGAGAAGTTGTTCTGTGTTTTCTGGCTGCCGTATGCCAAGTTGCACCGTCCCAAAAATAGTGCCCGGATCACCTTCAACCCTTAGAAGAGAATAGTCTAGTTAGATTGAAGTACTTATAGGGTCAGTATTTACTTCAAATGACATGAACTCAGAGTTGTTCCCTTCATCACTGTAATAACCCATCTCCAATTTGGCTGCTTGCACCACACCATGGCGACCCGTACCAGGAACATTGTGGTTGTTTGTGATGATCAAATCATCGGCCACCAAAGATGCAGTGCACGTCGTAAACTTACCCGAAGGATATTGAATTTTAAGTCGGCCAACTGGCCTCGCAAGGGTTCGGATGAGGCTGTTTTCGTGATAAACAACCAACGGCTCAAAGTTTATATTGTCAGCAAGTATCGACTCAATAAAATTTCCAGACGATTCATTCAAAAATAGACTTTCGTCATTCCAATACTGAGGTTCATACAAAATGTCCTCGGCAAACGTCGGTGTACTGAGAGATACTAAGGTCATAATGCACAAAAAACGCATCGCATACCCTCCTACAAATTTCGAATGAGTTTTTCGAATTTTACATCCAAACTCCTACCAAAAAACAAGAGTTTTCTAGAACCTCACCAAGGCAACTGCACGTGTATCATTGAAAATGGCTGTCTCTTCTAGGGTGCCTTCCGAGACGCTTTCACCAAACCGCGCAATGTAGTCGTCCACTTTGGCTTGGTGATCGGCTGACAAACGGTTCTCGGCGCAACCTCCCTTTTGAAACCAAATTCTCCGCGATATCGGACCGGCAACGGCTGACGAGATCATCTCTGGCGCTACATCGTTGGGTTTTACTCTTTTTGCTTCAATAAGCCCCTTGATCGCTTCTCCGAGAATCTCCGCGCTTTCAATGAAATCCATCCGACCGATTGGCACCTCTTCTGGCGTTGCGGCGCCATCCGTGACACATTTCTTTGCAACGAATAGCCAATCATGAACCATATAAGCAGGAGCATATCCCCAGGGCGAAAAGCCTTTGAAGACCTGCGCAGCCCGTGGAATAGATCCTCCATCTGTATAGATTGCGCCGGGCTTAATTCGCGAAACAGTGGCGTCTGGGTTACGCCTTTGAAGGGTTAGTTCGTCTCCTGGCACTGGCACGTAAATGAACTTACCGTCGCCGAAACCACCGTCGTTCTCGCCAACCCACAAGACTAGCACCGACCCAGAAAACTCGGCCGGCTCGAGAGCGTCGTAGGCTACACTACCGCATCCAGTTGCAAGTGCCAGCGCTGCAATGAGAGCTGTGGTTCTGGCAATCCTTCTAAACATGCGAACGAGAATAGCAGAAATGACAACACAAATCACTTCATGGTTGAGTCTCGCTAGTACCTTGCATCAGACTGACCTTGACCGAAATCGACGCGACATAGTGCGATCGAAACATGAACATGAGCTGCACACAACACCACGCAAGCAATTGAAATTGCATCAGAATCGCCACCAGCCATGATCGGCGCGACGGAGAGGCGGGCGACGGCCCTGGCGGCAGGGGTGTGAGGCGACTGGCTCATGACGCGGCGGGGTAGCGGATCGCGGCTCTGAAGGGAAGTCCGCCGCGCTCAGGCCACAGCTGCGGCGTCCCCGAAATCGAGCCGGATCGCGCGGCCTTCCAAGGCCGATTGCTGCGCGGCGAGCCCCATCTCCACGGCGCGCGCGCCGTCGGTGAGCGTTACCTCCACCCGGCCCTCCCCGCGCACGACGGCATTGAAGCGGGCGTGCTGGTAGTAGGTGGAGCCGTTGTGATCGCCGGCCTCGAGCAGCGCGGGGTCTACCGGGATGTCGCGCTCCGTGGGGCCCTTGGGCGAACGCGGAGAAACGACCACGCGGGGCACCGGTGCGGGCCCAAGCGCCGCCGACCAAAAGCGGCCTGGCCCCGGCACCTGGCATTCGATCTTGCCGTCACGCCCCACGGCGGCGATCTCCTCCTGGTAGCGGGAGCCCTCGGCGAACATGCAAAGCTCGAGCATCGCGCGCTTGCCGTTGGCGAAATCCACGATGACATAGCCATTGTCCCAGACGTCGGGCACCTCGCCGCCATAGCTCTCGCCGGTATGGTTCACCGCCTGCCCGGCGGAGGCCATGACGCGCACGGGCTCGGATTTCATCGCGAGCCGCATGAGATCGAAGAAGTGGCAACACTTCTCGACAAGCGTGCCGCCGGTGTTGCGGTTGAAGCGGTTCCAGTTGCCGATCTTGGGGAGGAAGGGGAAGCGGTGCTCGCGGATCGTGAGCATTTCGATCCCGCCCGTGGCCGCGGCCACCTCGCTCAGAAGCGCCGCGATGGGGGGCATGTAGCGATACTCCATCGCCACCCAGACAGGCGCCTGGTACCGCTCCTCGAAGACCTTGAGCCGTCCGGCCTGGTCGGCGTGGGTGTAGAGCGGCTTCTCGCAGAGGATCGGCAGGTGCCGGATCCGCGAGATCTCGAAAAGTTGGTCCACGTGCAGGTGGTTCGGCGAGACGATGACGAGGGCGTCGACGTTCTCGTCCCGGACCATGTCCTCCATCGTGGCCGCGATGCGCGCGCCGCCCGCCATGGCGGAGGCATGTTCGGCGATCTCGGGGATGGGATCGAGCACCGCGCTCACCTCGCCCTGCGGCAGAAGCCCGATATTCTGGATGTGTTCCTGTCCCATCATGCCGCAGCCGATGACGCCGTAGCGGACCTTCTTCATCGCTCTTACCTCGTGCGTGAGACGAACCGCGCCGCCTCGCTGTCAAACCATGTCTCGGAGGCTTCCACCACGCGTCCCCCGGCCCAGCCGCGCCGCGCCACGTGGCCCACGATGCTGCCGGGCGCGGGGCCAAGCGCACCCCAATCCGGCAGCGTGCCCGTGCCCACGCGATCCTCCGTGCGCGCGATCGCGATCCCGAGACGCTCCTGATAGGTGAGGTAGAGGCTTTCGGAAAGCTCTTGCCGGGCCAAATCGGCGGCGCCGGGCGCGTCGAGCCAGATTTCCTCCAGCGCAGCAGCGACGCCGTCGAGCCGCCGCAGCCGCCGGACCCGTAGCACGCGCGCCTCGTGGGTCTCGGTGGGCAAGTGTTCAGGCCGCGGCACGGCCTCGGCCGAAATCACCTCCGCCGTGGGAAGCCCGCCCCCCTCGGGCCGCTCAAGCCGGAAGAACGCGTAAACCGATCGCGCATCCACACTCTGGCGCACGTAGTTGCCGGATCCCTGCACCCGCTCCAGGAGCCCGCGCTCTGTCAGGTCATCGAGCGCACGACGCAGCGTGCCCACGGCCACGCCGAGCCCTTGTGCCATCTCGCGCTCGCCCGGCAGGCGCGCCCCGTCGGCCAGCCGCCCCGCCGCGATCTCGCGCACCAGCAGCTCGCTGATTTGCATGTGTTTGGGAAGGCTCCCGCGGGCATCCATGGAAGAAGACTCGATTATTGATACACTATTGATGCACCCCGTTCCGGCTGTTACGCAAGCCGCAATTGAAAGGCTCCACGCGGAAGAATCGATGAGCGTCGTCCCCATCACCTCCCCCGATCTGACCGGTGCCGAAGTGAGCTGGTTCTCCGCGCTTTGCTCGGACGATTACCAGTTCCTCGGCGTGCCGGACGGCGCGCTCCGCTCGAGCTGGGCCCATTGCCGGGACATCGTGCTGGAGGCCGAGCGGCAGGGGTTTCGCAATATCCTGTGCCCCTCCTCCTACCAGGTGGGGCAGGACACGCTGAGCTTCGTCGCCGGCTGCGCGCCCCTGACCGATAGGATCAACATGCTCGCCGCCGTCCGCTGCGGGGAGATGCAGCCCATCATGCTCGCCCGCACCGTCGCCACGCTCGATCACATGATGGAGGGACGGCTGACGGTGAATATCATCTCCTCGGACTTCCCCGGGGAGAAGGCCGAAAGCGGCTACCGCTACCAACGCTCCCGCGAGGTGGTGGAGATCCTGAAGCAGGCCTGGACGCAGGACGAGATCACGTATCAGGGCGAGGTCTACCAGTTCGACGGCGTCACGACCGACCCGGCACGCCCCTACCAGACGGGCGGGCCGCTCCTTTATTTCGGTGGCTATTCCCCCGCCGCGCTCGACCTCTGCGGGCAGCATTGCGACGTCTATCTCATGTGGCCCGAGCCCGAGGAGAACCTCGCAGGCCGCATGAAGGACGTCCACCAGGTCGCTGAAAAATATGACCGGACGCTCGATTACGGCCTGCGCGTGCACATGATCGTGCGCGACACCGAGGCCGAGGCCCGCGAATACGCCGATTACATCGTCTCGAAGCTCGACGACGAGTACGGCACGCTCATCCGCGACCGCGCGCTGGACAGCACCTCGCTCGGCGTCAGTCACCAAGCCAAGGCCCGCGAACTCGCGGACAAGTACGGCTACGTCGAGCCCCATCTCTGGACGGGCGTGGGCCGCGCCCGCTCCGGCTGCGGGGCCGCGCTCGTGGGATCCGCCGACCAGATCCTCTCGCAGATCGAAGAGTACAAGAAGATGGGCATCCGCGCCTTCATCTTCTCGGGCTATCCCCATATCGACGAGGCAAAGCATTTCGGCCGCCTCGTGATGCCGGAGCTCGAGACGCTCAGCCTGCCCCACGCCTACGGGCGCGTGCCCGCCACGACGCCCGCCACCCCCCTCGGAACCGGAGACCGCCGCTGACATGGACCGCATCACGCTAGCCAAGGGCGAAGACGCCCCGCTCGAGCTCAGCCGCATCGTCTACGGCATGTGGCGGCTGGGCGACGACGAAGACACCTCGCCCGCCCATATCGAGGCCAAGATCGAGGCCTGCCTTGCCCAAGGCATCACCACCATGGACCAGGCCGACATCTACGGCGGCTACGAGGCCGAGGAGCTACTGGGCGCGGCGTTCAAGGCTGCGCCTGCGCTGAAGGACAAGGTCGAGATCGTCACCAAATGCGATATCGTGGCGCCCGCGGGCCGCTACGCCGGTGCGCGCGTGAAGTACTACGACACGTCCGGCGCCCACATCACGGCTTCCGTCGACCACTCGCTGCGGCTCATGGGCGTCGACGAGATCGACCTCCTCCTCATCCACCGCCCGGACCCGATGATGGACGCAGCGGAAACGGGCGCTGCCCTCGACGCGGTCGTGGCGGCGGGCAAGGTCGCCCATGTGGGCGTGTCGAACTTCAAGCTCCATGACTGGAACCTCCTGCAATCGGCCATGGATACGCCCCTCGTGACCAACCAGATCGAGATCAGCCTCCTCCACCACGCGCCCTTCACAAACGGCGACGTGGCCTACCTGCAGGAGCGCGGCGTGCCGCCCATGGCATGGTCGCCGCTCGCGGGCGGAGCGCTTTTCCGCAACGCGGCCGTCATGACGGCGCTGGGCAAAGTGGCCGAGGCGCAGGGCGTCGACGAGACCGCCGTCGCCGTGGCGTGGCTTCTCGCGCATCCCGCGCGGATCATGCCCGTCATGGGGACCAACAACCTAAAGCGCATCGCGGGCTTCGCCGATGCGCTCAAGGTCGAAATGGACCGCCAGACCTGGTTTGAGCTTTACACCGCCGCCCTCGGGCACGAAGTCCCCTAGACGCAAGCACGCAAGCCAGCATCACGAGGCAGACGATGGGTCAGATGGAGACATTCGCACCGACGAAGGACAACAGCCGCAAGCTGCGCGATGCGCTCGGCCGCTTCGCCACCGGCGTCACCGTTGTCACCGTGGCGAGCCCCGACGGCCCCATGGGCTTCACCGCCAACAGCTTTGCCAGCGTCTCCCTCGATCCGCCCCTTGTCATGTGGTGCCCTGCCAAGAGCTCGAACCGCTTCGAGGCCTACACCTCCGGCAAGCCCTTCGCGATCCATGTCCTGAGCGCCGCGCAGGAGGGGATCGGCAACGCCTTCGCCAAAGAACCCCACGCCTTCGACGGGCTCGACTGGGAGGCCCATCCCGATGGCACCCCGCTATTGAAGGCGCCCATCGCGCGCTTCCACTGCGCCGAGCATGCCATCTACGACGGCGGTGACCATGTCATCACGGTGGGCCGGGTGCTCTCGGTGACGACGCAGCCCGGCGAGCCGCTTCTTTTCGCGTCCGGCGACTATGGACGCTTTACGCAGGGCTGAGCCCTGCACATAGTGACGACAGAGGCCGGACAACGGTCCGCGTCAATGACACGGGGAGGGTAGCGCGATGCCGCTACTGCTGGGGCTCTTGCGGCCCCTGGAGAAGCTGAACGATGTGCTTCTGGCCATCGGGCGCGCCTTGGCCATCGCGGCGCTGGCGCTGATGGTGTTTTTCATCCTCTACCAGATCTTCATGCGGCTCTTCTTCGACGCGCCGAACTGGACAGAGGAGGCCGCGCGCTTCCTGATGCTCTGGATGACCGGCCTCATCGGGCCGCTGGCCTACCGGCAGGGCGGCTTCGTGGCCATCGACATGCTCGAACGCGCGCTCAGCCGGGTCCTCTCCTCGCTCCTGTCGCTTCTCCTGCTCGGCTGCGCCATGGCCGTCATCTGGACCTGCGCGCAGCTTGGCTGGGAAAACGTCAATTCCTTCACCGCGCGGGGCAATTCCGCCTCGCTCCGGCTCCCGCTCGACTGGTTCGGCGGCGAGCGCATCCGCTTCAAGAATGCCTGGGCCTTCGCCTCGCTCTTCGTGGGCTTCTCGCTCCTCGTCCTCGTCAATCTGGAGCTGATCCTGCGCCAGCTCGTCACGCTCCTCGGCGGGCAGGCGCGCCTGAAGCCGCTGGCCGAAGCCGCCCCGATCGACTGATGACCGGACACCGCATCCCACTCCCCACCCGCACGAATTTCTTCGGAAATTCGTGCCCCGGTCGCAAAGGCGCGCGGGCATGCTGATCTGGTTTCTTCCCGTCTTCCTCTTCCTCTTGATGATCGGGCTGCCCGTGGTGTTCGGGCTTCTGTTGGCTCCCGGCGCGCTCCTCGCTCTCGAAGGCCAGACCCGCGATCTCGCGGTGCTCTACCGCAATCTCTACAACGGCATAGACAGTTTCCCGCTCATGGCGCTGCCCTTCTTCATGCTGGCGGGCGAGATCATGAACCGGGGCGGGATCACGATCCGCCTCGTGGAGTTCTCACAGGCGATCATGGGCCATCTCCGCGGCGGGCTCGCGCAGGTCAACATCCTGAGCTCCATCCTCTTCGCGGGCCTCTCGGGCTCCGCGGTCGCAGACACCTCCGCGCTGGGCTCCACGCTCATCCCTGCCATGGAGAAGAACGGCTATACCCGCCGCTTCGCCGCCGCCGTCACCGCGGCGAGCTCCGTCATCGGACCCATCATCCCGCCCTCGGGCATCATGATCATCTACGCCTATGTCATGGGCGAAAGCGTGGCGGCGCTCTTTCTAGCGGGCATCGTGCCGGGCATCCTCGTGGGCGTGGGGCTCATGATCATGGTCCGCGTCACCGCGGACCGCTACGACCTGCCGCCCGCCCAGCGCGTGGTGCATGAGAACCAGACGATCAGCCCGGTCGAATTCTGGACGTCGCTCATCCTTCTCCGGGTGACCCTCGGCTTCCTGCTCTTCCGGATCATCGGCGGGACGGCGGGCTTTTTCAGCGATGACGCGCCCGCCAGCCAGGCCTGGATCAACCTCGCGCTCTTCGTGGCCTGCTGCGTGACGATGCACCTCCTGCTCGTGCAGTACCGCGGCCGCGTGAGCCACGATTTCCGCCTCGTCTGCAAGAAGGCCGTGGCGCCGCTCCTCACGCCCGTCATCATCCTGGGCGGCATCCTCGGCGGCTTCATGACGCCGACGGAGGCCTCCGCCATCGCCGTGGCCTACGCGCTTTTCGTGTCGGTGGTCGTTCTGCGCTCCATGAAGGTGAGCGATTTCTCCGGCGTCCTCGCCCGCTCGGCGCTCGCATCCTCCGCTGTTCTACTCCTCGTGGGCGCGGCGGTGAGCTTCAAGACGGTCGTGGCGCTTTCCGGCGCGCCGCAGATCCTGGCGCAGTTCATCCTGAGCCTTTCGGAGAACCCGCTCGTCCTTCTTCTGCTCATCAACCTCTTGCTCTTCATCGTGGGCATGTTCCTCGATGCAGGGCCCGCGATCATCATCCTGGGCCCCATCCTCGGGCCCATCTTCGTCGATCTGGGCGTGCACCCGGTGCACTTCGCGATCATCATGAGCGTGAACCTCACCGTGGGGCTCGCCACGCCGCCCATGGGCCTCGTCCTCTTCGTGGCGAGCTCGGTCTCGCGCGAAAAGGTGGAGACGATCGCCAAGGCGATCCTGCCCTTCCTCGCCGTGGAGGTCGCGGTGATCTTCCTGATCACCTACGTGCCCGCGATCTCCATGTCGGTGCCCTACCTCACCGGCTTCATCGCCTGCCCGCCCGAGGTGGGCTTCTTCGACTGCATCAGCCCGCCGCCCCCGGCGAACTAGCGGGCAACACACCGGAATTCCGGGGACACCCCGGGAAAGACCTCAACAACATGGGAGGAACACATGCTCAAAGGTCTCACCAAGGCGGCTCTGGCCGCCGCACTCCTCGCCTCGTCGGCGATGGGCGCCTACGCGGCGGGCCATGCGGAGTTCACGCTCCGCGCCACCGCGAACTCCAACGAAAACGACGAGGATTATGACGGCCTCATCGTCTTCAAGGACTATGTCGAGGCTGCCTCCAACGGTGCCATCGCCGTGGAGCTCTTCATCGGCACGCAGCTCTGCTCTGGCGGCACGGAATGCCTGCAGGGCGTCTCCGACGGCTCCATCGACATCTTCGTGACCACCTCGGGCGGTGCCTCGGGCGTCTTCCCCTACGTGCAGGTCTTCGATCTGCCCTACGTGATGGCCGATGACCGCGTGGCCGAATACGTGCTCACGCAGACCGACTTCACCCGCCAGATGCGGGACCGAATGCTGGCGGATTCGGGCGACACGATCCGCCTCATGACCATCGGCAATACCGGCGGCTGGAGAAACTTCGCCAACACCCAGCGCCGCCTGGCGGAGCCGGGCGATTTCGATGGGCTCAAGCTCCGCACCGTGGTGGCCGACCTGCCGCAGGAGCTTGTCCGGGCACTGGGCGCCTCGCCCACCCCGATCCCTTGGCCGGAGCTCTTCACCTCGTTCCAGACCGGCGTCGTCGACGGCTCCAAGAACGGCATCACCGACATCATGAACATGAAGTTCCCCGATGCCGGCCTCCAGTACGTCACCCTCGACGGACACGCCTACATGGGCGCGCTCTGGGTGATGAACAACGAGACGTTCATGTCCATGGACGAAAGCCTGCGCCGCGTCGTGGTGGACGGCTTCTACGCGCTCCAGCAGGCCACGTTCGCCTCGCCCAAGCGCAAGTCGATCCAGGCCTATGCCGATTTCGTGGCGGGCGGCGGTGACCTCTACGTGCCGACCCCGGCCGAAAAGGCTGCCTTCGCCGAGGCCGCAGAGCCCGTGCTCGGTTGGTTCAACGACAACATCGACGGCGGCCCCGAGACGCTGGAAAACCTCCAGGCCGCCGTGGCCGAGGCCGAGGCCTTCCTCGAGGAAGGCCGCGCCGCCGACCTCAACTGAGGCCCAAAGACACCGACCCGCGGGGCGTGCCATTCGGCGCGCCCCGTTTTCCGTGGGGCTGTGCCCCCAATGTCACCGCCGCCCCTTCCCAAACGCGGCCTCCGTGCCAGATCACCATGTGTCATTGGACATTCACAATCCTCTGTGATTTGCCACCGATAACGACAATGAGAGAGTGCGAGCGATGACCGAATTCCCGGACGTGCATCAGGCCGAGCCCATCCCCGAATCCGCCCGTGCGGAGATTGCCGCGCTGATGGAGAGCGCGGACCTTTTCCGCTATACCTCTGAAAACAGCCCGGTTTCGCGGCTCGAGGAAAGCTTTGCCGCGCGCATGGGCACGAACTACGCCGTGGCGGTCTCCTCCTGCTCGGCGGCGCTGTTCATCTCGCTGAAGGCGCTGGGGCTCGCGCCCGGGGCCCGCGTGCTCATCCCCGCCTTCACCTTCGCCGCCGTGCCGTCGTCGGTGGTGCACGCGGAATGCATGCCGGTCCTCGTGGAATGCGGCGACAATTACCGCATCGACCTCGCCGATTTCGAGGCCAAGCTGCCGGGCGCCGACGCGGTCCTCATCTCGCACATGCGCGGCCACACCTCCGACATGGACGCGATCATGGGCCTCGCCGACGCCGCGGGCATCCCCGTGGTGGAGGACGCCGCGCATTCCCTCGGCACGCTCTGGAACGGCAAGCGCATCGGCACACTGGGACGCGTGGGCTGCTACTCCTTCCAGTCCTACAAGATGCTGAATTCGGGCGAGGGCGGCATGCTCATCACCGATGACGCCGACCTCGCCGCGCGCGCCGTCATCATGTCCGGCGCCTACGAGCACAACTGGAAAAAGCACCCCGTCCTGCAGGAGCCGTTCAAGCGTTGGCAGAACAAGCTGCCGCTCTACAACACGCGGCTGAGCAACCTGTCGGCGGTTGTGGTGGAGGCGCAACTGGCCGAGCTCGACCGCCGCTGCGCGCAAGGCAAGCGCAACCATGACCACATGGCGCGCACGCTCAACGCCACGGAGTTCTTCCACGTGCCCGACCCGCTCCCGGGCGAGCACCGCGCGCCCGATTCCATCCAGTTCAACCTCATGGGGTTCTCCGACGAGGAGGCCCGCGCGCTGGTGGCAGAGCTCAAGGCCCGCCACCTCGGCGCGCAGGTCTTCGGCCTCTCCGCCGACAATGCCCGCGCCTTCTGGAACTGGGAGTTCCTGCCCGAGGGCGCGATCCCCGGCGGCGACCTGCCCAAGACCCGCGCCATGCTGGAGCGGGCCTGCGATGTCCGCCTGCCCGCGCGGCTCTCCCTCGAGGCGGTGGACATGATCGCCGAGGCCGTCATCGCCGCGGCCCATTCGGCCAAGGGCACAGGCCAGCGCGTCGCCGCCGAGTAGTGCCGTGGGGTGCGCATTACGCACCGTCCCGGATGAGCCCCGCAAGCTGCGCACCGCGCATCGTCCTCCCCGCGCCGGATGCGGCCATGCGCCGCCCGGCCAGGGACAAGTTTCACCTTGTATTAACCTACCCACGGCCCGGCCCGTACAGATCGCCGTACATACAGGTTGTGTACGGCTTGTGTACGGGATGTGACCGCTTGTTTTGACCGCCCGGCCCGGTAAGCTCAGCGGAACGGGTACATCCAGACGCGGTAATCATCGATTAAGGCTTCGGCATGGGCGATCTCCTCGGGGGTCATTTTCTTGACCACCTCCTCCTTCGAAATCGCCGCGTCCGGGTCGCCCCCGATGGCCGAAAGGACATACCACATATAGGCGCGCGTCAGATCCGGCGCAGGCATGCCGAGCCCCACCTCGTAATACCAGCCCACGCCCGATTGCGCGCCCGGATGCCCCTTCATGGCCGACCGCAGATACCATTCGAACGCGCGGACGTAGTCCTGCTCCACCCCGAGGCCCAGCGCGTACATCACCCCGATGAGCTCCTCGGCATCGGCATTGCCCGACCGCGCCGCGGGCCAAAACGCGGCGTAGGCCTCCTCGAAGCGGCCGGCCTCCATCAGGTCGCGCGCCTCCTCGATCTCGGCGGCCGCGGGCGCCGAAAGGCAGACAAGCGAAAGCGCCATCGCAAGCTTCTTCATGGTCTCGTCCTTTCGCTCCTCGCGGGCGCCGCACTGGCGAGCGAGCCCCTCACCTCGGATGATTTTCTGCCCGTCGACGAAGATCAAGCCAAGATCGGGCAGCTCCTCTTCTACGACAAGATTCTCTCAGGAAATCTCAATATTTCCTGCGGCACCTGCCACCATCACACGCTCCATGGCGGTGACGGCCTGAGCCTCGGCATCGGCGAGGGCGGCGTGGGGCTCGGCCCGGAGCGCACGGCAGGCACCGGCGTGGACCGCATCAAGAAGCGCATCCCCCGCTCGGCGCCCACGCTCTGGAACCTCGGGCACAAGGATATCCGCGTGCTCTTCCATGACGGGCGGCTCAGCATCGACGATATCTACGGCAACGGCTTCAATTCGCCCGCCGAAGAATGGCTGCCGCAGGGCCTGGCATCCATCCTCGCCGCGCAGGCCCTGCTGCCGCTGACGGCGCAGTTCGAGATGGCCGGAAACCCGAAGGAGAACGAGATCGCCGGGGCCGTCCACGACCGGATCGACGCCGCCTGGCCGATCCTGGCCAAGCGCGTCCGCACCATCCCGGATTACGGCGAAATGTTCGTGGCGGCCTTCCCACATGTTGTGTCGCCCGAGGACGTCACGATCGTGGAGATCGCCAACGCTTTGGGCGCCTTCATCGGGTCGGAATGGCAGAGTTTCGACAGCCCCTATGACGCCTGGCTCCGGGACGGCACGCCGCTCCCCGCCGCCGCCGAACGGGGCCGTAAGCTTTTCTTCGGCAAGGCCGGGTGTAATGTCTGCCACGCGGGGGCGCTCTTCACCGATCAGGATTTCCACGCGCTGGGCCTGCCGGCCTTCGGGCCGGGGCGCACGCGGCGGTTCGATCCGATGCCCCGCGACGTGGGACGCATGGGCGAGACGGACCGGCTGGAGGATGCCTACCGCTTCCGCACGCCGTCCCTGCGCAACGTCGCGCTCACCGCGCCCTACGGGCATAACGGGGCCTACCCAACGCTCCGCGGGATCCTCGAGCATCACCGCGACCCGCGCGCCGCCCGCGCCGCGTGGGTCCCCGCCATGGCCAGGCTGCCCGACGCGGAATGGCTCGAAGCCATTGATTTCGTGATACAATCCGACGCGCAGGAGATGGCTCGGCAGGAGGCGGCGCTCGATCTCGAGGGCATCGCGCTCAGCGATGCGGAGCTCGCGGATATCGAGGCTTTCCTCCACGCGCTCACCGGGGAGACGGCCCTCACCCGCCCCCTCGGACGGCCGGAAACGGTCCACTCGGGGCTCCCGGTGGACTAGCGGATCAGCACGCCCAGATCGGCGGCATTCGTGCCCGTGGCGCCGGTCATGAGCAGCGCGTCGCCCGCTTTCAGAGCGTGGTAGGCGTCGTTGTCGTCCAGCATCGCGAGCACATCGACCGTCCGCTGCATCGCTGCCAGCCGCTCGGCATCGAGGAGGCCGCCCGCGGCATCCGTGGGCCCGTCGCGCCCGTCCGTTCCGCCCTGCAGGTAGACCCAGTCCCCGCGCCCGAGATGGAGCGCCACGCGCAGGGCAAGCTCCTGATTTCGCCCGCCTTTCCCCTTGCCGCGCAGGGTCACCGTCGTCTCTCCGCCAAAGAGGTGGATGCCGGGATCGGTGGTCCCCGCCACCCGCCGCGCGGCCTCCTCCACGTCGCCCGTCAGGGCCGGCGTGTGGATGTGCACGGGCATCCCGTGGTCCCGCGCCGCGCGCGCCATGGCCATGACGGAGGCGGTGTTCGAGCCCACGAGCTCGTTCTCCGCCGCTTGCACATCCCGCGCCTCTTCCGGCGCCTCGAGGTGCCGGCGCACGGCGTCGGGCACCTTCTCCCAGAGACCCAGTTCGACCAGCAACTCAGCCGCCTCCGCCCGGGTACCCAGGGGCGGCGCCGTGGGCCCGGAGGCGATCGTCGAGAGGTCGTCGCCCACCACGTCCGACAGGATGAGCGCCCGCACCGGCGCCGGTGCCGCCGCGCGCAGCAGGCCGCCCCCCTTCAGCCGGGAGAGCGCCTGGCGCACGAGGTTCATCTGCGTGATGTCGGCTCCGGAGGCGAGCAGCGCCCTGTTCACCTCGATTTTATCGTCCAGGGTCAGACCCTTGGCCGGCGCGGGCAGCAACGCCGATCCACCGCCGGAGAGGAGCGCGAGCACGTGATCGGCCCGGCCCAGCGCCGCCTCCACCGCCTCCGCCGCCGCGAGCCCCACGGCATCCGGCACGGGATGCGCGGCGGCGAAGACCTGCGCCCCCGTCCTGTCGCGCGCGTTCTCGGGATTGGTGACGATGACGATCTCGCGCGGATCGGCCGCCCGCGCCAGCGCGGCCTCCGCCATGCGCATGGCGGCCTTGCCCACGGCGATGATCGTCGCGCCGGGCGCAACCCCCTTTTGCGTGAGCGCGCGGTCCACCGCGCCATGGGGATCCGCCGCCGCCACGCCGGCCTGGAAGATCGACAGGGCCGCTGCCCGTTTTTCATGCAGGGTCAGGGGCATGGAGAGGCGCATTGATGTGGTCTCGGAGGCCTATGAAGGCGCGCCAGCGCCCCGCGGATCGCTCCTCTCCCGCTCATGTCGCCACCCAGCGCTTTTCGGCGTGCGAGCGGTAGATCGCCTCCTCGATCTCCCGAACGGTCACGTAGTCGCGTGCCTCGTTCTCGAAGCTGCCATGCCCCAGGAGCGCGGAGACGACATGGGCCTGGAGCGCGTAGACGCAGTCCCCGGCAAAGCCCGGCCACGCATTGGGCGGAAAGACCACGCGCGCCTCCCGCGCGCCAAATGCGCGCCGGAGGAGCGTGCCATCACCGGTGAGCGCGATCGTGCCCTCCGTGCCCTCAAGGAGCGCCTCGCCAAAGGTCAGCCGCGGGTCGTCCGTGTCGTGATCGAGGTGCCGGTCGCCGTCGAAGATCGCGCGCCGGCCCTCCGCGAAGCTGAAGATGATGTGCCCTGCATCCTCTCCCGCCACGGCGGGATTGAGGTGCCGGAGATCGGCGTAGACCCCCTCGATCGGGCCGAGCAGGAATTGGAACGTGTCGATCCAGTGCACCGCCGTCTCCTGCACGAGGAGGCGCGGCATGGTCTGGAAATAGGGCTGGCGGTCGAGATAGGCCTCCGGGCCCTGACCGTCGCCGGGGCGCAGGCGAAAAGTGAGCTGGTGGATGTCGCCCAGCGTGCCCATGATCTCCTTCATGCGGCGATACCAGGGCTGGAAGCGGATATTTTCGTGCACGATCAGGGGGATACCGGCCGCATCGGCGTCCTCCGCGAGGGCCTTTGCCTCATCAGCGGAGGTGGTGAAGGGCTTTTGACAGATGATCGCGCGGGGCCCTGCCGCGAGGGCCTCGCGCACGAGGGCCGCGTGGGAGGGCGGCGGCGTGGCGATGTCGATGATGTCGGGCGCGGCCTCGAGTGCCGCAGTGAGGCTCGGGAAGTCGGGCGCTTTCTCGGGGTCGGCATCGACGATGCCCACGAGCTCCGTCTGCGGGTGCCTGCGCCACGCGTCATGGTGAAAGGCGGCGAAGTATCCCGCGCCCACCGTCACCACGCGCAGCATCGTCACAGCGCGGCGCGCACGGCGGCAGCGACCTCTTCGGTGCCCGCCGTGCCGCCCAGGTCTCCGGTGAGCACCCGGCCCTCCGCGATGACGGCGTCCACGGCGCGTTCGAGGCGCGCGGCATCGGCGATGGCCGCGGCCTCGCCACGGGTCTCACCGAGCCAGCGCAGCATCATGGCCGCCGACAGGATCATGGCCATGGGATTGGCGAGGCCCTTGCCCGCGATGTCGGGCGCTGTGCCGTGGCAGGGCTGAAAGACGGCGTGGCGGTCGCCGATATCGGCGGAGGGGGCGAGGCCGAGCCCGCCCATGAGCCCCGCGCCGAGGTCGCTCAGGATATCGCCGAACATGTTCTCGGTCACCAGCACGTCGAAACGCTGCGGCTGGCCCACCATCCAGAGCGCCACGGCGTCGACATAGCCGTGCTCCGCCGTGACATCCTCGAACTCCGTGGCCACCCCGTCGAAGATGTCGCGGAACCAAGCAAAGGCGCGGAAAACATTGGCCTTGTCCACGCACATCACGCGTCCGGGCCCCGTACCGGCAGCCTTGCGCGCCCGGGCGAGGGTGAAGGCGAAGCGGCTGACTTTCTCGCTCGTCGCGCGGGTGAGGCGCAGCGTCTCCTCGGCGTAGTCGTCGGTGACGAGGCCGCGGCCCTTGGTGTGAAAGAGTCCCTCCGTGCTTTCGCGGACGAGGACGAAATCGAGCGCCTGGCGCTCCGCGATCTTGAGCGGGCTCGGCTGGCCCGGCGCGATGCGCACCGGCCGCACCCCGGCGTAGAGGTCGAGGGCGAGGCGCAGGTCGATCTGCGGCACGATCTCGGTCCCGTCCGGGTAGCGGATATGGGGCAGTCCCATGGCCGACAGGAGGATGGCATCGGCCTCCCGCGCCTTGGCGAGCGACGCCTCCGGCAGCGCCTCCCCCGTTTCGGCGTAGCAGCTGGCCCCGGCGGGCAGCCTCTCGAAATCGAGCCGGTACGGAGAGCCCAGCGCGTCCAAGAGCGCCAGCGTCGGCGCGGTGACCTCCGGCCCGACTCCGTCTCCGTCGAAGACGGCGATTGAAAACCGTGTTGGCAAGGTATGCTTCGGGCCTCATTGGCGCAGAAATCATGTATACGCTAAGAGATACGGCAGGCGGGGACAAGGCGGAGCGCGATATGTTTGCAGTGGTGGTCACTCTCGAGATTGCGCCCGGAAAACTAACTGATTTTCTTGAGCTTATCCGCCCGAACGCGGCGGCGTCCCTGCGCGAGGAGCCGGGCTGCAAACGCTTTGACGTGTGCCACGATGGGGGCCGCCCCGGCGAGGTCTTTCTCTACGAACTCTACGACGACGGAGCGGCCTTCGAGGCGCATCTGGCCACGGCGCATTTCAAGACTTTCGACGCGGCGACGGCCTCCATGATCGTGGCCAAGGATGTCCGCACCTACGAGGATGTCTGGCCGTGACCTGGCGCGTCCACGCCGTCAAATACGCGGAACGCAACGCCCGCACGCGGGCCGACAGCTTCCTCTTCGACGACGATCACGATGCACCCCACGCCATGGACTACTTCCTCTGGGTGCTGGAGAGGGAGGGGCGGCGCATCCTCGTGGATACCGGCTATGACGCCGCGGAGGGCGCCGCGCGCGGCCGGCCCATCGCCATCGATCCCCGCGAGGCGCTCCGGCCGCTGGGCATCGCCGCGGAGACGGTGGACGAGGTCATCGTCACGCATCTCCATTATGACCATGCCGGGGGTCTCCACCTTTTTCCCAACGCCACGCTGCATCTGCAGGCCGCCGAGATGGCCTATGCCACGGGGCCCTGCATGTGCCACGGTGTGCTGCGTGCGCCGTTCACGGCGGACCATGTCTGCGAGGCGGTCAGGCGGCTCTATTCCGGGCGCGTGATCTTTCACGAGGGCGCGGGAGAGATCGCCGAGGGCGTGACCGTGCACCGGATCGGCGGGCATTCCCGGGGGCTGCAGGCCGTGCGGGTGCTCACGGAGGCCGGCTGGCTCTGCCTCGCCTCAGACGCCGCGCATTACTACGAGAACGCGTTCGCGCGAAAACCCTTTCCCATCGTCGTGGACGTGGAGGACATGCTGGCGGGGTTCGAGACGCTGCACCGCCTCGCCTCGCGTCCGGGCCTCATCGTGCCGGGGCACGACCCGCTCGTGCGGCAGTGTTTTCCCGAAACCGCGCCCGGCATTCACCGGCTCGACCGGGGTCCCACGCGGGAGCCGGGCGCGTAATGTCCCCCGCCGCGGCAGGACGAGGTCCGGAAACTTCGCGCTTTTCTCCCGGCGCGGGCCGTGAAACCGTCGCGCCATGACCCATCGCCGCCACGCGCTTTATTTCACTTGCCCCGACGGGCCCCTGGCCGAGGCCGCGGCGGCCTGGCTCGGCTGGGACGCGGCGCGCGCGGAGGCGCGGGGCCATCCCGCGATCGGGCTCGACGCCGCGCGGATCACGGAGCGGCCCCGCCGCTACGGTTTCCACGGAACGCTGAAGGCTCCGTTTCGCCTTGCGGCCGGGACCTCGCGTGCCGCGGTCTCCGAGCATCTGCGCGCCTTTGGGGGCGCCCGCGCCCCCGTGACCCTACCGGGGATGGGTGTCACGCGCCTCGGCCGCTTCCTGGCCCTTACCCCCGAGGGGCCGTCCGAGGCGCTCTCCGCGCTGGCGGGCGATTGCGTCCGGGACTTCGACCACTTCCGCGCGCCGCTCACGGAGGAGGAGGAGGCGCGGCGCCGGGCCGCGGGGCTCTCACGCCACCAGGAGGAGCTGCTCGCACAATGGGGCTACCCCTACGTGCTCGAGGAGTTCCGGTTTCACATGACCCTCACCGGGCCGCTCGAGGATCCCGCCCCCGTGGCCGAAGTGCTGTCGCGCCACTTCGCGCCCCTCCTGCCCCGCCCCTTCGTCATCGACGCGGTGAGCCTGTGCGGCGAGCGACAGGACGGGCGTTTCGAGGTCCTCGAGCGCGTGCCGCTCGGGGGCTGATCCGCCTCCTTTTGGCCACATTTCTCCGAGAGCGTCCGCAAAACCAATTACGAGGCCCGCGCAGTCATGAAATACGCTCTCGCCCTGTGGGCCGCCCTCTGCGCGCCCCCTGTTGCCGCGGGGCCCGACGCCGTCTCGCTCCTCCTTGGGGCGCATCACCTGGGCGCGGACGGGTTCGAGGATTTCGTGCCGGGGGTCTTTCTCACGTGGGACCGTCAGGTGGACGTCACCGTGGGCGCGTTTCGCAATTCCTACGGCGAGGCTTCGGCGTCCCTTACCGGGGCCGTGGACCTATTCGACTGGTCCGGAGGCGCGGCGCAGGCCTTTGGCGGGCTGGCCTATTACGACAATGCCGAGACCATCACCGATTTTCGCGTGGGGGATTTCGTGCCGCTGCTCGGGCTCCAGCTCCGGCAGGGGCCGGTCTTTGCCCAGGTCATCCCCTTGGACGGTACTCCTGTGGACGGGATCGTCACGCTGGGCGTGGTGCTCCCGCTCGACTAGGCGCGCAGCCCGGCGATCTCCTCCTCCGAGAGCCGCTCGAGCCGGGGCATGAGCTCTAGAAGCTCGCGCGTGTAGTCCGATTGCGGGCTCTCGAAGAGCGCGCCGGTCTCCTGCATCTCCACCAGCTTGCCCTGGCGCATGACGCCCACCCGGTCGCACATCTGACGCACCACCGGCAGATCGTGGGAGATGAAGAGCATGGTGAGGCCGAGATGCTCCTGCAAGTCCTTCAGAATGTTGAGAATCTGTGCCTGGATGGAGACATCGAGCGCCGAGGTGGGTTCGTCGCAGATGAGGAACCGCGGCTGCGTGGCGAGCGCCCGCGCGATGGAGATCCGCTGCCGCTGGCCGCCGGAGAACTCGTGCGGATACTTTCGGTGCGCGTCCGAGGCGAGCCCCACCCGGTCGAGCAGTTCGCGCACCCGCGGGCCCACCTCGTTTCGCGCCAGGAGCTTGTGATGGATGAGCGGCTCTGCCACGATATCGCCCACCGACATGCGCGGATTGAGCGATGAGAACGGGTCCTGGAAGATCATCTGGATCTGGCGTCGGTAGCGCGCGAGGCCCGCGGCATCGAGGGCCGTCATCTCCTCCCCGTCGAAGGTGATCTTGCCGCCATCCACGGGGTAGAGCGTGGCGATCATCCGCGCGACGGTGGACTTGCCCGAGCCCGACTCGCCCACGAGGCCGAAAACCTCGCCGTCCTTGATGTCGAAACTCACATCGTCCACGGCGGTGAAGTATTCGCGCCGCGATGGGAGGAGCGAGCCCTTGGACAGGAAGCGTTTGGTGAGCCCCTCGACCTCGAGGAGCGTGCCAGACTTCGAGGCCGTGGAGCGACCCCAGTTGCGCGCGAGGTCCTCGATCTTGAAGGTCGTCTCGCGGCCGCCATAGCTCACCTGCGGGAAGCGGTGGAGCTTGACCTGCGGGCGCGGGACGGCGGCGATGAGGCTCTTCGTGTAGTCATGGCTTGGCGCGCCGAGGATCTGCGCCGTGGTGCCCTGCTCCACCACCCGGCCCGCATACATCACCGTGACCTCGTCGGTCGTTTCGGCGATGACGCCCATGTCGTGGGTGACGAGGATGACCCCCACCTGCCGCTCGCGCGCGAGCTCCTTGATGAGATCGAGCACCTGCGCCTGGATGCTGACATCGAGCGCCGTGGTCGGCTCATCGGCCACGATCACCGATGGCTCCGAGCAGAGCGCGAGCGCGATGACCACGCGCTGGCGCATGCCGCCGGAGAACTGGTGGGGATACTGATCGAAACGCTCGGCAGGGTTCGGGATGCGCACGCGATCCAAAAGCTCGATCGCGCGCGTCTTCGCGTCAGACGCCGAGAGCCCGAGATGGAGCTGGATCGTCTCCACGAGCTGCTGACCCACCGTGAAGAGCGGATTAAGGGACGTGAGCGGGTCCTGGAAGATCATCGCGATCTCTTTGCCGCGGATCGCGCGCTTTTCCTCGGCGTCGAGCCCGTCGATCCGCCGCCCGTTCAGCCAGACCTCGCCCTCGGCGATGCGCGCGGGCGGGTCGAGGAGGCCGATGACGGCGTTGCCAGTCATGGATTTGCCGGCGCCTGACTCGCCCACAACGCCCCGAATTTCGCCGGGGCGGATGTCGTAGGAGACGTTCTGGACCGGCTGAAAGAGGCCGTGGCGCGTGGGGATATCCACAGTGACGTTGCGGATGGAGAGGACGGGCTCGGTCATGTTTCTCTCCTTCAAAGCGCGGAGGTATCAGCGCTCTGGCGCGCAGGCGCCATGCCCGACCTCCCCCCCGGGAGGGCATACGCCGATGTCGCACCACGAACGGTTGCCTGACTGGCGGAAAGAAGTGCGCATCCATCGTCCAAAGCGATGCCCACCCGAAGTCGGGCATGGCGCCTGCGCGCTTGCGAGTGCAGTGCTTGGGTCATCGGAGCCTCGGGTTGAGCGCGTCGCGAAGCCAGTCGCCGAGCAGGTTCACGGCGAGCGCCAGCAACAGCAGCGTCATGGCGGGGAAGAAGAGGATCCACCACTCGCCCGAAAAGAGGAAGCCCTGCCCGATGCGGATGAGCGTGCCGAGCGAAGGCTGCGTAGGCGGCGCGCCGACGCCGAGGAAACTCAGCGTCGCCTCCGCGATGATCGCGAGCGCGAGCGAGATCGTGGCGATGACGAGGACGGGAGAGAGCACATTGGGCATGATGTGGCGGACCATGATCGTCATGGGTCCGCGCCCGATGAGCTGCGCTGCGGCCACGTAATCCTTCGACTTCTCCACGAGCGTGGCACCCCGCACCACGCGCGCGAACTGGACCCAGTCGGAGAGACCGATGGCGAGGATGAGCACCCAGATCGCCATCTGGTCCCGGTATTCCACGGGCGTGATGCCCTTGGCGATGCCAAAGATCAGCATGGCCACGAGGATCGACGGGAAGGTGAGCTGCACGTCCGCCGTGCGCATGATGATCGTCTCGGTCCAGCCGCCGATATATCCTGAGAGGAGACCGAGGAAGATGCCGAGCGTCATCGCGAAGAGCACTGCGGCCACCCCCACGAAGAGCGAAATGCGCATCCCGTAGAGGATCGTGGAGAAGACGTCGCGGCCCTGGTCATCGGTGCCCATAAGGAAGCTGTCGCCGGTGAACGCATTCGACGCCATGGGCGCGGTGAAGCCATTCATGAGGTCCAGGCTCGCCGGATCGAACGGGTTCGTGGGCGCGATGAGCGGCGCAAGAACGGCCGACAGCACGAGCAGCACGGTCACGATGAACGACACCACCGCCACGGGCGAGGTGCGGAAGGCGTAGAAGAGATCGGACTCCAGGAACCGCGTCATGCCGACACCCTCAGCCGCGGGTCGATGAAGGCGTAGAGGATGTCCACCAGGAGGTTGATCCCCACGAACATCACCGAGATCAGCATGAGATAAGCCGCCATGACGGGGATATCGACGAACTGGATCGCGTTGATGAAGAGGAGGCCCACGCCGGGCCACTGAAAGACCGTTTCCGTGATGATGGCGAAGGCGATGATCGATCCGAGCTGAAGCCCGATGACGGTGATGACGGGGACCATGGTGTTCTTCAACGCGTGGCGGAAATTGATGACGCGGTCACTGAGCCCGCGGGCCTTCGCGAAGCGGATGTAATCCTGCCGCAGCACTTCGAGCATCTCCGAGCGCACGAGGCGCATGATCAGCGTCATCTGGTAGAGCCCCAGCGTAATGGAGGGCAGGATGAGCGCGCGGAGCCCGCTCTCGGTCAAAAAGCCCGTCGACCAGCCCCCGATATCCACCGTCTCGCCCCGTCCGAAGGACGGCAGCCAGCCGAGCTCCACCGAGAAAAGGTAGATGAGGAGGATGCCGATCAGAAACGTCGGCAAAGAGACTCCGATCAGCGACGCCGACATGATGAAATTCGCCGTGAAGCCGTTGCGCCGGATCGCGGTGAAGACGCCTAGACCGATGCCCAGCACGATAGCGAAGAGGCCGGAGACGGCGGCAAGCTCCAGTGTCGCCGGCGCGCGCTCGAGGAGGATCTCGGCCACCGGGCGGCCCTGCCGGAACGACACACCGAAATTGCCCTGCACCGCCTGCTCGAGAAAGCGGTAATACTGCACGACGAAGGGCTGATCGAGGCCGAGCTGCGCGCGCAGGCGCTCGACATCCTCCATCGTGCGCTCCTGGCCGAGCATGTTGTCGATCGGGTCGCCCACGAAGCGGAACATCGAAAACGCCACGAGCCCCGTGATGAGCAGCACGAGGATCGATTGTCCGACGCGTTTGATGATGTAGGAGAGCATGGGACCGACCTTTCGCGCTTCACGTCCCGGGCATGACCCGGGACCTCCACCTCAGCGCTCGCAGGGGCAGAGGCCCCGGCTCGGAGGCCGGGGCGCGTATTTCCGTTGAGCAGCCTTAGTTCACCGTCACCCAGCGCAGGATGAAGAAGTTGTCCGGGCGCTGCGTGAGCTCGATCCCCGCGCGGGCGCCCCAGACAAGCGGCTGCACATAAAGCGGCACGTAAGCCACCTCGTCCTGCATGATGCCGGCCACTTCATCGAGCATGGCCTGGCGGGCCTCCTCGTCGATCTCGGACTGGATCATCGGCAAGAGCTCGTCGATGCGGGCGTTGGAATAGGCGCCGAAGTTCCAGCTGCCGAGGCGCGCCTCCTCGTTGGGCGTGGACGCGAGGAAGCGGATCGGATGCTCGGCATCGAACGTCCCGGGCGACCAGCCGAGGAGGTACATGTCGAAGTTGTCGGCGCGCAGCTCGGGCCAGTAGTTGGACACGGGCATCGCGTCGAGCGTCACGTCCATGCCCGCCTGCGCGAGCATGCCGGTGATGGCCTGGCAGACGGCCTCGTCATTCAGGTAGCGGTCGTTCGGGCACTTGAACTCGATGGTCTGCCCGGTGAGGCCCGCCTCTTCCACGAGGGCGCGCGCCGCATCCTGGTCAAAGCCGTAGGGCGCGGCCTGGGCATCGGAGTAGCCGTGCATGGCGGGGCTCACGAGCTGGCTGGCCACCTCGGCGTTGCCGCGCATGATCGTCTGCAGGATCGCGGGCACGTTTACCGCGCGGGCCACGGCCTCGCGGGCGGCGGGGTCGAGGAACATGTCGTTCGTGGACGGGCCGCCCTCCTGCTGGTCGAAGCCCAGCATGATAACGCGGGCCTCGATGCCCTGGATCACCTGCACATCGGGATTGCCGGCGAGCCGCGCCACGTCCTGGATCGGGACCGGATTGATGAAGTCCACGTCGCCGGAGAGAAGCGCGGCCAGCGCCGTCGCCGGGTTCTGGATCGGTGTCATCTCCACGCGCGTGAGGTTATGCTCCACGTCTCCCCACCAGCCGCCATGGGGCTCGAGCACAGTCGACAGATCGGGCTGGCGCGAGACGATCCGGAAGGGCCCCGTGCCATTCGCGTTGAGCGTGGCGAAATTGCCCTGATCCTTGTCGGGGCGCACGGCATCATTGGCCTCGGCCCAGCCGCTATCCATCATCATCCAGTTGGCGATGCTGTCCGGGAAAATCGGGTTCGGCGCGGTGGTCATGATGTCGACCGTGAAGTCGTCGACCTTGATCACCTCGCTCACGGGCGCAAACCAGCTCGACGTGTCGGCCTGTTCGGAGGACGCGCGCTCGTAGGAGAAAATGACGTCATCGGCGTCGAACGCCGCGCCGTCCTGGAAAGTGACGCCCTCGCGGAGATTGAAGCGCCAGCCTTCTCCGTCTCCGATGGGCTCCCAGCTCACGGCCAGCGAGGGCTCGATGGACATGTCCTTGCCGCGCCGGACGAGGCCTTCGTAGACATTATTCAAGAAGCCGAGCACCGGCGCGGAATTGACCGCGTGGGGATCCATGGTCTGCGGATCGGTCGTGACGGCGAAGTTGAACTCCTCGGCGCTGGCCGGAAGGGCCAGAACGAGGGCGAGCGCTGTGGAGAAGCGAAGCATGGGACGTTCCTTGGTTGTTGCGGACCAAAGGGAAGGGCCGCCCGACAAACGGGCGGCCCGCAGGAGTTAGTTCATGGTGCTCATGGTGAAATACTTCACCTTGGGCTGATCCTCGGGATCGACTTCGATGCCGACACCATCGGCCATGCCCCAGTTCAGCACCTGGTGATGAATGGGGATGTAGAGCGCTTCGTCCTGCACGACGCGCCAGATCTCGGCGATGTCGGCATTCCGAGCTTCGAGATCCGTGTTCGAGGCCAGCGACTTGATCTTGGCGTCGAGTTCGTCATTGTCGAAGCCCGTGCCGTTCCAGGTGCCGATGTCGCTTTCGCGGCCATGGACGAGGAAGTTGAACACGTACTCGCTGTCATAGGTCGGCACGCCCCAGCCCAGCATGTAGAAGTCCGTCTGACCATCAGTGATGAGAGGGAAGTGCTGTGCCTTGGGCTTTGCATCGAGATTCACGGTGACGCCGATCTGACCGAGCATGCCCACGGCAGCCTGGCAGATCGCCTCATCGTTGATGTAGCGATCGTTTGGGCAGTCGAGGCGGATGGAGAAGCCATCGCCATAGCCGGCCTCGGCCATGAGCTCTTGGGCCATCGCCACGTTGGTGCTGGATTCGGCATCCATGTCCGCTGTCCAGCCATTGACGAAGGGCGGCGCGATCATGCCCGCGGGCTCGGACTGGCCGCGCATGACGACCTGCTGGATTGCGTCGCGGTTGATGGCCATGGACATGGCCTTGCGCACGCGCACATCGGCGAGCGGGTTGGCCCCGTCGACGTTGTCGGCCTCGATATCGGCCGCGCCCTGGTTCATCCCGAAGAAGATCACGCGGTTCTGCGGTGCCTGCTTGACGACGAGGCCGTCCGCATCGTCGACCCGCGCGAGGTCTTGCACCGGCATGTCCTGAAGGAAGTTCACCTCTCCCGACAGGAGCGCGGCCACGCGGGTCGCGGCGTTCTGGATGGGGGTGTAGACGATCTCCGTCACTTCCATGGGGAACTCGTCGATGCCCCAGTAGGCGTCGTTGCGGACCATGACGGTGCGCACGTCGGGCTCCCGGGACTGGAGCACGTAGGGCCCGGTGCCGTTGGCGTTCGTGGTGGCGAAGGTGATCTCGCCGCCTTCGAAATCCTGCACGTCCACGGTGTTGTTCGCCTCCGACCAACCCTTGTCCATGATGAAGAGGTTGGTGAGGTTCGAGGGCAGGATCGGGTTCGGCCCGTCGGTGACCATCTCGATGGTGAAATCGTCCACCGCCCGGACCTCCGTGATGGAGCCGATCAGCTCCTTCATGTCCGAATTGGGCTGCTTGGCGCGCTCGTAGGAGAAGACGACGTCTTCGGCCGTGAACGCCTCGCCGCCGTGGAACGTGACGCCCTGGCGCAGCTCGAACACCCAGACATTGGGATCGGCCTCGCTCGGCGCCCAGGACGTGGCCAGCGCGGGCTCGAAGGCGCCGGACGTGTCGCGGATGATGAGCGGCTCGTACATCTGGTGGCGGATGGTGTGGGTGGGGCCCTCGTTCTGCGCGTGGGGATCGAGCGTCAGCGCGTCGCCCGCCCGCGCCCAGCGCAGCGTTTCGGCCGTCGCCAGTGTCGTCGTCGACAGCAGCGTGGCCATGGCCATGAAGCCGGTGAGCTTGGTCATGGTAGTCTCCCTGATGGTTTCGTGTCCCGCTTTCTTGCGTGGGCGATGGGGGAGCACACCATGGGCAGGCCGCGAGGGGAAGGGCAAAGAGATGGAAATTTGGGCAAAACGCCCCGCGCGGTTCGCATGCCGCCCAGGGCTTGGTCATCGGACGACAGGGGTGCCGCAAGGTCATGCGGCCCGAGTGCGGGCGAACTTCCTTGTGCGAAAACATTGATTTTTTGCGCGCGGTAATTTTACAATGTGACCAACCCCAAGGGGCGCAGGCCATGACCAAGACGAAAATCCGCAACATGGAGGAGTTCGCCGCGATCAGCGGGATCTCCCGTCCCACGGTCTCGAAATACTTCAACGATCCCTCGAGCGTGCGCCCGAAGACGCGCGAGCGCATCGAGGCGGCCCTGCGCGAACACACCTACCGGCCCAACATCTATGCGGTGAACCAGAACCGGAAGCTGACGAAGACCATCGGCATCGTCGTGCCGCTTCTGGTGGACCCCTATTTCGCCGAGATCGCGCGCACGCTGGAGGAGCGCTGCATCCGCGCGGGTTACCGCCCGACGCTCTTCAGCGCCCATGGAAGCGCGGCCCACGAGGCGGAGGTGCTCGACAACCTGCGCGCGCTGAAGCCCGCCGGCGTGCTCTTGGCCCCGCTCGGGCGCACCTCGGATCGCGCGGCGCTCGAGGCGTTTTGCCGGGACGTGCCGACGCTGATCTTTGACAGCAGCGTGGACGAGCTGGGCCTTGCTTTCGTGGGCTCCGACAACGTCCAGTTCACCACCCATATTGCCGATTACCTGTGCCGCACGGGGGAGCCGCCCTGCTTTTTCGAGATGAAGACCCCGGCAAATCCCAACGCCCACCGCCGGCGGCAGGCCTACATCAACGCGATGGAGAGCTTCGGACATACCTCCCATGTCGTGTCGGTGGACGGAGAGGGCTGGGGGATCGAGGAGATCGGGCGCCTCGGCGGCCATGACGCGCTCGCGCGCGGGCGCTTTGCGACCAACACGGTGCTCTGCAGCAACGATCGCCTCGCCATCGGGCTTCTGACGGCCTGCTACGAGCGCGGGCTGCGTGTGGGGCGCGGGCCGGACGATGCGATTCGCGTGGCCGGCCAGGACGGGCACCCCCATTCGCGCTTCACCTGCCCGCCGCTCACGACGATTTCCCACGATTACGACACGGTGTCCGCCACTGCGGTCTCCGCGCTCTTCCGGGCGATCGAGGGCAGTGTAGAGCCTTGGAAAAGCACGCGAATAGAGGGAAAGCTCCTGATGCGCGACAGCGCGTGAGACCTAAATCCTTTACGCGCGTAAATTTTTGATTGACGTGGCGACAGCCTCCCTGCACAGTCCTGCGGACATCCAAAAGGGAGGACATCGGATGCCTAGAACTACTGCACTTTGTGCGGCCAGCGCGCTCGCGCTCACGGCGGTCACTGCGGGCACCGCGGCCATGGCCGACGGCCACAGCGCCACGATCACCGTCGCCACCGTCAACAACGGCGACATGATCCGCATGCAGGGCTACACGGACCAGTTCACCGCCGACACCGGCATCGCCGTGGAATGGGTGACGCTGGAGGAGAACGTGCTCCGCCAGCGCGTCACCACGGACATCACCACCCGCGGCGGCGCCTTCGACATCATGACCATCGGCATGTACGAGGCACCGATCTGGGGCTCGAACGACTGGCTCGTGCCGCTCGACGGCCTCTCCGCGGAGTATGACGTGGACGACATCCTGCCCGCCATGCGCGGCGGTCTGAGCCATGACGGCACGCTCTACGCCGCCCCCTTCTACGGGGAAAGCTCCATGGTCATGTTCCGCACCGACCTCATGGAAGAGGCCGGGCTCGACATGCCCGACGCCCCCTCCTGGGAGTTCATCCGCGAGGCCGCGGCGGCCATGACCGACCGCGACAACGACATCAACGGCATCTGCCTGCGCGGCAAGGCGGGCTGGGGCGAAGGCGGTGCCTTCATCAACGCCATGGCCAACTCCTTCGGCGCGCGTGTCTTCGACGAGAACTGGAACGCCCAGCTCGACAGCGAGGAGTGGAACCAGACGCTCACCTTCTTCGTGGAGATGATGAACGAGAGCGGCCCGACGGGCTACGCCACCAACGGCTTCAACGAGAACCTGTCACTCTTCAACCAGGGCAAGTGCGGCATGTGGATCGATGCCACCGTGGCCGCGTCCTTCGTGACCGGCGACGACAGCACGGTGGCCGACAGCGTGGGCTTCGCACTGGCCCCCGATAACGGCCTGGGCAAGCGGTCGAACTGGCTTTGGGCCTGGGCGCTGGCGATCCCCGCCGGCACCCAGCAGGAAGCCGAGGCCAAGGAGTTCATCGAATGGGCGACCTCGAAGGACTACATCGAGCTCGTCGCCGAGAACGAAGGCTGGGCCAACGTGCCTCCGGGCGCGCGGCAATCGCTCTACGCCACCCCGGAATACCAGGAGGTGGCCTTCGCACAGAAAACGCTCGACTCGATCCTGTCGGCTGACCCGAACAACCCCACCGTGGACCCTGTTCCTTACGTCGGCATCCAGTTCGCGGCGATCCCGGAATGGGCGGGCTTCTGGACCGAAGTGAGCCAGGAATTCTCCGCCGCCTATGCCGGCCAGCAGAGCGTTGAAGAGGCGCTGGAGAAGGCCCAGGCCATCACCAACGACGCCATGGAAGCGGCCGGCTACCGCTAGCCGCGATCCTCTCACGGTCCGGGGGCGGCGCGCCGTCCCCGGAACCGCCCTGAATGCCCCGGACGTCCCTTGCGACCAGCGCCGGATGTAAGAGCTTCCGCCCCCCGAGCTCACGGGCTTCCCCCGGGGCCGCGAACACCGCATGACACCAGAAAGCAGAACGATGGCAACCAAGGCCTCCCGATCCGCAGCACGCGCCATGATGGCACCGGCCGTCATCCTGCTCCTCGGCTGGATGCTCGTGCCGCTGACGATGACGCTCTTCTTCTCCTTCAAGCGCTACCTGCCGCTGCGCGGCGACAACCTTGAGCGGGGGCTGGACTGGGTCGGCTTAGAGAATTACGGGCGCTTCCTGTCGTCGAGCTCGTTTTGGCCCAGCGTGCAGACGACGCTCCTGATGGTGGGGGGCGTGCTCCTGATCACGGTGGTCTTGGGCGTCCTTCTCGCGATGCTCCTCGACCAACCCATGTGGGGCCAGGGGGTGGTGCGCATCCTCGTCATCGCGCCCTTTTTCGTGATGCCCACCGTGTCCGCGCTGGTCTGGAAGAACATGCTGATGGACCCGGTGAACGGCATCTTCGCCCATCTCTGGCGCTTTTTCGGCGCCGACCCGGTGTCCTGGCTCTCGGACGTGCCGCTGGGCTCCATCGTGCTCATCGTCTCCTGGCAGTGGCTGCCCTTCGCGACGCTCATCCTGCTCACGGCGATCCAGTCGCTCGACAGCGAGCAGCTCGAGGCCGCGGAGATGGACGGCGCGCCCCCGCTCAAGCGGTTCTGGCACATCGTGCTGCCCCATCTGAGCCGGGCCATCACGATCGTGGTGCTGATCCAGACGATCTTTCTTCTGTCGATCTTCGCCGAGATCTTCGTGACGACGGGCGGCGCCTTCGGCACGCGGACGCTGACCTACCTCATCTTCCAGCGGGTCATCGACAGCCAGAATATCGGGCTGGGCTCGGCGGGCGGCGTCTATGCGATCATCCTCGCCAATATCGTGGCGATCTTCCTGATGCGGATCGTGGGGAAAAATCTCGATGCCTGACACGTGCCTGCCCCCTGCCCCGCCTGCTGCCCCTCGGGCGGCCCGCCGCCCCCACCGGAACGGAGGACGCTGACATGGCCCGCGCCATCACACCGCGCCGCAAGATCCTCACCACGGCCGCCGCCTGGACGATCGCGCTCATCATCTTCTTCCCGATCTACTGGACGATCCTGACGAGCTTCAAAACCGAGGCGCAGGCGATCAACGACCCGCCGCTCTTCTTCGCCTTCGACTGGACGCTGGAGAATTACGCGGTCGTGCAGGAGCGCTCGGACTACATGCGCTTCCTCTGGAACTCCGTCTTTATCGCCGGGGGCTCCACGCTTCTCGGCATCCTCGTCGCGGTGCCAGCCGCGTGGTCCATGGCCTTCGTGCCCTCGCGGCGCACCAAGGATATCCTGCTCTGGATGCTGTCGACGAAGATGCTGCCGGCTGTGGGCGTGCTCTACCCGATCTCGCTCCTTTTCGTGGAATTCAACCTACTGGACACGCGCGGCGGGCTCATCCTCGTGCTGATGCTCATCAACCTGCCGATCATCGTCTGGATGCTCTACACCTACTTCAAGGAAATCCCCGGTGAGATCCTCGAGGCCGCGCGCATGGATGGCGCCCGGCTCAGGGAGGAAATCCTCTACGTGCTCACGCCCATGGCGGTGCCGGGCATCGCCTCCACGGTGCTTCTGAATTTCATCCTCGCCTGGAACGAGGCGTTCTGGACACTGAACCTCACGGCGGCGAATTCCGCGCCGCTCACCGCCTTCATCGCGAGCTATTCGAGCCCCGAGGGCCTCTTCTTCGCCAAGCTGAGCGCGGCCTCCACCATGGCCATCGCGCCGATCCTCATCCTCGGCTGGTTCAGCCAGAAACAGCTCGTGCGCGGCCTCACCTTCGGCGCCGTGAAATGATGCCTGCCCCGCGCCGTGCCGACGCCTAAAAGGAGCCTCCCATGGGACAGATTCAACTCAAGCAGGTCACCAAGAGCTTCGGGGATGTGGAAGTCATCCCGCCCCTCGATCTGACCATCGAAGACGGGGAGTTCACCGTGTTCGTTGGCCCCTCGGGCTGCGGCAAGTCCACGCTGCTCAGGCTCATCGCGGGGCTCGAGGACATCTCCACCGGCGCCATCGAAATCGACGGAAAGGATGCCACATCCGTCGTCCCGGCCCGCCGCGGGCTCGCCATGGTGTTCCAGTCCTACGCCCTCTACCCGCATATGAGCGTGCGCAAGAACATCGCCTTCCCGCTGCGCATGGCCAAGCTCTCGCAGGCGGAGATCGACAAGCGTGTGGAGGGCGCGGCCTCGGTCCTCAACCTCAGCGACTACCTCGACCGCCGACCGGGGCAGCTCTCGGGCGGCCAGCGCCAGCGTGTGGCCATCGGGCGCGCCATCGTGCGGGAGCCCGCGGCCTTTCTTTTCGACGAGCCGCTCTCGAACCTCGACGCGGCCCTCCGCGTGGGCATGCGGCTCGAGATCAGCGAGCTCCACGAGCGGCTCCGGACCACGATGATCTACGTCACCCACGACCAGGTGGAGGCGATGACCATGGCCGACAAGATCGTCGTGCTCCAGGCCGGCGTGATCGAGCAGGTGGGATCGCCGCTCGAGCTCTACCGCAGCCCGCGCAACCTCTTCGTGGCGGGCTTCATCGGCTCGCCAAAGATGAACTTCGTCACCGGTGCCGAGGCGGCCAAGCACGACGCCACCACCATCGGCATCCGCCCCGAGCATATCGACGTCGTCGAGAGCGGCGGGGAGTGGTCGGGCACCGTGGGCGTGGCAGAGCATCTGGGCTCCGACACGTTCTTTCACATCCACAATACCGGGCTGGCCGAGACGCTGACGGTGCGCGCCATCGGCGATGTGAGCCTGCGCCACGGCGACGAGATCCACCTCTCCCCGCGGCGGGACGAGATCCACCGCTTCGACGCGGACGGCCTGCGGATCGCCTGAGATGCGGCTCGACGGCAAAACCGCGCTCATCACCGGCGCTGCACGCGGGATCGGGCGGAGCTTTGCTGAGGCCTACGTGGCCGAGGGCGCGCGGGTCGTCATCGGCGACATCGACATCGCGCGCGCGACGAGGACGGCCGCAGAGATCGGCGAGGCCGCCCTCGCCGTGCGGATGGACGTCACCGACGAGGCGAGCATCGAGGGCGCCATCGCCGCCGCGGCGGAGCGTTTCGGCCCCCTCGACATCCTCGTCAACAACGCAGCCCTTTTCACGGCCGCCCCCATCGCGGAGATCACGCGCGCCGATTACGAGCGCGTCTTCGCCATCAACGTGGGCGGCGCGCTCTTCACGCTGCAGGCGGTGGCGCGGCACATGATCGCCCACGGCGTGCGGGGCAAGATCATCAACATGGCCAGCCAGGCCGGGCGGCGGGGCGAGCCCCTCGTGGCGGTCTACTGCGCCTCCAAGGCCGCCCTTATCAGCCTCACCCAGTCGGCGGGGCTCGACCTCATCCGCCACGGCATCAACGTCAACGCCATCGCGCCCGGCGTCGTGGACGGAGAGCATTGGGACGACGTCGACGCGTTCTTTGCGAAATACGAGGGCAAGGCCCCCGGCCAGAAGAAGCGCGAGGTGGGCGCCGCCGTCCCTTTCGGCCGCATGGGCACCGCCGACGACCTCACCGGCATGGCCGTCTTCCTCGCCACTGCGGAGGCCGATTACATCGTCGCGCAGACCTTCGGCGTGGACGGCGGGAACTGGATGAGCTGATGGTGGCGCGCCCGGTGAAGCTCAGCGATGCCACGCTCGCGCAGATGCCCGCGGGCGTCCTGACGCCGTCCTACGACCGCTCCGGGCTCACCCCCGGCATCATCCATATCGGCCTCGGCAATTTTCACCGCGCGCACCAGGCCTGGTATCTCCACCGGCTCATGCAGGCGGGCAAGGCCCATGACTGGGCGATCCTCGGCGCGGGCGTCCGGCCCGCCGACGCGGCCATGCGCGAAAGGCTCCGGGCGCAGGACTGCCTGACGACGCTGGTGGAGCTCGACCCCGCCGGCACCACCACGGAGATCACCGGCGCCATGGTGGATTTCCTGTCCATCGAGGAGGGCAACGCCGCCCTCATCGACGCCATGAGCAGGGCGGAGATCCGCATCGTCGCCCTCACCGTCACCGAGGGCGGCTACTACCGCACCGCGGAAGGCAGCTTCGACGAAGACCATCCCGACATCCGGCATGACAGGGACAATCCCGACACGCCGCGCACGGCCTTCGGGGCCATGGTGGCGGCGCTGCGGCGGCGCCGGGCGGCGGGCATCGGCCCCTTCACCGGCCAGTGCTGCGACAACCTCCAGGAAAACGGCGATGTGCTGCGGCAGACGGTGGTGGGGCTCGCGGCGCTGTCGGACCCCGATCTCGCCCGCTGGATCGCGGAGACCGCCACCTTCCCCAATGCCATGGTCGACTGCATCGTCCCGGCCACGGGCCCCGGCGAGCGCGCCCATGTGGAACGGCTCGGCATCGGCGACAGCGCGCCGGTCACGCACGAGAATTTCCGGCAATGGGTCATCGAGGACCGCTTCTGCGCGGGCCGCCCGCCCTGGGAGGAGGCCGGCGCCACCCTCACCGACGACGTCCACAGCTACGAGACGATGAAGATCCGGATGCTCAATGCCGGACACCAGATGCTCGCCAATCCGGGCGAGCTGCTCGGCGTGCCCACCATCGCCGCCTGCATGGCCGATGCCGACATCGCCGCGTTCTTTCAAAAGACCCAGGCCGAGGAGGTGGCGCCCCATGTGGCGCCGGTGCCGGAGATGGGCCCGCTCGATTACCTGGGTCTCATCACGCGGCGGTTCTCTAACGACAAGATTCACGACACCACGCGGCGGGTGGCCTTCGACGGCTCCGCGCGGCATCCGGGGTTCCTGTTGCCGATCCTGCGCGACGCCCTCGCGGCGGGCGGGGCCATCGACGGGCTCGCCCTGGGGGAGGCGCTCTGGGCGCGGATGTGCGCTGGCACCCGCGAGGACGGCAGCACCATCGCGCCGAACGACCCCCACTGGTCCGATCTTCAAGCGGCCGCGGAGCGCGCGCGCACGGCGCCGCGGCACTGGATCTCGCAGCGGGGCCTCTACGGCCACCTGGGAGAGGACCCCCGGTTCTCCGCGGCCTTTTGCCGATGGCTCTCGGTCATTTGGGAGACGGGCAGCCGCGACGCCCTTAGGGCCTTCGCGACGGGACGCAGCACCTAGCACTCTGCAGGGACGGGGCTACGAAGGGGGGAGCGGATGCTCTGTCCTGTCGGTTTTTCCTGGGCTTTTTCCCCGGGGAGCCTTCCCCGGCGCTCCGCGCCACGGGCCGAAGGGTAATGGTGCGGTTGAGAGGACTCGAACCTCCACGGGAGTTACCCCACAGCGACCTCAACGCTGCGCGTCTACCAGTTCCGCCACAACCGCACGTTCACTGGTAGCGCGGCATTTAGCGAAGGCCCCCGGTGGCGACAAGTGGAATTTTCAGCGGCCCCCGCCAAAGCCCGCAAAAAAGAAAACGCCGGCGCGGGGGCCCCGCACCGGCGCGTTTTCACGGGTCTCCGAAGGCTTAGTCGGAGGCGCCGAAGGTGGGCACCGCCGCCGCGGCGGGCTGCGGGCTGACCGGGCTCGCGGCGCCCCCGAAGGCGGCCCATTCCAGAAGCGCCTCGCGCCCGCCCACTTCGGGGGCGAAGACGGGCTGCGCCCCGCCCTTGAGGGCGTCGATGGCGTCGCGGTACCACTCTGCCGCGCGGCCTTGGTCGGTTTCCACGCCGTAGCCCTCGTTGAGGTGATGGCCCAGAAGCTCGGAATAGGCGCTCTGCCCCACGGCCACGAGGAGGAGCGCGCCACCGGCGGCGAGGTCCATCGTGTCGCGGCGGTAGCCCACGCTCATGCAGGCCTCCGCGGTAACCTTGATCTGGTCAGGCGACATGCCCGAGCCCACGACGAAGTTCGACACCTCGCCCAGCACCGTCAGGCGGTCCTGCGTGCCCAGCGAGGCCACGAGCGGCGCGAGCAGCGGCTCGAAAGCGGCGCATTGCGCCTCCACCTGCTGGGGCGTCACGCCCGCGAGGCCCGAGATCGCCTTTTCGCCGGTGTCGATGGCAAAGCCCCGCGCGAGGCAGAACTGCTCGGAGAGGGCGAGGCTCGAGGCGCCTCCTCCCACTTCCACCAGTCCGCCGCGGGCAGAGCTCAGGAGCCCCACCTTGGAGCAGTGGCTGGCCAGGCTCGGATCGGCGTCCATGGCCGGTGCCGCGCCAAAGCTCGGGATCGCAGGCGCCTTGGCCGCGGCGGCGCCGGCGACGAGCGTGGTGCCGCCCTGCTCGGGCGCGACCGGAGCCGGTGCGGCGGGGGCGGGCGTCGCGGCGAGCTGCGTGGCGCCGCCGGGATTGGTCACCTGGCAGGAGGCCCCGAAGCACTGGAACGAGGCCGGCGTGGGGTTGAACGCGAGAAGGTCGTTGCGCGCGAACCCGTCGGGCGTGGAGACGAAGACGATCGACTTGCACTGCACCGAGGAGCACCAGAACGAGGAGCCCGCGAATTTCGTGTCGAGGATGTAGTCGTTGTTGCCGTCGCCGTTCAGATCGGCGAGCTGCAGGAAGCCCGACCGCGCCAGGAGCTGCTCGGCGGAGGGGTCCGAGGAGGCCGCGATCTCATCGACCGCGCGGGAGACCTCGAGCGGGACGCCGGGATAGGCGCGGGCCATCGTCGTCGTGGTGCCGGTCATCAGGTCGCGCTGCCGCTTGAGGAGCGCGCGGGCACCCTCGGGCGAGCGCGCCACGAGCTGCACCGTGTCGGGCATGCCCGACTGGCCCGCCGCCAGCGCGCCGCTCAGGATGTTGCGCTCGAACTGCGTGATCTGGCCCGTGGCCGGGAAGCCCATATAGGTCTGGTAGGCGGCCACGGCCGAGCGGGTGCGCGGGCCCACGGCGCCGTCGGCGACGCCCGCCGGGAAGCCGAAATAGTTGAGCGCCGTCTGCATGTTGCGGTTCTCGGCGCGCTGCGCGCTGTTATAGACCGTGCGCGTGGAGGTGCGCGTGGTCTTGCGCGGCTGGGTTTTCGCGCTGTTGGCGATGGCGCCGCCGATGATGCCGCCGACGATGGCGCCGAGCACCTCGTCACCGGCCTTTGTCTGTGTGGGGGTGAGGGCGGGAAGGCCCGCGAGGGCGAGGACGCCCGCGACCGCGCCGAGCTTGCTAAGCATAAGGAAAATCTCCGTTGGATTTGAAATATATGTCGAGGATAGGGGCGCGGTCTCGATTCGATCAATCGTTTCGAGGGCGGGGAGACGGCTTTTGTGGGATGTCGGCGCGCTCTTCCGCTTGCCCGGGCCCGCTGGTAGAACCGGGCTCATGGTGGAATGGCGCGTGTCCGAGACCCCCGTGGCCTACGCGGAGGCGCTCGCTCTCATGGAGGAGCGGCAGGCGGCGGTGCGCGCGGGCACGGCCGATGAACTCATCTGGTTTCTGGAGCATCCGCCGCTCTACACCGCCGGCACTTCGGCGGATCCGAAGGACCTGCGGGAACCCGATCGCTTCCCCGTCCACGCCGTGCACCGCGGCGGGCAATACACGTACCATGGCCCCGGCCAGCGCGTCGTCTACCTGATGCTCGACGTGGCGGCCCGGGGCCGCGACGTGCGCCGTTTCGTGGAAGGGCTCGAGGCCTGGGTCGTGGACACGCTCGCGGAATTCAACCTCGCAGGCCATATCCGGCCCGGCCGCGTGGGGGTCTGGATCGAACGGCCCGACAAGCCCCCCCTCCCCGATGGACGCCCGGCCGAGGACAAGATCGCCGCCATCGGGATCAAGATGCGCCGCTGGGTGAGCGCGCACGGCCTCTCCATCAACGTGGAGCCCGACCTCACCCATTTCGACGGCATCGTGCCCTGCGGCATTGCCGAGCACGGGGTCACGAGCCTCGTCGATCTCGGGCTCCCGGTGACCATGGCCGACCTCGACGCCGCGCTGATGAAAACCTTCGAGCGTGCCCTTCCTGCCTCTGCCGCAGCGTAAATTCCGTGCCACATTCCCCGGGCGCGGGCGGTGCGATAAAACGCGAGCCATAAAAAGCGAGAACGGGGAGAAACATGGCCACCACGGACAAGCCTTGGACGTCGTATTATGGGCCGGGTGTGCGCGCCGATATCGACGTGGCCTCCTACCGCAACCTGGCGGACCTGATCAGCTCGGCCTCCGCCACCTACGGCAAGGCCAAGGCCTTCACCGCCTGTTTGCCCAACGGCATGAACGGCTCGCTGAGCTTTCGCCAGATCGACGCCATGTCGGACGCCTTCGCGGTCTACCTGCGGGAGGTGGCGGGGCTCTCGGCCGGGGACCGCGTCGCCGTGCAGATGCCCAATTGCCTGAGCTTCCCCGTCGCGGCCTTCGGCATCTTCAAGGCCGGCTGCGTGCTGGTGAACGTCAATCCGCTCTACACCACCGAGGAGATGGCCAAGCAGTTCGAGGATGCAGAGCCCCACGCGCTCGTCATCATGGACCTCTTCGCCGACAAGATCCCCGGCGCCACCAAGGGCCATCCGATCCCCAACATCATCGTCACGCGCGTGGCCGAGTTCTTTCCCGCCGCGCCGCGGGGCATCGTGGGGCTCGTGCAGCGCTACTGGGACCGCTCGATCCCGGAGATTTCGGTGGCTCATATCCGCCTGCCCGCCGCCCTCGCGGCAGGCCGCGCCAAGATCAAGGAAGGCCGCGTGGAGGCTGACGCCTATCACCAGTCGGTCGGCTTGGCCGATCTGGCCGTGCTGCAATACACGGGCGGCACCACCGGTGTCGCCAAGGGCGCCATGCTCACCCACGGCAATCTCATCTTCAACATGGAGCAATCCATGGAGCTTCTGGCGGGCGACATGGAGAAGGGCAAAGAGGTGATCCTCACCGCGCTGCCGCTCTATCACATCTTCGCCTTCACGGTGAACATGCTGGCGTTCTACTGGCTGGGCGCGCGCAACATCCTCATTCCCAATCCGCGGCCGCTTTCGAACCTCAAGAGGGCCTTCGAGAACTACAAGATCACCTGGATGAGCGGGGTGAACACGCTCTTCAACGGGCTCACCAACGAGGTCTGGTTCCAGGACACGCCGCCGAAGCACCTGAAATTCGCGGGCGCGGGCGGCATGGCGCTGCAATCGTCGGTCGCCCAGCGCTGGAAGGAGGTCACGGGCACCGAGGTCGTGCAGGGCTACGGCCTCACCGAGACCTCGCCGGTCCTGACCTTCGAGCCCTTCGGCAAGGCGCGCGAGGGCACGATCGGCGTGCCCGTCCCCTCCACCGACGTCGTGCTCATGGATGAAGACGGCAAGCCCGCAGCACGGGGCGAACGCGGTGAGATCGCCGCCAAGGGCCCCCAGATCATGAAGGGCTACTGGAGAAAGCCCGAGGAGACCGCGAAGGTGATGGTGGGCGACTACTTCCTCACCGGCGATATCGGCACCATGGACGAGGACGGATACTTCCGCATCGTCGACCGCAAGAAGGACATGGTCGTCGTCTCGGGCTTCAACGTCTACCCGAACGAGGTGGAGGACACGCTCGCCGCCCATCCCGGCATCCTCGAGGCCGCCGTCATCGGCGTGCCGGACGGCGCCACGGGCGAGGCGGTGAAGGCCTTCCTCGTCGTCTCCGACAAGGGGCTCACGCAGGACGCCGTGCGCGCCTACTGCAAGGAGCACCTCACCTCCTACAAGGTGCCCCGCATCGTGGAATTCCGCGACGAGCTGCCGAAATCCAACGTCGGCAAGATCCTGAGAAAAGACCTGCGCGCCGAGGAACTCGCCCGCGCCGCCAATATCGCCGCGGAGTGAGCCCAGATGGTCGATGAAACAACACAGACCCTGCTGGGGATCATGGTGGGGGTCATCATGCTGGGCCTCGGCGCCTCGCTCACGCCCCGCGACTTCCTGCTGGCGCTGAAGCGGCCCCAGGGCCTCCTCATCGGGGTGGCCTCGCAATACGGGATCATGCCGCTTCTGGGCTTTCTCTTCGTGAGCTTCCTCGTGGTGCCGGAGGCCATCGCACTGGGCATCCTGCTCATGGCGTGCATGCCGGGGGGGACGACGTCGAACGTCTTCACGTACTTCTCCAAGGGGAACCTGGCGCTCTCGCTCCTGATGACGGTGACCTCCACGGCCACGGGCATCTTCCTCATCCCGATCATCCTCGTCGTCTATGCCGCCGCCCTCGATATCGAGATCCCGCGGGAGGATATCATCGCCGTCCTCGCGGTGCTGCTCGTGCCCGTGTTGCTCGGCATGACCATCCGAAAGCTCAACGCCAATGTGGGCGCGGTGATGGAATTCGCGGGCTCCATGCTCGGCGCTTTCTTCATCATCTTCATCGCGGCGACGTGGATCCCGCAGAACTGGCAGTTCCTGCTGGGGACAAGCGCGGCGACCTACACGGCCGCCATCGGGCTCGGCGTGGTGGGGATAACCCTGGGCTACGTGTTTGCCTTGGCGCTCAGGCTCCATCCGAGGAACGCGCGCACGGTGGCGCTGGAGACGGGCATCCAGAACGGTCCGCTCGCCATCGCCATCGTCGTCTTCACCTTCCCGCCCGAGGAGCAGCAGGCGATCATGGCCGTGCCCGCGCTCTACTCCCTCTTCATCGTGATGGTGTCCACGGCGGTCACATTCCTCTTCCGCCGGGCAAACACAGCCGCGGAGCAGAAAATGCCCGACAGCCTCCTCTAGGCTGTGGCAGAGTGCGGGGGGCCGGGGGTGTGTTCCGGTGTGAGGCCCACCGCATCCCGAGGCCCCTTGGCCAAGGACGCCGCAGCTAAAGGAGAGGCACGCCATGCTCTGCAGGATCGGTGAGGTAGAGATCTGGCGGATCCTCGATATCCTCGGCCCCTTCATGGCGCCGGAGGAGCTTTTTCCGAACGCCCCGCCCGACATCGCCCGCCTCATCGAGGAGGACGCGCCCGGCTCCATCTGTCCTGACAGTGGGAAGATCATCTTTCCCATCCAGGGCTTCCTGCTGAAGACGCCCACGGCCAATGTCCTCGTCGATACCTGCGTGGGCTGCATGAAGGACCTGCCGCGCATCCCCGATTGGCACATGCGCGAGGATGACCGCTTCCTCGCCTCGCTCACGGCGGCGGGGCTCGCGCCGGGGGACGTCGATTACGTGCTTTGCACCCATCTCCATGCCGATCACGTGGGCTGGAACACGCAGCTCGTGGACGGGCGCTGGGTCCCCACCTTTCCGCGGGCCCGCTACCTGATGCCCGAGGCCGACGAGGCCCATCACCGCGAGACCCGCAGCAGCCTGTACACCGAGAGCGTGCTCCCCGTTATCGCCGCGGGCCAGGCCGAGCTTGTCTCGGGCCCCCACATGCTGGGCGGCGAGATCACCCTCCTGCCGACACCGGGGCACAGCGCAGGCCATGTCGCGATCCTGATCCGGAGCGGCGGACGCGAGGCGCTCATCACCGGCGACGCGATCCACACGACCGCGCAATGCCGCCACCCGCACTGGCATTTCAAGTTCGACGCGGATCCGGTGCGGGCGGAGGAGACCCGAAAAACCCTCCTTGCCGAGACCGCGGAGGCCCGCCGCCTCGTCCTCGGCAGCCACTTCACCCTGCCCTCCCTCGGTCACGTGGAGGCCAAAGGCGACGCGTTCCGCTGGAGACCGCTCTAGGGACGCCGCCCACGGCACCCGCGGCACCCGCGGCGCGGCGCGCCACAGTCTCGCCCCGCCAGCGCGGCAATGCGGCCATGCTTTTCCCCTAATGGGCAATTGCCGAAGGCGCGCCGACCCGTGCCGCCACCCGCCATGCCAGAGAGTGGAGAGACCATGTTCGGACCCGTCACCGTGACCGTTTTGGTCGTCCTTATCCTCGACATGTTCTTTCCGGCCGTGGAGATCGCGGTCTCGGGCGTCGCGGTGCAGGCCTCCTACCTCTTCGTGCTCTTCTTGGGTGGTCTCTGCGGCGGGGCGCGCTTCGTCTATCTTCGCGAGCGGCCCATGACGGTGCTGGAAAAACTCCTCAGAGTGATCCTCGCCTACCTTTGGGTGACCCTCCTGCCCCTGGCGATCTTCGGGGTCTTTCTCTACATCGCGCGCGACGTGCCGTCGGTGGCGGAGCTTCTGGCCGTGGAGGCTTCCGCGGGGGACTGGGTCGAGTTCGTGGCGACCTATTTGGGCGTGGATATCGTGCTCAACCTGATCACGCTCTACGTGGCCATGTCGCTGCCGCAGCTCGTCTCGCCGGCACGGCGCTACGGCTGAGCCCAGCCGGGCTAGCCCACTCGGTGCCGCGGACGCCAAGACCCAGCGCGCCCGGGGGAGGCGCAGCCTGTCCTCCGACCATCCACGGCAAGCACACCGAATCGCTGCGCCTAACCGCGCTCCGACCGCCGCCCGGACGGGCCAAGCCCCGCCCCCGCCTCAGTTTTTCCATTTGTTTACCCCGTGGGCGCGCGGGTTTCGCCCTAGTCCGGTGTTAACGATTTTCTGTGTAGATCGTCCTTGGACGGTGCCTTGGCCCGTTTACTGCTGAGCCCGTTTGCCCCGAAGCAGAGGAGCGCACATGTCTGGACCTCTTTTCGTGACCGTCGCCGTCGTCCTGGGTTTCGGGGTGATTTTCCCGAGCATCGACGTCACCCATGCTGGCATCGACTTCCACGCCGATCACCTCATCGCGCTCTTCATGGGCGGTATGGCGGGGGGCATGCGCTTCCTCTTCTTGCGCGGCTGGACCATGGAGATGGCGGAGAAAGTGGTGCACATCACCCTGTCCTACCTCATCGCGACGCTCGTTCCGCTGACGATCCTCGCGGGGCTTCTGGCGGTGGCCAAGGACGCCCCGCAGGTGGCCGCGCTGGTGCTCGATGATGTCCCGACCTCGGATCTCCTCGGCTTCCTGGCGGCCTATGTCGGGGTGGATATCGTGCCGAGCCTCGCCGCGCTCTATGTCGGCGTGACCTTCCCGCAATTCCTCACCCCGCGGCGACGCTACAAACTCCGCTTCGGCGGCAAGGCCCCCTAGGGCCCGCGCCACAGGCGCGCGCTGAAGAAAGGGGCGGGCTTCGGGCGCGAGCGTCTCGAGGTGCCAACCCGCCGCCCCGGAACGGTGCCTGAGCTCCCGCGGCGTGATGATACCCGGGCACCCAGGCGTCGTCCGTTCCCCCGTATTCGAAGCGCATGGCAATCTCCCCCATGGGCCGCCCGCTCTCCCGGTTCCTTGCAAGGTGGGCGAGATGGGCGGCCTCCGTGGTGTCGGCGATGTCGAGGCCCGTGATGAAGAGCTGCCCGCCGGGCCGCGCCAGCTCCGCGAGCCGCCCGGGGAGACGCGCGCATCCCTCCCGCGTCCCGCCGATCCCCAGATTGTTGCCGAGGAGCGTGATCGTGTCGAAGGCCGCCTCGGACAGGCCGCCCGCGTCCGCGCCCGCATCCAACACGTCCCCCAACCGGATGTCCCCGCCTCCCCGTGCCCGCGCCACGGCGACGGCACCCGGGGAGATGTCGATCCCGGTCACGGCGAGCCCGCGCGCGGCGAGCGACAGCACCGTGCGGCCCGCGCCGCACCGGACAGCGAGAACGGCCCCGCGGGCGTGGGAGAGCACCGCACGCTCACGCGCGAAGGCGTCCGGCGCGAAATGGAGCGCGGGGTCATGGGCATCGACGTGATCGTCGTCCCGGCGGATCGTCCGGAGCCGACCGCGCGCGCCGGCCTGGTGGTCTCTGGGAGCATCCCCGAAGAGGTCCATGGCGCGGAGCGTAGCCGCTGCGACGGCGGCCTGCCTCGGGGCTTCAGGAGCGGGGTGACTGGCGTGGACTTTCCCAACGGGTCGTTACCCCATCGCACGCCGCGACGGACGATCACGCAACAGGCGCGCGGGCCACGCGCGTACATACGGGCTGTGTACGGCTTGTGTACGCATTGTGACGTCCTGTCGTCCGACCGGGTTGCGCGCGCCCGCCTGCGCGCATCTGTCACCCTTGAGGCGGAACGCCGCGTTGCGTGCCGCCGCATACAACCGCTAGAGGTGCCTTGACGATGGCGGGCGCCGGTCTAAGGCGCTCCGTCCACAAGAACCGAGGGAACACGAATGGCAGACGCAGCCGTCCACGGGCACGAGCACGAAGACACGCGGGGATTCTTCACCCGCTGGTTCATGTCCACCAATCACAAAGACATCGGCATTCTCTACCTGCTGGTGGGCGGCCTGACGGGCTTCATCTCCGTCGCGTTCACCGTCTACATGCGTCTCGAGCTCATGGAGCCCGGCGTCCAGTACATGTGCATGGAAGGGGCGCGGTTCTTCTCCGCGGCCACCATCGAAAACTGCACGCCCAACGGGCACCTGTGGAACGTGATCATCACGGCCCACGGCGTGCTCATGATGTTCTTTGTCGTCATTCCCGCGCTCTTCGGCGGTTTCGGCAATTACTTCATGCCCTTGCAGATCGGCGCGCCGGACATGGCCTTCCCGCGGCTCAACAATCTGAGCTTCTGGATGTACGTGGCGGGCACCTCGCTGGCGGTGGCGTCGGTCTTTGCGCCGGGCGGCAATGACCAGGCGGGCTCCGGCGTGGGTTGGGTGCTCTACCCGCCGCTGTCGGTCAACGAAGGTGGCATGTCCATGGACCTCGCCATCTTCGCGGTGCACCTCTCGGGCGCGTCCTCGATCCTCGGCGCGATCAACATGATCACCACCTTCCTGAACATGCGCGCGCCGGGCATGACGCTCTTCAAGGTGCCGCTCTTCGCGTGGTCGATCTTCATCACCAGCTGGTTGATTTTGCTCGCACTTCCGGTGCTCGCGGGCGCCATCACGATGCTGCTCACGGACCGCAACTTCGGCACGACGTTCTTTGACCCGTCGGGTGGCGGCGACCCCGTGCTCTACCAGCATATCCTGTGGTTTTTCGGGCACCCGGAAGTCTACATCGTGATCCTGCCGGGCTTCGGCATCATCTCCCACGTGATCGCCACCTTCTCCCGCAAGCCCGTCTTCGGCTACCTGCCCATGGTCTGGGCGCTCATCGCCATCGGCGTGCTCGGCTTCGTCGTGTGGGCGCACCACATGTACACGGTGGGGATGAGCCTGACGCAGCAGAGCTACTTCATGATGGCCACCATGGTCATCGCGGTGCCCACGGGCGTGAAGATCTTCAGCTGGATCGCGACGATGTGGGGCGGCTCCATCGAGTTCAAGACACCCATGGTCTTCGCCATCGGCTTCGTCTTCATGTTCACGGTGGGCGGCGTCACGGGCATCGTGCTCTCCCAGGCGGGCGTCGACCGCGCCTATCACGACACCTACTATGTGGTGGCGCATTTCCACTACGTGATGGCCATCGGGGCCGCCTTCGCGATCTTCGCGGGCTGCTATTTCTACGTGCCCAAGATGGCGGGGCGCATGTATCCCGAATGGGCCGGCCACGTGCATTTCTGGATGTTCTTCATCGGCACCAACCTCACCTTCTTCCCGCAGCATTTCCTGGGCCGCCAGGGCATGCCGCGCCGCTACATCGACTACCCGGAGGCCTTCGCCTACTGGAATTACTGGTCCTCCATCGGCGCGTTCCTGAGCTTTGCCTCGTTCCTCTTCTTCATCGGGATCATGGCCTACACCGTCTTCGCAGGCCGCCGCGTGACCGAGAACAACCCGTGGAACGAATGGGCCGACACGCTGGAATGGACGCTGCCCTCCCCGCCGCCGGAGCACACCTTCGAGACGCTCCCGAAGCAGTCGGAGTGGGACAAGGGCCACGCGCACTGAGCTTTCTAGACAAGGCCCGGGACGCCCATGGGCCCGGGCCTTTTGCAGTCAACACCCTGCCGGCCTCGCGAGGCCTAACCGATGCCCTATCGCTGGTCCCATCCCGCCCCCGACACCGAAGAGCTGGAGCTCTGGCCCCACCGCTCGCTCACGAAGCGGGGCTTCGTGTGGTTCATGGCGGCGACGATGGTGCTCTGGTCCGTGCCGCTGCTGTCGGTGCTGGGCACGGCGGCGCTCTGGTGGATGCTGCCCTTCATCCTGCTCACGATCGGCGCGCTCTGGTTCCTCGTGAAGCGGAATTACAGCGACGGGGAGACGACGGAGCGGCTGTCGATCACCCATGACGATTGCCACCTGCACCGCGACAACCCCCGCGGCCCGGCCCAGGACTGGCATTGCAACACCCATTGGGTGAGCGTGCAGATGCATGAAACCAATCCCCGCGTCCCGCATTACGTGACACTTCGGGGCGCGGGCCGGGAGGTGGAGATCGGGGCGTTCCTGAGCGAGGACGAGCGCCTCACGCTCTTCGACGATCTCAAGCTGCGGCTCGCGGCGGCGAAGACGCTCGCGCCCTGATCAGCCCAGACGCGACTTCACCAGGGGGCCCACCTTGCCGAAATCCATGCGGCCGGTGAATTTCGCTTTGAGCGCGCCCATGACGGGGCCCATGTCGCGCAGGCTCTCGGCGCCCACCTCTTCGATGGCCTCGGAGATGGCGGCCTCGGTCTCGGCAGCGTCGAGCTGGCGCGGGAGATAGTCCTCGATGATGCCGATCTCCTGGAGCTCCTGTTCGGCGAGTTCGATGCGGCCGCCTTCCTCGTAGACCCGCGCGCTCTCCTGGCGCTGTTTGACCATCTTGCCGAGGAGCGCGAGGATCTCCGCCTCGCCCACGTGGTCGCCGCGGCCCTCGGACCGGGCGACGATGTCCTTTTCCTTCAGCGCGGCGTTGATGAGCCGGAGCGTGCTCAAGCGCTGGCTGTCCTTGGCTTTCATGGCGTCCTTGACGCCGTCACTGAGCCGGGCGCGCAGGTCCATGGGGCTCTCCTTCGATGCGGGTTGCTCGAGGCCGGAACATAGGCGCGCGGGCGGCGTAAAACAACGCAAGCGGCACCTTGACCCCGCCGCGCCTCTTTTCTACTCCCGTGCGAGTTTGCCCGCAGCAGGCCACGAATTTCCGAAGAAATTCGTGCGCCCCGCGAGACAGGAGCGCCCGATGTCCGCACCCGCCAGCCCCACCGCGTGCCTCGTCCTCGCCGACGGCACGATCTTCTACGGTCAGGGGTTCGGGGCGACGGGGCAGACGGAGGCGGAGCTCTGCTTCAACACCGCTATGACGGGCTACCAGGAGATCATGACCGACCCCTCCTATGCGGGCCAGATCGTGACCTTCACCTTCCCGCATGTGGGCAATGTGGGTGTGAACCCCGACGATGACGAGACCGCCGACCCGGTGGCGGCCGGCATGGTCGTGAAGTGGGACGTCACCGATCCCTCGAACTGGCGCGCCGCCGAGCGGCTCGATACCTGGCTCGCCAAGCGCGGGCGCATCGGCATGGGCGGCGTGGACACCCGCCGCCTGACCCGCGCGATCCGCAACCAGGGCGCGCCTCATGTGGCCATGGCCCACGACCCCGAGGGCCGCTTCGACATCGAGGCGCTGCTCAAGGCCGCGCGCGCCTTTCCAGGGCTCGAGGGGCGCGACCTCGCCAAGGACGTCACCTGTGCGCAATCCTACCGCTGGGAGGAGATGCGTTGGGCCTGGCCCGAGGGCTATGCCCGCCTGGCCGATCCCCGGCACAAGGTCGTGGCGATCGATTACGGCGCCAAGCGCAACATCCTGCGCTGCCTCGCGTCGGCGGGGTGCGATGTGACGGTCCTGCCGGCGACGGCTACGGCCGATGACGTGCTGTCGCTCGCGCCTGACGGGCTGTTTCTGTCCAACGGTCCGGGCGATCCCTCGGCCACGGGCAGCTATGCCGTGCCCATGATCCAGGAGGTGCTGGGGGCCACGGATATTCCCGTCTTCGGCATCTGCCTCGGGCACCAGATGCTGGCGCTGGCGCTCGGTGCCAAGACGATCAAGATGAACCACGGTCACCACGGCGCCAACCACCCGGTGAAGGACGTGGAGACCGGCAAGGTGGAAATCACCTCCATGAATCACGGCTTCACCGTGGACAGCCAGACGCTGCCCGAGGGCGTGGTGGAGACCCATGTGAGCCTCTTCGATGGCTCGAATTGCGGCATCCGCCTCGCCGAACGCCCGGTCTACTCGGTGCAGTACCATCCCGAAGCCTCGCCGGGCCCGCAGGACAGCTTCTACCTCTTCGAACGGTTCGCGGATGCGATGGCCGGTCGCGGCAGCGGCGCGCCTTAACGGGCCTTTAACCATTAACCCTCCGTTAACCCTCACTGCGCTACCACGGGCGCAGGATGAGGGGATTGTGACATGGCTGATGTTCAGCCAACCCCCGGCCAAGCGGCCGACAGGGCGCGCGTGCCCTCCCCCGCCAGAGGCGGGCCGAAGCCTTGGGACATGCTCGACGAACTCGTCCGCACGGGCGTCGTGGCGCCCGATCGCGCCGAAAGCGTGCGGCGCGCCAGGAAGCGGTCGGGCGCGGAGCTCGCCGGTATCCTCCTGCAGCGGCGCCTCGCGGGCCCCGAGGAGATCGCCCGCGCCCGCGCGGAGGTCCTCGGCGTGCAATGGGCGGACCTCGCCGTCCATCCGCCGGACCGACGCCTGCTCGACACACTTGGGACCACGCAGGCGATCCGGCTCGGCGTCGTGCCGTGGCGGCGACTCGGGCGCGCCACGCTCATCGTCGCGCCCTCCCGCGCGCTCTTCGAGGCCGCGCTGCCGGCGCTCGAGGCGGCATTCGGCCGGTGTCACCTCGCCATCGCGGAGGCCGAGGCCATCACCGCCGCCATCCTCGCGCAAAAACGCGTGAGCCTGACGCGGCTCGCGGAAACACGGGTCCCGCTCCTCGACAGTTGCCGGGCACTATTCCAGTCGCGGTGGGAGGGGTTGGTGGTCGCGCTCGCCGTGGGGCTCCCGCTCGCTCTCGTCTTCGCGGGCGGGCCGCTCCTCTTGATCGCCACGGGGTGGGCCGTGCTGACGCTTCTCGCCACGGCCGCGCTGAAACTCGCGGCGGCGCTCCATGCGCTCCTGCCGGCAGCCCGTGCGCCCGCGGACCTTCGGGAACTGACGACCGCGACGCTCCCCAGGATCTCGATCCTCGTCCCGCTCTATCAGGAGACGGACATCGCCCGACACCTCCTGGCGCGGCTGCAAAAGCTCAACTATCCCCGCGACCGGCTGGAGGTGATCCTCGTGACCGAAAGCGAGGATTTCACGACCCGCGACACGCTCGCGGCGACGCCGCTACCGCACTGGTTTCGCCAGATCACCGTCCCGCCCGGGCGCGTGAAGACGAAGCCCCGCGCACTCAACTTCGCGCTCGACCATTGCCGCGGCACCATCGTCGGGGTCTACGACGCCGAGGACGCGCCGGAGCCCGACCAGCTCCTCCATGTGGCCGGCGGCTTTGCCCATGCGGCCAGTGACGTGGCCTGCCTTCAGGGGCGTCTCGATTACTACAATCCCGACCAGAACTGGCTCTCCCGCTGTTTCACGATGGAATACGCCGCCTGGTTCCGCGTGGTTCTTCCCGCGCTCGCGGCGTTCCGGCTGCCGGTGCCGCTCGGCGGCACGACGCTCTTTTTCCGGCGCGCGGCGCTCGAGGAGCTGCACGGATGGGATGCCCACAACGTTACGGAGGATGCCGATCTCGGCCTGCGGCTCACGCGGCGCGGCTACCGGACGGAGCTCATCGACACCGTCACCTACGAGGAGGCCAATTGCTGGGCCTGGCCCTGGGTGCGCCAACGCTCCCGCTGGCTCAAGGGCTACGCGCTGACCTATGCCGCCCATATGCGGCGGCCCGCGGCGCTCTGGTCCGATCTGGGCCCGTGGGGCTTTCTTGGGGTGCAGCTCATATTCCTCTGCACGCTGTCGCAATTCCTGCTCGCCCCTGTGCTGTGGAGCTTCTGGTTTATCCTGCTCGGATGGGGGCACCCGCTCCTTCCGTTCCTGCCAGAGGGGGCGTTCGCGTGGCTCATCGGGCTCTTTCTCGGGAGCGAGGTCATCGGTTTCAGCCTCGTGGCGCTCGGGCTGCGGAGGACGCGGCACCGGGGACTGTGGCGCTGGATGCCGCTCCTCCTCGTCTATTTCCCGCTGGGCACGGCGGCGGCCTACAAGGCAGCCGCGGAGGTCATCGGGAAGCCGTATTACTGGGACAAGACCGTGCACGGGGCCGCGCTGGCCCCCGAGAGCTGACGGTGCTCACTCGGCGGCTTCGTTCTTGAGCCGTGTGATGAAGGCCTTGCTGAGATGGGCGCGGAGCGCGGCGTCGGCGGCCTGCCCGTCCCGGGCGCGGATCGCGTCTACCACCGCCTGATGCTCGGCGAGCGCGACCTCCCCGCGGCCCTCCACGGCCAGCGACGTGGTGGCCATGAGCGCCATGAAGCGATGCACGAGGTCGAGCTGCTGCACCAGAAAGCGGTTGTGGGAGGCCAGGTGGACGAGCTTGTGAAAGCGCCGGTTCGATTGCGACAGCGCCTGGGGGTCGGCGATGAACGCGCGGTCGGCGTCGATCATGCTCTGAAGCACCTCGATCTCCTCGCTGGTGGCGTGCTGCGCGGCGAGCTGGGCGGCGAGACCCTCGAGCTCCGAGCGCACGACATAGAGCTCTGCGAGCTCGTTGTGATCGAGGGAGGAGACGATGAGCGATCGACCGTCGCGGGTCAGCATCGACTGCGTCTCGAGCCGCTGGAGCGCCTCGCGAATGGGCGTGCGCGACACGCCGAACCGGTCCGCGAGCTCGCTTTCCACGAGCCGGTCGCCGGGTTTGTACACGCCCATATCGATGGCCTCGAGGATCATCGTATAGGCATCCCGAACGGGAACTTTGACGTCCATGGAACGCGCCTCTTGTCAACGCCTGTCAGCTTACTCCGACAGAAGGGTGTCAATCAAGCCTGTCGGTGTCCCGATTGGATTGTGCGCCGCGCCAGGCTAGCCTGTAGAATATGTTCGACACCTGGATTTTCGACCTCGACAACACGCTCTACCCGCCCGAGGCGCGCCTCTTCGACCAGATCGAACGGCGCATGGCGGCCTTCATCGCGCGCGAGCTCTCCGTGACCGAGGCGGCGGCCCACGACCTCCGGGCGCGGTACTGGGCGGAGCACGGCACGACGCTGGCCGGGCTGATGTCGGACCACGACGTCGATCCGCAGGACTTCCTCGCCGATGTCCATGACATTGATTTCACGTCGCTTTCTCCGCATCCCGGCCTGCGGGACGCGATCGCGGCGCTGCCGGGGCGCAAGATCGTCTTCACCAATGGCGATGTGCCGTACGCGCAAAACGTGCTCGCGGCCATCGGCCTGTCGGAGAGCTTCGACGCGCTCTACGGCATCGAACATGCCCAATACGTCCCCAAACCCGCCGCGGAGGCCTATGCCTCCGTCTTCGGGCTCGACGGGCTCGCCCCCGAGCGGTCGGTGATGTTCGAGGACAGCCAGCGCAACCTCAGAGTGCCCCACGCGCTCGGCATGACGACCGTCTATGTCGGGCCCGGCGACGCGGAGGGGGCGCATGTGCACCACACCACCGCGGATCTGGTGGGCTTTTTGTCTCAGATCGGCCTCGCTGCGTTGCCGCAAAGGGGCGGTGGCATAGATTGGGGTCATGCTTGACCGCACAGACATCCTCATCTCCGGCGGCGGCGTCGCCGGCCTCACCGCTGCCGCCGCGTTCGGCAGCGCCGGCTTCAACGTCATCTGCGTGGATCCCTCGCCCCCCGTCACCGAACGTGACGCGGAGGAGGCAGATCTGCGCACGACGGCATTCCTGCAACCGGCCCAGGATTTTCTCAATCGCGCGGGCGTCTGGCCGCTGATGGCGCCGGAGAGCACGCCGCTCGCCACCATGCGCATCGTCGATGCAGGCGGCGGTGAGCCCGTGGCGCGCGTCAGCCGCGATTTCGAGAGCCGGGACGTGAGCGACGGCCCCTTCGGCTACAACGTGCCGAACTGGCTCATCCGCCGCGTGCTTCTCGAACGCCTGAAAGCGTTGCCCAATGTGAGCTTCCGACCCGGCGTGGCCACCACACGCTTCCTTGGTCGCACGGCCGAGGCGCTGGCCACGCTGAGCGACGGCAGCCGCATCTCCGCGCGCCTTGCGATCGCCGCCGACGGGCGCGACAGTTTCATCCGCAAGGCTCTGGGCATCGCTGCACGGCGCATGGAATTCGGGCAGCGCGCGCTCACCTTCAGCGTCACCCACGACACGCCCCATGAGAACGTGTCCACCGAAATTCACCGCACCGGCGGGCCGTTCACGCTCGTCCCCCTGCCCGATCACGAGGGCAAACCTTGCTCCGCGGTCGTCTGGATGGAGACGGAAGCGAACGCGCAAGAGCTCTTGAAGCTCGACACCGAGGCCTTCGAGGCGGCCGCCACGGCGCGCTCGGCGGGCCTTTTCGGTGTGCTGCGCCTCGCCTCCCGCCGCACATCCTGGCCTATCATCAGCCAGTTGGCCGACAGCTTCTTCGGGCCGCGCACGGCGATCGTGGCCGAGGCGGCCCATGTGGTGCCTCCCATCGGCGCGCAAGGGCTCAACATGAGCCTCGCGGATCTCTCAACGCTCCTCGACCTCGCGACGGAGGATGCTGAGACCCTCGGGGCCGAGAGCATGCTCAAACGCTACCAGGAGGCGCGCTACGGTGACGTGCGCACCCGGGTGCTCGGCGTGAGCGTGCTCAATCGCACCTCCATGGCCGATTTGGGCGCGGTAAAGGACGCGCGGGCCCTGGGCATCCGCGCGATCCACGACATCGCCCCGATCCGCACCTCTCTCATGAAGCTCGGCATGGGGCGCCGTCGGACGTCCGGGAGCTAGAGCACCTTGTCCACGACGCGGCGCAGGCGGGCCACCGTGGCGTCGACGTCGCGGAGCTTGTCGAGACCGAAAAGGCCGATGCGGAAGGTGCGGAAATCCTCCGGCTCGTCGCATTGCAGCGGGACACCTGCGGCGATCTGCATGCCCTCGGCGGCAAAGCGCGCCCCGTTCTGGACGTCGGCCTCGGCGGTGTAGCTCACCACCACGCCCGGCGCCTGGAAACCCTCGGAGGCCACCGATTTCACACCCTTTTCCGACATGAGCGCGCGCACCTGGAGCCCAAGCTCCCACTGCGCGGCCTTCGCATTCTCGAAGCCGAATGCGCGCGTCTCGGCCACGGCGTTGCGGAAATGGACGAGGCCGTCGGTGGGCATCGTGGCGTGGTAGGCGTGCTTGCCCGCCTCATAGGTCTCCATGATGGAGAGCCACTTGCCCAGGTCGATGGCGAAGCTGTTGGACTGCGTGGCCTTCACCCGCGCGATGGCGCGCTCTGACAGCATCACGAGCCCCGCCGACGGGGTGGAGGACCAACCCTTCTGCGGTGCGGAGATGAGCACGTCGACGCCGGTGGCGGCCATGTCCACCCAGATGCAACCCGAGGCGATGCAATCGAGCACCATGAGCGCGCCCACCTCGTGGGCAGCCTCCGCCAGGGCGGCGATGTAGTCGTCCGGCAGGATCACGCCCGCGGATGTCTCCACATGGGGTGCAAAGACGATGTCGGGCTTCACCTCGTGGATCTTCGCCACGACCTCTTCGATGGGCGCGGGCCGGAAGGGGGATTGCGACGCGTTGCCGGTGCGGCGCGCCTTAATCACCTCGGTCTCGGAGGTGAATTGCCCGCTCTCGAAAATCTGGCTCCAGCGGTAGGAAAACCAGCCGTTGCGCACGACCAGCGCGCGCGCCTCCTGCCCGAATTGGCGGGCCACGGCCTCCATGGCGTAGGTGCCGCCGCCGGGGATGATCGCCACGCCCTGTGCGCCGTAGACCTCCTTCAGCGCGGCGGAGAGATCGCGCATTACCTGACCGAACGAGGCGCTCATGGAATTGAGCGAGCGGTCGGTGAAAACGACCGAGAATTCGTCGAGCCCCTGCGGGTCCACCGTGTCCAGTAGTGCCATCATGTCCTCCCTGTGCGGACTTCGTGAGTAGGAGGGCGCGGGACGGAGAGCAAAGTCTATTTTGGTATACTTTGGACAAATTTCCGGGGGTCGCGGGACGTTTCGTCCGGAATCGGGATCGGCAGTTTCCGATACGCGATCCCCGTCCCGGGCCTGACCCGGGACCTCCGCCTCGGGAAGGGGAGGCCCCGGATCAGGCCCGGGGCGTGAGCGCATCCAGCGGGCCCTCCCGCACCTCTTCGGACAAGAGCACGTTCGATTCGATGTCGCCCACGCCCGGCAGCGTCATGATGCGGCGACGCAGGATGCGCTCGAAATCGGCAATGTCGCGCGCGGTGACGCGCACGCGGTAATCGTAGAGCCCGAGCACGTGATCGACGCGCTGCACTTCCGGGATGGCGGAGATGGCCCGCTCGAAATCCTCGAGGCTGACGCGGCCGCGCGTGGCGAGCTTGATGCCGAGGAAGACCGTGACGCCGAAACCCAGCGCCTTTTCATCGAGGTCGAGCCGCGCGCCTTTGAGCACGCCGGCCGCGCGCAGCTTCTTGAGCCTGCGCCAGGTGGCGGGCTGAGAGAGCCCCACGCGGCGGCCGAGCTCCGCCGTGCCCTCCGTGGCATCGGCATGGAGCGCTTTCAGGAGCGCGATATCCGTGGCGTCGGGGGTCATCGCGGAGATCATCGAGGGATCATGGCGTGGATCATGCGGGGATCACAGCGGCAGCCCCTCCCGGCGCGAGACCTCGGCCACCTGCATGAGCGCCTCGATGTCGGCGATGTGCGGCAGCGTCAGGATGTGGGCGCGGTAGAGGTCCTGGTAATGCCCCATGTCGCGCGCGATGACCGAGAGCCGCACATCCACCCGGCCGAGGAAGGTCTGGAGTTCGATGACCTCGGGCACAGCGCGGGCCGCGGTGAGAAACTCCTCGAACGCCCGGGGCGATTTCTCGAGCGTGATGCGCAGCGAGACCTCCACCGCGTAGCCCAGCGCACGCCAGTCGATCACGGCGCGCGTGGCGCGGAAGATGCCGTCGGCGCGGAGCCTGTCCAGCCTGCGGGCCGCAGTGGCCTGCGGCATGCGCGCGGCGTCCGCGAGGGCGGAGAGCGGCTGATCCGGGTCGTCCTGGAGGTAGCGGAGAAGGCGGCGATCGGTGGCATCGAGCATGGAATGTTCAATATCAGGCATCGGCGCGCATGGATACGCCGGAATATAGGTATTTTTGGAAAAGTGAAGGGGTGGGTCCCGCGCCTTGATGGGGTAGGACAGCGCCAGTTTCATCCAAGGGAGGACACAATGCGCGTTTACTACGATCGCGATTGCGATGTGAACATCATCAAGGACAAGAAGGTCGCCATCCTGGGCTACGGCTCCCAAGGACACGCCCACGCGCTCAACCTGCGGGACTCGGGCGCTAAGAACCTGGCCGTGGCCTTGCGCGAGGGCTCGCCTTCCGCGAAGAAAGCGGAGGGCGAAGGCCTCACCGTCATGGGCATCGCCGAGGCCGCGGCCTGGTGCGACGTCATGATGTTCACGATGCCCGACGAGCTTCAGGCGCAGACCTACCGCGAGCACGTGAAGCCGAACCTGAGGCCGGGCTCCGCCATCGCGTTCGCCCATGGCCTCAACGTGCATTTCGGCCTGATCGAGGCGCCCTCGGACGTGGACGTCATCATGATGGCGCCGAAGGGGCCGGGCCACACAGTGCGCGGCGAATACGTAAAGGGCGGCGGCGTGCCTTGCCTCGTGGCCGTGGACAACGATGCCTCCGGCAAGGCGCTCGAGATCGGGCTCTCCTACTGCTCGGCCATCGGCGGGGGCCGCTCCGGCATCATCGAGACGAATTTCAAGGAAGAATGCGAGACCGACCTCTTCGGCGAGCAGGCGGTGCTCTGCGGCGGCCTAGTGGAGCTCATCCGCATGGGCTTCGAGACACTGGTGGAGGCGGGCTACGCGCCTGAGATGGCCTATTTCGAGTGCCTCCACGAGGTGAAGCTCATCGTGGACCTGATCTACGAGGGCGGGATCGCGAACATGAACTATTCCATCTCCAACACGGCGGAGTATGGCGAATACGTCTCCGGGCCGCGCGTCCTGCCCTATGACGAGACGAAGGCGCGGATGAAAGCGATCCTGACCGACATTCAAACAGGCAGGTTCGTGCGCGACTTCATGCAGGAGAACGCCGTGGGGCAGCCCTTCTTCAAGGGGACGCGGCGCATGAACGACGCGCATCAGATCGAAGAGGTGGGCGAGACGCTGCGCGGGATGATGCCGTGGATCTCGGCGGGCAAGCTCGTGGACCAGGCGAAGAACTGAGACGCGCGCTGGCACATTGAAAGGGCCCCGGGCATCTGCCGCGGGGCCCTTTTTCTTTCGTCAGGGTGCCTTGCGGTCGCTCGGCGCGTCGACTGCGAGCGAGCTCTTGGGGACGGTGTCGTCCTCCTTGCGATCCAGCGTTTTCTTCCGGGACCAGAGCGCGCCTGCGATGATCAGCCCGAAGGTCGTGAAGGCGAGAATGGCGAGAAGCGGAAACGTTTCCATCGTATCTTCCTTTCCTGCATGGGTGCGGACCCTTCATGTGCAGGGATAACGAGCGCGGCGGCGGGGCGTTCCGCGGGCAAACTGACGCGCGGTCACGCATCCGTGAGGCGCGCGCCGCTCAGGTCACCGCCTGCCAGAGGCTTAGCGCCTGGCGCGTGGGCGCCACGTCGTGGACCCGCAGGATCTGCGCGCCCTGCGCCACGCCCGCCAGCGCCACCGCGAGCGAGCCCGGCATCCGCCCGTCGGCGGCCTCCACGCCCGAGAGCGTGCCGATGAACCGCTTGCGCGAGGCGCCGAGGAGGAGGGGACAGCCCAGCCCGTGGAGGAGCGCGAGGCCCCTGAGCAGCGCCAGGTTGTGTTCCAGCGTCTTGCCGAAGCCGATGCCGGGATCGAGGATGATGCGCGACCGCGCGATGCCCGCCGCCTCCGCCGTGGCGCGCTGCGCCTCGAGCGCGTCGTAGACATCGAGGAGCACGTTGTCGTAGCGCGGATCGTCCTGCATCGTCTCCGGGTCGCCCTGGGCATGCATGATGCAGACCGGGGCGCCCGTCCTCGCCGCGAGCGGCGCCATCCCGGGGTCGAAGCGGAGGCCAGACACGTCATTGAGCAGAACCGCCCCGGCAGCGAGCGCGGCCTCCCCCACCGCCGCCTTCCGCGTGTCGATGGAGACGGGCACGCCGAGCTCCATGGCCGCGATGGCCGGCGCGGTGCGCGCGATCTCCTCGGCCACCGGCACTTCCGCCGCGCCGGGGCGCGTGCTTTCGCCGCCGACATCGAGGATGTCCGCGCCCTCCGCCTCCAGCCGCGCGGCCTGGGCCAGAGCGGCCTCGGTGCTGTCGTAGCGGCCCCCGTCGGAGAAGCTGTCGGGCGTGGCGTTGAGGATGCCCATGAGGCGCGGGCCGTCCATGGAAAGCCCGGCGATGGCCGCGCGCGGCGCGGTGAGGGCGTCGAGCGCGGCCGAAGGGAGCGCGCGCCAGGGGAGGATGCGCGTCCCGCCCTCCCGCGTGATCTCCTCCACCTCGGCAAAGCGCAACCAGCCCCCGGCGAGCCGTGGCCCCCGGGCGGACCGGTGGACGAGCGGACGGTAGTACCGCTTCAACGGGACGCGTCTCGCCCCGGCACGGAGGCGCCAGGCACCGGGAGGCCGAGTTCCACCACGTCGGCGGCCTGCAACTCCTCCGCGAGCCAGGCGACGAGGCTCCCGGCCTCCGCGCCAGACGGGCCGCAGCGGGCATCGAGCACCATTTTCGACGGGGCCCAGACGCTGATCTGCCCGTGGCGCATGCCCCAGTCGAGCTCCGTGCGGGTGCCGACGACGACGCAGCGGGAATCCCGGCCGGCGAGGATCCATGCATTCTGCTCGATGGCGAGGAGGTCGATCCGGCGCTGCACGGCGGCGTTGGCGCTCACCGGCACGGCCGCATCGGAGAGACCGACGCAGAGAATGAGGGGCGCGGGATCGGCGGCCAGCCCGTCGAGCCGGGCGGAGAGGTCCGGTGCCGCGATCTCCGCCGTGCCCAGCGCCACGATGCGCGGGCGCGGCGTGGCCTCGATGGAGCGGACGTTCGGTCCCGCGCTGCGCACGATCTCCACGCCGAGGGTGCCCGGCCCGCGGTCGAGCTTCTCGATCCTCAGAAAGGCCCGCTCCGCGCGGGGCTCGACCAGGATGCGCTCCGCCACCCGCTCCGCCAGCGTCTCCAGCAGATTAAGCCGTTCTTCGGCCATGGCGGCCTCGATGGCCTCGGTGATCCGGTCATAGCTCAGGATGCGGTCGACATCGTCGGAGAGGTCCGCGCCCCCGCGCGCGACCTCGACGACGACATTGAACCGGATGCGCTGGGTGACGCCGCGCTCGGCCTGGAAGGCGCCGATCTCGGCCTCGAGCACGAGGTCGCGCACGCTGATCCGGTCTCGCTCCGGCGCGGCGGCGCGGGCGCGGTCCTCGGGATGGGCGAAGGCGAGCGTCAGATCACTGGTCATGGCGCGCCGATACTAGCGCCGCCCGCGCTTCACAAGCGCCCGCGCGCGACGCCGCAGCGCTCAGCCGCGGCGGTAGAACCGGTGGTAGCCGATGGTGGTCGTGTGTTCGAAGACGCGCGACCAGCGAGGGCTCACCGACTGCGTGTGATAGAACTGCGCGCCGTTGGTGAGGTTGCCCGCGGCCCCGGCCATGGAGAGACGTGCCACGCGGCCCACGAGCTTCCAGGCGATGGGTTCGTTGATGACCTCGGCATGGCCGTCGCAGGTATAGGTGAACTGGCAGCGATAGCGTTCGCCCGTGCCCTGGTTGACGACCTGGCAGACGGTGTCGGGGAAGCGCGCGCTCTCCACGCGGTTGAGAATCACCTCGGCCACGGCGAACTGGCCCTTCACGGTCTCCCCGCGCGCTTCGAAGTAGAGCGCCTCGGTCAGGCAGCGCCATTCCGGCCCGCCATCGATGAAGGGCTGCGTTTCGAGCCAGGCGTCGCTGAATTCGACGGTCGGCGCATCTCCGCTCATGCGGGCACGGGGGGAGAGCAGGCGCGCGGTCGCCTGGGCGTCGAGCTTGGCAAGACTCTTGGCCTCGAAGGCCACGGCACCGGAAATCGCGAGTTGTGTGGATTGGGCGGAAAGAGGCAGCGAAAAGGCGAATATCGCTGCAATAACAGCAAGATAGCGCATAGAATTATTCCTTTAGGTTTAGAACCCATGGGGCAGCTTTGCGTTAACGCCTGCTGGTAACTTTTTGTTTTTAAAGAGTCCAGTAAGAGGTCTTAATGTGGCACGTGGCGTAACAATGTGGCAACCGCGGCCACAATGTGCCGGCCCGCTCTACGCCCCACGGGGTGGGGTCTGGGCCGCGCGCTCGTCGAGCGCCACATGGGCCGCGGCGAGCCGCGCGCCCGGCACCCGGAAGGGCGAACAGGACACATAGGTGAAGCCCGCCTCCCGGCACATGCGGATCGCCTCGGGGTCTCCACCATGTTCACCGCACAGACTCAAGACCACATCCGGCCGCGCCGTGCGGCCTCGCTCCGCTCCGATCCTGAGAAGCTCGCCCACCCCGTCGGTGTCGAGCCGGTGGAACGGATCCTCCGGGTAGACGCCCTGCTGCACGTAGTCCGACATGAAGCGCCCCGCATCGTCGCGCGAGAGGCCGTAGGTCATCTGCGTGAGGTCGTTCGTGCCGAAGCTCAGAAACGCGGTATGGGGCGCGATGTCGCCGGCGCGGAGCGCGGCGCGCGGCGTCTCCACCATGACGCCGATCGTGTAGCTCAGATCGCGCCCGGTCTCTGCGCGCACCGCGGCGGCCACGGCGTCGATGCGCTTGCGCACGAGCTCCACCTCCCGACGCGCGGTGACGAGGGGGATCATGATCTCCGGCGTGACGTCGCCCACGGCGAGCGCGGCCTCGAGGATGGCGCGCACCTGCATGTCGTAGATCTCGGGCATGGTGATGGCGAGCCGCACCCCGCGCATGCCGAGCATGGGATTGTATTCGGTGAGCGAGCGCACCCGCTCCTCCACCTTCCGCACCGGCAGGCCCAGCGCCCCGGCGAGGTCGCGCAGCCCCTCGCGCCCGGCGGGCAGGAATTCGTGGAGCGGCGGGTCGAGCAGGCGCACGCAGACGGGGCGTCCTTCCATGATGCGGAAGAGCTTCGTGAAATCGGCGCGCTGCATGGGCAGCAGCCGTTCGAGCACCGCGGCGCGCTCCTCGGAACTGCCCGCGAAGATCATCTCCCGCATGACGGTGAGCCGGTCGCCCTCGAAGAACATGTGCTCGGTCCGGCAGAGCCCGATCCCCTCGGCGGCGAAACCCGCGGCGCGCTCGGCCTCCTCGGTGGTATCGGCATTGGCGCGCACGCCGATGTCGCGGATCGCGTCGGCCCAGCCGAGGAGCGTGGCCACGTTGTCATCGAGCCCCGCCTTGGTGAGCTCCGCCGTGCCGGCGAGCACCTGCCCCGTCGTGCCGTCGATGGTGACGGTGTCGCCCTCCGCGAAGCGGCGCCCGAACGCGGTGAAGACGCGCTTGTCGGGGTGCACGGAAATGTCGCTCGCCCCCACCACGCAGGGCAGCCCGAAGCCACGCCCGATCACCGCCGCGTGGCTCGTGATCCCGCCCCGCTCCGTGAGCACCGCCTGCGCGGCGTGCATGCCGCGGATATCCTCGGGCGTTGTCTCCCGCCGTACGAGCACGCAGGCCTCCCCGCGGGCCGCGCTGGCCTGCGCCTCGGCGGAGGAAAAGACGATCCGGCCCGACGCCGCGCCCGGCGAGGCGGCGATCCCCCGCGCGATGACGTCGCGCGCCGCGCCCGGCGCGATCTGGGAATGCAGGAGCTCCGACAGGGTGGCCGGCGTGATCCGCTGCACGGCCTCTTCCCGCGTGATGATCCCGTCCTCGGCCAGCGCCACCGCCACCGTCACCGCCGCGCGCGAGGAGCGCGCGATGCGCACGGCGTCGATGATCGAAAGGGTGCCGTTCTCGATGGCGAACTTGATCTCCATCTCCTCGCGCAGCCTTTGGCGCGCGACCGCGCCGTGGGCGAGGAGCTCCGCGAAGACCTCGGGCTGTGCCTCCTCGAGCGAGGGGCCCCTTGGGTCGCGCGTGATGTAGATGGCGTCGGCCTCGCCCCGCGCCTCGCGGCCATGGGCGCGGTTCAGGTAGCGCCCTGTCACCTGCGGTTTCCCGTCCTCGCCGGACACGAACTGGATCACGCCGCTGCCCTGCTCGCCCGCCACGGGCATGGGCGCCATGCGCTGGATGATGAGGCCCAGGCCCGCATCGGCGGGTGCGCCCTGGGCCTGGCGGAGCAGCCGCGCCGACGTCCCCTCCCACGCGCGGGCCATGGCGCGCAGGACCTCGGCGAGCTGGGTGCCCGTCTTTTGCGGCAGGGGCTCGCCCGCCTCGTCCTCATAGGCGTCGAGCGCCGCGCGGAGCGTGCCCGCATCGGGCGTGTCGGTGTCCGGAAACGCATCGGCATCGAGCCGCGCCACGTGGAGCGCATAGGCCAGGATGAAGCGGAGATAGAGCGCCGTCGCCGCCGCCGCCCCGATGGTCTCCGAAAGCGCGGCGTGGCGCGCATCGTTCATCCCGATATTGAGGATGGCCGCCGGTCCGCCCCAGTCGGAATGCTCCGAGGACGGGCGCACGGAGAGGAGGTCCTCCTCCCTGAAGGGCGCGAGGATTGTGGCGAGGTCCGGCGCCGCCCCGGCGGCGATGCGGCGCACGCTGGAGAAACAGAGCGCCACCGTCGTGGGCACGGGCATGCCCAGCCGGATGAGGCGTTGCAGGCACTTCGCGCGGCCGCCATGGATCCGCGCCTTCATATGGGCGGTGGGCGTGATCGGCGCGACGTCGGTGATCTGGAGCTCTTGCTGCACTGCGGCATCCCTTCCCGGGCAGATTACGCCTTGGGCGCGCCAAAGCAAGGGCAGCGGCGACGCGGGCGGTCGGGCGGGTTCAGCCCTCGATCCGGCTCAGGTCGGCCACCTGCCCCACGGTCTTGCGGATCTGGGAGAGGAGGTTGAGCCTGTTGCGGCGCACGGTCTGGGCATCGGCGTTGATCTTGACGGCGTCGAAGAACGCATCGATGGGCGCGCGGAGGTGGGCCATGGCGCCCATGGCGGTGACGAAATCCTCGGCCGCCATGGCGGGCGCGATCCGCGCCTCCGCGGCCTCGAGGGCGGCAAAGAGCGCGCGCTCCTCCTCGGCCTCGGCGAATTTCATGTCCGCGCCGTAGGAGTATTCGACGCCGTCGGCAGCCTCTGCCTGGGAGAGGATGTTGTTGGCCCGCTTGAACCCCTGCACGAGGTTCTCGCCGTTCTCGGTATTCATGACCTCCTGTAGCGCCGTGGCGCGTTTCACGAGGAGGGTGAGGTCGTCGCTCTGGGGCATGGCGAGGCAGGCGTCGATGACATCGTGCCGGATGCCCCGGTCGCGGAGGTAGACCTTGAGGCGGTGGTGGAAGAAGGACAGGAGGTCATCGGAGACCGCAGGATCGTGCGGCACGACCAAGGAGAGCCAGGCTCGCCCTGCAAACTCTTCCGATAGCTTGTCTGCGCTGAGGTTCACGAAGCCGTCCGTGGCGACTCGTCTAAGGAGAGTATGCGGGATTTCTTCGCCGATCTGCGCGGATTGGTGGCGAAGAACCTGTGCATCCATGGGCCGGTCGATGTGCAGGCGCGCCGCGTTTTCGAGCAGGAGGCGGATCACGCCCAGCGCAGCGCGGCGGAGCGCGTAGGGGTCCTTCGAGCCCGTGGGCTTTTCGTCGATGGCCCAGAAGCCCGCAAGAATATCCAGCTTTTCGGCCAGCGACACGGCCACGCTCACCGGCTCGCTCGGCACCGCGTCAGAGGGGCCAAGCGGCGCGTAGTGGTCTCGGGCGGCGTTGGCTATCTCGGGCGCGTGGCCCGCTTCGAGCGCGTAGTAGCGGCCCATGGTGCCCTGGAGTTCGGGGAACTCGTAGACCATCTCGGAGGCGAGGTCGGCCTTCGCGATCCTGGCGGCTTGCTCCGCCTGATCGGGGTCGGCGCCCACGACGGGCGCAAGCTCGCGCGCCAGCGCCGCGATCCGGGCGATGCGTTCGGCCTGGGTGCCGAGCTTGGCGTGAAACGTCACGGTCTCGAGGCTTTCGAGCCACGCGCCCATCCCGGCCCTGGCCTCGCGCAGGTCGTTCTCCCAAAAGAACTTCGCGTCGGACAGCCGCGCGGCGAGCACCTTCTGGTTGCCTGCGAGGATCGTGGCGCCGTGATCGGACGTCTCGCGATTGGCCACGGTGATGAATTTCTCGATCCGCCCGGTCCCCGGATTGCGGAGGGAGAAGAACTTCTGGTGCTCCTTCATGGAGGTCCGCAACACCTCGGGCGGTAGATCGAGGAAGTCCGCCCCGATATCGCCCATGAGCACGACGGGCCATTCCACGAGGCCCGCCACTTCGGCCAGAAGGCCCGGATCGTCCACGACCTCGAGCCCGGCTGCCCGGGCCGCCGCCGCGGCACCCTCCGCGATGAGGCGCTGACGCTCGGCGGGATCGAGGATGACATGGGCCGCGCGCAGTTTCGCCTCGTAATCCGCGACATCGGTCACCGTGAACCGTGCGGGCGCCATGAAGCGGTGGCCGCCGGTTTCCGCGCCCGCCTCGAAGCCGTCCACGGTGACAGGCACGACCGCCTCGTCGAGGATGCAGAGTATGGATTGCAGGGGCCGCACCCAGCGGAGGTTCCCCGTGCCCCAGCGCATGGATTTGGGCCAGGGGAAGGCGCGGACGGTCTTTTCCAGCACCTCGGCGATGATGGCCGGTGCGGGGCGGCCGGGCTTCGTGATCTCAGCGAAATAGACCTGTGCCTTGCCCATGTCGCGGATCTCGAGGGCGTCCCGCGTGACGCCCGCGCCGCGGAGGAAGCCCTCGACGGCCTTTTCCGGCGCGCCGACCTTGGGGCCTTTGCGCTCCTCGGTCGTCGTGGGGCTCTCGGCCAGAAGCCCGGTGACCGAAAGCGCCAGGCGGCGCGGCGTGGCGAAATGCGTGGCGGCCTCGAAGGTGAGCCCGGCGCCCGCCAGCCCCTCGCAGACGAGCCGTTCGAGATCGGCGGCGGCGCGGGGCTGCATGCCCGCTGGGATTTCCTCGGAGAAGAGTTCGATCAGGAGATCAGGCATTCACTGCGTCCTTTCGGGACAATCCTCGCCCGCGGGCGTGCCGTCATAGAGCCGGTCGCCGCATTCGTTCACCTGGTGCCAGACGAAGCCCTGCCCGTCGGCGGTGACGGCCACGACCCGGTCGATGCCGAATTCGAGGTTGCGCGTGCCGGTGAAGGCCACGGCCTCCCCCGTGCGCAGCATTGCGCCGATGGCTTCGGCGTCGAAGCAGTCGAACCAGCCGGGGGCGGTGAGCGGTTCGGCGTCCTCGAACACCTCATAGGTCGCGGCGAGCGCCTCGAGGCTCTGAGAGGTGGTGAAGCAGGCACGGAACCTGATGGGGGAGCTGTCGGCGTCGATGGCGTCGACGTCTGCGGCGGGAATGGCTTCGGGCGCGCCCGAGGCAAGGCTCGTAAGCTCCACCCGCGCGTCCTCCACGTCGTAGTAGAAGCCGTAGACCTGGGCATAGTAGACGCCGCCGCCCACGCCGAGCGTGACGAGCGCGAGGAGCACGGCGATGATCTTACCGGCCATGGCACGCCTCGGTGGATGGGCGCGAAGGCGTCGGGCCCGACCTCGGGAGGGCCGTGGGAGTGCGCGCGGCATCTGGGCGCGAACGGCGCGCAGAGCGACGAACGCAGCGTCCTCGATCGTATGCCCTCCCGGGGGGGAGGCCGGGTATGGCGCTGGCGCGCCGGGTGCGTTGGGCCGCCATCACGCCGCCTCCCAACCGCCGGCCTCGGTCTGAACGAAGGCGTCGGCGCAGCGCTTGGCCAGCGTGCGGACGCGCAGGATGTAGCTCTGCCGCTCGGTTACCGAGATCACGCCGCGCGCGTCTAGGAGGTTGAAGAGGTGGGACGCCTTGATGCACTGGTCATAGGCAGGGTGCGCCATGACGATGCGCTTGCCGGTCTTGGGGTCCTCGTGGGGCTGGTCGAGGATCGCGCCCACGGCGGCCTCGGCATCCTTGAAGTGTTGAAGCAACGTCTCGGTATCGGCCACGTCGAAATTCCAGCGGCTGTATTCCTCCTCCGTCTGGCGGAAGACGTCGCCATAGGTCAGCGGGATCGGCCCCTGGGGGTTGTTGTAGGGCATGTCCATGACGTGCTCTGCGCCGAGCACATACATCGCCAGCCGCTCGAGCCCGTAGGTCAGCTCGCCCGAGACGGGGCGGCAATCATGTCCGCCCACCTGCTGGAAATAGGTGTATTGCGAGACCTCCATGCCGTCGCACCAGACCTCCCAGCCGAGGCCCCAAGCCCCGAGCGTGGGGCTCTCCCAGTCGTCTTCCACGAAGCGGATATCGTGGATGTCCATGTCGATCCCGATGGCCTCGAGCGAGCCGAGATAGAGCTCCTGGAGGTCGGGCGGCGAGGGTTTGATGAGCACCTGGTACTGATAATAGTGCTGGAGGCGGTTCGGGTTTTCCCCGTAGCGGCCATCGGTGGGCCGCCGCGAGGGCTGCACATAGGCCGCGGCCCAGGGCCGCGTGCCCAGCGAGCGGAGCGTGGTGGCCGGGTGAAACGTGCCCGCCCCCACCTCCATGTCGTAGGGTTGCAGCACCGCGCAGCCCCGCGCGCCCCAATAGGTCTGGAGGCGGAGGATGATCTCCTGGAACGAACGCGGGGCGTCTTGGGCGGGCATGGGCGGCACTCTCCGGCACGGGCCGGGCCTCCCTAGCCCTGCCCCCCGAGAGCGTCAATGCGCCCCCGTAACTCCCCCGTATCTCACCCGTATCATCCCTGTGACAGCCTCGTGCGCGCGCGCTGTAGCCTCCATGTGACAGGTGGCCGAATAGCCGAGGCCCGGTGCCGCACTTGGCGCTTTTGCAGTGCAGCACGCCCGGCGTTTGCTAGGGTGCCCGGGCATTTAAGGAGACGCGCGACATATGCGACGGGGTTTTCTGGGACTGGTCTTCTGGCTCGCGGCCTGCCTGGCGGCGGCGGCGCAGGAGCGGGTGTGGATCCAGGTGGAGGCGCAGCCGAGCCTGAGACAGGCCGAGGACCGCGTGCGCGTCTACGCGGCGCAGCTGCCCGACGTGGCGGGCTTCCAGCTTTCGGGCCGTTGGTACGGGATCGCCCTCGGCCCCTATTCCCGCGCGGATGCCCAGCAGCGGCTCGCCGCGCTCCGGGCCCAGCGCCTCGTTCCCTCGGACGCCTACCTCGTGGAGGCCGGGCGCTTCCAGCGGCAGTTCTGGCCCATCGGCGCCGCGGACCTCACGCGGCCCGGGATCGTGGCCCCCGCCCTCCCCACGGCGGCCCCGTCCGTTCGGGCACCTGCCCCCGTTCCGGCGGACGAGACGCCGCGCGAGGCGCGCGCCGCCGAGGCGCTGCTCACGCGCGATGAAAAGCGCCTTATCCAGACAGCGCTCGCCGCGGAGGGGTTCTATAATTCCACGGTCGACGGCCTCTTCGGGCGCGGGACGCGGGCCTCCATGGGCGACTGGCAGATCGCCAACGGGTTCGAGCCCACGGGCGTCCTCACCACCGCGCAGCGCGCCGCCCTCATCGAAAGCTACAACTCCATCCTCGACGGTCTCGGCCTCGCCCGCGTCGTCGAGGCGGAGGCGGGCATCGCCATGCTCATGCCCATGGACCAGATCGCCTTTGCCGAATACGAGGCGCCGTTCGTCCATTACGAGGCGACGGGGACCGAGGGCATCGCGCTCTCGCTCATTTCCCAGGACGGGCCGCGGGCGCGGTTCCAGGGGCTCTACAACGTGCTCCAGACCCTCGACATCGTGCCCCCGCAGGGCCCGCGGGAGCTCGGGCGCGACCGCTTCACCATCACCGGCATCGACGCCACGCGCCACACCACCGTGGATGTCCGCTATGCCGACGGGGCGATGAAAGGCTTCATCCTCGTCTGGCCCGCGGGCGATGACCGCCGGCTCACGAGGGTGCTGAGCGAGGTGCGGGCGAGCTTTACCGTGCTGCCCGGCACGCTCGACCCCGCGCTCTCCCCGCCGAACGAGGCGCAGTCGCTCGACCTGCTCTCCGGGCTCGACATCCGGCAGCCGCAGCGCGCCGCCACGGGCTTTTTCGTCGACGACCGGGGCACCGTACTCACCGCGGCGGAGACCCTGGGCACCTGCGAGCGGGTGAGCATCGGCGCGGGCGTCGACGCCGAGGTCGTCTTCACCGATGTCGATCTGGGGCTCGCGCTCCTCAAGCCCAAACGCGCCATCACGCCGCTCGCTTATGCCACCTTCCAGCCCTCGGTGCCGCGCCTGCGCGACGAAGTGGCGGTGGCGGGCTTTTCCTATGGCGGCGATCTGGGCGCACCCACGCTGACGCTTGGGCAGCTCGCGGACCTGAAGGGGCTCGATGGCGAGGAGAGCGTCAAGCGGCTCGAACTGCGCGCCGAGCCGGGCGACAGCGGCGGCCCGGTCTTCGACCGCGGCGGGGCGGTGCTCGGCCTCCTCAGGCCCGCGCCGGTGCGCGAGGGGCAGGTGCTGCCCGCCACGGTGCGGCTGGCGGTGGACGCCGAGACGATCCGCGCGCGGCTCGCCCTCGAGGGTGTGGCCATCGAAGAGGCCGCCGCCCCGGCGGTCCTCGACCCCGTGGAGCTGAGCGCGCTCGCCGCAGATATCGCCGTGCTGGTGGAGTGCTGGTAGGAGACGGGGCGGCGCCGCGCCGTCCGTAGCCGCAGGCGCGCCGGGCTCACCCGGCGATGCGGGGCGTCACGTGGATGAGCGTCGGGCCGCCTGCGTCGAACGCGGCGCGCACCGCCTCCTGCATCTCGGCAAGCGTTTTCGGCGCGGCGGCATGGGCGCCGTAGGCCCGCGCCAGCGCGAGGAAGTCCGGGTTACGCGCCACGACCGCATTGGGCGGGATCTGCGCGGCCACCATGCTCTCCTCGATCTCCTGGAGCTTGCCGTTGTCCCAGACAAAGATCGGAAGCGGCAGGCCGAGCTCCACCGCCGTCCCGAGCTCTTGCAGCGTGTACTGAAACCCGTAATCGCCCGCGATGGCCATGGTGGGCTTGCCCTTACGCGCCACCGCGCCTCCGATAGCCGCGGGCAGCGCGTAGCCCAGCGTTCCGAAGCCCGTGGGGTGGTGCCAATGGCCGGGGCGATCCATGTCCCAGATCTCTTTCGCCGTGTAGGCAAATTGGGTCATGTCGGAATAGATCATGGTGGCCTCTGGCAACGCGGCCTTCAGGGCGTCGGCCACGGCGATGATACCGGGCCGCTCTGCCTCCACTTGCGCGCGCCAGCGGTCCCGGTAGCCCGCGACGAGCTCGGGCTTCCAGCTTGCATTCGGCTCTCCATCTTTCAGCGCATGGGCGAGATCGGCCAGGAAGTGCAACGCATCCGCCTGAATGCGCTGATCCTCCGGATGACCGTCTGACAGCACTTCGGGGTCAATATTGACGATCACTGCGCCGGGCCGGTAGCCCGCTTCTTTGCGCCACAGATCGCCCTCCGACAGATCGGTCCCGATGATCAGCACGAAATCCGCAGCATCGAGGATCTTGGCGCTATCGGGCCGTGCAAGGCTTGATCCAAAGGTCAACGGATCGTCGGGGGCTGCGATGCCGCGCCCGGCATAGGTCATGAAAGACGCGGCTTTCGACTGCTCCAGGACCCGTCGTGCGGGACCGTTCCTTCCCCCTGCTGCGACGGCACCGCCGCCGAAGATGATGACGGGCCGCTCTGCCCTTAGGAGCCGCCGGGCGACGCCATCGAGCGCGCCGGTTGTCTGCCTAAGTGGCTTTCCGACGGTGTTGAGCGCAAAGCCAATAAACGACCCCGGCTTCGCGCTTTCCTGCGTTCGGTTCACGAATAGGCGGGATCGCGGCGGTTCGGGGGCCGCGCTCTCGAGCAGCTTGATGGGCACCGTGAGATGCTTGGGCCTTGGGCAGCACGTCTCGAACTCCGTGAACGCGCGATCGATGAGGGCGTAGGCCGCCTCCGCGCTCCGCGCCTCCTCCGACCAGTCGCAGACGGCGCGCGCCGCGCCCGCCTGATCGCGCATCTGGTGGAGCTGGCCGCGGGTCGCCGCAGTCTCATCCAGACACGAGGAAATCGCCAGCACCGGCACGCTGTCCGAATAGGCCTGACCCAAGGGCGTCAGCGCATTCGTCAGGCCCGGCCCGGTGATCACGTAGCAGATGCCCGGCATCCCCGTCGCCCGCGCGTAGCCATCGGCCATGAAGCCCGCGCCCTGTTCGTGGCGCGCGAGGACATGGGTGATGCCCGCCTCCTCGATCCCGCGGTAGAGCTCCTGATTGTGGACGCCGGGGATGCCGAAGATGACCTCCACCCCCCGCGCCGCGAGCATGTGCGAGATCTGCGCGCCGAGCTTTCTCTCTGGCATCAGGTTCTCCAGAACGCGCGGGTGAAGAGGACGAGCACCGCCATGAGCTCCAGCCGCCCGAGGAGCATCCCGAGCGACAAAAGCCACTTCGCGGTGTCGTTGAGCCCGCCGAAATTCTCCGCCGGGCCGATCTCGCTCCCGAGGCCCGGCCCGATATTGGCGATGGCCGAGGCTGCGCCGGAGACGGAGGTGATCGCGTCGAGGCCCGTCATGGACAGCAGGATCGCCAGCACGATGAGCGACCCGATGAAGACCACGAAGAACGACATCACCGAATCCATCACGTCCTGGCCCACGGGTCGCCCGTCATAGCGCGGCGTGAAGATGCCCGAGGGGCTGTAGATCTGGCGCACCTGCGCGCTCACCGAGGCGAAGAGGAGCTGGTAGCGGAAGATCTTGACCGAGCAGGACGTCGAGCCCGCGCAGCCTCCCACCAGCCCCACGAAAAAGAGCGCGACGACGGGGAACGCGCCCCAGAGCATGTAATCCTCGCTCGCATAGCCGGTGCCGGTGATGAGCGAGGTGGTGTTAAAGAGCGCGGCCAAGGGCGCGGCGAGGCCCACCTGCTCCGCGCGCAGCCAGAGCCAGAGCGTGATCGCCCCCACCGCCGCAGCGAGCACCGCCATCATTCCGAGCACCTGCCGGTCCCGGAAGAGCGGGAGCGGCTCCCCGTTCAGAAGCTGCACGAAGCGCACGAAGGGCAACGCGGCGAGCACCATGAAGAGGACGGCCACGAGCTGCGCCCCCGGCCCGAAGGCGCCGAAGGAGGCGTCGCGCGTGGAAAACCCGCCGGTGGAGACGGTGGTGAGCGCGTGCAGCACCGCCTCGAACACCTTGAGCCCCGCGGCGATGTAGGCCGCCGCGCAGAGCGCCGTGAGCGCCACGTAGATGACGGAGATCTGCTGCGCGATCTGCGCCGCGCGGGGCAGGATCTTGCCCATTGTGTCGAACGCCTCGGAGCGGAAGATCTGCATGCCGCCCACGCGCAGTTCCGGCAAAAAGACCATGGCCACGACGATGATCCCCACCCCGCCAAGCCATTGCAGGATGGCCCGCCAGGTCAATAGCCCCTCGGGCAGCCCGTCGAGCCCGGAAAAGACGGTGGAGCCCGTGGTGGTGAGCCCCGACATGGCCTCGAAGAACGCGTCGGTGACGCTGGCCTCGGTGGCCCCGATGATGAACGGGATCGCGCCGAAGACGGGCAGCGTCACCCAGACCCCGGTGGTCAGGAGGAACGTCTCCTGAAGCGAGAGCCTGCCCCGGTTCACGTTGTGGGTCGCGAGCGCCACGAAGAGCCCTACGAGGAAGGTGAACGCCGCCGCCTGCAGGAAAACCCAAGCGTGGTCGTTGCCGTAAAAGAGGTCCACCCCCGCGGGGACGAGCATCACCACGCCCAGCGCCGCCACGAGCAGAGCGATCACGTAGGATACCGGGCGGGCGTCGATCATGGGGCTAGCGGTGGCGGAGCAACCCGGCCCTGTCAACTGCTAGCGCCGCTTGGGATGGGGGCTCGGATCGGGCTCTTCGAGGGCGGCGAGCACGGCGGCCACGCGCTTTCGCCGCGTGGCCTCCGTCTTGGCCTGCGCCACCCCGTGGGCAAAGCCCCGCCGCGTGCCCGGCGTGAGCCCGGCCCAGACCGCGCCCGCGCCTTCATCCTCGGCCAGCGCGTCCGCAAGGGCGGGCGGCACGTCCACCGCGTCCGGGTCGTCATAGCGAAACGCGATGCGGATAGGGTCCCCCTCAGCGAGGCCGGTGGCCTTCTGCATGGCCTTTGACAAGATGAAATAGGCCCGTCCGTCGGATGTCGGGTTGAGCGCGCCCTTGAAGCTCACGCCGCCGAGCTCCCCCACCACGCGCGGCCGCGCCCGCGCAGGCTCCGGCAGCCCCTCGGCAAAGGCGGGCGGCAGCCAGGCGACGGTGTAGCCCATGGGCGCGTACCGCCCCACCTCGCCCACCGTCTCGAACGGAAAGAAGACCTCCAACGTCCCTCCTTCGTCTTTCCAGCAATACCTCCGGGGGGTCGCCGTTCGATGCGCCATTGGCTCGCGCGTCCAACGGCGCCGGGCTGGCCCCCCGGCGGCGGCTCAGCCCACGTGGAAAAGAGAGGCGAAGAGCCGGGGATCGAGGCTCTCGCTCGCGAAGGTCTCGCCTTCCGTGAGCACGCTCACCGCGTCGTGGGAATGCAGGCTCTCCTGGTGCGAGGCCACCACGCGGAAATCACCCACGCGCGGATCGGCCAGGAGCCCCTCGCAGAACGACCGCGCCGCATCCTCCACGAAGATCGGGTTGGCGGCGTTGAGCTCGGCAAAGGCCTGCTCGTCCTCGCGCTTGACCATGACCTGCGTCTCCGTGGGCACCGCGGCGCGGCAGAGCTCCACGAGGTCCTCGAACCAGAGGCGGGGCGCATCGGGGGCAAGCTCCACGGAGATCCGCGCGACAGAGCGCTGCGAATGCGGCGTGGCGAGCTGGCCACGGGTGGCGCGGGCATGCTCGGAGAGCTCCAGCGAGCAGGGGCAGGTGGAGGAGTAGACGTAATCGAGATGCACGATCCGCTTGCGCACGCCGTCCCGCTCCACGAGCTCGAGCGCGAGGTCGTAATACTGGTATCCCGCGAGCCCGGAGCGCAGCGAGGCCACTTTCATGGGGAACGACGTGCGCATCTGGATGCGCGCGTCGAAGCTTTCGAGGTCGGCCTTGTAGGCATCGAGCGCGCGTTCCATCACGTCGAAGGAGAACGTCTCCTCGGCATGGGCATAGAAGCTGCGCATGATGCGGCTCATGTTGATGCCCTTCTTCTCCGCCTCGAGGCTCACCGTGCCGGTGACGGAGGTCTCGAGCGTCATGGGCGCGCCGCCGCGGGTCTCGTAGCGGATCGGCAGGCGGAAATTCGAGATCCCCACATGCTGGATCTGCTGGCGTGCCCCGCGGATGAGCGAGGACGGCCCGTTCTGCAGATCGGGGAGGGAGGCCTTGTAGCCCGCATCCACCGCGAAATCGGCCGGATAGGCGCGCGCGAGCGTGGGATAGGCGGCCGGACGGCCCGGCACGAGGCCCGCGACCTGCGGGTCGAGATCGGTGAGTTCCGTGGCGGAGGCGCCGCCCGCCCAGCGGCGCAGCAGCGCGAGGGCGGCCTCGGCTTCTTCCCGGCTGGGCTCACGGTCGATGTCGGCTGCGTGGATGTTCATGGCAATTTCCCCCTTTCAGTCGGGTGCGGGCCGTGCGACGCAGAGGCGCCGCGATCAGGCTGCCCTCCATCGGACAGCTCACTCAATACGGCAGAGCCGGCAGATCGGATCAATCGCGAAGCCTGAGCGACATCGCGGCCCGGGGAATGCTGATCCCGCCCCGGCTGACGGTTTCAGCCTCCCCGACCTGCCAGCCATGGCGGGCAAAGAAGGGCTGCGCCAGGCGGCTGGCATCGACGTGGAGGCTCCTCAGTCCGCGCAGATGGGCCACGTTCATCATCGCGCTGAGGAGCTGATCGGCAAGGCCCGTGCCCCGCCGTTCCGGTGCCACGAACGCCATGTCGAGATAGCCCCGGTCGGTGAGGCTCATGAAGCCTTCGATGGCGGGCTCCGCATCGGCGACGAAGCAATGCTGCCCGCCGAGCCGTTCGGCGAAGGCCTGCGCCTTGGGCACGGCGGGGGCCCAGGCCCGGCGCTGTGCCTCGCTGTAATGGGCCGCGGCACCCTCGTGGACGGCCCGGTAGAAGACCTCAGCGCAGCCCGCCGCGTCGGCGGGCACGAACCTGCGGATCCACATCACGCCCCATCCGGCGCCGCATTGGGGGCCGCATCGGGGGCCGCATCGGGGGCCGCATCGGGGGCCGCATCGAGGGCCGCGGTGAAATCGGCGATGAGATCGCCCACGTCCTCGAGCCCCACGGAGACGCGGATGAGCCCCTCGGTGATGCCCAGCGCCTGGCGCGTCTCCTCGCTGAGCCGCTGGTGGGTGGTGGTGGCGGGATGGGTAACGATGCTCTTGGCGTCGCCCAGGTTGTTGGAAATGGTGAAGAGCCCGAGCCCGTTCAACACCGCGAAGGCCCGCTCTTTCGTCCCGCAATCGAGCGCAATGAGCGTGCCGCCCGCCCCCATCTGCGCCATGGCCAGCGCGTGCTGGGGATGGCTCGCGCTGCCCGGAAAGATGACGCGAACGAGGTCGTCCCGCGCTTCGAGCGCCGCCGCCAGCGCCTCCGCGGAGGCGGTTTGCGCGCGCACGCGGAGCTCCAGCGTCTCCAGCCCCTTGAGCATCATCCAGGCGGTGAAGGGCGACATGGACCCGCCCGTATGCTTCATGAACGGAACCACGACGTCGTCCAGGAAGTCCCGGCGCCCGAGGATCACGCCGCCGAGCGCGCGGCCCTGCCCGTCGATATGCTTCGTCGTGGAATAGATCACCACGTCCGCGCCTTGGTCGATGGCGCGGGAATAGACCGGCGTGGCGAATACATTGTCGACCATGACCATCGCGCCGACCTTCCGCGCCAGCGTGGACACCGCCGCGATGTCGATGACCTCGAGGGCCGGGTTCGACAGGCTCTCGAAAAAGACCACCCGCGTGTCGGGCCGGATCGCCGCCTCCCATTGCGGCAGCGACGTGCCGTCGACGAATTCCACTTCCACGCCGAAGCGGGGAAGGATCTCTTCCAGGATGTAGAGGCAGGATCCGAAGAGCGCGCGCGCCGCCACCACGTGATCGCCCGCCTTCAGCACCGACATGAGCGCGCCGTTCACCGCCGCCATGCCAGAGGCCGTGGCAAAGCCCGCCTCCGCGCCCTCGAGGGCGGCGATGCGGTCCTCGAACATGGCCACGGTGGGGTTGCCGTAGCGGGCATAAATGAACTCGTCGGGTCCGCTTTCGATGAACCGGGCCTCGGCGTGTTCGGCGCTCTCGTAGACGAAGCCCTGGGTGAGAAAGATCGCCTCGCTCACCTCTCCGTACTGGCTCCGGCGGATCCCGGCATGGACCGCCTTGGTGCGTTTTTCCATCCTCGCTGCCCTCCTGCGGCAACAGATCGGGGCAAAAAAATAGCCCCCGCCGGCGGCAGGGGCGCACTCACGCTCCAAACCTGTTTAGCGGCTTCTTTTACGTGGCCCGCAATCCGGCACAAATCGCCACGTCTCGTGAGTATGCCGCGCCGGGGAAGGCGTCAAGCGCGGCCCCGTCGCAGGCCCGTCGCGGGCCCGTCCCCGGCGCTTCGTGACGGATGCGGGGGAAGGCTGCGGCGGGTCAGGCCCGCGAAAATGGACGCGCCGCGCGGCCTGTGACCTCGGGGCACCGTCACGGGGCTGTCACGGAACGGTAACCTCCCTGTCATAGACGCACCCTAGCTCACGACCCCAACATGTAGTGGCCAGAGGTGCCCCATGCCCCTGCTCCGTGTCTCCGTCGTCGACGGCGAAGCCAGGCTTCACAAGTCGCCCGCGCCGCTCCGCCCGGCGCTCCGGAGGGGCCTTGCCGAAGACGGGCCGGTGATGATCCTCATCCACGGCTACAAGTTCGATCCCGCCCAGACGGCGAAGGACCCCCATGCGCATATCTTCGGCTACGCGCCCAAGGGGGATTTCAAGGCGGTGAGCTGGCCCGCGCATCTGGGCTTCGGCCGCAGCGATGGGCGCGAAGGGCTCTGCATCGCCTTCGGCTGGCCCGCGCGGGGCTGGTTCTGGGATGTCTACGAGGAGGCTGCCCGCGCCAGCCGCGCGCTCGCCGCGCTCGTGCGCGAGATCCGCGCGCTTTCGCCCCGCCGCCCGGTCCACATCCTCGCCCATTCGCTGGGCGCGCGCGTGGGCCTCGGCGCGCTGCCGCACCTCGCCGAGGGCGATATCGGCCGCGCGATCATGCTGGGCGGTTGCGAATACGTCTCCCGCGCCGAGGCCGCGCTCGACAGCAGCGCGGGCCGCAGCGCCGAGATCCTCAACGTCACGAGCCGCGAGAACGATGTCTACGAGCTCCTCTTCGAACGGCTCGTCCGCCCCGCGCGGCTGAGCGACCGGGGCATCGGGATGGGGCTCAAGGCCCCCCGCCCCAACTGGGTCGATATCCAGATCGATCACCCCGATACGCGCCGGCTCCTCGCCGCGTTCGGGCTGCCCATCGCGGAGGGCCGGCACCGGGTCTGTCACTGGTCGACCTACAATCGCCGGGGCGTCATGCGCTTTTACGCCGAATGCCTGCGCCATCCCCGGACGCTGAGCCTTCCCACGCTGGCCGCGCGCCTGCCCGGGCAGGAACCGCGCTTTTCGCGCCTCGTGACGCTTCCCGGGCTGCCGGCGCTCTTGCCAACGGGGCTCAGTCGGCCATCCTGAGCCCCGCAAAGGAGCACCGGATGATCGACCTCTATTACTGGCCCACGCCAAACGGCTGGAAAATCGCCATCGCGCTCGAGGAGATGGGCCTGCCCTACACGCTCCACGAGGTCGATATCGGCGCGGGCGCGCAGTTCGCGCCGGATTTCCTGAAGATCTCGCCCAACAACCGCATGCCCGCCATCGTGGACCCGGACGGGCCGGACGGGGACCCGGTGAGCGTCTTCGAGTCGGGCGCGATCCTGCTCTACCTCGCGCGCAAGACCGGGCGCTTCGGCGGCGCGGATGCGCGGGGGCGGATCGCCGTGGAGGAATGGCTCATGTGGCAGATGGGCGGGCTCGGCCCCATGGCGGGGCAGGCGCATCACTTCCTGAAATTCGCGCCGAACTTCGACCCGCCGCAGGTGCTGCCCTATGCCCAGGACCGCTACCGGAGCGAGACCGCGCGGCTCTACGGCGTGCTCGACCGCAGGCTCGCGCAGAGCGAATGGGTGGCGGGGCCGGACTACTCCATCGCGGACATGGCGATCTGGCCATGGGCCTCGCTCTGGCCCGGTCAGCAGCAGAGCATGGACGACAAGCCCCACCTCAAACGCTGGCTGGCGGCGTGCTGGGCGCGCCCGGCGCTCCAGCGCGGGCAGCAGGTGCTGGCGGAGAAACGCAAGGGCGCGGCCACGAAGGCCGAGCTCGACGCGCTCTTCGCGCGCTGAGGCGGCGCGCAAAAGAAAAAGGGCCGGCGCGCGGCCAGCCCTTTTCCCGTTAATCGCTGTGCGAGATTTAGCGGCGCACCTCGATGCGCTTCTCGTTCACGATGTCACCGTCCACGACGAGCGAGGCCACGAGGTCCTGCCCAGAGATCGGTGCCGCGAAGGGCACGCGCACGTCGGTGTTGGTGCCGGCGTTCAGCATGGCCGTGCCGAGCACGTCACCCGAGAGCGTGGAGATCTGGACTTCACCGGCGCCGAGCGTCCGTGCGACGTTCACGTCGTAGAAGCTGTCGCCCTGCTCTGCACCGCCGAGGATGCCGAAGGTGTTGTTGGCGGATGCCGCGCCAGCGGAGAGTGCGATGGCGGTGGCGGCGATTGCGAAGTTCTTGAACATGGTCGTTCCTTTCAGGGTCTTGGTCGGCGGGGTCAGCGCCGGGGTTGATGTTGTCCGGGCGGTGGCGGGTTTGGGTCGGTGCCGCCGTCCGATGACCGAGAGATGGGGACTGTGCGAAAAACGAAAACCCTCGCGCCGTTCACATGAATCTGTGCGTGAGGTGAGGAAACTCCCGGCTTGAAACGCCGTGCGCCGCACCGGAAGGGGCTGGCGTGCACAGACGCGCGGCATCCGTGCGCCTGGGCGCGGTTTTGGCGCGATCTGCGAGAAAAACGGCCCGATCAGCCTGTCACAATTCTCACGCGCCCCGCAGCAGGGGTCTGACATCTCTTGGAAAAATCGCGCCCGCGGCCGGAGATCGCGCTCAGGCGGCGTCGTCTTCCTCGATCACGTGGCCCTGCAGCGCCATGATCTGCCACCAAAGGAAGACGAAAAGCGCGATGGGAAAGCCGAACGTCTCGATCGTCACCCATGTCTCGGTGCTCATCGTGCGCCAGATGACCTCGTTGGCCACCGCCAGCGCCGTGAAGGCCGCCGTCAGGCGCCGCGTCAGGATCATCCAGCCCTCCTCGGTCATGGGCAGCATGTCCGACATCACGTAGGCCAGAAAGCTTTTTCCCCTGAGAAGCCCGATCCCCAGCATCACAGCGAAAAAGCCGTAGACGAGCGTCGTCTTCATCTTGAAGAAGCGCTCGTCGTTGAAATAGGCCGTCAGGGCCCCGAACACGATCACCATGAACGCGGTGAAGAGCTGCATCCGGCTCAGCTTGCCCGTCAGCGCCCAGAGCACGCCCATCGCCGCCAGAAGGATCGGCACGAAGACCACCGTGGCCACGATGAAGCCCGAATAGTCCGTGCCACCGAAGGAAAAGACCTCGTCCTGGATGCGCAGGTAGAGCACGAAGAACGCCACGGGCGGGCCAAGCTCCAGCACGAGCTTCACCATCGGGTTGATTTCTTTCGTCTCGGACAATCCTCAGCCTCCAAATTCCACCACCACGGCCCCCGCCGCGATCAGCGCCATGAGCGCCCCGCGCCGCGGGCCCACACTCTCCTTCAGGACGAGCCACCCGATGAGAGCGGCAAAGACCGTGGACGTCTCCCTCAGTACCGCCGCCTCGCCCACCTTGTCGAGGCGCGTCGCCACCATGATCGACCCAAACGAGCCGAACGCCACCAGCGCGCCGACGAGCCCCCGCACCATGAGCGGGCGGAGCGGCGGGCGCCCCGGATCGCGCCAGTAAAAGATTGGCCCGAGCACCACGAAATCGAAGGCCGTCAGGAAAAAGAACCACGCCAGGAAGGTGAACGGATCGGGCACCGCGCGGATGCCGTAGGCGTCATAGGTGGTGTAGAGCGCGACCAGCGCCCCCGTCCCCACCGCGAGCCAGAGCGCAGGCACGAGCGTCGCGCGGTCCACCTCGATATGGCGCAGATTGTAGGCCGCAAGCCCGAAGATCGCCCCGGACAAAAGCGCCACGCCGGCCCATTGGACTGCCGTGAACACCTCCCCAAAGATCAGATAGGCGCCGATGACGGTGAAAAGCGGCCCGGTGCCCCGCACCACGGGGTAGACGACCGTGTAGGCCCCGCGGCTATAGGCCAGCGCCATCCCCACCTTGTAGGCGAAGTGGATGACCAGCGCGCCGCCCATGATCAGCCACTCGGCCCCCACGGGCCAGGGCACGAGGAAGAGAGCAACAGGCGCCGAGAGCACGCAGATCCAGATGTCGATGGCGCCGCGGGAGAGCCAGGGATCGTGCCGCCCCTTCTGGAGCGCCCCGAAGATCGCGTGGAGGAGGGCCGCCAGCAGCGCGAGGACGAACGCGGCCTGCCGCCCCGCCTCCGTGCCTTCCACGCTGATGATCCAGTCCGACACGCGGGCCGCCTCTTTCCCCCGTGTCGGCCTGCGTCAGGCCATGGTGCCGCGGATCGGATAGTCGTTCTCCAGCACGTAGCCGATGCGGGAGGCGAGCTTCTCCAGCCCGGGCCGCAGGAAGGGCGCGTTCGACACGTCGACCATGTGGAGATTGCCCTCGGGATTGACGAGGAAGAGCCCGGGCTCGGCAAAGGGCCGGTCGGTCTCCTTGGGCGAGCGCGGCTCGGAGATGTAGAGCCCCAGCGTGCGCATCTGGTCGGGGGTGAGGTCGTGGCCCACGGGCATCGTCACGCCGGTCTCGGTCACGAAAGACGCGGCCTTCTCCACCGGGTCGCCGGAGACGAGCACGACCGAGAGCCCCAGATCCTTGAACGCGGGGAGGTGCGTTTCGAGCTCGGCCATGTAGCCCTTGCAGATCGGGCAGTGGAGCCCGCGATAGACGAAGATGAGCTGCCATCCGCCCCCGCCGCCCAGCGTGACGGTGCCGCCGCCCAGGGCGGGCAGGTCGATCAGCGGGAAGGGCGCGCCGGACGTGAGGGCGATGGGCATCTTGGAGGATCCTTCCTTCAGGTGTCGAGGCCGGTGAGCGCGGCGGCGAATTCCTCTGGGTCGAACGGTGCGAGGTCGTCGATTTGTTCCCCCACCCCGATGGCGTGGATCGGCAGGCCGAACTTGTCGGCGAGCGCCACGAGCACGCCGCCCTTCGCCGTGCCGTCGAGCTTCGTCATGACGAGGCCGGAGACATCGGCGAGCTTCTGGAAGGTATCCACCTGGTTGAGCGCGTTCTGGCCCGTGGTGGCATCGAGCACGAGAAGCGTGTTGTGCGGCGCGTCGGGGTCTTTCTTCCGGATGACGCGGACGATCTTGGCGAGCTCTTCCATGAGGTCGGCGCGGTTCTGAAGCCGGCCCGCCGTGTCGATCATGAGGAGGTCGGCGCCCTCGGCCTCGGCGCGCGTCATCGCGTCGAAAGCGAGCGAGGCGGGGTCCGAGCCCTCGGGCGCGGTGAGCACGGGCACGCCCGCCCGGTCGCCCCAGACCTGGAGCTGCTCGACGGCGGCCGCGCGGAACGTGTCGCCCGCGGCGATGACCACGGACTTGCCCGCGGCGCGGAATTGCGAGGCGAGCTTGCCGATGGTCGTGGTCTTGCCGGAGCCGTTGACGCCCACCACGAGCACCACCTGCGGGGTCTTCGGGTAGATCGGCAAGGGGCGCGCCACGCCCTCCATGATCCGCGCGATCTCCTGGGCCATGAGGCTCTTGATGTCGCGCGCCGAGAGGCGCCGGCCCATGCGGCCCTCGGCCATGTTCGCGGTCACGCGGAGCGCGGTGTCGACGCCCATGTCCGAGGTGATGAGGAGCTCCTCGAGCTGCTCGAGCATGTCGTCGTCGAGGACGCGCTTTTTCTCCGTGGCGTCCGCGCCACGCCCCATGAGACGCCCCAGAAGACCCGGCCGCGCGGGGGGCTGGGCCGGCTCGGTGGCGCTTTCGGTGAGCTCCTCGACCGGGAGCGGCACGGGCTCCGGTGCCGGCTCGGGCGCGGGCGCACGCGCCTCGTCCGGGACCGGTTCGGAGGATGGGCGGGGAGGCGTTGGCGCGGCCGCGGGCTCCTGTGCTTCTGGCGGCGGAGGCCCCGGCTCGGGGGCCGGGGCGGGGGACGCTTCGTGCGCGTCGTCTACACGCGCCGCGTCCCGGGCTTGACCCGGGGCCTCTGCCGCCGAGGGGGCCGCCGTCTCCACCGTGCCGCCGTCCTCGACGATGGCATCGAGCCCTTCGTCGAGCTTGGAGCTGGACTTGAACAACCGGTCTTTGAGCTTGCCGAAAAAGGACATGACACCTCGCGTTTGTCGTCACCTAAACCTCCGGCGGCGCGAGGGGAAGATGCGGGGATTTTCTGCGGCGCGGCGAAAAGTTGACAGCTGTCAACTTTGCCCGCCCACGCCCGGAGACGGTGCCTCGGCCCGAGGACCCATCCGCGCTCCCTCGGGCTCAGATCTCCTCGGGGAAGTGGCGCATGACCGACTTGATCGGGTTCGGGGCCGCCTGCCCCAGCCCGCAGATGGAGGCGTCGACCATGACCTGCGAGAGCTCCGTGAGGAGCCCCTGGTCCCAGCGATCGGCCTGCATGAGCTTCACCGCCTTCTCGCAGCCCACGCGGCAGGGCGTGCACTGCCCGCAGCTTTCATCCTCGAAGAAGCGCAGCATGGTGAGCGCGGCGGCCCGCGCGCTGTCGGCGTCGCTGAGCACCACGACGGCTGCGGAGCCTATGAAGGTGCCCAGTGGCTGGAGCGTGTCGAAGTCGAGCGGCACGTCGTCGATGGTCGCAGGCAGGAGGCCCGAGGACGGCCCGCCCGGCTGGTAGGCCTTGAAGACATGGCCCTCCGCCATGCCGCCCGCCGCCGCGATGATGTCGCGGATCGTGGAACCTGACGGCAGGAGGTAGACCCCCGGCGCGGCCACCCGGCCCGAGACGGAATAGGAGCGCAGGCCCGTGCGGCCGTTCTTCGCCACGCCCGACAGCACCTCCGGCCCCTCGCGGCAGATGCGCGCGACCCAGTGCAGCGTCTCGATATTGTGCACGAGCGTGGGCTGCCCGAAGACGCCCACCTGCGCCACGAAGGGCGGGCGGTGGCGGGGCATGCCGCGCTTGCCCTCGATCGATTCGATCATCGCGCTTTCTTCGCCGCAGATGTAGGCCCCTGCCCCGCGGCGGAGCTCCACATAGCCCGGCGCGATGAGGCCCGCCGCTTCCATGGCGCGGAGCTCGGTGGCGAGGATATGAAGCACCGCCGGATACTCGTCGCGCATGTAGAGAAAGACGCGCTCGGCCTCCACGGCCCAGGCGGCGATGAGCATACCCTCCAAGAAAAGATGAGGCGTGCGTTCGAGGTAGTAACGGTCCTTGAACGTCCCCGGCTCGCCCTCGTCGCCGTTGACGGCGAGGTAGCGCGGCCCGGGATTTGCGCGCACGAAGCCCCATTTTTTGCCCGACGGAAAGCCCGCCCCGCCGAGGCCGCGCAGACCCGCGGAGAGGACGCGCGCCTGCACCTCCTCCCAGTCGCCGCCCGCGCGAAGGTCCTCGAGCGTGGCGTAACCACCCGCGGAGCGGTAGGCCGCGAGGCCCTCGTAGTCGGGGATGTCGGGATGGATGTGGACGGCGGCGATGGCGGACTTCGTCTTCTCCACCGTGGCGTGGTCGATGTGGTGGTGGCCGAGTTCGAGCACCGGCGCGGTGTCGCAGCGGCCCATGCAGGGCGCGCGCAGCACGCGCACCTCGCCCGGATCGAGCCCGTCTTCCAATGCCGCCTTCAGCGCCTGGGCGCCCGCGAGCTCGCAGGAGAGCGAATCGCAGACCCGGATCGTCAGCGCGGGGGGCGGCACCTCGCCCTCCTTCACCACGTCGAAATGCGCGTAGAAGGTGGCGACCTCGTAGACCTCCGCCTGGGAGAGGCGCATCTCCTCGGCCAGCGCGCGCAGATGCGCCGCCGAGAGGTGGCCGTGCGCGTCCTGGATGAGATGCAGGAACTCGATGAGGTGATCGCGCCGCCGGGGGCGCGCGCCGAGGAGCGTCTTGACCTCCTCCCAGGCGCGGTCGTCGAGGGGGCGCCCCTTGGGGTGGCGCCGCCCCTTGCCCTTGCCGGACTTCCAGATGCCTTTGCCGTCGTCGAGCGCCACCATGCGTCTCCTTCTTGGGTCGGCCTCACCATAGGGCCTCGGCCCTCGGCGCGTCGCTTGAAAACGACATCTGGGCGGCTCCGCGCGCCCGAAGGTCGCAGGCGGTGCGCCGCGCGTTGCCGATGGGCGCACGGCTTTCTCGCCCCCCGCACTGGCCAAGCCGCGATCCCGGTGGCACGGTCGCGCCATGCGTATGCTCGCCCTCGTCGCCGCCCTCCTGCCCGGTCCCCTCCTCGCCCAGGACACGCCCATGACGGCGGCCGAATTCGAGGCGTTCGTGACCGGCAAGACGCTGAGCTACGGCCGCCAGGGCGAGGCGCCCTACGGCACCGAGGAATACCTGCCGGACAGGCAGGTCCGGTGGGCCTTCACCGGCGAGGAATGCAAGGACGGGGTCTGGTACGCGGAGGGCGCGCTGATCTGCTTCGTCTACGACGACGACCCCGAGCCGCAATGCTGGCAATTCTTCGCGGGGCCCGACGGGCTGCGCGCGGATTTCGCGGGCCGGGAGGACGCGCCGATCTATTCGGTGCGCGAGAGCGAAGAGCCGCTCTTTTGCCCGGGGCCGCGGATCGGGGTCTGAGCCCGCCTAGTCCGCGCCGTCGAACTAGTCCGCGCTGTCGAAGAGGGAGCCCTGCCCTGTCTTGCGCGCAGCCTTTGGCTTTTTCGCCGCCGGGCTGACCGAGGCGCCGGAGCCCCCCGTCGCGAGACGCCCATCGGCGAATTCGATCTCGAGCGGGGCGGCGGGCTTCACCTGCGCCTTGCGCGTGACGACATCGTCGCCCGCGCGAATGACGGCGTAGCCGCGCTCCAGCGTGGCCTTGTAGCTCAGCGTTTCGTTCAGCCGGTCGAGCGCGGTGAGACGGTCGCGGAGCTTGGCCTGGCGCGTGGCGGAGACCTCTGCGAGGCGCGCGGAGAGGCGCGTGAGGTCCTGGCGTTTTTGCGCCACGCGCTCGGTGAGGAGCGCAGGCGAGAGGCGGCCGCGGGCGTCGAGCCGCTCCCGCTTCGTCCCAGCGGCGCGGAGGAGCGCGGGGCCAAGCCGCGCGCCCCAGCCCGCGAGGCGGCGGCGCTCTTCGGCCAGGCCGCGCTTCAGGAGGCCGGGGCCCAGCGCGGCCTGCGCGAGGCGCACGCGGCGGCCCTGCACGGCGGAGGCCAGCGCGGGTTTGAGCCGCGCCTCGGCCAGGTCGAGCCGCTGGCGCGGGGCGGCCATGAGCGCCTCTGCCCGGGGCAGCGCGCGGGAGAGATCGCGAAGCCGCTGGCCGCGCCCGTCGAGCACCGCGCCCTGTCCCCGGATGAGGCGCGCGCCCTGCTCCTCCACCCAGGCCATGAGATCGCGGCGCACGGGCACCGCGAGCTCCGCGGCCGCGGTGGGCGTGGGCGCGCGACGGTCGCTCACGAAGTCGATGAGGGTCGTGTCCGTTTCGTGGCCCACGGCGGAAATGAGAGGGATGTCCGAGGCCGCCGCCGCGCGGGCGACGATTTCCTCGTTGAAACCCCAGAGATCCTCGATGGAGCCGCCGCCGCGGGCCACGATGATGAGATCGGGCCGGGGCAGCGCGCCGCCCGGCGAGAGCGCGTTGAAGCCATTGATGCCCGCCGTCACCTCAGGCGCGCAGTTCTGGCCCTGCACGGCCACGGGCCAGATCAGCACCTTCCGCGGGAAGCGGTCGCGCAGGCGGTGAAGGATGTCGCGGATGACGGCGCCCGTGGGCGAGGTGACGACGCCGATGATCTCCGGCAGGTAGGGGAGCGGTTTCTTGCGCTCCGCGGCGAAGAGCCCCTCGGCCTCCAGCGCCTTCTTGCGCTTTTCCAGCATGGCCATGAGCGCGCCCTGCCCCGCCACGGTGAGCTCGTCGACGTTCATGTTGTATTTCGATTGCGGCCCGAAGGTGGACATGCGGCCCGTGGCCACGACCTCCATCCCCTCCTCGGGCATGATGCCGAGGCCCGCGACCTGCCCCTTCCAGGTGGTGCAGGCGAGCGTGTTCCGGTCGTCCTTGAGGTCGAAGTAGAGATGGCCCGAGCGGGCGCGCACCACCCGGCCCACCTCCGCACGGACACGGATGCGCCCGAACTCCCCCTCGATGGTGCGCTTGATGGCGCCCGAGAGCTCCGAGACGGAGTATTCGGGCGTGTTCATGCCGGGGGTCGGATCGTCGAGGAGGTCCATGGGCTGCCCTTGTTCTGCGGTGGGCGGGAGCCTAGAACGCGCGGCGAACAAGGAAAAGGGCGGGCGGGCCATGAACATCCTCATCCTGGGATCGGGCGGGCGCGAGCATGCGCTGGCCTGGGCCGTGAAGCAGAACCCCAAATGCGGGCGGCTCATCGTGGCGCCGGGCAATGCGGGGACGGCGGCGATCGCGTGGAACGCGGCGCTCGAAATCTGCGACGGCGCGGCGGTGGCGGCCTTCGCCCAGGAGCAGACGGTGGATTTCGTCATCATCGGGCCCGAGGCGCCCTTGGCCGCCGGCGTGGCCGACGCGCTGCGCGACGCGGGCATCCTGTGCTTCGGGCCCTCCGCGGCGGCGGCGGCGCTCGAGGCGTCCAAGGCCTTCACGAAGGCCGTCTGCGATGCCGCCTCCGTGCCCACGGCGGCCTATGCGCATTTCACCGATGCCGCCGCCGCGCGCGCCCATGTGACAGCCCAGGGGGCACCCATCGTGGTGAAGGCCGACGGCCTCGCCGCCGGAAAGGGCGTCACCGTGGCCATGACCGAGGAGGAGGCGCAGGGCGCGCTCGACGCGCTCTTCGCCGCGCCCGGTGCCGAGGTCGTAATCGAGGAGTTCATGGAAGGCGAGGAGGCCTCTTTCTTTGTGCTCTGCGACGGCGAGGCGGCGCTGCCCATCGGCACGGCCCAGGACCACAAGCGCGTGGGCGACGGCGATACCGGGCCCAATACCGGCGGCATGGGCGCCTATTCGCCCGCGCCGGTGCTCACCGAGGCCGTGGCCGCCCGCGCGATGGAGGAGATCATCCGCCCCACCCTGCGCGAGATGGCCCGCCGCGGCACGCCCTATCGCGGCGTCCTCTATGCCGGGCTCATGATCGCGGACGGCGCGCCGCGCCTCGTGGAATTCAACGTGCGCTTCGGCGATCCGGAATGCCAAGTCCTGATGATGCGGCTGGGCGGGCAGGTCCTCGACCTCCTCCAGGCCGCGGCGGAGGGGCGGCTCGCGGCGGCGCAGGTGAACTGGGCCGAGGATCACGCGCTGACCGTGGTCATGGCCGCGCGGGGCTATCCAGGCCCCCACGGGACCGGCAGCGAGATCGGCGGGCTCGACACGCTGCCCGAAAGCTCCGCCACCATGGTGTTCCATGCCGGGACCCGCGCCGACGGGGCCACGATCCGCGCCCAGGGCGGCCGCGTCCTCAACGTCACCGCCCGCGGCGCCACCCTCGCCGAGGCCCATGCAAGCGCCTACGAGACGCTGGGCCGGATTCACTGGCCCGAGGGGTTCCACCGCACCGACATCGGATGGCGCGCGCTCTGAGCGGCGCGGTGGCGGCGTCGCTGAGGAGCGGGCCGCCTGGGGTGCGAACGGATGCGAGGGGCTCTGCCCCTCGCGCTCCCCGAAGTACGAGGCACAAAGAAGCGGGGCACCATGCAAGCGCCTACGAGACGCTCGGCCGGATGCACTGGCCCGAAGGGTTCCACCGCACCGATATAAGATGGCGCGCGGCTCTGAGCGGCGCGGTGGCGGCGCGGCTCGGAGCGGGCCGCCTGTGGCGGGAACGGATGCGAGGGGCTCTGCCCCTCGCGCTCCCCGAAGTACGGGGCACAAAGAAGCGGGGCACAAAGAAGCGGGGGCTCAGCACCCCATGGCCGCGGCGAAGGAGGCCCGACCCCGGTGAGGGCCTATGTCCGTGGCGGTGAGCCCGCTGCCGTCGAGGCGGACGGAGATAATCCGGTCCCAGGCGGCATCCGCCACGATCATCTCCGGCCCCGCGCCGCAATCGCGGAGGCCGCCCGCGATATCCTCTTCCCCGATCCGGTGGTTGGTGACGCCGGTCAGGGAGGCCAGCTCCCGGGCGCCGAGCCCGCCCTCCTCCGGTACCAGGCGCCAGACGCGCAGCGTCCGCGCCAGGTGGGGCCGGTCCACATAGGCGATCTCGATGGCGCCGTCGCCGTCCAGGTCGGCGGCGCCCACGATGGCGAGCCACCGGAAGCGGGTGCCGATGAAGGGATTGCGGGTGAGCGGCACGAGCGCGTCGCCCGCCACATTGTAGACCGCGAAGCGCGCGCCGAAATCCTCGTGGCTCTCCACCACCAAGAGCTCGCGCGCGCCATCGCCGTCGATGTCGAGGAGGCGGGGCGCCACGTCCTCGAACACCATGGGCCGGTCCCAGCGGAGCGTGGCCGTGCGTCCGTCGCCAAACGTCACGGCGATCGCGGCATGCTCGGACGTCTCGCCCAGGACGCCGTGGCCGTATCTCTCCGTGGGCTCGATGAAGCGGGCAGCAGCGATGTCGGCTGCCCCGGGGGATGCCAGCCCCAGGCTGAGGCCCATGAGCGCGCCGCGGGACCAGCGCCGCCATGGGCGCGCGGGCGGACGCGGCGCCCCCGCGGCCACGGCCTCAGCCCTGGCTCTCGGGGAGATCAACGGTGAGCCCGTCCATCTCCTCGGTCACCTTGATCTGGCAGCTGAGCCGCGAGCGGCCCGGGATCTGGCCCTCGGCGAAGTCCAGCATGTCCTCCTCCAGCGGATCCATCTCCGGCATTTTTGCCGCCCAGCTTTCGGGGATATAGGCGTGGCAGGTGGCGCAGGCGCAGGCGCCGCCGCAATCGGCGTCGATGCCCGGGACGTTGTTGTTGCGCGCGACTTCCATGAGCGTTTCGCCCGTCGACGCCTGCACCTCGTGCGTCGCGCCGTCATGGGCAACGAAGGTGATCTTGGCCATGTGGTCTCCTGAATGGTCCGTGGCGCCTCGCGGGCCGCCTGTGGTTCTCTTCGCTGGGAGACATAGTGTCGAAAACGGCGATTGCGAAGGCGTTTCGCGCTTGCCCCCGGCGCGGCGTGTTCCTAATTTGTTCGCCATGTCCACCCCGAAGTCCCCCCCTCGGGCCGCGCAATGGCCCCGTCCCCCGGCCGCGGTGCCCTGCGATATGCTTCCCCTCGTGCCGCATGGCGCGCGCTGCGTGGTGGCGGGCCTCGTGCTCGTTCGTCAGCGGCCGGGGACCGCGAAGGGCGTGATCTTCATCACGCTCGAGGATGAGACCGGCGTCTGCAACATCATCGTCTGGCGCAAGATCTACGATCAGTTCCGCCGCGCCGTCATCGCGGGCCGGATGCTGCGCGTGACGGGCCAGCTCCAGCGCGAGGGCGCGGTCACCAACATCGTCTCCCAGCATATCGAGGATATCTCCTACATGCTCGACGACCTCCTGAAGCCCAATATCGAGATCGCGCGGGCCGGCGATCAGCCCTGAGCGGTGCGGCGAGGCGCGGCGCGGCAGAGCGCATGAAAAAGGGCCCCGAGCGGGGCCCTTTTCGTCGGTTAATCCTGTGTGCCTGCGCGGGTCACTCGAGGCCGAGGGCCACGAAGCGGGGATCCTCGCCCCGCCGCACGAGGAGGAGCACGGAGCGGCGCCCGGCCTCGCGGGCTGCGTCGATCTGCGTGGAAAAGGCGGACAGCGTGGCCACACGCTGCTGGCCCGCCTCGGTGATGACGTCACCGGCGCGCAGCCCCTTTTCGAAGGCCTCGCTGGCCTCGTCCACGTCGGTGATGAGGATGCCCTCGATATCGCCCACGCCGAGCGCCTCGCGCGCCTCGTCGTCGAGGATCGAGAGCGAAAGGCCGAGCTGGTCCATCTGCTCGGGCTCGTCCTCGGTCTCCGGGCCGGGTGCGGCGGCGGGCACTTCGATGGCCGTCTCGCGGCGGCCGAGCGTCACCGTCAGAGTCTCGGTGCGGCCATCGCGGAGCACAACCACGGGCACTTCCTTGCCCACGGGCGAGTTACCCACGATGCGCACGAGCTCGCGCGTGTCCTCGATCTCCACCCCGTCGAAGCGGACGATGATGTCGTTCGTCTGCATGCCGGCATCCATCGCCGGGCCCTCGGGCACGTCGGTGACGGCAGCGCCGCGGGCATCCTCGAGACCAATGGCCTCGGCCAGGTCCGGCGTGACGTCCTGGATGCGCACGCCGAGCCAGCCGCGGCGCGTCTCGCCGAACTCGCGAAGCTGGTCGACGACGTTGGTGACGACATTCGAGGCCATGGAGAAGCCGATCCCGATAGAGCCGCCATTGGGGCTCAGGATCGCGGTGTTCACGCCGATCACCTCGCCCTCGAGGTTGAAGAGCGGGCCGCCGGAATTTCCGCGGTTGATGGCCGCGTCGGTCTGGATGTAGTCGTCATAGGTCCCCGACAGCGCGCGGTTGCGCGCCGACACGATCCCGGCGGAGACGGAGAAGCCCTGCCCGAGCGGGTTGCCCATGGCCACGACCCAGTCGCCCACGCGGGCGGTGTCGCTGTCACCGAAGGGCACGAAGGGAAGCGGGACCTCCGCGTCGACCTTCAGGAGCGCGATGTCGGTGTTGGGGTCCGTCCCGATGAGCTCGGCCACGAGCTCGTCGCCCGAGAAGAACTCGATGGTGATCTCGTCGGCGCCCTCGATGACGTGGTTGTTGGTGACGATGAAGCCGTCCTCGGAGATCACGAAGCCCGAGCCCAGCGCCGAGGAGCGGCGCGGCCGCTGGCCCTGGTTGCCGCGGCGATCTTCGAATTCGCGGAAGAAATCCTCGAAGGGCGAGCCCTCGGGCACGATGCCCTGGGGGCCGCGATCCGTCCGCCCGGCCACCACTGTGGAGGTGGTGATGTTGACCACGGAGGGGCTGATCGTGTCGGCGAGGTCGGCAAAGCTCGGCGGCGCGGTCTGCGCCTTGGCCACGATGGCCTGCGCCATGAGGAGCGCGAGCGCCATGACGGCGATCCAGGCGGCTTTCACGTAGGTCTGCCCTGGGGCGGTGTGTTGGATGGCAATGGCCTTTGCCCGGCTATTTGGGTGGGCGTCTCGTCTCATGAAGGTCTCCTCGGGGTGTTCCGCGCAGGGGCGCTGGCCCCTCTCGTCCTGTGACAACAACTTAGGGTGACACGAAAGCAACGCAAATGGGTGAAATTTCGCTGTCACCGCCATGTGACTGGGCGGTGAGGTGCCGTCGGCGTCGAGCGCCCGCTCACCGGTGGCGGAGGATCACGCGGCTCCGGCGCGGCACGAGGACGATCCGCTTCGCGCGCGAGGCGGGCCTGAGTGCCGCAGGATCCGACACCAGGACGAAGGGTTCGCCCCGTGGCACGAGGACCGGCCCGCCGCGGGGCGGCACCACGATCACGCGGGGTTTGCGCAGCGCGCGGTGCGTGCGGTGGGTGCGGTGCGCGAAATGACGCGCGGGGCGTTTCCTGAGGATGACCGTCGTGCCCGCCTCGCTCTTTTGCACGAGCGTGATGCGGCCATGGGCGTGCCCGGGCAGGGCGGAGAGCGCCAGGGCCAGGAGCGCGGCAAAGGTGAAAGCGAGGATTTTCATGGCAGCGCTCCGGTCCCGGTGGGGGCTGGGGCAGCCTACCACGCCCGCCGTGCGGGGCCTCGTCACGTTGGCGCGACGGGAGGTCTGCGCGAGGGAGACTGGCGCGAGGAGATGGTGACGCGAAGCGAGATTTGCGCGAAAGGCCCGCGACCGGCTAGGCGGCGGCCAGGAGCACCAGCACGACCCCCACCGCAAGCGCGCCCAGCCCGATGAGGCGACGCGTCTCCAGCGGCAGCGATTTCATCGCCTCGAGCATGTCCTCGACGAGCGAAGGGGCCAGCGCATAGACCAGCCCCTCCAGGATGAGCACCAGGCCGAGGCCGGTGAGGATCCACGTCATGCCCGCTTAGCGATCCGCATTGGGGATCGCGCCGCCGATCTCCCCGGTGGGCGAGTTCAGGAAGTTGAAGAACTCGCTGTCGGGCGACAACACCAGCGTCGTGTTCTCGCCCTGGAGCGAGCGCTGGTAGGAGGTCATGGAACGGTAGAAGTTGAAGAACTCCGGGTCGCGGCTGAACGCGTCGGCGAAGATCCGTTCGCGGGCGCCGTCGGCCTCACCGCGAATGATCTCGCTTTCGCGCTGCGCCTCGGAGACGAGCTCAACCACGGTCCGGTCCGCCTGGGCCTCGATCCGCTGCGCGGCCTCGCGGCCGCGGGCGCGCTCGTCGGTGGCCTCCCGCACACGCTCGGCGCGCATCCGGTCGAAGGTGGCTTGAAGGTTCTCCGGCGGCAGGTCGGTCCGCTTGAGGCGCACGTCCACCACGGTGATCCCGAGGCCCAGCGCCTCCTCGGCCGCGCCATTCCGGATCTGCGCCATGAGAGCGGCCCGGTCCACGGAGAGGATGTCGTTGGAGCTCACGCCACCGAGGGCGGCCCGCAGCTCGTCACGCAGGATGCCGTCGATGCGATTGGCCGCGGCGAGCTCTCCGCCAAGGCCCACGGCCTGACGGAACCGCTCCACGTCGGTGATGCGGTAGCGCGCGAAGGCGTCTACGACGAGACGGCGATCATCGAGAGGCGTGACCTCGAGCGGGTCCACGTCGATCGACAGGATGCGGTCGTCATAGCGCACGACCTGCTGGATCAGCGGGATCTTGAAGCCGAGGCCCGGATCCTCCTTGACCTGCACCACGCGACCGAATTGGAGCACGAGGGCCTTTTGCCGCTCGTCGACGATGAAGATTGAGCTGAGCGCGACGATCACGATGCCGAGCCCGGCGATGAGGGCGATGATTGAGCGACTCATATCAGTTGCTCCCGGAGTTGTTTGCGCTGCGGCGCAGTTCGTTCAAAGGCAGGAACGGGATCACGCCCTGACCACCGGCACCTTCGCCGGAGGTGTCGTCGAGGATGATCTTGTCCACCCGGCCGAGCACCTGCTCCATCGTCTCGAGATAGAGGCGCTGACGCGTGATGTCGGGCTGCTGCAGGTACTGGTCGAGAACCGCGTTGAAGCGCGAGGCTTCACCCTCGGCGGCGTTGACCACCTGCGCGCGGTAGCCTTCCGCCTGTTCCAGCACCTGAGCCGCCTCACCACGGGCCTCGGCGAGGACACGGTTGGCGTAGGCATCGGCTTCGTTCTGGAGACGGTCACGCTCCTGCTCGGCGGCCTGCACGTCGCGGAAGGCGTCGATGACGTCTTGCGGCGGGTCGGCGCGGTCGAAGTTCACGCGGATGACGTTGATCCCGCTCTCGTAGCCGTCGAGCGTGGATTGGATGAGGTCCTCCAGCCGCTGGGCGATGACGGCGCGGTCTCGGTTGAGGATCGGCGCGAGCTGGCTTTGCGCGATGATCTCGCGCATGGCCGACTCGGCCACCGCATCGATCGTCTCCGGCGGGGTCGCCAGGTTGAAGAGGTACTGCGCGGGGTCGGAGATGTTCCAGACGACCTGGAAATCGATGTCGACCACGTTCTCGTCCCCGGTGAGCATGAGGCCCGCGTCACCGCCACGGGTGCCGGTGCCGATCTCGACCGTTTGTTCGCGGGTCACCGGCAGGACCTCGTAGGTCATGACCGGCCAGGGCGCGAAGTTGAGGCCCGGCTGACCGATGGAGGAGAAATCGCCGAGGAATAGCTCCACGGACTGCTCCTCCGGGCGCACGGTGTAGAACGAGTTGAAGGCCCAGAGGACCAGAAGCGCGAGGGCGCCGAGGCCCAGCGTGCCCTTGGTGAAGGCAGGGCCGCCATCGCCGCCTCCGCCCGCGCCGTTATTACCGCCGCCACGACCGCCCATGAGGACGCGGAGCTGCTCCTGGCCCTTTTTCATGATCTCGTCGATCTCGGGGATCTGCGGGCCTTCGCCGCCCGGGCGGCGACCGCCGCCATTGCCGCCGTTCGAGCCGCCGCCCGGGGGCCGATTGCCCCGGTTGCCGCCACCTGAGTTGCCGCCCCCCCAGGGGCCGCCAGAGTTACCAGCCATTGCTGTTCCTTGCTCATTTGAGAATTGCGTACGGATTGGTCATCCACATGTGTGTTTTTGGCCCGAAATCAACCGCTCTCAGGCCGTTCGCACGGGTGTTTTCATGGTCACGAGTTCTTCGGACATCGTGGGGTGGACCGCGCAGACCCGGTCGAAGTCCTCCTTGGTGGCCCCCATCTTGACCGCGATCCCGGCGAGCTGGATCATCTCGCCCGCCCCGTCGGCCACGATGTGACAGCCCAGAACGCGGCGGGTTGCCTGGCTCACGATGAGCTTCATGAGCACCCGTTCGTCCTTGCCCGCAAAGGCCTGGCGCATGGCGCGGAAGGAGGTGGCGTAGACCTCGATCGCCTCGGCGTCGCGCGCCTCCTCCTCGGTCATGCCCACGGTGCCGAATTCGGGCTGCGTGAAGACCGCCGAGGGCACGAGCTCGTGGTCCACGGGCGTGGGCGTGTCGTTGAAGACCGTCTCGACGAAGGCCATGCCTTCGCGGATCGCGACCGGCGTCAGCTGGATCCTGTTGGTGACGTCGCCGATGGCATAGATCGAAGGCGCGGCAGTGCGGGAATATTCGTCCACGATCACCTCCCCCCGGCGGCCGATCTCGGCCCCGGCAGAGGCGAGCCCCAGCCCCTCGGTGTTGGGCGTGCGGCCCGTGGCGAAGAGCACCTGGTCGAAGACCATCTCGGCGCCCGTCGTGGACTTGACCCAAATCGGCCCTGCCTTGCCCCTTGGGCCCTCGTAGGGCGGGACGTAATTCGTGCGATCCTTGATCGGCACGCTATCCATGTCGGGGTCGTGGTCGGCGGCGCGCTTGAGCTCCATGATGTTGGTGCCGGTGTGCAGGTCCACGCCGCGGCGGCGCATGCCGTCGGCGATGGCGCCGCGCGCCTCGTCGTCGAACCCTCGCAGGATCTGCGCGCCGCGGTACCACTGGCAGACCTCGACGCCGAGGCCCGTCATGATGCCCGCGAACTCACAGGCGATGTAGCCGCCGCCGATGATGAGCATCTTCTTGGGGAGCGCGTCGAGGTGGAAGATCTCGTTCGAGGTGATGCCGAGCTCGGCGCCGGGCATGTCGGGCACGACGGGGTGCCCGCCCGCGGCCACGAGGATCGTCCGGGCCGACTTCACGGTGCCGTCGGCGAGTTCCACCTCATGGGGGCCTTTCACGACGGCGCGCTGGGAAAACCGCGCCACGCCCGAATTGTCGAGGAGCCGTTGGTAGACGGATTCGAGGCGGTCGAGCTCGCTCTCGAGCTTGGCCTTGAAGCCCTCCCAGTGGAACGCGCCGCTCGTCACCTCCCAGCCGTAGTCGCGGGCCTCCTCGAAGGCCTCCGAATAGGTGGAGGCGAACACCATGAGCTTTTTGGGGACGCATCCCCGGATCACGCAGGTCCCGCCGTAGCGGTCTGCTTCGGCCAGCGCCACGCGCGCCCCGCCGCCCGCCGCCACCCGTGCCGCGCGGGTGCCGCCCGAGCCGCCACCGATGACGAAGAGGTCGTAGTCGTATTCAGCCATGGCGCGGTCCTTTAGGTCCTGGTGCGGTCAACTTCGGGGAGGGCGGGACGTAGGGCCTCGATCCGCGCGGAGAAGTCCGCTGCGGCCTCTTTGCCCATCATCCGGAAGGAGACCAGCGCGTAGGCGGTGCCGTCGTCGTCATATTGCAGGATGCCCACACGGGCCCCCGGATCGAGCGTAGCGGCCGTGAGCGCGTCGGCGTCGAGCGCGTAGAGCCCGCCGGTGGGCCCGATCACCTCCACCCGGCTGCCCATGATGCGCGCCACGAAAGGCCGCGTGAGAAGCGCGCGCAGAGTATAGGCGAAGAGGACGAAGCCCACGATGGCGAGCGCCAGCCAGCCCCAACCCGCGCCGCCCTGGAAGTAGCCGCCCGCCATGACCGTGACAAAGGCGTAGGCGGCGATGTTGAAAAGCATCCCCCGGCGGCGGGCCGGTGCGATCGGATAGACCGTTTCCTGGGCGGCGTCGGCGTCGGGTGCTGGCATCAATCCATCAGGTCGCTGAAGAGGTTGTCGGTCTCGACGAAGTTGATCTTGTCCTCCTGCACGGTGCCGTCGTTGATGTCGCGCACCTCCACGCGGCCATCGCCGTATCCGATGACGACGACATCGCATATATCGAGGAAAAGGCCGTTCTCCACCACGCCGGGGATCTGGTTCATCGCCATAGAAAGCTGGCGCGGCGCCCCGATGCGGTTGAGGTGGAGATCGAGGATGTGGTTGCCCTCGTCGGTGACATAGGGCGCGTTGCCGTTCATGCGCAGCGTCACCTGCTGGCCGAGCACGTCGAGCGCCGACAGCATCTCCTCCAGCAGCGCGCGGGTCGTCTGCCAGCCGAAGGGGATCACCTCCACCGGCAGGGGGAACGCGCCGAGCGTGTCGACCTCCTTGGTGACGTCGGCGATCACGATCATCTGGTCGGAGGCGGTGGCCACGACCTTTTCCTGGAGAAGCGCGCCGCCGCCGCCCTTGATGAGGTTGAGATCGGCGTCGAATTCGTCGGCCCCGTCGATGGTGAGGTCGAGCCAGCGCGCCTCGTCGAGGGAGATCACCTCGATGCCCACGTCGCGGGCGAGCGCCGCCGTCCGCGCCGAGGTGGGCACGCCCTTGATCCGGAGCCCGTCCTCGCGCACCGCCTCGCCCAGGCAGCGCACGAGCCAGGCGGCGGTGGAGCCGGTGCCCAGACCCACCTTCATGCCGGTCTCGACGTAGTCGGTCGCGCGCTTGGCGGCGACGAACTTCGCCTTGTCGATGGGTGAAAGCTCACCGCCCATGGATGTCTCCGCCCTCTGTCGTTCCCACGCCCCGTCTATAGGCGAGGGCGCGCGCGGGCGTAAGGGGCTAGCGTCCGGCGGGCAAGGCCCCCGCGGGCCGGGAGTGGGGAAAACCGGACTTGTGCGGAATGCGGTCCGGGGCGAGCGTGTGAGTGTGAGCGCCCCTGGTATTTGATCACGTATTGGTTGCGCCTTTTCAGGCTTGGTTTTGGGGGCGTTCACAGCACCTTCCCCGTCGTGGCAGCGCGCAGCAGACCGCGCCGTAGGTCCCTGGGCCCGGCGTGCGGGCCCGGCGTGCGCGCGCGGCGTGCACATTGCCCCTCCTGCGCCCCGAAGCGTCGCATTTGAGCTGGGGGTTTCGCCCGGCGCGGCCTAGGTCTGGGACATGTTCCTGTCGGTCTTCGACCTCTTCAAGATAGGCATCGGCCCGTCCTCCTCCCACACGATGGGGCCCATGGTCGCCGCGAGCCGGTTCCTCGACGCGCTGCGGGCGAGCCCGTTCCAGCCGGCGGGTCTGCGCGCGCGGCTCCACGGCTCGCTCGCCTTCACCGGCGTGGGGCATGCCACGGACCGCGCCGTCACGCTGGGCCTCGCAGGCTTCGAGCCGGCCACGTTCGACGCCGCCCGCGCCGAGGCGGCGATGGCCGACATCGCGGCCATGAAGACAGTGTCGCCCCCCGGCCTCCCGCCCCTTGCCTTCGACCCGGAGGCCGACCTCGTCTTCGATTACGGCCCGCCCCTCGAGGGCCACGCCAACGGGCTCGTCCTCATGGCCACCGACGCGCAGGGCGACGTGATCTTTCAGGAGACGTATTACTCCATCGGCGGGGGCTTCGTCGTCACGGAGGCGGAGCTCGGCGCCGACCCGGGTGAGGATGGCCCGCCCGTCCCCTACCCCTTCGCCACCGCCCGCGACATGCTCGAGATGTGCGCCGAAAGCGGGCGCAGCATCGCGGGGCTCAAGCGCGCCAACGAACTCGCCCGCCTGGGGCCGCTGGCGCTCGACAGCGGGCTCGCGCGGATCTGGGAGGTCATGGACGACTGCATCGCGCGCGGTCTCGCCGCCGACGGCACCCTGCCCGGCGGGCTCGGCGTCAAGCGCCGCGCCAAGGGCATCCACGAAAAGCTCCTGGCCGAGCGCGGCATGAATCTCGCCGCGCCCCACACCATCAACGACTGGATGACGGTCTACGCGATGGCCGTGAACGAGGAGAACGCCGCAGGCGGCCAGGTCGTCACCGCGCCCACGAACGGCGCGGCGGGCGTGGTGCCGGCGACGATCCGCTACTGGCTCGACCACGTGCCGAGCGCGGCGCCCTCCAAGGTCCCCGATTTCCTGCTGACGGCGGCGGCCATCGGCGGGATCGTGAAGGTCAACGCCTCCATCTCGGGGGCCGAAGCGGGCTGCCAGGCGGAGGTCGGCTCCGCCGCGGCCATGGCCGCCGCCGGGCTCTGCGCCGTCCTGGGCGGATCGCCCCGGCAGGTGGAGAACGCCGCCGAGATCGCGCTCGAGCATCACCTGGGCATGACCTGCGACCCGGTGAAGGGCCTCGTCCAGGTCCCCTGCATCGAGCGCAACGGTCTGGGCTGCATCAAGGCGGTCTCCGCCGCGTCGCTCGCGCTCCGCGGGGACGGCTCCCACGTCGTGCCCCTCGACGCGGCCATCGAGACCATGCGCCAGACCGGCGCCGACATGAGCGAGAAGTACAAGGAGACCTCGCTCGGCGGCCTCGCGGTGAACGTGCCGAACTGCTGAGCCCGCCGCTGGTCTTCCCGCGCCGCGCGGCGTAGCGTCCGCCCATGGCCGACAATCGTCCCTTCCTTGGCGTGGTGCTGATGCTGGGCTTCTGCATCCTCATCCCGGTGAGCGATGCCCTGGCGAAGATCCTCGGCGCGACGCTGCCAGTGATGCTGATCGTGCTCGTGCGCGTGGCGACCCAGGGCCTCCTCCTCGTCCCGCTGAGCCGGGCGGTGGAGCGCCGGTTCTGGCCCGGGCGGCGCCATCTCGGTGCGATCGTGCTGCGCACGCTCCTTTATATCGGCGGGCTCTCCACGATGATCCTCGCCCTGCGCTACCTGCCGCTGGCGGACGCGGTGGCCATCGCCTTCGTCATGCCGTTCATCATGCTCATCCTCGGTCACTGGTTTCTCGGGGAGGAGGTGGGCGCGCGCCGCATCGGAGCCTGCGTCGTGGGCTTTGCCGGGACGCTTATGGTGATCCAGCCGAGCTTTCAGGAGGTGGGGGCCGCGGCCCTCCTTCCGCTCTGCGTGGCGGTGCTCTTCGCGCTTTTCATGCTCGTGACGCGGCATCTGTCGCAGGCGGTGAAGCCCATCGCCATGCAGGCGCTTTCGGGCCTCATCGCCTGCGCGATCCTCGTGCCGCTCCTTGGGCTCGGCACGCGCCTGGGCTGGGCGGACCTGAGCTTCGCGCCGGTGACGGGCGCGGAGGCCGTGATGCTCGCGGGCATGGCGCTCATCGGGACGGTGGCGCATCTTCTCATGACCTGGTCGCTCAAATTCGCGCCTTCGGCCACGGTCGCCCCGATGCAGTATCTCGAGATCCCCTTCGCCACGGCGGTGGGATTTCTCGTCTTCGGCGACCTCCCCGACGGGCTCGCCGCCACCGGCATCGTCGTGACCATGGCCGCCGGGCTCTACGTCATCCTGCGAGAGCGGCGCAGACCCGCTCCAGCGCCGCAAGCGGAAGCGTCACCAATACTGCGCGGCGATCGACCCGCACCGTGACCGGCCCGCCCAGCGCCGTGTTCGAGGTGGAGGTGAGCCCGTCGGGCGCGACGCGGGCCTCCTCCAGCGGATAGCGCAGCCCGGACGTGGTGAGCCGCGCGGGCAGCAGGGGATAGAGCGCGACGGCGCTCCCCTCCGGCAGATCGAGACGAAGCTCCGCAGGCGCGACGAAGGCGAGCTCGGTCGGGGACAAGAGCACCACCGGGCGCGGCTCCTTCAGGAGCGCCGAGAACGCGGCGAGCTGGTGATCGAGCCGCCCGCCGAGAAAGCCCACCCCCAGAAAGAGCGGTGCCGCCACCGCGGCCAGGCATTTCTCGAAATCGGTGCTGTTCTGGTCGCGCCGCTCCAGACGCTCGGCCGGGCCGATATCGAGATCGCCCAGCGAGTCGAAATCCCCCACCACCGCCCGCAAGGGGTGCCCGGCGTCCCGCGCGAGCCGGGCCCCGCCATCGGCGGCGACGAGAACCGGAGCCAGCGTCAACGCCCTGTTAAGGAGCGTGCCCGTAGCCTCGCCCCCGCCGACCAGCGTCACCGGGCGCCCGGGCGATTGAATGGGGCGAAACATGGGCGAATCCTATAAAATCAGGGAAGATGACCACAAAGCTGCCATGAAAATACACGACAAAATCCCCGGTTGCGGTCCATTGCACGGCGCACGAACTGGTAAATTGCCTCTTAATCGAGTGGCAAAAGAGATAAGTGAGCAATCGCCATGGTTGGAAACAGCAAAGTTTTGACGGTGTCCTACGGGACGTTTTCGTGCACCCTCGAAGGGTTCGATGACAGCTTCGACACCATGAAGGCGATCGCAGAGTATTTCCGCGATCTGGCCGCAGAGGATCGTTATTTCGGTGCCGAGCCGCCGCAGCCGGACGCGGACGTCCTGGCGCGGATCGCGGAGCGTGAGCTCGCGCGCGGGGTGCAGGCGCGCACCGACGGCCACGCCGTACTTCTGAAGCCGAGCGTGGCACCGGCGGCGGAGGTCGCGCCCGAACCCGCGCCCGCCCCCGAGGAAGACAAGCCGACACCGGCGGCAGCGGAGGTAGCCTCCGCCGCAGCATCCGCCGCAGCATCCGCCGAGGTCAGCGAAGACGCCGTCTTCGAGGCCGAGGCCGAGGTGGCCGGCGTTATGGAAACGGAGGCCACAGCCGCGTCGCCTGCGGACATCGCGGAGCCCGAAGACGCAGTCGACAGCGAGGCTCCGGCAGATATCACGGCGACGACCGAGGCCGAAAGCGCCGAAGGCGCTGCGCTGCACGACACGGCCGAGGTGCCGGAACTTGCCGGGACCGAGGTCGAGGAGGCCGCGGAGGCCGAGGAGGCGCCCGAGGAGCTGGAGACTGCCGAGGCAGCGGACGGCTCGGACGACGCGGCAGCACCTGCCGAGGACGCGGTCGAGGAGGTCCTCACCGACGTCGTAGCGGACCCCGAGCTCGAGAGCGAAGGGGCGATCGTCGAGGACGCGAACGCGGACGCGGAGTCCCAGACGCCGGTGGAGGCGCTCGATTCCGAGGACGCCGCCCCTGCCGAGACGCTAGCGGATGCAGAGGCGGACGCTGAGGATGCGACGGAAGTCGCTGGCGCTGAGGGCGTCGCCGAGGCCGCAGAGCTGGACGAGACCGAAGAGGCCGCGCCGATGGATATGGACGGCGCAGTCGCCGAGGAAGAAGACCTCGACGTCACCGCCGAAGCAGAAGACCTCGACGTCACCGCCGGGGAAGAAGACCTCGACCTCACCGCCGAGGAAGAAGACCTCGACGTCACCGCCGAAGCAAAAGACCTGGAAGACACCTCCGAGGCCGGCGACGTCGAAACTGCCGCCCATGCGGGCGAGCACGAGGGCGCCATGGCCGAGGTGGACGACCTCGAATTCACCGCCGAGGCCGCCGACGACATGGCGTTCGCCACCGAAGCGGAGGAGCTCGACGACGCGACCGCCGAGGCAGAGGAGGGCGAGGGCCCTGCCGCGGAGACCGAGGACGCCGAACTGGCCGAGGCAGGCGAAGCTGACACGGACATCGCCGCCCGCGACACGGCCGAGGAAGCTCCCGAGGAGCCTGCGCCCAACAGCCTCGCGGCGAAACTGCGCCGCATCCAGGCGGTGGTGAGCTCCGCCGCGGCGGGCGCCGGCGCCGCGGGCATCGCCCGCCGCATGGCCGGACGCGCCGACGCGGAGCGCGAGACCTACATGGAAGACGAACACGCCGAGGAGGCCGAACAGACCGTGGCCGAAGACGCCGTCACCATCGAGAGCGCGTTCTCCGGGATGCGGAGCCAGGTGGACGACGGCGCAGGGCGCACGGAGGACGAAGGCGACGCTGTTGAGGCCGAAGCTGCAGAGGTCGAGACCGAGGCAGAGGCTGCAGAGACTGAGGCTGCTGAGACCGAGGCTGCTGAGACCGAGGCAGAGGCCGCGGAGGTCGAGACCGCCGAGGACGTCGCATCGACCCACTCGCCCCGCGTCATCAAGATGAAGCGCGCGGATTTCGAGGCGGCCATGGCGGCCCTGCGCTCCGACGACCAGGCCGAGGTCGCGGCCGACGCCGAGACTGAGGCTGCTGACGCGGACACCCAGGAAGTCGCCATCGCCGATGCCTGGGATCAGGACGGTGACGCGCCGACGTCGATCTTCGCGGAGAGCGCCGACGAAGCTGGCGAGGCGACCGCGAGCTCGCTCAGCGAGGAAGACGAGGCCGACCTGATGGCCGAACTCGCCGCCGCCGAAGCGGATGCGGCCTCCGAAGAAGAGCGCGACGCGCCCGCCGTCGCAGAAGCATTCGAGGCGGAAGATTCTGAGGCGGAACCCGTCGAGGCGGAAACACTCGTGGCGGACACCGTCGAGGCGGAGGCCCCGGCGGAGGACGAGACCCTCGCGGACCCCATGGCCGCCGAGGAGCGGGCCGAGGCCCACGACGCCGCTGCAGCCGAGGACGCTGATGACGCCATGGTCGCCCAGTATGAGGACGCGACGAAGGACGCCGCCGCGTCCGCCCCTATGGCGGAACCGGCCTTCCCCGACAGCGACCTCACTGCCTCGCGCCTCATGGACGAGGCCACGGCCAAGCTCGACGAACCGGCCACGCGCACGCGCCGCGAAGCCTATGCGCATCTCAAGGCCGCCGTGGCCGCCAAGCAGGCCGCACGCTCCATGGGCGAGGCCGACGGCAACACCGATGCCGAGCGCGAGGGCGATTACCGCGCCGATCTCGAAGAGGTGGTGCGGCCCCGCCGCGCCTCCGCCTCCGAAGACGGCGCGCGCACGGAGCGGCCTAGCCCGGCCCCCCTGAAGCTCGTCGCGTCCCAACGCGTGGACATGGTCGACGGCGACGCCGCGCAGACGGAGCCCGCCGAGCCCGTTCGCCCGCGCCGGATCGCGACGCAAGCCGCGGCCGCGCCGGCGGCGTCAACGGCCTCCGGTGCCTTCGGCGCCTTCGCCGAACAGGCCGGTGCCGACGGTCTTCCGGACGTGCTGGAAGCCGCCGCGTCCTACCTGACCCATGTGGAGGGGGCCGAATTCTTCTCCCGTCCGCAGGTGATGCGCGCCGTGCAGCAGGCGATGCCCCAGGGCAGCTTCACCCGCGAGGACGGGCTGCGCGCCTTTGGCACGCTGCTGCGCCAGGGGCGCCTGCAGAAGATCCGGGGCGGCCAGTTCCAGATCACGGAGAGCACGCGCTACCAGCCCGAGGCCCGAGAGTTGCGCGCCGCCGGCTGAGCCCGCCACAGAGGCCACGAACGAACGTCCGTGCGGTCCCAACGTGCGGGCGTTTCGCGTTTCAGCGCTCGGGCGGGGCGTCGGGGTCCGGCTGCCCCACCCCGAGAAAGACCTTCTTGAGCGGGATCGCCCAAAGCACGCCCAGCGCCAGGTAGATGGCGAGTTCCAGCAAGATCGGGGGCTGCATGCCGAACCACACGCGGAAATAGCTCATGACCGTCACCGCCACCACGATGTAGGCGGGCAGCGCAAAGATCAGGATGAACAGCGACCAGCGTTTCTTGGCTTTGTGGCTCAGGGCCATGGGCGTCCTCAATCGGCGAATGGATCGGTGACGAGGATCGTGTCCTCGCGCTCGGGCGAGGTGGAGACTAGGGCCACGGGGCACTGGATCAACTCCTCGATCCGGCGCACGTATTTGATGGCTGCGGCGGGAAGCTCCGCCCAGCTCCGCGCGCCTGCGGTGCTCTCCGACCAGCCTTCGATGGTCTCGTAGATGGGGCGCGCGCGGGCCTGGGCGTCGGCGGCGGTGGGCAGGTAGTCGAAGCGTGCGCCGTCGAGCTCGTAGCCCACGCAGATCTTGAGCTCCTCAAAGCCGTCGAGCACGTCGAGCTTGGTAAGAGAGATGCCCGAGACGCCGGAAGTTGCGCAGGTCTGGCGCACGAGGCAGGCGTCGAACCAGCCGCAGCGGCGCTTGCGCCCCGTCGTCGTGCCGAATTCGTGGCCCCGCTCCCCCAATCGCTGGCCATCGCCATCCTCGAGTTCGGTGGGGAAGGGTCCCTCGCCCACCCGCGTGGTGTAGGCCTTGGTGATGCCAAGCACGTAATCGATGCCGCCCGGCCCAATGCCAACCCCGGTGGCCGCCTGGCCAGCGATGACGTTGGACGAGGTCACGAACGGATAGGTGCCGAAATCGATGTCGAGGAGCGCGCCCTGCGCGCCTTCGAAGAGGATGCGCTTTCCGGCCTTGCGCTTCTCGTTCATCACCTTCCAGACCGGCGCTGCGTAGGGCAGGATTTCGGGCGCGATCTCGCGCAGCTTCCCAAGGAGCGCGTCCCGGTCCACCGGTGCGAAACCGAGCCCGCGCCGAAGCGCGTCATGGTGCACGAGCGCCCGGTCCACGCGCGCCTCGAGCGTGGCGGCATCGGCGAGGTCGGCCACGCGCACGGAACGGCGGCCCACCTTGTCCTCGTAGGCCGGGCCGATACCGCGGCCCGTCGTGCCGATCTTCGTGCCTTTGGACGCGGCCTCCTCCCGGGCACGGTCGAGCTCGCCGTGGATGGGCAGGATGAGCGGCGTGTTCTCTGCGATCATGAGCGTCTCGGGGCTGATCTCCACCCCTTGGGCGCGCACGGTCGCGATCTCGTCCAGAAGGTGCCAGGGGTCGAGCACGACGCCGTTGCCGATGACCGAGAGCTTGCCGCCGCGCACAACGCCCGAGGGCAGCGCGTGGAGCTTGTAGACGGCCTCCCCGATCACGAGCGTGTGGCCGGCATTGTGCCCTCCCTGGAAGCGCGCGATGACGTCGGCCCGCTCGGAGAGCCAGTCGACGATCTTGCCCTTGCCTTCATCCCCCCACTGGGTGCCCACGACGACGACGTTGGCCATGCTCCATCCCCCTGCTCTGCGATCAACCGCGCGCCTCCTAGCGGAACGGGCGCGGCGGCGAAAGCCTTTCCGGGGCCGTGGCGGGCCTCGCGTCGCTTGACGCACGACGCGCATCCATGGAAACGGAGCCCATGGTGAGTGTCCTCATGCGTTGGCTCTTCGCGTTCATGCTCCTAGCGGTGACGTACAACCCGACGCCTTACAATTACGTCCGCTTCGGGCTCGACAACTATCTGGAAGCCACCTCCTTCGTGGCGCTGGGCGGGATCGTTTTGTTCATCGGATATGTGATCTACCTGCGCGCGACGCTGCGCTCCATCGGCGGCTTCGGGATGTTTCTCGTGGCCGCGCTCGTGGGGGCGGTGATCTGGGTGGCGGTGGATCTCGGCCTCGTGGATCTGGAGGACCCCACCCTCAACCTCTGGCTCGCGATCTTCGCGGTCTCGGTGGTGCTCGGCATCGGGCTCAGCTGGTCCATCGTGCGGCGCAGGCTGTCGGGCCAGGCGGATGTGGACGATGTGGAAGAGTAGGGTTGCGGGGGCAGCTCGGGCCTTCTAGATACGCTGCGTCCCGCCAAGAGGCTTAGCCATGCAAAACGTCGTCCTGATCATCCTCCTGTTGCTCGCGGCCGCGCTCATCGCGGTAGTGCTGCTGCAGCGCTCCGAAGGGGGCGGTCTCGGGATGGGCGGCGGATCCGCGAGCGGTGGCGGCATCTCGGCACGGGGTCAGGGCAACGCGCTCACGCGGCTCACCTGGATCCTCGGGACGGGCTTCATGGCCGCGGCCCTCGCGCTGACCATGATTTCGGCGCAGAATGCCGGATCGTCCTCGGTGCTCGACGGGGGCGACGCGCTCCTGCCGCCCGCGGCGGGAGAGACCACCGTGCCTGGTGGCGACAGCCTCCTGCCGCCCTCCCTCGATGACGAAGAGCCGTTGCTTCCGGTGGCCGAGTAACCACTATCACTAGGGGCGCGTCCGGGTCGGCGCGCTTCATCTAGCATGCGGCCATGGACAGGGCGGAGCGAATCCTGATACCCTTAAATCCCGTGGTGCTGCGCATCTGAGCAGATTGAACACGACGGGAGAGCCGGGTTGGCACGTTTCATTTTCATCACGGGCGGTGTGGTTTCATCCCTGGGCAAGGGGCTGGCCTCGGCCGCGCTGGGCGCGCTCTTGCAGGCCCGCGGCTATTCCGTCCGCCTCCGGAAACTCGACCCGTACCTCAACGTCGATCCCGGCACGATGTCGCCCTTCGAGCACGGCGAGGTCTTCGTGACTGACGATGGCGCGGAAACCGACCTCGACCTCGGGCATTACGAACGCTTCACGGGCGTGTCCGCGCGAGGAACGGACTCGGTCAGCTCGGGCCGCATCTATTCCAACGTGCTCGAGAAGGAGCGCCGCGGCGACTATCTCGGCAAGACGATCCAGGTGATCCCGCACGTCACCAACGAAATCAAGGACTTCATCTCCATCGGGGAGGACGAGGTCGATTTCATGCTCTGCGAGATCGGCGGCACGGTGGGCGACATCGAGGGGCTGCCCTTCTTCGAGGCGATCCGCCAGTTCGGGCAGGAGAAGCCCAGGGGGCAGTGCATCTTCATGCACTTGACGCTCCTGCCCTACATCAAGGCCTCCGGAGAGCTGAAGACGAAGCCCACGCAGCACTCCGTGAAGGAGCTGCGCTCCATCGGGCTCGCGCCGGATATCCTCGTGTGCCGCTCGGAAGGGCCGATCCCGGCCAAGGAACGCGAGAAGCTCGCGCTTTTCTGCAATGTCCGCGCCGACAGCGTGATCGCCGCGCAGGATCTGAAATCGATCTACGAGGCGCCGCTGGCCTACCATCGCGAGGGGCTCGACCAGGCGGTGCTCGACGCGTTCCAGATCGCGCCCGCGCCCCGCCCCGATCTCCGGCGGTGGGAGGACGTGGCCGACCGCATCTACAACCCCCAGGGCGAGGTGAAGGTGGCGATCGTGGGCAAGTACACGCAGCTGGAGGACGCCTACAAATCCATCGCCGAGGCACTGACCCATGGCGGCATGGCCAACCGGGTGAGGGTGAGCGTCGAATGGGTCGATGCCGAGCTTTTCGAGCGGGAGGACCCGGCGCCCCATCTCGAGGGCTTCCACGCCATTCTGGTGCCCGGCGGCTTCGGCGAGCGGGGCACGGAAGGCAAGATCAAGGCGGCGCAATTCGCGCGCGAGCGCAAGGTGCCCTATCTCGGTATCTGCCTCGGCATGCAGATGGCCGTCATCGAGGCAGCGCGAAACCTCGCCGACCTCGGCGATGCGGGCTCCGAGGAGTTTGACCACGAGGCGGGTGCCAAGCGTTTCACGCCCGTCGTCTACCACCTCAAGGAATGGGTGCAGGGCAACCACAAGGTCTCCCGCAAGGTCACCGACGACAAGGGCGGCACCATGCGCCTCGGCGCCTACGACGCGGTTCTCACCGGGGGCTCAAAAGTGGCCGAGGTCTACGGCGAGACCTCCATCGAAGAGCGCCACCGCCACCGATACGAGGTCGATATCCAGTACCGCGAGAAGCTCGAGGCGCAGGGCCTGTGCTTTTCGGGCATGTCGCCGGATGGCCGGCTGCCCGAGATCGTGGAGGTCAAGGATCACCCATGGTTCATCGGGGTGCAATTCCACCCCGAACTGAAATCCAAACCCTTCGCGCCGCACCCCCTTTTCAAGGATTTCGTGCGCGCCGCGAAGGAAACGAGCAGATTGGTCTAGCCATGTTCGAACGCCTCTTCGAGCTCTTCAAACCCGACGCCTACGAGACCCCCATGCCGGAGGCGGATGCCGAGCATGCCTTCGGCGCGCTCATGGTGCGCGTGGCCAAGGCCGATGACGCCCTGCTCTACCAGGAGCTCGAGCGGATCGATTATATCCTAGCGCGGCGCAACGGGCTCTCGGCGCTCGAGGCCGCGAAGTTCCGGGCCTCCTGCGAGAAGCTCGAGGAGGCCATGCCATCGACCCGCGAGCTGAGCGAAATTCTGGCGCGCGAGGTGCCGGAGGAGGGCCGCGAGGCGATGTTCGTCGCCCTCTGGGAGGTGCTCTTGGCCGACGGGCTCCGCCATCGCAGCGAGGAGGAGGTGGTGGACAAGGTCGCCGCCATCCTCGGCATCGGCGCGAACCGCGCCACCGTGCTTGCCGCCGGCGTCCTGCCCGGCATGCCCAACAGGAAAGGCACCTGATGCCCAAAGGATACTGGATCGCCCATGGTACGGTCGACGACCCGGCCGAATACGAACGCTACCGGCAGGCCAATGCCGCGCCTTTCGCGGAATACGGGGCGAGATTTCTCGTGCGCGGCGGCGGGCAGGAGGTGGCGGAAGGCGCGGCGCGCCCGCGCACGGTGGTGATCGAGTTTCCCTCGATCGAGGCGGCGCGCGCCTGCTACGCCTCTGACGCCTATCGCGCGGCCCGGGCGATCCGGGAGCCGATCTCCACCTCGGACCTCGTCATCGTGGAGGGCTACGAGGGCTGAGCGCCACGCATGCCTGCCGATGGGTGCCGTCGCCCCGCCGGAATTGCCCTCGCGGTCCCAGAGACATACATAACCGCCATGTTTGCAAACCTCCTCACCCGCCTCGCACAACCCGAGCCCGACCCGCTGGACGACGGAGACGCGCGCCTGGCGCTCACGGCGCTCCTCGTCCGCGTCGCCAAGTCCGACGGTGCCTATGACGACGACGAGCGTGCGCGCATCCTCTCCATCGCCACCAAGCGCTACGGGCTGTCGCCGTTCGAGGCGCAGGCGCTGGTGAAGGACGCCGAGGGGCTCGAGGGTGAGGCGCCGGACACCGTGCGCTTTACCCGGGCGATCAAGGATGCGGTCCCCCACGAGGAGCGCATGGGCGTGATCGAGGCGCTCTGGTCCGTCGTGCTCGCCGACGGCGTGCGGGACGACGAGGAGAACACGCTCCTGCGTCTCGTGGCCAATCTCCTCGGCATCAACGACCGCGACAGCGCGCTGGCGCGCCAGGCCGCCGAGAAGGCCCTTTGATCGCAAGCCTGCCCATGTATGCCCCGCCCGACGCGCCCACGGCGAATGCGGAGCTGTGGGCCCATATCCGCCACGCCCTGCCTTTCGAGGCGCCCGAAGAGCTCACCGTGAGCGGTGACCGGTGGCAGGATTGGGAGCATCCCGAGCTCCTCTTTTCCCAGGCCTGCGGGCTGCCCGTCGCGGACCGGCTGCGGGGCAAGGTGCACCTCGTGGCCTCCCCCGATTTCGGCCTCGCGGGCTGTAAGCCTGGATACTACCACTCCACCGTCGTGACCCGCGCGGGCGAGAGCCCGGCGGAGGGTATGGCGCTGGCCTATAACAGCGCGGAATCCCAGTCGGGCTGGGGCGCGGCGCAGGGCCTGGGCTTCGTGCCCGCGCTCGCGTCGGGCGCGCATGTGGCCTCCATGGCGGCCGTCGCCGCGGGGCGGGCCGACGTGGCGCTCATCGACACGCACACGCTCCGTCTCCACGGTCTGCCCGAGGGCCTCGCGACCCACGGCACGACCCCGCCTACGCCGGCGCCGCCTTTCATCACGGCCTATCCCGATTTCGTCGAACCGCTGCGGCAGGCGCTGGCGAAGGCGATCCGGCAGGCGTCGGCAGCGCGGGCGCTCGGCCTCGAGGGCATCATGCCCTTGCCCCTTGCTCTCTACGAGGCACTGCCCGTCCCGCCGCCCCCCGCGCCCTGACGTCACTGCGCTTTCCCGTTGCGACGGGCGGTCCTTTGTGCCCTATTCGTCCAAACGTCGGGGGATGTCCGTGACCACCGCTGCACCGGTCATCGAGATCAAGAATTTGCACAAGGCCTATGGCGCCCTCGAGGTGCTCAAGGGCGTGGACCTGCGCGCCGCGCGGGGCGAGGTGATCAGCCTCATCGGCTCCTCTGGCTCGGGCAAGTCGACGCTGCTGCGGTGCTGCAATCTTCTGGAAGACAGCCAGGAGGGCGAGATCCTCTTCGACGGCGACGCGGTGAGATGGACGGGCTCGGGCCTCGCGCGGCGACCGGCGGACAAGCGCCAGGTCCTGCGCTTGCGCACGAACCTCTCCATGGTCTTCCAGCAGTTCAATCTCTGGGCGCATCTCACCGTGCTGGAGAACGTCATGGAGGCGCCGGTGCAGGTGCTCGGCCGCCCCAAGGGAGAGGCGGAGACCATGGCGCGGCGCCTCCTCGACAAGGTGGGCATCGGCGACAAATGCGAGCGCTACCCCGCGGAGCTCTCGGGCGGCCAGCAGCAGCGCGCCGCCATCGCCCGCGGCCTCGCCATGGAGCCCCGGGCGCTCCTCTTCGACGAGCCGACATCGGCGCTCGACCCCGAGCTCGAGCAGGAGGTGATCCGCGTCATCCGCAGCCTCGCCGAGGAAGGCCGCACGATGATCATCGTCACCCACGACATGGCCATGGCGCGCGACGTCTCCGACCATGTCATCTTCCTTCATGAGGGCCGCATCGAGGAGGAGGGCCCGCCGGGCGACCTCTTCAAGGCTCCGAAATCCACGCGACTGCAGCAGTTTCTGTCCGCCGTCGCCGCCTGACACGAACGCACATCAACGGGAGAAAACTGATGAAGCTTCTGATCCAAACCACCGCCGTTCTGGCGCTCACCGCTGGCGCGGCACTGGCCGACGCGCATTCCGTCGTCCGCCTGGGCACCGAGGGCGCCTATGCGCCCTGGAACTTCCTCGACGACGACGGCGAGGTTGCGGGCTTTGAGCGCGAACTGGGCGACGAGCTCTGCGCGCGAGCCGAGCTCACCTGCGAGTGGGTGACGAACGACTGGGATTCGATCATCCCGAACCTCGTCTCCGGCAACTACGACGCCATCATCGCGGGCATGTCCATCACCGCCGAACGCGACGAGGTCATCGACTTCACCATGGGATACACCCCGCCGGACCCCTCCGCCTATCTCGCGGCGTCCGGGGACGCGGATGTCATGGGCGGTGTCGTGGCCGCACAGGTCAACACGATCCAGGCGGCCTTCCTCGCCGAGCGCGGCACTACCGTCCTCGAATTCGCCACGCCGGAGGACACGATAGCGGCGGTGCGAAACGGCGAGGCCGATGCCGTGCTCGCCGACCAGTCCTTCCTCGCGCCCATCGCGGCCGAAGATCCCGGGCTCGTGATGCTGGAAAAGACCGAGATGATCGGCGGCGGCGTGGGCATGGGCATCCGCGAGAGCGACGGCGAGCTGCGCGAGACCTTCAACGCGGCGATCCAGTCCATGAAGGACGACGGGTCGCTCAACGCGCTCATCGAGAAGTGGGAAGTGGCCTCCACGTTCTGATGATCCTGCCCGATACCCATATCGGGCGGTTGATGGCTTGGCTTCGCGGGTGGCCGCGGAGCCATGTCTCGGCCCTCGTGGAGGGCCGGGACGCCCACGGGCATTTCTACACCCATGTGGCGGCCCGGGTGGACGACATGCCCGCGCTGGAGGAGGCCACCGAGGCCCTTCTGTCGGATGGCGCGGCGGAGCTCATCGAGGTGGCCGAAGCCAAGGCCGGTGGCCCGCGTATCCCGCCCGACAGGACCATCGTGCAAACCACCGGGCGCACCTATTTCGCCGTCGACCTCGCAGGACCGGAGCGCGAACGCGAGCATGTTTGAGTTCTGTGCCGATCCTTCCGGGCTCGAGACGGTGCGCTGGTTTGCGTGCTATTTCACCACCGGCAAGCACGCGCTCTTTTATTGGTCCTTCCTGACGGTGCTCGTGCTGCTCGCGATCACGGCGCCTGCGGCGCTCGCCTTCGGGTTCGCCGGTGCGACCGCCGCCCGCGCGCGCATCGCGCCCCTGCGCTGGCTGGGGCAAGCCTATATCGCGGTGGTGCGCGGCGTGCCCGACATCGCCTTTTTCCTCTTTTTCGTGATCGCGCTCGATCAGGGGTTCGAGTGGCTGCGCCATCAGGCGTTCTGCCCGGACTGGACGGAGCCGATCCGCCAGGGCAACGATTTCATCGTCTGCGCGGCGGCGAAGCTGCCGCTGTCCACGTCGCCGCAATGGCAGCACGAGGTCTACGGCTTCTTCCTGGCGGTTCTGACCTTCGCCATCGTGTTCGGTGCCTTTGCCGCCAACGTGCTTTTGGGCGCGATGAACGCGGTGCCGCGGGGCCAGCTCGAAGCGGCGGAGGCCTATGGAATGAGCCCGCGCCAGGCCTTCTGGCGCATCACGGTGCCGCAGATGTGGGTCTTTGCGCTGCCGGGGCTCTCGAACCTCTGGATGGTGCTTATCAAGGCCACACCGCTCCTGTTCCTCCTCGGGGTCGAGGACATCGTCTACTGGGCGCGGGAGCTCGGCGGCACCCAGCTCGCGCGGTTTTCCGACTACCCCCATGGCGATTGGCGGCTCTGGTACTTCCTGTTTCTGCTGGTGTTCTATCTCGCCTTCACGCGCGTGTCGGAGCGCGTCCTCGGGCGTCTCAACACACGCCTGAACCGGGGCCAGGCCACGCTGGGCACCCCATGAGCAAAAAGGATTCTCGAGAATCCTTTGGAAATCTCTTGGAAGAGATTTCGAACGCGGCATTGAGGCCACGTGAAAGGCGCGTCCACGCGCCTTGGCAAGGGCCTTCGAAGGCCCTTTGGAGCGCGCAATGACGTGTTGGGAGACAGTCCAGGCCTACGCCTTCCGCAGCTTGGGCTACGGCGAGCGGCTGCTCCCGCGCGAGGACTTCACACTCTGTGAGCACTTCACGCTCATCGGTTCGGGGCTGATCTGGAACGTGTATTTCGGGCTCGTCGCCCTGCTTGCGGGCTTCGTACTGGCAAATCTGGTGGCCGTGGGCAAAGCCTCGTCGCGGCCCTGGATCGCCAAGCCGGCCGACTGGTTCATCCTCGTCTTCCGCGGATCGCCCCTCTTCATCCAGTTCTTTCTCGCCTACTTCCTCTTTCTCGAGCTCAAGAACGCCGATATCCTGCCCTGGCTCACCTCCGCCTGGGCGGGCGCGCTGATCGTACTCTTCCTCAATACGGCGGCATATTCCGGCGAGATCTTCTACGGCGCGCTGAAATCGGTGCCGAAGCGGGACGTGGAGGCGGCCGACGCCTATGGCATGTCCGGCTTCACCCGGTTCCGCCGCATCATCTGGCCCACCCAGCTGCGCCTCGCCTGGCCCGCCTACACGAACGAGGCGATTTTTCTGTTCCACGCCACCACGCTCGTATTCCTCTCCGGGTTTCCCGCCCAGCGGCAGCAGGGCGACGCGCTCTATTACGCGCAGTATTTCGCTGACAAGACCTTCAATCCCTTCGTGCCCTACCCGATCCTGGCCTTCTACTTCGTGCTCGTGACGCTGGTGATGATCTTCGTGATGGGCCTCGTGAACAAGCGGTTGAACAGGCATCTTCCGCAAACCGCCCGGCGGAAGCTCAGCTTCCGACCGACCATGATCCGATGACCGCCGGGAGCGCGTCGGCGCGCATCGCCGCCGTCGACCTCAACGGGCTCCTCCGGGGCAAGCGGGTGCCGCGCGGCAAGCTCGGGCAGCCCCTGCGCATGCCCTATTCCGCGCTCAACGTGGATATCTTCGGTTTCGACATCGAGGGCAGCCCGCTGGTCTTTGCCTCCGGTGATGCCGACGGCACGCTTTTGCCCGTGGCCCGGGACCCCGTGCCCCTGCCCTGGCTCGCCCATGCGCCGCCGCTGCAGCTTTCGGCCATGTATCACGGGGATGGCAGCCCCTTCGAGGGCGATCCCCGGCGGGCGCTCGACCGCGTGCTTGCGCGGTACGGGACACGCGGATGGGCGCCGCACTGCGCGGTGGAGCTCGAGTTCTACCTCGTAGAGCTCGACGGTGCGCTGGCGGCACCGGTGAACCCGCGCTCGGGGCGCCGGCTCCTGTCGCCGCAGGTTCTGGGGCTGCGCCAGCTCGACGGGTTCGAGGCGTTCTTCAACGATGTGGAGGCGGGTGCAGCGACCATGGCGCTCGCGCCGCTCACGATCACCTCGGAGTCCGGGCTGGGGCAATTCGAGGTCACGCTCGAGCACGCGCCCGCCATGAAGGCCGCCGAGGATGCGATCCTTCTGAAGGAGCTCGTCAAGGGCACGGCGCGCAATCACGGCCTCACGGCCACGTTCCTCGCCAAGCCCTTTGCCGAGGATGCCGGGAGCGGGCTCCATCTCCACGCCTCGGTGCTCGACGCCGCGGGCCGCAACGTCTTCGACGATGGCGGCGCGCAGGGCACGCCCGTGCTGCGCCATGCGATCGGCGGCCTGCTGGCTGCGCTCCAGGCCTCCACCCTCCTCTTCGCGCCGCACCTGCCGAGCTACGCGCGGTTCGTCGAGGATACCCATGCGCCCACCACGGCGAGCTGGGGCTACGACAATCGCACCGTGGCGCTGCGCGTGCCGTCCGGCCCGCCCTCGGCACGACGCTTCGAGCACCGCGTGGCGGGGGGCGATGTGAACCCGTATCTCCTGTTTGCCGGGATCCTGGGCGCGGCTCTCATGGGGATCGAGGACGCGGCGGAGCCGCCCGCGCCGACCGAAGGAAATGCCTATGGCCGGGGCCCGCGAGGCCTCGCCGATGACCTGCCGGCCGCCGTCGAGGCCTTGGCCCATCCCATCATGACACGCATCTTCGACCCCGCGCTCCTCGACAATCTCGCCCGGCTCAAACGTCAGGACTTCGCCAAATGCGCGCAGCTTTCCGAGAGCGAGCTTGTCCAGGCGCTCCTCGAGACGGTTTGAGGCCGGCCATCCCTTCGGAACCGGCAAGGGCGTGATCGGGCGTTCGCGCCCGTCTTCCCTTCCTCACGCATCAAGCCTAGTTTCGGCCCACAACACTCAAGGTGATCCATGCATATCGGCATCCTGCAATGCGGCCACACCCCGCCCGAGGTCGCGGCCGAGCACGGCGATTTCGACGATCTCTTCATCCGGCTGTTCGAGGGACAGGGGCTCAGCTTCACCACGTGGGACGTCGTGGACATGGTCTTTCCGGAGACGATCCACAGCGCCGAGGGCTGGCTCATCACCGGGTCGAAGCACGGCGCCTACGAGGACCACGGCTTTATCCCGCCGCTGGAGACGTTCATCCGCGACGCCCATGCCGCGCTCAAACCCATGGTGGGCATCTGCTTCGGCCACCAGATCATCGCGCAGGCACTGGGCGGGCGGGTGGAGAAGTTTTCCGGCGGCTGGGCCATCGGGCGCCATGGCTACGTGATCGCGGGCGATGACGTGCACCTCAACGCCTGGCACCAGGATCAGGTGGTGGAGGTGCCCGCGGAGGCGGAGAATGTGGGCCATTCCCCCTTCTGCGCCCATGCCGCGCTGCGCTATGGGCGCCACATCCTCACCGTCCAACCCCATCCCGAGATCGGCAACGACGTGCTGGCCACCTACCTCGCCACGCGCGGCAGCGATCCGATCTTTCCCCGCGACAAGATCAAGATGGCCACCGACATGCTCGTGTCGCTGGGCGACGAGCCGCGGATCGCCATGCGTCTGGCTACGTTCCTGCGGGAGGCGCGGCCATGAACCCCTGGCTCAAGGACTGCCCCGCCGTCACGCAGAAATACCTGCAGAACCACCGCCTCGACGAGGTGGAGTGCATCATCGCCGACCTGCCCGGCATCGCCCGGGGCAAGGCCGTGCCGGCGCTCAAATTCGACAAGCAGGGCGCGTTCTACCTGCCGAATTCGATTTACTTCCAGACCATCACCGGGGGCTGGGGCGAGGCCGCGGGAGATGAAGGCTTCACCGAGCCCGACATGATCCTGCGGCCCGATTACTCCACCGCCACCGCCGCGCCCTGGACGGCGGATTGGACCGTGCAGATCATCCATGACGCCTATGACCGGAAGGGCGCGCCGATCCCGTTCTCGCCCCGCAACGTGCTCCGCCATGTCTGCGCGCAATACGAGGCCATGGGGCTCCGGCCGGTGGTGGCGCCAGAGATGGAGTTCTTTCTCGTGGCACCCAACCTCGATCCCGCGCGCGCCATCGCACCCATGATGGGCCGCTCGGGCCGCCCGGCGGCGGCACGTCAGGCCTACTCCATGTCGGCGGTGGATGAATACGGCCCCGTCATCGACGACATCTACGATTACGCGGAGGCCATGGGCCTCGAAATCGATGGCATCACGCAGGAGGGCGGCGCAGGCCAGGTAGAGATCAACCTGCGCCACGGGAACCCGGTGAAGCTCGCCGACGAGGTGTTCTTCTACAAGCGCATGATCCGAGAGGCCGCGCTCAAGCACAATTGCTACGCCACCTTCATGGCCAAGCCCATCGCGGGCGAGCCCGGCAGCGCGATGCATATCCACCATTCGTTCCTCGACGCGAGCGGGCAGAACGTCTTTTCCGGCCCCCAGGGCGGGGAGACGGAGGCGTTCTATCACTTCATCGCCGGCCTCCAGAACCACCTGCCCTCGGTGATCGCGCTGCTTGCGCCCTACGTGAACAGCTACCGCCGCTACGTGAAGGACCACGCCGCGCCGATCAACCTGGAATGGGGCCGCGACAACCGCACGACTGGCATCCGCATCCCCGTCTCCGAGCCCGCGGCCCGGCGCGTGGAAAACCGCCTCGCCGGCATGGACTGCAATCCCTATCTGGGCATCGCCGCCTCGCTGGCCGCGGGCCTCGTCGGCCTAAGAAACGAGGAGCGGCCCAGCCGCCAGTTCCGCGGAGACGCCTATGAGGGCGAGGGCGACATCCCCCGCGACCTCGGCCGCGCGCTCGACCTCTTCGACGACGCGGACGCTCTGCACCGGATCCTCGGTCCCGAATTCGCGCGGGTCTATTCCATCGTCAAGCGCAGCGAATACGACGAGTTCCTGGAGGTGATCAGCCCCTGGGAGCGCGAGCACCTCCTGACCAACGTATGAACCCGCTCTTTCGCAACGACCGGCCCGGGGTGTTTCCGCCCTCCTGGTACGCCGCCACCGCGGACCCGCCGCCCCAGCGCCCGCCGCTCACGGGCGCGGGCCGCGTCGACGTGGCCATCATCGGCGCGGGCTTCACCGGCCTCACCTGCGCGCTGGAGCTCGCCCGGCGCGGCGTCCGCGTGGCCGTCGTCGAGGCGCACCGCGCGGGTTTCGGCGCCTCGGGGCGCAATGGCGGTCAGGTGGGCTCGGGCTTCAACATCGACCAGCGCACGCTCGAGGCAGAACTCGGGCAGGACAGTGCCCGCGCGCTCTGGGACCTCTCCATGGAAGCGAAATCCATGGTGCGGGACTTCTGCGCGGAAAACGCGCCCGAGGCGCGCTTCACGCCCGGCGTGGCCCACGGCGCATGGAAGGCGCGCGAGCTCCGCGCGGCCTTGGAAGGTGCCGAACACCTCGCGAAAGCCTACGGGTTCGAGACGGAAGCGCTCACCGGCGACGATTTCCGCGCCGTCGTGCGCTCCCCCGTCTACAAGGGCGGCGTGATCGACCGAGACGCGGGCCACCTCCACCCCCTGCGATACTGCCTGGCCCTCGCGAGGGAGGCCGAGGCCGCGGGCGCCACCATTTACGAAGGCGCCCCGGTGACGCGCTTGGAAGGCGGCGCGCTCCACACCGATCGAGGCATGCTCCGCGCAGAGCACATCGTCCTCGCCGGCAATGGCTACCTGCCCGAAATCGAGCCGCGCTACGCTGCACGCGTCTGCCCCATCAACAGCTTCATCGCGGCGACCGAGCCCCTCGCCGACCCCGCGCGCTTGCTCGCAGAGGACATCGCCGTCGCCGACGACCGCTTCGTCGTGAACTACTTTCGCCTCTCCGAGGATGGCCGCCTCCTCTTCGGCGGGCGGGAGAATTACGGGATCGGCTTCCCGAAGGATATCACGACGCGGCTGCGCCAGCGCATGCTCCACCTCTTTCCGCAACTCGTGGGGGCGAAAATCGACTACGTCTGGGGCGGAACGCTCGGCATCACGCTGCGCCGTGTGCCCCTTGTCCGCGCGCTCTCGCCGGGTCTCTGGGCGGCGGGCGGCTTCTCCGGCCACGGCGTGGCGCTCACCGCCATCGCGGGCCGCACGCTCGCCGAGGCCATCACCGGTGACCGCACCCGCTTCGACATGCTCGCACGGCTCCCCTGCCCGCCCTTCCCCGGGGGCGCCCGCTCCCGCGCGCCGCTCCTCACTCTGGCGATGACCTGGTACGCCTTGCGTGATAGGCTCGGGCTATGAGCGATCCCTTCCGCAACACCTCCGTCTGGTCCTGGTTCAAGGCCCCGCCCGCGGGCTGACCCCCCGCTTCTTTGTGCCCCGTACTTCCGCCGGAGGCATCCGCTCTCGCCCCCCATGCCAGGACCCGACCATGAAAGACCACGCCCCCAACAGCTGGGAAGCCCGCGCCGACCGCGTGAGCCTCTACGGCTTCACCGATCTCCCCACTGTCGCCGACCGCGGCGCCGTCATCCTCACCGGCGGCTCCGGGCCCTATGTGCGCGATGTCCACGGGCGTGAATACCTCGACGCCAATTCCGGCCTCTGGAACATGGTGGCGGGCTTCGATCACCCGGACCTCACGAAGGCGGCGCAGGACGCCTACGCCAAATTCCCCGGCTACCACGCCTTCTTCGGACGGATGGCGGAGGAGACGGTGGCGCTCTCGGAACGCCTCGTGGAGGTGGCGCCCTTCGAGACGGGCAAGGTGTTCTACACCAATAGCGGGTCGGAAGCGAACGACACGATGGTCAAGATGCTCTGGTTCCTCGCCGGCGCGGAGGGCCAACCCCAGCGGCGCAAGATCATCACGCGACGGAACGCCTATCACGGGGTGACGGCGGTGTCGGCCTCCATGACGGGCAAGCCCTACAACGGCGTCTTCGGCCTTCCCCTGCCGGAGTTTCACCACCTCACCTGCCCGCACTACTGGCGCGAGGGCCGCGACGGCGAGAGTGAGGCGGAGTTCACCGTCCGCCTGGCGCGCGAACTCGAGGACCTCATCGCGGCCGAGGGCGCCGACACCATCGCGGGCTTCTTCGCGGAGCCCGTGATGGGCGCGGGCGGGGTGATCCCGCCGAGCGAGGGCTACTTCCAGGCGATCCAGCCCATCCTGCGAAAGCACGGAATTCCGCTCGTTTCAGACGAGGTGATCTGCGGGTTCGGTCGCACGGGAGAGACCTGGGGCTGCGAGACCTACGGCTTCATGCCCGACGCCATCATCTCCTCGAAATGCCTCACCGCCGGGTTCTTTCCCCTGGGCGCCGTGATCCTTGGCCCGGAGCTCTCCGCGCGGCTCCAGACCGCGGCGGAGGCGATCGAGGAGTTTCCCCACGGTTTCACCGCCTCGGGCCACCCGGTGGGCGCGGCGATTGCGCTGAGAGCCATCGACCTCATCCTCGACGAGGGACTCATGGATCGGGCGCGCGCGCTCACACCCCGCTTCGAGGCCGGCATGGCCGACATCATGGCGCGGCACGAAAACATCGGAGAGGTGCGCGGCAAGGGGCTCATGGGAGCGCTCGAGGCCGTGCGGGACCGGGCGACGAAGACACCCTTCGAGGCGCATCTCGGCGTGTCCGAGCGCATCGCCAATGCCTCGACGGATCAGGGCCTCATCTGTCGCCCGCTGGGACAGGCCATCGTGCTATGCCCGCCCTTCATCATGACCGACACTCAAATGGACGAGATGTTTGCCAAACTCGACGCAGCGCTCACGCAGGTCTTCAAGGATGTGGCCTGAAACCGACACGAATTTCTTCGGAAATTCGTGGCTCAGAGTTTGGCAAGTTTGTCTTGCAGCTCGGCGAGCTGTTTTTTGATGGAATCGAGGTCTTCGTCCTTTTCGCCGTCGCTTTCCTGCACCGGCGCGGACCAGCCGGAGACGCCGCCCGTCATGGCCTTCATGAAGGCCTCCTGCTGCGCCTTCATCGCCTCGAAGCCCGGCATCGTCGCCATGGGATTCATGGCACCCATCTGGTCCATCATCTTCGACTGGCCATCGCGCAGCATCTCGAAACTCGCCGCGAGGAATTGCGGCACCACGCTCGTGGCCTGCGTCGTGTAGGTGCGCACGAGATCCTGCAGAACCGTCACCGGCAGCACGTTCTCGCCCTTGGATTCGTGGTCCGCGATGATCTGCAGCAGGTATTGCCGCGTCAGGTCGTCCCCCGATTTCAGATCAACTATCTTCACGTCGCGCCCCTCGCGGATGAAGGCAGCGATGTCTTCGAGCGTCACGTAATCGGATGTCTCGGTGTTGTAGAGCCGCCGGCTCGCGTAGCGCTTGATCAGCAGAGGCGCGTCCTTCTTGGTCATAAAGCGCGTTCCTCCCGACACCGCCCGCCGTCGTTGCGGCAATGCAGAACGCTACCGCGCCGATGCAGAATGTCCAAACGAAAAAAGGGCGGGCAAGAGATGTCTCTTGGCCCGCCCAGGTATCACACCGCGATTGGGAGGAAGTGCGGCGTGTTCAGGAAACCTGAATGATTACTTGGCCGTAGCTTTCTTCGTTGCTGCGGTCACATCGTCGGTGGCTTTCTTGACGGCGGCGGTTGCCTCGTCCGTCATGTCCTTGCCGGCGGCGAGCATGAGCTCGACGGTGTCCATCTGCACCTTCTTTGCCACTTCGGCGAAGGCTGCCATGTGCTCGGCTGCGGTCTCGGCGGAGAAGGATGCGAAATCCGTCATCGCTTTGCCGTAGTCCGCCATTTCCGGCTTTGCCTTCGTGACGTCGGACACCTTGCCGATCGTGGCTTTCGTCCACTTGGCGGAAATCTCGGTGGATTTCTCAGCGGCGTCGAGCGTCACGGCTGCCATCTTCTCGGACAGCGTCGTCGAGGTCTTGAAGGCATCTTCCATCGCTTTCGTGTCGACGGGGAATGTGCCCATCATGTCCTTGAACATGGCGGAGAGATCTTGTGCTTGCTTGGCCATTGTACGGTCCTTTCAGTCGCTCCCGGGACCATCCCGGCTTGTTGCGTCTGATAGAAAAGATACGTGCTGCACTGCAGCATTGCAAGGGCTTTTGCTGCAGTGCAGCAAAAAACTCGGTCCTCGATTTTTACGCGTGAAATCAGTCTGTTGGCTCGGCCGTCACGTAGTGTCCAGGCGCTGGCGGCAGGTTTTCGCTCTTCGCGCCCCCAGGCTGCCGCGCCTTGACCGTGCCATCGGAGCGGTCTTTGAGCCACCCGCTCCAGCGCGGCCACCAGGACCCTTCGACAAACACGGCCCCCGCTTTCCACGGATCCGCGGCGCGCTTCAGGTCCGGGTTGATGTAGTGCCCGTACTTCTTCTTCGACGGCGGATTGACGATGCCCGCGATGTGACCCGACTGGGACAGGATGAAGGTCTTGTCGGCACTGCTCATCTTCTGGATGCCGTTGTAGGAGCTCTTCCACGCGGCGATGTGATCGGTCTCGCAGGCGATGGCGCAGAGCGGCACGTTCACTTCCTGTAGGTAGAGCGTGTCGTCGCCCAGCCTGAAGCCGCCATTGGCGAAGAGATCGTCCTGGCAGAGCCCCCGCAGGTACTCCACGGCCATCTTGCCCGGCAGGTTGGTCGAATCTCCATTCCAGTAAAGGAGGTCGAAGGCCGGCGGCGCCTCCCCCATCATGTAGCTCTTGATGGCGGGTCCGTAGATCAGGTCGTTTGACCGCAGATAGGAGAACGTCCGCGCCATGAAGATCGACTCGAGGAGGCCGGTTCGTTCGCACTCCGCCTCGATCCCGTTGATGAAGTCGTTGTTCAGGAACACTCCCACCTCGCCCTGGTCGGAGAAATCGGTCAACGTCGTGAAGAAGGTGGCACAGTTGATATCGTCGGTATTCCCGCGCTTGGCGCGCCGGGCGAGGGCGAGCGCCAGCGTTGTGCCGGCGATGCAGTAGCCGACGACGTTCACCTTCTTGACGCGGGCCTTCTTCTTGACCTCCGCGATGGCGACTTCGTAGCCCTCTTCGATGTAGTCGAGCATCCCCACATCCGCGTAGTCGCGGCCGGGATTGACCCAGCTCACCATGAAAACGGTGTGCCCTTCATCGACGAGCCACTTGATCAGCGAGTTCTGCGCCTTGAGATCGAGAATGTAGAACTTGTTGATCCAAGGCGGGAAGATCAGGATCGGCGTCTTCTCAACCGTCTCGGTCGAGGGGCTGTACTGGATAAGCTCGAAGAGCCGGTTCTGGAAAACCACGCGGCCCGGGGTCGTCGCGAGGTTCTCGCCGACGACGAAGGCCTCCTTGTCGGCGAGCGTGACCATGAGGTCCCCGCTGTTCGCCTCGATGTCGGCCACGAGGTTCTCGAGGCCCCTCACGAGGCTCTCTCCCTCGGTCTCCACCGCGCGTTCGAGGGCCTCTGGATTGGTGCCGAGGAAATTCGACGGCGAGAACATATCGATGATCTGGCGGGAGAAGTACTCCACTCGCCGCTTCTCGCGCGGCTCCAGATGTTCGATGTCCTGGATCGCCTGCCCCACCGCTTCGGCGTTGAGCATGTATTGTTGTTTCAAAAAGTTGAAGTAGGGATGCGTGTCCCAGAGCGGGTTCTGAAACCGGCGGTCGAATGGCATGTCATCCTTTGGCGCCTGGATCTTTCCCTGCGCCAGCGCGGCCTGCGCTTCCACGTAATGCTTCACCGACTTCGTCCAGAAGCCCACCTGGTGTTCCATGATCTTGGCCGGGTTTGCCATCATTTCCGCCATGTAGGCGGTGGCGGCCCGCATGAAGAGCTCCTGGTTCGGACCCTGAAGCGCCTGCGGCGTGGGCTCCTTTTTCTCCGAAAGCGCCGCGACGAGCCGCTTAGTGAGCTGATCCACGCGCTCCAGATTCGCCGTGAGCCGCTCCGATGGCGTAAAGTCCATGTCGTTCTTCATTGCTTTCTCAACACCTTCGGCTTATTGTGCAAGTGCAGCATAATCGCGAAGCGCCCGGTTCACGAGGCGTCGATATGCGACTGTTGGTCTGACCTCTAGACTACCCGTTCAAGCAGGCAGGTCCAAGACAAGTCCCAGGATAAGGGACACCTGGGAGATGGGAAAAGGCCGAAGGGGGGCCAGACCATGCGCTACATGATCAACTACGACATCATGGAATCCGTCCGAAACACCAATGAGTGGCTCGGCGCGACGGCAAAGGCTCTGGGCTCCTACCCTGCGCTGGCCATGGTCCCGAACCCGATGGTGCAATGGATGGCCGCCTGGGGCGAGGTGACCGAACGCACCTTTGCGCGCATGGTGGCCAAGCCCGATTGGGGTCTCGCCTCCATTTCCATGGCCGACGGCAAGGATCACCTCATCTCCATCGAGAAGGTGGTCGAAAAGCCGTTCGGCGATCTCATCCATTTCGCCGTGCAGGGCCGGAAGCCGCAGAAGCGCCGGGTGCTTCTGGTGGCGCCCATGTCGGGGCACTACGCGACGCTCTTGCGCAAGACGGTCTATTCGCTCCTGCCCGATTGCGAGGTCTACATCACCGACTGGCACAATGCGCGCGATATCCCCCTGAGCGAGGGAAAGTTCGACGTGGAGGATTACACCCTCTACCTCGTGGAATTCATGAAGGCGCTGGGCCATGACACCCATGTCATCGCCGTCTGCCAACCCGCGCCGTTGGCGCTCGCGGCCACGGCCTACCTCGCCGAGGACGACCCGAAGGCGCAGCCTGCCTCGCTGACGCTCATCGGCGGGCCCATCGATCCCGATGCCGCGGCCACCGACGTCACCGATTTCGGACGCCGCGTGACCATGGGTCAGCTGGAAGAGACAATGATCCAGCGCGTGGGCTTCAAGTACAAGGGCGTGGGCCGCATGGTCTATCCCGGGCTCCTGCAGCTTGCCTCGTTCATGTCGATGAATGCCGAAACCCACAGCCGGAGCTTCAAAGACCAGATCATGCTCACCGCCCAGGGCCGGGCGTCGGACCACGACCGGCACAATGCCTTCTACGACGAATACCTCGCGGTGATGGACATGACCGCGGAATTCTACCTGTCCACCGTGGCGCGCGTCTTCAAGGATCGCGATATCGCGCGCAACTGCTTCACCGTGGGCGACCGAGCCGTCGACATGTCAAAGATCACCGATGTGGCTGTGAAGATCGTCGAAGGCGAGAAGGACGACATCTCCGCACCGGGCCAATGCCTCGCCGCGCTCGATCTTCTGACGGGGTTGCCCGACGCCAAGAAGGCGGCGCATCTCGAGCCGGGCGCGGGGCATTACGGCATTTTCGCGGGCAAGAGTTGGCGCAACAACATCCGCCCCCTCGTTCTCGATTTCATCGATCAGAACGCGCGCAAGAAGCCAGTGAAGCCCGCCAACAGAAACGCCGCCTGATCCAAAGGCCCTCCGAAGGGCCTTTCTCACGCGACTTAGAAGTCGCGTCGAACCGCCTCGCAAGTCGGTTGAAGAATGCCGCTTCGAAGCGGCTCTTCACGGCCTTACCCCCGCGCGTCACTGAAGAACGAAGGGCTGCCTTAGCCAGTCGCGCAACAAATCCGTCGTAACCTGCGGCTGTTCGAGCGGCGGCAGATGTCCTGCTGATCCGACGACCTTGAATGTGGCATAGGGGATGAGCTCGGCCATGAAATGGTGCCGGTCGGGCGTGCAGAGCGTGTCATGTTCGCCGCACATCACCAGGGCCGGGCACTTGATCTTTCTCAGAGTGCTTTGCTGATCGCGCCGCCTTTGCAGGGCGCGGGACTGGCGGAGAAAGACCTCCGGGCCCAGCGTCACGGCCATGTCCATGCACAGATCGAGGACGGCGTGCCGATGCGGCCCCTGCGCGAGGTATTGCGGTTTCATCTCATCGCGCATGACCTCGGCGAGCCTGCCCGCCTTCACCCTCACCATCTGCGGCTCCCGTGCGGCTGCCCGTTCCGGTGTCTCCGACAATGGGTTGGTGTCGAGGAGCGCGATACGCGTCACGCGGTCCGGGGCGCGGCGGATCACCTCCATCGCCACGATGCCGCCCATGGAAAGCCCGCACAGCGCGAATTTCGCCGGCGCGGCGGTGAGCACGTTGGAGGCGATCTCCTCGATCCGGTCGCCGATGCAGATGGGCGCCACCATGACCGCCCGCTCCCGGCTCAGGCTGTCGAGTTGCGGCGCAAAAAGCCGGGCGTCGCACATCATGCCGGGCAGGAAGACGACCGGCTCCATTTCAGGCCCGCGCGCTGGCGAGCTCCGCGCCCTCGGCCAGCGCGCCGAGCTTTGCATAGGCGATGTCGGGGTCCACGGCCCCAAAGCCCGCAAACGTGCCAAAGCCGCAATCGGAGCCCGCGATCACGCGGTCGGCCCCAACGATGCCGGTGAATTTGGTAATGCGTTCGGCGACGAGTTCGGGATGCTCCACGAAGTTCGTCGTCGAATCGACGACACCGGGCACCAGCACCTTGTCCTCCGGGATCTCCGCGGCCCGGTCGCGGAAGACCGTCCATTCATGGGCATGGCGCGGGTTTGACGTCTCGAATAGGAGCTGCGCGGCATTCACCGACATGAAGGTCGAAAAGACCTTGGCCATGTCGATGTCGCAGACATGGGGACCCTCGTAGTTGCCCCAGCAGATATGGACGCGCACCCGGGCCGGGTCGATGCCCTCGAGCGCGTGATTCAGCGCCTCCACGTGGCTCCCCGCGATCCTCAGGAATTCGTCGTCGGAGAGGTCGTTGAAGAGCATGTGCCGCGACAGCGCGAGGTCCGGGCAATCGAGCTGCAGGTAGAGCCCGGCCTCCACGATGGTGCGGTATTCCTCGCGCATGGCGTCGGCGAGCGCCGCGAGGTATTCCTCCCGCGTGGGGTAGAAATCGTTTTGCAGGAAAAGCGAGATCACCCCGGGCGAGGCCGCGTTCATGAAACCTTCCGCGGCGCCATGGGCGGCCATCCCGGCCTTCAGGTTCGCGATGTCGGTTTCGAGCTCGCCCTGCCCCTTGGAGGCCACCGGCCCCACGCACATGGGCCGCGCGTATTGCGGCGTGCCGCCATCATCGGCGAGCCGCTTCAGAAAGCCGGGAAAGAGCTTCAGATCCGCCGGTGCGTTTCTCGGGCTGTCCCCGTCAAAGCCCGTGTAGCGGTCCTTGACGTAGGTGGCATAGCTGATCTTGGAGGTTTCGCCATCGCTCACCACGCCCACGCCGGCGGCCACCTGCCGCCGCACGGTCTCCGCGCAGGCCTCGGTCATGGCCGCCTGGAACGCAGCCTCGTCATAGGCTGCGCCGTTCTCGCGGGCGAAGATGAAATCCACCACTTTCTGGGTTCGCGGCAAGCTGCCCACATGGGTCGTCTTGATCATCTGCCTCTCCTCTTTTGAGGCCACCTTACCGCCCGCGCCGCGCCTCTCAAGCCCAAAGGAAAAGCGCCACCCCGGGCTGCAAACGGGGTGGCGCTTCATCTCGCAGTCTGGACGCGCGGGCTGCAACGCGCGGCCATGATGCCCAGGGCCGGATCAGTTCACCCGGTCCCAGAACACCCCCAAGTGACGCGAGACGATCTCGTCGTAGCGCGCGCTCTCCTTCAGCCGCGCGAGCCCTTCGTTGATGCGGTAAAGGTGCGTGGTGCCGCGCCAGTGCCGCTTTGAGATGATGACGTGGAGGCCCTCGACGCCGAGCGGCCTCTCCAGCGGCGCGACCTCGCCCATGAGCCCCCTCTCCGCCAGCGTCGTCCAACCGGTGAACTCGTTGAGCGCGACCGCGTCCACCTCCCCCGACACGAGCAGGTCAAAGCAGTCGCCCGCAGTGGCGGGCTGCGCGAGCGCCACGTGGCCGGCCGAGAGCCAGCGTCTGCCCTCGCCGTCGAGGTCGTAGGTGGCGACGCCCGCCGGGCGGCAGAGCGTCTTGCCGTGGAGGTCCGTGTCCGCCTCGAAGACCAGCTCCGCGCCGTCCCGCACGAAAAGGAGGCTCACCACCTCCACGATGGGATCGGAGAAGTGGAAATTCCCGCATTGGACGTGGTCTGCCGGGCCGGCGCAGCCGGGCTTCAACCACGGGAAGCCCATGTCGAAATCGTTGACGGCGAGCGCCTCGAGATGGCCGGATCGGTCGTCGTCCCAGTCGAGGGAGACCGTGACCGGGGCGGGCATTTCTTCGAGCGCGGCGGCCACGAGTTCGGTGACCATGCCGCCCACCGGCCAATCCCGGTCGGTGAAGGGCGGCAGGGCCCCGCCCGTGAGGAGCCGCATGTCGGCCTCATCCGGTCGCAGCGGCGTCGTGGCCGTGGTGAATGCCTGCCCGCCGGGCGGGCACGGGATCGTCAACTCCGTCCCCGCCGCAAGCTCCATCGGGTCCGAGAGCGCCTCCACGTTGGCGTAGAAGATCAGCGACCAGGTCTCGTGCGCGCCGTAATACTCCTCCGCAATGGAAAAGGCCGTTTCGCCCGGCGCCACCACGTGGCGGGCGGTGACACACTCGGCGGCGGCGGGTGCGGCGGCCACCGCGATGATGGCGGCGGCGAGGGACCGTGCGAGGCGCGTCATGATCCCGCCAACTCCGCCCAGATCCGCGCCATGTGCGCGTCGATCGTCCTTTGGTAAGTGCCGTCTTCCTTGATCCGGGCCAGACCCGCATTCACCAGCGCGATAAGCTCGTCTGCCTCGGGATGTGCCTTGTGCGCGACGATGTGGAGGCCGTCGATGGCGATGGGGCGGCCCCCGCCCACGTCCACCTGCCCCCGCAGACCCATGGCGTTGATCTTTTCGCGTCCGGTGAATTCATTGAGGATCACGCCGTCATATCGCCGGGCCACGAGCCCCTCGAAGCAGGCCTCGATGGTCTTGGGCATATCCACCGTGACGAGATCATCCTCGAGCCAATTGCGACCGTCCGCGTCGAAGATGAAGGTGGAATAGCCCTCCGGACGGCAGAGCGACTTGCCATGGAGGTCGCTGTCCTCGGTGAAGGCGACGGGGTTTGAAGTGTTGACGAACATCAACGTCAGCACCTCGAACACCGGATCGGAAAAGACGAGGTTCTCACATCGATAGGTGGTGGGGTCGGCCTCGCAATCGGGCTTGAACCACGGGAAGCCGAGATCGAGCAGCGCATTCGACAAAAGCGGCTCGTGATGCGACGCCCAATCGTTGACCCAGTAAATGGCAAAGCCGTCCTCGGGCGCCGCGGCCTCCATGGCGCGCTGGACGATCTCCGTATACATCCCGCCGCCCGGCAGCGTGCGGTCCGTGAAAGGACGGTAATCATCCGCCGTCAAAAGCGCGATCGGCTCCCGCGTCGCCGGGGAGGCGAAGGGCACCTCGAGGAGCGCGGACCGGGCGTCGATGTCGCGGGCGCCCCGTCCGTCGTCGAGGCCCACGGGAAGGCCATCGATGCAGGTGAGCGTCAGTTCGGTGCCCACCGTGATACGCTCCGGGTTGTCGCCGATGCGGTCCACGTTCGTCTGGTAGATCACCGACCACTTGCGCGCGTCGTCATAGAGCTCGTTCGCGATCTCCGTGAGAGAGTCTCCCCGCACCACCGTGTAGGTGCCGCCGCAGGCCGCCGCTGCGGTGGCGGTCCCCATGGATAGGGCAATGAGCACGGCCAAAACGGCCGAAACGCGCGTCGTCATAATGACCCCCAGAAATCGGGCGCGCTATAATTCGCGGGAGCGCCCTATTTATTCAGCAGATGTAGCGAAATAGGGCCAATCTTGTGGGTCAGGTCAAGGCTACTGCCAAATGCTGTGGCCCCGGTCGATGAGCATCCGCGGCTACCCCGTTGGATTCAGGGGCAAACCGCCGATGTCACAGCCTCGTACAAAAATTCAGGCCCTGCGGCTCCGTTTGTATGGAGCCTCAGGGCCGACAGAATCACTCAACTCCTAGGCGAAGATCTGCGCCCAGATCGCCAGCTCATCGTAGCAGACCCATTCGCGTCTCAGGCCCCAGGGCCCGAATTCCGCATGGCAGATGCCCATGACATGCACGCGCTTGCCGGAGGGGCGCCCGAAGCTGCCCCAGCCCTCGTGGAGGCCGTCGAGGCTCCACCGAAGGGCGGCGCGGGGCGGCATGAGCGGGTCCTCGCGCCCGATGACGTGGTGAAGCCGAAACTCCGCCCCGGGAAACGCGCTCCGCAGCCCAAGCCAGAAGGCATCCGCCGCTTCCCGGCCCGACGCGCTCACGCCGCCGGGATATTCGAGCGTGCAGGCGCGGTCCCAGTTCTCGTGGATGGCATTGATCTCCGCGCCCATGATCCGCTCGAGGAGCACGGCGTAGCGATGCCCCCACGGGTCGTCATTGCCGCGTCCCGTATAGGGCCCGGTGATGTCGTTCTCGGGTAGGAACGCGCCCATGGGACGGCCCGCCTCCAGCTCCGCACGCACGAAATCCTCCGGCGTCTGGCCGAGCTGGCGTGCGATCGAGCCATTGTCGCGCACGAGCCATTCGTCGCTGATCTGGTTGTCCTTGGCATAGCAATCCGCCATCCCGCGGAAGCGCAGCTTGACGCCGGTCGCGGGTCCGAACTTGCCGCCGTGATGCGTGGCCGTGGAGAAGATGCGGTGGGACGACAGCATCCCCTCCTGCGGGGTGCCCGACCAGATCACATCCTCGCCCAGAAGCACGCGGTCGGGGAATTCATCCAGCGTCTCGAGCGTGTTCTGCGTCATCCCCGCCTCACCGGTTGAGAGGCCCGCGGGCACGCGCACGATCACGTCGGGGTGGTAATACGCCTTCATCGCCGCGCCGAGGCCGCGGCCTTCCCAGATCTCCTCGGTGATCTTCAGGATATAGTCGGGGAAATCTTCGAACTCGTTGGAAAATCCGCGCATGTCTAACCTTTCTTCCGGGTGGAGCCGCGCACCATGAACTCCCCCTCGATTTCCACGCGGCGGGGCACCGCGTCCCCGTCGATCAGCGCCATCATCCGTTCCACGGTGGCATCCACCATCTGCCCGGAGGGCTGGCGCCAAGTGGTGAGGTCATAGGCGGCCCAGGACGCCATGGGCACGTCGTCGAAACCCACGATGGAGATGTCTTCGCCCGCCGTCATCCCGCCCTCGTGGCAGAGCGCGTCGAGCGCGGCGAAGGCCATGTGATCGTTGCCGGCGAAAATCGCATCCACGCCATGGCTGTCCACGAGGATGCGCGCGGCCTCCCGGGCCTTTTGTCGGCTGTAATCGCCCGCGATCACGACCGCCTCGAGCCCGTGACGCGCGAGCCCCTCGGCGAAGCCCGCCGCCCGGTCGCGGCCCGTGAGCGACCCCTCCCAGCCCGCGATATGCCCGATCCTGCGGTGCCCCACGGAGATCAGATGCTCCGCGATGGCCGCGCTCGCCGCGCGGTTTGCGCAGGTCACCTGCGTGAGCGCCCCGCCCGGCTGCCCGCGGTTGAAGAGGACGACGGGGATGCCCGCCACGGCACAGCGATCCGTAAGACCGTCCGAGATCGCCACGGAGGCCGCGATGATCCCGTCCACCTGGTAGTCCAGAAGCTCCGCGACGACCTTGTCGACATCCGAAGACCAGGACGCCGTGAAGATGAGCATGTGATAGCCCCGCGCCTGAAGCGCGTTGGAGAGCCGCTCGAGCGCGTCGACATAGAAGGGGTTCTCCAGATAGGCCACGACGAGCCCGATGATCTTCGAGCGCCCGGTGATGAGCGAGCGGGCGAGCACGTTGGGCCGGTAGCCCAGCTCTTCGGCGGCGGCGCGGACCTTGGCTTGCGTGGCCTTCGAGGCCGAAGCACCGGAAAACACCCGGCTCACCGCCGATTGGGAGACGCCTGCCCGCTTGGCGACGTCGAAGGATGTCACCTTCGTCATGCGGCCCCCTTGGGCACAGCCACGAATTTCCGAATAAATTCGTGCATGCCGCTCATCCCGCCGTCCAGCCGCCATCGACGAGGATGGACGTGCCGGTGATGAGCGCCGCTGCATCCGAGGCGAGGAATGTCACTGCCCCCATGATGTCCTCCACCTCTCCCACGCGGCCGAGCTTGATCTTCTCCTCGATCCATTTCACGCGGTCTGGGTTCGAGAAGGTCTGCTCCGTGAGCGGGGTGCGGATGAAGGTGGGACAGATCGTGTTCACGCGGATGCCCTTCGGCCCGAGGTCGATGGCCATGCTTTTCGTCATCCCCTCCACGGCGTGCTTCGTCGCGGCATAGACGCTGCGGTCAACGCCGCCCACATGGCCCATCTGGCTCGAGATCTGGATGATCGAGCCGCCGCGGGGCATCCCGCGCGCCACCTCCTGCGCGAGAAAGAACGCGGCCCTGAAGTTGATGGCGGCGACAGCGTCGAAGTCCTCCTCGGTCACGTCGAGGGTGGCCGCGTGCCGCGCCAGCCCCGCGGAGTTGCACAGGATATCGAAGGGGTCCGCGCAGACGGCGCGCACCGCGGCGCGGTCCGTCACATCAAGCGTCACCCCCTCCGCCGCATATCCAGCCTCTCGCAGGGCCTTCGTCGCCTCCGCCACCTGCCCCGCGCTCCGCGCCGCGATCACGACATGGGCCCCGGCCTCCGCCAGCGCGGCCGCGCAGCCAAGTCCGATGCCGCGCGAGCCGCCGGGCACGAAGGCGCGCCTCCCGTCGAGACGGAAAGAAGGGGTTTTAGGCAGCATCGAATCCTCCGGGTATGTCGGGATAGGCGATCCCTCGGAACGGCGGAAAATCCTGGTACCGCCGCGATCTTTCCGGGTCCGGCGTCATCCCCGGCTTGTAGAGCGTCCCCTTGGGCCGGGCATAGCTCAGGATGCGGTGCGCCATGTCCCCCTCTCGCCAGTGGATGTTGAAGGCCGCGTTTTTGGGAAAGAAATAGACCTCCTGAAACGGCAGGTGGTCGAAGAGCCACCAAGCCAGATCGCGCCAGTCGCGCCCGCGCCGGTACTGCGCGCCGAACCACGGCACGCCCACTGACACGCAGGCCCCCATGCGGCCCTTGGCGTCGCGCACATCCCAGATGTGGTGGGCGTGGTTCGCTTCGTTGCGGGCGCATTTCTGCGGCTTGGCCACCGTCGCCCCGAAATGGTTCATCTCCGGCGAGCGGTAGGCGGAGCGGATATCGATGGGCCCGAACGTCTCCACCAGCGGGTCCAGGCAGTGCCGCGCCAGCGCGCGCCCCGCCGCCAGCGCCAGATCGGGATCGCCGGGAAAATTCTGGAGCCGGTGGAAATTCGCGATCTCGGAGGTCATGAAATTGCGCATCTCGAAATGCCGCGAGAGCCGCTCCCGTCCCAGCGCCTCGAGCGCCAAGAAGCTGCGCGGCGCGCGCATCTTCAGGCCCACCTCGGCGGCTCGGTGGAGGGCGCGTAGGAGCCTGAGGTCCATTCATGGCCCTCGAGATCCCGGCATCGGTAGCGCTTCGTGCCCCATTCCGTCGTCTCGACGCCATAGACGATCTCCGCCCCGGCTGCGACGGCGCGATCATGGTGCTCGTGGACGTCCTCGACGACGACATAGGTGCCCGGCGTGCCCTTGGCCGTCTCGCCGGTGCCCATCATGATGAGGCCCATGCCACGGGCCATCTCGCAACGGAGCAGCGATCCATCCTCCGCATCGGCCGTTTGCACGACGTGAAAGCCGACAGCAGCCTCGAGGAAGGCTACGGCCGCGTGGCCATCCGCGTAGCTGAAATAGGGAATGATCCCGGGCGATGTGGCCATGGGGCTGCTCCTAGCCGTTCCAGTGAAAGGTGCCGTCCTCGCGTGGCGGCGAGAAGGGGTTCCAGCTGATCTCCCAGGCGTGGCCGTCGGGATCGGCGACAAAGGCGGAATGCCCGCCCCAGAAGATGTCGTGCGGCTCTTTCAGGACGCGCCCGCCGGCCCCGGGCACGAGCGCGCAGATAGCGGCCACCTCCTTCTTTGCGCGGACATTGTAGCCCAGCGTCATCGCCGCGGGCCCGAAGCTCGACGCATCGACGCCCAGGTCCTCGGCCAGCTTCGCCTTGGGATAGAGCCCGATCACCTGGCTCAGAAGCTGGAAGACGGTGATCTGGTCCTCGGTCTCCACCCGCCGCCAGCCCAGCGCCTCGTAGAAGGCCGCCGCACGCGCGGGATCCTCCACGCCGAGCGTTATGAGCGATACCCGCTGCTCCATCATCTCAGGTCCTCCATGCGGGCGAACACGTCGATGCCAAGCTGCTGGTAGAGGTCGATGAGGTCAACGAGAACCCAGTTTTCCCGGATGAGCCCGTTCTCCACGCGCCAGAAATCGAGCGATTTGAGCGTGACCTCGCGGCCCGCGCCCGGCAGGCCGAGCCATCCCGGATGGGACAGCGTCTGGCGCATGTTGGGCCAGCCCGTGACGCCCACGTAATTTCCCTCGGCGAAGAAGTGGAAGACGAGACCCTCGTTCTGGCCGCCCCGGTCGGGCATGGCGGCGAGGAACGGGATCTGGTGTTGGCGGCGGAAGCCCTCGATGCCGCGCGCCGTGCCGATCCCGGCAGGCCCATACCAGTGCATTTTCGGATGCCAGAACCGGTGAAGCTCCATGACCTCGGGCCCGCCCTCTGCGGGATGGCGCACGAGCTTTTCGAGCATCTCGATCACGACGGCCTTCGCGGCCTCCCCGTCCCCGCCCGGCGAAATCCCGTCGCAGGTCGCCGGCCCCGGTACGCACCAGTCGCGCCCGAGCGAGGGCGCGAGCGGCCAGGCGCGCGCCTGGATCATGACCTCGGGAATGTCCCAGCCGAACTGCGTCTCCACGATGTCCTCGCCGTCGAGGCGAAAGAACTCGTGGAACCGCATGTGAACCGTGCGCCGCGTGGCCGGGATGCCCAGCCAGTCCTGCGCAAAGGTGCCCACGTAAGTCCCGGCCTCACCGACCCAGCGGAGCCCCTGCCCGTCCACACCTGCGATGGAGATGTAGCGCCGCCGCTCGAGATCGGGCCACGCCGCGCCCAGTTCCCCATACACCTCCCATAGCCCCGGCGCGTCACGGGTCCCGAAAGGTTCCGGCATCCGGCAGACCGCACCGTCGAGCGCATCGACGGGACCAGAGAAATCATAGAGCCCCTGCGCGAACCGCTCGACCGCCTCATTCATCTTCTTTGTGCCTTGTACTTCGGGGGTCCGGGGGCAGCGCCCCCGAAGAGGGGTGGGTGGGCGGGCCAACCCACCCTCTCATCACTCGGCGGCCTCGCGGTAAGGCGCGCCTTCGCCGTAGGGCACGTTCACCCCGCCGTAGCGGCGCACACGGACATTGCATTGCTCGGCATGGCCCACAAAGCCCTCCAGCATGCAAAGCCGGGAACCGTATTCACCCACGAGCGTCGCCGCCTCGTCGCTAGTGACCTTCTGGTAGGAATGCGTCTTGATGAATTTGCCGACCCAGAGCCCGCCGGTGTAGCGCCCGGCCTTCTTCGTGGGCAGCGTGTGGTTCGTCCCAATCACCTTGTCGCCATTGGCCACGTTGGTGCGCGGCCCGAGGAAGAGCGCGCCGTAATTCGTCATGTTCTCGAGGAACCAGTCGTCGCGGTCGGTCATGACCTGGATGTGCTCGGACGCAATTTCTTCGGAAATTGCGAGCATCTCGTCGTAATCGGCGCAGAGGATGATTTCGCCGTACTCCTCCCAGGACACGCGCGCGGTCTCGGCGGTGGGCAGGATGGAGAGCAGGCGCGCGATCTCCGCCATCGTATCCCGCGCGAGCTTCTCGGAATTGGTGATGAGCACGGCGGGAGAGTTGTAGCCGTGCTCCGCCTGGCCGAGCAGGTCCGTGGCGCACATCTCCCCGTCCACGGTGTCGTCGGCGATGACGCAGGTCTCCGTGGGCCCGGCGAAAAGGTCGATCCCGACCCGCCCGAAGAGCTGGCGCTTCGCTTCGGCCACGAAGGCGTTGCCCGGCCCCACGAGCATGTCCACGGGCGCGATGGTCTCCGTCCCGATGGCCATGGCACCCACCGCCTGCACCCCGCCGAGGACGAGGATCTCGTCGGCGCCGCCCTCGTGCATGGCGGCCACGATCGCCGGGTGCGGCGCGCCCTTCACCGGCGGGGCGGAGGCCACGATACGCTTCACGCCCGCCACCTTCGCGGTGAGCACCGACATGTGCGCGGAGGCCACCATTGGAAACTTTCCGCCCGGCACGTAGCAGCCCACGGAATTCACCGGGATGTTCTTGTGGCCGAGGATCACGCCCGGCATCGTCTCCACCTCGATGTCGTGCATCGAGGCCTTCTGGGCTTCTGCGAAGCGCCGGATCTGCGCCTGGGCAAAGCGGATGTCGTTCATTTCCCGCGTGGTGACCTTCTGCATCGCCGCCGCGATCTCCGACGATGTGAGGCGAAAGGCCCGGGGCTCGTACTTGTCGAATTTCACCGACAGATCGCGCACCGCCGCGTCTCCGCGCGCTTCGATGTCGCCCAGGATGCCCTCGACGATGCCGCGCACCTTCGCATCGTCTTCGGCCCGTTCATCGGCCGGTTTACCGCGCTTGAGATACTGCGCCATCGCGCCCTCCATGTCTGGTGTCGCGCCCAGCATAAAGGAAGCATGGACTGCCTCAACCCATTTTTGCATACGCTTGCAAAATCGGGCGGCGGGCGCTCAGGGTCGCGCGATCACCCGCGCGGCCATGGGGCGATAGATGCCAAGCAGGGCCAGGATCGAGACGGCGAAAATAGCGGCGGGCACCAGGGTCATGGCGACGTGTAGCGCAGTGACCGCCTCCGGCACCTGCGCCACGCGTCCCTCCGTCGTGGCCCGCCACCCCCAGAGCGCGAGGATGAGCCCCATGGCCCCCGGTGCCAGCGCGTTGGCGAGCTTTTGCCCGAAAAGCCAGATCGCCGAGAACGCGCCCTCGATGGCCTCACCCGTCTCGGCGCGTGTGACGTCCATGAGGTCGGGATACATCGCCCAGGGGATCTGCTGGTAGGCCCCGTTGGTGAAGCCCGCGATGAGAAAGAGCACGGCCACCGTGGTGACATCGGTGGAGGGCAGCGCCGCATAGAGTCCGCAGAGCAGCGCGATATAGGCTACGAGCCCGGCACAGAGCGCGACGGTCTTGCCCAGCCGGTTCGACAGGATCACCCAGACGACCTGGGAGAGGATGGAGCCGAAGACGAACATGCCCAGAAGGAGCGAGAGCGCGCCGAGCGCCCCCGCCAGGCCCGAGAGCGGCGTGCCGCCGGCGTCCTCGATCAGGTAGAGGACGGCAAAGGCAAGCCCCGCCGTGATCAGCGCCACCGAAAACGTCATGACCCCGTAGAGAAGCGCCAGCACCACGAAGGCGCGGTTCGCGATCACGAGCCCCATCATCCGCACGGGACTCACGCTCGAGGGGAGCGAAATGCGCGGCGCGCGGCGCGTGAAATAGACCGAGAGCCACACCGCCCCGATGATGACGGGTGCCACGATGAGCGCGGCGGTGGCATGACCTGCGAGCGTGCCCCCGGCCAGCGCCGGCAGCACCGCGCCGCCGATGAGGATGCCCACGGAGGCAAAGCCCATGCGCCACGCCACCATGGCCGAGCGTTCCCGCGCGTCCTGCGTCATCTCACCTGCGGTGGCGCCGTAAGGGATTGCCACCATGGTGAAGCCCACGGTGGCCAGGATGAAGAAACCGGTGAACCAATACGCGTTGAAGGCGGGCGTGCCGCCGGGCGGTACCGCGAACATGAGATACGTGCCCAGCGCCAGCACCACGGCGCCCGTGACCATCCAGGGGTAGCGGCGGCCAAAGCGGCTCGATGTCCTGTCCGAGAGATACCCGATGGCCGGATCCGTGATCATGTCGAAGAGCAGCACGCCCGTGGCGATGGCCCCCGCCAGCGCCGCATCGACGCCGAGATAGGACGTCAGAAATGCCAGCACCAGGAGCTGCTTGACGATGACGAAGACGACGATGCCCATATCGGCAAGACCCCAGCCCGCCTTCTGCCCGAACGATAGCGCCATGTTCCCTCCCTGCGCTTCTTTCGCGCGACGCTAGCGGCTACGGCCCCGCGCGCAAAAGGAAACTTTGCGTCAAGTGGCGCAGGCCGGATGCCTCCGGCGGAAGTACGGGGCACAAAGAAGTTGAACCGCGCGCCGACCCTCACAGCGCGCGCGCCCCGGCTTCTTTGTGCTCAGTACTTCGGGGAGCTCGAGGGGCTGGCCCCTCGATCCCGCTCTAACCCTCAAGGACGGAGAGCACGTTCAGCGTGGCGTCTTCCAGCACCTTCAGCGCCGGCTGGCTCGAAAAGCTGTGGTCGGCCCCCTTGAGCGCGACGAAGCGGATATCCTCGCCCGTGACATGCTCGAGGATTTTCACCGCCCGCGCCAGGGGCACCACGGTGTCCGCGGTGCCCTGCAGCATGCGGGTGGGCAAGGTGAGTTCCAGGGGCTCACGCAGAAGGAGATGCGCGCGCCCGTCCTCGATCAGGCGACGGGTGATGATGTAGGGATCCCCGTACTCTGACGGCACCGCGATTTGCCCGTCGGCCATGAGCGCGGCGCGCTCGTCGTCGGAGAACTCGGCCCAGTAGCCGTCCTCGGTGAAATCCGGGGCGGCGGCGATGGTCACGAGCCCCGCCACCTTCGCCCCGAGCCGCCGGGTCATCAGAAGCGAAATCCAGCCGCCCATGGAGGAGCCTATGAGCACCTGCGGCCCGTCGGTGAGCGCCGTGATCGCCGCCTCGGCATCGGCGGCCCAGTCGCCGATCGCCCCGTCCTCGAAACGCCCCGAAGAGGCGCCGTGCCCGGAATAGTCGAACCGCAGGAAGGCGCGTCCCTCAGCGGCGCACCACGCCTCCAAATGGGTGGCTTTCGAGCCCGTCATGTCGGAGGCGAACCCACCAAGAAAGACGATGCCGGGCCCGCGGCCCGGGCTCCGGTGGTAGGCGATGCGGCGGCCCTCTGGCGTCTCAAGGTACTGGGGCTCTGACATCGCGGGCTCCTTTTTCATTCGTGTTTTCAGGGGTGTGGTAGCGAGTCGGCCTCCGCATTAAAAGTGACCATTGACTCACGTGACTAAATATACACCTATGGTCCCATGGACGCGATCTTCAAAGCCATGGCCGACCCGGCCCGCCGAAACCTCCTCGACGCCCTACGCGCGGAGGACGGGCAGACGCTCACCGCGCTCGGCGGCCGCTTAGAGATGACCCGCTTCGGCGTCATGAAGCATCTCGCCGTCCTGGAGGAAGCGGGCCTCATCACCACGCTGAAGCGCGGGCGCTTCAAATACCACTACCTGAACCCGGTACCGCTGCAGGAGGCGCTCGACCGCTGGATCGCGCCCATGGCGCGGGCCACCACCCGCGGCGTGCTCGATCTCAAGGCTCAACTCGAGCGGCGCGAGACGCTGACGCTCACCACCTTCATCGCCGCGCCCCCTGCCCGCATCCGGGGGGCGCTCAGGAGCTCGGAGGCGCAGGCGGCGTTCAGCTTCATGGCCGATGCGGTGACCCGCGAGGGCGCGGCGCTCCACTTCTTTCGCGGCGGCGCGAAGATGCTCACCATCGAGGAGACGCGGGAGACGGAGACGACGCTCGAGGCGCGCTTCACGCCCCGCTGGGCCGACCTGCCCCCGAGCGACCTCATCCACCACTTCACGGCCGAAGGGGCCCACACGAAGTTCACCCTCGTCCACCATGACGCCACGCAGGACATGGCCGACGGCTGGCGCCGCACCCTCGCGGGTCTGAAGACGTATCTCGAAACCGGCGCATCCCTCAAGTTCCGCGCCTCCCCTCCGGCTGCACCGGACCCATCCGAACAGGAGACCCACCCGTGACCATCCGCCCCCGAGGAGACACCATGATGAAGCCCGACTACGTCCTGCAAACCTATATCCACTGCACGCTCGACGCGCTCTGGGATGCGCTGACCGATCCTGCCACGATCGCCCGGTACCATTTCCTGACCGAGCACATCTCGCGCGACGGGACCACGACCCGCTACGCCTTCGCGCCCGGTCAGCCGATGATGGACATGCGCGATATCCGGCTCGATCCGAAGACGCGGATCGAGCAGACCTTCGAGCCCCATTGGGAGGGTGGTGGCGCACCCTCCCGGGTGGTCTACCACCTGCGGGAAGAAGGAGCTGTCTGCGCGCTCACGCTCGAGCACTACGACCTCACCTTCCCCGTCGTGCACGGCGAAGGCGTCGCCGATGGCTGGGCGCGGCTCTTCGCGGGGCTCAAGACCTATCTGGAGACCGGCGAGGCCATCCGCTTCGGCTCGGCGGGCGCGTCATGACGGAGGAGCTCTTCTGGCTCACGCTCACCATGGTCCTCGCCGCGAGCCTTTGGATCCCCTTCATCATCGGGGTGAATTCCACGGAAAGCGCCGAGCAGGTGACCGCGGACGGGCGTGCCAACATTCCCGCCATGGTGCCCTGGGTGCAGCGCGCCCATCGCGCCCATCTCAACCTCCTGGAGCAGGCGATGCCGCTGGCGGTGCTGGTGCTCGTGGCGGAGGCCGCGGAGGTGTCGAGTGCTGTCACCGTAGCGGCGGTCGCGGCCTTCTTTTGGCTCCGCCTGGGCCACGCCGCCCTGATGATCTGGGGACGCTTCACGTTCCCCTGGCGGCCCGTCCTCTTCACCCTCGGCTGGCTCTCTCCGCTGGCGCTGGCGGTGGAGCTCTTCCGGCTGGGCTAGCCGCCCACGTACACGCCGCGTTTCGGGCGGTAGAAGACCTTCTGGTTGTGAAGCCGCCCGAGGAGCCCGGCGATCTCCCGGATCTCCGCGTCGTAGTCCTCCGGCACCACGTTTTCCTTCAGCGCGTCGAGCCTCCGCTGCGCCAGATCGGCCTTCTTGCGATAAAGCGCCGTTTCGATGATCTCGAGGTCTTCAACGCTGAGTTCGAAGGTCCTGTTATATCCGGCCACGTCGCGCTCGTCCTCTCTTCCGTCGCTTTCAGCAGATTTCTTATCGGAAACTTAGCGCCTGTGGCCCGGTAGAAAAACACATTTTAATCGCATGAAAACATGCGCTTCCTTGCACATGTGCGGCATGCCGCAGCATGCAACGGGCGCGCGCGCCCTTGACGACCCCGGCGCCCGCGCGATCCTACGGGAATGCCCGCAGACAGCGCCCTCACCCGACAGCTTCTCGTGCTCCTCGCCTTCGCCAATTTCGTCGTGGGCATGGGGGCGTTCGTCGTCATCGGCATCATCGAGCCGGTGGCCGGCGGGCTCGACGTGAGCCCGGGCGCGGCGGGAACGCTCCTGACCATCTATGCGCTGGCCTATGCACCGCTCTCGCCGATCCTCGTGGCCCTCACCGGCCGGATCGGGCGCCGGCGTGTGCTCGCAAGCGGGCTTTCAGTCTTCGCGGCGGCGGCCTTCATCGGCGCCCTTGCACCCTCTTTCGAGGTGCTGGGGGCCACGCGCGTTCTCGCCGCCGCCGGTGCGGGTGTGGTGACCCCGGTGACGGCAGCGATCGTGGCGGGGCTCGCACCGCCCAAGCGGCGTGCAAAGGCGCTCGCCACCGTCTTTCTCGGCATCACGCTGGCCCAGGTGCTGGGCATCCCGGCGGGAAGCTGGATCGCCTACACGTTCGGATGGCGCACGGCGCTCCTCATCGTCGCGGCGCTGGCGGTGCCGGCGATCGCGATCATCTGGGCGCGGGTTCCCAGGGGTCTGTCCTTCCAGGCCACGAGCCTCGCGGATCTCGGCGCCGTCCTCCGCGACGGACCGATGATGGTGGCCATCGGCTTCACCGCGACCTTCCTGGCCGCGATCTTCCTGATCTACACCTATCTCGCCCCGCTGCTCAGCGCGCGCATGGGCTTCGGGCGCGACGAGATCACGCTGGTCCTGCTCGTCTTCGGCATCGGGGCGGTGATCGGCAACATCCTGGGCGGGGTGCTCGCGGACCGCATCGGCGCGGGGCGCACGCTCACGGCGCTCGTCCTCGTCCAGTTTCCGCTCCTGCCGTTCTACAGCGCGCTTCCCGTCCCCGGCGCCGCTCTCTTCGGCTGGACCTTCCTTTGGTCGGTCGCGGGATGGAGCTTTGGCGCGGCGCAACAAGTGCGCCTCGTGGAGCTCTGCGGAGCGCAGGCACCCGTGGCGCTCGCGCTCAACGCGTCCGCGATCTACGTGGGCAGCGCGGTGGGCTCGGGCATCGGCGCAGGCGTGATTTCACTTGCCGGGATCGAGAGGCTCGGGATCGCCGCCGCCGCCCTGATGCTCCTGGCGCTGGCCAATCTCCAGCTCTCGCGCCGCCTCAGCCCGGGAGGCCCCGCACGGCCATCATCGTCGCCGACATCGTCGCGATGAGCTTGCCGTCGGCCTCCGCGCGCCCCTCCGTGAAAAGGAGCGTGCGCCCGGCGCGGATGACGTGACCGTCGTAGCGGAACTGCGCACCCGCCGCGGGCGACAGGAGCGACGTCTTGAATTCCACGGTGAGCACCTCGGCATCGGCCTCCATGAGCGTCATCGCGGCGTAGCCGCAGGCGCTGTCCATGCCCGTCGTCGTTACGCCCGCATGGTGAAATCCGTGCTGCTGGACGAAGGCGGGATTGAACGGCATCTCGAGCACGACGCGTCCGGCCTCGCAGACCGGCATGGAGAGCCCGAGGCTCTCCGCGATGATCTGCCGTTCGAAGCTTCCGCGCACCCGCGCCTCGAAATCCGCCACCCGTGGCTCGAAAGTCCCCATGGCCGCTGCCCTCATCTTGCCACTTTGCCCGACCATACCGTGCGCGCGGAAGGAGGCCAGAGCCATGAACATTTGGACCGGCATTGGACGCGCCCCGGTGGGTTTCTTCCTCGGGCTCGCGGGCGGCATAATCCTGCGCGCGGCCTTTACGGAGGGCCTCGTCACGGCCGCCATCGCCGCTGGCATCGGCGCGCTCATCTGGGGCGCCTCTATGCTCTACGATCGGATCGGAGATCGCCTTACCGCGCTGATCTTCGGAAGCACACCACCCCCGAGCACCCCCGGGGATGCGGGACATCCCGCCCTCTTTTGGGGGCCTG
>JBCBET010000008.1:0-156096 GCA_038528385.1 Pseudomonadota bacterium | reverse complement strand
GTTCCGGCGTAGCTCAGCGGTAGAGCAGTTGACTGTTAATCAATTGGTCGTAGGTTCGATCCCTACCGCCGGAGCCAAAATCCTCACTTAGGCAGAGCGTTGGCGGGGTTCCGTGAGCCGTGAGGGGCTTTGCGTCGGTGCCTCCTTTTGGCCTGAGGCGCGCTTTTTCGAGTACTCGGAAATGCTGGCGGAGCTGTCCAACGGTCCCCTGAGCGGGTTCAGCCGGGATGGTGCGCGGAAGGCTCGGCGGGGGCGCGCGTTCAGCCCGCGTTAAGAAGTTGACAGCTGTCAACTTTCTCGATTGCCGCGCCCATCCCGCGCGTCGGCGCATCACAAAGCCGTTGGGCACCGCTACTTTAGTGTATGCAACCGTGGGCAATCCCGGCATATGCTGCGGCACGATGTTCGACGGCCAACTCCGCCCCCTGATCGACCCACCGCTCAATGCCCTGGGGCAGCGCGTCGCGCGGACGGGTCTGACCGCCGATCACGTGACCCTTGCCGGGCTGGCGGTGGGGCTGATGGCGGCGGGCGCGATCGCGGTGGAGGCCTATCTGGCAGGCCTCGCGCTCATCCTCGCCTCGCGGCTCGCCGACGGGCTCGACGGGGCCGTGGCGCGGGCGACGCGGAAGACGGATTTCGGCGGATACCTCGATATCACCTGCGATTTCCTCTTCTACGGCGCGATCCCCATGGCGTTCGTCTGGGCCGATCCCACTGCCAACGCCGCCGCGGGCGCGTGGCTCCTGGCGAGCTTCTACTTCAACGGAGCGACCTTCCTGGGCTACGCCATCCTCGCGGAAAAACGCGCCATGGAGACGACCGCCCGCGGGTCGAAATCGCTCTACTTCACCGGCGGGCTCCTCGAAGGGTTCGAGACCATCGTCTTCTTCTGCCTGCTCTGCGTGCTGCCCGCCCACTTCGCCCCCCTAGCCTGGATCTTCGGGGGCCTCTGCTTTCTCACCGCCGCCTCGCGCGTCTTGCTCGCCCGGCAGGTGTTTCGAAACGATTGACGAAAGGACCCACCATGAAACATTTCCTTAGCGCCGCCGTGATCGCGCTGGCGGGCGCGGCCCAGGCCGATCCCGATCCCGCCGAATGGGACGCGGTGCTCGAAGAGGCCCAGGGGGAGACGGTCTTCTGGCACGCCTGGGGCGGGGCCACGACGACGAACGACTTCATCGCCTGGGTGGGTGAGCGCGTCATGAACGATTACGGCGTCACGCTCGAGCATGTGAAGCTCACCGACACCGCCGACGCGGTGGCCCGCGTGGTGGCCGAGGAGGCCGCGGGCACCGATGAGGGCGGCGCGGTCGACATGATCTGGATCAACGGCGAGAACTTCATCGCGCTGAAGGACGCGGGCCTCCTCTTCGGGCCCTTCGCCGAAGAGCTCCCCAACTGGGCGCTCGTCGATACCGAGGGCAAGCCCGTCACCGTGGACTTCACCGTGCCCACCGACGGCTTCGAGAGCCCCTGGGCCGCAGCGCAGGTCGTCTTCATCTACGACAGCGAGACCATGGACACGCCGCCGACCTCCGCCGAGGCCATCGCAGAGTGGGCCGCGGAAAACCCCGGCCGCTTCACCTTCCCGCAGCCGCCGGATTTCCTCGGCACCACGTTCCTCAAGCAGATGCTCTATGAACTCGTGGAGGACCCTGCCCGCCTGCAGGAGGATGCAGGCGATGACTATGCCGAGGTCACGGCCCCGCTCTGGGCCTGGCTCGAGGAGACGACGCCCAACATGTGGCGCTCGGGCCGCGCCTACCCGGCCTCGGGCCCCCGCCAGCTCCAGCTCATCAATGACGGCGAGATCGACCTGGCCGTGAGCCTGTCGCCGGGGGAGGCCACCGCCGCCATCGCCAATGAGCAACTGCCCGAAAGCGCGCGGACCTTCGTGCTCGACAAGGGCACCATCGGGAACGCGTCCTTCGTGGCCATCCCCTACAACGCCAACGCCAAGGCGGGCGCCATGGTCGTGGCCAACTTCCTCCTGTCGCCCGAGGCGCAGCTGCGCGCGCAGACGCCGGAGATCCTGGGCTACGGCACCGTGCTCGACATGGAGAAGCTAAGCGAGGAGGATCGCGCGGCCTTCGACGCGCTGGAACTCGGCATCGCCACGCTCTCCCCCGCGGAGCTCGGCACCGCGCTGCCCGAGCCCCATGCGAGCTGGATGACCCGGGTCGAGCAGGACTGGCTCGAGCGCTACGGCGTTGCCAACTGACGACGCCGCGGGCGCGCGCGCGGCCCACCCGGCGCGGAGCCCCCTCGGGGCCGTGCCGGATCAGGGTTTCGCGCTCGTCCCCGGGCTGACCATCGCGCTTCTGATCGGGCCCATCGCGGCAGGGCTCGTCGGCACGCTCCTGCCCGCCGTGGGCTTCCTGAAGCCCGGCGGCGGCGGGGCGTTTTCGCTTGAGCCCTGGCGGATGCTCTTTGCCGAGCCCGGCATCGCGCAGGCGCAGTGGCTTTCGGTGAAGACGGGGGTCCTTTCCACCCTGGGCGCGCTCCTCGGCTGCTTCCTCCTCATCGCGGGCTGGCAGGGAACGCGGGTCTTTTCGGCGCTGGAGCGTCTGCTCTCCCCGCTTCTCTCGGTGCCCCATGCGGCGGCGGCGCTGGGGCTCGCCTTTCTCATCGCGCCCTCGGGCTGGCTCGCGCGGCTCACCTCGCCCTGGCTCACCGGCTGGGAGCGGCCGCTCGACCTCCTCATCATCGGGGATCCGGGGGGCTGGGCGCTCATTGCCGGGCTTCTGGCCAAGGAGCTGCCGTTTCTCATGCTCATGGCGCTCGCCGCCCTGCCCCAGATCAACAGCGCGGCGCGCATGGAAGTAGCGCAGACGATGGGCTACGGGCGCACGCGGGGCTGGGCGCTCACGGTGCTGCCCGCGCTCTACGGGCAGCTCAGGCTGCCGGTCTACGCGGTGCTGGCTTATGCCATGTCGAACGTGGACGTGGCGCTCGTGCTCGGACCCTCGACGCCGCCGCCGCTCTCGATCTTCATCTTGCGCTGGATGACGGACCCGGACCTCGCGCTGCGCGGGCCAGCGGCGGCGGCGGCGCTTTTGCAGCTCGCGCTCGTGGTGGGGGCCATCGGGGCCTGGCGCGTCATGGAGATCGCGGTGGCGCGGCTCGGGCATCTGGCCGTGGCCACGGGCGCGCGGGGCGCGGGGCTGCCCGATTACGCCGCCCGCGGCGTGGGGCTCGCCGTCTCGGCGCTGGCCGCGCTCGCCGTCTTCGGCGGGATCGCGAGCCAGATCGCGTGGTCCTTTGCCGGGCGCTGGCGCTTTCCGGAGGCGCTTCCGTCGAGCTTTGGCCTGCGCTCCTGGGACCGGCACGGCGCGGCGGCACTCGACACGACGCTGCTGACGCTCGGGCTCGCGGCGCTCGCGGCGTTTCTGGCGCTCCTCCTCGTGCTGGGCTGCCTCGAGGCGGAGCATCGCCGGGGGCGCAATCTCGGGCAGTTCGGGCTCTTCGTCCTCTACCTGCCGCTCATCCTGCCGCAGATCGCGTTTCTGCCGGGGCTTCAGATCCTGCTTTTGCAGCTCGGGGCGGGCGTGGGGTTCTGGCCGGTCCTCTTGACCCACATGGTATTCGTCCTGCCTTACATGTTTCTCGCCCTGTCGGGGCCGTTCCGCGCCTGGGACACGCGCTACGCGACGCTCGCCCATGCCATGGGGACGGGGCGCGAAGGGGTGCTCTGGCGGATCCGCCTGCCCATGCTGCTGGCGCCGATCCTCACCGCCTTCGCCGTGGGGATGGCGGTGTCGGTGGGGCAGTACCTGCCGACATTGCTCGCCTCCGGCGGGCGGGTGACGACGCTGACGACGGAGGCCATCGCGCTCTCCTCCGGCGGGGACCGGCGCGCCATCGGGGTTTGGACGCTGGCGCTCACGGGGGCGGCCTGGCTGCCCTTCGCCGCCGCGCTCCTACTGCCGCGGCTGGCCTTCCGCCACCGGAGGGGCCTGCGCCATGGCTGAGGGGCTCGCGCTCGACCGGGTGGAGATCCTGCATCAGGGGGGCCGGGCGCTCCTGAGCATCGATGCCCGCGTGGGCCCGGGCGACGTGCTCTCCGTCATGGGGCCATCGGGCGTGGGGAAGTCCACGCTGCTCGCGGCGATCACCGGCACGCTTGGCCCGAATTTCCGCTGCGCGGGCACCATTCGCCTCAACGGCCGGGTGCTGAACGGGCTGGCGCCCCAAGCGCGGCGCGTGGGCATCCTGTTCCAGGATCACCTGCTCTTTCCGCATCTCTCGGTGGGGCAGAATGTGGGCTTCGGCCTGCCGCGCGGCACGAGCCGACGCAAGGCCCGCATCGCCGAGGCGCTGGCCGAGATCGACCTCGCCGGGTTCGAGGCCCGCGACCCCGCCACGCTGTCGGGCGGGCAGCGGGCGCGGGTGGCGCTCATGCGGATGCTCCTGGCCGAGCCCGAAGCGCTCCTCCTCGATGAGCCGTTCTCCCGGCTCGATGCCGATCTGCGCGTGCGCATGCGCGCGCTCGTCTTCGACCGCGCCCGCGCGGCCCGGCTCCCCGTGCTCCTCGTCACCCATGACGCGGACGACGCGGCGGCGGCCTCGGGCCAGACGATCGAGCTCAGGCCCCACTGACCCGCGCAAAAGAAAAGGGGCCGCGCGAGGCAGCCCCTTCTCTGTCGAACCGAAACGGAATTACCCGTCGATTTCGATCATCTCTATGTCGACGACTTCACCGCCCACGATGATCTTGGCGACGAGCTCACCACCGGCTTCCACCGGCGTGGTGAAGTCGATGCGCAGGTCGGTGTTCGGACCCGCGGAGGCGTCGGCCATGCCGAGCACCGTGCCCTCTTCGTCTTCGATCTGCACCATGCCGGCAGCGTCCAGCGTGGCCAGCGGCACATCGTAGAATGTCGCACCTTCCTCGACGCCGTCGAGAATGCCAAATTCGTTGGCAGCAGCGGCGGAGCCAAGCAGGGTGGCGGCGGTGGCAGCGATTGCGATCTTACGGAACATGAAATGTCCTTTCTGGTCGGTTTGGTCGGAGCGAAGCAGTGTGCCTCGCTGTGGGGTGACAACGGGCCCGGCCCGGTCACGTTCCGCCCGCTTCGGAAAAAAATTTTAGCGCCCGGCTCGGGCCAAGCGCGGCGCTTGATTTCTAAAGCGTTCTTTTTCAATGGCTTGGCGGCGGTACAAATCAGACCGACGAGTTCACCTCATGACATTCTCGTGATCTCACAAGTGTTACAGGACATGTTTCCCGGGCCGTCTCGCCAGGAAGCACCCCAGAAAGGCCTCGGGAAAGCGCCCCGCCGGGCCATAAAAGCGCCGAAATCCTCCAGTAACCCGTCGCAAAGGGCAAAAGCCCTGCCACATCAAAGGACATCCAACGGGGGATCAGGCGAAGGAGGCAGCCATGGCGCCCCAAAAACCCACCCCGAAGGAGCCTGCGGCCGCCAAAGAGCGCCCCGCGCCCCCAAAGGACGGCCCCAAATCCGACGCGGATAAGCCCGACACCTCGGAGCCGCCCTTCAAGTTCACCGACTGGGCCGCGCTCTGATCGCGGTCTCGGGAATGCTCAGGGGGATGTTCAGGTGGCTCGCACGCGCCTAGAGTGCCGCCATGGCTTCGGTGGACAGTCTCCGCAATCTCGGCCCGGCCTCCGTCGCGCAATTCGCGCGCGCCGGCATCCATAGCGCCGAGGAGATCCGCGCCCTCGGCGCCGACGCCGCCTATGCCAGGCTCCTCGCCGCCGGCGTGCGCCCGCACTTCATCGGGTACTACGTGCTGCACATGGCGCTCCAGGGACGGCCCTGGAACGACTGCCAGGGTGCGGAGAAGGCCGCTTTGCGCGCGCGCTTCGACGCGCTGAAAGCCGCCGCCACGGAGAAACGCACGGCAGGCGGTGCGCTGCCTCCGGAGCTTGCCCGCGCCCTCGACGCCCTCGGCGTCCGGTCCTGATCCGGCAAATCAAAGGGCCGCCCCTCGAAAGGCGCGGCCCTGTGCGGATTGTAGGCAGTTTCGGTGTTGTAGAGCCCTAGCCCACAAGCTCCAGCCCGGAGAAGAAATAGGCGATCTCCACCGCCGCCGTTTCCGGCGCGTCGGAGCCGTGTACGGAGTTCTCGCCCACGCTTTCGGCAAACTCGGCCCGGATCGTGCCCGGCGCGGCATCGGCCGGGTTCGTGGCGCCCATGACCTCGCGGTTCTTGGCGATGGCGCCCTCCCCCTCTAGGACCTGCGCCACGATGGGGCCAGAGGCCATGAACTCACACAGTTCGTCGTAGAACGGACGCTCGGCATGGACGGCGTAGAACACGCCCGCCTGCGCCTTCGTCAGGTGGAGACGCTTCTGCGCCACGATGCGCAGGCCCGCCTCCTCGAACTTGGCGTTGATCGCGCCGGTGAGGTTGCGCTTCGTCGCGTCGGGTTTGATGATCGAGAAGGTGCGTTCGCGGGCCATGGGACGTCTCCGAATGTCAGATTTTTGCGCCGCCTAACACGGGCCATGGGCCGTGAAAAGCCGTGCCCACAGCTTTCCGTTCTCGCGGCGTCGATGTCAGAGACGATGACGCCCACGCGCCCGCCCTCGCAGCACGCCAGAAGCCGCGCGCCCAGCGCCTGGTGGGTGGGACGCGCGGCGGTGGCCTCCAATGCCGTGGCACTCTCGAAACGGATGGCGAAGCCCGCTGCAGAGCCCGGCGACATCGCCTCGAAATGGCGGTTCAGGCCCGCCTCGAAACTCAGAACGCCGAGGAGCGCGCGCACAAAGCGCGCGAAGTCGGCCATGACGGGGCCGTGGCCCTGCGCGTCTGCGAGCTTGCAAAAAAGACGCCACGCACGATCATCGGCCATCCCGCCTCTCGGTGCTGGCAGAACGCAGGCGCCCGGTACGGAAACCCTTCCTTGCCAAGCCCCCACAAAGGCGGGACAACAACGTTATTTCAAGCACATATAGGGCGCGCATGTCACTTCAACACAACCTCAAGGCGGCCCAGGCCGCGCTCGAATACACCCAGTCCAAACTCAAGAAGGGCGCCGGCAACAAGTGGAAGGATCTCGTGGATACCGGCGGGATGAACTTCTTTCGCGTGGATGCCATGCGCGACGCGCGCAAGGGCATCTCCGGCCTCGGCGGCACCGCCCCCGGCGCGCCCGAGAGCATGACCACCTATCCCAAGGTGAAATGGATGTCGCGCACCGCCATCGCCTGCGGCGTCGGCAATTGCGGGGAGAATGCCAGCGTGGCCTTCGTTTTTCTCTACGAGACCTGGCGCATGAAGCGCCTCGACTGGATGCGCTACAATGATCCCGGCGATCACGCGTGGCTCCTCATCGGGCGCGCGGCAGGCTCCACCACGGCCGATTACCGCACCTGGGGGAACGAGGCGGTGGTCTGCGACCCCTGGGGTGACATCGTCTTCCACGGCCTCAAGACGCCGCAATACCTCTATGGCTGGGCCAAGAACGGCCGCTACGGCACCGGGGCGTTCTGCTCCGCGAAATAGGGCGGCGTCCGGCCCCGCGCGCCCTGCCCCGGGTCGGTGGGCGGGCGCCTTTCGAGCACGCCGCACGGCGCGCGCAGGAACAGAGCCGCGCGGCGACTTTCCTCTGGCGCGCAGGCGGGCTAGAGCCTGCGCCATGCTGCGCATCACCGACATCACTTACGCCGTTGAGGGGCGCCGCCTCTTCGAGGGGGCCTCGGCCACGATCCCGGCGGGTCACAAGGTGGGTCTCGTGGGGCCGAACGGCGCGGGCAAGACCACGCTCTTTCGCCTGATCCGGGGCGAGCTCGCCCTCGAGGGCGGGGAGATCAGTCTGCCCCGGGGCACGCAGATCGGCGGCGTGGCGCAGGAGGCCCCGGCGAGCGCTGCGAGCCTCCTCGACACCGTCCTTGCCGCCGATACCGAGCGCGCCGCGCTGCTGGCCGAGGAGACGGAAGACCCCCACCGCATCGCGGAGATCCAGACGCGCCTCGCCGATATCGACGCCTGGTCAGCGGAGGCCCGCGCGGCCACGATCCTGAAGGGGCTGGGCTTCGACGAGCCAGACCAGCACCGCCCCTGCAGCGATTTCTCCGGCGGCTGGCGGATGCGCGTGGCGCTCGCGGCCGTGCTTTTCGCCCAGCCCGATCTGCTGCTCCTCGACGAGCCCACCAACTACCTCGATCTCGAGGGCGCGCTCTGGCTCGAGAGCTACCTCAAGAGCTACCCGCACACGGTCATCATCATCTCCCACGACCGGAACCTGCTCAATCGCGCGGTGGGTGCGATCCTCCATCTCGAGCATCGCCAGCTCACCTTCTACCAAGGCACGTTCGATGCCTTTGCCAAGGCGCGCGCGGCCAAGCGCGCCGTACAGGCCGCCGAGGCCAAGAAGCAGGAGGCCCGCCGCGCGCATCTGCAAAGCTACGTGGACCGCTTCCGCTACAAGGCCGACAAGGCCCGCCAGGCGCAGGCCCGCATCAAGGCGCTGGAGAAGATGGACATCATCACAGCGCCCGAGGCCGAGGCCCGCGCGCGGTTCTCGTTTCCGGAGCCCGAGGAGCTGAGCCCGCCCATCGTCAATCTCGATGGCGCGGCGGTGGGCTATGGCGGGGCGCCCGTGCTCGACCGGCTTACGCTCAGGATCGATCAGGACGACCGCATCGCGCTCCTGGGCAAGAACGGGCAAGGCAAATCCACACTGGCCAAGCTGCTCTCGGACAGGCTGGCCAGCGAAAAGGGCCGCGTGACGAAGGCCTCGAAGCTCCGCATCGGCTATTTCGCGCAGCACCAGGTGGACGAGCTCGAGGCCGACCAGACCCCGCTCGAGCATCTGCGCGCGCTGCGGCCCGACTGGCTGCCCGGCCGGCTGCGGCCGCTTCTGGCAGGCTTCGGGCTGGGGCCCGAGCAGGCGGACACGGAGGTGAAGCGTTTATCTGGCGGGCAAAAGGCGCGGCTCTCGCTGCTCTTGGCCACGCTCGACGCGCCGCACATGCTCATCCTAGACGAGCCCACGAACCACCTCGACATGGAAAGCCGCGAGGCGCTCGTAGAGGCGCTCGCCGCCTACAAGGGCGCGGTGATCCTGGTGAGCCACGACATGCATCTCCTCAGCCTCGTGGCCGACCGGCTCTGGCTCGTCTCCGGCGGCACCGTCGCCCCCTACGACGAGGATCTGGAGGCCTATCGCCGCTTCCTCCTGCAGGTGCCCGCGAAGGCGAAAAAGGAAGAGCCCGCGAAAAAACCCAAGCCCTCCCGCGACCAGGTGCTCGCGCTCCGCGCGGAGGTCCGCACCGCCGAGGCGCGGGTGGAGAAGATCACCGAGATGCAGGAGAAGCTCGCGAAGAAACTCGCCGATCCCGCGCTCTACGAGGATGCGCGCGCGGGCGAGCTCGCCGTGTGGAACAAGAAATACGCGGAGATCATGGACGGCCTCGCCCGCGCAGAGGCGCTTTGGATGGCCGCGCAGGAGAAGCTCGAGGCCGCCGAGAGCGCCTGAGCCTGCTGCGCCTAAGCCCGTCCGCGAGTGAGCCCCTGAGCGCCTGTGCCATTCAGCGCCTGAACCCTTCCCTCTGAGCCGCCGGGGACACCACGGCGCCCACGCAACCCGCACGCCGCTCAGCGCGCCGGGGCACAGTGTCAGCTTTCAGCGTCGTCCATCTCCTCCTCACCGGGCCTCACGGGGCCGCGCCGGGCGTGGATTTGTATCCCCGCCCCGCTAACCCCATATCTCCGCCATGACCGGCGACAATATCGCGACCCTTCTCTTTCTCCTCGTCCTCCTGACCGTCATCGGCGGCGGGTTCTTCGTGCGCAATCGCCCCTCTCTGGGCCAGACGGCGCGCACCATGGGCACGTGGTTCCTGCTCTTTGTGGGGCTCATCGTGGCCTACGGGCTCTGGGACGATGTGCAGAGCGAATTCACCACGTCCCAGGCCCTCGTCACAGACAGCGAGATCAGCGTCCCGCGCCGGGGCGACGGGCATTTCTACCTTACCCTCGACGTCAACGGCGCGCCCATCGAGTTCGTGGTGGACACCGGGGCGACCGACGTGGTGCTCACCCGCGAGGACGCAGCGCGGGCCGGCATAACCACCGAGGACCTCGTCTTTTTCGGGCGCGCCATGACCGCCAACGGGCCGGTGGCCATCGCCCCCGTGCGCCTCGATACCGTGGCGCTCGGCGGCTTCACCGACCGCGGGGTGCGCGCCTCCGTCAATGACGGGCAGATGCCGGGCTCGCTCCTCGGGATGAGCTACCTGGAGCGCTTCGACACGCTGCAAATCCGGGACGGGCGGCTCACGCTGATCCGCTGAACCGTCGCGCCTCCGCGGCGACCGGGCGTCCGCGCGGGCCTGCCGGGACCGGTCCAGTGCCCTGAGCCTGGCGCGTGGCGCTTTTTACTCAAGCTGTCGGCACTCTCCGCCCGGCCTTTACCATTGTTCAACGGCTCTTTGGCAAGCCCGCACCAGAGGCTTGGAGCGTTTGGCATGGGTTCACGGGAAAGCGCCGCGACGGTCGCCGCCGATGGGGCGGACTGGACGGCCGAGGCGGCGCTCCTCGCCGCGCCGGTGGGGATGGTCGTGATCGACGGCTGGGGCCGCGTGCGCCTCTCCAACGCGCGGTTTCGCGCCGTGGCGAGCCCGTCCGGCAGCGGCGCGGCGCCCCGCACGCTCGCGGATTTCGAGCTTTCGATCGACCTGCCGGGATCGCCGGGGGCCTGCCCGCTGCCGGAGGGGCGGCGCTTGCTCTGGTCCGCGATCCCCGATGGCGGCTGGATCGGCGCGATCCTCGAAGAGCCGACCCGCCCGGCGGCGCCCGAGGCGGGCGTCGATCCCCTCACGGGCGTGGGTGACCGGCTGAGCCTGCCTGGCCAGTACGAGGCGCTCATGGCGCAGGACGGAGCCTATGCGCTCTATGTCGATCTCGACCGCTTCAAGCGCGTCAACGACACGCTGGGACACGAAACCGGAGACCTCCTCCTGCGCAATGCCGCGCAGCGGATGCGCGAGGTCCTGCGGAAGGTCGACTTCGTGGGCCGCGTGGGCGGCGACGAATTCGTGGCGCTCCTGGCCGGTCCGCTCGCACCGCCGGAGGTGGAGCGCATCGCCGAACGCCTCATCGACAAGCTCAGCCGTCCCTTTCTCATCAACGGGTCGCAGGTGCTCATCGGGGCGAGCATCGGCCTCGCCAAGGGCGAGGGGCTCGCCTACGCCGAGGTGCTGCGGCGCGCGGACGTGGCGCTCTACGAGAGCAAGCGCCAGGGGCGCGGGCGCGGGACCTGGTACGCTCCGGAGATGATGTCGGCGCTCGAGGAGCGGCGCCAGCTCGAGCATGCGCTGCGCCGCGCTCTGCTGCTCGAGGAGTTCGTGCTCCATTTCCAGCCGCAATATTCGCTCGGCGCCCGGGCGGTGACCGGGTTCGAGGCGCTTCTGCGCTGGCAGAGGCCCACGGGCCTCGTGCCGCCGTCGGAATTCATCGCCGTGGCCGAGGAAACCGGGCTCATGGTCAAGATCGGCAGCTACGTGCTCAACGCCGCGTGCCAGGAGGCGAGCCGCTGGAGCGCGCCCTACACCGTGGCGGTGAATGTCTCTCCCCTGCAATTCATGGACGAGGATTTCGTGGCCTGGGTGGCGGCCTGCCTCGAGCGGTGGAAGCTGCCGCCCGCGCGGCTGGAGCTGGAACTGACCGAGACGCTGCTCCTCAACGAGGACAGCATCGTGGAGGCGCGCATGAAGGCGCTCCGGGACATGGGCGTGGGCCTCTCGCTCGATGATTTCGGGACGGGCTACGCCTCGCTCAGCTACCTGCGGCGGTTTCCCTTCGACAAGATCAAGATCGACCAGTCGTTCGTCCGCGACCCGCTGGCCGACGCATCGGCGCGCAAGATCGCGGGGGCCATGGCGAGCCTCGGCGCCGATCTGGGCATCAGCGTCATCGCCGAGGGGGTGGAGACCGCCGAACAGCTCGAGAGGCTGCGCAAGCAGGGTGTGGGCGCGGTGCAGGGCTACTATCTCAGCGAGCCGATCCCGGCCGACGCCGTGGCCGGTTTCGTGGCGAGCTGGACCGCGGGGGACAACTTCAAGGAGCAGAGCGAGCATGACCGCACCCACGACTGAGCGCGTGCTGCGCGTGGCCTATTTCAGCCGCAACGCCATAGGCCTGCCGCCGGAGGAGGCGCTGCGCGAGGTGGACCAGATCCTGCGGGTGTCGCAGATCAACAATGCAAGGTGCGGCGTCACCGGGGCGCTCTTTTTCAACGAGGGCGCCTTTGCCCAGATCCTCGAGGGGCCGGGGCAGGCCGTGGAGGAGGTCTTTGACCGGGTGCAGCTCGACGATCGGCACCACGACGTGACGGTGCTGGAGACGGACTGGGCGACCGACCGGCTCTTTCCCCGCTGGTCCATGGGGTTTGCGGGCAACGACGCGGCGGCGGCGATCCACTATGCGGACATCGCGGACCGCTCCTCCTTCGACCTGGAGAGCCTTTCGGGCAGCGAATTGGCGACGCTCCTCGGCGAAGTGGCCAAGCGCAACGAGCTGTCGGTGCGCGCCGTCTGAGGCGCCTGGCACTTGGACCCGGACCCCGCACCCGCTCCCCAGGCCCAAGCCCACGCCCACGCGCGCCCTGGCCCACCGCGCGTCAGGCCCCCGGCGGGGTGGCGGCGGCGCTTTCGGCCTTCATCGTCCAGCGGCCGTCTCCCTGGGCCCAGTATTGCGCGGCCACACCGGCCCCGGTGAGGCTTTTCCACTGCGTGCGGGCGCGGGCCACGGCATCGCCGTCCTGCCCGTCGAAGAGGATGAACGTCCGCTCCTTGCCCTCCGTCTCCTCGGGCGCGATCTCCGCGCCGTCGATGGACATCAGGCAGTGGGGCGTGTTGGCGGCCTCGCCGGTGGTGAGCAGCACGGGCTGCCGCGCATCATGGTCCCCGCCCGCCAGGCCGTGGGGCAAAAACCCCTCCTCCGGGCCGAGCCAGAGCTTCTCGTCGAGCCATTTCAGCCGCTCGAGGTCGGTGCCGCGCAGCGCCACGCGCCAGCCCGCGGCGAGCGATTTTTCCAGAAGCATCCGCGCGGTGACGTCGAGGGGCGACGTCGTCAGGTGGTAGAAGCGCGCGCTCACCGCCGCCCCTACCCTTCGTAGTGGTCGGCGATGAGCCGGTTGAGCGCCCGCACGCCCCAGCCCGTGGCCCCCTTCGGCGCGTAGTCGGTGTCGGATTTCACGCTGGCCACGCCCGCGATGTCGATATGGGCCCAGGGCATCTCGTCGAGGACGAAACGCTGGAGGAACTGCCCCGCCGTGATGGAGCCCGCGGGGCGGCCGCCCACGTTCTTCATGTCCGCGATCTGGCTTTTGAGTTGCTTGTCGTAGGCCGGTGCAAGCGGCATCCGCCAGGCGCCTTCATCCTCGTCGCCCGCGGCCTTCAGGAGGTTTGCGGCCAGCGTGTCGTCGTTGGAGAAAACGCCCGCCATCTCGTGCCCGAGCCCGATGATGATGGCGCCCGTGAGCGTGGCGAGGTTGACGACGCCCGAGGGTTTGAAGCGGTCCTGCGCGTACCAGAGGACGTCGGCCAGGACCAGGCGGCCCTCGGCGTCGGTGTTGATGATCTCGACCGTGTCGCCTTTCATGGACGTCACCACGTCGCCCGGACGCGTGGCATCGGGGCCGGGCATGTTTTCCACGAGACCCACGAGGCCCACGACGTTGGCCTTCGCCTTTCGGAGTGCCAGCGCGCGCATGACGCCCGCCACGACGCCCGCGCCGCCCATGTCCATGGTCATGTCTTCCATGCCCGCGGCGGGTTTGAGCGAGATGCCGCCCGTGTCAAAAACGACGCCCTTGCCCACGAAGGCGAAGGGCGCCTCGTCCCCGCCGCCGTTCCATTTCATCACCACGACCTTGGAGGGCGCCGACGACCCCTGCCCCACGGACAGGAGCGTGCGCATGCCGAGTTTCTCGAGCTCCGGCTCGTCCAGCACCTCCACCTCGAGCCCGATCCCGGACATGGCGGCGAGCTGGTCGGCGAAGTTCGTCGTGGTCAGGTGGTTGGCCGGGGCGTTCGTGAGATCGCGGGTGAAAAAGACCCCCTCGGCCACGGCCAACGGCGCGCGCGCGGCCTCCGACACCTCCTCGGGTTTCGAGCACATCACCGTCACGCCATGCGTTGCCTCGGGCTCCTTACTCTTCATGTCGAGATAGGCGTAGGCGCGCAGGGCGATGCCCTCTGCGATCTCCGCCGCGCGCCCGATATTGCCCGCGAGCACGAGCAGCGCGCCGTCGCGCTTCGACTTGCCGATGGCCGCGCCCGCCTGCCGCGCCTTGCGCGGCTCGGACTTGCGCGCGAGCTTGACCACGATGATGCCCGTGGCCTCCATCCCCGTGGGGTAGGCCAGTTCCCGCGCCTCGCCGTCCTTCATGTCCGCGAAGACGTCGCTCTCCGCGAAGCGCTCGAGCGCGCCCTTGGTGAGCCGGTTGACCCGCCGCGCGGTCTGATCGAGCTTGCCCGTGGCCTCCACGAAACAGGCGACCTGCCCGGAAAAGGCGGCGACGGCGTCGAGGTCCGTTTCGATGAAGTCGAAGGCGAGAGGGGTGGTCATGAAATGGCTCCACAGCGGTGATTTGGGCGGAACCTAGCCGGGCCCCCTCGGATTGGCCAGCCGCCCGGCGCGGGCCGCGCGCGTCCCTTTTCGCGGCCCCGGAAATCGCGTAGCAGTGGAACACTAGGGGGACGACGCATGGGGGTCGCGCGGGGCATGGCGGAGCAGCATGGCACGCTTTGACAGATACATGCTCGCGCAGTGCCTGCAGCTGTTCGGCTTTTTCGCGCTGCTTCTCGTGATGGTCTACTGGGTCAACCAGGCGGTGGTGCTCTTCGACAGCCTCATCGCCGACGGCCAGACCGCGCTCGTGTTTTTGGAGTTCACGGCGCTCTCGCTGCCCAACCTGATCCGCCTCGTCCTGCCGGTGGCGTCGTTCGCCGCGGTGCTCTATGTCACCAACCGGATGATGGCGGACCGCGAGATCGCGGTGATGCAGGCCACGGGCTATTCCGCGCGGCGCATGGCGCGGCCGGTGGCGATGTTCGGGGTCATTACGGCGCTTTTCATGGCAGCGCTCATGCACGTCCTCGTGCCCATCAGCCAGGAGAGGCTGGCGATCCGCAACGCGGAGGTGGCCGAGAACGTGTCGGGCCGCCTCCTCAGGGAAGGGGTCTTCACCCATCCCGGCCAGGGCTCCACGCTCTATCTGCGCGATATCAGCGAGAACGGGGAACTGCTCGACGTGTTTTTGGCTGATGCGAGCCCCGGCCTGCGCGACCAGATCTTCACCGCCGAGCGGGCCTTTCTCGTGCGCAGCGAAGAGGGTCCGCGGCTCGTGCTCATCGACGGGCAAAGCCAGACGCTGAACCCCGAGCGCGGGACGCTTTTCGTGACGAATTTCGAGGACCTCGTCATCGATGTGGGCGACCTCGTCGATCCCGATGCGGGCCGCCGCCCGGCGCTGCGCGAATTGTCCACGCTCGAGCTCATGGCCCCCACGGAACGGCTCATGGACCTCACCCGGCGCAGCGCGGGCGAGTTCGCGCAGGAGGCCCATGAGCGGTTCTCCCAGCCGCTCTTTGCGCTCGTGGCGGCGCTTTTGGGGTTCGCCACGCTCATGAGCGCGGGCTTCTCGCGCATGGGCATCTGGCCGCAGATTATCCTGGCGCTCACGGCGCTCGTGCTCTTGAAGGCGCTCGAGGGCGTGGTCGCAGAGCAGATCATCTCCGACCCCGCGCGTTGGCCGCTGGCCTATTTGCCCGCGAGCCTGGGCATCCTGCTCGCTTGGGCGGGCTTTCTCAGGGCCGATCGCGGGCGGCGCATGGCGCGGGGCCAGGCCACGCCATGACGCTCCACCGGTACTTCGCCTGGCGCTTTCTTTTGTCCTTCGGCGCGATCTTCGCGGTGTTTCTGGGCCTCGCGCTGCTCTTCGATTTCATGGATCAGGTGCGGCGCTTCGCGGGCGACGAGGTGAGCCTGGGGCAGCTGCTCGGCCTCACCTTGCTCAACGCGCCGGTGGGGTTCTACCGGATCCTGCCGCTCCTCATGATCATCGCCTCGGTGGCGCTGTTTTTGTCGCTGGCGCGCTCGTCCGAGCTCGTCGTGGCGCGCGCGGCGGGCCGCTCGGCGATCCGCGCGCTCCTCGCGCCGGGGCTCGTGGCGCTCCTCATCGGGGCGGTGACGGTGGCGGTGTTCAACCCGCTCGTGGCGCAGATGAGCCAGGAATACGAGGCGCGCATGGACCGGATCGACGATGACGGTTCCACGCTCTCGATCTCCGACGAGGGGCTCTGGCTGCGCCAGGGCTCGAGCGAGGGGCAGACCGTGATCCGCGCGCTCTCCTCCACCCTCGACGGCACGACGCTGCGCCAGGTGACGTTCATCTCCTTTTCCCGCGAGGGCCGGCCCGTGCGCCGCATCGAGGCGGCGAGCGCCACGCTCACCCCCGGCGGCTGGGACCTCCGCGACGCCAAGAGCTGGCCGCTCGACGGCAATCCCAACCCGGAGGCCGCCGCCCGCGCCTACGACACGCTGCGCGTCCCCTCCACCCTCACGCGGGAGGGCATCCGCGACAGCTTCGGCGCGCCCTCCGCGATCCCGATCTGGGAGCTTCCGGCCTTCATCGCCCAGCTCGAGCGCGCGGGCTTCTCGGCGCGCAGGCACCTCGTGTGGTTTCACATGGAGCTCGCGCTGCCCGTCTTCATGGTGGCGATGATGCTCGTGGGCGCGAGCTTCACCGTGCGCCATGCCCGCGTGAGCCGCACCGGCGTCGCGGTGCTCGCGGCCATCCTCGCGGGCTTTGCGCTCTTTTTCGTGCGGAACTTCGCGCAGATCCTGGGCGAGAACGGGCAGATGCCCGTGCTTCTGGCTGCCTGGGCGCCGCCGCTCGCCGCGCTCGGCCTCGCGCTCGGGCGGCTCCTGAGGCTCGAGGACGGATGAGGCGGCTCCTGGCGCTTCTCTGCCTCCTGCCCCTCCTCGCCGCGCCGCCGGGTGCGCCCCTGACCGCGCAGGAGGCGCCCACAGACTTGGCAATGCCCGCCGCTCTCGTGGCCGACCGCGTGGCGCTCACCCGCGACCGCCTCCTCGTGGCCGAGGGCAACGTGGAGATCCTGCAGGGCGACACCCGCCTCACCGCCGCCCGCGTCACCTATGACGGGGCCACCGATACGCTCACCATGGAGGGGCCCATCGTGCTCCGCGACGGCACCTCGAGCGTGATCCTGGCAAGCCAGGCCGAGCTCAGCGGCGGGCTCCGCGACGGCATCCTGCGCGGCGCGCGCATCGTGCTCAACCAGCAGCTCCAGATCGCGGCGACGGAGATCCAGCGCGTGGGCGGGCGCTACAGCCAGGCGCTCCAGGTGGGCGCCACGAGCTGCCATGTCTGCGACACGGGCCGCCCGCCCCTCTGGCAGATCCGGGCGGAGCGGATCATCCACGACCAGGAGGCGCGGCAGCTCTATTTCGACAACGCCCAGCTCCAGGTCATGGGGGTGCCGATCCTCTTTCTGCCGCGGCTCAGGCTGCCCGATCCCACGCTCGACCGCGCCACGGGGCTCTTGCCGCCGGAATTCCGGACCTCCTCGCTGCTGGGCTACGGGGTGAAGCTTCCCTACTTCGTGGCGCTGGGGGAGAGCCGCGACCTTACCGTCACGCCCTTCATCGCCACGGATACGCGCACGCTCGAGTTCAGGTACCGGCAGGCCTTCGCCCGTGGCGAGCTCACCTGGAACACGTTTCTGTCCGCCGACGATTTCGGCCCCGATGCGGTGCGCTACGGCGTCCTCGCGGAGGGACGCTTCGCCGTGGCCGGCGGCTACGCGCTCACCTTCGATATCGAGGCGGCCTCGGACCGCTCGTACTTCCCGGATTACGACTATTCCGACAAGGATCGCCTCGACAGCGCGCTCACGCTCGCGCGCACGACGGCTGCGCGCGACACCGAGGTCGAGCTCGTCTTCTTCCGCTCGCTGCGCGACGACGAGAACAACAACACCTTCCCCTCCGTGATCTTCGACGCGCGCCGCGACCTGGCGTTCCGCCCGGGACTCCTCGGCGGGTCCGCGCGGCTGCGCGGGGACCTCCAGGCCCATCTGCGGGCCTCCGAGAGCAGCGTCGACGGCGATGGCGACGGGGTCTCCGACGGGCTCGACGTGGTGCGCGCGGGCCTCACGCTCGACTGGGCAAGGGAATGGATCGCGGGACCGGGCCTCGTCTTCGGCGCGCAGGCGCGCGTGGGCGCTGACAGCTACCTCATTTCCGACGACGCGCTATTCGAGAGCACGGCCACCCGCGGGGAGGCCGGCATCGCGGTCTCCGTCGCCTGGCCGCTCATGGCACGGGGCGCGGACGGCGCGCGCCACATGCTCACGCCCAAGGTCCAACTCGCCGCCACCACGCAGAGCGCCGCGGAGATCCCCAACGAGGACAGCACCCGCGTGGAATTCGACGAGGGCAACCTCTTCGCGCTCAACCGCGCCACGGGCGAGGACGTGGTGGAGGACGGCACGCGGCTCGATTTCGGGCTCACCTGGACACGCGCGGGCCCGCGCGGCTGGGAGAGCACGCTCACGCTCGGGCGCGTGGCGCGGCTCAGCGGCGAGAACGATTTCAGCGACGCCTCGGGCCTCGCGGGCGACACCTCGAACTGGCTCGTGTCCGGCACGCTGGCCACCGAGGGCAGCTACGACGTGATCGGGCGCATCACGCTCGACAACGATCTGGCGGTGAAGAAGACGGGGCTGCGCGTGGGCTATGCCGGGGGACGCGTGCGCGCCGCCTCCTCGTTCGCCTATCTGAGCGCCGACAGCGCCGAGGATCGCGGCTCCGCGGCCTCCGAGCTGGCGCTCAGCGGCGAATACGACGTCACCCCCAGCTTCACCGCGCTCGCCGATTTCCGCTACGACTTCACCACCGAGGCCACCACCGAGGCCGGGATCGGCCTGCGCTGGATCAACGAATGCGTGGAGATCGCGCTTTCCGCCTCGCGCAGCTTCACCGCATCGGCTAGTGTCACGCCGAGCACGGATTTCGGGCTCACCGTGGGATTGCGGGGCTTCGGCACGGGGGCGAGCACGCCGCGCGTGGCGCCGCGGTGCCGGTGAGCGGCGGGGCCCGTAAGAGCAAGAAAACAGACCCGAGTGTCGTCAGGAACGCCGATATGAGCCTCCGTGTCCTTCTCCCCCTCCTCCTCGTCATTGCGCTGCCCGTGGGCCTCGCCGCGCAGTCGCAATTCCGCACGGTGGCCAGCGTCGACAGCGATGTCGTGACGGCCTTCGAGGTGGAGCAGCGCGCGCGGTTCCTGACTTTCGTGAACGCGCCGGGGGCGAGCCGGGACCTGGCCCTCGATCAGCTCATCGACGACCGGCTCAAGATCGCCGCCGCCCGGCGGGCGGGCATCCAGCTCACCGAGGAGGGGCTCGACCGGGGCATGGCCGACTTCGCCGGCCGGGCGAACCTGGAGACCGACGCCTTCATCGCGCGCCTCCGCGCCCAGGGGATCGAGGAAGGCACCTTCCGCGAATTCGTGCGCGTGGGCCTGACCTGGCGCGAGGTGGTGCGCGCCCGGTTCGGGGCGCGGGCCGAGGTCACCGATGACGAGATCGACCGCGCCGAAGGCGCGGCCCCCAGCGGCGCGCGCATCCGCGTGCTCATGAGCGAGATCGTGCTGCCCGCGCGCCCCAACCGGCCCGAGGAGGTGGCGACCTCCGAACGCAACGCCGAGCGGCTGCGCCAGATCACCTCGATCTCCCGCTTCCAGGCGGAGGCCCGGGAGCTGTCGGTGTCGCCCTCGCGGGACCGGGGCGGGAGGGTCAACTGGCTCGAGCTTTCCGAGCTGCCGCCGGGGCTCGGTCCGATCCTCTTGACGCTGTCGCCGGGGGAGGTGACGCAACCGCTCCGCACCGACAACGCGATCATCCTTTTCCAGCTCCGCGACATCGAGGAGCGGGAGGGCAGTCCTGTATCGCCGGCCGCGATCGACTATGCCGCGCTTTACCTGCCGGCCTCGGACCCGGGCGCGGCCAGCCGGATCGAGGCGCGCGTGGATACCTGCGACGATCTCTACGGCGTGGCGCGCGACATGCCGCGCGAGGCGCTCGAGCGGAGCGCGCTGCCGGTCGCCCAGATCCCCGAGGACGTGGCCATCGAACTGGCCAAGCTCGACCCCGGCGAGGTCTCCACCGCGCTGCGACGGGCCGGCGGAGAGACGCTCGTCTTCCTCATGCTCTGCGCGCGCGTGCCCGCGCTGCCCACGGCGGAGGGACAAGATGGCGGGAGCGGCGTGGACCGCAATGCCATCCGCGCCGAGCTCCGCAACCGGCGCCTGAACGGCCTCGCCGACGGCTTCCTCGCCGAGCTGCGCGCCGGGGCCGTGATCACCGTCAACTGAGACGCGCCGTGACCCGCGCCCCCATCGCGCTGAGCTGCGGCGAGCCCGCGGGCGTGGGTCCCGAGCTCGCGCAAGAGGCCTGGGCCACGCTGCGCGAGGAGCTGACTTTTCTCTGGATCGGGGATCCGCGCATGTTGCCGCTGCCGCTGCCCTGGGAGGCGGTCTCGCGCCCCGAGGAGGCCGCGGCGGTGATGCCCCGCGCCCTGCCGGTCTGGCCGCTCGCCTTCGCGGGCGACGCGCGCAAGGGCGCGGCCGATCCCCGGAATGCTGCGGGCGTGATCGCAGCCATCGAAACGGGCGTCACCCTCGTGCGGGACGGGCGTTCGACCGCCCTTTGCACCGCGCCGATCCACAAGGCGGCGCTCCAGGACGGGGCCGGGTTCTCCTTTCCCGGCCATACCGAGTTTCTCGCCCATCTCGCGGGCGTGGAGAGCGTGGTGATGATGCTCGCCTGCGCGGCGCTGCGCGTGGTGCCCGCCACCATCCACATCCCCCTGAGCGCCGTGCCCGCTGCGTTGACCGAGGAGCTCCTCCGCGAGCAGGTGCGCATCACCCACCACGCGCTCCGAAGCGATTTCGAAATCGCTTCGCCCCGGATCGCCATCGCGGGCCTCAATCCCCATGCGGGAGAGGACGGAAAGATGGGCCGGGAGGAGCTCACCTGGATGCGCGACGCCGTGGCCCGGCTGGCCGCCGAGGGCTACGACGTGCGCGGGCCGCTGCCGGCCGACACCATGTTCCACGCCCGCGCGCGGGCGAGCTACGACGTGGCGATCTGCGCCTATCACGACCAGGCGCTCATCCCGATCAAGACGCTCGATTTCGACGGCGGCGTGAACGTGACGCTAGGGCTGCCGTTCCTGCGCACCTCGCCCGACCACGGCACCGCCTTCGACATCGCGGGCGCGGGCGTCGCGCGCCCCGACAGCCTCATCGCCGCGCTCCGCATGGCCTGGCGCCACGGCGCGCGCTGATGCAGATCGACGCCCTGCCGCCCCTGCGCGAGGTCATCGCCACCCACGGCCTCCGCGCGAAGAAGGCGCTGGGGCAGAACTTCCTCCTCGACCTCAATCTCACTGCCAAGATCGCGCGCCAGGCGGGCGACCTCACCGGCTGCGACGTGCTCGAGGTGGGGCCCGGCCCCGGCGGGCTGACCCGCGGTCTCCTGGCCGAGGGCGCGCGGCGGGTGGTGGCGGTGGAAAAGGACGCGCGCTGCCTGCCGGCGCTGGCGGAGATCGCGGCGGCCTATCCCGGGCGGCTCGAGGTGCTCAATGCCGACGCACTCGGCCTCGATCCGGGCCGCCACCTCACCCCGCCCATCCGCGTGGTGGCGAACCTCCCTTACAATGTCGGCACCGAGCTTCTGACGCGCTGGCTCTCGCCGCCCGCCTGGCCCCCCTTCTGGCAAAGCCTCACGCTCATGTTTCAAAAGGAAGTGGCGGCGCGGATCGTGGCGGAGCCCGGGACGAAGGCCTATGGCCGTCTCGCCATCCTCGCCCAGTGGCGCGCGGAGGCGCGCATCGCCCTGACGCTGCCGCCCGAGGCGTTCCAGCCGCCGCCCAAGGTGCACTCGGCGGTGGTCCATATTACCGCGCGCGACGCGCCGCTTTACCCGGCCGATGCGGGCCGGCTCTCGGCGCTCACGGCCAAGGCGTTCGGCCAGCGCAGGAAGATGCTCCGCGCGAGCCTGAAGGGCCTGACGGGTGACCTCGAGGTCAAGCTCGAGGCGGTGGGCATCGACCCCACGGCCCGCGCCGAGGAGATCGACCTCGCGCGGTTCTGTGCGCTGTCGCAACTGATTTAGGATCGCGCCAGGGCGCGGCGCTGAGAGGAAGGCCTAGATGAGCGGCGGCGGCTCGGGCGTCTACTCCGCGGCCTGGGGTGCCTCGCCGCCCTGATCGCCGCTTTCGCCGGCACCGGGCGCCTTCTTGCGGCTGCGCGTGCGCTTGGGCTTCGGCGCCTGATTGGCGTTTTCGGGCGTCTCCACGAGCCCGATATCGGCGCCGGAGGCGTCCACGATCTCGGGCTGGTCCTGCTGGGCGGGATCGGATCTGTCGCGCCGTCGCCCGCCCTGGCCCTGCCCCTGGTCGTCGTCGCCGCCGCCATTGCCCTCCCGCTCCTGACGGTCGGCGCGCTCGCGGTCGCGCTCGGCCTGGCGCTCGCGGTTCTGGCGCTCCTGCTCCTCGCGGCGGGCATCCTGTTCCTTCTGCGCCTCGCCGAGGAGGCGGGTGTAGTGCTCTGCGTGCTGCTGGAAGTTCTCGGCGGCCACGCGGTCGCCGGAGAGCTGCGCGTCGCGCATGAGCTGGTTGTATTTGTCGATGATCTGCTGGGGGGTGCCGCGCACCTTGCCCTCCGGCCCCGAGCTGTCGAAGACGCGGTTGATGATGTTGCCCATCGAGCGATTGTTGTTGTTGCGGTTCTTATTCCGCGAACGCGATTTCGATGATCTCATAAAGTGCTTCTTGAGCCTGTGCTTGTGACCGGAATGCTGCCGTGCTGGCGGGGGTCACTGATTTTGCGCTGGTATCCTGCGGGGAGCGTGCTCACCCTGCGGATGCCGTGTGGTCGCACGGGAGGGCGGCGCTGACAACCGTCTTTCTGCATTCCGGGCGGATTTTCGGTCAAAAACCGCGTGATCCGGGGGATAGGGCCGCCAAAACCCGATCCCTCCCGTCGAGATCGGCGTGAAAAGAGGTATCCTGCCACCCCTCCGCGGCGGCGATGCGGGCCACGTCGTCCCCCTGGCCCGCGCCGAATTCCACGAGGACGCGCCCCCCCGGCGCGAGGTGGGCCGCCGCGCCCGCGAAAATCGCGCGGTAGGCGGAGAGCCCGTCGGCCCCGTCGGTGAGCGCCCCCCGGGGCTCGTGATCGCGCACTTCGGGGGCGAGGCCGTCCAGATCGGCGGCGGGAATGTAGGGCGGGTTCGAGACGATGAGGTCGAAGCGGCCCTCCACCGGCGCGAACCAGGGACCTTCTGCAAAGCGCGCGCGCCCCGCGAGGCCGAGCTCGCGCGCATTCCACGCCGCCACGGAGAGCGCGGCAGGGCTGAGATCGGTGCCGAGCCCTTCGGAGGCGGGCCGGTCGACGAGAAGCGACAGGAGGATGCAGCCCGATCCGGTGCCCAGGTCGAGGATCCGCGTGAAGGGCCGCTCGAGCGCCGCGGCCACAAGCGTCTCCGTCTCCGGGCGCGGGTCGAGCACGTCGGGTGTCACGCGGAACTCGTGGCGCCAGAAAGCGCGCCGCCCGATGATCTGTGCCACAGGCATGCGCGCGAGGCGTTGCTCGAGAAAGATCGACAGCATCTCCAGCGTCACCTCGTTCGGCGCCTCGCGCGTCTGGGCGGGCGCGCCGGGGGCGTTGCCCGCGGCATAGGCCTCCTCGAAAAGCCGCCGCACATCGCCGGCTGCATCGGGGATGCCCGCCGCCTCGAGCCGCGCCACGAGCGGGCGCGGGATCATAGCCCCTGCTCTGCGAGGAGCTCGGCCTGCGCCTCGGCGGTGAGCGCGTCCACGATCTCCGTGAGGTCGCCCGCCATGACCTGGTCGAGCTTGTAGAGCGTCAGGTTGATCCGGTGGTCGGTCATGCGGCCCTGGGGGAAGTTGTAGGTCCGGATCCGCTCTGACCGGTCGCCCGAGCCAACTTGGCTCTTGCGATCCGCCGAGCGCTCCCCGTCGATGCGCTGGCGCTCGGCGTCGTAGAGCCGCGCCTTCAGGACCTGCATGGCGATCTCGCGGTTGCGGTGCTGGGACTTCTCGGACGAGGTCACCACGATGCCTGACGGGATATGGGTGATGCGCACGGCCGAATCCGTGGTGTTCACGTGCTGCCCGCCCGCGCCGCTCGCGCGCATGGTGTCGATGCGGATGTCCTGGGGGTCGATGTGGATGTCCACGTCCTCGGCCTCCGGCAGCACGGCCACCGTGGCCGCGGAGGTGTGGATGCGGCCGCCGCTCTCGGTCGTGGGCACGCGCTGCACGCGGTGGACGCCGGATTCGTATTTCAGCCGCGCGAAGACGCCCTCGCCCTGCACATGGGCCACCACTTCCTTGATGCCGCCGAGCTCTGTTGCCTGCTCCTCGACGATGTCAAAGCGCCAGCCCTGCGCCTCGGCATAGCGCTGGTACATGCGCAGAAGATCGCCGGCGAAGAGCGAAGCCTCGTCGCCGCCCGTACCGGGGCGGATCTCGATCATGGCGGGCCGTGCATCGGCGGCGTCCTTCGGCAATAGCGCGATGCGCAGCGCCCCCTCGAGCTCGGGCAGGCGCGCGCGGAGCGTTGGAAGCTCCTCCTCCGCCAGTGCCTTCATGTCCGGGTCGGCGAGCATCTCCTCGGCCTCGGCGATGTCTTCTTCCACCTGCCAGTAGGCGCGCACCTGCTCCACCACCGGGCGGAGATCGGCGTATTCCTTGCCGAGCTTGGCGATATCGCCTTCGCCCGCGGCCATGGAGGCCTCGAGAAACTCGAAGCGCTGGGTGATCTGCTGGAGGGTCTCGCGGGGGATCATGGCGGCTTAGGTGCGACGCGCTGGCATTTTGGTCAAGGGGGCGTCCATGGTACGCTTTCCTATGCGTAGACTCATCCTCTTCCTCTTCTTCCTGGCCGGATCGGTGACCGCGGAAACGAACCCCGCCCTCGATTGCTGGTGCCGCGGCTCCTCCGGCGAACGGTTCGAGATGGGTGACATCACCTGTTTCACGATCTCCGGGCGCACCTTCACAGCGCAGTGCCAGATGAGCCTGAACAACCCCATGTGGCGCGAGCTGAACGAAGGCTGCCTGGGCGCCTGAGACGCTCAGCGGAGCCCCGAGAGCCACCCCTCGATGCGGCGCCGGTTGGCGCCGAAATCGGCGCGCCCCACGACGAGGTGGCTCGCGATGTGGACATGGCCCGCCTCCTCCCAGACATGGGTGACATCCGGAAAGCCCCAGACCAGCGAATGGTGGAGATAGACGCCGTCCTCCAGCTTGCGCGTGCGCGGCGTGCCCTCGATCCGGTCGAGGAGGACGGGAAATTCGATGAGATCCGCCGGGCGCACGGCGTAATGCCCGCCCTCGGACGGGTAGTCGCCCACATCGCGGATCTCGGGGCGGCCCGGGCCGCTCTCGGGCGTGACGGGCATCAGTCGGAAAAAGGCCATGGCAGCCCCCACGAGGACAAGGATGACGAGGGTCGTCTTCATGACCTGAGTGTGGGTCGCGCGCGCCCGGCGGCAAGGCTACCGGTAGGGCACGCCCGGCAGCACGGAGAGAAGCTCGAAGACGAGGTTCGCGCCCACGAGCGCGGTGGTGCCCGAGGGATCGTAGGGCGGTGACACCTCCACGAGGTCGCATCCCACGATGTCGAGCCCGTGCAGGCCACGGATCAGCTCCATCGCCTGCCAGGTCGTGAGCCCGCCGATCTCCGGCGTGCCCGTGCCGGGGGCAAAGGCGGGATCGAGGCTGTCGATATCGTAGCTGACATAGGTGGGGCGATTGCCGATTTTCGTCACGATTTCAGCGGCCAGGGGCGCGAGGCTCCTGCCCCAGATCTCGGGCGCGAGCGTCATGTTGAAGCCCCAGCCCTGCGCCTCGGTGAAGTCCTCCGCCGTGTAGCCCGTCCCGCGTAATCCGATCTGGAAAACCTTGTCGGGCACGATCAGCCCCTCCTCGTAGGCGCGGCGGAAGACGGTGCCGTGGGTCTCGCGCTCCCCGAACATCTCGTCGTTGACGTCGGCATGGGCATCGACGTGGACGAGCGCCACGGGCCCGTGTTTCCGGGCGATGGCGCGCAGGACCGGCAGCGTGAGCGTGTGGTCCCCGCCGAGAGCCACGGGGATCACGCCCCGCGTGAGGATCGCGTCGTAGGTCTCTGTAATGATGCGGATCGTGTCGCTCAGCGAAAATGTGTTGATGGCGATATCGCCCAAATCCCCCACCTCCAGCCCGTCGAAGGGCGCGGCCCCGGTCTGGATGTTGTAGGGCCGGATCATCGCGCTTTCCTGGCGGAGTTGCTTCGGCCCGAAGCGCGTGCCCGAGCGCCAGGAGGTGCCGATATCCATGGGGATGCCGAGGACGGCCACGTCGAGCCCCTCCGCCGTCTCCCGCGCAGGCAGGCGCATGAAGGTCTGCGGGCCCGAAAAGCGGGCGAGGTCGTTGCCGGAGATGGGCTGGCTGGGGGTTGGTTGGCTGGGCATTGGCTGATTGGGCGAGGACTGGATGGGCATAGGCGTGTGGCGCCTTTTGGAGTGAGGTATTTTTGGAAAAATGAAGCGGGGCGTCGCGCCTCAGCGGCCGGATCGGCGCTGGCGGAGGTTCCAGCAGTAAAGGCAGGCAAGCTCCATGGCCATGTGCGCGCCCGCGATGGCGGTACAATCTCCCGCGTCATAGGGCGGCGAGACCTCCACCACATCGCCGCCCACCATGTTGATGCCCTTGAGGGCGCGGAGCATGGCGAGCGCCTGGGCGGAGCTCAAGCCGCCCGCGACAGGCGTGCCGGTCCCGGGCGCGAAGGCGGGGTCGAGGCAGTCGATGTCGAAGGTCAGGTATGTGGGTCTATCCCGCAGTATTCCCTTGATTTTCACAACCGCTGCGCGCCAATCCTCGTGGACCTCCGGCGCGTCGATGATGGGCACGCCGAGCGTGTCGGGGTTCAATGTGCGGATGCCCACCTGCACCGAATGCGCCACGTCGATGATCCCGGCTTTTGCCGCCTTGTAGAACATCGTGCCGTGGTCGATGCGGCTCTCGTCGTCGTCGGCCCAGGTGTCGGTATGGGCGTCAAATTGCAGGAGCGAGATCGGGCCGAAGCGCTCCGCATAGGCCTTCAGGATCGGGTAGGTGATGAAGTGATCCCCGCCGAGCGCGAGGCTGCCCGCGCCCGCCGCGAGGATCCCCGAGATATGGGTCTCGAGCGCGGCGGGGAAGTCCGAGACCTTCGCATAATCGAAGGCCACGTCGCCGTAATCGACGAGAACATTGTCCACCAAGGGATTGATATCCCATCCATAAGGCGGATCGCATGGCTGCAGCGTGGAGGCTTCACGGATCGCGCGGGGCCCGAGGCGCGTGCCGGGCCGGTTCGTCACCGCCTGGTCGAATGGCACGCCCGTGACGGCGAGATCCACGCCCGTCAGGTCCTTGGTGTAGCGCCGCCGCATGAAGGAGAGCGCGCCGCCGAAGGCATTCTCGTATGAAAGCCCGGTCCGCGCCTCCCGCGCAAACGCGCCGTCGACGTCATTTTCGCTGTCTTTCAATGCCATGTCAGCCGATCCTCACGTGCTCGAGCGTGAGCCCGTCGGCCACCTCGCGGATCGCAGCACCGAGCGTCTCCATGCAAAACGCCACCTCCGCCTCCGAGATCGTGAGCGCGGGCGACATCACGTTGAGATGCCCCAGCGGGCGGACGAGAAGCCCCCGCGCCTGCGCGGCCTCGGAGATCCGGCGGCCCACGTCGATGTCGTCCGGCAGGAGCGCCAGCGTCCCTTTGTCGGCCACGGCCTCCACGCAGCCGATGAGCGCCTCGCCGCGCACGTCGCCGACAAGCGGCAGGTCGCGGAGCGTGCGCAGCCCCTCCTGAAAGACCGCGCCGACGCGGAGCGCGCGGGCGCAGAGCTCCTCCCGCTCGATGATCTCGATGTTTTTCAGTGCCGCCGCGCAGGCCACCGGGTGTCCCGAATAGGTGTAGCCGGAGGTGTACCAGCGCGGCTCGGCGGCCAGCGTCTCCCAGATGGCGTCGGAGAAGAGCATGGCGCCGATGGGCTGGTAACCCGAGGAGAGCCCCTTGGCGCAGCAGAGGATATCGGGTCGCGCGCCGTAGCGCGCTTCGCTGGCGAACATGTGCCCGATGCGGCCGAAGCCGGTGACGACCTCGTCGGCCACGAAGAGGATGCCGTGCCGCTGGCAGGTCTCCGCCATGGCGCGGAAGTAGCCTTCGGGCGGCATGATCACCCCGCCGGAGGCCTGGATGGGCTCGGCGAAGAAGGCGGCCACGCGGTCGGCTCCGATGTTGGCGATCTTGGCCTCGAGCTCGGCCACGCAGCCCTCCACCGTGGCGCGGCCGCGCAGCGTGTCGGGGGCGGAGATGTGGTGGATCGTGCCGGTCTCGTAGCGGAACTCCGGCGCGCGGTCCCCGTCGCGATTGCCTATGGACATCGCGATATGGGTGGAGCCGTGATAGGCGTGCTCGCGCGCGATGACGTGGTGGCGGCCGTCATAGCCCCGCGCGGCCTGGACGAAACAGGCGAGGCGATAGGCGCTGTCGATGGCCGTGGAGCCGCCGGTGGTGAAATGCACGTGGTCGAGGCCGGTGGGCGCGAGCTGGGCAAGCTTGGCCGCGAGCGCCGCCGAGGGCGCATTCGACATGTCCCCGAAGGTGCTGGAGAACGCGAGAAGCTCGGCCTGGGCGGCGATGGCCTCGGCCATCTCGCGGCGTCCGAGCCCGATATTCGTGTTCCAGAGCCCGCCCACGGCGTCGAGGTAGGACGCCCCGCTCACATCCCAGACGCGGCAGCCCGCGCCGCGCGCGATGACCACCGGTGCCTCGCCCCCGGTGAACTGCCAGGGGCGCAGGGCGTGGGCCACATCCATTGCCGTGAGATCGTTCACAGACCTCTCCCCGGGCGCGGCCCTTTGAGGCGGCGGGGGTGGGCGGGTGGGAGCCGTCTCAAAGGGCCGTACCCAGGGGCGCCGCGCGCTCCACCACCCGGGCAAAGAACGACGCCCCCACGGGTGCCACGCGGTCGTTGAAATCGTAGCCCGGATTGTGGACCGTGGGCCCCGTCCCCTGCCCGAGGAAGAGATAGGCGCCCGGCCGCGCCTCGAGCATGTAGCTGAAATCCTCCGCCCCCATCTCGCGGCCCGTCTCGCCCTCCACCTTGTGGGCGACCTCGGCGGCCACGCCCGCGGCGAAGGCGGCCTTGGCGGGATCGTTGACGGTGGCGGGATACCCCACCTCGTAGCGCAGGGTGGCCGCCACCCCGTAGGAGGCCGCCTGCCCCGCCACGATCTCTTCCAGCCGCCGCATAACCATGGCCTGCACCTCCTTCTCGAAGGTGCGTACGGTCCCGTTGAGATAGGCGGTGTCGGGGATCACGTTGTCGGCCGTGCCGGCGTGGATCTGCGTGACGGAGACGACGAGGTCCTGGAGCGCGCGGTGGTTGCGGCTCACGATGGTTTGGATCGCCGTGGCGATGCCCACCGCGGCCACCACGGGATCGGCGGTGTCGTGGGGCATGGCGCCGTGGCCGCCGCGGCCCTTGATGTCGATGTGGAAGGTATCGACGGCGGCCATGATCGGCCCGGGCGTGGTGTAGAGCATCCCTTCCTCGTAGTTGGGCGCATTGTGGATGCCGTAGACCTCCGCGATGTCGAAGCGGTCCATGATGCCTTCCTTCACCATCACGTCGCCGCCGCCCCCGCCCTCCTCGGCGGGCTGGAAGATCAGCGCCACGCGCCCCGCGAAATTCCGCGTCTCCGCGAGATAGCGCGCGGCCCCGAGGAGCATCGCCGTGTGCCCGTCATGGCCGCAGGCATGCATCTTGCCCGGTTGCGTGGAGGCCCAGTCGGCGCCGGTCGTCTCCGTCATGGGCAGCGCGTCCATATCCGCGCGGAGCCCGATCGTGGGGCCCGGGCCCTGCCCGTGGATCAGAGCCACCACGCCCGAGGTGGCGATGCCCTCGTGGATCTCGTCCACCCCGAACTCGCGCAGTCGCGCCACCACGAAGGCCGCCGTCCCGTGACAGTCGAAGCCGAGCTCCGGATGCTGGTGGAGGTGCCGCCGCCAGGCCGTCATATCCTCGGCGAACTCCGCGATCCGGTTGACGATGGGCATGGGCTGTCCTCCTATCCGGCCAAGCTACAGGCGGCGGAGGAAAGCGCAATGGCAGAGGATCTCGTGCACGATCCGAAGGGTGGCATGCCACGGCTCCTGGAGATCATGCGCCGCCTGCGCGATCCGGAGACGGGGTGCCCCTGGGACATCGAGCAGACCTTCGCGACCATCGCCCCCTACACGATCGAGGAGGCCTACGAGGTGGCCGATGCCATCGAGCGCGAGGCCTGGGACGAGCTCGAGGGCGAGCTGGGAGATCTCCTCCTGCAATCGGTCTACCATGCCGCCATCGGGGAGGAGCGCGGGCTTTTCAGCTTTGCGAGCATCGCCGACAAGATCTCGGACAAGATGGTCGCCCGCCACCCCCATGTCTTCGGCGACGAGAGCCGCGAGAAAAGCGCCGAACAGCAGGTCCAGGACTGGGAGAAGATCAAGGCCGCCGAACGCGCGGGCAAGGCGGAGACCGGCGTGCTCGACGGCGTGGCTTTGGGCCTGCCCGCGCTCATGCGCGCGCTCAAGCTCCAGAAGCGCGCGGCGCGCGTGGGCTTTGACTGGACCGATGTGGAGGACGTGCTCGCCAAGCTCACCGAGGAGACGCGCGAGCTCGTGGAGGCGCGCGCGGGCGCGGACCCGGCCCATATCGAGGAGGAGTTCGGCGATCTTCTCTTCGTCATGGTCAATATCGGGCGCCATCTCGGCGTCGATCCCGAAACCGCGCTGCGTGCCACGAATGCAAAGTTCACGCGCCGCTTCCGAGGGATCGAGGCCGCGCTCGCCGCAGAGGGCCGCCGGCCCGAGGAGGCCACGCTCACGGAGATGGACGCGCTCTGGGAGGCCGAGAAGCGCCGCTAGCCCCCGCGCGCTCTGGACATCGCGGGCAATTCCCACCACGTCTGAGCCATGCGCAAGATCATCATCGACACCGATCCCGGCCAGGACGATGCCGTGGCCATCCTCCTCGCCCTCGCCTCGCCCGAGGAGATCGAGGTGCTGGGGATCACGGCGGTGGCGGGCAATGTCCCGCTGGAGCTGACGGCCAGGAATGCCCGCATCGTCTGCGAACTGGCGGGCCGCACGGACGTGCAGGTCTTTGCAGGCTGTGACAGGCCCATGGGGCGCGACCTCGTCACCGCCGAGCATGTCCATGGCCAGACCGGGCTCAACGGCGTGGAGCATGCCGCGCCCACCATGCCGCTCCAGGAGCGGCACGCGGTCGATTTCATCATCGAGACGGTGCGCAGCACCGACGGCGTCACGCTCTGCCCGCTCGGCCCGCTCACCAATATCGGCACGGCGCTCGAACGCGCGCCCGACATCGCAGGGCGGATCGAAGAGATCGTGCTCATGGGCGGGGCCTATTTCGAGGTGGGCAACATCACACCCGCGGCGGAATTCAACATCTATGTCGATCCGGAAGCCGCTGAAAAGGTGTTCAAATCCGGGGTGAATATCACGGTGGTGCCGCTCGATCTCAGCCACAAGATGCTCACCTCCGCGGAATGGATCGCGGCCATGAAGGGCCTGGGCAGCCAGGTGGGCGATGCCGTGGCGGGGTGGACGGATTTTTTCGAGCGCTTCGACGTGCAGAAATACGGATCGACCGGCGCGCCGCTCCATGACCCTTGCGTGATTGCGCACCTCATCGACCCCACGCTCTTCACCGGGCGCGAGATCAACGTGGAGATCGAGGTCGAAAGCCCGCTAACCCGCGGCATGACCGTGGCCGATTGGTGGGGCGTGACGGACCGCCCGAAGAACGCCACCTTCCTCGGCGACGGCGACCGGACGCGTTTTTTCACGCTCCTGTCCCACCGCCTGGCCCGCCTATGAGCCCGCGCACGGCCATCCATCGCGCCACGCGCGACGACCTGGCGATCCTCGCGCCGCTCGTGGCCGCCTTTCACCACGAGGAAGGCATCGACACCGACGAGGCGCACCGCCAGCGCGCGGTCCTGCCGCTCCTCGACGGCTCGCCCCACGGCGAGGTCTTCCTCATCGGGCCGCGCCGGGCGCCGGCGGGCTACGCGCTCGTCTGCTACGGCTGGACGGTGGAGTATGGCGGGCTCGACAGTTATCTCGACGAATTCTACTTGCGGCCCGCCGTGCGCGGGCGCGGCATCGGGGGCGACGCGATCCACGCGCTGAGCCACTACCTCGCGGAGAAGGGCGCCATGGCGCTGGCGCTGGAGGTCGATTTCGGCAACGCGGCCGCCGTGCGCACCTATGAGCGGTCGGGCTTCGTGGCGCGGGACCGCTACGGGCTCATGGTCCGCACGCTCCCATGATCGCCTTCGACAACAGCTATGCCCGCCTGCCGGAGCGCTTCTACACGAAGCTTCCCGCCACGCCCGTTCGCGCGCCGCGCCTGCGCGCCTGGAACGCGGCGCTCGCGGCCGAGCTCGGCCTGCCCGATATGGCCGAGGGAGAGCGGGCCGCGATCTTCGGGGGCAACGCGGTGCCCGAGGGGGCCGAGCCGCTCGCCGCGCTCTATGCCGGGCACCAATTCGGAAGCTGGAACCCGCAGCTCGGCGATGGCCGCGCGATCCTTCTGGGCGAGGTCGTCCATGGCGGCGCGCGCTGGGACATCCAGCTCAAGGGCGCGGGCCCCACGCCCTATTCGCGCATGGGCGACGGGCGCAACTGGGTGGGCCCCGCGCTGCGCGAATACCTGGTGAGCGAGGCGATGCACGCCCTGGGCATCCCCACCACGCGGGCGCTGGCGCTCGTGACCACGGGGGAGGACGTCGCCCGCGAGGCGCTGCTGCCCGGCGCCGTCGTCACCCGCGTAGCGCGCTCCCATATCCGCGTGGGCACATTCCAGGTCTTCGCCTCCCGGGGCGACGTGGACGCGCTGGAGGCGCTCACCGCCCATGTCATCGCGCGGCACTACCCGGACGCCGCGGGCCCTGCCGAGCTTCTGGCCGCCGTCGTAGCAGCCCAGGCCGAGCTCATCGCGCGCTGGATGGCGGTGGGCTTCATCCATGGCGTGATGAACACCGACAACGCCCATATCGCCGGAGACACCATCGATTACGGCCCCTGCGCGTTCATGGACGCCTACGACCCCGGCAAGGTCTTCTCCTCCATCGACCAGATGGGCCGCTACGCCTATGCCAACCAGGCGGGCATCGCGGCGTGGAACATGGCGCAGCTCGCCACCGCGCTCCTGCCACTCATGCCCGACCGGGACGCCGCCATCGAGAACTTCACAGAGATCGTCAACGGCTTCGCGCCGGTCTATCAAACTGCGTGGCGGCGGGCCTTCGGCGCCAAGCTCGGGCTCCTGGAGGTGGGCGATGCGGAGGTGGATCTCATCACCAGCCTCCTTTCGATGATGGCGGAGGCCGAGGCGGATTTCACCAATACGTTTCGCGCCTTGCCGGATGATCCTCACGCATTGGATCACGACGGCTTCGCCGCCTGGCGCGCCGATTGGCAGGCCAGAGACCCCGACACCGCGCTCATGGCGGCCACCAACCCCGCGCTCATCCCGCGCAACCACCTCGTGGAGCAGGCGATCCAGTCCGCGGTCTACGACGATTTCGGGCCGTTCGAGGCGCTCCATGCCGCGCTCGCCACGCCGTTTGACGCGCCTGCAGACCCGCGCTTCTCGCAGCCTCCGGCCCCCGGCGAGGAGGTCACTCAGACCTTCTGCGGCACCTGACGCGGGCGGCGATTGATCAGCACGAGCCCAAGGGTGACGAGCGCGAGCGCCCCCAGGAGGCTCGGCCCCACCGCCTCCCCCAGCAGAGCTGCGCCTAGCACCACGCTGAAAACCGGGGATAAAAAGCTGAACGAGGCCACTGATGAGGCCGGATAGATCTTGATCAGCCAGAACCAGAAGAGAAAGCCGAAGCTCACGATTGCGAAGATCTGGAACCCCAGCGCGGCGTAGTGGATGGGCGCGAGCTCCCGCACCAAGGGGCCAAAGAAGAGCGCGCCGACAAAGAGCACCGGGATCGACAGAAAGACCTGCCAGAAAAGTTGCACTTCGGCGCGCAAGTCCTTCACATTGCTGCCTTTCACGACGATGAGGATCGCGGCCCATCCGATGGAGGCCGCCACCGCGCAGAGATCGCCCACGAGCGAGCCGCCCGTCGCGCTCTGCCCGTCGAGGATGGCCCAGGCCATGCCTGCAAAGGCCACCGCGAGCCCCGCGAGCTTCACCGGCCCCACGCTCTCCCCCAGAAAGAGCCGCGCGCCCAACGCGGCCCAGACCGGCATCGCGTAGAAGATCACGCTCGCCCGGCTCACCGTCGTCAGATCGAGCGCGGTGAAGAGAAAAATGAACTCGAGCCCGAAGATCGCCCCCATGAGCGCCGCAGTGGGCCACATCTCGCGCGGCAGACCGAACGAAATCCCCCGCAGCCTGAGCCAGAGCAAGAGAACCACCGCCCCACCGAGGGAGCGCAACGCGGCCATGAAGACCGGCTGCCAGCCATCCCCGCCCACGGCGATCACCACCTGGTTGAACGCGAGCAAGAGCGCGAACGCCACCAGCGAGACCGTGCCGAACGTGTCGAGGTGATCCTTGGGCGCCATGCGCGCCATCGCTGACCGCGCGCGGGCACGATGTCAACGGTTGAGGCCCGCGAGGCGGCGGAGTATGCCCGGCACGGACAAGGGGCGGACATGGCGGACACGATCATAGAACGCTGCGAGGCAAAGGGCCTGCGCATGACGGGCCAGCGGCGCACCATCGCCACCGTGCTCGAGGACGCCCACGACCACCCCGACGTCGAAGAGCTTTACAATCGCGCCTCCGCCGTGGATGCAGGCATATCGCTGGCCACCGTCTACCGGACGGTGAAGCTCTTCGAGGAGGCGGGCATCCTCGAGCGCCACGAATTCGGCGACGGGCGCTCGCGCTACGAAGACGCAGACCGGGACCACCACGACCACCTGATCGACCTCGCCACCGGCGAGGTGATCGAATTCGTGGACCCCGAAATCGAGAAACTCCAGGAGCGCATCGCCGAGCGGCTGGGCTTCGACCTCAAGGGCCACCGGCTCGAGCTTTACGGGACAAAACGCAAAAATGGCTGACGCCGCCCAAATCCGCGACCGCCCCCTCCTGGCCGTGCTGATCGACGCCGACAACGTGCCCGCGCGCCATGCCGAGGCGATCCTGAAGGAAATCTCGGCCATCGGGGAGCCCGCGCTGCGCCGCGTCTACGGCGATTGGTCGTCGGGTCAGCTCAAAAGCTGGTCGGGCCGCATCCGCTCGCTCGGGCTCAACGCGCATCAGGAGACGGCCAACACGCAAGGAAAGAACGCCTCCGATATCGGCCTCGTCATCGACGCCATGGACATCCTGCACACCCGCCGCTTCGACGGCTTCGTGCTGGTGAGTTCGGACAGCGACTTCACGGCGCTCGCGAACCGGCTCCGGGAGGACGGGCTCATGGTCATCGGGATCGGGGAGGCGAAGACGCCCGAGGCGCTGATCACGGTCTGCAACCGCTTCATCTTTCTGGAGAACATCGCCGAGCCCGCGGCGGGCGAAAAGGCCCAGCCGCGCAAGGGCGGCAAGGCCGCCGCCGACGCGCTGCCGCTGATCGAGGCGGCCATGGACCGGCTCGACCACGACGGCGAATGGTACTCCCTCGGCCTCATCGGGCAGACGATCCAGGCCGAACGGCCCGATTTCGACACCCGCACCTACGGCCACCGGAAGCTCTCGGCGCTGGTGCGCGACATCAAGAGCCTCGAGACCCGCAAAGAGGCCAACCACCTCATGATCCGCCTGCGCGAGTGAGCCTCAGTTCAGAAGCAGAAGCGCCACCAGAAAGCTCCAGGACAGGAGCATGAAGTGGTTCGACTGCGCCCATTGGTGGCAATACCAGTAGGCGTAGAAATTTCCGCCCACGATGAAGCCCGCCCAGATCGCCGCGAACCCGGCCACGGAGAGGAGCGCGAGCCCCTGCGCCAGCGCCGGGTCCAGGGCGCCCATCGCGGCCAGCCCCAGCCCCGCCACCGACAGGCAGAGCGCCACGCCCGCGACGGTTTCCGCCGCCCGGATGAGCCGGAAGAGCGCGTCGATGCGCCCCGGATCCGCCACCCGCCGATGGGCCACACGGGCGAATTCCGCCGGAAACTCCGCGGCGAGCAGGTCCATCCGGACCACCATGGCCACGGCCGCGCGGTTCATGTCCGGAAAACGCCAATTGTCTCCCACGGCGACGATGGCCCAGGCCGCCAGGGTGCCCACGGCCAACGCATCCACCAAGAGATGTAGAACGTCCATGTCGAGCCCCCCCCGGTCCTGCTTGCCCCGCCCGCCCCACCTCAGCGGAGCGTGGCCCGCGCGGCAATGGTGCACGGGGGCCGGGCGGCCCGCGCGCCGCGCCTTCGCCGCTTTTTGAGGCAGAGCGCGGCCTTTCGGCGGGGGCGGCGGGCGGGCGCCCTCGCGGAGCGAACAGTCCCGCCCCGCCTGCCCCCGGTATCGGCGATGGACGCTGCCCCACGCGCGGCCTAAGGGTCGGCGGGCGGGCGCCTTCGCAGAGCGAACAGTCCCGCCCCCGACCCGATCCGGAGCGAGACCATGGACAATCTGCGCGGCGCGCTCCTGATGACGCTCGCCATGGCGGGCTTTGCCGCCGAAGACGCGCTGATCAAAGCGCTGACCGCCGCCTGGCCCCCGGGGCAGGTGATCCTCTTCATCGGGGTGCTCGGCGCGCCGGTCTTCGCGGTCATGGCGCGCGCGCAGGGGCTGCCGCTCTTCTCTCGCGCGCTCGCCCATCCCGCGATCCTCACGCGCTGCGTGATGGAGATGCTGGGCACGCTCTGCTTCGTCTCCTCGCTCGCGCTCATCCCGCTCTCGCTGGCCTCGGCCATCCTGCAGGCCGCGCCGCTCCTCGTGACGCTGGGGGCCGCGCTCTTTCTGGGGGAGGCGGTGGGCTGGCGGCGGTGGACGGCGATCCTCGTGGGGCTCGCGGGCGTTCTGCTCATCCTGCGGCCCGGCACCGACGCGTTCGAGCCCGCCGCGATCCTCGCGATCCTGGGCACGCTGGGCCTTGCGGGCCGCGACATTGCCGTGCGCCGCGTGCCGCGATCCACCCCCTCGATCCAGCTCGCCTGGCTGGGCTTTCTCTCCGTCATCCCGGCGGGGCTCCTTCTCATGGCCTTCGATGGCGTGGGCGCGGCGCCCCCGAGCGTGGAGACGCTGCCGCGCGCGCTCGCCGCCGTCGTCGTGGGGCTCCTGGCGTATTACGCCATCGTGCAGGCCACGCGGACCGGGGAGATCTCGGTCGTCACGCCCTTCCGCTACACCCGCCTCGTCTTCGCGCTCGTCATCGGCGTGCTCTTCTTCGCCGAGCGCCCCGATGCGCTCACGCTCGCGGGGGCGGCCATCGTCGTGGCCTCGGGCCTCTACACGCTGGCGCGCGAGGCGCGGCTCCGACGGCGCGCGGCGTGAGCCTCCTTTGAAACCCGCGCCCGGGCCTGTTAAGCGCGCAGGTATCGGACAGCAGGGAGCCCCGCCATGAGCGCCATCATCGACATCTTCGCCCGCGAAATCCTCGACAGCCGGGGCAACCCCACCGTGGAGGTCGATGTCACGCTAGAAGACGGCTCCATGGGCCGCGCCGCCGTCCCCTCGGGCGCCTCCACCGGGGCCTACGAGGCCGTGGAGCGCCGCGACGGCGACACATCCCGCTACAAGGGCAAGGGCGTGCTGGAGGCCGTGGCGGCCGTGAACGGCGAGATCGCGGACGCGCTCGCAGGGATGGACGCCACCGAACAGGTCATGCTCGACGCCACCATGATCGAGCTCGACGGGACCGACAACAAGGGACGCCTCGGCGCCAACGCCATCCTCGGCGTCTCTCTCGCCGCCGCCAAGGCCGCCGCCGAATACTGCGAGCAGCCGCTCTACCGCTACGTGGGCGGGACCTCCGCGCGGGTGCTGCCGGTGCCGATGATGAACATCCTCAATGGCGGCGAGCATGCCGACAACCCCATCGACATCCAGGAATTCATGATCATGCCCGTGGCCGCCGCCAATATCCGCGAGGCGGTGCGCATGGGCTCGGAGGTCTTTCACACGCTGAAATCGGAGCTGAAGGCCGCGGGGCTCTCCACCGGGATCGGCGACGAGGGCGGCTTCGCCCCCAATATCAGCTCCTCCCGCGAGGCGCTCGATTTCATCCTGAAGAGCGTGGAGAAGGCGGGCTTCAAGCCGGGCGAGGAGATGTTCCTCGCCCTCGATGCCGCCGCGACCGAGTACCACAAGAACGGCAGCTACGAGATGGCCGGCGAAGGCCTCTCGCTCACCTCCGAGGAGAATGCCGACTACCTCGCCAAGCTCGTGGCGGACTATCCCATCATCTCCATCGAGGACGGAATGGGCGAGGATGACTGGGAGGGCTGGGTCGCGCTCACCGAGGCGCTGGGCGACAAGGTGCAGCTCGTGGGCGACGACCTCTTCGTGACGAACCCCGCGCGCCTCGAGACCGGGATCGAGAAGGGCGCGGCCAACGCGCTCCTCGTGAAGGTGAACCAGATCGGATCGCTCACCGAGACGCTGGCGGCCGTGGACCTCGCCCATCGCAGCCGCATGACCTGCGTGATGTCGCACCGCTCCGGCGAGACCGAGGACGCCACCATCGCCGATCTCGCCGTGGCCACCAATTGCGGACAGATCAAGACGGGCTCGCTGGCGCGCTCGGACCGGCTTGCGAAGTACAACCAGCTCATCCGCATCGAGGAAGCGCTGGGCGAGGCGGCGACCTATGCCGGGACCTCGATCCTGCGCGGTTGAGGCGTGCTCCGCGGCGGGCGCGCGGGCAGGACCGGCCTCCGGCGGAAGTACGGGGCACAAAGAAGCGGGGGGCTGCGCGCCGCCGCGCGGCTCGGGCGGGCGTCAGGTCCGGAACCGCGTGAGGCGATACGGCGCGAGCAGGTCCTGCGATATGCCCGTTTTGAGTTCATCGGCGAGGAGCTCTGCCGCGATGGCGGCGAGCGTGGCGCCCGAATGCATGACCGCGAGCGAGAGGCCATCGATGCCCGTGGGGCCGATGACCGGCAGCCCGTCGCCCGGCACCGGGCGCGCGGCGGAGAGGATGCATTCGTAGTCCAGATCGCCCACGGGCAGGAACCGGCGGAGCACCGCGAGCGAGGCCCGGGCGATGTCGTCCATGTCGAAGGGACGCTCGAGGCCGGTAACGGCACCGTGGGCGGCCGGCGCCGGGGAGGACGGGATCAGGAAGCGGCCGGTGGCGTCCTGCCGGATCTCGCGCTCCGGCGTCACGAGGACGTGGCGCAGCATGGCGGGCGCCGGTGCCGTGATGAGGAGCTCGCCCGGGCGGTGGCGCAGGGGCAGCGCGACCGCCAGGGGCGCCAGGAGCTCCGCCACGCCCGTGCCCGCGGCGAGGATCGTGTGATCGGCGAGGACGAGGCCCGAGGACGTCTCCACGCCGACGGCCTCGCCGTCATCGGCGAGGATCGAGAGGACCCGCTGCCCGAGAAGCAGCCGCGCGCCGTTCGCGGCCGCGAGAGAAAGCAGTTTCCGCGCCGCGGGTCCGGGCGCAATCGCGCCCTCCCTCGGGAAGCGCAGGGCGGGGCCTGAAACGGCGAGCGCGGGCTCGAGGGCGCTGACCGCGGCGGGGTCGAGCCGCGCGAGGTCGCGACCGAGCGCCGCGAGCTCCCCGGCATCGCCCGGAGCATCCAAGGCGAGCGTGCCGGACCAGGCCGGCGCGGTAGCGCCGAGGTCGGGCGCGCGGCGCCGCCAGGCCGCGAGCCCCGCCGCGCGCAGCGCGACATAGGTCGGGTCGCGCGCCGTGCTCGCATTCAGCCAGCCGAAGGAGGCCTCCGTGGCCCGCCCGGGCCCCTCGGCGACCACGACCACCTCCGCCTCCGCGCGCGCCAAACGCTCCGCCAACGCGGCCCCGACGAGCCCCGCGCCCACGATCAGATATCGTCCCATGCCTTCCCCATCTCACCCGGGGGCCCCATACTCACGCGATGGCCCGCCTGTCTCCCTCTGCGCTTATATTCGATGTCTTCGGCACCTGTGTCGACTGGCGGCGGTCACTTGCGCGCGAGGTGGCGCGCGTGCTCGACGTCGATGCGCTGGCCTTCGCCGATGCCTGGCGGGCAGAATACCAGCCCGCGATGGAGAACGTCCGAACCGGCGCGCGCGGCTATGTGCGGCTCGACACCCTCCACGCCGAGAACATGAGCCGCGTTGCGGCGCGCTTCGGGGTCGCAGCGCCGGCGGAGCTGAACGCCGCCTGGGAGAGGCTCGACCCCTGGCCCGATGTCCTGCCGGGGCTCGAGCGGATCAAGGCCCACCGGATCGTCGCGCCCTGTTCCAATGGCTCCATCGCGCTCATGACGCGGCTCGCGCGCTATGCCGGCCTGCCCTGGGATTGCATCCTCGGGGCGGAGATCGCCCGGGCTTACAAACCCGCGTCGGTAGTGTATCAGGCCGCCTGCGAGGCGCTCGACCTCCCGCCTGCCCGGGTGATGATGGTCGCGGCCCACAACGACGATCTCGCTGCCGCGCGCGCCGCGGGCCTCGCCACCGCCTTCGTGCCCCGCCCGCGGGAGCACGGGCCGGATCAGACGACCGACCTTGAACCGAGCGCGGATTGGGACATCTGCGCTGCAGATTTCGAAGAACTCGCCGAGGCCCTTCCATGACCCCGCACGACATTTCCGCCGTCCGCACCGGACTGACGGCGACCATGACCCCCGAACAGATCATCTCCCGGCTGGAGCTTCAGCCCCATCCGGAGGGGGGCTGGTACAAGGAGACCTGGCGGGAGACCGGCGGCGCGGGGCGCGCGTCGGGGACGTGCATCTATTTCCTATTGCGCGACGGGGAAGTGAGCCACTGGCACCGCGTGGACGCCGCCGAGATCTGGCACTTCTACGCTGGCGCGCCGCTCATCCTCTCCATGGCCACGAGCGAGGCGGGTCCGGCGCGGGATCACCAGCTCGGCCCCGATCTCAGCGCCGGGGAGACGCCGCAGATCGTGGTGCCGAAGGGACACTGGCAGGCCGCGCGCACGACGGGCGCGTACACGCTCGTGGGCTGCACCGTCTCGCCTGGCTTCGAGTTCGATGGCTTCGAGCTCGCGCCCGAAGGCTTCGACATCCTGCGCAGCACCTGAGGCCGGGCGCCTTGGCTGCGCGGCGCGGGGTCTCCGTCCCGTCGGGTCACGCAGGGCGGGAGACGATCCCGCCGCCCACCACCGCCATGACCCCGGTCGTGCCCGGGCAGGATGTCGGCATCCCCTGCGCCACGCGGGCGGCGAGGTAGGCGAAGGCCTGCGCCTCGAGCATGTCGCCGTCGAGGCCGATCTCCTCGACCGGCAGCACGGGGCAGTCGGCGCCCGCGGCGATCATCTCCATCATCGTGGCGTTGTGGCGCCCGCCGCCGGTGACGAAGAGGCGCTCGGGCGGTGCGGGGCAGGCCTCGAGGGCGAGGCTCACACTCGCCGCCACCGCCGCCGTGAGCGTGGCCGCGGCATCGGCGTCGGACAAGTCCGAGACATCGAGCGCCGTCGCGAAGGCATCCCGGTCGAGAGATTTGGGCGCGACCCTTGAAAAGTAAGGATGGCCGAGGAAATGCTCGATGAGCGCCATGTCCACGGCGCCCTCCCGCGCGAGCGCCCCGCCCTCGTCCCGCGCCTCCCCGCGCCGCGCGCGCAGGAGGTCATCGAGGGGCGCATTGGCCGGCCCGGTATCGAAGGCCAGGAGCACGCCCGGCGCCTGGGGCACGTCGCTCGCTGGATCCACCCAGGTGAGATTGCCCACGCCGCCGAGATTGAGAAAGGCCACCGGACGCTCGCAGCCTGCCCAGCGCGCACAAGCCCAGTGATAGAAGGGCGCCAGCGGTGCGCCCTGCCCGCCCATCTGCACGTCCGCCGTGCGGAAGTCCCACGCCACGGGCCAGCCCAGCGTATCGGCGAGCTGCGCGCCGTCGCCCGCCTGGTAGGTGCCGTGCCCGCCGGGGTCATGGGCCAGCGTCTGGCCGTGGAAGCCCACGAGATCGGGCGGCTCGAAGCCGCGCAGGAGCTCCTCATGGGCCGCCTCCACGAGGGCCGCCGCATCATCGGCCCGCCAGGAGCCCAGGGCCGCACGCAACACGGCGCGCTCATCCTCGGCATAGGCGCGGTAGGCCGTGGGGCCGAAGCCCTGGATATCCACGCCGTCGGTCTCCAGCACCGCCGCGTCGACCCCGTCGAGCGAGGTTCCCGACATCGTCCCGATCACCCGCACGCCACCACTTCCCCTGCCCGCCCATCTTTCCTATAGGCATGCCGCGCAGCACCCCGCGGAGCAAGGCAAATGACGTATCACCCGAAATCGGAGTTTCTCTCGGTCATGGTCGAGCGGGGCTTCCTGGCGGATTGCACCGACCTGCAGGCGCTGGACGAGGCGATGGTGGCGGGGACGGTGCCGGCCTACATTGGCTACGACGCCACGGCGCAGTCGCTCCATGTGGGGCACCTGATGAACATCATGGTGCTGCGCTGGCTCCAGAAGACGGGGCACAAGCCCATCACGCTCATGGGCGGTGGCACGACGAAGGTGGGCGATCCGTCCTTCCGCTCCGATGAGCGGCCGCTCCTCGGGCCCGAGCAGATCGACGCCAACATCGCGGGCATGCGCCAGGTCTTCGCCAAGCTGATCGCCTATGAGCCGGGTGAAATGCCCTCAAGCAGCGAAGCGGTAGGTCGTGAAAACGCTGCCCTGATGCTTAACAACGCCGAATGGCTCGACGGGCTGAACTACCTCGACTTCCTGCGCGATATCGGACGGCACTTCTCGGTGAACCGGATGCTCTCCTTCGAAAGCGTCAAGAGCCGCCTCGACCGGGAGCAGAGCCTGAGCTTCCTCGAGTTCAACTACATGATCCTGCAGGCCTACGACTTCCTGGAGCTCAACCGGCGCTACGGCTGCCTCCTGCAAATGGGCGGCTCCGACCAGTGGGGCAATATCGTCAACGGGATCGACCTCACCCGCCGCGTGGCGGAGACGGAGATCTTCGGCCTCACCACCCCGCTCCTCACCACGTCCGACGGTCGCAAGATGGGCAAGAGCGCGGGCGGCGCGGTCTGGCTCAACGGCGACATGCTCTCGCCCTACGAATTCTGGCAGTTCTGGCGCAACACGACCGACGCCGATACGGGCCGCTTCCTCAAGCTTTTCACGGAACTGCCGGTGGAGGAATGCGAACGCATGGGCGCGCTCGCGGGCGCGGAGATCAACGCGACCAAGATCACCCTCGCCAACGAGGTGACGACGCTCCTCCACGGCGCGGAGGCCGCGGCGGCCGCAGAAGCCACCGCGCGGGAAGTCTTCGAGAAGGGCGGCGTGGGCGATGACCTGCCGACATTGACCCTCTCTGCCGCCGATGTGGGCGACGGGATCTCCATCGTGCAGCTCATCACGCGGGCGGGCCTCGCGAAATCCGGCAAGGAAGCCAAGCGCCTCATCGCCGAGAATGGCGCGCGCCTCGACGATGCCCCGCTCACCGATGCGGGCCTCATGCTCGACGCTGCGGCGCTGGCGCGCCCGGTGAAGCTTTCGGCGGGCAAAAAACGCCACGCTCTCGTCCAAATCGGCTAGCGTCCGGGCGCGGCCGGCCATAGTTCCGCCGATTTTCCAGGATATCGCGTGCGCGAGCAATGACGCGGCACGCTATCCCGCCAAGAGCGGGACGGCGGCGCGCACAGGAAGATTGTCTGGAGGCCCCATGCCAAGCACGGAATTCGCGGAACGACTGGCCCGGATCGAGGCAAACCGTGCCAGCCCGCAACAGCCCGAGGCGCGGTCCCGGGCCGAGCGGAAGCGCAAGGGGACGAGCTGGCTGCTCTGGGTGGGGGCTGCGGCGCTCCTCGGGGTTGCGGGGCTCCTCGTGGTGATGTCGGATGGGCCGAGCGGCCCGGGCCTCGAGGATGTCTTCACCGGCGAAAGCGCGGCGGCCTACGATGGCGCGCTCACCCCCGTGACGCTGGCCGGGCGCGCGGTGGAAATGCAGATCCCCACCGACTGGCGCGCGATGACGCCTTCTGAGGTCAGCGCCGCGGGCGAAAGCTTTGCCGCGCTGGGGGACGTGACCCGCGTGGCCAATTTCACCTCCGACGCCGCGGACGGCCCCGCGGGCCTGCGCGTCCACATCTTCAGCCAGGAGACACAGGCGCCCGACGCCATCGTCCCCATCGCCGTCCTGCAGGGCATCATGGAGGAGAACACCCTCATGATGCGTGTGGTGGGCTTCGACCTCACCTTCCTGACGGAGCCGGAGACGATCACCGTGCCGGGTGTGAGCTCCGCGGCGCAAACGGTGGGGCAGCAGGCGCTCCCGGAGGGCGACATGGCGATGATCTACCGCGCCTATGTGTTGGGCGCGGAGACGGTGACGATCCTGCTCCTTTGGAGAGACACCGACGTGCATCCGAGCGCGTTTTACCCGGTGCTCGACAGCCTGCGGCCGCTCTAGGGACCGCCGCCGCCAGCTACCGCCAGCAGCCGTCCTAGCCCAAGGCGCGGGCGAGCAAAATCGCCCGCATTCTCGCCGGATCGACGCCGCCCGCGTCGCGCCTCTCGGGCGCGCGGCGCGTGCCACGTTTTTCGGCGCTCCGAGAAAATCCTTGGGGAACGGAGACGCATGTGATGTCATGCCGCCACAACAAGAAAAATCGGGAGTCCGCATGTCCATCAAACCTCCTCTCATGGAGCTCGATATCAAGACCGCAACTAGCGGTTTTTATTCGGGTTTTTCCAAGAATGTCGCCGTCATATCAAAGATCATCATCGCGGCCCTCGTCGTGTGGGCCGTGGTCTTTCCGGAGCAGGCCGGGACGATCCTGAACACGATCAACAGCTTCATCCTGTCCAATACCGCCTCCTGGTACATCTACATCGTCGCATTCTTCATCATCTTGTGCTTTGGCCTCGCGCTCTGGCCCGCGGCCGGACGGCTCAAGCTCGGGCTCGATGGTGACACGCCTGAGTTTTCCAACTTCTCGTGGTTTTCCATGATGTTCGGCGCAGGCATCGGCGTGGGCATGCTCACCTGGGCCGTGGCCGAGCCCGTCTACCACTTCGGCAACAACCCCGACGTCATCAAGGGTCTCGCCACCGGCGGCGCGGAGGACAATATCCGCAACGCCTACAAGTGGTCGTTCCTTCATTGGGGTCTCGGGGCCTGGGCGTCCTACGCGGTGGCGGGCCTCGCGCTCGGCTTCTTCTGCTATCGCCGCGGATTGCCGCTCACCATGCGCTCCTCGCTCACGCCGCTCTTCGGCAAGGCGCTCGCCGGGCCGCTCGGGTCCCTGGTGGATATCGTGGCCGTGGTGGCCACCATCCTCGGCGTGGCGCAGACGCTGGGCTTCGGCGTGGAGCAGTTCGTGGCCGGTCTCCAGCGCATCGGCATCGGCGGCCTCACGAACGAGGCGGGCACGGCCAATGTGACCGGTGTCCTCGTGGCGATCGTTGTGATCATGGGCCTTTCCACGCTGTCGGCGCTCTCGGGCGTGGGCAAGGGGATCAAGTGGCTCTCGAACCTCAACATGGGGCTCTCGATCTTCCTCCTTCTCTTCTTCCTGTTCTTCGGGTCGACGTTCTTTGGCCTGCAGGCGCTCATCTTCGGAGTCTGGGACTATGTGGTCGCGCTCCCCTCGATGATGTTCACCGTCTGGCAGGGTGACGGGGTGGAAGGCTCGGTCGCCACGCAGCTCGAAGGCTGGCAGGGCGGCTGGACCGTCTTCTACTGGGCCTGGTGGATCGCGTTCGCGCCTTTCGTGGGCCTCTTCCTGGCGCGCATTTCCAAGGGTCGGACGATCCGGGAATTCGTGCTGGGCGCGATCATCGTGCCCTCGCTCATGTGCTTTGTCTGGTTCACCTGGGCCGGCGGCACGGCGATCGATCTCGAGCTCACGGGCGGGGCCGACGGCCTCATCAACAACGCGCCGGACGGGGACAAGATCTTCGCCGCCGTCGTCTACATGCTGCCGGGCATCCTGGGCTACCTGATGTCCATGGTGATCGTGGTGCTCCTGCTCACCTATCTCGTGACCACGGCGGATAGTGCCGTGCTCATCGTCAACACGATCAACGCGGCCGGCGACGAGGGCCCGAAGGCCCGCCCCCATATCTACTTCTGGGGCATCGCGCTCGGCGCGGTGGTGGCGGGCCTCCTCATCGCGGGTGCGACGGAGAGCGACCCCGCCGGCGGCCTCCGCGCGATCCAGACGGCCATGGTGATCGGGGCGCTGCCCTTTTCGGTGGTGATGGTGCTGCAAGGCGTCGCGCTGGTGAAGGCGATCTACAACGATGCCCGCCGCGAGCGGCAGGGCGTGCCCACGACGACGGAACCCGACGCGCCGGTCGTCGCGGAGTAGACCCTCCAACCCACGCATCGGAAACGCCGTCCCACGGAGACCAACGGGGGCGGCGTTTTCAGTTGCGGGGCCCGTCCCGCGCGAGGAGCCGCTCCAGCGCCCGGAGCACCCGGCGCACGGGCGGGGCATGGCGCGCCTCGTGGTGGCTCACGAGCCATTGCCCGTGGGTGAGGTCGGGGAGCGCCTCGAGGAGCGGGAGCCCCTGCCCCGCAAAGACTGGCAGCACCGCCTTCGCCAGCCCCGCCGCGCAGAGGTCGCGCGCGTTGCGCGCCTGCGTCACCTCCACCCTCGGCCTCGGCTGCTGGCCGCTTTCCGGCCCCATGTACCGCGACGGCCAAAGCGTGGGCTACGCCACCTGCCCGCCCGAGGAGGCCGTGCGCGTCCTCCACGCCGCGCTCGATCACGGCATCACGCTCTTCGACACCGCGCAGGCCTATGGCGCGGGCCATGGCGAGCGGCTGCTCGGCCGGGCCATAAAAGCCCGCGAGGTCACCATCGTCACCAGGATCGGGCTCGGCATCGACGAGGCGGCGAAGTCGATGGCAGGGAGAGGGTCGCGCCGGGCGACGTGCGGGTGGAGGCCCATGGCGGCATGGACTGGTTCGCGGGGGACCGCGCCCACCCCCGTTTCGCCGCGCGGCTCGACGCGGTGCGGGAGCTCCTGCGCAGCGGCGGGCGCACGCTCAGCCAGGGGGCGCTCGGCTGGCTCTGGGCCCATGGTGCCCATATCGTGCCGGTGCCCGGTGCCTCGAGTGTCGCGCAGGTGGCGGAGAATGCGGGCGCGCGGGCCTTCGGGCCGTTGCCCCCGGACGTGATGGCGGAGATCGCAGATCTTCTTCCGACGGAGCCGTGGCAAAACCGCCCGCTTTGAGCGCGCGTTAACCATTCCGGCGCGCCGTGACGGGCGGGAGGCTGTGCATACGGGTTGTGTACGGGTTGTGTACGGGATGTGCCCCCCGCCAGAATTCAGAAAAACCGCGCGCGCCCCGATCGTTAAGGACGCGCGCGGTGGGTCGGAGGCCCTGCGGCCTAGCGCGCGCCGATGCGCACGAGATCCCCGTCGAAGGTGGGCACGGAGAGGACGAATTCGTCCGTCGGGTAGCAGAGCGCCTGCTCCTCGAGCATGCCGATGGCGATCTCCTCGCCCATCCGCAGGCTGTCGTAGTAGTCGGAGAAGTAATGCACCCCGGCCATGTTGCGCCCGATGGAGATGTTGGCGGCGAGCTTGTTGAGTTCCCCTTCCAGGGTCAGCGGGCACTCGGCCTCGCAGGCGTCGAGCGACGCGCCCTTGTCCACCGGCTGGTAGTAGAGCGCCTGCTCGATGTCGTGGAAGAAGCCGATGCGGCCCGCGCTGCAGGGATCGTCCGTGCGCTTCGTGCCGAGCACTGCGCCGGTGTCGAAGAACGCCTTCACTATGGTCGTGCAGGCCCCCGCCACCGTGGCGTGCCCCGCGCCGTAGGTCGGGTGCATGGGCGAGCCCTCGGCGAAGGCCATGGGCAGGAGCGCGGTGTTCTCGCCGCAGCTCTCCTCGTTGAAGGCTTTGACCGCGTGCACGGTGTCCTTCATCTGCCCGTGCAGCTTCCCGAACGCCCCGCAGGTCGACGGGAAGAGCGCGTCGATCTCCCCCGCGCGGTGCACACGGCCGGCGAGAGCTTCGGGCCGCAACCGCAAGTGATTGTTGAACTTCTGGTAGCGCACGGCCTTTAGCGCGCGGGTCGCCACCTCGGTCACCAGCGTCAGGATGTGCGGCCCGCCATAGAGCGCGAAGCCCCCGGCATTCTGCGGCACCCGTGTGGCCATGAGCGGGTTGAACATGTCGCGCATGCCCGAAAGCTTTGCAAAGCCCGTGTCGAACGGCGCGCCGTGACCCAGGAGGATCAGCGTGGCATTGAGGTAGGCCTGATAGAGCGCGTCGTAATGGACATAGGTCGCAAGATCCCGCGGCGTGCAGATGAAGCGTGTCGCGGCCTCGAAGTTCTGTCCGGCCGAGCAGGGCTCGATGTTCTTGCCCTTGCCCGCCGCGTTCACGTCAAAGCCCTGCTGCACGGCGAGGTAGTCGTCCCAAAGCTGCATGTGGTCCTGTCCGGGCACGGCCACCGGCACGCGCTGGTCGATGCGCTGCGCGCCGTAGGAGACGAACCCGTCGGCCACGGCGGTACCGGCGAGGGTGTCGTTCCCCATCACCATGAATTGCGACAGGTAAGGGCCCACCTCACATCCCGGGCTCGACCCGCGAAAGACCGTCTGGCGGGTGAGCTGTCCATTTTCGGTGGCGCGCGGACGGCCCGGGAAACCTCCGGTCACGTAATCCATGGCATTCAGGCGCAGCACGGAGGCGTTGATCTTGTCAGCATCCGCGCCGCCGCCGGTATCGAAGCTCGTGAAGGGCACGTCGCGCAAGAGCGCCAGCTCGTAGACCTCGGCCATCTCGAAGGCCAGCTCGTCGGAACAGAGCGCCGGCGCGGGCGCCATGGTCACCGCCTGGGCGTCGGGCCCTTGCAGGTCAAAGGCAACGCCCGCGGTGGGCGCTTCCCATTTCCGCCGCCCGCAATCGGGGTCAGTGGGAACGGGGACGCGGGAGGTAAAGGGTTCCGCCCAGCCTTCGTCGATGCAGTTCCGGAAGGCGTCGAAATGGGCGGGGTCGGTGACGAGGCCGGTCGTGGCGTCGTGCTCCAGACCTTTCGTGAAAGACATCGCATAATGGGCAGAGGCATAGCGTTGCTCATCGGTGTTTGCTTTGTGGTCGGGGTGGTGGCGGTTCTTGGCCGCGCTGGCGGCCTCCACACGCACCCGGTAGGCGGACTCGATGCGGTCCTTGGGCATGGCTTTTCTCCAGAAATGAGTTCGTCAAAAAGTGGTCGCGGCATAAAAAAGCGCCGCGCAGGAAGGATGCCCGCGCGGCGCTTGACGTGGAAGTAAGGAAAACCCGAGGTTGCGAGGCTGGGCGAAATTCAGCCCATGGGAGAGAAAATCAGCTTACATGCCCATGAGTTGGTCGATGCGCGCGCCGGCGATGGACCAGCCGCCATCGGCCCCGATGATGGAGCCGGAGACGTAACGACCGGCATCAGACCCGAGGAAAAGGCAAACCTCCGCCACGTCACCGGGCGTGCCCATGCGGTTCATCGGCACCGATTTCTTCACCGCCGCTTTCATCTTCTCACCCGGCGCGAGGCGCTCCATGCCCTCGGTCCCCTCGATGGGGCCGGGGATGACGGAGTTCACGCGGATGCCCTCCGCGCCCCATTCGATGGCGAGGCATTTGGTGATCATGTCGACACCGGCCTTGGCCGCGCAGACATGGATCTGGAACGGCATCGCCTGCACCGCCTGCGGCGCGGAGATGTTGATGATCGCAGACGGCCGCGCGAGGTGCTGATGGGCCGCGCGCATCACGTGGAAGGTCCCGATGAGGTCTATGTCGACCACGGATTTGAAGCCGTTCGGAGAAAGGCCCACGGCTGGGGCCGGGAAGTTGCCAGCAGCACCGGAGACGAGGACGTCGATCTTGCCCGCAGCCTCTTCGAAGGCAGCAAAACCCGCGGCGACGTCATCGTAGTTGCGCACGTCGTAGGCATAGCCCAGCGCGCCATCGCCGAGCTTGGCCACGGCCGCGTCGACCTTGTCCTGCTTGCGCGAGGCGACGGCCACGCGCGCGCCCGCGGCGGCATAGGTCTCGGCGATGCCCAGATTGATCCCTGACGTGCCGCCGACGACGAAGACGTTCTTGCCGGTGAAATCGAATGTGGCTTTCGCGTCTGCCATGGTGTCCTCCCGAAATTGACCCGCGCGTCAATTAGCCGGGGCCCCTGCCCCAAGCCAGCGCGCCGTTGCGTCAGACGCTGCCGGCCTCGACGAAGAAGTTCGACGCCGTGCAGGCACTTGCGGCGTCCGAGGCGAGGAACATCACCATCTCTGCCACCTCGGAAGGCTGGATCGGGTCGGGCGTGCACTGGTTGGCGAGATGCGCCTTCAGCGCCTCCTCCGTCACCCAAAGCTCCTTTTGCCGGTCGGTCATGATCCAGCCCGGCACCACCGTGTTCACGCGGATGCGGTGGGGGCCGAGATCGCGCGCGAAGCTTCGCGTCATGCCGTGCACGGCGGCCTTCGAGGTGGTGTAGACGGGCATCCCGCCCGAGCTCTCCCACCAGCTGTTGGAGCCCATGTTGACGATGGACCCGCCGCGCCCCGCCTCGATCATCACGGGCGCGCAGGCCTGCGTGGCAAAGAACATGTGGCGCAGATTGGCGGCGATGCGCTCGTCGTAGTATTCCTCCGTCACCGTCTCCCACCCGTGCCGGTCATCGCGGGCGGCGTTGTTGACGAGCACCTTCGGCGGCCCGAGCTTCGCGATGAGGTTGGCGAAGGCGCGCTTGAGCGCCGCGATATCGCGCAGGTCGGCCACCTCGTAGATCGCGCCGGTCTCATCGGCCCGCGCTGCGGCCCCCTCGGCGTCGAAATCGACGAAACCCACGCGGGCGTCCTGCTGCGTGAAACCGCGGACGATGTCGGCGCCGATGCCCGACGCGCCACCGGTGAGCAGGACGGTTTGCCCCACGAGGCTGGGATAGTTGGCTCTGATTTCCATGGGGGCTCCTTCGCGACGTCTGCCGCAGTGCTAGCCGAGCGCCCCGGGAATGCAAGCGTCCCTAGGAGCCGAGCATCCACGCCCCGTCCGGCCAGAAGGCGTGGTAGGCGAAGGCGAACATCACGTCATGCGCCAGATTTTCGCCGGTTTCGGCGTCGAAGACGCGCACGGTGCCCACGTCGCGGCTCTCGGCGATTGAGCGGGCATCGAGGGCCGACGCCTGCCCCGCGCGCCACGTCATGCGCACGCCCGCCTCCACGATCTCGCCTTCCTCGGAAAGCCGCGTCAGGGGCCAGGCGCGGTCGCCCACGCGCACGACGCGCACGAGGGGATTGATGCCGTGGGGCGGGTTCTCTCCGCTGTAGAGGAAGGGCCGCCGCGAGCTGTCGTAGTTCACGTAGGGGTTCTGGCCGTAGGCACGGTTGAAGCCCGTGGGCTCCATCATGACGGCGCCTTCGGGGTTGCGGGCCTTGAATTCCGCCCAGCTTTCCATCCAGGTGGGCAGCGTGGCGAGCTCGACGCCCGTCATCTCCCCCACGATCCCCTCGCCCACGGCCTGCTGCCACCAGCTCTGCGTCTGGCGGTCATACATGATCATGTCGGAGTTGCGGAGCTTGCCCGAGACGCCGAATTCGAGGACCTGCCCCCGCACCCGCCGGTCGAAGGTGATGCCGGAATTGCAGAGCGGGCAGAAGGTGACGGCGATGGGGATGCCGGCCACCTCGTCGTTCACGATCTCATGCCAGGTCAGGTAGCGGATGGGATAGGCGCGCGGCACGGCCCCCTCCAGCTCCACGGTGATGACGGGCTCGCGGTCGCCGATCTCGGTCTCCTCGGCCACGGACTGGAAGTTCGGGTTCTCGATGGAGGGGATGCCATCCTTGGGCGGCCCGCCGGACATCACTTCCGTCCAGCTCTCGAGCGTGTTGTTGGAGAAATCGGTGTCGCCCCACTCCACGGACCAGAATTGCGGGGCGGCCTCCGCGGGCGCTTGCGCGAGAAGCGCGGCTGGCGTGAGCGTCAGGCCCGCGAGCGCGAGCGAGCATAGAACGTGGCGCATGGTTCCCCTCCCTGGACGTCGCCCATGGCTTGCCAGAATGTCGCAGCCGAGCCTAGCCCACCACACGCGCTTGTGACGCGGCGAGGCCCCTCGGCCGCCGAGAGCGCAAACGCCCTTCGAAGGGCGGCATCGGCCTTCGAAGGGTGTTGTCTGCCGGGGCTACTCCGTGACCCGAACGGCGGACATGTGGTCCGGTTTGCCCGTGATCTGGAGCGTGGAGCCATCGCCGCGCTTGATGGCGTCGAGCACCTCGAGGCCCGCCGTCACCTCTCCCACCACGGTGTACTGGCCGTTGAGGAAGTCCCCCTCGGCGAACATGATGAAGAACTGGCTGTTGGCGCTGTCGGGGTTCTGGCTGCGCGCCATGCCCACAGTGCCCCGCACGAAGGGGAGGTCGGAGAACTCGGCGTCTATGTCGTCGAGGTCCGAGCCGCCGGTGCCCGCGCGCCGCGGGTCCCCGCCCACAGTGCCGAACTCGCCATCGCCCGTCTGCGCCATGAAGCCGTCGATCACGCGGTGGAAGTAGACATCGTCGTAGAACCCCTGCTCGGCCAGCGCGGTGATCTGGGCCACATGGTTGGGCGCGACCTCTTCGAAGAGATCGATCGTGATCGTGCCCTGGGTGAAGGCGCCCTCGACGTCGATCTCGATCCCCGTGGCGGCGGCGGGCGCGGCGAGGAGGCCGAGGCCGAGCGTGAATGCCAGGCTACGCATCGGCGGCCACCTTCACGGAAATCATCCGGTCGGGGTTCATCGGCGGTTCGCCCCGGGCGATGGCGTCCACATGCTCCATACCCTCGATGACCTGGCCGTAGACTGTGTATTGCCCGTTGAGGAAATCGTTGTCCTTGAAGTTGATGAAGAACTGCGAGTTGGCGGAGTTGGGGTTCTGGCTCCGCGCGGCGCCGAGCGACCCGCGTGCATGGGGCACCTTGGAGAATTCGGCCGGCAGATCGGGCTTGTCGGAGCCGCCGGTGCCCGCCATGCGGATGTTGAAATCCTGCTCCATGTTGCCGTTGGCCACGTCGCCCGTCTGCGCCATGAAGCCGTCGATCACGCGGTGGAAGGCCACGTTGTCATAGGCCCCTTCGCGGGCGAGCTCCTTCATCCGGGCCACATGCTCCGGCGCCACATCGGGCAGGAGCGCGATGGTGACGGTGCCGCCCTTCAGCTCCATGAGGATCGTGTTCTCGGGGTCTTTGATCTCGGCCATCTGGCTCTCCTGTCTTTGTCGGCGCGGACCCTAGGGCGTGCACCGGGGGAGGGAAAGGGTCCTTGATGTTTTCGCCGGGATGGTCTGCTAACACTCCCGAAAGGGAGGACGCACCATGGCCTGGAAAACGCTCGACGAGATGGAGTTGGGGGGAAAGATCGTCCTGACCCGCGTGGACATCAACGTGCCCATGCAGGACGGCGTGGTGACGGATGCCACGCGCATCGAACGGATCGTGCCGACGGTGCGCCATATCCTCGCGCAGGGGGGCACGCCGGTGCTTCTGGCGCATTTCGGGCGGCCCAAAGGCAAGCCCGATCCCACATTGTCCCTGCGCCAGCTCGTACCCGCTCTCACCGCGGCCCTCGGGGAGGAGGTGCTCTTCGTAGAACGGCCCAGCCGGGACTTCCTCGACGCCAATACGGGCCGGGTGATCCTCGTGGAGAACACGCGCTTTGCGGACATGGAGGAGGCCAACGACCCGCGCATGGCGCAGTTCCTCGCCTCCCTGGGCGACATCTACTGCAACGATGCCTTCTCCGCCGCCCATCGCGCCCATGCCTCCACAGAGGGCGTGGCGCATCACCTGCCCTCCTGCGCGGGGCGGCTCATGGAGGCCGAGCTCAAGGCGCTGGAGGCGGCCCTCGGCAGCCCGGAGCGCCCGGTGGTGGCCGTGGTGGGTGGGGCGAAGGTCTCCACGAAGCTCGATCTGCTGGGCAACCTCGTGGGCCGGGTCGATCACCTCGTGATCGGCGGCGGCATGGCCAACACCTTCCTCGCCGCGCAGGGCGTGGGCGTGGGCAAGAGCCTGGCCGAGCACGACATGGCGCCCACGGCGCGGGAGATCATGGAGAAAGCTTCGGCGGCGGGCTGTACGATCCATTTGCCCAGCGACATCGTCGTTGCCCGTGACTTCGCGGCGGGCGCGGCGCATGAGACGCTGCCGGTGGAGGGCTGCCCCGACGACGCCATGATCCTCGATGCCGGGCCAGAGACGGTCGCCAAGCTGGGCGAGGTCTTCGGTTCGGCCAAGACGCTCATCTGGAACGGGCCGCTCGGCGCCTTCGAGATCGCGCCGTTCGACGCGGCCACCAATGCCGCCGCCGAGGCCGCTGCAACGCTCACCGCAATGGGCAAGCTCACCTCCGTCGCGGGCGGCGGGGACACCGTGGCCGCGCTCAACCAGGCGGGCGCGGCGACGCGGTTCAGCTACGTCTCCACGGCGGGCGGCGCATTCCTCGAATGGATGGAAGGCAAGACGCTGCCGGGCGTGGCCGCGCTCGGCTGAGGCCCCGCAGGAGGGGCCGTTAGCGCACCCATGATTGAAACCCGCAGCGCGGGCGCGTACCCCGCCCTTGACTGCCAAGGAGACCGACATGCCGAACGAGACCCAAGCCGCCAAAATCCGTGCCGGACAAGGCTTCATCGCCGCGCTCGACCAATCGGGAGGCTCCACGCCGAAGGCGCTGAAGCTCTACGGGATCGAGGAGGATGCGTTCGACGGCGATGAGGAGATGTTCGATCTCATCCACCAGATGCGGACGCGCATCGTGGAGGCGCCGGCCTTCAACGGGGAGAAGGTCGTGGGCGCCATCCTTTTCGAGAAGACCATGGACCGTCAGATGAACGGCAAGGACAGCGCGGCCTATCTCTGGGAAGACCAGGGCGTGGTTCCGTTCCTCAAGGTGGACAAGGGTCTGGAGGCCGAAGCGGACGGCGTGCAGTTGATGAAACCGATCCCCGACCTCGACGATCTCTGCAAGCGCGCGGTGGAGAAGGGTGTCTTCGGAACGAAGATGCGCTCGGTCATCAACGCGGCCAACGAGGCGGGCATCGCCGCCATCGTGGAGCAGCAATTCGCCTTCGGCGCGCAGATCGCCGCGCACGGCCTCGTTCCGATCCTGGAGCCGGAGATCACGATCTCCATCCCCGACAAGGCCGAAGCCGAGGAGATGCTGCGCGCGGCGATCCTCGCCCGTCTCGACCACGAACCGCAGGAGATCATGCTCAAGCTCACGCTGCCCGAGACACCGGGCCACTACGCGCCGCTCATCGCCCATGACAAGGTCATGAGCGTCGTGGCGCTGTCGGGCGGGTATTCGCGGGACGAGGCCAATGCGCGGCTGTCGAAGAACGCCGGCATGATCGCGAGCTTTTCCCGCGCGCTCACCGAAGGCCTGAGCGCGCAGCAGAGCGACGACGACTTCAACGCCACGATCGGTGACACGATCGATTCGATCTACCGGGCCTCCATAGCCTGACGACCGCCCCATGACTGAGGGGAAGCGTGGCCCGCGGGAAAAGGGGATTCACAGGGCGAATCACCTGTGGCATGGTGTGCGAAACGGCCCGAAAGAGGCCCATGAGGCAGCCATGACCCCATCTCGCACGACCCCAGCGCTCGGCGCGCTGGCTTACCTGACGGCGTGTATCGCACTCAGCGCCTATTTCACCTTCGCCGCGGTGCAAGGGGATTTCGGTCTCTTGAAACGCGCGGAGGTGGACGCGGAGGCGCGCATGCTCGGCGACGAATTCGCGGAACTCTCCGCCGAGATCGCCGTTCTAGAGAACAAGACCAAAAGGCTGTCCGATACGTACCTTGACCTCGATCTTCTCGACGAACAGGCCCGCGATGTTCTGGGCCTCATCCGCGCCGACGAGGTGGTCGTCGAATAGGGCATTCGCCGCTCATCCCCCCGAAATCCGACATCCGAGCCATGCAGCCGGTGCATTGCGGCGTCCAACATGTCGTGGGTTAACGCTGCGTCGTGAATCGGGTACGGGGTAGTTTAACGTTAAACCATTTGGGAGGAGCCGATGGCCACGCGCAAGACCGCTGCAGCCAAGAAGGGCGCCAACGTCTCGAAGGACGAATTGCTCAACCATTACCGCGAGATGCTTCTGATCCGCCGCTTCGAGGAGAAGGCCGGTCAGCTCTACGGGATGGGCCTCATCGGGGGCTTCTGTCACCTCTATATCGGGCAGGAAGCCGTGGTGGTCGGCCTCGAGGCCGCTGCCGATGAGGGCGACAAGCGCGTCACCTCCTACCGCGACCACGGGCACATGCTCGCCTGCGGCATGGACCCCAAGGGCGTCATGGCCGAGCTCACGGGCCGCGAGGGCGGCTACTCCAAGGGCAAGGGCGGCTCGATGCACATGTTCTCCAAGGAGAAGCACTTCTACGGCGGTCACGGCATCGTCGCAGCACAGGTGCCCATCGGCGCAGGGCTCGCCTTCTCCGACAAATACAAGGGCAACGACCGCGTCACCTTCGCCTATTTCGGCGACGGCGCCGCGAACCAGGGCCAAGTCTACGAGACCTACAACATGGCCGAGCTCTGGGACCTGCCCGTCATCTTCGTCATCGAAAACAACCAGTACGCCATGGGCACGAGCGTGAAGCGCTCCACCAAGTCGCCCTCACTCTGGGAGCGTGGCGCGGCCTACGGGATCGAGGGCGAAGCGGTGGACGGCATGGACGTGCTCGCGGTGAAGGAAGCGGGCGAGAAGGCCATCGCGCACTGCCGTGCGGGCAAGGGCCCGTATATCCTGGAGGTCATGACCTACCGCTACCGCGGGCATTCCATGTCCGACCCCGCGAAGTACCGGACGCGCGACGAGGTGCAGAAGATGCGCGACGAGCGCGACCCGATCGAGAGCGTCCGCCAGATGCTCCTGACGGGCAAGCATGCCAGCGAGGACGACCTCAAGGCCATCGACAAGGAGATCAAGGGTGTCGTGAACGACGCCGCCGAGTTCTCCAAGGAGAGCCCCGAGCCCGCGCTCGAAGAGCTCTGGACCGACATCTACGCAGAAGAAGCGCCGCAGGAGATGGCATAATGGCGACTGAAATCCTGATGCCCGCCCTCTCCCCCACGATGGAGGAGGGCACTCTGGCCAAGTGGCTGGTGAAAGAAGGCGATGCAATCGAATCCGGCATGATCCTCGCCGAAATCGAAACCGACAAGGCGACCATGGAATTCGAAGCCGTCGATGAAGGCGTGATGGGAAAGATTATCGTGTCCGAGGGAACGGAAGGCGTGAAAGTGAACGCGCCCATCGCGGTGCTGCTCGAGGACGGTGAGGATGCCTCCGCCGCCGAGGTGGAGGCCCCCAAGGAAGAAACCGCCCCTGCTCCGCGCGCGCTCAACGGTCGCGAAGGCAAAGTCGCTGAAGCGACGCCGGCCATGCCGGTGGCATCGAAAGCGGTGCAGCCCGACGTCCCCGAGGGCACGGAGTTTAAAGCACAGACCGTGCGAGAAGCGCTCCGCGACGCCATGTCGGAGGAGATGCGCCGCGACGACGCCGTCTACCTGATGGGGGAGGAAGTCGCCGAGTACCAGGGCGCCTACAAGGTGTCCCAGGGCATGCTCGACGAGTTCGGGTCGAAGCGGGTCATCGACACGCCGATCACCGAGCACGGCTTTGCCGGGATCGCGGTGGGCGCGGCCTTCGGTGGGCTGCGGCCCATCGTGGAGTTCATGACGTTCAACTTCGCCATGCAGGCGATCGACCAGATCATCAACTCCGCGGCGAAGACGCTTTACATGTCGGGCGGGCAGATGGGCGCGCCCATGGTGTTCCGCGGCCCGAACGGCGCGGCCGCCCGCGTGGCGGCGCAACACAGCCAGGATTACGCGGCGTGGTATTCGTCCGTCCCCGGCCTCAAGGTGGTGCAGCCCTACTCCGCCATGGATGCCAAGGGCCTCCTGAAGACGGCCATCCGGGACCCGAACCCGGTGATCTTCCTCGAAAACGAGATCCTCTACGGGCAGTCCTTCGACGTGCCGGTGATGGATGATTTCACCATCCCGTTCGGGAAGGCGCGCATCTGGCGCGAGGGCACGGACGTGACCATCATCAGCTTCGGCATCGGGATGAGGTACGCGCTCGAAGCCGCTGACAAGCTTGCCGAAGAGGGCGTGAGCGTGGAGGTCCTCGACCTGCGCACGCTGCGTCCCATCGATTACGGAGCGATCATCGCCTCCGTGCAGAAAACGAACCGCGTGGTGACCGTGGAAGAAGGCTTCCCCGTGGCGTCGATGGGCAATCACCTCAGCGCCTACATCATGACCCACGCCTTCGACTACCTCGACGCGCCGGTCATCAACTGCACGGGCAAGGACGTGCCCATGCCCTACGCGGCCAATCTGGAAAAGCACGCGCTCACCAGCACCGCAGAGGTGCTCGAGGCCGTGCGCCAGGTCACCTACCGCTAAGGGGCCGCGTATGTTCTGGAAGAAGAAAGAAGAGGCGGTGAGCATCGAGAACCCGATGCTCATCGCGCTCCGCGTGGAGAACGCGCAGGAGACGGTGAGCGTTCACCTCGATCCCGCGCAGCTCGTCAATCCGGGCGAGGCGGGCGTGATGCTCGCCGATATCGGGCGCCACATGGCGCGCGCCCTCGCCCAGACCTCGTTTGACGGCAGCGAAGAGGAGGCGTTCCACCAGATCGCCAACATCTTCAACGCCGAAGCCAACGCCCCCACGCAGCCGCTCCAGGGCGGCACCGTGCAGTAAGGGAGAGCCCAGAATGGCAACCGAAATCCTGATGCCCGCCCTCTCGCCGACGATGGAGGAAGGCACGCTCGCGAAATGGCTCGTGAAGGAGGGTGACACGATCTCCTCCGGCGACTTGCTCGCGGAAATCGAGACCGACAAGGCCACCATGGAATTCGAGGCCGTCGATGAGGGCGTGATGGGGAAAATCCTGATCGCCGAGGGAACCGAGGGCGTGAAAGTCAACGCGCCCATTGCGATCCTTGTGGAGGACGGCGAGGACGTGCCCGACGCGGCAGGAGCGAGCACGCCTGTGCGGCCTGCCTCCGACGCGCCCACATCCGAAGACGTACAGGCCGTAAGCGAGCCAGCAACAGATGGCAGCACGACCTCGCCGGTGGCCGCCGCGCCTGCGCCGTCGCCCGTGGCCTCGGGCGGGGACCGCATCTTCGCTTCGCCTCTCGCGCGGCGGATCGCGAAGGATAAGGGCCTCGATCTGAGCGCGATCAAGGGGTCCGGGCCGCATGGACGGATCGTGAAGGCGGACGTGGAGAATGCGGAGACAGCACCTGCGACCGCCCCGGCTGCGGCTGACGCGCCCAAGGAGGCCCCGAAGGCTGCCGCACCCGCTGGTGAGATGCCAACAGGCCCGAATGTCGACCAGGTCCGCAAGATGCTCGAGGGTCGCGAGACCGAGGAAGTCGCCCTCAACGGGATGCGGAAGACGGTCGCGAGCCGCCTCACCGAGGCGAAGCAGACGATCCCGCATTTCTACCTGCGCCGCGACATCAAGCTCGACGCGCTCCTGAAGTTCCGCAGCCAGCTCAACAAGCAGCTGGAGTCGCGCGGGGTGAAGCTTTCGGTAAATGATTTCATCATCAAAGCCTGCGCACTCGCGCTTCAGGCGGTGCCCGATGCCAATGCCGTCTGGGCCGGGGACCGGATCATCAAGCTGAAGCCTTCGGATGTCGCGGTGGCGGTAGCCGTGGACGGCGGGCTCTTCACGCCGGTCCTGCAGGACGCCGATCAGCGGTCGCTCTCGGCGCTCTCGGCGCAGATGAAGGACCTCGCGAGCCGCGCGCGGGACGGCAAGCTCAAGCCGCATGAATATGTCGGCGGCTCCTTCGCGATCTCCAATCTTGGCATGTTCGGCATCGACAATTTCGACGCCGTCATAAACCCGCCCCACGGCGCGATCCTCGCGGTCGGCGCGGGCAAGAAGCAGCCCGTGGTGGGAGATAATGGAGAACTCGGCGTGGCGACGGTGATGTCGGTCACGCTCTCCGTGGATCACCGGGTGATTGACGGCGCGCTCGGCGCAGAGCTTCTCCAGCACATCGTGGACAACCTCGAGAACCCGATGACGATGCTGGCCTAGGGACCGGGTGGCCGGGCGCTCAGGCGTCCGGCCCCGCCGACACGCTCAGGAGATGATCCATGAGCTGGGAGGGCTGGTCGCAGCCCGCCTCCCCCACGATACGCGCGGGAACGCCTGCCACCGTCTTGCAGGGCGGCACAGGGTCGAGCACGACGGAGCCCGCCGCGATCCGGCTGCAATGGCCGATCTCGATATTGCCGAGCACCTTTGCCCCCGCCCCGATCAGCACGCCGTCGCGGATCTTGGGGTGCCGGTCGTCGTCTTCCTTGCCCGTCCCGCCGAGCGTCACCGAATGCAGCATGGAGACGTTGTCGCCCACCACCGCCGTCTCGCCGATGACGATGGAATGGGCATGGTCGATCATGATCCCCTTCCCGATGCGCGCGCCGGGATGGATGTCGACGCCAAAGACCTCCGAGACACGCGCCTGCACGAAATACGCCAGGTCCTTGCGCCCGGACTGCCAGAGCCAGTGCGCCACGCGATAGGCCTGGATCGCCTGGAACCCCTTGAAATAAAGCACCGGCTGGATCATCCGGTGGCAGGCGGGATCGCGCTCGTACACGGCGACGAGGTCGGCCCGCGCGGACATGCCGAGCTCCTCGGAGGCCGCGAAGGCCTCGTCCACGATCTCACGCAGGATCTGTTCGGACATCTCAGCGGAAGAGAGCTTCAGCGAGATGCGATAGGCCAAGGCATGCTCGAGCGTGTCATGGTGCAGGATCGACGAATGGATGAGCCCGCCGAGGATCGGCTCCTCCCGGATCGCCCCGTGGCCGTCCTCGCAGACGCGGGCCCAGACCGGATCGAACGTGCTCAGCTTTTGGTCCGTGACAGCCATCTCGGCCTCCCTCGTTTGCGCCGTGACTACACAAGGTAGTCACTCTCACGCAAACTTAAACGGAGGCGCTCACGCCACGACGGTGACCGCGCTCGGACCGGGGCCGTACTTCTCCGAAATCTGAGCCACTTCGAGGGTGAGGCTGCCCGCAGGCACGTCTGCGGCGGGCCACGTCCATTGCGGCGCGATCGTCACCTCCTCGGCCACGAGCGCACCGTCGGCCAGGAGCCGCACGGCGTAGAGCTCGCGCGCCTCGCCCAGCGGCACGTCCCCGCCATCCCAGATATCGCCGTCCACGCGCGACCGCCGGATCCAGGTGGCGGCGAGCGATCCGTCCGCCTTTCGGGCAGCCCTCAGATGCACGGGGGCGTAGGGTCTCAGGCCGTTGCCGCGGAAGGCGAGCGTGGCCTCCCGGTAGCTCGGATCATCGAAAGGCCGCCCCGACGGCCCGATCCGGTAGGTCTGCGAGACATTGCGACTGCTGCTCGGAAGATCGAGCAGCCCCACGGCAGCGTCGAGCAGCACGAAGACCGAGCCCGCGGGCCAGACCGGCGGCATGAGCGCGTCGCTCCCCAGCTGCCCGCGCAGCAGCAGCGTGAGGTCGTAGGTCCGCTCGCCCACCAGGCGCGCCTCGCGGAACTGGAGGATCTCCCAAGCATCGGGCGTGCCGTCACCGATCGCCGCGAGATTGCCGCCCGCCAGGAGCGCCGCCTCCGTGAGGCTGCCGAGCGCGCCGCGCGTGAGCCGCACGCGGATCGTCGTGGCGCGGTCGGTGACGGCGATGGGCCCCGCGGGCACGTCCTCGAGAACCTCACCCAAGGTGGCGGGCATGCTGATCAGATCGAGGAGCGCGAAATCCTCCCCAGTGGGCGAGGCATAGAGCGCCGCCACCCCCGGCCAGTCGGCCGCCGTGGCGGCGAGCCGCGGGGCATGGGGCGGCTCGTCTCCGGTGATGAGCGGCAGGTCCATGTAACTGGCAAAGACCGGCAGCGGCGGCACGAATTTCGAGACGACCACCTCGGCCTCCAGATCGGCGGGCCGGTCGTAGACGCCGGCCTCCACGCGCACGGCATCGACGAGCCGCGCCTCGGTGTCCTCCACCCGGTCGATGCGGAAATGCCCGACGCCCCCCTCTTCGGGCAGCGCCACGACGTCACCTGCGCCCAGATGCGACAGCGAGGGCGGCAGCACGAATTCGGCGGCATCGCGCGCGAGCTTCGTCTCCGCCAGCCAGCGCTCGGCGATGACGCGCCCCTCGGACCGGGTCAGCGCGAGCGAGAGCTCCGAACTCGTGACGGTATGAAGGTCCTCTCCCGGGAAGACGGCCTCCGCCGCCGCGGTCTCGAAATCCCCGTCCGCATCGACGAAGGTGACCTGCACCCGCCCCGTCACCTCGGAGGCGGCGGAGCGGTCGCGGCGCAGCACCGGCTCGTCCCCGCCCCGGAAGACGAGCTCATCCTCCGCCACGGCCTGCGTTGCGCGGCCATCCCGGTTGAAGAAATGCAGCGTGCCGCCCCGCTCCACCGCGTCAAAGCCATAGGCGAGCATGAGCGGCTGCAGCGCCGCGCGCGCATCGGAGACATCGGTGACGACATAGCCACGCACGAACCCGAAGAGCCGGCTGACATCGAAGTCGGTCACGCCGGAGCGGGTGCAGATTTCGGCCACCACGTCCGCCAGCGAGCGGCCCGAAGCGCGTCCGGTGATCCAGTGTCCGCGGGCGTGGTTCTCGCCATCGGCCCAGACATCCATGCGCGCCGGGAAATAGGGATAGGGTCGCGCATCCCAGGACCAGACATGGGCGCGGCTCGTGTCGATCATCGGGCCGCCATAGGCGCCCGAGGTCGGGTTGTTCTCCGCGTTCTCCCAATAGGTCGCCATGGCCCGGAGATACTGGAGCTGGATCAGCGGATCGCGCAGCCCGTTCGAGAAGTGGGGCAGGCTCGATTCCGAGGATTTCGGATCGAGAAACTTGTTCGGCTGGTTCGTGCCCTTGTCGACGGCCGCGCATCCCAGCTCGGTGAAGCGGACGGGCTTCTCGCCCGGCTCCCAGAGCGTGGGGAACGTCGCCCGCGTGCCGCCGGTGCGCTCGTGGTGGTAGTTGCTCCACCAGTTCCGGATGTCCTTGTAGCGATAGACCCAAGGCTCGCCATGGGCGCCGTCGGTTATGGGGGTGCGGATCTGGGCGTCGCGGGCCTGGGCGGAGGCGTAGTAGAAGTTGTAGCCCTCCCCGCCCTCGATGTTGCCCATGAGGTAGTCGAGGTCGTAGATCGCGCCCGCCCCGGCATCCAGATGATCCTCGCCGTCCCGCCAGTCCGAAAGCGGCATGTAATTGTCGATCCCGATGAAGTCGATGTCCTCGTGCATCCAGAGCGGATCGAGGTGGTAGTAGACATCGCCCGAGCCGTCCTGCGGCTGGTAGCCGAAATACTCCGACCAGTCGGCGGCGTAGCTGATCGCGCAGTCCGGGCCGAGGATCGCCCGGCACTCCGCCGCAAGCGTCATGAGCGCCGCCACCGCGGGAAAGCTGCCGCCCGCGCCGCGGATCGTGGTGAGGCCGCGCATCTCGGAGCCGATGCAGAACGCCTCCACGCCGCCGGCTGCCGCGCAAAGGTGGGCGTAGTGCAGGATGAACCGGCGATAGCCGGTATCGGCGGGCCCGGTATAGCGCACGGCCGTGCCGCTCACCTCGAAATCCGTGGACTGCGCGGTGCCCATGAAGGCCGCCACCTCCGCCTCCGCGACGGCGGTGCCGTCCGGGCTTCCCACCATGCCGGGCGCGAGGGAGGTCGTGATGCGCCCCCGCCACGGAAGGGCGGGCTGTCCCGCGGCACCGTCATAGGGATCGGGCAGCGTGTTGCCCTCCGCCTGCGTCATGAGGATGAACGGGTAGAACATCACCTCGAGGCCCGCGTCCCGCGTGGCCATGATCGCCTCCACCACGGACTGGTCGGTGGGTGTGCCGCCATAGACCGGCCGCCCGCCATCGTCGAGCGGCACGGTCTCGGCAGTGGCGCGCGTCTCGCCCGCCACCTGCCAGGGCATGTCCGCGGGCTCGTCCTCGCGGCGCTCCACGCGCGGCGTGAGCGTGCAGGACCCGCAGCGGAGATCGTCCCCGAACCAGGAGACGATGAGCGACGTGGACCCGCAATTGGGCAGCTCGTCCTGAAGCGTCTGGAGCGACACCGAGAAATCCGTGAGCGATGAGGCGGTGTTGACGTTGGCGAACGCCGTGAGCCCGTAGCCCGCATCGTAGACGACCGGCGTCGTGGCCAGGGCATACTCACCCGAGCCCGGCATCATGGCCACCGCGCGCACCGCGTCGCCCATATCCTCCGGCGCGTCCACGCTTCCGTCCTGGGCGGGGCGCACCACCTCGAAGGAGAATTGCGGCACCCGGTTGCCGAACTGCGCGAGGTCGAGATCCTCCATGACGACATAGGCCGTTCCGCGGAAGGCGGGCGTGTTTTCCGCGCCTTGCACCGCGGAGATCTTGGGGTCCGGCAATTGCGTGAAGGAGCCGGGATAGACCCGCATGTTCAAGCTCTCAGGCGCGACCTCCTCGCCGTCTGCCCAGACGCGGCCAACGCGCGAAATCTCACCCTCGCAGAGCGCGATGGCCAGCGATACCGAGTAGCTGAAGGTGGTCGTCTTGGGCTGGGAGCGGGAGCCCTTGCCGCCGCCCCCGCCGCTGGTGCTCGAGCGTTCGAGGAACTCGGTGGCCCAGATGACCTGCCCGCCCAAGCGCATGCGCCCGTAGAGCTGGGCCATGGCCGAGCCCTCTGACGCACCGGTGAGGCGGAACCGGTCGACTTTGCCGGTCTCCACCGCCGTGGCCCCCTGGCCGAGCAGGTTCTGGTCGATGGAGCGTCCGATCGTGGCCCCCACGAGGCGCCCGATCGCCACCGACGACGCCCCGAGGAGCGAGCCCCCCACGGAACCGCCCAGGGCCGCTCCGGCCGCGGAAAGAAGGAGTGTCGCCATCGCTCAGGCCTCGCATTCGGGAAATTCAAAGAAGGAGACGGCGCGCCGCCGCCAGGGATCGCTCAGCGGGCTCTCGATCACGCCATGGCCCTGGTAGGCATGGACGAAGGAGCCGCCGATCATCCGGGATGTGACGATGCCCAGATGCTTGGCCACCATGCCGCGGCGCATGCGGAAGAGGACGACGTCGCCCGCGGTTGGCGGGCGGTCCACCTCCACGAGATGCGCGCGCGCGGCCTCCCAGAGGCGCTCTTCGCGCGCCGCCTCGGACCAGTCGGGGCTGTAGGGCGGGATCGCCCCGGGCTCCGCCCCACAGACGTCGCGCCAGACCCCGCGGACGAGGCCCAGGCAATCGGCGCCCACGCCACGCAGGCTCGCCTGATGGTGATAGGGCGTGCCGATCCAGAGCCGGGCCGCGTGGACAATCCGGTCCCGCGTCACTCGAGCGCCCCGCCGCCGTTCGAGCCGCCCCGGCGCGGGATGGCGGCGAGCCAATCATCGCCCGGGATGAAGGGGAAGCCGCGGAAATTGACGACGTTGTCGAATTTGAGCTTCGCCGTCTCCAGCGTCCCGTCGGAGCCCGCCTCCAGGCGGACGACATCGCCTGGCCGGAGATCGCCCCGGATCGACATCCAGAGTTCGATCTCGCGGCCCGCATCCGTCAGCCGGTCCCACTTGATCGCACCCGATAGCCCCTGGGCCGCGCCCGACAGGACCTCGAGACGCCCCCGCTCGAACCAGTCGGGATCAAATCCCGGCAACGCGGCAAAGCGCAGGAGGCGGCGATCCTCGATCTCTTCGACGGGCACCTCGGTGGCATAGCCCGGCTGCGAGAAATCGAAGCCGTGGAGCCCCAGATCTGGACAGGTCCGAAGGTATGTACGCCCCTGGGGCGCGTTCAAAAGCTCCGTGAGGCCGCGCAGCTCGGCGGTGAAGGCGCCGTCGCCCCGGCGCACCTCCCCCACCTGGCCGCGGAAGAGCACCTTGCGCGCGCTCACATCGGCCCAGTTCACGAGCCACGCCGTCACCCACGCGCCGTCATAGAGCCCGGCATTGATGTCGGCCTCGGTGATGCGGGCATCGCTGAGTGCGCCGAGCGCCTCGGTGTTGTCGATCGAGAGGCCCGAGGTCTGGGTGAGCGCCGCCGCCGTGAGGCCGCCTTGCGCGTCGAAGCTGATCCCCTCGAAGACGAGCGGCAGGTCGTGATCGGTGAAACCGAAGCGGATCCCGTCGCGCCGCTCGAGGAGCCAGGCGCGCGCCACGGTGGTGTCGCCCGCGGCGAGATGCGCCTTCAGCGCCTCGGCGCTCATACCCGGATCTCCACCACCGGCACGCTGGGCGCGTCGCCCGCGCGGAAGGCCGCGACGGAGGTCTGGATGCTCGGCGTGTCGAAACGCACGGGCACGTCGAATTCGTAGCCCGCCGTCACCTCCGCGCCCTCATCGGGCGCCTCGAGGAAGCTGACGATGCCGGTGTTGGGATCGACGGTGTAATCGATCGTGTCCAGCTTTTCGACATCGCCCACGCCGATCCGCACCGTGCCCGCCACGGGCTTCCGGATCGGGCGAGCATAGAGTTCCTGGCCCGAGCGGTAGACCTTCACGAGCTGGTAGTCGGTGGCGACGCCGTCGCCCTCCCCGATCACCTGGTCGTCGAAGGCCACCTGGCGGTCGGAGGCCACGGAGCGGTAGTCGGACCAGTCCTTCCAGCGGAAGCCGTTCAACTGCCCGCCGCGGGCCTCGAAGAAGGCGATGAGCTCCTCCACATCGTCGAGGGAGCGCATGGCCACGCCCGCGTCGTAGCGGCGGCGCGAATGGGCCCAGGGAGTGTTGCGCTCCTCGTAGCCATTGGCGAGCGTCACGATCTCCGTGCGCCGCTCGGGCCCGCCCACGGAGCCGAAGCTCAGCGTGGCGGGAAATCTCACTTCGTGAAACATGGGGTCCTCCCTCAGGCGTTGCGCTGGCCGCGAGCGAGCGCGCGGTTCACGTGCGCCGCGATCTGGCCCTGGCTTTTCTGGAAGCCCGCCACATCGGGCGTGGTGACGTTGATGGTGATGTTGGCCGCCGCGCCGCCGCCGGCGCTGCGCACGCCGAGCCGCCCGTCGGCGCCGCGGGCGAGCGGCATGATCGCCTCGGGTCCCGCCTCGCCCATGAGCCCCGTGCCGCCCCGCATGGGAAAGGCCGTGGCCTGCGCCACCACCCCGCCCCGGGCAAAGGGCGTCACGCGCCCGCTGGAGAACGCCGCGCCCTGGCCGAAGGGGGAGGCCCCGAAGAGCCCGCCGAGCCCGCTGGCGATGGTGCTCGCAAAGCCGTCCGCCACGGGATCGAGCGCGGCCTTGTAGACCGTCCGCGAGAGGCTCTCGCCCAGGACGCCCATGGCCTCCGAGAGCTCCATGCCCTTGAAGACGACCCCGTCGAAGGCCCGCTTCAGCCCCTTGGAGAGCCCCTTTTCGAAAGTGGCCACATCCGTGTTCACCGAGGCGAGCGAGAGCTTCACGCGGTCGATCTCGTGGGTGAAGCTCTGGGTCACGGCCCGCGCCTCCTCCACGCTGCCGGTGAGCTGGCCGAGCTCGTCGTCGAACCCGTCGATACCGTCGAAATCAATCATCCTCGGGCTCCTTTCCACTGTCTTTGGCCGCGTCCGGGAAGCGCGCCATGAGCGCGCCGAGATCCGCCTTGCCGAGCCGTTGCCGCGCGCCCGACGCGCCCGCCATGAGGGCGAGCTCCGCGGGCGTGAGCGCCCAAAACTCGCAGGGCTTGAGCCGCATTTCCGCGATGCCCAGCCGGCAGAGCGCGGGCCAGTCGAGCGCGCTCGTCATGCGCCCACCGGCGTGAAGGCGAGGACGAGAAGCCGCGCCGCCACCCGTGCCGCCTCGCGGATGCCGCCTTCGATCTCGGCGCCCATGAGGTCGCGCTCGGAGCCCTGCCAGCCGCCTCCGCGCAGGCCTGCGACGACGAGCACCAGCACATCGCGCGCCCGGTAGCCGCCGCCCTCGAACCGCTCGATGAGCGCGATGAGGCTCTCGTCGCCCAGCGCCTCCTCGAGCTCGGCCAGCGCGCCCAGCGTGAGCTTGAGCACGCGGCGCTCGCCATCCAGGACGAGCGCCACTTCACCTGCCAGGGGATTGGCCATGCTCAGAGCGCCGTGAAGCCGATGACGCCCGCCGAGGCGAGGGAGAGCTCGTAGGTCGCCTCCCCGTCATGGGAGCCCGCATATTCGAGCGCCGTCACCTGGAACGGGCCCTCCACGGTGCCGAAATCGGGCACGATGATCTGGAACCCGGGGTTTTCGCCGGCAAAGAAGATCTCGCGCATGCGCGCATCGGTGGCGTCGTCCTTGAAGACGCCCGACCCCGTGATCGCCACGGTCTTCGTGCCCGCACCCGCCAGGAGCTCGCGCCAGCCGCCCGAGCTTTCGACGCTCGTGACGTCCACCGATTCCGTGTTGAAGCTCACGCGCGTCGCGCGCAGGCCCGCCACGGTCTCGAAGGAGCCCGTCCCGTTCATGTCGACCTTGAGAAGCAGGTCCTTGCCGTTCTGAGCTGCCATGGCTCTTTCTCCATTCTGGAAGGGTAGTGAGAGACGCGCGCGGGCGGCGGGGTCAGACCCCGTCGATCCGCGCGCGGAAGGTCAGATCGATGCGGCGCACGTCGCCGTCGCCGGACCGCGCCGCCTTGGCCTTGAGAAACCAGAGGCCCACGAGGTTGCCCCGTGCGAGGGGGAGGTCGGCATCCACGAGCACGTCGCAGATCGCCGAGGCCACGTCCTTGGCCGCCTGGAAGCCCGAGGTGTCCGTGACCACCGAGACGCTGAAGTCGTGGCGCGCGCCGCGTCCGGTCTTCGAAGAGGCGTCCGAGGCCTCCTCGGGCCCGAGGCTCACATAGAGCGCGGGCACGGTGCCCGTGGGCAGCGCGTCGTAGATGTCGCTCCCCACGAGACCCGTGAGCGCCGCGTCGCCCGTGAGCGCCGTGTAGACCGCCGCCTGCAGCCCGCCCGATGCCGCAAAGCTCATGTCACCACCTCCTCGCGGGCGTTGCAGGTGAGAAAGCGGCCATCGGTGCCCGCCTCCATGACCGCGAGGATCGAGAAGACGCGCGCCCCGTCCACGAAGCGTTGGTCGGGCTTCGGCCGGGAGGGCGCGCCTTCTGGCGCGGCGCGCACCGTGATCCGGTAGGGCGCGCGGGAGCGGGTGGAGAAATTCTCCCCCGTCTCGCGGCCCGAGCCCGCCTTGAGCTCTGCCCAGAGTGTGCCGAGCGGCATCCAGGCCTCGGTATAGCCGCCCGCCCCGTCCGCGGTGCGGAGCCGCTCCTCGAGGACGAGCGGGCGGTTGAGCATGGGCAACTTCACCATGACGCCCCCCCGACGCGGACCGCCTTGTAGCGTTCGAGCAGCACGGAGACCCCGTAGGGCATCGCGCCCCCGTCCCGGCCGGTATCGGCGCGGTATTCGTAGTAGTGGCCCGCGAGCAGGAAGACCGCCTGCGCGAGGTCCGCCGGCAGATCGCCGAAGGCCACCGCGTAGCCCGCGCGGAACGTCACCTCCGCCGTGCCGCCGCCCGGGATCGTGGGCAGCGCGGCGCCCGTGGCGCAGAGCCGCGGGGATTGGTGGTCGCGTTCGAGCCGGTAGGCGGCGGGGTCGATGATCGTCTCGGACCCCGCCGCGTCGGCGACGGCGACCTCGATCACATCGGTGACCGGAGCCACCGGCAGCGCCTGCCGGCCCGCCTCCCGCCAGCGCGAAAGCGACCAGGCGAATTCGCGGCTCAGGAGGATCTTGCCCGTCCGGCCCTCGATGGCCGCCATGGCCGCACGCAGGAAGGAGGTCAGCACCGCGTCCTGCACCGCGTGGTCGCTGAAGCCCGTGCCGAGCCGCAGATGCGCCTTGAATTCCGCCACCGGCAGTGCCGCATCGGGCACGCTCGTCTCTTCGATGAGCATCATGGAACGTCTCCCGTCCTAGCTGTCAAAACCCCGAAAAACTGGATGAGCGCGCGCCACCCCCGCCGTCGGAACGGCCAGGCCGGGGCGCGCCCGGAGGAAGGCCCCGCGGGGCCTCCCTCCCAAGATCACCGCTCAGGAAGCGGCGAATTTCAGGATCTTGATCGCCGCGAAGTCGCTCACGTCGCCGCCCACGCGCTTCGTCGCGTAGAAGAGGACATGCGGCTTGGCCGAGAACGGATCGCGCAGCACGCGCAGGTCGGGGCGCTCGGCCACGGTGTAGCCCGCCGTGAAATCGCCGAAGGCGATGCAGTCGGGGTTGGCGTCGTCGGCGTCGGGCATGTCCTCGGCGATGAGCACGGGATAGCCCATGAGGCGCGCGGGCTCGCCGGCGGCGAGGCCGTCCGACCACAGGAAGCGGCCATCGGCGTCCTTGAGCTTGCGCACGAGCGCCGCCGTCTTCGAGTTCATCACGAAGGTGGCGTTGGCGCGGTACTGCGCGCCCAGCGCATAGACCACGTCGATGATCGCGTCCGCGGTCACGTCACCCGCCGCACCCGTGGGCACGTAGCCCAGCGCGTCCCAGGCCCAGGCGCCATCGTCGACGATGGTGTGGGTGAGAAAGCCCCGGGGCTTGTCCACGCCGTCGCCGTTGATGAAGGCATCGGCCTCCGCGCGGGCGAACTTGTCGGCGATGCGGCCCGCGAGCCAGCCGTCGAGGTCGAAGGCACTGTCGTCGAGGAGCCGCTGGGAGGCCTTCGGCAGCGCCGAAAGCTCGTGGAGCGGGATCGAGATGCGGTCGATCTGGGGGGTGGAGGTCTCCGTGACGGTGGAGGTCTCCGTGGCCCAGCCCGCGCCCATGTCGCCATGGTCGATGAGCACGTCATAGGATGTCGCGTCCACGTTCACCACATTGGCGATGGCGCGGATGGAGGCCGTGGAGGCCAAGACCGAGCGCACGACATCCGCCGTCTGGGGATCGACGAGATAGCCGCCGTCGCCGGACACGGCGAGCGCCTTCTCTTCCATCTCCAGGCCGCGCAGGCCGTCATCGTCACCGGTGCGCAGATAGGCGTTGAACGCCTTCTGGTGCGGGGCTTCCACGGGCGCGGCAGAGAGCGCCGGGCGGGTGAGTTTGGTCTTCGTGAGCATGGTCAGCTTTTCTTCCTGCTTGTCGAGTTTGGATTGAATGTCGCTCTGGAATGCCTCCAGATCGCCCATGAAGCCCGCGAGCGCTTGCTTCACGGCCAAAGCCGGAGACAGATCTTCCCCGGCCTGAGCCTTCGTCTCAGGTGTCATCAGTGATCCTTTCGGGTGGTTGAGACCGCTGGCTCAGGTATTCGCCAGCCGCGCGCCCGCCGCGTTCAATGCTCGGGCAATGTCGCGCAGGACGGCATCGACGGGCTCACTGCCCTTCGCGCCCACCCGCGCATCCGGAAGCATGGGAAAGGTCACGAGCGACACCTCCCACAGCTCCAGCTCGTGCAAGTGCCGCTGGCCCTTGCTGTTCTTTTGCGCCTTCACGGTGCGGTAGCCGATGGAGAGCCCGTCGATGGCCCCCGCCTTCAGGAGCGCCGCCGCTTCCCGCGCGCGGGCCACATCCGCCAGGAGGCGACCCTTCACATAGAGACCCTTTTGGGTCTCGCTTACCTCGTCCCAGGTGCCGATGGGCTCCTCGGGGCGGTGCTGCCAGAGCATCTTGACGCTCCGGCACGCCTTTTTGAGGGTCTCGAGGGAGGCCGTGTAGGCTCCCCGCTCCACGATGTCGCCGCCCGTGTCCTTGACGCCGAAGAGGGAGGCATAGCCCTCCACGACCAAGTCTTCGCCCAACGCGACCGCGCCCTTGAGGCGGCAGAACTTCCGCTCAAGCCCGTAGCTCTCTGCCATTTTGCATCTCCTGCATGTCTGGAATGAAACGGCCTCTCACCGCTCGGCCCCGTTGCGGGCGGGGTAGTTTTGCCCCCAACCAGCCGGTGAGGCTGGCAAGGCTGACAGGAGAACACCCCTCGTTTCTCCACCGCTCCGGCGCATCATTGGGCGCGCGCCTCGGCGAATTCTTCCATCAGCGCAGTCCTAGAGGCCCAAGAGCCCGCCCCGGATCACCAGCGACATGAACCCGCCGATAATCGCCGCGAGTATGAGCCAGACGAGCTTGGCCACGTGGCCGTCGATCTTGTCGAGGCGGCCGTCGAGCGCGTTGAAACGGCTCACCATGAATTTCTCTTTTTCCTCGTTCACGGCCCGCTCCGTCTCCACGGTGTGCATGGCCCCCTCCACCGAGGACAGCCGCGCGTCTATGGCCGCGACGAGCGCGTCCGCGTCGTTGATGGAGGTGACGTAGAGCGGCATGCGGGCGACCCCGCTCTTCACCTCCGTCTCTGTTTCGGCGTCCTCAATCATCGCCCACCTCCCGCGGCGGCAGACCCAGGAGGTGACGCTTCTCGTCGCCCGACAGGAAATCGGCCCCCGCGATGCGTTTCCACTGGGCCTCGCGTTCGGCGGCGAGCGCGGGCACCTGGTCGAGATCGGGGCGCAGCTCCACCGCCTCGCCGGCCATGGCGCCGAGCCAGGCCGAGAGCGCGCCGCAGACCTTGGAGGCGAGCGGCAGCACCGTCAGGCGGTAGAAGGCGCGGTGCGCCTCCTGGTAATTGGCATAGGTCGCCTCCCCGGGGATGCCGAGCAGCATGGGCGGCACGCCGAAGGCCGTGGCGATCTCGCGCGCGGCGGCGTCCTTGGTGTGGTGAAACTCCATGTCCGAGGGGGAAAAGCCCATGGGCTTCCAGTCGAGCCCGCCCTCGAGCAGCATGGGCCGGCCCGCGTTGCGCGCGCCCTGGTGGTGCATCTCCATCTCGCTGACGAGCCGGTCGTACTGGTCGGGGCCCATCTGCCCCTGCCCGTCGGCGCCCTTGTAGACGATGGCGCCCGAGGGCCGCGCGGCATTGTCTAGGAGCGCCTTCGACCAACGCGTGGCGCTCGCATGGACGTCGAGCGCGGTGGCCGCGGCCTGCATCGGCGAGAGCCCGTAATGGTCGTCCTGGGGATGGAAGCTCTTGATATGGCAGACCGGGCTCGCGCCCTCGGCCACGTGAAACCGGTGCTTCCGCCCCCCCACGGTGTAGTCATAGGCCACCGGCCAGCCATCGGCGCCGGGCACGAGGCTCATCCGGTCCGAGCGCAGCACGTGCAGCTCCAGCGGAACCCACTGCCTCCACGTAGCCGTTCCCGCTGAGCAGGATCTGACCGTAGAGCGCCTCCAAGAGGTCCGCGCGCCCCTGCCCCGCATTGGGGCGGCGCACGAGGTCCATCACGGGATGCGTCTCGTAGCGCCGCTCGGCGTCCTGCAGGATCACGGGCAGGGCCGCGGCGGCCTCGGCGATGAGCTTGACCGCGCGAAAGCCCACCGGATTGCCCGTGAAGCCCGCCTTCGTCAGCGTCACCGCGTCCCGCGGGGTCCAGGCGATGCGTCCGGACGCCTGGTAGGCGATCACAGGCCCCGTGGCCGAGGCCTTGGCCTCCGCGTCGCCCTCGGGACGGGCGGTGTTGAACAGGTTGAAAACCATGTCTTGAGCTCCTCACATGTCTCTAGAGGCTGCGGACGCCGGGCCGCTTCCAGGCGCCTGCGGGCACGAGGATCGCGTCCCACAGGCCCCAGACGAGCGCGTCCACGCGGTCCGGACTGCCCTGGCCCTGAAAGCCCGTGGACGTCATCTGCACCATTTCGTCTTCGAGCTCGGTGAGCCCGCGGGCATGGCTCACGCGGCCCTGCTCGTAGAGCGCGGAGATCGGCGTGGCGCGCACGATCTTGCCCTTGGAGGCATGCACGGCCTTGTAGGCCACGAGCGGGTCCACCTGGCGGATGAGTTCCTCCACCATGGTGCCGCCCTGGTTGACCTCGGCCACGATCCGGTCGGCCCTGAATTCCCGCGCCGCCTCGCAGGCCGCGCGCGCCCAGCCCAGGGGCGTGGCGTTCTCCACCGTGCGGTCGGCGAGCACGTAGCCCCGCCAGGTGCCCGGCGGGCCCTCCATGGTGGAACCCACCACCACGATCCCGCAGGCATCGCCCTCGGTGCCCGCGGGCGGGTCCACGGCCACGACCACGCGGTCGAGATCGGGAAAGATATCGCAGCCCGCCTCGGTGAGCATCGCGCGGCTCCAGAGCGCGCCCTCCACGGCCTCGAGCATGACCCCGTCGAGCTCCTGCCGCGCGGCCAGCGTGTTGGCGTAGCGGGCGCGCACCTCCTCGAGGAACGAGGAGGCGAGGTTGGCCCGGTTGGCCTCCGTGGGCGCCTGCGTGACCGCCGTGGACGACGCATCGAGGAGCATCCTGAGCGTCGAGGAGGAGCGCGGCGTCGTCGTCACCACGGCCCGCGGCGCCTCTCCCGTACGGAGCGCGAATTGCAGGTTCGACCAGGCGTCCGAGGCCGGCCACTTGCCGAGCTCGTCGGCCCAGGCCGCATCGAATTGCGGGCCGCGCAGCCCCTCGGGGTCGCAGGCCGAAAAACACTGCGCCTCCGCGCCGTTGGGCCAGACGAGCTTGCGTTTCGTGGCGAGCCATTTGGGGCGGCGGTCGGGCGGCGAGGCCGCCAGGATGCCGCTTTCGCCCTCCACCATCACGTCGCGCGCCTGGTCGTAGGTTTCGGCCACGAGGGCCACGCGCCGGCAGCGCCCGGGATCGAGGGGCAGGTTCCCCTCCACCTGGCTGCGCACCCATTCGGCGCCGGCGCGCGTCTTGCCCGCGCCGCGCCCGCCGAGGATCACCCAGCTGCGCCAGTCGCCGTCGGGGGGCATCTGGTGGTCATGGGCCCAGAAGTCCCAGAGCCACGGCAGCGCGGCGAGCTCGTTTTCCTCGAGGGCGTCAAGAAACGCCTTCTGCGCCGCGGGCTCTTCGGATGCGATCAAGGCGGCGCCCGATCTCGTCGCGGGCGGCGTCCATGTCGATGGGGCGGCCAGCGCCGGGCACGCCGCCTTCGTCTCGTTGTCGCTGTTGGTCAATTTTCGTCTCCGCCTCGTTGAGCGCCTTGGCCGTGTCCGTGAGCGCGGCCTTGACCTTGGTGAAGGCCCCGGCCTCGCTGAAATCGCCTTCTGCAAGTTTGTCGATCTGGGCTTCGACGGCGTCGATGTACCGGTCGAGCTGGCGCAGCAGGCGATCCCAGCGCGCGTGCAATCTGTCCGGCCCCAGGGGCGGATCATGTGTCGTCATGGGACGGCCTCTCACTCGGATGAAGAGGAAGAGGCGGGCACGAAAAAAGCGGCGCCGGGATTGTCCCGAGGCCGCTTGCCCACGTCTCCTATTGTGCCGAAGGTATACTTTAGAGCGTTCGCAGAGTCAAGCTTGCAATCTGGACGTGTGCGCTCCGTGCGCGCGGTCGGCTTAACAAAAGGTAAATTTTGTCAGTACCTTACTCCGAATTCGCCCGCTCCGCCTCGATCGCGCGCCACCGCGCGACGTTGGAGTTGTGCTCGTCGAGCGTCTCCGCGAAGGCATGCCCGCCGGTGCCGTCGGCCACGAAGAAAATGAAGGGCGTCTCGTCGGGGTTTAGCGCGGCCTCGATGCTGGCGAGCCCGGGATTGGCGATGGGCGTGGGCGGCAGCCCGTCGATGACGTAGGTGTTCCAGGGCGTCTCCCGGCGGAGCTCGCTTTGCCGGATGCCGCGGCCCAGCACGCCCTGCCCCCGCGTGATGCCGTAGATCACCGTGGGGTCCGTCTGCAGCCGCATCCCCCGCTCGAGCCTGTTCACGAAAACAGACGCCACCTGACCCCGCTCCTCCGCGAGCGCGGTCTCCTTCTCGATGATGGAGGCCATGATAAGCGCCTCCTCGGGCGTGGCATAGGGCAGCCCATCCTCCCGGTTCTGCCAGGCATTGGCGAGCCGGGCCACCTGCGCCTCTTCCATCGCCGCCACGAGGGGCAGGCGTTCGTCGCCGGGCGCCACCTCGTAGCTGTCGGGCGCGAGCGCCCCCTCGGCCGGGATCTCGTCCACCGCGCCCGAAAGCACGTCGATGTCGCGGAGCGCCGTCACGATCTGCCAGCTCGTCACGCCCTCGGCGATGGCGATCCGGTAGCGCGTATCAGGCGAATCCTTGGCGGTGGCGTAGACCTCGGGCGCGGGCTCCGCGGCGGGTGTGAACTCCGCGCGCTCCACGAAGCGCTGCGTCTCGGGGTCGAGCTCGCGCACCTGCGCGCTCATGCTGTTGACCCCGATCCGGTAGACGACCTCGGTGCCGCAGGTGCTCTGCCCGCTGGCGGTCACGCGGTCGAGGATCTCGGCCATGGAGGCGCGCTCGGGGATGAGGAAGGACCCCGCCTTCAGCTCCGCGGCCTTCTCCGTGTAATCGCCGGCCATGCGAAAGATCGCGCGGCTCGTGATCGCGTCCTCGGCCACGAGGTCGTTGGCCACGCCCGTGAGCGTGGAGCCCGGCGCCACCTGCAAACAGATCGCGCGCGTGAGCGGCCCCTCCGCCTCGTAGCGCCCGATGCCCCAGAGGATCAGCCCGCCCAGCAGGAAGAGCCCCACCACGAAAAGCGACAACGCGTTGGAGGCGATGTGACGCCACATGGCTTAGACCTTTCCGAAAATGACGCTCGCATTCGTGCCGCCGAAGCCGAAGGAATTCGACAGCGCGTAGGTGATCTCGCAGCTGCGCTTTGCGCGCGGGGCGAGGTCGATGGCGGTCTCCACGGCCGGCGTCTCGAGGTTGAGCGTCGGCGGCGCGACCTGGTCGCGGATCGCCAGGATCGAAAAGATCGCCTCGATCGCGCCCGCCGCCCCGAGGAGGTGCCCGGTGGAGGACTTGGTCGACGACATCGTCACCGTCCCGGCGTCGGCGCCCATCATCCGCTCCACCGCGCCGAGCTCGATCGTGTCGGCCATCGTGGAGGTGCCGTGGGCATTGATATAGTCGATCTGGCCGGGCGCGATGCCCGCCCGCTTGATCGCGGCGGCCATGGAGCGGCCTCCGCCCTCGCCGTCCTCGGAGGGCGCGGTGATGTGGTAGGCATCGCCCGAGAGCCCGTAGCCGCAGACCTCCGCATGGATCGTGGCGCCGCGCGCGCGGGCGTGCTCGTATTCCTCGAGTACAACGACGCCCGCGCCCTCGCCCATGACGAACCCGTCGCGGTCCGCGTCATAGGGGCGGCTGGCGGCCGTGGGATCGTTGCCGCGCTTCGTCGAGAGCGCCTTGCAGGCGTTGAAGCCCGCGATGCCGATCTCGCTGATCGGGCTTTCGGCGCCGCCGGCCACCATGACATCGGCATCGTCGAGCGCGATGAGCCGCGCGGCGTCGCCTATGGCATGTGCGCCCGTGGAGCAGGCGGTGACCACCGCGTGGTTCGGCCCGCGGAACCCGAACCGGATGGAGACCTGCCCCGAGGCCAGGTTGATGAGCGCGGAGGGTATGAAGAAGGGAGAGACCCGCCGCGGCCCGCGTTCCTTCAAAAGGACAGCGGTGTCGGCGATGGCCGAGAGCCCGCCGATGCCGGAGCCGATCATGACCCCGGTGCGCTCCTGCTTCTCGGGCGTGTCCGCAACCCAGCCGGAGCTTTCCACGGCCTGCACCGCGGCGGCCATGCCGTAGACGATGAAATCGTCCACCTTCCGCTGCTCCTTGGGCTCCATGTAGTCGTCGGGGGCGAAGGCGTCCTCGCCCTCGCGCGGGATCTCGCAGGCGTAGGTGGTGGCCAGATGGGACGCGTCGAAGCGCGTGATGGTCCCTGCCCCGCTTTCGCCCGCAAGGAGCCTGCGCCAGGTGGCCTCCACACCGTCTGCAAGGGGGGTCACCATGCCCAGGCCTGTCACGACTACGCGCCGCATGCTCGCTCTCCTATTGGTCTTTGGCTCTCCATACAAGCGCGCCCCGCCGCCCTCAAGGGCGACAGGCGCGCGCCGCGTGGCACCGAGCGCCCCTCCGCACAAAGAAAAACGGCGCCCGCTGGGGACGCCGCTTCACGAGTATGAAGACCTAGATCAGGTGGCGTCGTCGATGAACTTGACCGCGTCTCCGAAGGTCTGGATCGTCTCCGCGGCGTCGTCGGGGATCTCGATGCCGAACTCTTCTTCGAAGGCCATCACGAGTTCCACGGTGTCGAGGCTGTCGGCGCCGAGGTCGTCGATGAAGGAGGCGCTGTCCTGCACCTTCGCTTCGTCCACACCGAGGTGCTCCACCACAATTTTCTTCACGCGATCGGAAACGTCGCTCATCGTCTGATCCTCATTCGGTTCTGGGCCCCGCGGGGCGGTCTTATGATTTCTGCACCGGCGGCGCATCCGGGTGCGCGCGCTGCCGCGCTGCTTCCCCCGGCGGAAGTTGCGCCGCCTATAGCACAAGCCCCGGCGGTGGCAAATCCTTTGTCCGGGGGCGGATGTTAGCGGTCACAGGCCCGCCGGTAACACAACTTTAACGAGTTGACAGCTGTCAACTTTTCCCGATTTCGCCAATGTTTTCGGGGCTCACAGCATCGCCATGCCGCCATTGACGTGGAGCACCGTGCCGGTGACATAGCCCGCCTCGGGCGAGGCGAGATAGAGCACGGCGGCGGCGATCTCCTCGCCCGCGCCCATGCGGCCCATGGGGATCTGGCCCAGGATCGCGCCCTTCTGATCGTCGCTCAGCTTGTCGGTCATGGCGGTCTCCACCATGCCGGGCGCCACGCAGTTCACGGTGATCCCGCGGGAGGCGACCTCGTAGGCGAGGCTCTTCGACATCCCCACCATCCCGGCCTTGGAGGCGGCGTAGTTCACCTGCCCGGGATTGCCGGTGGTGCCCACGATGGAGGTGACGTTGATGATGCGCCCCCAGCGGGATTTCATCATCGGGCGCACCACGCCCTTGCAGAGGCGCATGGTGGAGGTAAGGTTGATGTCGAGGACGGTGGCCCACTCCTCCTCCGACATCCGCATGAAGAGGTTGTCCTTCGTCACGCCGGCGTTGTTCACGAGTATGTCGAGGCTGCCCATGGCCTCGATTGCCTGCTTGGGGAGCGCGGCGACCGCCTCCGCATCCGAGAGGTTGCAGGGCAGCACATGGGCCCGGTCTCCGAGCTCCTCGGCCAGGGCGGTGAGCGGGTCGACCCGCGTGCCCGAGAGCCCCACCGTGGCGCCCGCGCCATGGAGCGCCCTGGCGATCGCGCCGCCAATACCGCCCGATGCACCGGTTACGAGGGCTGCTTTTCCGGATAGATCAAACATGTCAGGCTCCTTGCAGCACGGCGACGTCGTCCGGCGTGCCGATGGCTTTGGTGTCGATGGACCGCTCGATGCGGCGGACCATGCCGGAGAGCGCCTTACCCGCGCCAACCTCCCAGATCTCGGTGACGCCGTTTGCGGCCATCCACGCGACGCTCTCGCGCCAGCGCACGGAGCCCGTGACCTGCTCGACGAGGAGGTCGCGGATCGTGGCCGGGTCGCTCACCGCCTCGGCGCGCACATTGGCCACGAGCGGCACGCTTGGCGCGTTCAGCTCCACCTTGGCGAGCGCCTCGGCCATCACGTCCGCGGCGGGCCGCATGAGGGCGCAATGGAACGGCGCGCTCACAGGCAGCATCACGGCGCGCTTCGCGCCGCGGCCCTTGGCGATCTCCACGGCGCGCGCCACGGCCGCCTTGTGGCCGGAGACGACGACCTGGCCCGGATCGTTGTCGTTGGCGGCCTGGCAGACCTCACCCTCCGCTGCTTCCGCGGCCACCGCCGCCGCCGTCTCGAAATCGAGACCGAGGAGCGCGGCCATGGCGCCCACGCCCACCGGCACCGCCTCCTGCATCGCCTGTCCGCGGATGCGCAGGAGCCGCGCGGTGTCGGCGACCGAGAGCGCGCCGGCGGCGGCGAGTGCGGAGTATTCGCCCAGCGAGTGACCGGCCACGAAGGACGCATCGCCCACAGAGAACCCTTCCGCCTCCAGCGCCCGCACGGCCGCGAGCGAGGTCGCCATGAGCGCGGGCTGCGCGTTGGCCGTCAGCGTCAGCGCCTCGGCCTCCCCCTCCCAGATCAGCGTGGAGAGCTTTTCACCCAGCGCCGCGTCGACCTCCTCGAAAACCGCCGCCGCGGCGGGATACGCCTCCGCCAGCGCCCGTCCCATGCCGATGGCCTGCGCGCCCTGCCCCGGAAATACCCATGCCCGCATCTCGTGCTCCCGTTGTGATTTCCGCGGCCCATACCGCGCGCCCGCCGGGAGGAAAAGGGCCGGGCGCGCGACGAGCACGGGCAGAGCACATGCACTGTGCCGTGAGCGAGGATGACGCGCGCCCTGCCGCGCGCTAAGTCCCTTGGCAACCGCAACGGGAGTTCCCGCGCCATGAGCACCGCCAGCACCGACCCCTCCGCCCCCGGCCTCACCAACTCCGCCACGGCCTACGGCCTCGTGACGAAGACCGTCCATTGGCTCACCGCGCTCCTCATCGTGGGGGTGATCGCCACGGGCACCATCGCCTATGACCTCTCGATCTCGGACCCCGTGCAGCTCGACTGGAAGATCCGGCTTTACGCCGTGCACAAGGCCATCGGGCTCACGATCTTCTTCGTGGCTCTCTTCCGCATCGCCTGGGCGTTCTCGCAGCCGAAGCCCGGCATGATCGGGGCAGAGAAGAAGGTGCAGAGCTTCATGGCGCAGCTCGTCCATTGGACGCTCTACGCCTCCCTCGTGCTGGTGCCGCTCACGGGATGGATGACCCATGCGGCCACGGAGGGCTTCGCACCGATCCCCTGGCCCTTCGGGCAGAACCTCTTCTTTGTTCCCGAGGACCCCGAGCTCGCCAATACGCTGGCGGGCGTGCACCTCCTTTTCCAGCGGCTCCTCGTGATCGCGCTCGTGCTCCATATCGCGGGGGCGCTGAAGCACCATTTCATCGACAAGGACGCCACGCTGCGGCGCATGTGGTTCGGTAAGCCGAAGCTGCCCCGCGTCTCCCCCACGCCGCATGCCGCGCTGCCCGCGGTGACGGCGGCGGCGATCTTTGCGGCCGTGGGGACGGCGGCGGCGCTCGTGCCGGTGAAGGGCGCCGTGGATGTGCCCGCGCTCGAGGAGGTGGCCTCCGACTGGCGCGTCCTCGAGGGGCAGATCGAGATCGAGGTGACCCAGCTCGGCACGCCCGTCACGGGCAGTTTCGCGGATTGGACGGCGGCCATCGCCTTCGACCCCGCGGCGGACGGCGCCGTGAAGGGCGACGCGGAGGTGACGATCGCCATCGGGTCGCTCACGCTGGGCTCGGTCACGAGCCAGGCCATGGGGGCGGACTTCTTCAACCTCGAGGCGTTCCCAACCGCCACGGTCGCGGGCGACATCGTGGAGGTGGGTGAGGGCTATGAGCTGCAGGGCACGGTCCGCATCAAGGACACCGAGGCGCCGCTCACGCTGCCCTTCGAGCTCGCGCTCGAGGGCGAGAGGGCGGAGGCCACGGGCTCCGTCACGCTCGACCGGATGACCTTCGCCATCGGCACGGGCACGGACGAGGCGAGCCTCGGTCCGGGGGTCGATGTGCGCATCGGGCTCACGGCCACCACAGCCCCGGCGGAGGACGACGGGACCTCCTGAACCGGGTCGCAAGGGACCGGGTAGACAGCAAAAAAGGCGCTCCCAGGGAGCGCCTTTTCGTCTACAGGTGGGGCGCTTCCTTCCGGAAACGCCCCGCGCCATGCTCGTTCCGTGAGTGGGTTACGAGGCTGGCGATGCTTCGATGGACACTTCCACCGCGACCTCGTCGGACACAAAGGGCGCGAACCAGTCGATGCCGAAATCAGACCGCAGGATCGTGGCGGTGCCGGTGAAGCCCGCGATCTCCCCCCCCGTGGGGCCCGCGCCGCGCGCGTTGAAGACGGTGTCGATGGTGACCTCGGAGGTGGTGCCCGCGATCGTGAGATCGCCCGTGACCTCGGCCCGGTCCTCGCCCGTGACGGTCACGGAGGTGGAGGTGAACTGCACCATCTTGCCGTCATAGCCGCCGAAGAAGTTGTCGGAGGCCAGATGCCCCTTGAGCGTGGGATCGACCACGAGGTCCTCCAGCGGCACGGAGATGGAGACGGTCGTGTTCTCGGGGTTGTCGAAGTCGATCATCATCTCCCCGTTCACTTCGAAGAACATCCCGTAGGTGGAGGAGAACTGGCCGTGGCCCCAGCTCATCTGGATGGCGGAATGGGCCGGATCGAGGGTGTAGGCCTGCAAGTGGCCGTCAGCGAAGGCGGCGCCAGCGGTGAGCGCGGCAAAGGCGGTGGCGAGGGCGGTGGATTTCATGGGTCGGGCTCCAGGAATGAACAACAAACCTAAACATGTTGCCCTGTCCGGGAGCGACAATTTTGCGCGGTTCAACAGGATGTGTTCGCCTGCGCACTTGCGCGGACATCCGCCGGTCCCGCCGCGGGTCGGGCCGCAGCGTGACCGGGCCCTCAGCCGCGGAGCGAGGCGGCCACGTCGGGCTCGAGCGGCAGCACCGTGAGAAGGCGCGCGTCGCGGTCATGGATGTAGAGCGCGCCATCGACGACCTTGAACGCGCCGAGTTCGGAGAACGAATAGCTCGCGCGGACCGTGGGGGTCTCGCCGTCCTCGGCCATGAGCCGTACCTCGCGGTTTTCGAAATCCACCTCGACGGCGTTGCCGTCCGCGCGGCCGTCGCGCCAGAGCACGAACGCCACGATGACGAGCCCGCAGGTGAGCGCGCCCTTGAGCGCCACCATGTCGGGCCCGAGATCCGAGCCCGGCACGATCCAGAGCGAAAGGGCCGCAACGGCGGCGCCGGCGCCGAACAGCATCTGGATGAGCCGCGTGAGCGCCCCCATCCCGTCGGCGGAGCGCCCGCTCACGGTGGTGCCCCATGCGGCGAGGTCATCGGCATGTATCGTGGCAGCGGTGTCGTCCATGGCAGTATACGTCATTTCCATCCCCTTCGGTCTTTCGATGATCCGAAGATATACGGCCCATGATGGCGCCTTCGGGGCAAAGCCGTGCCCCGCTTGCGCCCGCGCCGGGGCCATGTCATGACGCCCCATCCGCGAGACCACCCCACCGGGCGATCCTCTCGTGCGTTGCCCGCGGAGCTCATGGCAACGCTTTGAAGTCGCTTTGAAAAACTGGAGATATCATGCCGCTTTACGAGCATGTATTCATCGCGCGCCAGGATCTGTCCTCTGCGCAGGCCGAATCACTCATCGAACATTTTGGCTCCGTGTTGTCCGACAATGGCGGCACGCTCGTGGAAAACGAGTACTGGGGCGTCAAGACGATGGCCTACAAGATCAACAAGAATCGCAAAGGCCATTACGCCTTCCTGAAGACGGACGCGCCCGCGCCCGCCGTGCAGGAAATGGAGCGCCTGATGCGGCTCCATGACGACGTCATGCGTGTGCTCACGATCAAGGTCGACGGCCACGCAGAGGGCCCGTCCATCCAGATGCAAAAGCGCGACGAGCGCGACCGTGGTGACCGGCCCCGCCGGGACCGTGGCGACCGCGACTGATAGGAGACGAGACCCATGGCAGCCAAACCGTTCTTCCGCCGCCGCAAGGTGTGCCCGTTCTCCGGCGACAACGCGCCCCAGATCGACTACAAGGACACCCGCCTCCTGCAGCGCTACATTTCCGAGCGCGGCAAGATCGTGCCGAGCCGGATCACCGCCGTGTCGGCCAAGAAGCAGCGTGAGCTCGCGCGCGCCATCAAGCGCGCCCGCTTCCTCGCGCTCCTGCCCTACGCCGTGAAGTAAGGGAGACGAGATATGGACATCATTCTTCTGGAACGCGTGGCCAAGCTCGGCCAGATGGGCGAGGTCGTCTCCGTCAAGGAGGGCTATGCCCGCAACTTCCTGATCCCCCAGGGCAAGGCGCTGCGCGCCAACGAGATCAACATGGCCCGCTTCGAGGCCGAGAAGGCGCAGCTCGAGGCCCGTAACCTCGAGACGAAGAAAGAGGCCGAAAGCCTCGCCGCCAAGCTCGACGGCGAAACCTTCGTGGTCATCCGTTCGGCCTCCGACGCGGGCTCGCTCTACGGGTCGGTCACGCCCAGGGACGCCGCCGATGCGGCCACCGAGGCGGGCTTTACCGTCGACAAGAAGCAGATCGCGCTCACCGGCCCCATCAAGGAGCTCGGCCTCCATGATCTGACCGTGCAGCTGCACCCCGAGGTGGACGCCACGATCACGCTCAACGTCGCCCGCTCCCAAGAAGAAGCGGAGCTTCAGGCCGCCGGCAAGTCCATCCAGGACCTCGCCGCCGAGGAAGAGGCGGAGGCCGAATTCGAAATCGCCGAGCTCTTCGAAGATATCGGGGCCGCGACCTCCGACGACGCGGAACTCGCCACGCAGGTGGACGAGGGCCGCGCTGGGGACGCGGCCGACGGGGACAACGACGGGTCCGACGACGAGAGCTGACCCAGGCGGTGCGCCTCGCGCACCCAAGGGCAGGACAGGGCGCCGCACGGGAAACCGGGCGGCGTTGTCGTTTGTGCCTCGCGTCGGGCGTCCGCGCCGGTGGCGGGATCGGATGCCTCCGGCGGAAGTTCGGGGCACAAAGAAGGGGGGACCCTGCCCTGCTGCGGGAGAGGCGCTTATTCGCCGATGGGAGGGGCCTCCGTTGCGCGGACGCGCGCGGTGGGGAAAGTGGGGCCGACAAGATGTGATGATATCCAATGCGAGCCTTCCCGCCGTGACAAGATTCATAGTTTTGGCGATCGCCGCCGTGCTGGCGACGGCCTGCAGCGCCCCGGCAACCGACCCGGCCAACGAACCGGCTGCCACGCCATCGCCCGCGTCACCATCGCTCGCCACACTATCACCCGTGGTGGCCCCCGCGCTCCCGCTCCACCCGAACGAGACGCCAGAGCTCCGCGGCAAGATCAATTTCTGGGCTGACCAATACGGGCTCCCGCGGAGCCTCGTGCACCGGCTGGCGGTCCGCGAAAGCACGCACAGGCCCTGGGCGCGGAACGGGCCCTATTGGGGCCTCCTCCAGATCCTGCCCGCCACGGCGCGCTCCATGGGCTTCCGGGGGGAGCCGAGCGAGCTCCTAGACGCCGATACGAACCTCGAATTCGCCCTGAAGTACCTGCGGGGGGCGTGGCTTCTTTCCGATGGAGACCAGGGCACCGCCATCCAATGGTACGCGCGGGGCTATTGGCACGAGGCCAAGCGGCGCGGGATGCTGCGGGAGACGGGCCTCGTCACCGACTAGGGGCGGCGGCGCAGAGATCGGCGACCCCGCGCAAGGTGGTGAGATTGCGCATCGTGCCCCCGTCCGCCCCCGGCAGGCGGAGCGCGGAGCGGCCCATGCCCGAGGGGAAGTGAATGAAGAGCGTGTGGCCCAGCGCCACGATCTCCTCATCCCAAAGGCCGGTGACGCGGTGACCCGGCACCTCCCCCGTGGCAGAGCAGCGCCCACGCTGTTCGGTGGCGCCGCCGCGAACGGGGCGGAGGCGATGAGCGCGTAAAGCTCCGTAGCGCTGCGGAGCACCACGCCCACGGGCCGGCCCATATGCGCCGCGAGCGCGGCCTCGAGCTCCGTTTTCACATCGCCCAAGGCGTCGAAGACGACGTTGCGCGGCTGGATATGGGTGCGCACGTCGCCGTAGCCGAGCCGCGCGCAGAGGCGGCGGATATCGGCCATGGAGAGCCTGCCCGGCCACGTTCACCCCTGAGAAACGCCGCGTACCGCAACGCCGCGGGCCTGCCGCGATCCGGCGGCGCCCCCAAGTCGCCTAGAGCGGTCTCAGCGTGAGGAGACAGGGGCTGCACGGGCCCCAGGGCGTGTCGAGCCGCTCGTAGGGCCGAAAGCCCATGGCGCTGTCGGAGGCGCGCGTCCCTGCGTGGTTCGGATCGGGGGCGGTCTCGGCGAGGGCCTTGACCCCGAGATAGGCGGAGCTCGCGCCTGCCCCCGAGCAGCGGCGGCCTCGACGAGGGCCCGGCCCGCGCCGCGCCTGTGATCTCGCGAAGACGCCGAGGGAATGGACCTGGCATTGCGTGGCGGCGTGAACCCGGAGCGTGACCATGCCCAGGGTTTCGTCGTCCCCGCGGGCCGCGAGCACGGTGGCCTCCTCGCTCTCGGCGAAGGCTGCGTAGCGATCCACCGCGCCGGGATCGCCGAACCAGTCCGGCAGCGCCGCGAGCACCGCGCGGCAGAGCGCGCCCCGCGCGCATCTCCTCGACGATTATCCGCGCTCCTCCGGGCTCAACAGGGCCGGCCCCGAGGCCAGCCCTCTCCATGATGCGCCCTAAAGGGACGGTGGGCGGGGCGATCCGCGCTGGCGCAGCCGGCCGCGGGAGCGTCCGCCCGCCCGGCCAGCCGGAGGATCAATCCTCCTCTTCGAGCGCCTCGACAGCCTTCTGCAGGTCGTCTTTCGACACCTCTTTCTCGCTCACCTGGGCCAGCTCGAAGATGTAATCGACGACCTTGTCCTCGAAGAGCGGCGCGCGCAGCTGCTGCTGCATCTGCTGGTTCTTCTGCACGAATTCGAAGAACTGGCGCTCCTGCCCGGGATATTGCCGGGCGGCGTTCATGATGGCCTGCGTCATCTCGGCATCCGTCACTTCGACCTCGGCCTTGCGGCCAAGCTCGGCGAGCAGGAGCCCCAGCTTCACGCGGCGCTGGGCTAGCGTCTTGTGCTCCTCGGTCGTCTCGATGTCGGGGTGGTCGTGGCCTTCGACCTCCGGGTTTTCCTCGTGCCAGAGCTGGTGGGCGATCTGGCCCGCCTCGGCGTCCACGAGGGAGGGCGGCAGCTCCATCTCCACCACGCGGTCGAGCTCGTCGAGGAGCGCGCGTTTCTGCACCGCGCGGGCGGCCCCGGAATACTCCGCCTCGAGCCGCTCGGAGACCTGCCCCTTGAGGGCCGCGAGGTCGTCGGCGCCGAACTGCTTGGCGAGGTCGTCGTTGATCTCCGCCTTCTTCGGCTCCTTCACGGCCTTGATCGTGCAGGAGAACACGGCCTCCTTCCCGGCGAGATGCGCGGCCTGGTAGTCGTCTGGGAAGGACACGGTGACGTCCTTTTCCTCGCCCGCCTTCACGCCCACAAGCTGCTCCTCGAAGCCCGGGATGAAGGAGTTCGAGCCGAGCACGAGGGGGTAATCCTCCGCCGCGCCGCCCTCGAACGCCTCGCCATCGACGCGGCCCACGAAATCCATGGTGACCTGGTCGCCGTCCTTGGCCTTCGCGCCCTTCTTGCGGTCCTCGAAGTTCTGCGCGTTCTCCGCGAGGCTCTCGAGCGCCTCGGTGACGGCCGCGTCATCGGCCTTGGCCACCATCTTCTCGAGCTTGAGGCCCTTCAGATCGACGTCGGGCATCTCGGGCAGCGCCTCGTAGGACATGGCCACCTCGACATCGTCGCCGGGCTTCCAGTCTTCCTTCGTCATCTTGACGTCGGGCTGCATGGCGGGGCGGTCGCCGGTCTCCTCGAAATGCTTGGACATCGCACCATCGATGGTTTCCTGCAGCGCCTCGCCGAGCACGCGGTCGCCGAACTGCTTTTTCAGGAGCGCGAGCGGCACCTTGCCCTTGCGGAAGCCCTTCATCTCCACGTCGGGCTGCGCTTCCTTGAGCTTCGCGGTGACCTGCTCCTCGAGCTCGCTCGCCGGGAGGGTGATCGTGTAGCCCCGCTTGAGGCCGTCGTTGAGTGTTTCTGTGACCTGCATGTCGTCCTCGCCATTGCATTGGCGCCGCGGAGGCGTCCGCGGCGGTCGTGAAAGATGGGGCCTGATATCAGGGGGGCCCGCGGGGGCAAGTCGAAAGCCCGGGCGCTCGCGCGTGGTGCGCGGGACGGCACCCTAGCGCATGGTGCGCAGGACGGCGCGGGCGGCCTCCACCATGGGTGCGTGGGTGTCGGCGAGGATCTCCACGCGGTCGAAGCGGGCGGGGTCCTTGTCGACAGCCGCGCGAAGCGCGTCGCCGAAGGCCACGCGGAGCTCGGTCCCGATGTTGAACTTCGAGACCGCCGTGCCGCGGGCGAGCTCTTGCCTCTGCGCGGCGGGCACGCCGGAGCCGCCATGGATCACGAGGGGGAGGTCCGTCACCGCCTCGATGGCGGTGATGCGGGTTGTGTCGAGGCCAGCGCTCTGCTCGGTCTGGAGATGCACGTTGCCCACAGAGATCGCCATGGCATCGACGCCCGTCTCCCGCGCAAATATCTCCGCCTCCACGGGGTCGGTTCCAGCGGAGGCCTCGCCGCCCGTATAGCCCACGAAGCCGATCTCGCCCTCGCAGGACATCCCCGCGCCATGGGCGAGCTCCACCACGCGGCGGGTGGCGGCGATGTTGTCGGCAAGCGGCAGGCGCGAGCCGTCGAACATGAGCGAGGTGAAGCCCGCGCGGAGCGCCGCCTCGCATTCCTCGTAGGTGTAGCCGTGATCGAGATGGGCCACCACCGGAACGGAGGCCTCCTCCGCCAGGTGGCGGAACATCGCGCCCAAGACGGGCAGCGGCGTATGGGCCCGGCAGGAGGGCCCCGCCTGCAGGATGACCGGCACGCCCTCCGTCTCGGCGGCGACGACGTAGGCGCGCATATCCTCCCAGCCCAGCGTCACCATCCCCGCCACGGCGTATCCTCCAGCGCGGGCCGGGGCGAGGACGTCCGAGAGGGTCACCAGAGGCATGTTCAGGTCCTTCACGCCCCGGACTTGATCCGGGGCCTCATGGTTCGGCTGCGGAGGTCCCGGGGCAGGCCCGGGACGGGTTTCATCGGGTTCAACGCCCTGGACCTGATCCGGGGCCTCATCGTTTGGCGGCGGAGGTCCCGGGGCAGGCCCGGGACGGGTTACTTGAACTTCGCGATCATGTCCTTGATGCCGGGGATCGTCTCGATCTGGTCGGCGTGGGAGGGCTGGAAATACTGCACCAGCGGACGCTGCGAGAGGCCGCCCAGGATCGTGAAGTAGTACATCTCGTAGCCCGGCAGCACGGCGCAAGGGTGATAACCCGCGTCGATGCAGATCGTGGAGCCGTCCACGATGTGATAGGCATCGCCCGCCTCGCCATCCTCCCGCTGGAGCATCTGCAGCCCCGAGCCGTGCTTCGGTCGGAAGCGGAAGTTGTAGGTCTCGTCGTGTCTGGTCTCCGTCATATCCCCTTCGATATCCCCCCCGGGGCCGTCCCGCCGGTCAGTGTCGTGCTTGTGGGAGGGGAAACCCGACCAGCCGCCCTGCCCCACGGTATAGAGTTCGCTCACCAGCAGCCGCCCCACCCGGTCCGCCTGTTTCTGGCCCAGGATGTGCTTGATCTTGCGATGCGTCTTCGTCTCGTCGGAGCCGTATTGCACGAGGTCGAGCTCATCGGCGCGCACGGCGAAGGGCGCGAGCACCTCGTCGAATTTCGCGCCGGCCACGAAGACCTCGCAGGCGTCCCGCGCCGTGATCCGCCCGGGCAGTCCGCTCGGCACGTAGACGCCCTCGGGCTCCCCGTCCCAGACATCCGCGCCGCGCCCGCCGAGCGCCTCGGCGCTGAACTCACCCACCTCCACGTCCACCGTCCCCGTGGCAGGCACGATGCAGGTCTCGTAGCCCGGCACCTCGTATTCGAAGGCCTCGCCCACCTTGAGTTTGACGATGTTGAAGTAATTGAGCGGTACGGTCGCGTCGTCTGCGCCCACGATAGGCACGTTGAGATTGTCGAAGGGAGGAATGTGCATGGCGGGCCTCTAGGCGTCGGTGGGTCCGGGATGATCGGCGAGGAAAGCCTCGAGCGTGGCGGTGTCGGCCATGGCGGGCGCACAGCCGGGCCGTGAGACCGTGACCGAGGCGCAGGCCGAGCCGCGCAGGATCGCAGCCTTCAGATCGTGCCCGGCAGCGAGGGAGGTGACGAGCCCGGCCATGAAGCTGTCGCCCGCGCCGGTGGGTTTCAAAGCCTCCACGGGATAGATGCCGGTGCGCAGCTCGCGACCGGCGTGGAACGTGAGCGCACCCATCTCGCCCATCTTGTAGATCACGAGCGGGACCGTTGCACTGAGCTCCCGCGCCTTGGCGAGGCCCTGCGCGTAATCTCCCGCGATGAAGCCGAATTCCTCGTCATTGCCCACGATGGCGTCGGAGGCCTCTGCGGCCCGGCTCAGGACATCGGCGGCCACCGCTGCCGAGGGCCAGGAATAGGGACGATAATCGACGTCGAAGAGGATGGGCAGGCCCGCCGCCTTCGCCAGCTCGAAGGCGCGGAAGGCGGCGGCGCGCGAAGGCTCGGCGGCAAAGACGGTGCCCGCGGTGATGAGCGCGCCGAAGTGGGCGTAGTCCACCGCTTCCACGTCTTCCATGTCCATCTGAAAATCGGCCGCGCCGTTGCGGTAGAGCACGTTCCGGTGCCCCTCCACGACGCTTTCGTAGATGGCGAGCGAGTTCCGGTACTCGCCGCCCACGGAGCGCACGTATTCCGTGCCCACGCCGTACTGCGCGAGCTGCGCCACGCAGAAGCTGCCCACGCTGTCGTCGGAGACCCGCGTGACGAGCGAGGCCTGTCCGCCCAGCTTGCAGATGCCTGCGGCGATATTGGCAGACGATCCGCCCAGTGCCACGCCCATGCGGCTCGAGGCTTCCACCGTGAGCCCCGGATCGGTGAAGATGTCCATGCCCGCGCGGCCCACGACGACGAAGCGGTTCTTCGCGATCCCCTCGAAGAGATCCATCAGACGCCCTTCCGCTGCTCGGCGCGCGAGGCTTCCTGGCTCACCCGGGCCTCGCGGACGCGGGCGCTTTCGGAGACTTCGGGCGTCCCAACCTCCCACCAGGCGTGGCCTTGCGTGGTCCAGCCCTCGTAGGCGTCCACCTGCATGGCGATGACGGTGGTGCGGTGGGCCTCCTGCGCGCGCTTGAACGCCTCCGCGAGCTCCGCCGGGTTCGCCACCGTTTCCGCAATCGCGCCCATGGCGGCGGCGTGGGCGGCGAAATCCACGGCCACCTGGTGCGTGGCGGTGGGCGTGTCCGAGATAAGGTTGTTGAAGCTCTCGTTGCCGGTGCCGTTCTGGAGCTTGTTGATGACGGCGAAGCCGCCATTGTCGAGGACAAGCACGATCATCTTCTTTTGCGTGAGGACCGAGCTGTAGATGTCTGAATTCATGAGCAGATAGGAGCCGTCCCCGCAGAAGGAGATGACGTCGCGCCCGGGTTTCCGCTCCGCCTGCGCGATGGCCGCGCCCCAGGCGCCGGCGATCTCGTAGCCCATGCAGGAGAAGCCGAACTCGACGTCAACGGAGCCCACGCTGAGAGTTTTCCAGTTGGCCGTGACCTCCGCGGGCAGGCCCCCTGCGGCGGCGACCACGCGATCCTCGGCGTGGCAGAGCGCGTTCACGACGCCGATGGCCTGCGCGTAGGAGTTCGGGCCGTTTCCTGCGCGGGTGTTGCCCGCGACATAGGCGTTCCACGCCTCCCGCTCTTTGCGGGCGCGGGCCGTCCAGTCGGCGGGCGCGGTGTGGCCGGCGAGCGCCGCGCCCAGCGCCTCGATCCCGAGCTTGGCATCACCCACCACGGGCAGCGAGCGGTGCTTGCCCGCGTCGTGCCGCGCGGCGTTGAGCCCGATGATCTGCGCGTCACGCGCGAAGGCCGTCCAGGAGCCCGTGGTGAAATCCTGCAGACGCGAGCCGACCGAGAGGATGACGTCGGCCTCCTTGGCGATGGCATTGGCGCTGTCGGAGCCGGTCACCCCGATGGGCCCCGTGTTCAGTGCGTGGGTGTCGAGGAGGTTCGCCCGGCCCGCGATCGTCTCCACCACCGGGATCCGGTGCGCCTCGGCGAAGGCCGTGAGCTCGGCCACCGCGCCCGAATACTGCACGCCGCCGCCCGCGATGATCATGGGCCGATGGGCCGACATCAACGCCGCCGCAGCATCGGCCACCTCGCGGGTGTCGGGCGATTGGCGGCGGATGCGATGCACATTCTTGGCGAACATCTCCTCGGGGTAGTCATAAGCCCAGCCCTGCACATCCTGCGGCAACGCGATGAAGGCCGGCCCGCAATCGGCGGGGTCGAGCAGCGTGGCCATGGCGGCGGGCAGGCTCTGGATCACCTGCGCGGGATGGGTGATCCGGTCCCAGTAGCGGCTCACGGCGCGGAAGGCGTCATTGAGCCCGACCGTGGGATCCCCGAAATGCTCGAGCTGCTGGAGCACCGGGTCCGGCAGGCGCGTGAGGAACGTGTCCCCGCAGAGCATGAGCATGGGAAGGCGATTTGCATGCGCAAGCGCGGCGGATGTGAGCAAATTCGCCGTCCCCGGCCCCGCCGAGGCCGTACAGAACATGAAGCGCTGGCGCAGCCAGGCCTTCGCATAACCCGCCGCGGCAAAACCCATCCCCTGCTCGTTCTGCCCGCGGTAGAGCGGGAGCCTGTCCTGCACCGGGTAGAGCGCCTCGCCGAGGCAGGTCACGTTGCCGTGCCCGAAGATGCCGAAGCCCCCGCCGCAGACGCGGTGCTCGGTGCCGTCCACCTCGATCCACTGGTTTTCCAGATAGCGCACGATGGCCTGCGCCACCGTGAGCCGGATGATGCCCTCGCCCATCCAGTCCTCCCGTCATCGTCAGCGGACAGTTGCAGCTTGCACGCGTCTGCTCAAGAGTGATCCGGCAGAGCTTGGGAGGGCATATGAGCGAGATCGGGATCGGCGTCGTGGGCGGCGGCTACATGGGCAAGGCGCATTCGGTGGCCATGGCGGCGGTGGGGGCGGTGTTCGACACCGCGCTCCGCCCGCGGCTGGAGGTGATCGCCGCCACCAGCGAGGAGAGCGCGGAGCGCTACCGCGCGGCCTTCGGCTTCAACCGTGGCACGGGCGATTGGCGGAGCCTGGTGGAGGACCCGCGCGTGGGCGCGGTCATCATCGCCACGCCACAGACGCACCATCGCGAGATCGCCGAGGCGGCCTTCGCCCTGGGCAAGCCCGTCCTCTGCGAAAAGCCCATGGGCGCCTCCCTCGCTGATGCCGAGGCCATGGTCAAAGCGGCCGAGGGGCACATCAACATGGTGGGCTACAACTATATCCGCACGCCTGCCTCCCGCTTTGCCCGCGATCTATTGGCCGAGGGCGCCATCGGACAGCTCACATGGTTTCGCGGGGAGCACACGGAGGATTTCCTCGCCGACCCAGAGGAGCCCGCCAATTGGCGGACCGAGGGCATGGCCATGGGCTGCATCGGCGATCTGGCGCCCCATGCCTTCAACGCCGCGCTGGCGCTCATGGGGCCGGTGGGGAAGGTCAGCGCCTCCCTCGAGACGGTGCATCGCACGCGCCCCGGGGGCGCGGTGACGAATGACGACCACGTGCAGCTCATGTGCCGCTTCCGCTCCGGCGTCATGGGGCAAATCTATGCCTCCCGCATCGCCACGGGGCGCAAGATGGGCTACGCCTACGAGATCCACGGCACCGACGGCGCGATCCGTTTCGACCAGGAGGACCAGAACGCGCTCTGGCTCTACCGCCGGGAGGGGCCGGAGGCGGAGCGCGGCTTCAAGAAGATCCTCACCGGACCCGCCCATCCCGATTACCTCCCCTTCTGCCAGGGGCCGGGGCACGGGACGGGCTACCAGGACCAGATCATCATCGAGGCGAAGGATTTCCTCACCGCGATCCACGAGGGCGAGAACCGGTGGCCGACCTTCCGCGACGGCCTTGAGGTGCTGCGCGTGACGGATGCGGCGCTCCGCTCATCGGAGAGCGGCGGGTGGGAAGATGTCAGATACTGAGAACGGTCCGTCCGCAATGCATGCCCTGTGCGGCCCATCCGTAGGGTGCGCACCGCGCACCTTCCCCGAAGGAGAGACCACATGACACGACTGAACTGGGGCATGATCGGCGGCGGCGAAGGCAGCCAGATCGGCCCGGCGCACAGGCTCGGCGCGCAGGCGGATGGCAATTTCGTCCTGGCGGCGGGCGCGCTCGACCACGACGCCGACAAAGGCCGCGCCTATGCCCAGCGCCTGGGCGTCGCGCCCGGCCGCGCCTATGGCGACTGGCGGGAGATGCTCGCGGGCGAGCGGGACCGCGCCGACCGGGTGGACCTCGTCACCGTGGCCACGCCGAATGCGACCCATTTCGAGATCACGAAGGCCTTCCTCGAGGCCGGCTTCAACGTGCTCTGCGAAAAGCCCATGACCATGACCGTGGAGGAAGGCGAGGAGATCGTGCGCGTGGCGGACGCCTCCGGCAAGATCTGCGCGGTCAATTACTGCTACTCGGCCTATCCCATGGTGCGCGAGATGCGGCATATGGTGGCCGCGGGGGCGCTCGGCCGGGTGCGCCTCGTCGTCGCCGCGTTCAGCCACGGGCACCACGGGGATGCGGGCGACGCAGACAATCCCCGCGTCCGCTGGCGCTACGATCCCGCGCAGGCGGGCGTCTCGGGTCAGTTCGCCGATTGCGGGATCCACGCGCTCCACATGGCGAGCTTCGTGGCGGGCGACGAGGTGCGCACGCTCTCCGCCGATTTCGCGAGCACCATCTCCTCCCGCGTCCTCGAAGACGACGCCATGGTCAACTTCCGCATGGAGGGCGGCACGGTGGGCCGGCTCTGGACTTCCTCGGTGGCGATCGGGCGACAGCACGGCTTCGACATCCAGGTGTTTGGAGAAAAGGCCGGGCTCCGCTGGGCCTCCGAACAGCCCAACCAGGTGTTTTACACGCCCGTGGGCGGGCGCACGGAAATCATGGAAAAGGGCGAAGCGGGGCTGAGCGCGGAGGCGCAGCGCCTCTCCCGCGTGGCCATCGCGCATCCCGAGGGCTTCCCGCTGGCGGTGGCCAATATCTATGTCGATCTTGCCGCGGCGCTCCGCGGGGAGGCCCACGGCGCCTATCCGCGGGCGGTGGACGGGCTCCGCTCCATGGCCGCCGTGCATCAGGCGGTGGCCTCGGCCAAGGCGAACGGTGCCTGGGTCGACGCGCGGCCCCCGTCGCTGCGCTAGGGGCGGGTCTCTCCTGACCGCCCTCCCCCGATCTCCCCGCCGCAGGTCGCGGGCATGCCCTGGCGGGACGCCAGCCGCGGTCCGCTACCCTTGCCACGCGCGCCGGATTTCAGGGGACCAGAACAGAGTGCTCCGCACATCGCTTCGGTAGCAGACTGCGTGCTGTGAAGTGCGGCGGCATGCTCGACGAAGTGGTGCCCCCAGAGAGACTCGAACTCCCGACCCACTGATTACAAATCAGTTGCTCTACCAGCTGAGCTATAGGGGCACGCCGCGCGCATACGCCCAGAGCGGCCCGCGCGCAAGGGCCGAGCGTCCGGCCAGCATGCTTGCGCGGCGGTGGAAATGCGGAAATAACTCCGCCCAATCGATGCCGAAAAGAGCTTCCTTCGAGGGCAGAGCGCCTATGGAAATCGTTTACCATATCGGTGCCCATGAGACCGATGAAGACAGGCTCATCCGCTGCCTGCTCAAGAACGAAGCGAGCCTGGCGGAGCGCGGGATCGCCGTGCCCAATCCCGGCCGCTACCGGAAGCTCATGCGTGAGACGCTGCAGGCCATGGTGGGCCGCACGCAACCGTCCATCAGCCGCGACGAGATGCTCGAGGCCATCCTCGGCGACGCGGTGGCCGACCGCGTGATCATGAGCAATGCCAATTTCTGCTGCATCAATGCGCGCGTCTTCGAGAACGGGGATTTCTACGGGCTGGGCCCGCTGCGCGTGGCGGCGCTGGGCCGGCTCTTCCCCGGCGACAAGATCGAACTGCACATGGGCATCCGCAACCCGGCGACCTTCGTGCCGGCGGTGCTGAACCCGCTCTCCGACCGGGTGCGCGGGGATATCCGGGCGGCCCTCGATCCCTTCGCGCTGCGCTGGTCGGACGTCATCGCGCGCCTCAGCGAGGCGCTTCCGGAGGCCGAGGTCACCATCTGGTGCAACGAGGACACCCCGCTCCTGTGGTCGGAGATCGTGCGGGAGGTGTCCGGGCTCGAGCACGGCGTGCCCATCGTGGGCGGGTTCGACCTCCTGAGCGAGATCATGACCGCGGAGGGGTTCCGCCGGTTCCTGAGCTACTTGAAGTCGCGCCCGCCCCAGACCGAGGTGCAAAAGCGCCGGGTCATCGCGGCCTTCCTCGACAAATACGCCCTCGAGAGCGAGGTGGAGGAGGAGCTCGACATGCCCGGCTGGACCGATGAGACGGTGGAGACACTGACGCGGCTCTACGAGGAGGACGTCTACGCCATCGAGCGCATGCCGGGCGTGACGCTCATCACGCCCTAGAGAGCGCTGGGACAGTCAGGAGCGGTCTAGGGCGGTCAGGGGCGGACGGGGCCGCCGGGCCCTCACCCTGACATGCGTCACATGCCCAGCGCCGCCTTGTACATGTCGAGCACGGCTTCCTCTTCGGCGATGTCGTCCTTGTCCCGCTTCCGGAGCGCCACGATCTTGCGCATGACCTTGGTGTCGTAGCCGCGCGCCTTGGCTTCTGCCATGACCTCCTTCTGCTGCTCGGCGAGGTCCTTGCGTTCCGCCTCCAGCCGCTCGAACCGCTCGATGAACTGGCGCAGCTCGCCCGCCGTGACGCGGTAGGCCTCGGAGGCGCCGTCTGCGGGCGCTTCGGTGGAAAGATCGGACATCGACGGCTCCTCAAGCATGGGTCGGCGGTCCCGGATAGTGCGTCCGCGCGCGCCCTGCAAGGGACCGGGGGGCTTGGCGGGCGGGCTCCGCTCGGCTACCTCGCCTGTGTCACACAGGAGTGCCCCGGGATGATCGCCGCCCTCGTGCCCATCGGAATCGTCATCACGCTCACCGGGCTCGCCGGGCTGGGCTACTGCATCGTGTCGGCGGCGCGCGCGAAGGCGGCAAAGCTCGAGGATGCGGACATGCGCGCCCATCTCGCCCGCCTGATCCCATGGAACCTCGGCGCGCTCGCGGTGTCCTCGATCGGGATCGCCGTCCTGATCGTGGGGCTCGCGGTCCGCTAGCGGCGCGCTAGAGCACCGCGGAGAAGCGGTTGCCGTTCTTGACCGCCTCCCGCAGCGCCTCGGCGGGCTGCCAGAACGGGTCGCCATGGGCCCGGGCCTCCAGGGTGCGCAGATGCTTAAGCAGGCCCGAGAGCTCCGCGGCCTTCATCGGGCCGCCCTTGTGACGCGGAAATCCGAAGCCCAGGAGCATTACCACGTCGATATCGCCCGCGCGCTCCGCGATCCCCTCGTCGAGGAGGCGCCCGCCCTCGTTCATCATCGCCAGGAGGCAGGCGGTCTGGATGTCGGCGGCGCTCACCGCGCCCGCGGTGTAGCCGCGCCGCTCCCGTTCGCCGGCGATGAGATCGGCGAGGTCGGGGTCCTCGCGGCCCGCGCGCGGTTCTTCCGGCGCGTCGTAGAGGTAGAAGCCCCGCCCGCTCTTCTGCCCCAGATGGCCCATTTGGCAGAGCAGGTCTGCGATGTCGAAGCGGCGGGCGCCTAGCACTTCGGCATAGGCCGCGCGAAAGCCCGCGGAAAGATCGAGCCCGGAGAGGTCGTAGCTCTCGTAGGGGCCCATGGCGAACCCGTAGGCGCGCATGGCCGCGTCCACCTCGTAGGGGCTCGCCCCCGCCGCGAGGCACCCGTCGGCGGCGAGGCGATAGGCCGACAGGAGGCGATTGCCGATGAGGCCCTCGGTGGCGCCCACGCGGACGGGCTTCTTGCCCAGCGCGGCGGCGAAGGCGAAGGCCGCGGCCTCCACCTCCGGCGCGGTTTCTAGGCCCACGCCCACCTCCACGAGGCTCTGGACATGGGCGGGCGCGAAGAAGTGGAGCCCCACGACGGCCTCCGGGCGCCCGCTCGCCTCCGCGAGCGCGTCGATGTCGCCATAGGAGGTGTTGGTGGCGAGGATCGCCTCGGGCGCCATGAGGCGGGCGGCCTCGGCGAGGACGCGCGACTTGAGGGCCATGTCCTCGGGCAGGCAGTCGAGGATGAGATCCACGTTGGAGAGCGCGCCCATCTCCGTGCCGCTGCCCAGGCGGGCGAGGCGGGCGTCGCGGGTGCTCTCCGTCAGGCGGCCCCGCGCGATGGCGCGCGTGTAGATGGCGCCGATGCGCGCCACGGCACGCTCCGCGGCCGCCGCGTTCGCCTCCACGAGACGGACCTCGCGGCCCGCATCGAGGCAGGCCACGGCCACGCCCGCCCCCATGAGCCCGCCGCCGAGGAGGCCCACGCGGTGGACCCGACGCGCCGGGGGCAGGCCCGCGCGCGGCTTCACCGCCTGGCGCACGGCGAGGAAGACGTGGCGGAGGGCCGCGGCCTCCTCGGTGTCCCGGAGCTCCAGAAAGAGGTCGCGTTCCAGCGCCAGCCCGGCCTCGAACGGGAGGAGCGGCGCGGCCTCGAGGCAGTCGAGAATGGCCCGTGCCGCGCCGGTGGGGTGGTTGGCCACCGCCACGCGCGCGGCGGCGATGGCGTCCTGATAGGCGATGCCGTCGGCGAAGGCCTCCCGGCGATCCCGCACCGGCAGCGGCGCGTCGCGTGCCGCGCGCAGGGCCTGGGCGATGCCGGCGGAGAGGAGGTCGCCATCGACGATGCCGTCGACGAAGGGGGTCTTCGTGGTTTCGGAGAGCGTGACCGGCATGCCGGTGAGGAGCACCTCCAGCGCCGCCTCGATCCCCACGAGCCGCGGCAGGCGTTGCGTGCCCCCGGCCCCGGGCACGAGGCCCAGCGTGATCTCCGGCAGACCCACGCGCGTTCCGGGCAGGGCGATGCGGCCATGGGCGGCGAGCGCGAGCTCGTAGCCGCCGCCGAGCGCGGTGCCGTGGAGGCAGGCGACGACCGGCTTCGGGCTCGCCTCGATGGCGTCGCAGAGATCGGGCAGGTGCGGCGCGGCGCTCGGCGCGTCGAATTCGCGAATGTCGGCCCCGGCGGGGAAGGTCTCGCCGCGGCCCATGACCACGATCGCTTCCGCCGCCGCGTCCTGCCCTGCGCGCTGGAGCCCCTCCATGAGGCCCGCACGCACGCCCTGCGAGAGGGTGTTCACCGGCGGATTGTCGATCTCGAGCACGGCGACGCCGTCTCGTATGCTGTATCTCACGAGGTCTGCCATGAGCTGCCCTATTCCCGGCGGTTGTCCTGCCTGCTTGTGGATAAGTGTGCGGAAAACAGCCGCGTCCCGCAAGCCTTGGCCACGCGGGCGACCTTTACGCGCGCCGCGCTGCGCAGTAGGGCAACGGGTATGGATATCCGCACGATCACCCCCGCCTATGCCGTGACCCCGCAGATCGAGCCGGAGGACCTGCCCGCGATCAAGGCGGCGGGCTATGCCACGGTCATCTGCAACCGGCCCGACGCGGAGGTCCCGGTGGAGCTTCGCGCCGACGTGATCCGCGCGGCGGTGGAGGCCGCCGGTCTCACCTTCGTCGACAACCCGCTCGTCCACACGGAGCTCAGCACGGAGCACGTGTCCGCCCAGGGCGCCGCGCAGGCCGATGCCGCGGGGCCGGTCCTCGCCTATTGCGCCTCCGGCACGCGGTCCTCGATCCTGTGGTCGCTATCGAAGGCGGGCGTCATGTCCACCGACGACATCCTCGCGGCCACGGCGCAGGCGGGCTACGACCTCGCCCATATCGCCCCGCAGATCGAGGCGCTCGCCCGCCGCTGAGCCGTCCTACTCCGCGGCCATGGCGAGCCGCACGGGGAGCGTGACGCGGAAGGCCGCCCCGCCCTGCCCCGGCAAATAGGTGATCGTGCCCTGGAGCGCGATCATGATCTCCCGGCAGATGGCGAGCCCGAGCCCCGCCCCGCCGGCACGCTGGGTGTCGGTGAGGCGCGCGAACTTCTCGAAGATCACGTCGCGGTCGGCCTCCGGGATGCCCGACCCGTTGTCGATGAAGTCGATGGCCACCTCGCCCTGGATCTGGCGCACCCGGATCGAGAGCGTGGGCGCCTCGGCGTCGCAGTATTTCTCCGCGTTGCGGATGAGATTGATGAAGACCTGCGACAGGCGCCCGACATCGGTCTCCACCACGACATCGGCCCCGCGGCGCGGCGCGACCTCGAGCCGGGCCCCGGGCGTCGCGGCCGCCAGCGACCGGTCGAGCACCGCGCCAAGGGAGGCGGTCTGCACCTCGAGCGACACCTGACCGTTCTCCAGCACGCTCAGATCGAGGAGGTCGTCGAGGAGCCGGGTGAGCCGCGTGGTCTCGTCATAGATCACGGTGGCGAATTTCCGGCGCTCGTCCCCGGCCAGGCTTTCGTCGCGCAGGATCTCGGAGAACGCCCGGATGGAGGTCATGGGTGTGCGCAGCTCGTGGCTGATCTGGCTGAGGAAGGCGTCCTTCTGGCGGGAGAGCGCGGTGAGCTTGTCATTGGCGCGGCGCAGTTGCCGGGCGGTGCGGTCCTGCTCGTCGGACTTGGCCTGGAGCTGATTCGAGTATTCCATGATCTGCGCCGTCTCGTCGGCCACGGCGAGGAGTTCCTCCACCGTCACGGCGCTCGAGCCGGTGAGCTGGGTGACCATGGCATGCGCGGTGGCCGCACCCACGGAGCCCGCGAGTTCGCGCTCCAGCCGCGCCAGGAAGTCGGGCGTGGGATCGGGCAGAAAGCCGAGCTTGCCCTGCCGGATCGCCTCTCTCTGAAAGAGGCGCTGCGCGTCCACCGAGCCGATGATGCGCTGCGCCATGATAAGGAGGTCCTCGCTTTCCACCATTTGGCTTTGAATGCGGCGGGTTTCGCCGGCCAGATCGAAAACGTTGACCATCTGCGCGCCCTGCAGCCGCTCGAGCGGCGTGGGGAAGGTCACCAGCGAGACCACGATGAAGGCGGTGGCGTTGAGCAGGATCGACCAGAGCACGGCATGCACGACCGGATCGATCCCCGCGATGCCGAAGAGCGCCTGGGGCCGGAGCCAGGCGATGCCCCAGGGCCCGTGGGCGAGCATCGTCTCCGAAAAGACGCCCCCCGCCCCGAAGGAGGGCAGAAAGAGCGCGTAGACCCAGACCGCACTCCCCAGAAGGAGCCCCGCCGCCGCGCCGTGGCGCGTGGCTCCGCGCCAGAAGATCCCGCCGAGCATCGCCGGCAGGGCCTGGGCCACGCCCACGAAGGAGATGAGCCCGATGGCCGCCAGCGCCTCCGAACCGCCGGAGAGGTAGTAGTAGAGATAGCCGAGGAAGAGGACTGCGACGATGGAGATGCGGCGCGACAGGAGGAGCACGTGGCGCACGTCGCCCGTGACGCTCGCCTGCTGTCCCTGGAAGCGCAGCCATATGGGCATCACCACGTGGTTCGACGCCATCGTCGCGAGCGCGATGGCCGCCACGATGACCATGCTCGTGGCCGAGGAGAAGCCCCCGAGAAAGGCAAAGAGCGCGAGCCCGCCCTGCCCCTGGCTGAGCGGCAGCGTCAGCACGAAGAGGTCGGGGTTCGCGCCCTCGGGCAAAAGCTCTAGCCCCATGACCGCGATCGGCACCACGAAAAGCGACATCAGGAGGAGATAGCCCGGAAAGGCCCAGCTCGCCGTGGCCATGTGGTGCTCGTCGGCATTCTCCACCACGAGGACCTGGAACATCCGCGGCAGGCAGAGAAACGCCGCAGCCGACAGGAATGTCAGCCCGATCCAGCGGCCCTGGCTGACCTGCCAGTCGGCGATCTCGGAGGTGTCGATGCGCTCCGCGATATCCGCGATCCCGCCGCCGATCCCCCAGACGACGAAGATGCCCACCGCAAGGAGCGCCAGAAGCTTCACCACCGCCTCCACCGCGATGGCCATGACCACGCCGTGGTGGCGTTCGTTGGCATCGAGGTTGCGGGTGCCGAAGAGGATGGTGAAGACCGCGAGCCCCGCCGCGACCCAGAGCGCGGTCTGCGCCGCGCTTTCGCCCACGAGGCCGCCATCGGCGAAGACGGAGATGGCGAGCACCACCGATTGCAGCTGGAGCGCGATGTAGGGCGTGGTGCCGATGACGGCGAGGAGCGTCACGATCATGCCGAGCGAGGTGGATTTCCCGAACCGGGAGGAGATGAGGTCGGCGACGGAGGTGATCTTTTGCGTCTTGCCGATGCGCACGAGCTTGCGCAGCACGAGCCACCAGCCGATGAGCACGCCCGTGGGGCCGAGATAGATCGTAAGGAATTCGAGCCCGGAGCGCGCGGCGAACCCCACGGCGCCGTAAAACGTCCAGGCCGTGCAATAGACTGAGAGCGAGAGCGTGTAGATCCAGGGCGAATGGACCCAGGCATCCTGTCCGCGGGCCGCGCGCCGCTCCGCCAGGGCGGCGATGGCGAAGAGGAACGCCACATAGCCCAGCGACACGGTTATGAGCAGGTTGAAGCTCACCGACGCGCTAGCCCCGGCCGATGCGCTTGAGGAGCGGCGCCATGAACGCCGCGAGCCCGATCATCAGCGCCCAGATGCCGAAAATGTAGAGAAAGGCGTCGACCGTGGTGACGGCCCCCTCGCCCTCGCGCGCCCAGATGAGCGGCACCATGACGAGCCCGCCGCCGAAGACCGGCAGGACGCGTGCCGCATCGGCGATCCGGCGTCGGCGGTAGCTGGCACGCTCCAGAAAGACGGGCGGTTTGTCGGCCGCCATGGCTCAGCTCCCCGTGAGCGAGCGCACCCGCTTGAGCACCTCGGCGTTGGAGAAGGGTTTCGTCATGTAATCGCTCACCCCCGCCTCCTCGGCGCGTTCGCGATCCTTGGCCTGGCCGCGGGCCGTGAGCATGAGCACGGGCAGTTTGGCCGTGGACGGCTGCTCACGCAGGTCGCGCAGGATCTCGAAGCCCGACCGGTTGGGCAGCATGGCGTCGAGGATGACGATGTCGGGCATGCGCCGTTCCAGCGCGGCGAGTGCTGTGGCGCCGTCGGAATGGGTGTCCACGGCCCAACCGTCCCGGCTCAGGATGAAACGCACGGCTTCTAAAATGTTTGGCTCGTCCTCGATCAAGAGAACGCGCTTGCCCGTGCTCATGGCATAGGCCCTCCCTCAGCGCCGGTTTCCGGCTTGTATTCCCGCAGCATTCCGCGCCGCGGCGCAGTTGTCAAAGACTAGCTGGGCACCAGGAGCAGCGTGCCCCGCAGGATCGGCTCCGCACCGTAGGAGACCGGGTCGCGCGTGGCGGCATAGGCAAAGGCCAGCATGCGCGCGCCCTGCCCGTCCACCACCTGCAATTCGGCGCGGATCGGCACATGGGGGCGCGCGAGCGCGGAGAAAAGCGGCCAGAGTGCCCGCCCCACGCCAGTGCGCGGGATGGGGAAGCCTTCGGGCGCGCGGCGGGTGATGAGATTGCCGTCCCCATCGCATTCCGCGAGCCCCACGCCCTCCCCCGTCACCGGGCACTGGCCCATGCGGCGCAGCACCAGATCGAGGGGCAGGTCCACGTCGTGGGCGATGGCGAGGGGGTCGGCGCCAAGGCTCTCGATGCAGCGGGCAAGCGCGGGTTCGGGCAAGAGCCGCGCCTCGTGGGCATAGCGCGCCACATGGGCCCCGGCGAGCGCCTGGGCGGGAGCGGAGAACTCCGGCAGCGCCACCTCCTCGCCCGCCTCCACCTCCGGCAGGTAGTGGCGGCGATGGTCGAGCCAGGCATCGACCTCGTCCTGCGGGCTCTGCCCCCGTTCGGCGCCGCCGGGCTGGGCATCGAGATAGGACACGAGCGCCTCGGTGGCGGAGGTCAGGCGCAGCGCGTCCTCGCGCAGGTTTCCGTGGAACCGCTGGCGCCAGGTGGGCTCGATATCGGGGTCATCGGCGAGGATGGCCGCGGTGGAGCGGATGGCGGTGATCGTCGACAGCATCTCGTGGACCTGAGCCGACAGGAAGGGATCGTGGCTCAGACGGTCGTTGAGCTCTTCCAGGGTCTCCTCGAGCCGCTCGATGCGGTCGGCCTGCTGGGAGATGAGCGCGGCCCAGCCGGGAAACCGGCCGGCCAGTTCCTCCACCCGGTCCACTTCCACGGGGCGCGACACGCTGGCGGTGGCCTCCGCGGCCTCGGTCATCCGACGCAGGAGCGACGCCTCAGCCCCTTCGGAAAGCGTCGCGGGCTCCACCTCCAGGGCGGCGGCGATGGCAAGGAGCACCTTGCCTCCGATTCTGCGCCGGTTGTGTTCGATCAGGTTCAGGTAGCTCGGCGAGATGCCCGCCTGACGCGCCAGTTCCGCCTGCCGCATGTCGACGGCCAGGCGTCTTTCGCGGATGCGCGAGCCGGTCAAGGCAGAGGGTTGCACGGAGGGCTCGGCGGGGGAGGACACCTGATTTTCCTTTGCGTTTCAGCCGCTTTCTGCGCTGCATCCAAAACCATGCTGCACTGCACTGAGAAAATATTGACATAATTGAAAGGGCGTGTGTCGATTTCTTTACAAAAAAGTCGAGCGTTTCAAGAGGCTTGTTGCCTTGTTTTCCTCTCTGACCCGATAACGTAAGGGCACTCGTCTCCGGGTGTATTCGGGCGCGCCACAAAAAACGAAGCGTGCTGCAATCCAATCGGGAGGATTACATGTCCAAACTCAACCTGACCCGTCGTGGTGCGCTGAAAGCGGGTGCTGCCGCCGGTGGCGCCCTGGCGCTGCCGACGTATCTGCGCGCCGATGGCCATGCCGGTTTCACCAACGCGCCGGGCGACAGCTCCGTCACGCTGGGCTTCAACGTTCCGCAGACCGGTCCCTACGCCGATGAGGGCGCAGACGAGCTGCGCGCCTTCGAACTGGCCGTGGAGCACCTCAACGGTGAGGGCGACGGCGGCATGCTCAACACCTTCTCCTCGAAGGCGCTGGACGGCACCGGCATCCTGGGCCGCAAGGTGGAGTTCGTCACCGGCGACACCCAGACGAAGCCCGACGCGGCCCGCGCCTCCGCCCGCGGCATGATCGAGCGCGACGGCGCGATCATGATCTCCGGCGGCTCCTCCTCCGGCGTGGCCGTGGCCGTGCAAGCGCTCTGCCAGGAGGCGGGCGTCATCTTCATGGCGGGCCTCACCCACTCCAACGACACCACCGGCAAGGACAAGAAGGCCAACGGCTTCCGCCACTTCTTCAACTCCTACATGTCGGGCGCAGCCCTCGCGCCGATCCTCGCGGCGAACTACGGAACGGACCGCAAGGCCTATCACCTGACGGCGGACTACAACTGGGGCTACACCACCGAGGAAGCCGTGCGGACCTCCACGGAGGCCATGGGCTGGGAGACGGTCGCGACCGTGCTCACCCCGCTCGCGCAGACGGATTTCTCGTCCTATGTCGCACCGGTTCTGAACTCCGGCGCCGACGTGCTCGTGCTCAACCACTACGGCGGCAACATGGTGAACTCGCTCACCTCCGCCGTGCAGTTCGGCCTGCGCGCCGCAGAGGCCAACGGCAAGAACTTCGAGATCGTCGTGCCGCTCTATTCGCGCCTCATGGCCGCGGGTGCGGGCGAGAACGTGAAGGGCATCTTCGGCTCCACCAACTGGCACTGGTCGCTGCCCGACGAGGGCTCCCAGACGTTCACCCGGTCGTTCGGCACCAAGTACGGCTTCCCGCCGTCCCAGGCCGCCCATACCTGCTACGTGCAGACGCTGCTTTATGCCGATGCCGTAACGCGGGGCGGGTCGTTCAACCCCTGCTCCGTGGACGAAGCGCTCGCCGACTTCGAATTCGACGGGCTGGGCAACGGGCCGACGCTCTACCGCGCCGAGGACCACCAGTGCTTCAAGGACGTGCTCGTGGTGCGCGGCAAGGAGAACCCGGACAACGAGTTCGACCTCCTCGAGATCGTGGAGATCACGCCGGCCGAGCAGGTCACCTACGACGCCTCCATCTTCGGCGGCGATCTCGGCACCTGCAACCCGGGCGCCTGAGTTACGGGCGGGGCGCGGACAGATCCGCGCCCCGCACCTTCCTCGCCGCTCCAGCCGTAGGGTGCGCCGCGCGCACCGACTGCACGCTCCAAGGGGAGAGCCATGGACCAGATCATCCTTCAAATCCTGAACGGGCTGGACAAGGGCAGCGCCTACGCGCTCATCGCCCTGGGTCTGACGCTCATCTTCGGCACGCTCGGCGTCGTGAATTTCGCCCATGGCGCGCTCTTCATGCTGGGTGCATTCTGCACCGTGACGCTGTCGCGTCTGTTGAGCGTTTCCCATGAGGTGGTGGACGAGACGCGGACCGATTTCCTCGGCAATCCTCTGAAGGTGGATGTCCCCTACATTTACGACTGGTTCGGAGAAAGCACCGGCGCCGCCATCATCGACTGGGCCGTGCCGCTCTCCATCCTCTTTTCGATCCCGATCATGATCGCCATAGGCGTGGCCATGGAGCGGGGGCTGATCAAGCACTTCTACAAGCGGCCCCATGCCGACCAGATCCTCGTGACCTTCGGCCTCGCCATCGTGCTTCAGGAGATCATCAAGTACTATTTCGGCGCCAACCAGATCCCCGCGCCCGCGCCCGACGCCTTCATCGGCTCGTTCGATTTCGGAGCGGCCATCGGGATGGACCCGGGCGCGATCATCTACCCCTACTGGCGGATCGTGTATTTCTTTTTTGCCATGGTCATCATCGCCGCGGTCTTCGCCTTCCTGCAATTTACCACCTTCGGGATGGTCGTCCGCGCCGGCATGGCCGACCGGGAGACGGTGGGCCTTCTGGGCATCAACATCGACCGCCGCTTCACGATCATGTTCGGCATCGCCGCCGCGGTCGCAGGCCTCGCGGGCGTGATGTACACGCCAATTGTCTCTCCCAACTACCACATGGGCATGGATTTCCTCGTGATCTCCTTCGTGGTGGTCGTGGTGGGCGGCATGGGCTCGCTGCCCGGTGCCGTCCTGGCGGGCTTCGTCCTCGGCATCCTCGAGAGCTTCGCCTCCATGCGTGAGGTCATCGGCGTGCTGCCCGGCATCAACCAGGTGGTGATCTACCTCGCCGCCATTCTCATTCTGCTGACGCGTCCGCGGGGCCTCATGGGCCGCAAGGGCGTGATGGAGGACTAATCCATGCTCGGTCTCGACAAGAAAGACTTCCGTCTCCTCCTCATCGTCACTTTGCTGGTGATCGCGGCGCCGCTCCTGCTGAACCCCTTCCCGGAAGGCTCGGCCATGGCGCAGTTCAACGCGGGCTATCCCGACCTGATGCAGCGCTTCGTGATCTTCGGCATCTTCGCCATCGGCTTCAACATCCTCTTCGGCCTCACGGGCTACCTGTCCTTCGGGCACGCGGCCTTTCTCGGCGCCGGGTCCTATGCGGGCATGTGGATGCTGAAGCTTCTGAGCATGAACGTGATCCCGGCGATCATCTTCTCCACGCTCATCGCGGGGCTCATCTCGCTGGCGATCGGGTATATCTCGCTGCGCCGGTCGGGCATCTATTTCTCGATCCTGACGCTGGCCTTCGCGCAGATGGCCTTCGTGCTGGCGGCCTCGGTGCTCACGCCCATCACGGGCGGCGAGACGGGGCTGCAACCGGCGTTGAGCGATCCGCGCATCCTGCCGGAATTCCTCGGCGGCGGCTCCGTGACGGGGGAGGGAAACATCCCGAAACCGAGCCTCTTCGGCATGGAGATGACGGCGAGCAGCGAACTGGCGGTGGGCAGCTGGCTCTGGACGTTCAACTGGGGCTACTACCTTAGCGGGGTCGTGATGCTGCTGTCGTTCTACATCGCGATCCGCATCTTTCGCTCGCCCTTCGGGCTCATGCTCCGCGCGATCAAATCGAACCAGAACCGGTTGAGCTATACCGGCCTCAACACGCGGCCCTACATGCTCGCCTGCTTCGTGATCTCGGGCATGTATGCCGGGCTCGCCGGGGGCCTCATGGCCGCCATGGACCCCCAGGTGGGGGCCGAGCGGATGCAGTGGACCGCATCGGGCGAGGTGGTGCTCATGACCATCCTCGGCGGCGTCGGCACGCTCATCGGGCCGGTGCTCGGCGCGGGCCTCATCAAGTACTTCGAGAACATCTTCTCGAAGATCAACAAGGCCACGCTCGAGGGCTGGTTCGCCTTCGCCCCCGACTGGCTCGAAGGGTTCATGGTCTCCATCGTCTATCCGTTCATCGGCAAGGGCTGGCACCTCACGCTCGGCCTCATGTTCATGGCTGTGATCATCTTCCTGCCCGGCGGCCTCGTGGAAGGCGGCAAGCGCATCGGCGGCTGGGTCCGCGGCAAGCGCGGCAAGAAAGAGGCCGAGGGCGGCCAAGTGAAACCGGCGGAATAAGGAGCGGACAGATGGGAATTCTCGAAGTCAAGAATGTCGGCAAACGCTTCGGCGGCCTTCAGGCGCTCAGCGAGGTCAATCTGAGCGTCGCAGAAAACAGCGTGCACGCCATCATCGGGCCGAATGGCGCGGGCAAGTCCACGCTCCTGAATTGCCTCGTCGGCAAGCTCATCCCGGATACGGGCTCCGTCATGTTCGACGGCAATTCCGTGCTCGGCCGCTCACCCCACGAGATCAACCAGATGGGCATCTCCCGCGTCTTCCAGACGCCGGAGATCTTCGGCGACCTGACGGTGCTGGAGAACGTGATGATCGCCTGCTTCGCCAAGCGGGACGGCGCCTACAAGCTTTCGGCCTTTGCCGCCGTGCGCCACGAGAGCGATGTCCGCGCCTCCGCCGAGCACATCCTCGAGGACGTCAACATGCTCGAGAAGGCAGACATGCATGCAGCGTCCCTCTCGCGCGGCGACAAGCGGCGGCTTGAGATGGCCATGTGCCTGAGCCAGGAGCCCCGGCTGCTGCTCCTCGACGAGCCCACGGCTGGCATGGCGCGCGCCGACACCAACAACACGATCGACCTGCTGAAGACGATCCGGGACCGCCGCAACATCACGATGTGTATCATCGAGCATGACATGCACGTGGTCTTCAGCCTCGCCGAGCGGATCACCGTGCTCGCCCAGGGCACGCCGCTCGTGGAGGAGACGCCCGATAACATCAAAGGCCACCCCAAGGTGCGCGAAGCGTATCTCGGCGAGGCGCAGGTCTAAGGACGCCGAAATTTCCGAAGAAATTTCTGTCCCATAACGCGGTCCAGCCCCACAGAATTTTCTTCGGAAAATTCGGCCCCCGCGCAGGAGGAACAAGATGAACCAACCGTTCAACCCCAACGCCAACCACGCGGCGACGGCCCCGGCCTTTTTCAGCGTCTACGACATGCACGCCTATTACGGCGAGAGCTACATCGTCCAGGGCATCAGCTTCAACATCCACGAGGGCGAGATCCTCGCGCTTCTCGGGCGCAACGGCGCGGGCAAGACCTCCACGCTGCGCGCGCTGGCGCGCACAGGCTCTCCGCTCGTGACCCATGGGGAGATCTGGCTCGACCACCAACCGCTGCACGACATGGCCTCTCACGAGGCGTCGCAGGCCGGTCTCGCGCTCGTGCCCGAGGATCGTCGGGTGATCCCGGGCCTGACGGTGGAAGAGAACCTGCAACTCGCCCAGATCGCGCCGCCCAAGGGCTGGTCGCTCGACCGGGTCTACGACCTCTTCCCGCGGCTCGGCGAACGCCGCAAACAGGAGGGCGTGACCCTCTCGGGCGGGGAACAGCAGATGCTCTCCATCGCGCGAGCGCTCTGCCGGGACATCAAAGTGCTGCTCCTCGACGAGCCCTACGAGGGCCTCGCCCCGGTGATCGTCCAGGAAATCGCCAAGACGCTCAACCACATCCGCGACCAGGGCATCACCACCGTCATCGTCGAGCAGAACGCCGTGGCCGCGCTCAAGCTCGCCGACCGCGCGGTGATCCTCGACACGGGCACGGTCGTCTATGACGGCTCCGCTCAGGAGGTGCTCGACGACGAGAAGCTCCGCGCAGAATACCTGGCCATCTAATTCCCGAAGGGGCCGCGTGCCTGCGGCTCCTTTTCACGACCCGAAAGGATTGCCGCCATGCTGGACGAGCGTGAAAAGACCTACGCCCCCTCCCCCGATTTCGTCTCCCGCGCCCATGCGGACGAGGCCAGGTACAACGAGATGTACGCCGCCTCCATCGACGATCCGGAGGCATTCTGGGCCGAACACGGCAAGCGCGTGGACTGGATCAAGCCCTTCACCAAGGTGAAGAATTCGAGCTATGCCCATCCGGACGTCTCCATCAGATGGTTCGAGGACGGCACGCTCAACGTGGCGGCCAATTGCGTCGACCGGCACCTGGCCACCCGGGGCGACCAGACGGCGATCATCTGGGAGGCGGACGACCCCGATCATTCCGCGCATATCACCTACCGCGAACTGCACGAGCAGGTCTGCAAACTCGCCAATGTCTACAAATCTCTGGGGGTCGGGAAGGGCGACAGGGTCGTTCTCTACATGCCCATGATCCCGGAGGCGGCCTATGCCATGCTCGCCTGCGCGCGCATCGGCGCGGTCCACTCCATCGTCTTCGCCGGTTTCTCGCCCGACGCGCTCGGCGCGCGTATCAGCGGCTGCGAGGCCAAGCTCGTCGTCACCGCCGACGAGGCCCCCCGCGGCGGGCGCATCACCAAGCTCAAGGACAACGTCAACGAAGCGCTGAACAACAATTACGACGACGTCAAATGCCTCGTCGTGAAGCGGACCGGCGGGCAGATCGCGGTCCGGCCCGAACTCGATTTCTGGTATCACGAGGAGATGGCCAAGGTTTCTGCCGAGTGCGCGCCCGAGGAGATGGGCGCCGAAGATCCGCTCTTCATCCTCTACACGTCAGGCTCCACCGGGCAGCCGAAGGGCGTCGTCCATTGCACCGGCGGCTACCTCGTCTATGCCGCCATGACCCACCAATATACATTCGACTACCACGACGGCGACATCTTCTGGTGCACGGCGGATGTGGGATGGGTGACGGGCCACAGCTACATCGTCTACGGCCCCCTCGCCAACGGCGCCACCACGCTCATGTTCGAGGGCGTGCCCACCTATCCCGATGCGGGCCGGTTCTGGGCCGTCTGCGAAAAACACAAGGTCAACCAATTCTACACCGCCCCCACCGCCATCCGCGCGCTCATGGGCCAAGGCAACAGCTTCGTGGAAGACTACGACCTCAGCGATCTCAAGATCCTCGGCACCGTGGGCGAGCCGATCAACCCGGAGGCCTGGACCTGGTACAATGACGTGGTGGGCAAGGGCCGTTGCCCCATCGTCGACACCTGGTGGCAGACGGAGACGGGCGGGCACATGATGACCCCCCTGCCCGGCGCCCACGCCACGAAGCCCGGCTCGGCGATGAAGCCGTTCTTCGGCGTGAAACCCGTCGTGCTCGAGCCGACAAGCGGCGAGGTGATCGAGGGCAACGGCGTCGAGGGCGTGCTCTGCATCGCCGACAGCTGGCCCGGGCAGATGCGCACGGTCTACGGCGACCACGAGCGCTTCGTGAAGACCTACTTCTCGGATTACAAAGGGTATTATTTCGCCGGGGACGGCTGCCGCCGGGACGCGGACGGCGATTACTGGATCACGGGCCGGGTGGATGACGTCATCAACGTCTCCGGCCACCGCATGGGCACGGCGGAGGTGGAATCCGCGCTCGTGGCGCATCCCAAGGTCTCCGAGGCCGCCGTCGTGGGCTACCCCCACGACATCAAGGGCCAGGGCATCTACTGCTACGTCACGCTGATGTCGGGCGAAGAGCCCACGGACGAGCTCCGTGCCGAGCTCCAGACCTGGGTGCGCAAGGAAATCGGCCCCATTGCCAAGCCCGACCTCATCCAATGGGCGCCCGGGCTGCCCAAAACCCGCTCCGGCAAGATCATGCGGCGCATCCTGCGCAAGATCGCCGAGGACGATTTCGGCGCGCTGGGCGACACCTCCACCCTCGCCGATCCCGCCGTCGTCGACGACCTGATCGAGAACCGCCAGAACAAGGCTTAAGCGGGCCCTGCGGACAAACGGGGGCCCTGTTCAAAGCGGGCCCCGGATGCCTTATTCATATGACGTTTGCGTCATTAACGGGCGTGCAAAGTCTGGACCCGGTTTTCGCGGCCCTGTCCGACCCCACACCCGGGGCGCTCCTCGCGCTCCTCGCGCGCCTCGCGGAGGGGGAAACGACGGTTAGTGAACTCGCCCGACCGTTCGAGATGTCGCAGCCCGCGATCTCACGACACCTGAAATTGCTGGAGTCTGCCGGGCTCGTTTTGACCCGTGTCATTGGCACGTCGCGGCCTCGGCGGCTCAACCCGGATGCTTTCGTGACGATCGACACCGGGCTCGACCGGAACCGCCGGCTCTGGGCGGACAATTACAACCGCCTCGACACCCTCCCAGACGATTTGAAGGACGACCGCCCTTGAAACCTCTCCACCTGACGACGCCCACGGAGACCACGGTCCAGATCCAGCGCAGCATTCACGCGCCGCTGTCGCGCGTCTGGCAGACCATACCGACCCCGCCCTCGTCCGCACATGGATGACCGGTCCTCCGCAATACGACATGCCCGGTTGCGACATCGACCTGCGGGAGGGCGGCGCTTATCGCTTCGTTTGGGAATGGGAGGAGGATAGAAAGCTCCAACGGATGGCGGCCTGCGGAACCTTCAGGGACATCGATCCCGAACGGCGCCTCTTCTATACAGAGGCACTCGACATGTGGCCGCACAACGAAACCCTGGTCGACCAAACCTTCCGCGCTGAGGGGAACCGAACCCACGTCACCATGCTGTTGACCTATCCGTCAATGGAGGTCCGCAACGCTGCTCTCGCCAGCCCCATGGAAGAGGGCCTCGAAGCCTCCTGCGCCTCGCTCGACAGGCTGTTGCCCTAGCGCGCTTGACGTCCCTGGCTGCGCGGTCCCGAGATGCGGGGTTCCACGTCGCCAGGCCACCCCACCTCTTCCGTTCGCGCTAACCTTGTCCTATAGCGCCCGTGACGCCAGCTAGCGGGCATACGCAGAAGAAGAATACGCGAGGGGCAATGACCGACAACACCCATGACGGCGACGTGGAGTTCATCCGCGCCCTGGCCGCGCTCCTGACGGAGAACGACCTCACCGAGCTCGAGGTGAAGCGCGAGTACGGCGAAGACGACAGCCTCAATGTCCGCGTCTCCCGCGCCGCACCTGTCGCCGCCCCGGTGTCCCCTGCTGCACCCGCGCCGGTCTCGATCCAGCCGGCGGCCGCCGCTCCCGCCACCGCCGCTCCCGCGCCGGCCACAGCCGATCCCGCCGATCATCCCGGCGCCGTCACCTCACCCATGGTGGGGACCGCCTATCTCCAGCCGGAGCCCGGCGCCAAGGCCTTCGTGAGCCCGGGCGATGCTGTGGAGGAGGGACAGACCATCCTCATCATCGAGGCCATGAAGACCATGAACCAGATCCCCGCGCCGCGTTCGGGCAAGGTCTCCCGCATCCTCATAGACGATGGCGCCCCGGTGGAATACGGCGCGCCGCTGATGATCATCGAGTGATGTTCCAGAAGGTCCTGATCGCGAACCGGGGCGAGATCGCGCTGCGCGTGATCCGTGCCTGCCGGGAGATGGGCATCGCCTCCGTGGCGGTCCATTCCACCGCCGATGCCGATGCCATGCATGTGCGCATGGCCGACGAGGCGATCTGCATCGGCCCCGCGCCCTCCGGCAAGAGCTATCTCAACATCGCCGCCATCATCTCCGCCGCCGAAATCACTGGCGCCGACGCCATCCATCCGGGCTACGGCTTCCTGAGCGAGAACGAGGGCTTCGCCCAGGCGCTCGAGGATCACGGCATCACCTTCATCGGCCCCACGGCGGACCATATCCGCGTCATGGGTGACAAGATCACCGCCAAGGACACCATGAAGGCGCTGGGTGTGCCATGCGTGCCGGGCTCCGAGGGAGGGGTGCCGGACGTGGCCGCCGCGCTCGAGATCGGCGCGCAGGCGGGCTATCCGGTCATCGTGAAGGCCACGGCGGGCGGCGGCGGACGCGGCATGAAGGTGGCGCGCTCGGCGGCCGAGCTCGAGACCGCCTTCCGGACCGCCCGCACGGAGGCGAAGGCGGCCTTCGGCAACGACGAGGTCTACATAGAGAAATACCTCACCACGCCGCGCCACATCGAGGTGCAGGTCTTCGGCGACGGCAAGGGGTCGGCGGTCCATCTGGGCGAGCGCGATTGCTCGCTCCAGCGCCGCCACCAGAAGGTCTTCGAGGAGGCGCCGGGGCCGGTCATCACCGCCGAGGAGCGCGCGCGGATCGGCAAGATCTGCGCCGACGCGGTGGCCAAGATCAACTATACCGGCGCGGGCACGATCGAGTTTCTCTACGAGAAGGGCGAGTTCTACTTCATCGAGATGAACACCCGTCTGCAGGTGGAGCACCCGGTGACTGAGGCCATTTTCGGCGTCGACCTCGTGCGCGAACAGATCCGTGTGGCCGAGGGGCTGCCGCTTTCCTTCACGCAGGACGATCTGACGATCAACGGCCATGCCATCGAGGTGCGCATCAACGCCGAGACCTTCCCGGGCTTTGCCCCGCGGCCGGGGCGTATCACGCAGTACCACGCCCCGGGCGGGCTCGGCGTGCGGATGGATAGCGCGCTCTATGACGGCTATTCGATCCCGCCGCATTACGACTCCCTCATCGGGAAGCTCATCGTCCATGGCCGCGACCGCCCCGAGGCGCTGGCGCGGCTCAACCGGGCCCTGGGCGAGCTCATCGTGGACGGGGTCGAGACGACCATCCCGCTTTTCCACGCTCTCCTCGCGGAGGACGACATCCATGCCGGGACCTATACGATCCACTGGCTGGAGCACTGGCTGGAGACGCTGGGGTAAGCTGCCGGTCGCAATCTGCGCGACCTTGGGCTAGGCTGGTTGAATGCCCCTGGTCCTGTAGGCCTCCTCCATGCGCGATGACGTGCTTCTCACGCCCGACCTTTTGCTGCGAGCCTACAAGGTCGGCATCTTTCCCATGTCGGAGGCGCGCCATTCGGCCACGCTGTTCTGGGTCGATCCGGAGCGGCGGGGGATCATGCCTCTCGACGGGCTCCATGTCTCGCGGAGCCTGCGGCGGACCCTGCGGCGGGGTGGCTTCGACATCCGCGTCAATTCCGACTTCGCCGGTGTGGTGGAGGGATGTGCGAACCGCCCGGAGACCTGGATCAACGAAGAGCTCTTCTCTCTCTACCAAGACCTCTTCGAGGACGGCCACGCGCATTCGATGGAGGTCTGGGACGATGCCGGCCTCATGGGCGCCATCTTCGGCGTGGCCATCGGCGGCGCGTTCTTCGGGGAGAGCATGTTTTCGGCCCGCACCAACGGGTCGAAGATCGCCATGGTCTACCTCGTGGACAGGCTCATCCGAGCGGGGTTCACGCTCTTTGACACGCAGTTCATCACCGACCACCTCCTGTCATTGGGGGCCCGTGAGATCACGCGCAGCGCTTATCGGCGGGCGCTGGGTCACGCCATCACGATCCACGGGGATTTCGCGGGCGTTCCCGGCCCGGGCGACGTTCAGGACGTTTTGCACCGGATCACCCAGACGTCGTAGCGCGCGTGATCCATGGCGTTGAGGGCCGGGGACGAGGCGATCATCCAGCCTGCGAAGATTTCCTCCTGCAAGGCGCGATCCTCGACCCTTAGGAAGGCGTAGGCATCCCCGGACGGGTTGCCGCCAGGAAAACGGCAAGCCTCGAGCGCGATCTTGATCTGACCGAGTTCGGCCGTCTGCCCGTTGAGGAGCTCCACATCAGCAAGGTCCCCCGTGATCCGGTCGAGAAGGCGGAGCGTCGCGCCCTCCCCGAGCGCCGCATCCTGCGCGAGCGCGGCGGATGGCAGAACAAGGAAGGCGCTGCAGAGAATGGTCCGGCAAATCATCGCACGCCAACGATGCATGGTCGTTTCCTTCGGCATCGCGGACCCGCGCGCCGCCATGGCGCGTGTTGCCGGGCTGCCCTCAACCCGCGGTCGCGGGCTCCTTCGCGTCGGCATGGATCATCAGTGGCGCGGCTTCGGCGGTGACCGCCTCTTCGTTCACGACCACTTCCGTCACGCTTTCCATGCCGGGCAGCTCGAACATCGTGTCGAGCAGGATGCCCTCGAGGATGGAGCGGAGGCCCCGGGCGCCGGTCTTGCGCTCGATCGCCTTCTTCGCGATGGCGCGGAGCGCGTCATCGGTGAAGGTGAGCTGCGTATCCTCGAGGTCGAACAGCCGCTGGTATTGCTTGACGAGGGCGTTCTTGGGCTCGGTGAGGATGGTGACGAGCGCATCCTCGTCGAGGTCCTCGAGCGTGGCGATCACGGGAAGGCGTCCGACGAATTCCGGGATCAGGCCGAATTTCAAGAGGTCCTCGGGCTCGAGGTCCTTGAAGAGGTCGCCGGTGCCGCGCTCGTCGTTGTCCTTCACGTCCGCGCCGAAGCCGATGGAGGTGCCTTTGCCGCGCTGGGCGATGATCTTGTCGAGGCCCGCGAAGGCGCCGCCCACGATGAAGAGGATGTTGGTGGTGTCCACCTGCAGGAATTCCTGCTGGGGATGCTTGCGCCCGCCCTGGGGCGGCACGGAGGCCACGGTGCCCTCCATGATCTTGAGGAGTGCCTGCTGCACGCCCTCGCCGGAGACGTCCCGCGTGATCGACGGGTTGTCGGATTTCCGCGTGATCTTGTCCACCTCGTCGATGTAGACGATGCCGCGCTGGGCGCGCTCCACGTTGTATTCGGAGGCCTGGAGAAGTTTCAGGATGATGTTCTCCACATCCTCGCCCACATAGCCCGCCTCGGTGAGCGTCGTGGCGTCGGCCATGGTGAACGGCACGTCAAGGATGCGCGCGAGCGTTTGGGCCAAGAGCGTCTTGCCGCAGCCCGTGGGTCCCACGAGCATGATGTTCGACTTCGCGAGTTCGATGTCGGAGCTTTTCTGCGCGTGATTCAAACGCTTGTAGTGGTTGTGGACGGCCACGGAGAGCACGCGCTTGGCCACCGGCTGACCGATGACGTAGTCGTCGAGCACCTCGCAGATTTCCTTTGGCGTGGGCACGCCGTCGGCGGATTTCAGACCGGAGGATTTCGTCTCCTCCCGGATGATGTCCATGCACAGCTCGACGCATTCATCGCAGATGAAGACCGTCGGCCCGGCGATGAGCTTGCGCACCTCGTGCTGCGATTTTCCGCAGAAGCTGCAGTAGAGGGTGTTCTTGCTGTCGCCCGAATTGCTTGCCATCGCTTATGCCCTTCCGGGGAATGCCCGTTCCCCAATGCGTGTGTGCCGCCTCGTACTGACGTGGGAGCCTATGGGCATCCCGCCGGAGCCACAATGGCAAAAAGCGGGATCAATCCTCACTCAGGGCCGCGGCTTTTTCGACAATTTCATCAATGTGGCCCCAGTCCTTGGCCTCCTCCGGGGTCATCCATTTGTCACGGTCGAGCGCGTCGCGCACGGTCTCGTAGTCCTGGCCGGAATGCTTCATGTAGAGCTGGTAGAAACGCTCCCGCGTCTTTTCGATGTGGCGGGCGGAAATGAGGATATCCTCGGCCACGCCCTGCATTCCGCCGGAGGGCTGGTGAACCATGATCTCCGCATTCGGGAGCGCGAAGCGCATGCCCGGCTCGCCCCCGATGGCGATCATCGAGCCCATGGAGGCCGCGAGGCCGCAGACCAGCGTGGAGACCTTGGGCCGGATATACTGCATCGTGTCGTAGATGCTCATGCCCGCCGTCACCTCGCCGCCGGGGGAGTTGATGTACATCGAGATCTCTTTCTTCGGGTTCTCGGCCTCCAGGTGCAGGAGCTGGGCCACCACGAGGTGAGACATGCCCGAATGCACCGGTCCGTTGATGAACACGATCCGCTCCTTCAGGAGCCGCGAGAAGATGTCGTAGGCCCGTTCGCCGCGGCTGGTCTGTTCGACCACCATGGGCACGAGGTTCATGTAGGTGTCACGGGGGTCGGTCATGCGCTTGCCTGTCTCTGCTGAATTGGGCCTTAGCCGAAGCTACCTAACGGAGTCTTAGTTCCGCGCCCTAGGGGCTACAAGGGCGGCCGGATGGCCTAGGTCGGGGATGTGTGTAAGCGCTGACTTACGCAGGAGTGACATATTGTCAAGATTGACTTATGCTGGCCCCATGTCCGACCACGCGCTCTTCGCTGCCCTTGCCGATCCGAACCGCGCCGCGCTGGTGGATCGTCTGCGCCGCGGGCCCGCGCCGGTCGCCCAGCTTGCCGCGCCGCTCCCCATTTCCCGGCCCGCCGTGTCCCAGCATCTCAAGGTCCTTTCGGATGCCGGGCTCGTCACCTGCATCCGCGACGGCAACCGCCGGGTCTACCGGTTGTCCGCCGGCACCCTCGCGGCGCTCAAGGCCTATGCCGACGCGCTCTGGGAGGACGCGCTCGCCTCCTACGCCACCGAAGCCAAAACCCGAGCAAAGGAACTCGCCATGTCCCTCGATCCCGTCGTCAAGATCATCACCGTGCCCCTGCCCCCGGCGGAGGCCTTCACGCTCTTCACGCGGGGGCTCGCATCCTGGTGGCCGGTGGAGAGCCATTCGCTCTCGGCCGAGGATGCCGAAACACCGAAGGCGCTGACGGTGGAGGAGAAAGAAGGCGGGAGGATCGAGGAAACCAGGCAGGACGGCACGCGCCATCCCTGGGGTCGCTTCACCGCCTGGGAGCCGGGGCGCCGCGTCGCGATCCGCTGGCATGTCGGGCGACCCGAGGACCAGGCGACGGTAATCGACGTGCGGTTCGAGGCGCAGCCCAACGGCACCCGCGTCACGCTGATCCATGACGGCTGGGCGGCCCTTGGCGAGGCCGGGCCCGACATCCGCGGCGGCTACTTCGTGGGCTGGGACATGGTGCTGGGTCAGCGCTTCCTCGGCGCGTGTCACGGCGCGCTCGCCTCCGCCGAATAGCGGACGCCTTTACACGACCGGCCCGCTCGAGTGGGCAAGCTCGACCGGCCTGCCTCGACGGGGCAAGCTCGACGGGGCATGCTCGAATGGGCAAGCTCTACTGGGCAAACTTGACTGGCCAAGGCGGGGCCTACCTCCCCTGCCATGACAGAATTTGCACCGACCCGCACCGCCGCGCTCGAACGCCTCAGCGGTTTCGTCCCCAAGGCCGGGCGCGACTACGCCGCCAAGCGCAACTATGACCTGCCGGGGCATCCCCATGTGTCCCAGCTCTCTCCCTATATCCGCCATCGCGCCGTCACCGAGGGCGAGGTGATCGACGCCACGCTCTCGAAATTCGCGCCTTCCACGGCGGAGAAATTCATCCAGGAGGTCTACTGGCGGACCTATTGGAAGGGGTGGCTCGAACGGCGCCCGGAGGTCTGGGACCGCTACCAGCGCGATCTCGACGACGCCGTGGCCGCGCTGGAAAAGGATCGCCGCTTGCGCAAGGACTGGGAGACGGCCTGCAACGGTGAGACGGGGATCGACTGCTTCGATTACTGGGCCAACCAGCTTTCTGACACGGGCTATCTCCACAATCACGCGCGGATGTGGTTCGCCTCCATCTGGATCTTTACGCTGGAACTTCCGTGGGAGCTCGGCGCCGACTTCTTCCTGCGCAACCTCCTCGACGGGGACCCGGCCTCAAACACGCTGGGCTGGCGCTGGGTGGCGGGGCTCCAGACCCGGGGGCGCGTCTACGCGGCCAAGGCCGACAACATCCACCGCTACACCGAGCGCCGCTTCAAGCCCGACGGGCTGAACCGGGATCCGCAGCCCCTGGAGGACGCGCCCTTCGATGCGGCCGGTCCCGTGCCCCTGACGGAGCCCGCGACACCGGGCAAGGCCACGGCGGTCCTCCTCCATTGGGAGGATCTGAGCCCCACCGACGTCATGCGCACGGACCACGCCCATGCGGCGGTGCTGAAGCCGCATACCCACGGCACGCCGCTCGAGCCGGCCGAGCGCGTGGTCAAGTTCCGCGAGGCGCTGAGCGACGACGCGGCGGCGCGCTACGGGCTCACGGATGCGCCGCGGCTCCTGTCGTCGGACCTCGCGTCCTGGGCAGAGCGCCACGGGATCGAGCAGATCGTCACCGCCCACGCGCCGACCGGGCCCATCGCCGAGGAGCTGGCCGCCGCCGAGCGTGACCTCGCGGCGAAAGGCATCGCGCTCTGCCGCCAGGTGCGCGCCTACGACGCCGCGGCCTGGCCATTCGCCGACAAGGGCTTCTTCAAGTTCAAGGAAAAGATCCCTAGGCTGCTCAAGGAACGGCAAAGCGCCCGAGCCGCCTGAGCGGCGCCCCCGGGGGGTGCGCCCGGCACGGACAGGGAGACCCCGATGACAGCGCCCCTCGCGGGATTGAAGGTGGTGGAACTGGCCCGCGTCCTGGCGGGCCCGATGATCGGTCAGACGCTGGCCGATCTCGGAGCGGAAGTCATCAAGGTCGAGAGCCCGGAGGGGGACGAGACCCGCGCTTGGGGCCCTCATTACATCGACCGCGGAGATGATCGGTCGGCCACGTATTTCTTCTGCTGCAACCGCGGAAAACGCAGTCTAGTTGCGGACTTGTCGAAGGAAGCTGACCTTGATCGCGTGACGGGCCTCATCGCGGAGGCCGACATCGTCATCGAGAATTTCAAGGTGGGCGGCCTCGCCAAGTTCGGGCTCGATTACCCGACGCTGAGCGCCCGGCATCCCACGCTCATCTACGCCTCGGTCACAGGTTTCGGCCAGGACGGGCCCTACGCGCATCGCGCGGGCTACGACGTGCTCATCCAGGGGCTGTCCGGGATCATGGACGTCACCGGGGAGCCCGATGCCCCGCCCCAGAAGGTCGGCATCGCGCTCGCGGATCTCTTCACCGGGCTCTACGGCGTCGTCGGCATCCAGGCGGCGCTCGCCGAGCGCGCGAAATCGGGACGAGGCCAGCATATCGATCTCTCGCTCCTCGATTGCATGGTGGCGATGATGGCGAACCAGGCCGCATCGTGCCTCGCCACCGGGCTCAGCCCGCAGCGCATGGGCTCCGCGCATCCCTCCATCGTGCCTTACCAGACGTTCCAGGCAGCCGACGGGCCGATCATCATCGCCTGTGGCAACTCGAGCCTCTTCGCCAAGCTCTGCGGGGTACTCGGGCGCCCGGACTGGGCCAACGACGCCCGCTTTCGCAGCAATCCCGACCGGCTGGCCCATCGCGACACGCTCGTGTCCATGCTCGAGGGCGTCATCGCGAATTGGTCGCGGGATGCGCTCATCGACGCGCTCGTGGCCGTGGCGGTGCCGGCGGCGCCGATCAACACGGTGGCCGAGGCCCTCGCCGACCCCCAGATCGCCGCCCGCGGCCTTAAGATCGCGCCCAAGGGTATTGCCGCGTTGCGCACGCCGCTCAAATTCTCGCGCTCCACCCTCGCTCTCGATCTCGCGCCGCCGAAGCTCGGCGATTTCGACGCCTGAAGCCGCGTCGGGGAAAGGTCGCTCGTGCCCAGCATTCTCATCACAGGCGCCTCGGACGGCATCGGACGCTCGCTCTCGGAGCACTACGCCGCGGCCGGCTGGCGGGTCATCGCCACGGGCCGCAGACCGGAGGAGGAGGTGCGCCCCGCCCTGCCGGCGGCGTGCACGTACCTGTCCCAGGATCTGACGACCGGACCCGAGGCGCTCCTCGCGCAGGTCACCGGGCCTCTGGACGTGGCCATCCTGAATGCCGGCGCGGGAAAGGTGGCGCGGCCGGAGGCGCATGACGCGACCGACATCGCGCAGATGATCGCGCTCAACACCACTGCGCCGCTTCTATTGGCGCAGGGCCTCCTGCCGCAGCTTGCGGGCGGTACGCTGGTCTTCATCGGCTCCACGGCGGCGCGCGGCGCCCACGCGGATTTCAGCGTCTACGCGGCCACGAAGGCGGCGCTCGACGGCGCGGCACGCGCGCTTGCGCTGGAATGGGAGGGGCGCGTGAGCGTGCTCATGATCCATCCCGGCCCCACCGCGACGGGCATGCACGACAAGGCGGGGCTCGGCGATATCGCGGCGCGCCGCTTCTTCACGCCGCCCGCCACCGTGGCGCGCAGCATCGCCGGGAGCATCGCCCGCGGCCGAAACGCGCGCCTCGGCCCGCTCTACACGCTGCGCCGCGCCCTTGGGAGGCGTCCATGAGGACGGTCATCACCGGCGGGGCGAACGGGCTCGGGCGCGCGCTCGCCCTCGCGGCGCAGGCGGCCGGGCATGAGGTCGTCGCGGTCGATCACGCGGAGGCCGCGCTGTCGGAGCTTCCGGTGGCGGGTCTGGCGCTCGATCTCACGGGGGCGGACGCGCCAGCGCGGATCGCCGCCCTCGGGCCGATCGATTTGATCATCCACTCCGCGGGCATCTCGGGCACGGGCCCGTTCGAGGCCATTCCGCCGGAGCATCACGCCCGCATCCTCGATCTCAATTTCCGCGCGCCGCTTGCCATCACGGCCCATCTCCTCGCCGAGGGCGCCCTGGCTCAGGGCTCCACCCATGCCTTCGTGGCCTCGCTCTCGCGTTTCACGGGCTATCCCGGCGCGGTGTCCTATGCCGCCTCGAAGGACGGGCTGGCGAGCTTCGCGCGCTCCCTCGACAAGGCGTTGCCGCGGGGCCAGCGGGCGGCGGTGATCTATCCCGGGCCGCTCGCCACCGAGCACGCCGCGCGCTACGCGCCGGATAACAGCGCTAGAACCGTGGCCGCCCGCCTCGATCCCGCGCGCGCCGCGGAGATCATCCTCAAGGGTCTGGCGCAGGGGCGGCGCACGATCATCCCGGGCGGCAAGGCAAAGCTCATGGCCGCTGCCGGGGTCCTCGCCCCGGGTCCGGTGGGGCGGCTCCTGCGGAAGGGTCTCTACGAGAAGCTGCCGGAGGCGAAGCTTTGAGCTGTACGGGTCATGGTGGACCTTCCGCCTCCCGGCGCGGGAGCGCGATCACCTCTCCATAGGACGTGGCGCGCGCTGCCTCCTGCCAGGCCGCCGCCAGGCCGGAGATCTCCTCTCCGCCGGCGATTTCCCGGGCACCGAGCAGGGCTTCGAGCGCGCGCAGCCAGGCCTTCCAGTAGGCCTCGTTGCCGGAGCGCGTCTCCCCGGCGAGCGCGGCGCCGAGCGTCCGGGCCCAGTCGCCCGCGGAGACCACGCCCGCCTCCTGCAGCGCGACGGCGAGAGCGAATGCCTGCGCCTGCCAGGGCGCGTCGAAGGGGCGTTCGGCCTCAAGCATGGGAGAGGTAGGGTTCGAAGGCGTCGATGACGACCTCGTCGGCCCCGTGCTCCGCGCCCTCTCCCCAAAGCTCGCGGGCCTCGAAAGCCACGGCATGGAGCCATTCGGGCGCGGCGGACACGCCGTGGGCATGGGCATCGGGGAAGACATGGCAGCCCCGCGTGGCGACGACCGTGCCAACCCGCCCCATGGCGTAAGCCGGGAGGCGGGTGTGGCCCGGGGTCCGGTCGTGGCGGTTGCGCACGCGGTCGCCCGGTGCAAAGCGCGGCGGATGCTCGGGCGGGCGATCCACCGGCCCACCTTTTCGCAAGATATCGGGCACATCCCCGGCCGAAAGGCACCGATCCCGGCGGCGCCCTTCCGCCTCGGCGTGACCGGACGCACGCTCCCGCGCGCTCACCTCGCCGTGACGCTCCAGGAGCGCTTCGAGCGCGGTCAGCCAGATGTCGTAATAGGAGGCCGACAGGTAGACTGCTGGTGGCAGGCTCTCCCGGGCGTGCCGGCTTTCATCGAGGGTCCAGTGGCCCAGCGCGCCCGCGGTGAGCGTGAGGCCGAGCACCCGCGCCTCCCAAGCGGCGTGGAACACGGGTTCGTCGGCCTCGGGCAGCACGGTCCCGAACCCCGCGCGCCCGCCGAGGTCCTGCGGCCCGATCACGGGTCCGGTGCCAGCGCGAGGCCGGTCCCGATCATCGCGTCCCGGGTCACGAGCCGCGCGAGCGCCTCCGCATCCCAACCCTCGGTGCCGGCGGGACGCTCGGGGATCACGAGGTAGCGGACCTCCGCCGTGGAATCCCACACGCGAATGCGCGTTTCCTCCGGCAGGCTCACGCCGAAATCGGCGAGCACGGCGCGCGGCTCCGCCACGGCGCGGGCGCGGTAGGGTGGGGATTTGTACCAAACCGGCGGCAGGCCGAGCACGGCTCAAGGGTAACAGGAGCAGAGCGTGCACACGACCATGTTGTGGACGCCGCTGCCGTTCCAGAGCACCTCCATATGCTCGGCCTGTCGCCCCTCGAAACCCATGCTCGCGATCGCCGCCGTGGCGTCGGTGCGCAAGGCCTCGGCGAAGTCGGCGTCGCACCAGGCGCGCGCGACGACGGTGGCGCCGTTCTGCGGGCCCACACGCTCCGCGTAGGTTTCGATGATGGCGTCGATGGCGGCGGGATCGACGAGGCCCTTTTCGACGAGGATGGTTTCGAGCGCCTTCACCCGCGCCTCGATATCGCTCAGCTCGCTTTTGGGGTGTGCCGCGTCATGCATGGCCCAGTGTCACCGGCGACATCCGCGCTGACAAGCCCCTTCTAGGGTGCCGGCAGATCGAGGGCGGCGCGGCCTTCCTCGGTCTTCAGGGAAAAATCTCCGCCCGCATGCTGCGCCCCGGCCGGTCCGCAAAGATAGGCGATGGCCCGCGCCACCCAGTCGGGCGGGATGTGCGCGTCGGGGTCGAGCCGGCTCACCGGGTTGATCCCGGACGCCTTGATCTGCACCTGCATCTCGGTGGCGACCGTTCCGGGTGAAAGACCCACGACAGTGATGCCCTTGTCGCCGAATTCCTTGTGCCCGCATCTGGTGAGGGAGAGGACGGCGGCCTTCGTGGCGCAGTAGTGGGACCATCCTTCCAGCGCCCCCGTGGCGGCGCCGGAGGAGATGTTGATGATGGTTCCCGCCCCCGCCATGGCCGGGACGGCGTAGCGCATGCCGTAATAGACGCCCTTCAGGTTCACATCGACGACGGTTGACCAGGCGTCGGGGTCGCTCTCATCGAGCCGCGCGATGGGTTCGATCAGACCGGCGTTATTGACGAGGACATCGAGCCCGCCATGGGCCGCCACGGCCGCCCCGATGAGGTCCTCGACCGCCCCCCGGTCGGCCACGTCGCAGGCATGGGCAAGGGCGATCCCGCCCGCCTCGCGAATGTCCTGCGCGATGTCTTCGATCGCGCCTTCGGAGCGTGCCGCGAGCACGACCTTCGCGCCCTGGGCTGCGAGATGCCGCGCGGTCGCTTCGCCGATCCCTCGACTCGCTCCCGTGATGACGACGCTTTTTCCAGCGAGTTCTGCCATGGTTAAGCCTCCGTTTGGCGGGGACGCTAACGCGGTCCGTATCCGTCGGGAAGCAGAAGGTGGCGCACGTCGCCAGCGGCGAGGGCATGCCAGCGCCGCGTCCGCCGTCCCCGCGACCGTAGATGGCATCAGGCGGCGCGCGCGTCCTCGCCGTCCAAGAGGCCCTGGAGCCGGTCGAAATCCTTGATGTGGAGCGTGCGCCCCGACCAACTCGCGATGTCGTCGCGCTTGAGTTTCGCGAGCGTCTTGTTGGTGTGCACCAAGGAAAGCCCGAGCGCGTCGGCCACGTCCTGCTGCCGGTAGGGCAAGGGCAGGCCGTCGGCATCGTCGAGCCCCAGCGTGGTCAGGCGGTCGTGGATCTTGCAGAAGAGCCAGGCCAGGCGCGCGATGGCTTCCCGCTGCCCGACGGTGGCGAGGGCCTCCCCGAGGGCGCTCTCCTCCTCCACGGCCAGACGCGTGATGGCGATTGCACGCTGGGGATCATCCTCGAAAATGCTCTCGAGCTCCTGGGTCTTCAGGGTCCGGAACCGCATCTTCGTGGTGGCCTCGATGGCGTGGCTCATCTTCTCGGCGAAGCCCGCCTGAAGGCCCACGAAGTCACCCGGGAACATGAAGCCCACCACCTGGCGGCTGCCATCGGCCAAGGTCTTGTAGCGCAACCCCATGCCCTCGAGCACGAGGAACATGCGCGAGGAGGTGTCGTCCTCCCGCAGGATCACTTCTCCGGGTCGGGCGATGCGCTCCTCACCGGGAATGTTCTGGATGCGTTGGAATTCTGCGCGCGTCATATCTGTTCTCCTTCCGCCGCAACATGCGGCTTTGGGACCCGCAAGGGCGGGCGATGAGCAGAGGTGGGACCAGACCTCGCAAAGTGAAGGCCGCTATGTCTCAGTTTAATGCGGCTCACAGGGTTAACTGCGCAAACCCCGTGGATGTTTCATGCTTTGGAGCATTCATTGGAAAGCGATCCGATCCTCGCGGGCGCCAGAACGCTCATCATCACGCGCAACATGGTCGAGGCGTCGGACCTGAGCGAGGCGGTCGAGGACTTCGGTCTCGGGCCCGTGGGCGTGTGGCGCGCCCTGCCAGCTGAGCGCGCGCCCGCGCAAGAGAGCGGCTCCCTCCTGGATGGCATGCCCGCGGGTTGCGAGATCGTGATCTTCGGCCTCGAGACCGCCGAAGACCTTGCGCGGGCGTTCTTTTCAGGACTCCACGCGCGGCAGATCAAGCTTATCCTGATCGACGGGCGGGGCGATGTGGAAGCGGGCCATTTCAGCGCATTTCTGATGCGCCCGTTCAGCTCGACCGACGTCGAGCACGCGCTGCGTCGACTGGGCTATTCAAGCACCGGCCTCGGACCTGCCCCGGCTGAGTAAGCGGCGGCGACGAGCGCCCGCGCGCGCAGCGAAGTGATTTCGCGGCTTGTACGTCATAGGGCACTGGCAACCGCATGCGTTATGATGTATACTCATCAAATGTTCCGCAAAAACATGATGCCATTCCGAGACTGATCTTTAGGTTCCGGGTGCACTAGCGTAGCGAGGCCTTCATGAAGGACGGCGCAGGAACATGTGGCCAGGCGGATTTGGGTTCCGTCCAGAGCAAAGGGGTCGCCAACCCCATACGCCTCGCATCGCTGGCGCGAAGCGGGATGATGGATTCTCCGGCGACGGAGGATTTCGACCGCACGGCCCGCCTTGCCGCCCGTATCCTCGAAACGCCGGTTGCCCTGGTCTCCTTCGTCGACGAGGCCCGGCAATTCTTCAAGGCGCAGCATGGGCTTGTGGGCTCTGTCGCGGAGGATCGAGGCACGCGGCTTGATCAATCCATGTGCCGCTTCGTGGTCGATGCGGGCGAGCCATTCATCGTCAACGACACCGCCAATCACGCGGGGCTCGAAGGGCATGCGGCGATCACCGATCTGGATGTCGCGGCCTATGCGGGCGTGCCGATCTGCGCGCCCGATGGCAGCGTCCTCGGCTCCTTTTGCGCGATCGACCACAAGCCTCGCCATTGGACCGACGAAGACCTCGCTACCCTCAAGGACCTGGCGAAAGTCGTGGAAGCGGAGCTTGCTCTGCGCGCCACGGTCGCCCAGCGCGAGCTCGTGCTCGACGAGATGTCACACAGGATCAAAAACCTCTTTTCGATGATCAACGGGATGGTCCGCATCGACAGTCGCCGCGCAAACACGCCCCTAGAACTGGCCGAAAGCCTCGGCCAGCGGATCAGCGCGCTCAATGACGCGCACCAGCTCATCGTGCCCGTCGTGGCCGCGGATCGGGTGCGGGTGGCCAGCACCGATCTCGGCGCGCTCATGCAACGGCTGTTGGCGGCCCACCTCGCCGGGCCGTCCGGCCATCTCAGCCTCGGCGGGCCGCACGTGAATGTGGGGGAGAGATCCGTCGTCTACATGGCGCTCGCGCTCCATGAGGTGGCCACGAACGCCGCGAAATACGGTGCGCTCGGTGCGTTGGACGGCCGGGTGTCGGTTTCATGGCGCGTGGAGAGCGACGCGGTGCATATCCACTGGCAGGAGCAGGCGGCGCTCTCGCCCGAGCGCCCGGTGCCGACCGGCACGGGCTTCGGCTCCCGGCTCATGGAAATGGCAATCTCCCACCAACTCGGCGGGCGCATCGAATCGCACCGTGACGCAGATCTCTACAATATCCACATCACGATCCCGCTCGACGCTCTTTCGCACTAGGGTCAGGCCTTTAGCGTCTCCGTGGACGAGAAGAACATCGCCTGGCTGATGGCCGAGCGCACCTGATCCTCCGTGTAAGGCTTTGTGATCAGGAAGGCGGGCTCAGGGCCCTGCCCCGTCAGCAGCCGCTCGGGATAGGCCGTGATGAAGATCACGGGGATATCGCCGGCGTCAGCCAGGATCTGGCGCACCGCGTCAATGCCGGACGAGCCATCCGCGAGGTGGATATCGGACAGGATCAGATCGGGCCGTTCCCGGTGGAAGAGGTCGATGGCGCCCGTTTCCGTACGCGCCACGCCGGTCGCCTTGTGCCCCATCTCCGTAATGATGGCCTCGAGGTCGAGCGCGATGATCGCCTCGTCCTCGATGATCATGATCGACCCGGTGAGGCCCTTCGACATCTCCACATAGGCGATTTCGAGCAATTCCTGCGCTTCGGCGCGGGAAATGTCGAGCACGCTGGCGACGTCCTCGGCCCCCATTTCTTCGATCGTGTAAAGCAGCAGCGCCTCGCGCGTGTCGGAGGTGAGCCGCGAAAGGTGCTCCTGCGCTTTGGCACGCAGCCCGCTCTCCTCCCCCTCGAGCGTCGCGCCGCTGCTTTGCCAGATGCTGTGGAAGACGCGGAAAAGGGCCACTTTGCTATCGAGCGTGTGATCGAAGATCGACGGGCGCTCCAACACCGCTTCGAGCGCTGCAACGGCGTAGGTATCTCCGGAAGCCTGCGAACCGGTCAAAGCCCGCGCATACCTCCGGAGGTAAGGAAGGTTCCGCGCGATCGTTGCCGAGATGTCCTCGGCTGTTGGGGTGTTCATGGTGCCGGCTTTCATAATTCTGAATTCAGATGGAACAAAACGCGCGCAAGCAGGTTCTGTTCCGTGGGTAGCGCAGCCACGCGGTATTTTGAATGTTAGATGACACCATGACAGATGATGATCCTTCCAAGGCACACGCGGCGATAGACGAGAACCTGCGTCGCGCCTACGATGAGGTGACGAAGCAGGACATTCCGGATCGCTTCAAGCAGCTTCTCTCAGAACTGCGGAACCAGACCGGGCATGGGACATCGAACGTCAATCAAGGTCCGATGGACCGCGCGGAGGATGAGGGCGCGTATGGCGAAGACTGACGTACGCGAGCAGCTCATCGAGCATCTCGGCCCGATGCGGGCCTTCGCGCTTAACCTCACCCGGAACTCGGCCCTGGCGGACGACATGGTGCAGGACGCTTTGGTCAAGGCATGGACGCGCATCGAGACCTTCGAGGAAGGCACGAATATGCGCGCGTGGCTCTTCACCATCCTGCGCAACACCTATTACTCGCACCATCGCAAGGCGCGACGCGAGGTTGCGGACGTGGATGGCACGTATGCTGCAAGCCTATCGACCAAACCGGACCATGACGGCCGGCTCCAGATGATGGATTTCCAGGACGCGTTTGCGCTCCTCAACGATGAGCAGCGCGAAGCGTTGACCCTCGTGGGGGCGGAAGGCTTTTCCTACGAGGCCGCGGCGAAGACCTGCGGAGTTGCCGTTGGGACGATAAAAAGCCGCGTCAACCGCGGACGCGCCCGCCTGACCGAGCTCATGGGGCTCGCCGAGGACGACGCGTTGGAGATGACGGACGCCGTGACGAGCGGCATCGTCGGATCGCAGAAACACGTGGCCTGACACAGCGGCCCGGTAGTAGTGGGCAGGCAAGACGTGCTGGCGATAGACCGACTGAGACGATCCTCCCGGAGCCTGTCCGCCCGCATTGTCCAGCTCATGACGCTGGCACTCTTGCCGCTGGGCTTGATCTCGATCTACCAGACGCGCGCGGTGATCGGCGAGGCGCAGGAGCTCACCAACGCTGCGCTGACCTCCCAGACCATCGCCGCCGCCACGGCAGAGCGGGAGCTCATCCAGGAGGCGGTGGGCGCTGCGGCGGCCCTCGCGGCCGCGCTCGCAGAGGGGGTGACGAATTGCGACGCGCTGCTTGACGACTTTGTGTCGGCGGGCAATCCGTACATCTTCGCGGGCTTCACCAGTGCGGACGGGATCATGCGGTGTTCCTCCACGGGGGCGGTGGTGGATTTCTCGGACGAGCCGGGCCTCACGCAGGCGCTCGCCCTCAACGGTCCCACCATTTCGATGAACACCGAGGGGCGCGTGACCGGGCAATCCGTGGTGCTGATTTCCCACGCGGCGCGCCGCGGGGAGGAGGCGGTGGGGCTCGTGACGCTGTCGGTGCCGCACTGGATCGCCAACCCGCTTTTGGAGGATGCCGGCGCCGGAGAGGACGGGCTCATGCTCGCGTCCATCAATTCGGAAGGTAGCCTCATTTCCTCCAGCGTTCCGCTGTCGGACGCCGCCGACTTCCTCCCCGCCGACACCGACCTGGTCGAGGTCTTTGGACGAAAGGGGAGCACATTTTCTGCGCGCGCCAAAGACGGCGCGCTGCGCGTCTACACCGTCAGCCGCATGATCGAGGGGCAGCTCGCCCTCGTGGGGTCTTGGCCCGCATATACCGGCGCCGTCGCTTCGATCAGCTCCGCGCAGGCATGGGCGCTCGGGTTTCCCGTGCTCATGTGGTTTGCCGGTGTTGGCGTTGCCTATTTCGGGCTACAGCGCCTCGTGGTGCGCCATATCCGCCATCTGCGGTCCTCCATGCGCCGCTTCGCGCTCGGCGACCGCGAAGACGCGTTTCTGGAACTCGTGGATGCGCCGGAAGAGCTCGCGGAGGCGGAGCGGGCCTTCAACCGGATGGCGATCATCATCACCGAAGCAGAGAACCGCCAGCTCAAGGACCTGCAGGACAAGGAGGTGCTGCTGAAGGAAGTGCACCACCGCGTCAAAAACAACCTGCAGCTCATCGCCTCGATCATCAACATGCAGGCGCGGGAGGCAAAGCACGGCGAGACCCGGCGCATGCTCGCCAACCTCCAGAGACGCGTGCGCGGCCTGGCGATGCTCCACCGGTCTCTCTACATCACGCCGGATGAGACCCGCGTGGATTCTGCCGCCCTCGTCGAGATGGTGGTGGCCGATACCTCGGCCCTGGCGCGAGAGCAGGATATCGAGGTGCGCGCGAACCTCGCGGGAGCGCCGCTCTTCCCCGATCAGGCGGTGCCCTTTTCGATGCTCGTCTCAGAGGCAATGACCAACGCTTTCAAACACCACGGCAAGGGGGCGGACGGGCGGGCCTTCATCGATATCTCGCTGGAGCCCGCCGAGAACGGGCTGCATCGGCTCACCGTCACCAACAGCGTGGCCGCGGAGGGGTCGGAGGCGCTGGCGCCCGAAGATCCCGTGCTGAGCTCCGACGGCCTCGGACGGCGTCTCATGACCGCGTTCGTCAGCCAGCTCGAAGGAGAAGAGAGCATCACCGCCACCGATGAGCGGTACGAACTGACGGTGACGATCCCCTTGCGAAGCTTCGAAGAGCACGACTAGCCCCCTGGCTTTCGCCCCCCGGGCCATTGCGGATCCTGCGTGTCGCGACCCGGCTAACGACCCAACGCCAGCTCGAGACCCGGGCGCCCATCTGACGGTCTATCTTCAAAGCGCCCCTCCCCGCCCCCGCTTGCCCGTGCGGCGCCCTCCGCCTACACGTCTTCCATGGATTGGGACGCGTTCGAGACCTACGCCAAGAGGATAGCGTCCTGGGCAGCGGAGTATCACCGCAGCCTCGGCGAGCGGCCGGTACGTGCTCAAACCGCACCCGGCGCCATCGCGGCGCAGATCGGCGACCGGGCGCCGGAAACGCGCGAGGACATGGACACGATCCTCGCGGATTTCGAACGCATCGTCATGCCGGGCATGACGCATTGGCAGCATCCCCGCTTCTTCGCCTACTTTCCCGCCAACGCTGCGCCGCCATCGATCCTGGCGGAGCTTCTGGTCACCTCCATGGCCGCGCAATGCATGCTCTGGCAGACATCGCCCGCGGCCACCGAACTCGAGGGGCGCATGGTGGAGTGGCTCGCCACGGCGCTCGGTCTCGACGGAATGACAGGCGTCATCCAGGACAGCGCGTCGAGCGCCACGCTGTCAGCGGTCCTGACCATGCGGGAACGCGCCACGGGGTTCACTGGCAACAGGGACGGACTGAACGGAAAGGGTGCCCTGCGGATCTACTGCTCAGAGGAATGCCACAGCTCCATCGACCGCGCGGCGTGGGTGTCCGGGATCGGACAAACGAACCTCGTGAAGCTTCCCACGCGCGGGCCGACCTACGCGATGAATGTGGACGCGCTGGAGGCGGCGATCGAAGGGGACCGCAGCGCGGGACATACCCCCGCGGGCATCGTGGCCATCACCGGCGGGACCGGCATCGGCGCCTCCGACGACCTCGACGCCATCGCGGACGTTGCGGCGCGGGCGGGGCTTTATACGCATCTCGACGCCGCCTGGGCGGGTTCGGCCATGATCGCAGAGGACCTCCGCTCGCCGATCTGGGACGGCGCGCAGCGCTTCGACAGCGTGGTCTTCAATCCGCATAAATGGCTGGGCGCGCAATTCGACTGCTCGGTGCAGTTTCTCCGGGACCCGGGCCCGCAGCTCGACACGCTCAGGATCGAGCCGGAATACCTGCGGACCTCGGCGGAGGTTACCAATTACAGCGAATGGACGATCCCGCTCGGTCGTCGCTTTCGCGCGCTCAAGCTTTGGTTTCTGCTGCGCGCCTACGGGCTCGAAGACCTGCGCGGGCGGATGCGCAACCACTGCATCTGGGCGCGTGAGGCCAGTGAGGCCCTGCGCGCGGCGGGCTTCGAGATCGTCACCGAACCGCAGCTGTCGCTTTTCACCTTCCGCTGCACGGGCGACGACAGCACGCAGCAGGCCCTCGTGGATCGGATCAACGATGACGGGCGCATCTACCTCACGCAGGGTGCGTTTCGGGATCGCAAGGTCGTCCGGTTCCAGGTCGGGCAATTCCACACCACACGGGAGGATGTGGCGCTGGCCGTCCGCGTCATCACGGAGCTTGCGAGCTAGCGCTTTCGCGGCGTAGGGTTCGATGCCGCCCGCTTGGAGAGCCGACATGACGATGCTCGCTGACCTCCTGTCGACCGTGTTCGAAGGACGCATGCGCGCGACGCGGCCGGTGGCGTCCGATGACAGGCCCATCGACGCGCTCCTGACCGCGTTGGTGGGCCGGTCCGGTGAAGGCTCGGCACGTTCCGTCGCCAGCGAGATCCTGCGCCGCTACGCGGCCATGGACGACAGTGGCAAGACGGAATTCTTCCGCTTCGTGACCCGCTCGATGGACATAGACCCGGCCCGGGTGCGCATGGCTCTCGATGCCTACGAGGCGTATCCGGCGCGCAAGAGCTACAGCGATTTCATGGCCGCCTCGGAGCCGCGCAGGCAGGAGTTGCTGCGCCGCCTGAACCAGGTCCATGGCGCGACGCAGGCGCTCGTGTCCATGCGCTCCGATCTCTTGCGCCTCGCGCGTCACGAGCCCGAACTCGGCGCTTTCGACATCGATTTCAGGCATCTCTTCACCTCTTGGTTCAACCGCGGGTTTCTGGTGCTGCGCCCGATGAATTGGCAGAGCCCCGCCCATATTCTGGAGAAGATCATCCGCTACGAGGCGGTCCACGCCATCGATAGCTGGAGCGATCTGAGGCGCCGGCTCGAGCCCGAGGACCGGCGTTGCTTCGCGTTCTTTCACCCCGCCATGCCCGACGAGCCGTTGATCTTCGTTCAGGTCGCGCTCACGCGGGGTATCCCAGGCTCGGTGCAAGACCTTCTTGCCGAGGATCGCGCCCCGATCGCGGCGGAGGAGGCGGACACCGCCGTCTTCTATTCCATCTCCAACTGCCAGGCGGGACTGGCTGGGATCAGCTTTGGCAATTCGCTGATCACGCAGGTGGCGGCCGACCTGGCACGGGCGCTTCCCGCGCTGAAGACCTTTGTCACGCTCTCGCCCATCCCTGGCCTCGCCGATTGGGCCCGCGCGAGCGGGCTCGGGTTGCTCGAGGGCGAGGCGTTGCTGCAGGCGACCGCGCTCTACATCACGCAGGCCAAGCGAAGCGACGGCCAGCCTGCCGATCCCGTTGCGCGCTTCCATCTCGGCAACGGGGCGATCGTCCACGCGGTCCACGGGGAGGCCGACACGTCGCCCAAGGGCCGCGCGCAATCCTTCGGTGCCATGGTCAACTATCGCTATGATCTCGACCGGGTGGAGGAGAACCACGAGCGTTTCGTGGCGGAGGGCTACGTGACGGCTGTGCCGGAGGTCCACGACCTCGCCCGCCTCTTCGGTGCGAAGGGGCGTGGCGGTGGAGAGACGCCCCGCAGCACGACCGGCTAGGTAGCGCGCAGTTTCGGCGGCGTGCCCTTGGCGCCGCCTTCCTGCGGAGCGACTAGACCCCGCGGCGGGTCTCGACCCTCGATGTGCCGCCCTGCCCCGATATCCGGCTGGAGGGCAACTTACCACGCCGACAGCGTCACACGCGCCCTCTACGAGGCGTTCGGATCAAGGGTCTTTTGCTACTCGCGATAGCGCCTTGCGCGAACGCGCCGCAAATGCCACGGCTGCCGCACGGAGGATTTGCCGTGAGCGATGCCGCAAGAGTTCTGGTCACTGGGGGTGCGGGCTATATCGGAGCCCATGCCTGCAAGGCGCTGGCGCGCGTGGGCTACGTGCCCGTGGCCTTCGACAATCTGTCCACGGGCCATGCCGCGGCGGTGAAGTTCGGTCCCTTCTGCGAGGGCGACCTCATGGACCCGTCTTCCATCCGTGATGCCTTGGCCGAGCATGCGCCGGTGGCCATTCTTCATTTCGCAGCTCTGTCACAGGTGGGTGAAAGCTACCGGGACCCCGCGCGCTATTGGCGCGAGAACGTCATGGGGGCGCTGAACCTCGTGGAAGCCACGCTCGCCGCGGGGATCACCCATTTCGTTTTCTCCTCCACCTGTGCGACCTATGGGGACCACGATGGCCTTCTCCTGACCGAAGAGACCGAACAGCGACCCATCAATGCCTATGGCGGGTCGAAACTCGCCATCGAGCATATGCTCGCGGACTTCGCTCCGATGGGGCTGCAATCCGTCATATTCCGCTACTTCAACGTGGCCGGCGCAGACCCCGAGGCCGAAGTGGGCGAAGACCACGAGCCGGAGACCCATCTCGTCCCGCTCGTCCTCGATGCCATCGCCGGGCGGCGCGGCCCCCTGACCATCCACGGGACGGATTACGACACGCCCGACGGCACGGCGATCCGGGATTATGTCCATGTCAGCGACCTCGCCGATGCCCATGTGAAGGGCCTCGAGTGGCTGCGCGCCGGCAGGGGGGCACGCACCTTTTGCCTCGGGACCGGCAAGGGGTTTTCCGTGCGCGAGGTCATCGACGCCGCGCGCGCGGTGACGAATGCGGAGGTTCCCTATTCGGAGGGGCCGAGGCGCGAGGGGGACGCGACCCGCCTCGTCTGCGGTTCGGAGCGGGCCAAGGCGGAGCTCGCCTGGACACCGACGCGCTCGGACATGGCGACGATGCTCCGTGATGCGCATCGCTGGCATGCGAAGGATGGCTTTTAGCGCGGGATTGCGAACCCGGTGACTGGTGGCCGGTCACGCGCAGCCGTTCGTTCGGTCCACCCTTGGTCGGCCTCCGTTCCATCGTCTTCTCAGGGACTTCGCCGCGGGCGCTTCGCCGGATCATCGACCGTAGACGCCTGCGACACGCCTTGTTAGACCGCTGTGGAACGGAGGATCGGGCATGATGATTTCCCACACTGCGCTGCCCGAGGTGCTCGTTCTGGAGCCCCGTCGCTTTGGCGATGAGCGCGGCTTTTTCTCGGAAAGCTGGAACCGACGGACGCTGGCGGAGCAGGGGTTTAAGGTCGATTTCGTGCAGGACAACCATTCGATGTCGCGCGACGCGGGCACGGTGCGCGGCCTGCACTACCAGGCGCCTCCCCATGCCCAGGGCAAGCTCGTCCGATGCGGACGCGGGCGTCTCTTCGACGTGGCCGTGGATTTCCGCCTGGGCTCACCGACCTACGGGCACTGGGTCGGGGAGGAGCTTAGCTTCGAGAACGGGCGCCAACTCTGGATACCGGCAGGGTTTCTCCACGGTTTCATCACCCGCGAACCCGACACGGAGATCATCTACAAATGCACGGACCACTACGCGCCAGAGGCCGATGGCGCGGTGCATTGGGCCAGTTGCGGGATCGAGTGGGGCTTTGACGGCACACCGGTGCTCAGCGCCAAGGATGACGCGGCCACGCCGTTTGCGGAAGTCGAGAGTCCCTTCACCTATGAGGGTGCGGCATGAAACTCATCGTGACCGGGGGCGCGGGGTTCATCGGCTCTGCCGTGGTGCGGCAGGCCGTGCGAGCGGGCCACGAGGTCGTCAACCTCGACGCGCTCACCTACGCCGCCTGTCTGGAGAACGTCGCCTCGGTGGCCGATGCGCCGAACTACACCTTTGCCCACGTCGATATCAGAGATCGGGCGGCGCTCGATGACACGCTCGCCCAGCACCGGCCCGACGCGATCATGCATTTGGCTGCGGAGTCCCACGTGGACCGCTCCATCGACGGGCCCGGCGCGTTCATCGAGACGAACATAACCGGCACCTTTCACCTACTGGAAGCGAGCCGGACGTTCTGGGCAGGGTCGGGCGCGCCCGAGGCGTTCCGCTTCCACCACGTGTCCACCGACGAGGTCTTTGGTTCGCTCGGCTCGGACGGCCTGTTTTCGGAGGAGACGGCCTACGATCCACGCTCGCCCTACTCCGCGTCCAAGGCGGCCTCCGACCATCTAGTGAACGCTTGGCACGAGACCTACGGCCTGCCCGTCGTCGTCACGAACTGCTCGAACAATTACGGGCCGTTTCACCTCCCTGAGAAACTGATCCCGTTGGTCATCCTGAACGCGATCGCCGAAAAGCCCCTCCCGATTTACGGAGATGGCTCGAACGTGCGCGATTGGCTTTACGTCGAGGATCACGCGGACGCCCTTCTCACGGTGCTTGAGCGTGGAAAGATCGGACGCAGCTACAATATCGGGGGTGAGAACGAGAGGACGAATCTTCAGCTCGTGCAAACGCTCTGCGCGATCCTCGACGAGGAAAAGCCACGCCGTTCAGCGCCTTACGCAGAGCTCATCACGTTTGTGAAGGATCGCCCCGGTCACGATGCGCGCTATGCCATCGATCCGACACGCATTCGGGAGGAGCTGGGCTGGCAGCCGTCCGTCACGGTGGAAGAAGGCCTGCGGCGCACCGTGCGCTGGTATCTGGAGAATGAGGCCTGGTGGCGCCCGCTCCTTGCCCGACAGGGCATCGGCGAGCGCCTGGGCACAGGTTAGGAGACAACGGCGCGATCGGTCATGCGCCGCCAGTCGGAGCCGTCGGAGAACGCCATGACGGCCCCGCCGCTTGCATCGGAGACGAAGACCATGGCGCCAGCCCCGGCGGATGCGGCACCGGGGAGCGTCGCCACGGTGTAGTTGGCCGCGCGGACGGCCTGGGGGAAGTGGACGACACCGCTCGCCGCGTCGGCCTCGAGCGCCGTGAAGAAGAGCCCGCCGTCGTCGCTTACCTTGATGGAGAAATTGTCATCGCCCGCCGTCCCCATCTCCGCCCGGCCCGAAAAGCCAGTCTGGAAAAGGAGGCTGGCAGTGTCCGCGGCGGCCGCCTTGTTCAGCTTCAGCTGGTGACCGGCGCCCTCGTTGTTCAGCAGCGTCGCCGCGGCGTTGATGCTCAGGCGGTTCACGGCGTCCGCCGTGGCGTTGATGCCGAACGTCGGCACGGATGCAGGCGCGGCACCGCCCCCCACCGGCTGCCACGCGCTGCCGTCCCAGCTCCGCACGGACGCGTTGCCCGCGTCCCCGGCAATCCATCCCGTTCTGGGTTCGATGAAGGCCCAAGTGCCTTCCAGAAACGCCGCGAGTGTTCCGCTGCTCTGGCCCGCCCAGACGCCCGTGGCCCCTGCGCCCAGCGCATAGACGTCGCCTTCGCCCGGTGACGCCGGTGGGGTGACCTCGCCAAACCCGAGCACCGCGAGCTGTACGAGGACGTCGAGTTGCGCCAGCGCCTCGTTATGGGTGACGTGCTTTTGCGCCTGCGCCGCCGCGATATAGGGCAGCGAAAGGATGGGAGATTTGAGATCGGGCATGGCACGCTCCGCGCAGGGGCCCGCCAAAGGCGATTTTGCGCCGGGACGGGACAATTTCGAGACGATCGAAGTTCTGGGTCATGAATGTTAACGATGCCTTTGAGCACCGTTCTTGCCTCTGTTCTTCGAAGCGCGCGGCCTATACTGCTTTCCACCGAGGGATTTGGTGATGACGTTATTGGTTTTCGGACAGACCGGTCAGGTGGCGCAGGACCTCGCGCGGCAAGCGTCAGATGCCATCTTCGCCGGTCGCGACATCGCGGACCTCGAAGACCCCGCCTCCTGCGTCGCCGCAATAGAGGAGACGGCCCCATCCGCGGTGGTCAATGCCGCCGCCTACACCGCCGTGGACAAGGCCGAGGAAGAAGAGGCCAAAGCGCTTCGGATCAATGCCGTCGCGCCCGGCGCCATGGCGGAGGCCTGTGCGGCACGCGGCATCCCCTTCGTGCACATTTCGACCGATTACGTGTTCGACGGCGGGGGAGCGACCCCCTGGGGTCCCGGGGATGACACCGCCCCCCTCGGCGCGTACGGCCGCACGAAACTGGCGGGAGAGGACGCCGTGCGGCAGGCCGGCGGGACCCATGCGATCCTGCGCACGAGTTGGGTGTTCTCCGCCCATGGTTCGAACTTCGTGAAAACAATGCTGCGCCTGGGACACGAACGCGACGAGATCGCGGTCGTCGCGGATCAGGTCGGTGGACCAACGGCGGCGCGTGACATCGCCAATGCCTGCCTGAGGATCGCGGCTGCCTTGCAGGCGACGCCGGAAAGATCGGGGACCTACCATTTCTCGGGCGCGCCGAACGTGAGTTGGGCGGGATTCGCGCGAGAAGTCTTCGCTCAGGCCGGCATCGGCTGCACTGTCTCTGACATAGCGAGCGCGGACTATCCCACACCCGCGCGCCGTCCGATGAATTCGCGGCTCGACAACGCCGCAACACATGCAGCTTTCGGCATCGCTCGCCCCGATTGGCGTGCCTCCCTCTCAGAAGTCCTCGAGGAACTGAAATGACGAGACGCAAGGGCATCATACTCGCCGGGGGCACGGGCACGCGGCTCTACCCGATCACGATCGGCATCTCGAAGCAGCTTTTGCCCATCTATGACAAGCCGATGATCTATTATCCCCTGTCGGTGTTGATGCTGTCGGGCATCCGCGAAATCGCCATGATCACGACGCCCCACGACCAGGCGCAGTTTCAGCGCGCCTTGGGCGACGGCGCCCAATGGGGGATCGAGATCACCTGGATCGTGCAGGAAAGCCCAGACGGGCTTGCCCAGGCCTACTTGCTCGCCGAGGAATTCTTGAACGGAGCCGCGTCTGCCATGGTGTTGGGGGACAACATCTTTTTCGGCCATGGCCTGCCGGACCTCCTCGCCGCAGCCAACGGACGCGAAACGGGCGGCACCGTCTTCGGCTACCACGTCGCGGATCCCGAAAGGTACGGGGTGGTCGGTTTCGACAAGTCCGGCCGCGTGGAGAGCATCATAGAGAAACCCTCGGCCCCCGCCTCTAACTACGCTGTCACCGGGCTCTATTACCTCGACGGCACCGCGCCGGAACGCGCCGCCGGAGTCCGTCCCTCGGCGCGGGGCGAGCTCGAGATCACCTCGCTGCTCGAGACCTACCTCGCGGACGGGACCCTGCTCGTGGAACGCGTGGGGCGCGGCTATGCCTGGTTCGACACCGGTACCCATGCCTCACTGCTCGACGCGGGCAATTTCGTGCGGACCCTGTCAGACCGGCAGGGCCAGCAGGTCGGTTGTCTCGAAGAGATCGCGTTCGAGAAGGGGTGGATCACGAAGGACGACCTCCTCGTCCAAGCCAAGGCGCTCAACAAGAATGCCTACGGGGATTACCTTCGCAGCATCGCGGGCGACGCCTGACGGGCATTGATTAGAGCGTCGGGGGCAACTGAAGTGCTTGCCGTTTCGGGAGGCGTTGGGCAGCGGACTTTCTGGCGCCCATAGTCCACAGGCAAGACACCGGGCCGCCCGCGTTCACGCTATCTCAACGGTCTTCGGACTATCCACTGGGTACCGGGTGAAAGTGGTGGTGCAAAGCAGTGATACGCCGAGGTTTTCGACTGACGATGGGGCTTTGCGTCCTCGGGGGCGCTGTGGTCCTGACGGCCCCCCATGCCCTGAACACCATCAGCGAGTCTGCCGTCGTCAACGCGCCGGTGGTTTCCATAAAGGCTCCCTTTGACGGCGTGCTGGTCGACCGTCCGCGCCGCAAGGGCGATGCGATCCCGGCACAGACCTCGATCGTCGCCTTCGAGGCGCGGCACGAGGATCGTGGCGAATTGGAACGTCTGGCGGCGCGCGCGGACTACCTGGGGGAGGAGCAGCGGGCGCTCAGGGCGGAAATCTCTGAGTTGCGGGCGCTCGACGGCGAACTTGCGCGCCGTGCCGACGTCGTCTTGTCTGTCGCTTCGGATGTCCTCCGGCTCGACCAGGCCGTCCTGGAGAGCCGGGTCGTCGCGGCGCGCCACCGCCTCGCATTCCTCGCGGATGAGGGCGAGAGACTGGAGCGATTGAACGAAACGGGCGCCGTGTCCGTCACCCGTGTGGAAGAGGCGCGCGCCGATATTCGCGCCCAGCAGGGCCTTCTGGAGGGGCTCGAGATCGAACTCGCCCGCGCCGGGCGACAAATTCGGGCCGTCGAGGAGGGCGCGCTTCCGGCGTTCGGGTCCGAGGACGGCTCCTATGCCCGGCAGCGCCGCGACGAGATTGCCATTCGGATCGCGGATCTCGAAACGCGCGCTGCTCTCGCGGGCGCGGAGGTTCGACGCGTCGCGGCCGAGCAGGTTGCCCTTGCGGCGCATATTGACGCCCGGTCCGTCTTCGCACCGCGGAGCGATGCCGGAGCCTTGGCATGGACGGCCAGCCCCACGGCGGACAGTCCCGTTGCTCGGGGCGACGAAATCCTGCAGGTGCTCGATTGCTCGCGCCGGTTTCTGGAGGTCACGCTGCCCGAGACGCGCTTTGAGGCGATCGACGTCGGCGAAACCGCATGGGTGCGCCTGAGGGGGTCGGAAGACGCCTTCGTCGCGCCGGTCGAGAGCGTGCAGGGCGCCGGTGCCACCGTGCAGACCGGACGGGTGGCCGCGCAACCGCCGCTGACGACACAAGGCAACTATACGCTGGTCCTCCGCCTGCCCGCTGCGGATGTGTCGGATGCAGACGTCGCCACGCGCTTTTGCGATGTGGGCAGGACGGCACAGGTCCGTTTCGAGCGCGGTGGACCTGTGGAAGTGCTACAAGACCTGAGCTTGGCGTGGGGCCGGGTGAAATCTGTGGTGGGCGATTGGTTCGCGGCAGACGAAACCGGTCCCGTCGAGACGACCTGGCACATGAAATGAACTGGACGGCTGCGGTTCCGCTGATGGTGGTCACCGGCGTCATCCTCGCGGCACCCAGGGAGCTCTTCGAAAGGCGCTGGGTCCAGGTCGCAACGGTGTTCGCCCTGGCGATGATGGTGCTGAAATATCTGCACTGGCGCATGCTTGAGACCGTGCTTCCAGCGGAGGGATCGGCACTGCAAGTGGGCTTCATTTGGGCGGTCTTCATCATCGAGGCGCTCACTTGGTTCGATGCCGCCATCCTCTTCGCCTTTCTTTTGAACCGCACCGACCGCTCCCGCGAAGCGGATGCGCATGAGGCGCGCCTCGGTCGCACGCCAAGAGACGACCTGCCCGAGGTTGATGTCTTCATCGCCACCTACAACGAACCCGCCGACGTGCTCGACCGCACCATTTCTGGCGCCATCGCGCTCGATTGGCCCGGCGCAAAGCTCAACGTTTGGATACTCGACGACGGGCGCCGTGAATGGCTTGAACGGGAGGCGGCATTGCGCGGCGTGGGCTACATCACCCGAGCCGACAATGCAGGCGCTAAGGCGGGAAACATCAATCACGCCGTCTTGCAGACAAAGGCGCCGTTCATCCTCGTCCTCGACGCCGATTTCGTGCCGCAGCGGACCCTTCTCATGCGGACCATGGGCTTTTTCGAAGATCCTCGGATCGGGATCATGCAGGTGCCCCACTGCTTCTTCAATTCCGATCCAATGCAGAGCGCCCTTCAAATGGACAAGGTCATGCCGGATGATCAGCGCTTCTTCTTCGAGGTCATCATGCCCGGGCGGGACGGGTATGATTGCGCGTTCTGCTGCGGGTCGAACGGCATCATACGCCGCACCGCCCTCGAGGAGATCGGCAACGCGATGCCGGAGGGCTCGATCACCGAGGACATGCTTCTGACGCTCGCGTTCAAGCGCCGGGGCTACATCACGCGCTTCCTCAACGAACGGCTCGCGTTCGGCCTTGCCCCCGAGGGGATCGGCGCCTTCTTCGTTCAGCGCGCGCGGTGGGCGCGGGGCGGCATTCAGATCATGTTTCTCAAGGAAGGTCCCTTTGGCGGTCGGGGCCTCACGCTTGCCGAGCGTCTGTTCTTCCTGCCCACTCACTGGATCACGCAGAGCCTCGGGCAGACCGTGGCCATGGTCACGCCCGCCCTCTTTCTCCTCACCGGGCTCATGCCGCTCGCGAACACGACGCCCTCGGACATCCTGCAGTATCAGGTCCCAGCGATCGTTGCGACCATCGCGGCCGTGCGCTTTTTCGCCCCCGGCGCCTATCATCCCCTCGCGACGCTGGCGCTCTCGACCCTGCAGGCGTTCCGGCTGCTGCCGGTTGTGCTATCGACGCTGTTCAAACCCTTCGGCCACGGCTTCAAGGTCACGCCAAAAGGGCAGAGCGGCGCCGTCGACCAGGATGGCTACACCGTGAAAGCCGCCCTCGGCCTAGCGGGTCTGACGAGCCTCGGGCTTTCGATCAATGCCAGCGCTTCGTTGCAGATCGTGCCGTTCTCGCACCTCATTCCGATCGTGACCTTCTGGGCGCTTCTCAACACCGTCGTGCTCCTGCTGGTCGCCAAGATCGCGACCTCGCCGCCTGCCCGACGCACCGAGGAACGGTTCCGGCTGGAGGAGCCGGTGGGCCTCACTACCGAACAATGGAGCGCAGATGCGCATTGCGTGGACATGTCCCTCACCGGGGCGCTTTTGGAGGTCGACGGTCCGCTCGGGCTCGAAGCTGGGGACTGGATCGGGGTCGATATCGCCGATGTGGGTCTGGTCCCGTCCCGCATCGTCCGACAGGTCGGGCATAACCGGCTCGGCGTTGCATTCGCGCTACTCAGCCTCGAAAAGCGGCGGGATCGCCACGCTTCGGTGAGATCGACGCGAGACGTGCGACGGCCGTCGTCGGGCTCTGCCGAGATCCGACACCACGGACGCACGCTGCCGGGACGGGTCGTGAACACATCGCCCGAGGGTGCCTGCCTTCGCCTAGAGACGGCGTCGCCCCCTCCCCCCGGCGCATGGGTGAATACATCGCTCGCGGATGCCGGGCCTTTGACGGCCAGTATCGCGTTCGCCCGACAGCGCGGCGCGGGATCCGAGATCGGCCTCGACTTCAAAATCGTCGAGGGTGACCCCCGCAACCGCCTCGTCCGCAAGCTCTTCACGGAGGGACGGAGCAACAAGAAGGTCACCACGGAGAACGGCTGGCGCATCTTCGTCGCCATGCTGGGCGGGATCTTTTCGAAGGACGCCGAAGAGTTCACCTCGAGGGCGCCGAGCAATGTCGACCAGAGCGTGCCCGACTGGCTGTCTGATCGCGCTCTCCGCGCGATGGAAGAAAGGTCTGAGGACACGGGCGACCGACGCGCCGCTTAGTCAGACCGCCTCTCTATTCCCTCGGGGAGTGTTGCCGGAGCTTTTTGCTACCTTGTCAGCGCGTGCCGTGTTTCGGCCCGGCTGAGCAAGCGACCCACGCCAATGGGTTCCGGAGTGCCTGTGTCGTGGCCGGCAAAGAGAGCTAGAGCTCCGCACGAGTACTGGTGGTCGGGCAAACCCTGCGTGCCGTTCCGAGCCCCGCGTTTCCATAAACCTCTGAGCAACGCGCATGGCGGAGCGACGTGTTTCCCTCGCGCTTCGGTAAGAGGTCACGGCCCGGGTCGGTTGAGGACAGGGCCTGGCCACAGTCTCTCAGGATTGCTTGCCTCCTGCTCCGTCGTCGCCTTGCTCCGTCGATCTCGGTGCACGCTTTCATTGCCTACCGGACAATCGTGAGACTTCCTCGCTTCGGCGACCTGCGAGGCAAAGGGTCCAACCGGAGGAGCATTTGCCTGCATTTGAAGCAGCGGGCCAACCCTCGCTGGCGCGCGTACACGGGGGGAAGGCCGGAATCGGCCCCGACTTGACGTTTGCAACCAATCTGCGCGACGTTCGGCGAATTCGTGACAGCGGTTCAATAGGGAGAAACCAATGAACAAGCATATCACAGGGGCGTTCTTAGCCGCCGCGACTTTCTTGGGTGCAGGCGCGGCGTCTGCTCAAGAGACATTCATCACAATCGGCACCGGCGGCGTGACCGGGGTTTACTATCCCACCGGCGGTGCCATCTGCCGGATGCTGCGCCCGGGACGGGCCGAGCACGGCATCCGGTGCGGCGCCGAATCCACCGGCGGGTCGGTCTTCAACATCAACGCAATCCGCGGGGGCGAGCTTGAATTCGGCGTCGCTCAATCCGACTGGCAGTTCCATGCCTTCAACGGCACCTCCCGTTTCGAGGAGCAGGGCCCGTTTGAAGAGCTGCGCGCCGTCTTTTCCGTGCACCCTGAACCCTTCACGGTCGTGGCACGTGCCGACGCGGGCATCTCCACCTTCGAGGACCTCAAGGGCAAGCGCGTGAACGTGGGCAACCCGGGATCGGGCCAGCGCGGCACGATGGAAGTGCTCATGGAGGCCATGGGCTGGACCATGGACGACTTCGCCGTCGCATCCGAACTGCAGGCTGCCGAGCAATCGCAGGCGCTGTGCGACAACAACATCGACGCGATGATCTATACCGTGGGCCACCCGTCGGGCTCCATCCAGGAGGCGACAACGGCCTGCGACTCCGTGCTCGTGACAGTCGACAACGACGCCGTGGCACAGCTCGTGGCCGACAACAGCTTCTACCGGACGGCAACGATCCCGGGCGGCATGTACCGCGGCAGCGACAGCGATGTGCAGACCTTCGGCGTGGGCGCGACCTTTGTCAGCTCCACCGACGTCTCCGAGGACGTGGTCTACGAGGTCGTGAAGGCGGTCTTCGAGAACATCGACCAGTTCAAGGGCCTGCACCCGGCCTTCACGAACCTCGATCCTGCACAGATGGCGACCGACAGCCTGTCGGCACCGCTGCACCCCGGTGCGGAGCGTTACTACCGCGAGGCCGGCCTGATCGAGTAACCGGTCTGCTTCCAGCGCATGACACTGGTTCCGGGCGGCGCGTTCTGCCGCCGGGAGCCCACAAATACAGTTGCCGCGCAGGGGGATACCGCATTGGCCGATCAGAACAGCCAGGACAGCCGCCAGTTCTCCGACGACGAGCTTCAGGATCTCGTCGCGAGCACCGACAGCGGCGGACGGGAGCCCAAAAGCCGCGCGATCGCGCTCCTCATCACCGGTATCGCCCTCGTCTGGTCGCTCTTCCAGCTCTGGATCGCGCAGCCGATGCTCTGGTTCGGCGAGTATTTCTCGGTGATGAACTCGTCGCAGACGCGGCCGCTGCATCTTTTCTTCGCAATCGTTCTGGCCTTCCTCGCCTACCCGGCCTTCAAGAGATCCCCGCGGGATCGCGTCCCGCTCGCCGATTGGGTCCTTTTGGCCATCGGCGGGTTCTGCACCTTCTACATTTTCTGGGCCGCGGACACGCTCGCCCTCACCGCGCGCTCCGGCCTTCCCACGGACTTTCAGGTCTATGTCGGCGCCGTGGGGCTCGTGATCCTGCTCGAGGCGTCACGCCGCGCGCTCGGCCCCGCGCTCACCATCGTGGGCTCACTCTTCATCCTCTACGGCTACATGGGCTCGGGCTGGCTGATCCCGGAGCTCATCGAGCACGAGGGGCTCTCCGCGAACCGCCTCCTCAACGCGCTCTGGCTCGATACGAGCGGGGTCTTCGGAATACCTCTCGGCGTCTCGACGGCTTTCGTCTTCCTTTTCGTCCTTTTCGGCTCGCTTCTCGATAAGGCAGGCGCGGGCAATTACTTCATCAAATTAGCCTTCGCAGGGCTCGGGCACCTCCGCGGCGGACCCGCCAAAGCCGCGGTTGTTGGCTCGGCCATGACCGGCCTCATTTCCGGCTCCTCCATCGCCAACGTCGTGACCACCGGCACCTTCACGATCCCGCTCATGAAGCGGGTGGGCTTTACCTCCGAACAGGCGGGCTCTGTCGAAGTCGCATCTTCCGTGAACGGCCAGATCATGCCGCCCGTCATGGGCGCCGCGGCCTTCCTCATGGTGGAGTTCATCGGGATCTCCTACGTGCAGGTCATCACGCACGCCTTCATCCCGGCGGTGATCAGCTACATCGCCCTTGTCTACATCGTGCATCTCGAGGCGCTGAAGAAGGACATGCCCGCCCTGGGCGAGGCCAAGAGCTTCTCTGGGATGTTGATCAAATTCTTCCTCGGCTTCGCCTTGGCCGGCGTTGGTTTCACGGCGCTCATCTACGGGGTCGATGCCCTTCGCGCCGCGACGCCGTCCCTGACGGGACCGATCATGATGGTGCTGCTCGCGGCGGTCTATGTCTGGCTGGTGGCCGTGGCGGCACGCCGCCCCGATCTCGAAGTGGATGACCCCAACGCCAAGGAGGTGCAGCTTCCCGAGGTGAAGGACATCTATGCGACGGGCCTCCACTACGTGCTGCCCATCGTCGTCCTCGTCTGGTTTCTCATGGTCGAGCGGCAATCACCGGCGCGCTCGGCTTTCTTCGCCACTTCGCTGATGATCGCGATCATCCTGACCCAACGCCCGCTCAAGGCCATGTTCCGTGGCCAGATGGACATCTTCATGTCCGAGCTGAAGGCTGGCTTTGACGATCTCATCGCGGGCCTCATCGCGGGCGCGCGGAACATGATCGGCATCGGCGTGGCCACGGCCGCCGCGGGCATCATCGTGGCCATCGTGACGCTGACCCCCATCGGGACCGAGCTCGCGGGCCTCGTGGAGCAGCTCTCGGGCGGCATCCTCTTCGTGATGCTCGTGCTGATCGGGCTCTTCTCGCTGATCCTCGGGATGGGGCTGCCGACGACGGCGAATTACATCGTGGTCTCCTCGCTCATGGCGTCCGTGGTCGTCTCACTCGGCGCGCAGGAGGGTCTGATCGTTCCGCTCATCGCTGCGCATCTTTTCGTATTTTACTTTGGCATCATGGCGGATGTGACGCCGCCCGTTGGGCTCGCGAGCTTTGCCGCCGCCGCCGTCTCGGGTGGAGACCCGATCAAGACGGGCTTCACGGCGTTCTTTTACTCGCTGCGTACGGTGGCGCTGCCCTTCCTGTTCATCTTCAACCCCACCCTCATCCTCTACGGCGTCGACCTCGGGACCTGGGCCGGGGTGCTTCAGGCGGTCTTCGTCTTCATCGTGGCCACCTTCGCGATGCTGCTCTTCGCGGCGGCCACGCAGGGCTACTTCCTTGCACGCTCGAAAATCCACGAGACGCTGGCGCTCCTCCTCGTGGCGTTCACGCTTTTCGTGCCGAATGTCTGGCTCGACATGGTGCAGTCCCCCTTCCGGTCCGTCGACGGCACACAGTTCGAACGTGTCCTCGGCGACCTGCCGGAGGGCGAGCAGATCCGTGTCCTGATCTCCGGGCCGAACTTCGAGACCGGGGATGTGGCCGAGACGACCCTCATGGTCGACGTGGCCGGCGCCACGCCCGAGGAACGGCTCGCCAATTCGGACCTGCCCCTGATGCCGGGGGGTGCGCCGGGCCAGATCGACGTCCCCGCCTTCGGCACCGATGCCGAGGAGGCTCTGATCGATTTCGATTTCTTCACCGATGAGCCCGTCGTCATCGCCTCGGTGCAAGTCCCGCAGGACCGGATGCCGGAACAGATATTCTATCTTCCGGCGCTCCTGCTTCTCGGGCTTGTCATCTTTCTGCAACGGCGCCGCCAGACGCAGCCCGCCTTTTGAGGAGGACACCAGATGTTCAAGACAGTGCTCCTGCCCGTGGACCTCGGAGATGCCACCAGCTGGACCAAGGCCCTGCCCGCCGCGCGCTCGATTTGCGGAGTGGACGGCGTTCTCCACGTCATGACCGTTCTGCCAGATTTTGGCTTCGCCATGGTGGGCACGTTCTTCGAGGAAGGGTTCGAGGAACGCGCCCTGCACGATATCGGTAAGAAGCTCACAGCCTGGGTGAGAGAGCACATTCCCGAAGGCATTGATGTGCACCCCCACGTTCTCCACGGGCGAGTGTACGAGCAGATCATGAACGCCGCGGACAAGCTCGACGTTGACGCGATCGTCATGGCGTCTCATCGGCCGGAGCTGACGGATTTTCTGCTCGGCCCGAATGCCGCGCGGGTGGTGCGCCATGCGAAACAATCGGTCTTCGTGGTGCGCGGAAAATGAGCCGCCACAGCCACGTTTTCGGGCGTGCGTCAAAGCCCCTGCCCTGGGTGGCGCGGGGCGAGGGGTGCTATCTCTACGACAAGCACGGGAAGGCGTATCTCGACGGGTCGGGCGGGGCTGCTGTGTCCTGCCTCGGTCATTCGGACCCGGAGGTGCGCGCTGCAATCCATGCCCAGCTAGACGAAGTCGCCTTTGCTCATACCGGCTTTTTCACATCCGAACCCGCGGAACGCCTTGCGGATCAGCTGATCGCGCACGCTCCAGACGGTATCGACCGCGTCTATCTCCTCTCGGGCGGCTCCGAGGCCGTGGAGGCCGCGATCAAGCTCGCCCGTCAATACATGCTGGAGATAGGACAGCCCGAGCGCCATCGCCTGATCGCCCGTCGCCAAAGCTACCACGGCAATACGCTCGGTGCGCTCGCCACCGGAGGCAATGCGTGGAGACGGGAGAAATACGCGCCACTCCTCGTCGAAACGCACCACATCTCGCCCTGCTTCGAGTACCGGGGACGCGCGGAGGATGAGACGGCGGAGGATTACGGCCTCCGCGTGGCCGGTGAACTCGACACGGCGATCGAGACGCTCGGCCCGGAGACGGTGCTCGCCTTTGTGGCCGAGCCGGTGGTGGGCGCCACCGCCGGCGCCGTGCCGGCAGTTCCCGGCTATTTCAGGCGCGTCCGAGAGATCTGCGACCGCCACGGCATCCTCCTTATCCTCGATGAGGTCATGTGCGGCATGGGGCGCACGGGGAGCTTTTTCGCCTGCGAGCAGGACGGCGTCGCGCCAGATATCGTCACGATCGCAAAGGGCCTGGGTGCCGGATATGTGCCCATCGGCGCGATGCTGTGTTCGGCCACCATCCACGATGCCATCGCAGAGGGGTCGGGCAGCTTCCAACACGGCCACACCTACCACGCGCATCCGCTCGCCGCCGCCGCGGGGTCTGCTGTCGTGCAGGCGATACTCGGCCGGGGTCTCCTCGACCAAGTGCGAGCGCAGGGCAAAAAGCTCGACGCGGCGCTCCACGCACGGTTCGGACAGCACTCCCATGTGGGCGACATCCGAGGGCGCGGCCTTTTTCGCGCGATCGAGCTGGTGGAGGACCGCGACAGCAAGCGACCCTTCGACTCGTCGCGCAAGCTGCATGCAGTGATCAAGGCCGCGGCCATGGATGAGGGCCTCATCGTCTACCCTGCCGGAGGGACCGTGGACGGCAGATCCGGTGATCACGTTCTCATGGCGCCCCCCTTTATCATCGAAGACAGACAAATCTACGAGTTGGTCGACAAGCTCTCCACCGCCGTGGAGCGAGCCCTCCAGTCCTAGGCGCTCTACGATGTAGGCGCGGGGACCTTTGGCATTGCGCTGCCTGTGCGGCTGAGCCGGCACCGGACAACACGGCGCGCAGACGGCTCTACCGCGTCCGGTGACTTCACCCGGGGCCCGTGGCGCGGGCGATTCACCATCTTGGAGCATTTCTCGCAGACCCTGTGAAAGCCTGGCTTCACGGTCCTCGGGGCTTTGTCACGTATGTGTCCGGGCACATAAAGTCCGATCGCTGAGGATCGTCGTTGCGTGCCACAGGCTCCATGGCAGGTCGATCAACTGCTCAGCTCAAAGATGTATTCAGAGCTGCTCGTTCAAGTTCCTGTCATGTGCGGTGTGTACCCGCGACGGGCGTTGTGGCTGCAGCGCGTAGACTGAATTCTTTGCGTCGGTGCCCGGCGTTCCAGACCGGCAGGACCGAGGCTCACATAGCTGAAATGGGGGATATCATGGCCATTGTTTTCAAAGAGGATTTCGAAACCGTTGGAAACGGGACGCGCTACACCACCTCCATTCCCGAATTCAGCGACGGCTTTGGTGATTTTTTCATCCGCACCACGGGCACGGACATCGCCGGAAGCTATGACGTGTCCGGCGTCGAGGGCGATGCCTTCTTTGCCGCGCAGGATATCGATGGCGAGGGAGCGGCATCGCAACAGACGCTGACGTTCAGCGGGATCGACATCTCCGGCTTCGAGAATCTGCAATTCTCGGCCCTCTTCGCGGAGGATGATGCCAGCGACACGAACGAGGACTGGGACGCGAGCGACTTCGTCCGCGTCGATTTTCAGATCGATGGCGGCGGCTATTCGCCCCTGTTCGCGATCGAGAACGATGGAAGCACCTTCAACTCTGCACCTTTGATCGACACGGATTTCGACGGGACAGGTGACGGCGCAGAGATCACCGATGCATTTTCGCGCTATGGCGCCGCCATCGCGGGGACTGGAACGAGCCTAGACCTTCGCTTCACATTCGACCTCAACGCCGGTGACGAGGATATCGCTATTGACGACATTGTCGTAGAGGGCGTTGCCGTCGGAGGGGGATCCGGCCCGGTAGCGGTTCTCGGCGAGACGTTCGACGATGCCTCGGGTTTCACCACGTCCTCTGGATTTTTCTCAGACGGTGGATTTGACTATCTCGGGATATCCGACGGCGCGGGCAGCGGCGATTTCGGGAGCGGCACGAGCCCGGGCGGCCTCAAGACCTACACCGGGGCGGACGGGAGTTTCCTCACTGGTATGGACCTCGACGGAGAAGGCGCCGGCGTGCCTGTGACCATCGCGTGGACGGGGCTCGACATCGCGGGCCTCACCGATCTGAAGTTCACCGGACGCTTCGCCGAATTCTTCGACGAACCCGGTGACATTGACGAAAGCGATTTCATCACGCTCAAGGCCGTCATCGACGGCGTCGAATCCACGATCCTGAGCTTCAGAGGCGCCGACTTCTCATCGTCGGGCGGTCCGTTCAATGGCGTGTTCCGCGAGGACACCGACCTCGACGGGGTCGGCGATGGCGCCGCATTGGGCGGTGAACTTCAATCCTTCATGGCCGACATATCCGGCACCGGTACGACGCTCGACCTGATACTGGAGGTGAGCCTCGACGCTGGAGACGAGGACTTCGCCGTAGACGACTTCACGATCGTTGGCCAGTCGGGCGGTACGACGCCCCCGGCAGTGCTCGCTCTTTCCGACGGAGGCGTGAACGTCGCCGAAGAGGGTCAGACCACAGACAGCTTCGGGCTTCAACTCGCGACCGACCCGACCGCGCCGGTGTCGGTGACAGTCACCGCCGATGCTCAAACCGAAATCAGTGGCGACGGCGTGACGTTCGCGGGCAGTGTCGTTGTGGACCTCCTCGACAGCACCACCGTCACGAACATCTTCGTCCGTGCCGTGGATGACGCGCTGGACGAGGATGATCCCCATGTCGGGCAGATCGCCTTCTCCGTGGCGAGTGGTGACGGGGACTACGATGGGCTGGCGGTATCTCCGCTTTTGGTGAGCGTTGCCGATGACGACGTCACGATCACCTCCATCAGCGCGGTGCAGGGCGATGGGAGTGCCTCTGCCCTCGAGGGGCAAGAAGTCACCGTCGAAGCCGTGGTCACCGGCCTCTTCTTCAATGCTGACGGCGATGTTCAGGGCTTCTTCTTGCAGGAAGAGGATGCAGATGCGGATGGCAACGCAGCCACCTCCGAGGGCATATTCGTGTTCAGCGTGGGCGCCACCGTCGCCGTAGGCGATCAGGTGCAGGTGACCGGCATCGTCGATGAGCAGTTCGGCAAGACCGAGATCGAGGCATCGTCGACCAAGGTTCTGAGTTCGGGCAACGCCCTCCCGACGGCCGTGGCCATCACGCTCGCCACTGGTCCGGATTTCGAGGCGCTGGAAGGGATGCGGGTGCAGCTCATGTCCGCTCCTGACGCAGATCCGCTCACGGTGGTCACGAATTTCAACCTCGACCGTTTCGGCGAGATTCAGGTTGCCGAAGGCAACCTCGTGCAGCCGACACAAGTCTTCGATCCGAGCACCCAAGCCGCGGAGATCGCGGCACTTACCCAAGCGAACGCGGACGGGCGGCTCATCATCGACGACAGCGCCTCGGGGTCAAATCCAGATGTCTTTCGCCTGCTCGAGGGTCCGGACGGCACTCCGGTGACGCCCGACAATGTCGACGCATCCGCCCCGCAGCTTCGCCTTGGGTCGGAGCTCGGAAACATCACGGGGATCATGGATTTCGGCTTCGGTGCCTACCGCATGCAGGTGTCGGAGCCGCTTTCCGTGCTTGGCGGCAATCCGCGCCCGCTGGAGGCGCCGGAGGTGGGCGGCGATCTGAAGGTGGCGAGCTTTAACGTGCTCAATTACTTCACGTCGCTCGATGACGGCAGCCCGGCGAGCAATCCGGCCGGCGGGGCTCGCGGCGCGGCGAGCTCCTTCGACCTGGGGCGCCAAACAGAGAAACTGGTGAATGCGCTTCTCGAAATCGACGCGGATATCGTCGGTCTCCAGGAATTGGAAAACAACGGCTTCGACGAGAGTTCGGCGATCGCGTCGCTCGTGGCCGCACTCAATGCGAGAACCGACCCGGGAACTTACGCCTTTGTCGAACCGGTCAACACCGATGGCGGTTTCGTCGGGACCGACGCCATCACCACGGGTCTGATCTACAAGACCGACGCCGTATCACTCGTCGGGGACGCGCAGGCGCTGGTCTTTGATGAGGACAGCGCCGCCACGACCTTCGCCGTGGCCGACATGCTCAACGGTTTCGCCTCGTCCGACGACCGGGTGGAGGACTTCCAGCGAAATCGTCCCGCCATCGCGGCCACGTTTGAGGATGAGGACGGCAATCAGGTGACGGTCGCGGTCAACCACTTCAAATCGAAGGGAGACAGCAACCTCGAGGATCTGGCGCTCGACGCAATCAATGCCGGTGCACCACAGGAGCTCATCGACGCGCTCTTGGCTGATCCGAACTACGATCAGGGTGACGGCCAAGGTTTCTGGAATCAGGTGCGCGCCGATGCCTCCGCGGAGCTCGCCGAATGGCTTGCCACCAACCCGACAGGAGCAGCGGATACCAACAACCTGCTCGTCTTGGGCGACCTGAATGCATACGCGAAGGAGGACCCGGTCACCACCTTTGAGGATGCGGGCCTGACCGACCTCGCGGAGGAATTCATCGGGCCCGACGCCTACAGTTTCGTGTTCGACGGTCAGCGCGGCACGCTGGACTACGGGCTCGCGAGCGAAGGCATTCTCGACAACGTGACGGGCGTTGCGGAATGGCACATCGCCGCCGATGAACCTGACCTTCTGAACTACAGCAGCGAGTTCAACGATGCTGCCTACTACAACAAGGAAGATCCCTTCGCCGCATCCGACCACGACCCGCTCATCATCGGACTCGACCTGAATGAGGCGCTTGAAACTACGATTGCGCGCATCGACATCATCGAACGTCCATTCCGTGACAAGCTCGTCTATTCGCTGGACGGGGAGAAAGTGGGTAGCCAGAAACTTCACTTTCTCACCGACGAGATTGAGGTGAACGGTTCAGGCATTTCCATCGACAGCGAGGACGGGCTGCGTTTCAGCCCCTCCTTCGTCACCACCCTGGGCGAGGGCCTCGGCGTGCGCTCGCTCCGGGGGGACCGCTTCTTCGATAGCGGCAGCCGCGCCATTGACGAGAAGGAAACGCTCAGCTTCGAGCTGGAGGACACGGAGGGGCTCGGAGATGCGGTCGCGGTCGAGTTCGAATTCGCCACCGTGCAGGGGGACGGCGACGTTATCCTGACATTCTTTGACGAGGGTGTGGAGGTCGCGACTGCGAACCTGTCGGTCGAAAAGTCGGGCGTCGTCTTCGCGCTGGAGGAGGATGTGAGCTTCGACCGCGTGGCGCTCGGAACGGACGGCCACTTGCAGGTCTCGATCGGGGCCGTGGAGTTCGAACGGATCGACCTCGGTGAAGATGCCTTCCTCTTCGTGTGAGGGGCCGCTGGGGTCGACCTCGGGGAACTCGGTCCGAAACGCGGAAACCCACTCTTCTCCGGAGTGCGCTGAGCTGACTATCCGTCGAGTATCAGCAGCCTTGCTGTTGCCGCGTGAGTGTCAGCGCTGGTCAGGCGAAGATCAGCGCTGACGCCATGGAAGGCTCCTGTATCAGGCTCCGGGTTCCTGGCGTGCAGCGGAAGCGGTTCCGCTCAGGCCTAAGCGTCCGGTGTCGATAATCGGGATGGCCGCATCAGCGGGAGGTAACAGCGGCTGCTATCACCTCGTGGGCGCGATCCTGACACATCCCCGGCCCGCCTGCGCTGCGAGCTTGGACGTGATTGGACCGCGGCCCAATAACAAGGCTGGGCGACGGCCCCCTCCGGACGATAGAATGCCCGGAACGACTGCCCGACGAAAGCGGCGCACCCTCCCCTTTAGAAATTGGGCTTGCAGAAACCGGTTTCGGTGGTGCTTCCTCACGACTGGAAGGAAGTCATGCCAACCATGGGGTCAGCCGGCGGTCGCGCTGGTGTGGGGCGCGCGACCATGACGGGCGTCGCGCGGGATATTGGGATCTCCAAGGGCACCGTCAGCCGCGCGCTGAACGGCCACCCGGACATTGCGGAGAGCACCAAGCCTCGCATCGCGCGCGCAGCAAAGCGGCTCGGCTATCGCCCGCTTTCCCATGAGCAGGCCATCCGAACCGGGCGCGCGAGGTCCTGGGGCCTTGTCGTAGAGATCGACGATGAGGATAGTGCACACCCATTTTGCGAATTTCATCGCCGGTGTGACGCAAGCCGCATCCGGATACAATTGGACGGTCACCATCGCGGCTGAGCCTTCCGGGCAGCGCGTCACCGAGGCCCTGACCCGGCTTGTGGACGAGCGAAAGGCGGACGGTTTCATCCTCCTTTGCACACTCACGCACGACCGCCGCGTGGAGGCGCTCAAGACCGCGGGGGTGCCCTTCACCATGTTCGGCCGCACCGAAGAGGCGTCGCGCTGCGCGTGGTAAGACATTACCGGGGAAGACGCCATGCAGGCGGCCACGATCAAGCTTGCCTCTCTCGGCCAAGAACTTATCGCCTAGGTCCTTGCGGGGCGCAGTATTTTTACAGCCATCTCAGGCTCGAGGTGTAACGCGCGGGGCTGGAAGTGGCAGGGCTGCCTTCCAATCCAGACCTCATCGGCCCCGAAGCCAAGATACGGCATGCCGGGGCGACCGCGGCTCAGCGCCTAATGCCGCTCCCTGAGCCGCCCAAGACCCTCGTTTGCGCGGTGGATCGGGCGGCTCTCGGCGTCTACCGCTCGGTGCCGGAGCTGGGCCTTCGCATCGGACATAAGGTCTCGCTCATCGCCTATGGCGGTGTGCCCGAGAGCGCCTATGCCAAATCTGGCCTCAAGACGTTCGCCGTCGACAAGCACCTCGCGGGCAAACGCCTCGCCACGCTCCTGATTTCGCGCATCTGTGAAACGCCCCCCTCCCGAAGAGCTCCGCGAGCCGGCTCCGGCCACACTCGTCGAGCTGGGCTCGCACAAGCCCCCGGCCCTGTCATCCAAAGAGTTAGCAGAGCGCCTCGAGAAGTGTCTGTCCATCATGGGGCATCCTCAAGGGACGAGCTGACATGACGTTCAAACTGAACGCCAGACTAGTGGGAACCGCCGCCCTCGCGCTGGCGCTCTTGGCGTCGGCGCTGAGCGCGGGCACAATCCGCTTCTGGACGACGGAGAAGCAGCCGGAGCGTCTGGCCAAGCAGGAAGAAATGGCCGCGCAGTTCGAGGCGGCCACGGGCACGGCCGTAGACGTCATTCCAGTGACGGAGTCCGACCTTGGAACCCGCGCGAGGGCGGCCTTTACCGCAGGGGACCTGCCCGATGTCATCTACCACACGCTGCAATACGCCCTGCCCTGGGCCGAGCCGGGCATCCTCGACACCGAGGCCGCAACCGACGAGGTCGAAGAGCTTGGTCAGGACACCTTTACGCCCGGTGCCATTGTCTGAGCCCCCTAGCACTGGGCCATTTCATTGGTGGAGAAAGGGGGACTTGGCATGGCG
>JBCBET010000007.1:0-172065 GCA_038528385.1 Pseudomonadota bacterium | reverse complement strand
GGAAGCCGATATCGAGCACACGGCGGCGCCGGCCTACGGGATCGTGACCACGATCGACGAGGTGGCGGAGGCGGTGATGCCCGCGGCGCCCGCGGTCGATACCGGCCCCATCGCCCCGCCCGACGACCTCGGCCACGCCGCCGACCTCACCCTCCCCGGCGGTCTGTCGCCTGTGCTTGGCTTTGTGGGGTCGCAGCGGTTCAGCGGGGAGAGCGACGACTTCCTCAACGCCGGCCACACCCCCGACCTCGCGCTCGAGAACGGGACCATCACGCTGGGGTTCAACGCGGATGCAATCACCGGCTACGATGTGCTCTTCTCGAAGGATGCGTCCGGCAACGGAGACGGTGGGCACCTCACCGCTTTTGTCACGGAGGGCGGCGATCTCAAGGTCCGGTCACAGTCGAAGACGGGCGAGATGTGGTTCGTCGGCAGGGACGTGGTCGAGGTCGGGAAGGAGCACGAATTCGTGTTCACCTTCGGCGCTGACGGCGCGCAACTCATCCTCGACGGAAACGTCCTCGATGAAGAGGACGGGTGGTCTGTCGGGCTCGCGAACAACGAGGAGCTCTTCCTGATCGGTGCAAACGGTCAGCGCAGCGGCCCCGGTGAACTCGGCAACCCACGCGACTACTTCGAAGGAACGATCACCGACTTTGCACTCTATGATACGCAGGATGGCTTCCTGATCTGAGAGGTTGCACCGCGGGTCGTCAGTACCCGATCCTGCGGTGGTCATGACCCTAGACGAACGTCTGCGGATGCGTCCTCTGGCCCTCTGGCTATCGTTAGGCACCTTCGGCTGGGCTCGCCCTAAGGGGGGGGCCTTCAGAGCGCAAGCGTTGGAAGCAGTGCTGCAATCTGCGAAAACGGAGCCGCCGGCCATTTCAATTCAACCGGCTCACCCGTCTCGGGAGCCACTCTCAAGTACGATGTGCGGCCACGTATGCCACCGTCGCGCAAATGTGGATAGGAGCCGGGCCTTGAACGAAATTCGAAGCTGCCGGGTCCCTTTCGCGACAGGCCCGCCGATGCTTTCGCGCTGGAAACAATAGGGATGAGCGCAGCCACGGACCCTGTTTGCAATCAATGGATGTCGGTCTCTCACTCGCCGCTCACGACTTTCAGTCGCCAGGGCAAATTTCGAGCATCGGCGATAGGAAGGGATGAGACCGGGACATTTGTCACCTCGTCCGACACGGTGTACCGCAGGACGTGCCAGCGGCGCTGCGCCGCAATGGTGCTACGAGGCGAAGAAGGGACTGCGCGATGGACACCAAACTGGCTTGTTTCGGTCTTGGCTCCATGGGCTTCGGCATGGCGCTTTCCTGTATGCGCGCCGGTCTGACGGTGCATGGCTTCGATCTGGATGCCTCCCGCGTGGAGAGCCTGGTGGCCGCAGGCGGTGAGGAAGGCTCGGAGACCGAGATTGCCGGGACACTCGACGCGGTCGTTGTGGTGGTCTTGACCGCGGCGCAGGTCGAAAGCGTGCTCTTTGGCGTCGACGGTATCGTCGGGAACTTGCGGGAGGGCGCGGTGGTCGTAGCCTGCGCGACGGTGTCGCCAGACTTCGCAAAGGACATGGAGGCGCGTTGCGCGGAGGCAGGCGTCCACTATCTTGACGCGCCGATTTCCGGGGGCTCAGTCAAGGCGGCAGACGGCAGGCTCACCATCATGGCCTCCGGGACGGCCGCGGCGTTCGAAGCGGCTCAGCCGATCCTAGATGCCTCCGCAGAGACAGTTTTGCGTCTGGGCGACGGCGCTGGCGCGGGCTCCGCGATGAAAGCTGTCAATCAGCTGCTTGCGGGGGTGCACATAGCGGCGATGGCGGAGGCTATGACCTTTGGCATGACCCAGGGAATTCAGCCCGCGACTTTCCTAGATGTCATTTCCAGATGCGCGGGCACCTCTTGGATGCTGGAAAACCGCGCGCCCCATGTCGTCGCCGGTGACTACACTGCCCACAGTCAGATCGACATCTGGCCGAAGGACCTCGGGATCGTGCTCCGGACTGCGGCATCAGCGGGCTTTCATGCGCCGCTCACCGAAGCAGCCCTTGCACGCTATGCGATTGCTGTGGAGATGGGCCTTGGACAAGAGGACGACGCCGCCATCGCCAAGGTCTATGCCCGAGAGGCCGACCTCGCGCTTCCGGGGGCGAAACCATGAGACTTGGATGCATTGGCGACGACTTTACCGGCTCGAGCGACCTTGCCAACACTCTGGCCAAGCAGGGCATGGCGGTGGTGCAGTATTCCGGCATCCCCGACACGGACGCAGATCCATCGGTTGAGGCGGGTGTCGTATCCCTGAAATCTCGCTCGATCCCAAAGGGTGAAGCCGTCTCTCAATCCCTGGCTGCCGCCGAATGGCTCATGGCGCAGGGCTGCGAGCAATTTTTCTTCAAGTACTGCTCAACGTTCGATTCGACGCCCGAAGGCAATATTGGGCCGGTGGCGGATGCCCTGGCGGATTTTCTGTCAGCGGACCGCGTGATCGTTTGCCCGGCATTTCCCGGCACAGGGCGGTCGGTCTATCAGGGCCATCTTTTCGTCAAGGACACGCTGCTCAATGAGAGCGGTATGCAGCATCATCCACTCACCCCGATGACGGATCCGGATCTGCGCCGTTGGCTCGCCCTTCAGACGCGCCACCCAGTGGGACACGTGCCCGCCACCACGGTCTTTGAAGGGGTGACAGCCGTGGAAAGGGCCCTCGAGGCCGCAGGTGCCGCAGGCAAAAGGTACATCGTAGTCGACGCAATCCGCGACGAAGACCTCGTGACGATCGGTGGCGCGGCGGCGGGCCTCAAGCTCGTGACGGGCGGATCAGGCGTGGCGCTTGGGCTGCCTGCGAACTTCGCCTGTACGCCCGGCACACCGAGTTGGGAGGTCCAGATCGGACCCGCTCTCGTGATCTCCGGCTCCTGCTCCGCGGCGACCCGCGGGCAGGTGGCCTATCATGAAACACGTCATCCGTCTCGGGAGGTCACGGCCGAGGACATCATGGACGGGCTGGTCTCTCCCAACGACATCCTCATGTGGGCGCAGGGCGCCGGAGCCCTCCCGCTGGTCTACAGTTCCGCCGATCCGGACATGATCGCAGACGTGCAAAAGCGGTTTGGCCGTGAAGCCTCCGCAGTCGCGATAGAGGGTTTCTTCTCGGAGCTGGCGCGTCTTGCGGTGAATTCGGGCTTTACGCGGATCATCACGGCGGGCGGCGAAACCTCCGGCGCCGTGGTCGAGGCCCTGGAGATCCAAAGTCTCAACATCGGGCCGGAGATCGACCCCGGCGTGCCCGCGCTCAGGGCAGGCGGGGGTCTTGTCCTGGCTCTTAAATCCGGAAACTTCGGAAGCGAGGACTTCTTCGAAAAGGCCTCAAGGGTGCTCGGAGGATGACCGACACTGCACTTAGGGAGAGCATCTGCTTGCTCGCGGCATCGCTTTTCGACCGCGGGCTGACGCACGGTTCCACCGGCAACATATCGGCCCGGACGGAGGATGGAGGCCTGCTCGTTTCGCCCACGGGAACAAGCTTTGGCCGTCTCGACCCCGCGCGGCTCAGCCACTTCGACGCGCAGGGGCGTCTGATCGACGGTGATAAACCGACGAAAGAGATGCCGCTTCATTCCGCGTTCTACGAGACGAGGCGTTCAGCGGGCGCGGTCGTGCATCTGCACTCCTGCCACGCCGTTGCGCTCTCTCTCATCCCAGGCGCTGATGCGGACGACTTCTTGCCGCCGCTCACACCCTACGCGATCATGCAACTCGGTCGGGTAAAGCTTCTCCCTTTCTTCCTCCCGGGAGACCCGGCCATGGGCGATGCGATCCGCGGATTGGCAGGCAAACGTTCCGCCGTCATGCTGGCCAACCACGGGCCAGTCGTCGCGGGACAGACTGTGGAGGTCGCCTGCAATGCGATCGAAGAACTCGAAGCCACCGCGCGCCTCACGCTTTTGCTTCGCGGGATCGAGAGCCGGGCCCTCGACAGCGACGAGATCGGGCGCGTCGTCCACGCCTTCAATGTGGATTGGTAAGCGGGCCCTTTGTGCTTTGCGGTCGTTGGCCTTTCAGGGACTTTTCCCGGTTTGGTAGTTTCCCAATTTCTAGGACATTCCTTGGCTCATTTGGAATGTCACTTTGGTGCCCTCGATGGATTTCCCGTATCCCAAGACTATCCGGGAAAAGAAGTTTGAGTTGCAGAGAGAGGGGACGAGCGCGCAGGATCGTCACGACCGAGGCTCTCAACGAGTGAGGCACGCAACCTGCATAACATTGGGCGCAGTGAGGAATTCCTATCGTGACGTATTTCAAAGCCGCGATTACCCGGTGCAGCGCAGCCGGGTGGAACCGGCGCAACGGCGTGAGCCGCGCGAGCGCATCTCGCGACCCTGACATCCACCTGGACGGGGCCGAGCGCTTCTCTGACGGCCGTGAAAACCTTGCTGCGGCTCTGAACAACAAGGATCGCAACCCGTACACTCTTCGTCGGACCAAGTGCTCCACGCGAGGGTGCGCGCCGTTGCAAGGCTTGGAGGTGACACTGTGAAAGCGTGGACGCGAGTGGCAGGTGTGTTGGCGCTCGGCCTCGCGTCGACAGGGAGCCTCGCACAGACCCTGAGCCTCGAGGGAGGCGGCGTGGCCTCGCTGACGGGCATTGTTCCGCAGGCCTACGCGCAGTTCGTGGCCGACGAAGGCATCAAGTTGCAGGTCATTCTTGGCCAGACGCTCACGCGTTCCGCCCTCAAACTCGCCGCCGGGCGCATCGACGTCGCGGTCGTGCCTTCGCCGGCCTTCCGTGCCATGCAGGTGGGCGATGCGCCCTATTCGGACAATGCCCTGCGCGCCAGGGAACTCGCCGCTGATCTGCGCACGCTCTTTGGCTTTCCCGGCGGGACTTTTCATCCCCTCACCTGGGCGGACAGCGGTATCGATAGCTGGGCTGACCTTGCGGGCAAGCGCGTCTACATCGGGCCGCCGGCGGGTGCGGCCAGCAGCCAGATCGAGGGAATTGTGGAGCTCGCCAGCGGGCTTAAAGTCGGCGAGGACTACGAGGGCGTCCGTGCTCCCTGGAGCGCTGCTCAACAGGCCTTCCAGGACGGTCAATTCGATGTTTACTTCGCCGCGCTCGCTGTCGGTAGCCAGTCCCTCAAGGAGTTGAGCCGGCTGAGACCCCTGCGATTGCTCGATCTCAACCCAGACCTCGTCGGCACCGAAGACTGGGACCGCGTCACCACCCGGGGTTCATTGACACCCACCGTCGTGCCAGCGGGCACCTATGCCGGGCTGGTCGATGACACCGCCGACCGACTCCTTTTGTCGACTTCGATGATGATGGCGGTCAATGCGACCATGGAGGATGAGACGGCCTACCGCCTCACAACGGCCTTTTGGTCCAATCTTGGGGCCATGGTGAATGCCAATGCGCTCATGCGCTCGATCGATCCGGTCTCGCCATTCGGGGGCGTGAACGTGCCGATCCATCCCGGCGCCCTGCGCTACTACGCGGAGGTGGGCATACCCGTACCCCCCGAGCTCCTGCCGTGAAGGTTTGCGGGGCTGCGCGCTGGCCCTGCCTGCGCGTGACAAGGTCCAAGGCATGGGCGATCTAGCGACATCAGGGGAGGCCTCTTCGGGTCGGGCGAGCGCAGCGATCTTCTGGCTCGGACTGCTTATCTCGCTGGTGGGGCTTGCCAATGTACTCCCGACCTACGGCCAGCTGCCTCGCATCGGACCGTTCGCTGTGGAGTGGTTTCGCCCCTTCCTCTTTCTTCTCGCATTTCTGGTCTGTCTTGTGGCCGACGCAAACAAGCGCGCGCGTCGCGCACGCCTCGGGTCTCTGCATTTCGCAGGCTACACGCTGGCCGCGGTTGCTGCCGTTTTTGTGAGCTGGGACCACTATCGCATCGGCCAGCTTACCGCGACCTCTGTGGTTTTCTTCGGTCCTCGGGAAATGGGGATAAGCCTGCTTGCCGCCGGCCTTTCGATCTGGGCTTGCTGGCGCATTTGGGGTGCACCCCTTGCCCTCATCGGCGCAGGCGCGATCCTCTATCTCTTCACCGGGCAGTTCTGGCCCGCGCCCTTCACCACAGCGCCGACCGATGTCGCCGACACGATCTCCGCCAATCTCTGGTATGACAGCGCACAAGGCATCCTCGGCTCGCTGATCGGCGTTGTACTGACGACCGTGCTGCCCTTTGTCATCCTGGGCGCTTTACTGGAAAGCACGGGCGCGGCCGGGTCGATGATCAGCATCTCTTTCTTCCTTATGCGCCGCCTTAGGGGCGGCCCTGCCCATGCCGCAATCTTGGCATCGGCCCTCTTCGGGACGGTGTCCGGCTCCGCGGTCTCCAACGTCGTGGGCACGGGGGTCGTCACGATCCCCATGATCCGGAAACGCGGTTTTAGCAGTAGCTTTGCAGGCGCGGTCGAGGCCACGGCCTCAACCGGGGGGCAGATCCTGCCACCGATAATGGGCGCTGCTGCGCTCGTGATGGCTGACATCGTCGGTGTCAGCTACCTGACGGTCATCGTCGCGGTGCTGATCCCCGCCGTGGCCTACTACCTCTCGCTTTTTCTCGCGGTCCACTTCGAGGCGCAAAGGCTTAGCGACAGCGAAACCCAACACGACATGGATATCCCTGCGCCGGGTCCTCAGGACTGGCTTAACCTTGCGCTGGTCTTTGCCACCATCGCGGTCATCCTCTCCCTTCTCGTCAACGGCTTCTCGGCAACGGGCGCCGGAACCACCGCGATCCTTGTCCTCCTCCCGCTGAGCTTCTTGAACGCGCGGGTGCGCCGCGCGCCTCGGCAGCTGATCGCAGGCGTTGCACGAGGCGGCAAGGTTATGGCGGAGCTCGCCATGGCCATCGCCATCGTCGGCGTCATCGTCTCGACGCTTTCGGCCACGGGCGTGCCCACATCCTTCGCCGTGGCGCTCTCGGATGCGTCGGGCAGTTCGCTCTTTGTCGCGCTCTTTGTCGCGGCGGTTGGGTGCATCGTTCTCGGCACAGGGATGCCCACGCTTCCGGCCTACCTCACCATCGTCTCGGTCATGGGGCCGACCTTGCAGGCCTTCGACATGGACCTTCTGGCCATGCATCTGTTCGTTTTCTTCTTTGGCGTGGCCGCGGGTATCACGCCGCCCGTGGCCCTCACCGCCTTCGCGGCGGCCTCCGTGTCCGGAGGGCGTCCCATCGCCACGGCCCTCGTGGCCACCCGCGTCGGCGCGATGATATTCCTTATCCCCTTTGCCTGGGCTTTCGATGACGCTCTTCTGATCGGCATCGGGCAAAGTGGCTTTCTCGAGATGATCGCCGCCTTCGTGTTTCTCCTGGCCGCGCTCTACTTCTCCACATCCGCGCTTTGCGGGTATGATCGCGGCACGCTCGGATGGATCGAGAGGGGGCTGCGTCTTTGTCTGACCGCCGCACTTCTTTCCCCGTTCTTTGTGGTGGAGCTTGCTGCCCTATTCGTTGGCGCCGTCCTTGTGGTGCGCCGCCGCGTGGCGTCCTCGAGGGCTTCCGCCGTCTGATCGAGTGCTTTCCCCGCGCGCGGTGACGGCATCACACCGCGAAACTGATCGGGCGTTGTAGGCGGGCGTGGCGCCAGCGGCAGACGCCTCGTGACACATCAGCAAGCGACAATACGAACCCTGCGCGGTCGATGCAGCTTGCAGCTTTGCGCCGTCGGCCGTCGCCGCCTTCCGCGCATCCGGGTAAAGGTGCGCGACACGTACAGATTCTCAATCGCCCGCCGCGGCGCTTGCCCAGTCTCGGAGCTGACGGCGAACTATCTTCCCCGTGGTCGTCATCGGCATATCCTCGATGAACCGCACGATACGGGGATATTCGTGGGCTGCGAGGCGCGATTTTACATAGGCTGCTAGCTCCTCGGCGAGCGCATCGGACGCCGCCACACCCTCGCGGAGCACGACGTAGGCGACGACGATTGTCCCTCGCGTCGCGTCGGGTTGCCCGACGACACCTGCAAGCTTTACCGCGTCATGCGTGTGGAGGCAGTCCTCGATTTCTCCAGGGCCGATCCGATATCCGGCCGAGGTGATGATATCGTCGTCACGCCCGAGAAACTGAAACCGGCCTTCCTTGTCCTTCTTGCCGCGGTCGCCGGTGAGGAGCCATTTTCCTTCCGGCCCGGTGATGAACTTCTCCGTCGAAGCCTCTGCATCGTTCCAGTATTGGAGGAACATGACAGGATCAGGCGCGAGGACGGCGATGGCGCCCTCTTGGTCCGCCGGGAGGATATCTCCCGTCGTTGCATCAACGATGTCGACCCTGTGGCCTGGAACCGCGCGTCCCATCATGCCCGGTGACGGGGGTTCAAGGGCGCCGCAGGACGAAATGACCATATTGCATTCCGTTTGGCCGTAGAACTCGTTGATGGTTGCTCCGAAGACCGACTTGCCCCATTCGATGAGTTCAACGCCAAGCGTCTCCCCTCCGCTGCCTACAGACCGCAGGTCGATACTGACATGCTCCGAAGTCGGTCGAGCTTTCATGATCTTGAGCGCAGTCGGCGGGAGGAAAGCATTGCGGATGCCATAGGTCTTCATCAGCGTGAAAGCGGCCTCGGCCGTGAATTTCTCGAAGCGGTGGCTGAGAACGGGAATGCCGTGATGAAGCGCCGGCATAAGCACGTCGAGAAGCCCGCCGATCCATGCCCAATCGGCTGGGGTCCAGAACAGATCTCCCTCCCCGGGCAGAAAATCATGGCTCAATTCGACACCCGGGAGATGGCCGAGGAGGACGCGGTGGGCATGCAGGACGCCCTTGGGATTGCCGGTGGTTCCAGAGGTGTAGATGAGGATCGCGGGGTCGTCGCTCGCGGTGTCGACCGGCTCGAATTCCTCGGGTTGGGACGCACTGCGCGCGGAGAAGTCCTGGACCCCATCCGCTGCTCCGTCGATGGAATAGATGACCGCAAGCTCGGGGAGAATGGCACGAAGGGCCGCGAGTTTCCTGGCGCCCGCGCGGTTGGTAATCACGGCTTTTGCTCCGGCATCGCGGAGCCGATGGAGGAGGGCATCGGGGCCGAAAAGCGTGGAAAGCGGGATAGAGATACAGCCCATTTTGGTGATCGCGATATGGGCAAGGGCGGTTTCCGCGCATTGCGGCAAGAGCACGCCCACCCGATCACTGAAAGCGCGGCCCCCGCCGCAGGAGACACCGTCCGCCGTGAGAGCATTCGCGAGCCTGTTCGAGGCGGAACGCAACGCGCCAAAGCTGTGGCGCCGCACCTCGCCGGAGGGATCGACATCGATGAGCGCCAGCCGGCCTGGATCGATCAGGGCCCACTTGTCGCAAATGTCGACACCGATGTTGTAGCGCACGGGGATATCCCATCGGAAATCCTTGGTGATGTCTTCGAAGGTTTCCCCGTGCTCAAGCATTAAAGCGTCTCCTGCCGCTGGGTCGTTATACGCTCGGACGCCACGGCGGCCACCTTGGGTGCGCAGCCTCTTCACCGCGCCAGCCGATCCACGCGCGGCGCGGCTTCGCGCGCTGTCAGGCCCCCGTGTGCTGGGGAAGCTGCGTGAGCCGTGCGGCACCGACGGCCGCCTCATGGGCCGCGCCCTCACCGAGGCTGCGACCAAGGACACGTGACCTGATTTCGGTCCACGCCCGGTTATGCGCCCCCCCGCCGGTCGTCAGGATGACGTCCGCCCGTGGGCCGCCAAGCTCTTGGATCAGATCGTAGCAGGAGGCTTCGATCCGCGCGATGCCCTCGAGCAGACCGTGGAGGTGGGCGACATCGCTTTCGGGGCGCGGCCCCATGCGCGGCGCGAACGTGGGGTCGTTTTGCGGAAATCTTTCCCCGGCTCGGGCAAGTGGATAGTAGTCGAGTGGCGAGGCCTCCTTCGCATTGATCCGCGCGCTCAGTCGGCGGATCTCGTCGGCTGAAAACTGGGTCAGAAGGGCTCCTCCGCCGGTATTCGATGCTCCGCCCACGAGCCAACGTCCGCCGAGCCGATGGGAATAGAGGCCCATCTCTGGCGCATCGATGCGCGTTTCGCTCACGACCTTGATCGCGAGCGTCGTGCCGAGGGACGTGACAGCGCTGCCGGTTTCGAGCGGGGCTGCGGCGAGAAACGCAGCCAGACTGTCGGTCGTCCCGGCATGCAGCCACGTTGATGGTGAAAGACCGAATTCGCTTGCAACGTCCTGGTCGATGGGCCCGAGTTGGGTGCCGGCCGGCACGATGCGAGGCAGCAACTCGGTCTTCAACGGCAGGCGCGAATACCAGGCGGGCCACGCCTTCGTCTCAGGATCGAATCCGAGCTTCAGCGCGTTATTCTCGTCCGAAACACCGCCCTCGCGCCGCAAGCGCGCCAGAACGAAATCGGCCTGATGGAGGACACCGGCGGCCTCTTTAGCTCCCGGCAAGCTCTGAAGGTGGAGCAGCCGTGCGAGGGAGGAATTGCTCCCGCGCGTGATATGCAAATGCGGTGCCTGGGCCGCTATCTGCTCGGCCTCCCCGGACAAACCACCATCCGAATACATGAGGGCCGGGGTGACCGCAGACAGGGCGCGGTCCACCAGAACCAAGGAGCCCGATGTGCCATCTACGGCGATGGCCGCGATGTCGGTTGAGGAGCGCCCGGTCTCGCGAAGGCTCTGCATTTGGTCCGACAGACAGCCTCGCACCGCGCTCCACCAGGCTTCAGGCTCTCGAAATGCGGCTGCCGCGCCGTAGCTCCGGCGCGCTTCAGAAATTAGCTCGCCTGCCGCGTTGATGACCGCTGACCGGACCCCCGAGGTTCCCAGGTCGATCCCGAGGCTGAGGCTCATGGGCGGGCCGCGAGGGCTTGACGGTACTTTTCGGCGTCCCAGTCCAGAAGTTCAGCCTCCGCGTCTTTCCCGATGGGCAAGGGCATCCAGGTCGGGGGAAGGCGAGCGAAGACGTCGGACAGGCAGGTCAGCATGGCCTTTTGTGATGGGGTCGCGCCGGAGCGCAACGCGACACCCCGGCCCCGAAGCAGAACCGCCGGTGGCATCGCCGCGCCATCGGAGACCGGCAAGGCAGGACCGAGGAAGACGACGTGATCGGGATAATAAGAGCCCCCGGTTGCCAGACCCGAAACCGTGTCGTCATGGGCCATCCAACTCTCTTCCGTCCAATCGAAACCGTCCGGCGGCGCTCCGCGACCGCTGCCCTCGCGCGCCCGCGGGGAGAGCGCCAGCCTTGCCTCGACTTCGTCCATGAGCGCCTTGCAGTCCTCGACCGTCTCGCCGCAGCAGATGAGCCCGTGATTCTCGAGGACGAAGACCCGGCTCTCCGACGTCGCGCGCTTCAGGATCTCACGGGTCAGGGGGAGGCCGGGCTTGGCGTAGGGAACGCGCACGAAGGGAAGCCCAGCTAGTTTTTCATCAGCAAGCCGTCGACCCTCCGCGCTGATTGCATGACAGAGCGTCGCGATGGAGTGGGTATGTGCGACTACTTTCCATGGGAGGGCCGCGTGAAAGGTCGTCTCGATGGATGGTCTCAACGTTTGCGCCGGGTCGAGCACGGTGGATTTGCAAGACCCGTCACCCGCGTCTTCCCGCGCCTCCGCGCGCGCGGCGTCGAGGTCGACGGCCACAAAAATGTCCTTCGCTTCAGCATCGGCCAATTCAGTGCCAGAGGCCTTGATCCACAAGGCCTTGCCGTCCTTGATGGAGGTGTTGCCGCCAGGGCCTTGGACCCTGAGGCGATCCTTGCCCAACTGGGCCGAGAAGGCCCGGAAGGCTCGAAAATCGGCGGGCTCATTCATTGTGCGGTCTCGTCGTGCAACTCGCTGAGCTGGCCGAGCGAATGGAGCGTGTAGGTCGGGCGCGGAGCGGTCTCCTCGACGATCAAGCGCTCGAGGCGCGCCAACGGGGCGTCCGATCCGGTGAAAGCCTCGGCGTGGAGCCCTCCGCGAACGAAAAGACTGTCCCAGCCCGCGCCGTTCGCGCCCGCGATGTCGTGCTCCAGGCTGTCCCCCACCATAAGAAGCTTTCCGTTCTCGGTGCCCAAGGCGCGCGCCACCGCGTCGAAGACTTGGCCGTAAGGCTTGCCGTAAAACGCGACCTTGCCGCCGCGCGCCCGTTGGTCATGGGCGAGTTGGCCAGGCGACATCACGAGGCGCCCCCCCGCCCGGGGCGATGCGCGGTCGGGGTTGGTGCAAAGGACGGTAAGTTCGCACTTAAACGCCTCTGCCATGACCTCCTCGAACTCCGCCGGGCGGGCATCGTCCGGCACCCCCATCAGCAGGATGGCGTCCGCCTCGGCAAGCTCGCTCACAAGCCTCGCGCCGGAGCCCGAGACCCAGTCCTCCGCATCTCCGCGCGCCCGTTCGATGGGATAAAGTACCGACGCCGCGACGCGGCCCGTGGCCAGGTCCTGCCAAAGGGCTTCACCGCTCGTCATTACCGTCTCGAAGAGCTCTGACGGAAAGCCTATACGTGCGATCCGCTCCGCATTCGGAGCGGCGCGCTTTCCCGAATTCGACAGAACCGCGAGGCGAACACCGGCGCGGGCCAATGCCTCCAGCGCCTCGACAGCACCCGGATAGGGCGCGGTTCCGTCATGGAGCACACCCCATTGGTCGAGCACGACGGCGTCATACCTGCGTGCAACGGCTAAGAGTGAGGCGGGCTCCTCGATCACCATTCAAGCCTCGGCCATGTCCTTCGGATCTGTGAGGGAGGCTAGGTAGGCCTCGACCTCCTCGGCCGGCATGGGCGCCGCGGCCCTGGCTGCTGCGCCGTGCGGCATGTCTCCAAAGTAGAATTGGAAGCCGGGGATGAACTGACGCCGCTTGCGCAGCGGCATGCCGTCGTAGGGGAAGACGTCGGATCGCGCGTTGGCAGTCTCGTCGTGGCAGGGGAGGATCACGTCGGCGCGCTTGTCGAGTTCTTCGACGGACTTCCAGCCCTCGTAGCTGTTCACGAACCGCGCCGGCACCCAGTACCGCCAGCCTTCGGCGGCGCAGGGTTCGAGGTTCCGTTCCTGGAAGATCGCGTCGCCGGCGAGCACGATGTCGCCCGCCGAGGTCGCCACCGTGACGGCCATGTGACCGACGGAATGGCCAGGCGAGTGGAACATCGTGATACCCGGGAGCACCTCGCATTCGTCCGCCACCGCCTCGAACACGCACCCGGCATAGGCGGGCTCGATGCCGAGGTACCCGCTCTCGTAGGTGCGGTAGTAGAGCGGGAGCGGGTTGTAGGCCATTTCGATCTCGGCTTTCGGCGCGATGTATCGGGCGTTTCTGAATAGCTTCATGTTCTGCACGTGATCCCAGTGCAGATGAGTGAAGACGATTGCGTCGATCTCGTCGGGATGCACGCCAAGCCTCTGTTCGAGATGCTCGTGGACCTGAAGGCATCCGCGCTTTTGGCACTTGTGGTGGTACTTGGTGGCCCGTTCCTCGTCGCAGAGACCCGTATCCACGAGGATCTTCATATCGCCGGTATCCACGTAGTGACAGTAGACCGGGTTCCAGAACTTCTTGCCCGCGGGGCCCTTCCAGAAGGTGTAGGTGCCGAGGTCGGCCTCAAGCCAACCGGTATTGATGGGGTAGATCTTCGTCTCTTGGACGCCCATGGGGGCTCTCCCTGCGTGAGTCATTTTGTATACAAAACTACCCTTTCGCATTCTGGCGCAAGGAGATTCCGCGCGTCTAGGCGGTGTTCGCTGCAAGAGTTTGCAGAAACGCTGCCGTCATGTGGGCACGCATGCCGTCGGAGGCCGCGCGGGAGTCCTCGGAAAAGATGCTCTGGATCAGGTCAATATGCGCATGCGCCGACGCCACGAGATCGGCCTCGGAGGCGAACTTCTTGGCGCGGAAGGGACCGGTTCGGTGCCGGAATTCCGCGGCTATGCCGGCGAGATATGGGTTGCCGGTGGCACGGTAGATGGCGTCGTGAAAAGCCTCGTTGGCCCTAAGATAGGCCTGCCGGTTGCCGCTTTTGGCAGCGGTCATGCACACCTCCTGCGCGGCTTCTATCTCCGCGCGGCTCAGGAGTGAGAGCCTTTGCGACGCAACACGTGCGCAGGCAGCTTCGATTTCGTGCATTGCCTCAAAGACTTGCGCGAGTTCCTCCCGGGAATACTGCGCCACGCGCACGCCGCGTTTCACGCCGGGTACCAGAATGCCCTGGGCCGTGAGCCGCGTCAGGACTTCTCGAATGGGGGTGCGAGAGACGCCGAAACGCTCGGACAGCGAGACCTCGTCGAGCCGCTCGCCGGGCGCAAGCACGCCTGCTGCGATGTCGTCGCGCAGCGCCGCCTCGATACGTTGGGTGCTTGTTCCTCGAGACGTGGGATCAGCCATGGTCACCTCTAATTCTTGCGACAGCGGTAGCAGATCTCCCACTATGTGGCAAATTTGGATATTTACTTGTGGTTTTGTACACACAATACTCTTACAGGCCGGACGGGGGAATCGATGCCTGCGATCAAGTTGGAACGATTGGTCAAGCGCTACGGCCCCGTTGAGGTGCTTCACGGGATCGACCTCGACATGGCCGAAAATGAGTTCACGGTTCTCGTGGGCCCCTCGGGCTGCGGAAAATCGACGACGCTCAGGATCCTCGCCGGTCTCGAAAGCGTTTCGGACGGCGACATCCTGATGGGCGGCGCGTCGGTAAAGGCGCTCGACCCGAAGGATCGCGACATCGCGATGGTCTTCCAGGATTACGCGCTTTACCCCCACATGAACGTGGCCCGGAACATGTCGTTCAGCTTGCGACTCCAGAAACGACCGCAGGCCGAAATCGACAAAAAGGTGCGCGAAACCGCTGAGATACTCGGCCTCAGCGACTTCCTCGACCGAAAACCCGGGGAGCTTTCGGGCGGGCAGCGGCAGCGCGTCGCCATGGGGCGGGCGCTTTGCCGTGATGCGGGCACTTTTCTTTTCGACGAGCCGCTTTCTAACCTCGACGCCAAGCTTCGCGGTCAGATGCGGGCCGAGCTCGCGCTCATGAGCCAGCGCGTCCAGAAGAACATGATCTACGTCACCCACGATCAGATCGAGGCCATGACCCTCGCGGACCGGATCGTGGTCATGCACGGCGGCCATATCCAGCAGCAGGGTTCGCCCGAAGAGCTGTTCAAACATCCCGCGAACCGTTTCGTGGCCGGTTTTCTCGGCTCTCCGCCCATGAACTTCCTGGAAGCCTCGCTTGTCGATGAAGGCGGGCTTCAGGCGCGGGGCGAGGGATTTGCCATCACGCTGCCCGCTGCGCTGGCAAAGCGGGCAAAGGCCGCAACGTCGGCCAAGGTCACGCTGGGCATCCGCCCCTCGGATCTCGAATTCAACGACGCGGCGCCCGACGGCCAATCCATCGATCTGAGTGTCGTGGTGGCCGAATATGTGGGCGCGCAATCCGTATTGATCTGTGATTGCGGCGGCGCGCGCGTCACCGTGGAGGTGAAATCGGAGACGCCGATAGCGCTTGGAAAGACCTTACGATTTGCAGTGCGGTCCGAAGGGCTGCACCTCTTCGACGCGACATCAGAACGGGCGCTCTAAAACGCTCGGCACACAGCATTTGGGAGGAAAGAGATGCTGAAATACCTTACGACGACGACTCTGCTGGCGGGGTTGACCGCCGGGGGCATGGCCCTCGCCGACGCCCATGCCGGCAACCCCTACGCGCCCTTTGAAGGCACCACGCTCATCGTGAACTTCCCGTCCCATCCGCACTACAATGCGGTCATGGAGGTCCTGCCCGAATTCACCGCGCAGACCGGCATCGAGGTGGAGGTGGACATGCTGCCCTATCTCGACATGCGCGAGCGGCAAACGCTCGAGCTCGCGCTCGACGAAGGCGCCTATGACCTCATCGCCTTCGTGGTCTTCTCCAAGGCCGATTACGTCTTTGCCGATCAGATCGACAATCTCGCGCGCTACTTCATGAATCCGGCGCTGGCGGACCCGAACTACGATCCTGAAGACCTCATTGATGGCTATGTGCAAAATATCGGCGTGGCCGGCGGAGAAAAGGGGTATCTCCCCGGGCCGACCGGCTCGCTCTTCGGGATCCCTTACGGGTCCGAGACGTCCGTCCTCTACTACCGGACGGACATCTTCGAGAAGCACGGCCTGGAGGTGCCGGAGACCTACGACGAGCTTCTGACGCTCGCCTGCCAGATCCCAGAGCTTGAGCCCGGCATGGGCGGTGTCGCCTCTCGCGCCGCGTCGGGCCATCAGGCGAGCCACGCGTTCCTCCTCCATCTCGCGCCCTTGGGCGGCCGCGTCTTTGACGAGGCCTGGAACCCGATCATCAACAACGCGGCGGGCGTGGAAGCCGCCGAGGCGCTGAAGCAGATCGTCGATTGCGGGCCCGAGGGTTCATCGGCCTTTGGTCCGGCGGAAGCGGCCAACGCCTTCGCACAGGGGCAGGCGGCCATGTTCCTCGATTCCATCGCCTTCGCTGCGACCTTCGAGGATGAGAGCCGCTCGACCGTTGCGGGCAATGTCGGCTGGGCGGCGCATCCCGTGGGTGTACGGGCGGCGTCTCAGACAGGCGGGTTCGGCATCGCCATCCCGTCCAACGGGGAGAACAAGGAAGCGGCGTTCCTGCTCATGCAGTGGCTCACCTCCAAGGAGGGCGATCTGCTCACGGCCATGGCCGGCGGCAACCCATCGCGTTTCTCCACGTACGAGAACGCGGAGCTCAACGCGAAGTACCCGTGGTCGGCGACCTTCGGTGAGGCGCTCGCGAATGCCGATCCCGACTGGCGCCCGATCATCCCCGCGTGGGGTCGGATCAACGCTGATATCGGCACGACGATGAGCCAGGTGCTGACCGAGGACCTCGACATCCAGGAAGCGCTGGACGGCGTGGCGGAACGCACCCGCGCCCTCATGGAGGAAGAGGGTTACTACGTCTGGCAGTAGGCTCGGCAGCCTTCTTCCATTCCCCGACCCGTGCCGCACCATGCGGCGCGGGTCACCCCATAGGATCATCGCTGCTTCGAAAAGGCGCCTAGGATGGCAAGCCAAGTGACTTCGGAAGTTCGCCCCCTCACGCCGGCGTCACGAACATCGTTTCGCACGCGTCTGGCGGAGCGCATGGGCGGTGCAACGCCCTATCTCTTCATCGCGCCCGCGGCCTTCGTGATGATACTCGCACTCTTTTACCCGATCGCTTTCATGGTCTACGGAAGCTTCCGCGACTGGGATCCTAGTCAGAGCATCTCCGAGACCGAGTTCGTGGGGCTCGCGAACTACGCAAAGCTCCTTTTCGACCCGGCGTTCCATACGAGCTTCTGGGTTACCCTCGTTTTCGCCTTCACGGTCGTGACCGTTGAGATGGTGCTGGGTGTCGGCCTTGCGCTTCTTCTCGATCGCAACATCCGCGGCATGTCGGTCCTCAGGACGATGTTCATCCTGCCGATGATGATCGCGCCGGTCGTGGTAGGGCTCGTCTGGCGCTACATGTTTCACCAGACCTACGGCACGTTCAATCGCTTCCTAGAGGCGGTGGGCCTGCCAACGGTCAACTGGCTCGGCCAGAACCCGCTCCTTTCCGTCATTATCGCCGACATCTGGCAGTGGACGCCGTTCATCTTCATCCTGTCACTCGCCGCGCTCCAGTCGCTTCCGCGCTCGGCGCTCGAAGCCGCACGGATCGATGGGGCCACCGGCTGGCAGCAGGTCATCCACATCAAGTTGCCGCTGATGATGCCCGTTCTCATCGTGACGATGCTTTTGCGCCTCATCGATGCGTTCAAGGTTCTCGAGGTGATCCTCGTCCTCACGGGCGGCGGACCCGGTCTTTCGACGGAGATCCTTGCGCTTCGCATCGCCCGCACGGCCCGCGAGTTCCGGGAACTCGGCGAAGCGGCCGCGATGTCGAACTACCTCCTCATGCTGCTCATGGTTCTGACGCTCGGCATGTTCGCCTTCACCCGTTGGCAAGAAGCGCGCGCGCGTCGCCTGCGATTTGCCGCCGAGGAGGAGGGCTGAGCCATGGCCGACACAACCCATGAGCGTCAGAACCCGGCCTACTACGCCCTCCTCGTGGTGCTCATTTTCATGTCGGTGGGGCCAGTCGTGCTGCTGCTGGCGAACTCCCTGAAGCTCGACGTGGACATCACCAGCGGGGCGGGCGGGCTGATTTTCATGCCCACGCTCCAGAACTACGAGACCGCTCTGTGCGATATTCTCTGGTACGAGCCGGATCATCTGCGCTTTTGCCAGATCCGCTTCGGGGGCGCGTTCATCAACTCTCTCGTGATCGGGCTGATCTCCACGGCTCTCACGCTCGTCTTCGGCTGCATGGCCGCCTATGCGCTCGTGCGGTTCAAGTTCATGGGACGCGATACGCTATCTCTGTCGACGCTCGCGGTGCGGATGATCCCCCCTGCGGTGCTGCTCGTGCCGGTCTTCGGTCTCTGGAACAATGCCTTCTGCCTCGACAACGATTACGGCCTTGGCGCGTGGATCCGCGACACCTTCGGCGGGCGCGGCGATGTGTGCCTCGCGGGGACGCATTCGGGGATCATCCTGATCTACGTCGCGATGAACCTGCCCTTCGTGATCTGGATTTTGCAGAGCTTCATCGTCCAGGTTCCGCGCTCGCTCGAGGAAGCCGCACGGGTGGACGGGGCGGGGCCCTTCCAGACGTTTTTCATCGTCGTGCTCCCCCTAATCAAACCTGGGCTCGCGGCGGCCTCGATCTTCACGTTCCGCATCGCATGGAATGAGTACCTTCTCGCCTCCGCGCTCGCCGACCGGGATACGATGACGGTGCCGATCCTCATCGTGAACAACGCGAGCGAATTCGACGGGCTTGGCACCATCTTCGCCACTGGAATGCTGCTGGCGATACCGCCGATACTTTTCACGCTCTTCGCATCGCGTCAGATCATCACGGGCATGACGGCAGGCGCCGTAAAGGGATGAAGCCGCCTCGCCTGATATCAGGTGAGGCGCCGAGGCCCGAGAGCGGCAAACCCCATGTCCTTCTGCTCGCCACGTTCTCCACGAAGGAGGAGGAGCTACGGTATTTCGAGGAAAGGTTGGATTTTCACGGCGTGACCTGGTCGGCTTTCGACATCTCGCTCATCACCGAGGGCGCGGTGCTGAGCGGGGAGGGCAAGCTCCAGGCCATGGACCGCGCTGTGGACAAGGCGATCGAGGGCCTGACGCGCGCCATGCGAGAGCCCGCCCACGCGGTCGTGGGCCTTGGCGGCGGCACCGGAGGCGAGATCATCCTGCGCGCGATGCGCGCCCTTCCCATCACCTTCCCGAAGCTCCTCGTGACGACCCTCCCCTTCGATCCGCGCGTGGCCATCGCTGACAATTCCATCGTGCTCGTGCCCACGCTGATGGACATGTGCGGGTTGAACGCGACGCTCCGGGAGGTGCTCGAAAACGCCGCCGCCATGACGGCCGGGCTCTGCGCCACGCGCCGAAAGGCGGCGTCCTGCGTGGCTATGCCCTCCGTGGGTGTGACGGCGCTCGGCGCCACGGACGGCGCTGTGTCTCCCCTCGTCGAACGCATCCGCGCTCACCGGCAGGAAGCCACGGTGTTTCACGCGAACGGCTACGGCGGCGCGGCCTTCGCACGCTTCGCTGAGCGAGGCGCGTTTCACACCATCATCGACCTCACACCTCACGAGATGACACGGATCAAAGTCATCGGCGCCCATGTCGACATGCCCAGCCGTTTCAGCGCCGGTGCCGAAATCCCGCGCGTCACATTGCCGGGCGGGCTCAATTTCGTGGGCCTCGGTGAAAAGCGTCTGGTGCCGCCCCACTACCTCGACCGGCCGCATTACGAGCATTCGGGGCTGTTCACCCACGCCAAGCTCACCCATGGAGAGATGTACGAGGTGGCCACCGCGCTTTCGAAGGCTTTGAATGCGCTCACCGCGCCGCAGACGCTCATCGTGCCAATGGGAGGGTTTTCTCACCAGGACCGGCCTGGAGGGGCCATCGAAGATGTGGAACTGCGCGAGACGTTCCTGAGCGCGGTCAAAACCAAGCTCTCCCCGCAGGTCGCGCTCAGGGTCATGCCCGACCACCTCTTCGCGCCCGCTGTCACCGATGCCATCACCGCCGCTTTGCCCCAGACTTTCGCCAAGGACACCACCCATGCGTGACGCCCCGGATCTGACCGCCAAGAAGGATGCGCTCATCGCGACGGCCAAGCGCTGCTTCGCCCTTAAGCTGCAGACGAATGCAGGCGGCAATCTGTCGGTCCTTCTCGACCGCGGCGATGCCATCGTCATCAAACCTTCGGGCGTGGGCTTCAACGAATGCACGCGAGAGAACCTTCAGGTCGTTCACCTCGACGGCACGATCGAGCCATCCGCGCTGAAGCCTTCCAAGGATCTCGACTTTCACCTCGACCTCTACCGCATCCGCGACGACATCAAGGCGATCGTGCACTGTCACAGCCCGTGGGCCACGGGCTATGCGAGCGCGGGGATCGAAATTCCGTGCCTGACCGTGCAGACCATAGAGAAAATCGGGCGCATGCCCCTGATCCCTCTTTCGGCCGAGGGCGGTCCCCAGACGGTGGTGGAGATTAGTCCCGTCTTTCGCGACCCGAGCATCCGCGCCGCGGTTCTCGCAAATCACGGCACCATCGGCGTGGGATCCACCCTCATGGCCGCGCAGTACCTCGCGGAGATCATCGAGGAGACGGCGCAGATCGCCTATGTGCGCGACACGCTCTTGGCCAGCCACGGCAAGACCACGGCAGATCTTCCGAAATTCGGCACCGCAGCCGACGCACGTTCCAAGCATGCGAAAGCAGAAATCAGCTGATCCGCGGGTGCACCCGGCAGCTTCGCCGGCTCCGTCGCAGCCCGGAATACCGCGCTGAACCTTGGGTCGGGGAAACCTTTGGGCTGACTTGCTCGTCAGAGCAAACCCGGCGATTGGAGGGCGGAATGGCATTTGATCCGGTGCTCGCGGACACACGCTTCGGGTACGGCGTGGCCAAGGGGATAGAGCCGCCCGCAAGTGTTTCGGCGATGATCGTAGACCTGCAAGGCGAAGACATCATGAAGCGACGATTTCAAGTGGAGCCCTTTCCGGACTTCTTCCGCAGGCTCGGTGCAAGAAGCCGGTTGAAGAAGCGGATGCAGGGTCTGGCGGGCGCCGAGGCAGCAGAAATCAAACGACGAATCAAACAAATCAACCGGTCGGCGCGCGAGGATTACAGGAGGTGGTTCGGGGCCCACATCCTTAGACGCGTCAACAGCGCCACCGCCTTTCGTGAGCGACTGGAGGGGTTCTGGGCAAACCATTTCACGGCCATGGGGAAGTCCGTGCCCATTCGATACGGGGCACCGCCCTACATCGAAAGCGCGATACGGCCCAATTTGACGGGGTCTTTCCGTGACCTGCTGGTGGCGGCCGTCACGCATCCGCTCATGCTGCATTACCTTGATCAGAAGCGCGCCGTGGGGACGGCCTCCCGCGTGGGAATCGAAACGGGACGGGGGCTGAACGAAAACCTGGCCAGGGAAGTCCTCGAACTGCACACGCTTGGCACCCAGGGTCCTTACACGCAGGAAGATGTGCGCAACCTCGCCGAGCTTTTCACCGGTCTGAGTTCCGACCCGTCGAAGGGCCAAATTTACAGATCGGACCAGGCCGAGCCCGGTCCGAAGCACATCCTCGGAGAGGACTACCACCCCTCCATGGAAGACGTCCGGCGCCTGTTGGGCGTCCTGGCGAGCCATCCTTCGACGGCGCGCCGTATCTGCACCAAGCTTGCGCGCCATTTCGTCTCCGACGTTCCGCCGGCAGACCTCATCGAGGTCATGACCCAAGCGTTTCTCTCATCGGATGGAGCGCTCGTGCAGGTCTACGAGGCGATGCTCGAGCACGACGCAGCATGGCAGGAGACCCCGCGGAAGATGCGCTCCCCCTTCGATTTCATGGCGAGCGCGTGTCGCTCTTTGCAGGTAGAGCGCGAGAGCGTCACCCGGATGGGATATGCAGAGATCGAACATGTCTTTCTCGAACCCATGAAACGGATGGGGCAGGACTGGCTGCGCCCCAAGGGCCCCGACGGATTTCCGGACATCTCAGCCGCGTGGGCGACGCCCCACGGCATGGCCGCGAGGCTCGACTGGGCCCTCACGGCACCGCAAGGATTGCGGCCAGACTTGCCCGACCCGCGAGGACTGCCGGCGCGTGATGTCGATGAAGCGGTGCAGTGCGCGCTTGCCGCTGCGGAGACCCGCGCGCAGGCTGTCGCTGTCTTTTTGCTCTCGCCCGCATTCCAAAGGGTCTGAGCATGCCATCGGCCTTGGTCCCCCTATCCATTTCGCCTGCGCCCGGTCCCGCGCGGCTGGTGGTCATCGTACTGCGGGGCGCGATGGACGGCCTCGCGGCCTGCGCCCCCTACGCCGATCCGAACTTCGCCGCCTTGAGCCGTCCGGGTCGTCCGGGCCCTGGCGGCTATGTCGATCTCGACGGGTTCTTTTCACTGCACCCGTCGCTCGCGCGCCTTATGCCGCTCTGGCAAAAGGGCGATCTCGCCGTCGTTCACGCCGTTGCCACGCCCTACCGCGATCAGAGGAGCCACTTCGACGGTCAGGACTTCCTTGAATTCGGCAAGAGTTCCGTGCCCAAGGGGGCGTCTCGATCCGGGTGGCTCAACCGCCTTCTCGGGGAGCTACCTCATGCGCGACGTGAGACGGGGTGTGCCGTAGGGTCGGATCAACTCGCGATCCTCAGTGGAGCCGTCGACGTTCATCGCTGGTCGCCGGACGGCACGCCCGGCGTCAGCGCGGAGTTCCAGAATCTGTGCCTGCGTGCAGCCGAAAGCGACACCGAGATCGCGACCGCGCTTAGCGCCGCCTTTGCAGTGCAGGGGGCCGCGCGCGACACCGGGGCCGCTTCCGAAGACAGGGCCGCAGCCTACGCTGCGAACAGATTGAATGACGACGCGCGTATCGCAGCGTTCTCCATCGATGGTTGGGATACCCACAACTTCCAGCATGGCACGTTCACGCGGGCCATGGATAAGCTCGCGGGCGCCATTTTCACTCTCCATTCGATCATGTCCGACACGTCCTGGTCGCACACGACGATCATCGCGATGACAGAGTTCGGACGCACGGTCCGCTTCAACGGCACGGAGGGCACAGATCACGGGACCGGAAGCGCGATGCTCGTGGCCGGGGGCGCGATCAACGGCGGCCGCGTCTACGGGGACTGGCCCGGCCTTGCGGAGAGCGACCTATATGACCGTCGAGATCTGCTCCCCACGAGGGACCTGCGTTCCCATGTCGGATGGGTGCTGCGAGGGCAGTTCGGCTTGCAGAGACACACGATCGAGAAAACGATCTTTCCGGGCTTGGAGATGGGGGACGATCCGGGCCTTATTTGACGTGGAAGCAGATCCGTCCGGTGACCGCGAAGTGCCCCGATCGCAAGGGGCAGATCCATTCCAACGCGAAGTACGAACCTCATGTTCCCTCGTTGCGATCCATCCTCGCATGGGCGTGATTGCCTGCCCCGCGCGGGATGCGGCGTCCCCTCAGATCAGGGTGAAATCAGACCCTCGCGCACCGCGGACACGATGAGGCTGGCCGTCGAGCGCACGCCGAGCTTGCGCATGAGCGAGCTGCGATGGCTCTCCACCGTCTTCACTGAAATGTTGAGCTGCTCGGCGATGGCGGGGTTCGTGAGACCTTGCGCGATGCCTTCGAGCGTCTGGATCTCTCGGCGTGAAAGCGATGTCTTGCCTTCAACGTCAAGGGGAGGAAACACCGTCGCGCCGGCCAACACCGAGGCTATTCCGGCGCGCAAGGCGTCGGGCTCTTCCGATTTCAGAAATAGACCGTCTGCTCCGACATCCTTGAGTGTGGCCAGGAGCGGTGGCGAAGCTCGACCGGTCAGGATCACCACCTTCGTCTTCGGCGACCACCGTCGAATTTCGCGCATCACCTCCATGCCGGTGGCGCCAGGCATGTCGTAGTCTAGAATGGCGATGTCAGGCTGGCTTGTACGGGCAAGGGCGACCGCGGCAACACCGTCCATGACCGGAGGCAGCACCTCGTATCCGTCTTCGAGGAGCAACCGCTGCAGGCCCTCGGAGACAAGCTCATGGTCATCGGCGATCAGGACCCTGGCTGCAGCTTGATTTTCGCCAGTCACTATGGGAGCTTTTTGTCGGGGTCACAGGAAAAAATGAATGCGAGCAGCAAGGTACATCCTCTTCGCAGCGTGTTTTCTTGTCGCTCTCTTTGATGGCCCCAGGGCCGGCACGGCCCAAGAGCGTCCACCAATCAGGCTAGCCTCGGAAATTGACACAAGTGTGTTCGAGGGGCAAATCCTCGCGTTTCAGGAAGCCGGTGAGAGGCTGGACCCGGAGAAGGCGCTCTCTTTTCTGGCCGCAGGCAGGTTCGAACGACTGGCCTCCGCCGCGCCGGATTTCGGGTTCACGCCCGAGGGAATCTGGCTCTATTTCGAGCTCTTCAATCCAACCGAGGAAGAGAGCTGGCGGCTTCGTCTCCGGGAGAACTTCTTTCAGGGTTTCGAGGTCTGGTTCGTGCGTGGAAGCGAGGTCCTGGAGCTTCTGGAAGCGCAGGACGAGACGACACCATTCTCTACCCGCAGGGTCTCGTGGGCCGAGCTTGTGGCGGCCTTCGAGCTCCCTCAGGGGGAGGAGGGCGCGATCCTAATCCGCTACCGGTCGGGCGGATCGACAGAGGTCACGTTCAACATCTTCGATGCGCCCCGGTTCGGCGAATGGTCGAGCCTGATGACTGCCCGCAACTTCACCTATTACGGGATGCTCGCCTTTCTCATCCTCGCCTCCTCGGCGACATGGGCCGCCACGCGCCAGGGCATCTTTATCGCCTACAGCGCATATGCCCTCTCCGCGCTGCTGTTCATCATGCATGCAGATGGCAACACGTTCCGCTATCTCTGGCCCAATGCGCCCGCCTTCAACGCGTTCGCCAGTGTCCCGCTGGGCGTGGCGATCATCTGTTTCGGTGCGAATTTCGCGCGACAGTTCCTGCAAACCACGATCTATCATCCGGTCTTCGACAAGGTGCTGGTGGCCACGATCACCATTGCGCTGGCGCTTGGCGTCTCTTCCCTCGTCGTCGACACCCAGCTGGTCAAAAAGCTTCTGGTGCTCGCGGCCTTCGGCAGCGTTCTTGTCTTCACCGCCTCGGGGATAAACGCCGCCCGCACACGCTTCCGGGAGGTCCGATTTTACCTGATCGCCTGGTCCGGTGCCGTCATCTCGAGCGCGATCATGACGAGCCGTCACTGGCTCGGTTTCGAGATATCCGAAGATGTTCAATTCAACAGCATGCGCATCGTCTTTGTCCTCGACGCCGCGTTGATGGGTCTTGCCATCCTCGACCGATTCAACGCGCTGCGCCGGAGCCAGTCGGACGCGCTCATGCACTCGCTCGCGCAGGCTGAACGAAATCTCGATCTCTCGCGCCGCCTGCAGGCGCTCGAGAAGAGCTACAGGCTGGCGACCGATCTGAACCGGAACCGGGAGCAGAAAGTGGCGGACGCCATCCATGACCTCAGGCAGCCGCTGCACGCCTTGCGTTTGCGGGTGCAGGACGCCATCGCCCGGGACAGCGACGTGAAGGCGCAGGCCCGTGACGCGAGCGCCGAGATTGAGGAAACCTTCGGCTTTCTGGAGAGGCTCGTGGATGAGGAGCTGGAGGACCACGCTTCGGGCCGAAACGACCGGACCCCGTCAGAGGAGGACGAAACCGTCTCGCTCCAGGAGATCTTCGACGCGGTCAGCCATATGTTCGGCAAGGAGGCCCGGGAAAAGGGGCTGGCATTGACCATGGGCAGGACGGATGCCCGCCTGCGGCTTCCGGCCATGGCGGCCATGCGCATCCTGAGCAATCTCACGGCCAACGCCGTTCGGTATTCGGACGAGGGAGCCGTAGAACTTGCGGCGAAGGCGAAGCCCGACGGAACGCTTTCCATCGAGGTGTGCGACACGGGCTCTGGAATGACGGCGACCGAATTCGAAGCGGCCCTCCCGCGCGCCGCCCGCCTGAAGAATTCGGAGGGCACGCCCGGCTCTGGCCTCGGTCTCGCCATCGTCGCCGAAACCTGCGCGAGGCACGGACTGAGTTTCAAGTGGATCGAAAAGGAGGGTCCGGGCACGCGCCTCGGCGTCATGGTGCCCGCGCGCCTCATTTCCTGAACGTCGCATTTTGGGGTGATCACCTGATGGGCAGGTGGATCAAAGCCCGATAGCTTACTTAACGTAAATTAACGCGCTGCATCCGTTTTTCCTGCAGTTCCACGCGACGTATTCATCTGGATTTTTGCCATGACCCTTGTGACCCCCCTGCCCAACGGCGACACGACCACTGGCCGCGAAATCGAGGATTTCGGCGAGAACCTCGACGAAACGCAGGCCAATGTCGAAGACCTCCGCGAGAAGACGGGCAACGTCAAAACGGTGGTGGAGTCGACTCGCTGGGCGCTCGAACAGGTGGAAGAGGTCAAGGATCAGGCGACCGAATTCCTCGCCACGATCAAATCGATGCAATTCGCGCTCAAGCTGTCGGGCAAGGTGGGGCCGCTCAAGCTTCCGTCGAAATTCGTGGGACAGGTCCTCGAGAGGCTCGAGGACGTAGCCGCCCGGGTGCGCGACAAGGCCAAGTCGCTCGACAAGAAGATCAAGGACGGCAAGTACATCGAAAAGCTCGAAGACGCCGAGGACAAGCTTTCGGACCTCGAAGACGGGCTCGAAGTCACCGAAGGCAAGATCGAGGGTTACGGCAACGTCGTCGACACCATGGTCTTCGCGTTCGACATCGTTGGGTCCCCCCTGGACGGCGTGGAAAACGCGGCCAACACCGCGTCGAAGCCGATCAACGATGTTCTGGTCCCGATCAACCGTGCCTATGACGATATCGAGGAACGGCTCCAGGGCCTCGACGACGCCTTCGCCGTGGCGAAGGGAGGCGCGGGGCTCTTCGACGCCTTGGCGGGCGTCGCAAAGGCCTTCGGAGGCATCAACTCCAAACTCAGCATTCTCTCCGGGCCGCTCAAGGCGATCCAGTCGGCGCTTTCTCCGGTCGAATGGGTGCTTGATGCCGTGGGCTTCATCTACGACATCACCGTGGGTCCGGTCGTCGACTTCCTTCTCGACAAGCTCGGCGTCACGGCGATCATGGATCGTCTCGGTGACGAGATCGCGAAGCTGCTGCCGGACGTCAACGTGCTCGACGAGATGGCCGCGCGCATCGATGCGTCCTTTACCGATTTGAACGCGTTCCTCGGGGCCGACGGCTGGAACACCGATATAGACGATTACATCGCCGACATTTCGGCTGACGTCCTCGACGCGTTGAACTCCGCCTCGCCTGACGCGATCCGCTTCGGGACGGACGCCACCGAAACGATTCACGGGCGCACCGGAAAAGTCGATGTGCTCAATGGCTTCGAAGGCAACGACACACTCTACGGTTACGCATCGGGCGACTCCGCGGGGAGTGAAACGTCCGCCAATCTCTTCATCGCCTCGGCCGGTGAGGACTTCAATTTCGGCGGCGCGGGCACCGATTTTCTCGTGCTCCGTGGAACGCTTGCCGATTACCGGATCAGCCAGTTCTCCGACACGGCCCCGGTCGTGTTCCTCGACACCCAGGGGCGCTGGGGGCGCGAGGTCGCGGAAGGCATCGAACGCTTCGTCTTCACCGATGGGGTCTTCACATTGCAGGAACTCAAGGACCTCGGCGTGTTGGCTCCGGCGGAGACGAATGGCGATGACCTGATCATCGGCGGCGACGATGACGACCTGATCGCGCCTCTCGCCGGTTCTGACACCGTGGACGGGCGCGGCGGAAGCGACACGATCCTCTTCCCGATTTCGGAGACCCGGAACGTCGACGTGCAATTGCAGAACCCGCGCACCGACCCCTCAGGCAAAAGCTATGACGGCTCCGCGTGGAACGGGTTCGAGCGCGACTACCTCGACAGCATCGAGAATGTCACCATCGAGAACGACCGCGACGGCAAGCTCTTCGGCACCGTCGGCAACAACATTCTGATCTCCGGCGCGGGCGACGACCTCCACAAAGGGCTTGCCGGCGACGACATGCTCTTCGGCGCCGATGGCGACGACATCCTCGTGGGCGGAAGCGGCCGCGACAGCATCTTTGGAGGCGCAGGCAATGACATCGTCTTTGCCGGGCCCGCCGCGGCAGGACGGGGCGAGCTCTACGACGGCGGCAGGGGCACCTCGGACCGGATCAGCTATTCCGGGGACCGTAGCTTCTTCAACTCCGACGTGCGCCAGGCCGTGCGCTCCGACGATCTGGAGACAGCGGGCCCCCTAGTCATCGACTTCGCGGCCGGCACGGTGGAGCATATGGATGGCGACTCCGTCATCGCCACCGATACGATCGTGAATTTCGAGTACGTCATCGCGTCCGACGACGATGACATCATCTACGCCGCGCCCAATGTTGATCCCGACGTGCGTGCAACCTTCGAAGGCGCCGGTGGAAACGACACGATCTATAGCGGCGGCGCGGATACGGTGGATGGCGGCGCGGGATCCGACCTCGTCATCATGACGGAGATCACCGGCACGCTCAGAGGCGGCGGTGGGGGCGGCTCCGGCGTTGTCGACGTGCTCGATCTGCGCGGGGTCGGTGATGTCCGCTGGCTCATTCGAAACGGGTTCAACCAGACGATCGACTACTACGCCTACGGCGACTTCGAGGTCGAAAACCTCGGAACCCAGACCGGCCAGCCGGTCGGCGGCATCGTCAACCTCGGCCGCGGCAAGATCGAAGGCTTCGAACAGATCCTGCTCGGGGACGGCAATGACGAATTCTTTGCCGGGGGCACCGCCCGGGTGGAGATATTCGCTGCCGGCGGCGATGACCGACTGATCCGCGCACAGGCCAATGACGGCGGCGCGCAGGCGTTCTTCCACGGCGGGGACGGAGACGATTTTCTCGAATTCCGTGTGGAGGGGAACGAGGCCTACGGCGATGCGGGCGACGATACGCTGATCATCAACACCTCCGAGGACAACGTCGTCATCTCTGGTGGAGAGGGCGAGGATTTCATCCGCATTACCCGCATGGATGGCGCCGTCGCGGGCGGGGAGGGCTACGATGTGCTCTCGCTTGAAGGACGCTTCACCTACCGGTCCGAGCTCGACCTGCTTTTGGGAACCGCGGCGGGTTTTCAGGCCGGCAGGTTCGGCGACCAGGACTATGTCCGGATCGAAGAGCTCACTGGCATCGAGGAGGTCATCGGTGGCCAGGAAGTGAGCGACGTCTTTGCCGGCTCGAACGAGGCCGACCGCTTCATCACGCGCGGCGACAACGACACGCTGCTGGGGCGCGGCGGAAATGACGAGCTCTTCGGCGGAGACGGCAACGACAGTCTGAACGGCGGCAGCGGCGACGACGTCCTCCACGGCGGCGCGGGCAACGATCGCATCGTGGGCGGATTCTTGCCCGACGAGATCGATACCGCCTCCTACGCCAATGCGCGCTTCGACGGAGAGGAAGGCCAGCTCGCTGCCGGGGATTTCGGCAGCGTCATCGTGGACCTCCAGTTCGGCACGGCCACGGGTGCCCAGGGTAACGACACGCTCGACAACATCGAGAACGTGATCGGAAGCAACGGCGATGATACGCTCCGCGGAGATGGTCGCGACAATGTGCTTTCAGGCGGTGCGGGGGACGACCTCCTGGAAGGCCGGGCTGGCGACGATGTGCTCGTGCTCGGCGAAGGGTCCGATACCGCCCGGGGCGGCATGGGCGACGATACGTTCATCATCGGTCTCGGCAACGCGGATGTGGATGGCGGCGACGGCTTTGACGTGGTCGACTTCGGGTCCGTGGAAGGCGAGATTACCTTCGACTTCGACGATTTCAGCTTTGAGGCAAATCTCTTGCGCGACGTGCCCGTGTGGCGTGACGGCGGCGGGACCGACCCGCGCGTTTGGAACGGTACCGTTCTGACCCCGCAGGACATCATCGAGGCGGAGGCGGCATTCGCCAACAGCGCCGACGATCTGACCCGCGCGCTTCCCGGCGTCGACGACCCGGATCGCGCGCAGTTCGAGGTGGTCTTCGATCAGCTTGCCTTCCCGTTCAGCGGCACATTCACGAATATCGAGAAGCTCACGACCGGGATCGGGGACGACACGATCATCGGGTCAAACGCCGACGAGTTCATGGTCGGCGCCGGCGGAAACGACGTCCTCGACGGTGGGCGCGGCGATGACACGCTCATGGGCGACATTGGTGACGACGACCTGAAGGGCGGCGTCGGCGAGGACTTGCTGGAGAGCGGAGCGGGCAACGACTTCGTGCGGGGTGGACGCGGCGAGGACACGATCAAGGGCGGCGGCGGGCACGACGCGCTGCGTGGTCAGCGCAACGCCGACACGATGGAAGGCGGCTCCGGCGACGACAACATCAAGGGTGGAGGCGGCAATGACCGGCTGATCGGTGGCTCCGGAAGCGACTTCATCAAGGGCGGTACCCGCGTCGACTACATGGAAGGCGGCACCGGCGACGACCGCATCTTCGGCAACGCCTTCGACGATACGCTCATTGGCGGTTCGGGGAATGACCGTCTGAACGCGGGCGGGGGTAACGATTCGCTCGTGGGAGGCACGGGCCGCGACACGCTCAAGGGCGGGGCCGGCGAAGATACCTTCGTCTTCGACCTGGGCGACGGTCGGGACACCATCCTCGATTTCCAGAACAACGTCGATACGCTCCAATTCACGGTCGCGCTCACTGGGGGCCTCACGAACGGAGCGGCCATCGTTTCCGAGTTTGCCGATGTGGTCGAGGGCAGAACCGTGTTCGATTTCGGATCGGGTCAGACGATCGCGCTGGATGGCGTGAACAATCCGATAATCCTCGCCGACGACATCTTTGTGCTGGGCTGAGGGTCGGCGGGCGGCGGCATCCGGCGCATCGCGCTCCCAAGAGACCATCGCCTTTTTCGGGGTGGTCGTCACACCATTTGACATCCTGAGGCGGCCCGGGATCCGCGCCCAGCCATGCCTGCGGAGACTCATTATGGGGCGGCTCTCGTATGTACAAAACAGTGCAAGCGGGCGCTGAAAACTGTACAGAACGACCCAACTCCCGGATGGACGCCCCGACGGACGGTGCCCGACTACAGGTAGAAAAGGCCGCCTCAGTGATACGGAAGTCAGCCACGACCGCCTCCGGAGCGGGCATCGAACACTCCCCCGAATGGCGTGTTGCCCGCGTTGCGGCCGCGGCGGACCTCCTCGCACCGACATCCGTCGTCGGGCGCACCATACCACGCCAAGTCCCTACTAGTGCGCGGTCTCGCTGCGTGGGACGGTGAAGTAGAAGTCTCCGCCGGGATCCTTGCGCACGACCTCCTCTGGTATGGCTTCGGGCCCGGCCAGAAAAACGTTCGAACCGAAATGGGCATGCATGCGGGAAAGTTTCTCCATGCGTGCGCTCGTGAGCTCCTCGAAAAACCGTCCTTGCGCTGCGTTCGATTTCAGGTCCGCGATCTTGTCTTTGTGGCTTGAAACCGCCCGCATATGCGCCTCTGCGATCTCGGGATCGGCCATCAGGCGTGCATGTTCTGCGGCGAGCACGCCACGGCGTCTCTGGATCGACGTCTCCTCCTCCGCATTGTTGTTCATGCGGAACCAGTAGGCGAGGCCCTGGTCTCGATCGACGTGGTTCACCCGCCCCCTGTCGCGCTTCACCAAGAAGCTCTCCGCGGAGCGGACGGCGTAGTGGTTGAGCTGCACCAGATCGTAGCCGTAGGTCGCCAACGTCGACCGCCAGGCATTTCTGTACATCTGTCGCGGGAGCGGCCGGCCGGACCCATTAACCCACGCGACACGCTCCCAAAGTTGCGGATTTAGACCCTTTGGACGATGCACGCCGAGCTTTTTGAACAAGCCTATGTTCTGAAACAGTGTTTTGAAGCCCCAGGCCTGGTGGGGTTTCCTACACATCTCGGGCGCGCATCGCGTGAACTGATCGATGAGGAAGCTGTCTTCGTAATCATGCCGGTCGGAATTCCCGAACAGTCGCCACGTCATGGCGATCATATTCGCCTGGGGCACGACCGCAAAGAGAGCGTCGAGCGTGCCCTCGCCGACCTTGATATTCATGAATTCGTCGACGTCGATCACCGCGATCCACTCTGCGTCGCGGATGACCGGTTCTTTCTGGGCCGCGTGAAGCGCGGCGTGCTGCGGCTTCATTCCCACCTCGCGAAAGGGGTTGCCGCGGTGTTCGAGGAGGCCCTTCGACTGGAGCAGGTCAAGCAGGCTATCGGTGCCGTCCGTGCAGTCATTCGAGTACACAAGCACATCGTCGAAGCCGATTGCCCGGTGATAGGCCAGCCATTCGAGAATGAACGGCCCCTCGTTCTTCATGCAGGTGACGATCGCGCGGCGACCGTTCTTTTTTGCAACGGGCTGCGCAGAGACCGCGGGCAGGCGCACAGGGCGGTGGCGCCAGATCGTCGAGGCCTGTGCGATCAAGGGAGCGTGCTCAACGAGCGAGGTTTTGGGGACGATCTGGCTGACCTGCTCTGTGGGATGGCGCAGAGCCATGTGCCGGTAGAAGCGCGCCATGCGCCCCCTGTCCGGGCTGGCATTTCCGATCCTGACCATGCGCCAGATCGCCTCTCGCGGCGCGCGCTCCGGCGCGATGCACCACCGCCGGCGCGCGGCAGGGGCGTCGAACTGCGTGCAGATGTGGTCGCCAAAATGGGGTGTCTGGCCGGGCCGGATGCGCCAGGGAAAGACATGCCGGCCAAGAAGCTGGATGAGGCCCCCGGGGGAGGCCACGGCAAGGTCGAAGGCCGTTGGCCCATCGTCAACCTCGAGGAGATCGTGGACGTCCAGATGGGCCACGGCGCGGGCCTGATCGAGGAAGCGGTGCCGTAGGATCTCGAATATCGCGGACGCTCCCAAGGGCGCGGACCAGGGGTCGGGCGTCGTAGCCTCCATGCGGTCCTTGCCGGGCGCCTCAGGCACCGAAAGTGGGTGCGCTTCGGACGGATGGCCCGGTTTGCCGAGAGGATGATCGCAGCGTACGAGAGCTAGGGCGGTGAGACCTGCGAGATCACTCACTGCTTCGGAAATGCCGGTCTGAAATTCCAGATCCGTTCCGGGGCGCGCGCGATCGACGATAACCGCGGCCGTTGCCCCGTGCCGCTCCACATGGAACCGCAGCCATTCGCGCACCGTTACAACGGGCTCGCCGTTGCGCACACCCAAAAGGGCGTTCGTTCCTGCGAGGAGCGACTGCTGGTGGGCAGCGACATGGGCGCGGATTTTTGTACCGGCGAGCGAAATATCACCCTCCTCCGGAAAGGCACGGCAGAAGATCTGCCCCGCGCCACCGATGTGGCGGGCATCGACGGAACGCACGCTCTCGGGAAGGTCGAGGCTCGCGACGTCTACCTCGCGGTCGAAGGAGAGCATCGCCCGACCATCCGGCAGGCGCACCGCATCCAATAGAACTGCGGCGCCTCTTTCACCCTTCGACGAACTCAGCAGGCAGTGGATCACATGCACCACTAGTTCGTCCCGGCGATGCGCGCGGCCCGTAAGAGACGCTCTGCATGTCCCGCGCTCGGCGCGCAACTGTCCCCGGCAAGCCTTAGACGAAAGGCAAAGCGCACGTTCTCGATGTTGGTTTCCATCGTTGCTATCATCTCTCGCTGCACCGAAAGACAGGCCTGGTGAGCCTCCGCAACGCCGGGAAGTGCCATCAGCCTTTCATATTCTGCCCTGGTCGCGGGCAGCATCCTCGCGATCGTGCGTTCCTCAACGGAATTCCAATTCCGTTCCACCCAGTAGGTCATGCCAATTTCGCGGGCCATGTGATTGGGCAACCCGCGCGCGCGCTTCACCATGAATTCCTGCTCCGAGCGCAGGGAATAGTGGTTGAGCCAGGCCAGCCGTTTGCCCCGGGCGAGCCCGTAGAGCGAGATGGCGTGGGGTGACGACGAGAAGGCCGGCGGCAAGTCGGAGCCATCGGGCCCCTTCCATCGGGGCACTTGCCCCTTGCGCGCCCGCGGGCGATGGACACCGGGCTTCTGAAAGGATGCTGGACGGTGCAGCGTCTTGCAAAGATGCGCCAATGGGAAGTGAATATCCTCCTGCGCGGCGCGCGTAAAACGCTCCGGCGTCAGGCCTTCAGCGGGCTCGCGGCGCCCAGAAGATCCGAAGAAACGCCACGGGAGCGCGATGGCATCGCAGCCCTCCACTGGGGTCAGGTCCGCGAGGCTCGTCGGTCCGTCAAGACACAGGAATTCATCGACGTCGAAAAAGAGGGCCCAGTCCGCGCGCCTGTAGGAGGGGTGTTTGGCCGCCAGATCCAGTGCCTGCCACTGGACGGCCTTGTCCCCCGTCCATTGAAACGGCACGTGCTCGATACGGGGGTCAGCGGTCAAACTCTGCATCAGAGCGTCCGACCCGTCCGTGCAATCATGGGTCAGGACCAGCATCTTGTCGAAACCCGACGCGAGATGGTGGGCAAGCCATTCCACGAGGAAGGGACCGTCGTCCTTCAGGCAGGTAAAACCAAGGCGCGTCATGGCGCCTCCCTAGCGCGGGTCCGCGTCCCAGGCATTTTCGAGGATCCAGTCCCGACGTTCGCGAAACTCGGGTTTCTCAAGGAGGGCCACTGCCCGCTCCCGATGGATATCGCACGCTCTGTCGTGCAGGCGTCTCAACTCCGGATCCTCCATAAGCGCGCCGAGCGCGGCACGAAACCCAGCCTGTTGACGCTCGAACGTCGACGTCGCCTGCTCGTTCTTGTTCCGCAGGCGCCAGTATCGGTGGGACACGCGGTTGTTCTTCACCACCACGTCGCCGCGGAACATCTTGATCAGGTAGCTGTCGAGGGACCGCAACGGGAAATGATCGAGCGAGACGAGGTCGTAGCTGCCGCGCACGTCGATCCCGTTGAGGCTGGCATCCTCGTGCAGTTTGCCCAGGGGGCGAGCCGAACCGTCCAGCCAGGTCACCGGTCCATGGTCCCCGCGAAAGTCCGGACGGTGATTGCGCGGCTTGTCGAGCTTCTCGGAGAGACGGACAATGGTTTTCACTCCGCGCAGCGCCTTGCGAGGCCCCGGTCGCTCCGTCTGGTGCAGGGGAAACTGCTCGATCATCAAACCGGGTTCGAATTCCTGAACACCGTTTGAACCGTGGTTGAGCTCGGACATGGACAGCGCATCGAAGAAGCCCGCGGCAGCAAGCAGATCCGACATCTTGCCGGATCCCACGCGAATGTTGATGAACTCGTCAACGTCCATCGAGATGAAGAAGTCCGCCGTCCGCCATTCCCGCAGATGGGGTGTGTAGGCCAGTGCAACGGGCTGGAAATAGGTTGACCCCGTGGCAAGTGCCGGATTGGGCAAATGGCGCAAATGCCCGAGGCTCTCCAGGCGGTCGAGGATGAGGTCGGTTCCGTCCGTGCAATCGTTCGTGAAAACGACGAAATCATCAATCCCCAGGGATTTGTGCCACGCGATCCACTCGAGAATGAATGGTCCTTCGTCTTTCATGCAGGTGGACACGAAGAAGCGAGGGGACCCGGGCGGCCAGGCCTCAGCTTCGGCGGGGGTCACCGGGCGCGTGAATTTTCGGACCGTGGTCGGCTTTTCAACGGACGTGATCTGCAGACCCTTCCGAGCGAAGAGATCGTAGAGAGCCTCCACCTGGCGTTGGCCGTAGACCTTCGGATGAAACTCCATGACCATCAATCTGACGTTGGAAAGGTCGACACCGTCGAAAAGGCCGAGTTCACCCCCCTCGATATCGCAGACGATGACAGTGGGGTCGTGGTCAGCGATGAGCTTCTCGATCCCGAAGGTCCTGATATCCACTGCGCGGACATAGGGCCGCGAGTCCGGCTCCATGGAGGAGGCCCAGAAATCCCTGCGGAGGTAGAAGCTCACTTTGTCGCCGTCGCTGGGCGTTACGACACCGTTCAGGAGCGTAACGTTATCAGCTCCGTTCAGGCGGTGGGTTTCTTCGATGAGCGGGATCATCTCGGGATTGGCCTCCACGGCCACAACGCTATCCACGCCCTCCGTGGTGGCCGCGATGGTCGACAAAAGGCCCACGCCAGCCCCGAGTTCGAGCACCCGGTCGCCGGGTCTCAGACCCTCGCGAAGCGCGAGCACCTCGCCGCCTTCGTAGCGGGAGTTCCGCATCGGCTTCTCAAGGGCCGGCGTGATGATCTCCGGCACGAAGGGTACGGAAACGCCGCTCGTGGTGATAGTCGTCTCGTAGGAAAGTGCGGAGGAGGACATGGTGTCGTCGCCAGCCTCAAGATGCGTAGCCTTAGACATTTGCCGACCTTTCAATGTCGTTCTCGAACGTGCCGAAGTGCATTGAAACCCGCGCGTGCGACGATGCCCTGTGACACGCCTTCGATGTCGCTTGATGCGTCATTGCGTGCCCGTCCTCGTTTCTTCGTGCCCCGCCGCAGGGAAGCCGGCGACGATCTCGTCGTAGATGCCGCGGTAGAACGGGTCGCCCAGCATGTCGCGAAAGACCGACCGGTTCGCCGCGCGTCCTTCATGGTGCAGTAGTTCTATGCGGCCCCTGCTGCGTTTGTTCATGCGGTCCATCTCTGCGCGGGTCTCGACCCCGCGACGCGCGGCGGCGAGGTCTTCGGCGTCGTTGATATCAAAGGCGCGCCAGTAGTCTGTATCCACAGGGCGGTCGTGGTTCGCCGTGCGTCCGCGCCCTGATTTCACCAAAAAACGCTCCACGTCGCGGATCGCGTAGTGATTGACCTGTGCGAGCTTGCGGGCGCCGGGATCCTTTGAGCGCCAGCCGGGGTCGACATCAGGATCAAGGAGGATGCCCGAGCCATTGCACATGACGCTCGGCACATCCGGGAAGGCGTCCTTGGGCTTGTGGATGCCGATGCGTTTGTAGGCGCTTGGTTTGAAAATGGATTTGAAGCCCATTTGCCGGCCCACGATCCTGCGCGGCGTCTCGGCAAGCGTGAATTCCTCGGTCACGAGCCCGTCGGGCATCTCCGCGTGAAAACTCGACCCGAAGGCCTTCCAATGAACCGTGCACGAATTTGCCCCTGGCGGGAGGGTCTCCACGAGCGCGGAGACCGATCCGTCGCCGGTCTTCACCACAAGGAATTCGTCGCAATCGAGCGCCATAGCCCAGTCGGCCGCGTGGAATTCCGGCAGCCGCGAGGCGCGCCGATAGGCCTTGTTTTGCCAACCCTTGTTGCGGCTCGGATTGTTGAAATACTGGATGAAGCCGAGCTTCTCCATCGTGCGCAGCATCTTCTGGGTGCCGTCGACGCTGTCATTTTGATAGATCGCTATGTCGGTGAAACCTATGGCACGATGATAGGCGACCCATTCCCACAGGTTCGGAGCCTCGTTCTTCACCGTAAGCGCCAGAAAAAACCGGAGGTCCGGAGCCATGCAACTGCCCATGTTTCTTATAGTTGCTTTAGCTAGAGCTTACTCGACGCCCTTTTCCCTGACAACACGCCAACTTCGCCCCGGTCTTCACACCGGCTAGCTTTCTGACGGTAGAACTCGGCGCATGGCGTCCATCAAATCGGGGTTCTGCACCAGGTCTGGCCCGCTCGCCGTGCGCTCGCACTTCCACGAAGTGGAGATCTGGCGAAAGTGCCACATCCGGAAATCTGGATCGACCGGGTCTTTGCGGTTGTGGATGAAGTGGGTCTTCCACTGTTTCTCTTTGAGCGGCCCGAGCGGAGCTATGCACCACTTCCGGTTCGCCTTCGGTTTCCCGGACACGCTTACGTGGGAGTGGTCGGCATGGCGCGCAAATCCTCGGTCGGGCCGTTTGGACACGTAGACCCACTCGGCATCGGCGCGGACATATCCGTCTGCCGATGCCACGGTCGCATCGAAGACGGATTGCCCGCGAAACGAATGAAAAAGTTCGTCGATATCTGCGTTCAGGAGCGCCCGCGCTTTCGCAAAAAACCGAAGGCGCCCCATCTCCGCCATCGATCTCTGCAGGAAAAGCGAATTGTACGCGGAGCGATTTTCGGCCGTGGGGCCGAAGGGATACCGCGCGCGCATGATCGCGGCCTTTCGAAGGCCGGGAACGGAGCTCAGCACTCGTCGCAAAGCATCAGGCGCATAGGCGGTGGAGCCATTATCGGTCAGCACGACCGTCTCCAACCCGTGGGCCTTGACGTGGTAGGTGAGCCAGTCGGAGATCCACTCCAGACGATTGTCGAGTGAAATCGACTGAACCCCATTCAATCCGGCGAAGTCCTCGACAAACGATCGCCCGACGACGAGCTGCCCGCCGAAATCGCCGTGGGTGACGGTCACGGTCCGCCCTTCGGCCGCCTCCAGCGCGACGATGGAGCAGCGTGAAAGATCGCGGATTTCCCGGATCTCGACGGCGCGACCGTCAACGCGGAACTCTGCGGCTTCGATCAAGGGACGCAGATTAAGGAGGGGAGGACCAAGCAGCACGATGGCACAAGCGGCCTCGTCGAAAAAGCAGTCGTAGAAGATAGTGGACCAGTCATAGCGTGCGTCATAGGCGGCGTCGTGGTGCTCGGCCTTGCCAAATCGGTGTCGCTTGAGGTCTGCGCGATTTTCGGGCAACCGGAGCCCCGACAATTCGAGGTCTATGACCTCTGCACTCACGGGTCGCGCCTCACGGAGGAAGGCAGGAGGCTCACGTAATCAGCGGGCGCGTCGGCGTCGACCATTCCCCGTTCCACAAGGAGGTCGAGACAGTGCACGGTGAGATCGAAGCTTTCGAAGGTGGCGTCAGAAAGAAGCGCGAGCGCGCGGAGTTGATTGTCACTCACCGCCTCCGGATCGCGCAGATCACGCACGAAGACGGCATCGCCGTCGAGCGCCTGGCTCGACAGGACGCGCCCCCGGAGCCGAGATGACTGCGAGTTCCTTATGTGCTGTCCTTTCACGAATAAGAGCTTGTGAAAGCGGAGGCCGAGCTCCGACAGGACGGCCACCTGTGCGTCCAGGAGCGGTTCTTCGTCGTAGAGGGGGAAAAAGCGGAGCTCCGTTATGACCGCAACCGCATCGCTCAACTTGGTTCGCCCGTTCTCGAAAATCATCACTTCCGCCCCCTGAACGTCGATCTTTAGGAGGTCGATGCGATGGATCGCATCCACATCGTCGAGCCGCTTCGTGGCCACCGGGAACGCCTCCAGGAGTTCACCGGGCCGGTCATTGCGGCCAAGAAACCGCATCGCATGTCGATCGAGGGAGAAGACGGAGCTTAGCCCGGATTGCCTGTAGGCGTGAAATTCATGTGTGGCACCATCGCCAACGGCACAGTTTTCATAGGCTTCGTGGGGCCCGCGTGTTTCCTCCAGTCGGGCAAAGGCCTCGGGCTGAGGTTCGAACCCATGGACTGTACACAGCCCCTCGTCCAAAAGAGGCTTGTAAGGCGGTTCATCGAGCGGATTGGCGCCCACATCCACAATGGCGGGCAGGTGCTCCGTCCCGAGGCATTCCGACAGGAAATGCCACCGTTTCTGCGCTTCGCCGTGCATTGCGCGTCTGCTCCGCCCTTTTGATCCGTGATAGCTCGCTTTGGATTCACACCTCAAGTGCAAGTCGCGTCTTCCGGTCGGGACGGATGTACCCATCCTCACCCGGGCGAGGACGCGACGAACGCGTGATTGACAGCCTGCGCTCATTGACGACACACAACCGCAAAGTGCCGACGCGCCACGACGACATAAGAGGCCCCCGAATTCCCGTATCTTTGACCGCTCTGCTTCCGGGTTTGATCCTGTCTGCCGTCGTCGCCGGGGCGGCGTCTTTCGTGTCAGCGAATGCCGGCGGCCCCGTGATGCTTCTGGCCTTGCTGATCGGAATGGCGCTCGCGCCGGCATTCGAAAAAGGCAGCAAGCCGGGGCCCGGGATCGCCTTCGCGTCCAAGCGCATCTTGCAGGTCGGTATCGCGCTCCTCGGTGCCCGGGTCGTGCTCGAAGATGTTCTTTCACTCGGGTGGGGGGTTGCGGCCCTAGTAATGGGGGGGATGGCCTGCGCGATTACCATGGGCATCGTCGTGTCGCAGTCATTGTCGCGGGGGCGACGGTTCGGCGTTCTCCTTGGTGGAGCGACGGCGATCTGCGGTGCGTCAGCGGCTCTTGCGATTTCCGCCGTGCTCCCAAGGGGCCCCGATCTGGAGCGCCAGACGGCCTTTACGGTCATCATCGTGACGACGCTCTCCACGGCCGCTATGGTCATGTATCCATCGCTTTTTCAAGTGCTCGGGCTGGAGGATCGGGCGATCGGGATCTTGCTCGGCGCAACGATCCATGACGTGGCGCAGGTGGTGGGTGCGGGATTCGCGGTGTCTCCCGAAGCCGGGGAGACGGCCACGATCGTGAAGCTCTTTCGCGTTGCCTTTCTTCTTCCTGTCATATTGGTAATCGGGCTCGTGTATTCGGCCTCCTCCCAAGGGTCCGTGGACGCTCGCCCGCCTCTGGTGCCGTATTTCCTCGTGGCTTTTGCCGCGCTCGTGCTCGTGAATTCTGCGGGCCTCGTGCCCGATGACCTCGGGCAGGCTCTGCGGACGCTGTCGCAGGCCTGTCTTGTGACCGCGATCGCAGCAGTGGGCCTTGCCACCCCCATCAAGGATGTCACGGATGTCGGATGGGCGCCTCTCGTCGCCGCAGTCGCGACGACGCTGACGCTCCTCACATTCTGCGTCCTCGGGCTCTTCTTCTTTCTCGGCGGAGCCTGAGGGTTCGCGTTCAGTGCGACAGCCTCGACCAGATGCGCGCGATGACATGACGCGCAGCCCCAAGAAGGCTAGCGAGGCCCGCGATCCCCAAAATCGCCTTGCGCGGCCAGGGCTCCATCGTGGCGTTTCCTACGAGCCAAAGGCCCACGCCGAGAAAGCATAGCGTCGAGATCATATCTCCAGTGGACGGACGTTGTGGCGACTCTGACATGGGATCCTCCTATTGCGGCCTGCGCCTGGCTGGCCTGCTTGGCCGTCCGTATTCATCCCGCAAGAGCTCCTCAGGAACGCTCACTGCCGGCAAACGCCCTTCGAAACCGCGCTCCAGTCGCCAGACATGGGCGAGAATGACGGCGACGGCGGCAAAGAGAGCTTCCGGGATTTCCTTGCCGAGGGCGCCGTGGAAATAGAGTGCGCGGGCCAGCGGAGGCACACGAAGGGTCTTCACCGTGGCGTGACGTCCGCGACGGATGACTTCGCGCGCCATGTCCCCTTTGCCCGTGGCCACAATGACGGGCGCCTTGCCGCTCGCCGGATCGTAGCGCAGTGCGACAGCGAAGTGGGTCGGGTTCGTGATGATCGCGTTTGCGCTCGGAACGTCGTCGAGCGCCTTGCGCTCCGCGGCGCGGCGCGAGGCATCTCGTTGGCGGCGGCGTCGCTCGGCCTTTTGTTCCGGCGCGCCTTCCGCTTCCTTGACCTCGTCCTTGATTTCCTGGCGGGACATCCGGAGCTGTTGGTTGTTCTGGTGGATTTGCCAGGTGAGATCGAGGCCCGCAATGAGCAAAAGTCCGACAAGGACGCCGCCGAGAAGGCGCACCATGGCGGCTCCGAGAAGGGCAACGGCCTCCCCCACTGATTGCGAGGCGGCGGTCTCGAACGCCGGAAAGAGAGGCCACACCGCGAGGAGCCCCGCGCCAAGAAGGAGGATGACCTTAAGCGTGGCTTTGGAGAGCTCCACCAGGGCCCGCATCGAGAACATCCGCTTGAGACCCTTGAGGGGGTCGATTTTCTCGGCTTTGAAGCTCAACGCCTTCGGCGCGAAGTTTAGGCCCCCGATGCTAGCCTGCGCGGCCAGAACCACCACCAAGAGCGGCAGACCGATGCTGGCCGCAGCCACCGTCCAGGCAAGGAGATGGCCCGTTCGCGCGATCAGAAGGCTTTCAAGTGAGGTTCCTGGAGAAATCACGAATCCCTGCGCCCAAAGGCCCGTGATGGACGGAAGCGCCGGACGTCCGACGAGGTAGAGCAGTGTCGCGGTGGCGAGCGATGTGAGGACGAAGACCTCGATCGACGTTACGACCTGCCCGTCATTCTTCGCATCGACCCGCCGCTTCTCCGTGGGCTCTTCTGTCTTCTCCTGCCCGTCCGTCGCCTCAGCCATCGGCGGCTCCGCGAAACATCGCGGCGAGACGCGCCAGCGCGTCGTCCGAGAGCGCGGTGAAGGCTGTCCCCAGCCCCGTCGCCGTGAGGAGCAGGAGGACGAGCGTGGCGCTCATCGTCAGCGGAAAGCCGAAGGCGAAGATGTTCAACTGCGGCGCAGAGCGGGTGATGACACCGATGACGAAGTTCAAAACGAGGAGAATTCCCACGACGGGCATCATGACGCGAGCCGCACCCTGGAACATCTCCCGAGCGGCCTCGAGCCCCGCTCCCGTGAGCTCGGCGCCGTTGATCGGCGCCGTGATCGGGATGAGCCGGTAGCTCTCCAGCACGAGGCCGATCGCGGCGAGATGGCCATCCTGGCTTAGGAAAATCGCGAGCAGGAAGAGCGAGAAGAACTGTCCGATGACCGGGGATTGCGTGCCGGTGTTGGGATCCACCTGCGCGGCAAGGCCGAGGCCCGCGGTATTGGCGATGCGGTCCCCGGCGACGACCGCGATGGCGAAGAGAATGCTCAGAACGAGACCCGCGGAGAGCCCGAGCACCATCTCCCGCAGGGCCCAAGCAACCGCGCGCGCGGTCGCGAGATCGTTGGCCACGGGGATTTGCACGAGCCCCATGAGCGGAAATGTCAGGCAAACTGTGATCACGATGCGCACCTGCAACGGAACGAAGCGCGCCGCGAAAAGCGGGGCCGCGACCACGAACGCACCGATGCGAAGCATCGCGAAGAAGAACTGAAGAAGCGCGCCGGAGACTTCACTCAACGCAAGGCCGGGCAGCCCGGATGTGAGTTCGGAAGCCACGCCTAGCGGATCGCCGAAATCGTGTCGAAGATTTGCGCGAAGTAGTCGCTCAACGTGCCGAGCGTGAAGCTCGACATGAGCGCCATCGTCAGGATCACGACCCCCATTTTCGGCACGAAGGACAGGGTCGCCTCATTGATCGAGGTGGCTGCCTGGAGGATACCGATGAGAAGCCCCACGCCGAGAGCAACTCCGAGGATCGGCCCTGCCGTCAGGAGGATGTTCCAGTAGGCGAGTTGCAGATGTTCGATATTGGCGTCGAATTCCATCTCAAAGCGCTCCCTGAAAACTTGACGCAAGGGAGCCCATGGTGAGCGCCCACCCGTCGACCAAAACAAAGAGCAGAAGCTTGAAAGGCAGCGACACGATCATGGGCGAGAGCATCATCATGCCGAGCGCCATGAGGATCGAGGCGATGACCATGTCGATGACAAGAAATGGCAGAAAAAGAAGAAATCCGATCTGAAACGCTGTCTTGAGCTCGGACGTGATATGGGCAGGGAGCAGCACCGAAACGGGGACCTGCGAGGGGTCCTCGAACGGGCCCGCCTCGCTCAATTCAGAGAACATCAGCAGGTCGTTTTGGCGGGTGTTCGCGAGCATGTAGCCGCGCAGGTGATCCCAGGCCATGACGATTGCATCTTCTGCTGGAAGCGCACCGTCGAGGTAGGGCGCTACGGCCGTGGCGTAAATATCGCTCAGCACCGGTTGCATGATGAAGAACGTCAAGAACAGAGCGATGCCGATAAGCACCTGGTTCGGAGGGGTCTGCATAGTGCCGAGGGCTTGGCGCAGGATCGAAAGCACGATGATGACGCGCGTGAACGCCGTCATGCCGAGGACGAGCCCCGGCAGCACCGTCAGCGCGGTCATCAGCGCGAGGATCTGCAGTGAAAGGGAGTAGGTCTGCCCATCTTCGCCATCCAATGAAAGCACTGGCAGGCCAGCCTGTGCCGAAGCCGTCCCCGGCAGGGTCAAAAGCCCGATCATGATGAAGAGAACAATTGTTTTGGCAGCTTTCAATGACGTCATCCTCTCGATTGCGCCGCGCAAGCGCCGGGCGCAGCCGCAGCATCCAGCGCATGGACCGCAGCACTCGTGCGCGGAGCGGTCACAACGAGGAGCCGTGCTCCGTCGGCCGTCAGGAGGACAGCGCGGGCCTGGCCTCCGAGATTGCGCACCTCATGTACGTCGATCCGCCTGCTCTGCCGCACGCGTTCGGCGAGCGGCGCGCGATTGAGTCGCACAAAAAGCCAGACGAGCAGCAGCACGCCGACAAACGCAGCAATCGTCAAAAGGCGGTCAGGGCTGAGGACGTCCACGTTCGCATGGCTTTCTGCAAGGGCCTATCGAGCGAGGTGCTGCAGCATCCGTGCCATTTGGTGGCACTTTTAGAGATTTTCGATACGTTCCCGCGCCTCCACGATCTCCCCGAAGCGGATGCCGAATTTTTCTCCGAGGACCACCACTTCGCCACGGGCGATCTTGGTGCCATTGGCGAGAATATCGAGGGGGTCACCGGCCATACGGTCGAGCTCGACGACCGCGCCCTCGTTCAGACGAACGAGGTCCTGAAGACTCATCTGCGTCTGCCCGACCTCGACGGTGACGTTCACTTTCACTCGCGCAAGAAGGCCTATGTCGGGAAAGCGCGGTTTTTGATCCGGCATGACCTCCCCGTCTTGAAGGTTCTGCTTCGCGTCGGTGTCATCGGTCATGGTTGGTCCTTTTCCGCCCGGGGGGCATGGTATTTGCGAAGGAGTGAAACAGCGGCGCGCCCGCCTTTCTCACCGGGTTCGACGTCGAAATAGGGCAGGCCTTCCACGAGCAGTTGCGGCCTAAGGTGGAGATCGATGGGGATCACCAGCCCCGGCGCGATCGTCATAAGCTGGGAAAGTTGAACCTCGGGAGTGGCGAGGCTCGCCGTCACATTAAGCGGGACCTGCATGACGACCCGGGTCAACCGCTCTCTCCAGAGCAAGTCCGCGGCGGCAGGGTCTGCCTGCAGGCGCGATCGCAATTTGGAGGCCAGCGGTTTCAGCGCCTGAAGAGGATATAGGACGTCGATCTTGGCTGCGTCGACATCCGCGACCTGCACCGAGAAGGAGGTGACCACCACCTGTTCATCCGCCTCGACAAAGCTTGTGAATTGCGGGTTGTCTTCATGAACAGGGCGCGAAAACGTCAGGCGAGAGAGATCCGACCAAGAGGCCTCCAGCGCGCGGTGAAGGGCCTCCGTGCACAGGCGAACGACGCGGGCTTCGCTCGCGGTGAATTCCGAACGGCGGCCCCGGATGTATGCGATATCGCCGCCGTAATACCCATTCGTCAGAAGAGAGACGAAATCGGCCTGGAGCACCGTGAGATTGCTCGCGCGCAGTTCCTCCATGCGCGTTGTCGTCAGACTCACGAAGTTGCCGAGACCGTTGGAATACTCCTCAAAGCTCTTCACCTCTGGCGCGCTGGCGGTGATCCGCGGCTGCGTGCGCAGGAAGGGAAGAAAGACCGACCGCGCCAGGCGGCAGAAGCGCTCGTTGACCATGCGAAGACCGTGGTACTTGCCCATGACCGCGAGGTCGTCGTTTCCGAAGCTGAATAGCTCCACGCGATCATCGCCGATTGGTTGGGCGCGGTCTTCCCCTGGGTCTGCCTTTCGCGCTTGTTCCACGAGCGCATCGAGTTGCTCGCCCTGGAGCCCTAAACCCCCAACGGGATTGGTGTCGCGTTTCGTGCTATCGCCCGACATCGGCGCTACTGCATCACGAAGCTGGGAAAGTAGACGCTTTCGACTCCACCGAAGCCTTCCAGCGCTTCGAGCCGGGCGTTCATTGCGTCGCGGAGGGCGCTTGAAAGCGCGTCTCGTCCGGCTTGCCCGACCACGTCCTCCTCGGTGAACCCGCTCATGACCGCGAGCATGTCGGATTTCAGTGCAACCTCGTGCCGCTCGACATGCGAGATCACGCTGTCGTCGTATTGCGTCGAGATGCCCACACCGATCTGCAGGAAGCGCCTGGAGCCACGGAGATTGGTGGTGAGTGGCTCTGTGAACTCGTAGTAGCTCGTCTCGAAGACGGAGCGATCTGGCAATGCTCTCGGGACGCGCCGTCCCCCTGCGCGGCCGCTGGGGCCATCGCTCTCGATCAGTCTGAGGAGATCTCCAGGGGCTGGCTCTTGTTGTCCGGCATAGAACAGTCCTCCGGCAAACCCTCCAGCGCCGAAAAGTCCACCCAGGATGACGATGAAGAAGAGCGTTTTCATGACGCCTCCAGAGCGGCTCCGCGGTGCGTCGGCAGTCGTGTCGGTCATGGAGTCCTCAAGCCAGAAGATTGATGCCGGGGGCACCACCGTTCGAGTAAATGCCGGGAGCCAAGGTGCCTGCGAGAAATGGCACTCCCTCCTCGGAATGGGTCTCCGGAGCACCGGGCCCACTGCTCTGCCCATCGTGCGGACCGTTGCTCTGGTCACGCCCGGGCGCACCATCATCATGTGCATGGTGGGCCCCGTGGTGGCCGAGTTCGAGTCCAACTCGCTGGAACGCTTCTTCGAGCCGCGTTTCGGCCTGCTGAAGCGCCGCCACGGCTTCTTGCGATTGCGCGATGATGATGACCTGCGCCTGGCCATTTTCGAAGGCAATCCGGACCTGAAGCGTGCCAAGGCGCTCGGGCGTGAGCGCCAGGGTCAGGGTCTCGCCATCGTGAAGGAGCCTCGGTGCCGTTTCATGGGCGACCACGTCTGGCCAAGACGCAGAGAAGAGGTCGACGGGTGCTGTCGGAGGGGGAGGGGCAGTTGTCGCGCTGCCCGTCATCGTTACGCGCCCTTCCGCGGGCACTATCACGGGCTGAGGTCCATCGGGTGGAATGAGGTCCGACGGAGTGACGTCCCGATCAACCCCCAGCGCGGCTGCCGGATGGACGGTGCCGGATGGTGCCACTGCCGGTAAGCTTTTTGCGGATCGCTGGTCGACAGTCTGCACAATGCCTGCGGACGGCCCAGCGACCTCGGTGGGAGTAGGAAGACCGGAGGCCGGGCTATGTGGGACGTCAACGGGATTGACCGCCGTCTGCGGTAGGGGTCCCCCGTGCCAAACGGTGGTCTGTCCCTTGTCTTGAGTTCGCGGTGGGACGATCGTCTCGAAAGCCGCGCCTATGGCCGCGATCGGGTGGTCTGCGCCAGCTTCGCCTCCGGCTCCGGCGTCTAGGAGAGCCACGGCAGCAACCGCGTACGGAACAGCTTGAGCCTGAGGCTCTTTAGGGATTTCTCCCGCCTCGTCCGATGCGGCAGGGATTAGGTCAGCTTCAAGTGCAATGAGAGCGGAGGGGGGTGTTTGACCAAAAACGATCTCCTGTCCAGCAGTCGGTGCGGCCGGCACTGGAAGACTGGGCGTTGGGCTCACCCCGATCGCTTCGCCGTCTTCCTCATGCCGTGCAGTCACGGTTTCCGCGGTCTTCGTCTGGGACACGGACGAGCCCGCCTCAATCACGTCAACACCCGGCATCGTCAAAGTCTCCATAAGGTCAGGAAACGAAGACAGAGGCCGCTGAATGCCCCCCGCGTCGACAGTGCTAGGCTGCAAGGCCGGATCACTGGGCGAGCTTAAGGGGTGCGTTGGGATCATGGACGGGACCGATGGCGACGATGGTTCTCAGTGGGAGCGTGCAAGTTGGATGCCACGTTCCGATGCCCGCCGGATGCAGCCTCATCGGTGCGGGCATCTCTTATGCTGACTGCACTGCGCGCTTCTTCCTCTGTCCGTGCCTTCAACAGCGCCGATCGATGGGCCAAGTCGGCGATCTCGGCTTCGATGCGGCCGCGCTCCGTCCCGAGGTGCGTGAGAGCCTCGCGCGCGGATTTCTGCTGGGCGATGAGCGCGCGCCGGATCTCGTTCGAACTGGAAAGTGCGCCCCTGGTCAGGGGTCCAGTATGCGTCCCACCGTGCTCTTCCAACATGGCCTCGAGGCGGCTTGCCTTTTCGAAGGACGCAAGTTCCCGGTGCTGCAGGCCTCGCAGCGCGGCGGTGCGCCGCTGAAGCTCGCGCCGCGCCTTCAAGTCGAGCATGCGCAATATTTTGGCTCTCTGGAACGTCACGACGCCGTGCCCATCAGAGCCACAAGTGCATCTCTGCTTTCGTCCAGGCTGACCGCCTGACCCGTGTCCTGCATGGCGAAAGCTTCGATCCGGGGCCAAGCCGAAACGGCCTCGTCCAGGGCAGGATCATGTCCCGGCGTATAGGCTCCCATGAGCATCATGTCCCGATTGTCCACGTAGAGCGCGATCAGCCTGCGCAGACGCGAAGCGAGCGCATGCGTGTCCGGCGATACGATGTCCTTCATGACGCGGCTTATCGAGGCCGTGAGGTCGATGGCCGGATAGAGACCCATTTGCGCCTGCTTGCGGGAGAGCACGATATGACCGTCGAGGATCGCCCGGGCCGCGTCGACGACCGGGTCGTTCGTGGTGTCGTCACCATCCGCAAGCACGGTGTAGAGCGCCGTGATCGTGCCCTGGCCGGGCAGGCCCGGCCCCGCACGCTCCAAGAGCGCCGGGATCATTGAAATCACAGAGGGAGGGTAGCCCTTGCTGGTGGGTTGCTCGCCCAGGGCAAGTCCGATCTCGCGGCGGGCATGGGCCACGCGCGTGAGGCTGTCCATGATAAGCAGAACATCCTTTCCGGTCTCGCGGAAATACTCGGCGATGGCCGTCATGCGCTGGGCCGCGCGCAGCCTGAGAAGCGGGGAACGGTCGGCTGGTACGGCCACGACACAGGTGCGCGCCTTGGCGGGGCCCGCCATGACCCGCGACACGAACTCTCCCACCTCGCGCGCGCGTTCGCCGATGAGGCCCACGACGACGACATCGGCCTCTGTATAGCTCGTGATCATCTCGATCAGCACCGACTTGCCAACACCGGAGCCCGCGATGATCCCCATGCGCTGCCCTCGCCCGAGTGTGAGCCCCGCATTGATGATCCGCACGCCGCAATCAAGCGGCGTGGCGACCGGCTGTCGCTGCATTGGATTGAGCGCCCGAGATGACAGGGACCGGCGCTCGGTGACGAGGGGAGGCGGACCGCCGTCGAGGGGGCACCCATCCGCGTCGATGACCCGCCCGAGGAGTGCCGGACCCACGTCCACCTCCCCGCCATCTGGCATCCGATGGACGACACAGTTGGTGACGACGCGCGCACCAGGTGTGTCGAGCAAGAGCAGGTTGCGGTTATGGGCGAAGCCCACGATCTCCCCGGACACGAGGCTCCCGTCCTCGGTCTCCACGCTGCAGCGCGTGCCGGGCGAGGCGGCAAAACCGGCACATTCGGCGATGAGCCCGTCATATCTCAACACCCTTCCGCTCAGGGATGGGCGAGGGGGCATGGCAAGCCGCTCCAACCGCGCGGCAAGCCTCGGGAGCATCGACGCCTCCGTGCTCAATAGTCCGGGTCCTTCAGGATGTCGCTGCAGAAAACGTCGCCAAGGGCCAATCGCAGGTCGCCGCGGGACAGTGCCTCATCTCCCTGAAAGTTCGCGGCCTCCAACGCGCAGGCGCGCTTCAGGTGAGGAAGAACCGCTTCGAGGTCATCGGGATTGAGCGTGATGGCCGGCACGTCGGTGGCGGTGGTCAGGTCACGGCAAAGCCCCTCGATGCGGGCAAGGAAGGCCTCTGGGACCGCGTCGATCTCCCGGCCCGCGCGATCGCTGGCAAGGCTCAGGACGGCGGCCTCGATGCGTTCTGCGAGCACCGCTTCGGCCTCCTGCCCCGCGATGGTGAGGCCGTCGATCAATGCCATGAACGTTTCGGACATGTCGGCGAAGCGTGCTTCGGCCTCGGCGCTTGCGGCGGCGCGGGCCTCCTCGGCCGATTTCTGCTTCTCGGCCTCGAACTCCTTGAGAGCCTCGGCCCGGCCCTCTTCGCGCGCTGCCGCCTTCAGGGCCTCGAGATCGATTTTCTCGGGGGCGGGCGTTGGGTGGAATTCCGGTTCGGTTCCGGCAGCGTCGCCGACAACCGGCGTGAAGCCTTCGCTGTGCTTGATATCCTCGCCCTCGCCTACGCGGTCGAACGAGAGCGGCTTGAAATCCTGGGATGGAAGAGGAGGAAGCGTCGCTCCCCCCTTGGCAGGCGTGTCCGCAAAGAAGTCGGCGGCGCCGCGGCGCAGCATCGCGCGGATATCAGTCGCCGACAGGAGTTCGGGCACGGGCTCGTCCAGCGCCTCGATGAGCAGATGGTCCCGTTCGTCAGGGCGCTCGTGGTCTGTTTGCATGCGTCCCAAGGTCCTCGCGCTAAATCAGTTGCTCGCCGCCGCGGCCCGCCAGCGCGATGGTTCCGGCGTCCGAAAGCTGCCGGGCAATGGTGATGACCTGTTTTTGGGCCTCGACCACTTCGCTGAGGCGGACGGGGCCCATCGTCTCCATCTCTTCGCGCATGTTGGCGGCGGCCCGCTGGGAGACGCATCCCAGCAATTTTTCGCGCAGTGCGGGAGAGGCCCCTTTGAGCGCGAGGATAAGGACGTTGTTTTCGACCTCGCGGAGTACCGTCTGCAGCGCTCGCTCCTCGGACTTGATGAGGTAGTCGAAGACGAAGAGGTTGTCGGTCAGTTCGTTCGAGAGCTCCTTGTCGCGCTTGCGCACGTCCTTGAGGATGCGCTCCTCGGTGTCTTGCCGCGTGAAGTTCATGATCCTCGCCGCTGCCTTCACGCCGCCCATTTGCGAGGCGCGCAACGTCGTGTTGGCGTTGAACTTTGCGCGCATCACTTCCTCCAGAGAGGCGAGCGCTTCAGGTTGAACGCTGCGGAGGGTCGCGATGCGCTGGATGATGTCCGCCTGCTGATCTTCCGCGAGGAGCGAGAGCACTGCGGCCGCCTGGGAGTAGTCGAGCGACGCCACGACGAGCGCGGTGATCTGTGGATGCTCTTCGGCGATGAGTTCCGCGACGGCGGCGGGGTCCATCCAGTCGAGGATCTCGATGGGCCGTTCGCTGTTGCGCGGCATGATGCGGGAGAGGACGGATTGCGCCTTGTGGCTGCCGAGCGCCGTGTCGAGAACGCGCCTGACGTACGAACTCGTTCCCACGCCCAACCCGCTTTGGTCGCCAACAGAGGCGAGAAACTCGTCGAGAACAGCGTTCACCGTGTCATGGGCAGCGCCCTCGACGGTGTACATGGCTTCACCGAGTTGCTGCACTTCGCCGGGAGACAGCGTGCGCAGGATCTGCGCGGCGGTCTTCTCCCCGACCACCATCATGATGATGGCAGCCTTCTGCACCGCAGACAGCTCCTCATCGACCCGTGGGCCCGGCGCGGGCAGTGCCGCGGTCATCGTGCGGCTTCTTCCTTCGTATCGAGCATGCTCTTGAAGACGCCGGAAATCCGGTTTGCATCGTCGTCGGTGAGCTGGCGCACAACGTTGATCTTCTCCTCGTAGCTCAAGGATCCGTCGAGATCCTCGATGCTTGGGGTGGCGGTTTCTATGCGCTGACGCAGCGCGGTGAAGCTCTCGCCGCGCTGCACCTCCACCGCGTCCCCATAGCCGACAAGGGCCTGCCCAGGCGCGGGGGGCGGCGGAAGAAGCCGGGTCATGAGCGGCCGGATGATGCCGAGCACCACGATCGCGATGATGGCCACCTGTGCCAACACACGCCCCACTGCAGGAAGCCAGGGCGCCTCGTACCAAGGCCCTTGGGCCATGAGCAGGGGAGGCGCGACGAACGGCGCGGAGGCGACGGTGACGATGTCCCCGCGCGCCTCGTCGAAGCCGATGGCGCTCTTCGTGAGGGCCTCGATATCAGCGCGGGCGTTGTCGCGGGCGTCTCCGGGTGCCTCGGCGGCGGTGCCGTCGGTCGGCGGCGTTTCGTGGAGAAGGACAGCGGCATGGACGCGGGTGATCTTGGCGACCTGCGGCTGGCGCGTTTCGACCCGGCGGCTCACCTCGTAGTTTCGCGTGCTGGACCGCGTCATGTTCACGGCCTCTGGCGCCTCGGTCTCTTCCGTGGCTTCCACCAGTTCAGGCTCGGGCGGCGGCGTGTTGCTGATCGCACCCGGAATGCCGATCGCGCCGGCATTCGACGTCGATTGCTGCGAGGCTTGCTCACTGCGGAGCGCGGTATCGGGGGAAAATTCCTCGCTGGTGATCTCTGAACGGGTGAAGTCCATGTCCAGCGTGATCTCCACCGCTGCGTTTCCGACGCCCACCATCGGCGTCAGGAGCGCCATCACGCGCTCGCGGTAGAGCCGTTCCATGCGCTGCTGGTGGGCGAGTTGACGATCTGCGGCGGCTTGCATGGGGTCGGTTTCTTCTGCGGTGAGCAAGGTCCCCGCCTGGTCGACGACGGAGACATTGCCGCGCGGCATGTCCTGCACCGCCGCTGCAACCATGCTCACAATGGCCTGCACCTGCCCTTGGTCGAGCGAGAGGCCGGGGGCCAGTTCGAGGACGACGGAGGCGCGCGGAGGCTCCGTATCACGGACGAATGCCGTCCGCTCTGGCAGAGCGAGGTGCACCCGTGCGGCTCGCACCGGTCGCAGCTCGCTTATCGTGCGCGAGAGGTCGAGTTCCTGCATGCGGCGTAGCCGGGCGGCCTCCACCTGCCTCGAGGTTCCCATGGGCATGTTCTCGATCGCCTGGAGACCATCCGCTTGACCCTGTGGCAGCCCCTCTGTCGCCAGGAGCATTCTTGCCTCGTGAAAGCTCGCCGCAGGTACGGTCAGCGCGCCGGAGCCGGGATCGAGGCGTGCGGGTATCCCGGCAGCAGTGAGCGCGTCGAGGGCACGCGCCTTCTCCGCCGCTGGGAGACCGGGCTGCAGTTGCATCCGCTCGGGCGGCGCCAGCAGGAGCCAGAGCCCCAGTGCCAGCACCGCGACGCCAAGCACCGAGATGGCCGGCAACGCCCGGCGCAAGGCGGGCTGGGTGATCGCGGCATCGATCCGACGCATGAAGGCCGGGGCGAAGGAGCCTTGCCCCGTGGGAACCGACGGCGACTGAGAGGCATCCATGGACATGGCGTCTCCTGAGCGGTGAGTAGGGGACGGCCTTTGGTCAGACCGGCATGTTCATGATGTCTCGGTAGGCTGAGAGTGCGCGATTGCGGACTTGCTTCGTCATCTCGAACCCGAGCGAGGAAATCTGCTGCTCCACCATCACGGACACGAGGTCGTTGGTCCTGCCGGTTTCGAAATCGCGCGCGGCATCGCTGGCGCGAAGCTGCTGGGCGTTCACACTGGAAAGGGTTTGCCCCATCCGATCCGCGAAGCTGGGCCCGGAGTACGGCGTACCCGCGGGGCTTGCCGGGGCCGGATTGGCCACCTCGTGAAGCGCGGAAATGGCGGGGGAGATACCAGTCAGGGCCATGGGCGTCTCACGCAGCTCGCGCCAGTGCCTGACCGGCGGCTTGCGCGGTCAGCATGATGTGGTCTTTCGCTAGCCGACTGCCATCCGCCAGAACGAGGGCTCGCTGGATGACGTTTTCGAGTTCCCGCACATTGCCGGGCCAATGATGAGCCTTGAGCGCTTCGAGGGCGGCGGGCGTCAAAAGCGGCGCAGGTCCCTGACCGTGGCGGGTAATGAAGCTCTGCGCGAGCGCAGGGATATCGTCGCGCCGCCCGGCGAGCGCGAGCGTCTCCAAAGGAAACACGTTCAGGCGGAAGAAAAGATCCTCCCGAAACCGACCGTCCGCGATCTCCGCCGCCATGTCGCGATTGGACGTGGCGAGGATGCGAATGTCGACTGCTACCTCTTTCTGTGCGCCCACGGGCGTCACGACCTTTTCCTGGAGAACCCGCAAAAGCTTGGCCTGCAAGGGGAGCGGCATCTCGGAAATCTCGTCGAGCAGCAGCGTGCCCCCCTCGGCCGCGCGGAGATACCCCTTGTTAGCCGAAGCAGCGCCCGTGAACGCTCCTTTCTCGTGGCCGAACAGCATCGCCTCCAGCATGTTCTCCGGGATTGCCGCGCAGTTCAGTGCCACGAAGGGCCCACCCGCGCGGTGAGACGCAGAGTGTATGAGGCGCGACAGCACTTCCTTGCCAGAACCCGTGGGACCGTTGATGAACACGCTCACCTCGTGCCTCGCAACGCGTCGCGCGAGCGACACGAGCGTCCGAGATGACGCATCTACGGCGACGATCGGAGAGAACGGCGCTGCGAGGACATCCTCCAGCGCGAGGATTGCGGCGCTGTCGTTTTCGGGCATGTGGATGCGAGTGAGGCGCCCACCGAGCTCTTCCGCGTAGGCCCATTGCCCGGCTCCCGTCGTCAGCGCGAGGATGCGCTTTGCACCTAGCTCCCTGGCTCTCGACACCTCGCGAGCAGCATCCGTTGCGGCGGGCACCACTAGGCTGTGGCAGGGCGCTTGTCCATCATGCGCGATCTTCAGGCCGCGCACTTCGAGTGCCGCGAAGAGCCCGGACAACTCGGCGTTCGATTGAGCCTCGAAGGCGCTATCAAATGTGATGTCTGTCATGCGAACTCCGTAAAGGTCTCGGAAAGCATGAAGCACGGATCGTGCCAAACGCGCGCATGAACGAACCGACCGAGTTTGATCCAATGCAGGCCCTGGCTCATCCTCGTATGACGGCCTGCGCGGCGAGGCTGAAGCGTCGAGGTTGTGATAGAAAACGGCGAGATAGTGACGCCTCCGTCGAGATCTCAACAGTCGCGCCCACGTCCCGGGTCAGGGCGCTTCATGCGACGCCTAAAGGTCTTCCCCGTCTGTCCGTTACAAGCAGAGCGGGCGCAGAGCCCGGACAGCGACGAAGGAACCGTTGAATGAGTTTTGCCCGCACCTTCTATCAGTCCACGGCGCGCCATGCGGTGCAGCCCGCGCCCGATCCGCATCAGATCGTCCTCGTGACCCTGCAGGAACTCACGCGTGCCCTCGATGTGCTGGCGACGGCGGAGGGACAGGGACGTCCGCTTCCCGCCGAACCGCTCAACCGGGCGCTCACCGCGCTTTACATCCTGCAGTCGAGCCTCGATTTCGACGCCGGGGGGGCGATCGCCATCGACCTATTCCAGCTATACGAATTCGCACGCTTTCACCTGCTCAAGGCATGGCGTGGCGAGGACGGTGCGCGCCTCCGGGAGGCGCATGACGTCATCGCCAACATCTTGTCCGCATGGGGAGAGATCGCGCCCGGCAACAATGAAGCGGTGCCGGCATGACGCGGGCAACAGTGTCACGCATGGTAGCGGTCGCGTGGGCGCAACGGATGGACAGGCTGTTGCGAGACATGGGCGCGGCACAGGAGCGGTTGGACCCCGACCATTTGTTCCAGCTCGATAGGCAGATGAGGTCGGCGGCGCGCGACGCCGTCGGTCGCGTGGACCCGGAGATATGCAACGCCGTCTGCGCTCGCGTCGCAACAGGCCTGCGCGCCCTGGCGGAGGTCGGTGAAGCGTCGCGCCGCGAGGCTGCGGTCAATCACGAAGGTGCCTTGAGCTACATTCGTGCAGACACGCTCCGGCGATAGCTCCGCAGCGTCGTCGGCACGAACCATGGACACGGAAGATTGCACGGGTTGCGCGCGGCTAAGGTTCTTTCTTCCCGTCGCGCTCATGCTGATTGCGGCGATCTACGCCCAACCGGCATGGGCTATCCGGCTGGCTGGTTTTATGCCGGCTCCGATGAGTATTGGAGTGGCCATCCTTTTGGCAAATGTGTTGGGGGTTGTCTGGGGCCTGTGGCGCCGGAACGCCACCGCCATAGCGGACGCGCGCAACCTCCACCGGACCATCGCAGAGGAGCCGAGCCAGCGGCACCTGCGTGACCACGGGCTTTTGGCCCCGGGAAAACCGCGTGATCCGGACGGCGAGACCGCCGCAGAAGAGGCCTTTCCCACTGCCTAGTGGCTGCTCGGCTGGCCCATCGTGTCGCCCGTCATCGTGGCGCCTCGCCATCCTGCTCACAGGGCCCCCGCGGGTGTGGCGGAGCGAAGGTCGCTGCGCGCGTGCTCCCATTTAACGATAAAGAGCTCGAGAACTGCCTTGGGTGGTCGAAGCGTTGACAGCTCGGCGTTCATCTCGTCGCGCAAAAGGTCTGGCAAGGCCAATCGAAGATCCACGAGATCGGGGTCTATTCCGGGGCCTGCGATCCTCCTCTCGACCTCCCGAAGCGCAATTTCCGCGAAATCCCGCTGCGCTGCCTCGAGGTTTTTCGCCCATTGCCGCTCCAGAGACGCGGGGTCGCGCGTTTCGATGGCTACGGCCAGGTTGGCCCTCACGCGACCGAGTCCGTTGGCAAGCGTGATGTCGAGCGGAATGCGCAGGGGCAGGTATTCACGATCCTTTCCAACAATTGTTTTGGCGGCTGCCGCCCCGTCCCCGCCGGCGGCGGCGTTCACCGCGGGTGGCGCGCGGAGAGCTAGCGCGCCTCCGAGCGAGAGGGCGACAGGCGGAAGGAGTGCCATGACACAAAATAAAATGGGGCCTCGAAGCGTCATAACTCTCACGCAGCAAAATTCGGGCCATCCTCCCTACAACGGCGTGCGACGCGGCCGTTAACAATCGTGGATGGTAAGGGACGCAGACAGTGAGTGAGCGAAGGACGATGCCGCGCAGCCACGAAATTCGACATTTGCCCACGGGGGTGGGGGGATGTTGAACCGGCTGTCCGGACATACCGCGACAGGCGCGGCCCGGTCCGGTGAAGGGCGGGCCGCGGAGGGTTTTGCCCTCGTCGGTCGGGTCACGCGCCTTGAGGATGTGCCGGAGGTGGAGCGGCACCTGCCGGACATCCTCGGTCGCGCACTCGCGCGGAGCTGGATCGACCCGCAATTCGCGCGGTCGCTGGAGGTTGATCCGCGGCATCTATTGGCCCGCTACAACGTGCATCTCCCAGAAAGCGTGGACTTGAACGTTGAGCAAGCCGGGATTGAACGCCCGCGGATCGTCGTAACCGAGCTGCTGGGCGATGGCCGAAGGCGGCGACTAATGTACCTTCAGCTCGTGATGATGGCTGGTCGATGACCGCGCATGGGTCCCGTCGGGCGCGGCAAGCCCTCGTGGCATTTTGGCTGGGTCTCGTTCCGGCTCCGGCCGCGTCCGCGCGCGATATCGAGACTGCACTCGACCACGTCCGCGACGGACGCGCGGCGGAGGCCGTCGCCATATTCCGAGACCTCGCAAGGGCTGGCAGCAGCGTAGCACAGGTCAATTTGGCGGTCATGCACGCGCGGGGCGAAGGCGTGCCGCTTGACATCGAAGAAGCCACCTACTGGGCATGGCGCGCGCGGCTCATGGGAGAGACGCGCGCCGCGGCACCGAGCGAGGCGCTCCTCGTCCAGCTTCCGCCTGCCCAGCGTGAGGCTGTCGCAGATCGGCTCGCGTCCGATCTGGAACTCCTCGCCGAGGATGGAAGCTTTCGCGCCTTCGTCGGCCTTGGATTGACGGAGCTCGAGGTACGCCGTCCCGCGGATCCCCGCCGCGCCTCGCTGTGGTTCACGCTGGCGGCGGCCTTCGAGGAGCCCCACGGCTTCGCGTTGCGGGATATTGCCCTAGCAGAGCTCGACGAGCGCGACCGCCTGCGCGTCCAGGCGGAGGCGCGATCCGTTTTCGGCGATTGGTGCGAGCGATTGCCCCTCGAAAAAAGGCCCGCGAGTTGCCCTGCTGCCGCGTCCGAGAACGGAAACTGAGCGCCGAAGCTAGTTCGTTTTCGGTGCCGTCGCGCTCTCTTTGGCACTGACGTCTGTCGGCGCGGGCAGCATGATGGCGCCCGTCGGGGCCGGTGCATCGACGGCGGCGTCGGGCACGTCTTTGCGGTCAAGCTCGGCAGCCTCTTCCGCGACCATCTGTTTGAGCTGGGCCGTCAGAAGGCTCAGTCGCAAGCGGAGCGCAATCTGCCGCTTGTCCCCACCGGTTTGCGCTTCGTAGCTTTCTGCAACCGCGGCCCGCGCCTCATCCTTGGGGGCACTTTTCAATTGCCGCATGACCCCGCGAAACTCGGGCGGGGACGATGGTCCTTGGGCGCTGGCGGGCTTTGACGCGTCCCTTTTCGAGGTCATGGCGGTCGCTCCTTTCCACAGGTTGGCACTTCGTTTGCAGAGACCTTCCCGAGAAGGCTCCATGGGCCGTGCACTGCAAGTCGCGCGCCAAGGGTCAGGATACAGAGGGGATCACACGGCGATGGAAGCCACATTTCGCGGGCACTTGAATGTCTTCGCCCAGTCGCTGTCCTTGCGGGAGACGCGAGGTCAGATGCTGGCGTCGAACATCGCCAACGCCGCCACGCCGGGCTTCAAGGCGCGTGACATGGATTTCAAAGCGCAGCTCGCTGCGCAGACGGGCAACGGGCTCCTTCGTGTGAGCCACGAACGCCATTTTCCAACGTCTGAGGCAGGGGGGCTGAGGGCGGGCTACCGCGTACCGGTCAACGCGGCGCTGGACGGCAACACGGTGGAACTCGCCGTGGAGCAGATGGAATTCGCCGAGAATGCCCTGCGCTACCAGACGTCGCTGACTTTGCTCAATCGCCGCATCTCTGGGGCGATGAACGCGATGAGAGGAGAATAAGTATGGACATCAACACGGTCTTCGACGTGGGGCGACACGCGATGTCGGCCCAGCTCGTCCGCTTGAACACCGTCTCCTCGAACCTCGCGAATGCGGGCTCCGTGAGCTCGACGGAGGAGGGCGCCTATCGCCCGATGCGCCCGGTGTTCGAAACGGTCTATGCCAACGCGGTTTCACGGCCCGGGCTCTCCACCACGCGGACCCGCGACGTGGTGGAGATCGACCGCTCGCCCGTGCGCCAGTTTCGCCCGGATCATCCGCTCGCCGACGAGGAGGGATACATCTTCATCGCGCAAGTGAACCCTGACGAGGAAATGGTCGAGATGCTGGAGGCGAGCCGCCAATATCAGAACGTGCTTGAGACGGTGTCGACCATGCGGACGCTCATGGCGCGCACGGTCCGCATGGGCCAGGGTTGAGGACGGTCGCATGACAACGGTTTCAGCGCTCAACAGCGCGCCCATCGTGCCGACCGAGACGACCACGGGACAGGTCCCGGACCTCGGACAGGCGGAGTTCCTGAAACTCATGACCGCGCAGCTCGAGAACCAGGACCCGTTCAAGCCCCTCGAAAACGGTGAGTTTCTTGGGCAGATGGCTCAATTCTCCACGGTCTCGGGCATCGAACAGCTCAATGAAACCATGCAGGACATCGGTAGCGCCCTCGGTGGCGGCCGTGTGAGCGAGGGGGCCGCGCTCCTCGGAAGGGAGGTGCTCGTCCCCGGCACCGTCGTCCGCCCAGCAGCCGACGGCGCGCTGCGCGGCAGCGTCACGCTCGACGCCCCCGCCGAGGCCGTGACCGTGCGCTGGAGCGACAGCCGGACCTTCGAGACACTCTTTGAAACGACGCTCGGCCCGCAGGCCGCCGGACGCCTCGACGTCTCGTGGCCGGATCCGCCGGCCGATGTCGTCGATGCCCGCAGCGGCGTGCGCGTGACAGTCGAACCCTCCGGCGCGGTGGCCAGCGATCCGCGGGTGTTTGCGCGCGTGGAGGCGGTCACGCTGCCCGAGTTGGAGGGCGCGCCCCTCGTCTTTGATGTGGAGGATTACGGGCTCCTGAGCGAGACCGATATCGCCTCCATCCGATGAATCCGAGTTTCTAGTTCCATCTTGAAGGGAGATATCCCATGAGCTTTTTCACCGCCCTTTCCGGCCTCAACGCCGCGCAACAGGACATCTCTTCCACCTCGAACAACATCGCGAACGTGTCCACCTTGGGCTTCCACGGGAGCCGGCCGGAATTCGTCGACATCTTCTTTTCCAGCCCTCAGAGCCAGCCCGCACGGCAGGTGGGCTCTGGCGTCAACATCAGCCGGATGACCCGAGACTTTAGCTCCGGAGCCACGATTTCTACGGGCAACGTGTTCGACCTTTCGCTCAGCGGGCAGGGTTTTTTCCTGACTCAGATCGGGAATGAGGAAGGTGCCGAGATCGGCTATACCCGCGCGGGGGCATTCAACATGCTCGCCGACGGGACCGTCTCCAACGCGTCCGGAAATCTGCTTCACGCCTTTCCCACCGCCGCCAATGGCGAGCCGCTCAGCACGCGTATCACCCAGCCCCTTCAGATCCCGCAGACCTTCGGTGTGCCGGAGGCTACGACCGCGCTCGACGTGGCCGTGCAGGTATCGCTGACGGACAATGGCGGATTCGGGACACAGGCGGGGCTGCCCGCCGCGGTCTTCGATCCGGACAATTCCGCCACCTACGCGTTCTCCACGGAGGTGCCTGTCCTCGACGCCGAGGGGGCCGCGGTCCCGGCGCAGGCCTTCCTAGTCCTCGAGACCGCGCCGACGCCGGGAGATCCGAGCATCGCCTACAGCATTCAACTGGTCCGCGATGGTGAAGTGCTGGCCCCGTCCGCGCCCGCCGAGGAGCTTTCCTTTGACGCTACGGGTCTGCAAACCGGCGCTATCACGCCGCAGGTCTTCACCGATGCTGGGGGTGGAACGCTCAGCATCAGTTTCGCCAATTCCGTCGTCTCGCGAGACGACTTCGCCGTTCTCGATATCGGCGGCGACGGTGCCCGGGAACAGCGCCTGTCCTCCATTGACGTGACCGACGACGGCACCGTCTTTGCCAATTACGGCGGCGAGGCCAGCCTCGCGGTGGGCAAGATCGCAGTCGCGACCTTCACGAATCTCCAGGCCCTGAGCAGCATCGGCAGTTCGACATATCTGGCGACCCAGGACGCCGGAGAGGTGCGCCTCGGCATCCCCGGGTCCACGGGTTTCGGCGGCATCGAGTCGGGGTCCGTCGAACAATCGAACGTCGACCTCACCGAGGAGCTCGTGCATCTCATCATGGCGCAGCGCAACTACCAGGCCTCGGCGAAAGCGCTCGAGACGAACGGGACGCTGGCGGAGACCGTCATGAACATCCGGACCTGACGCTCGGCGCGCTGATCCATGGACCGGATGATCTATACCGCGCTCAACGCCCTCGCGGTGGCACGCAACGAGCAAGTGAAAGGCGCGCAAAACCTCGCCAACCAGAACGTGCCGGGCTTTCGACGTGACCTGCCGGATGAGAGCGGGTCGCGTTTCCTGAGCCAGCTCAACGGGCTGACGACGCGAGCCTTCCAGCTGGAGGCCGGTCCGGCGCGGTTTTCAGAGGCGTCCGGCCCCCTCGAAAGCACCGGGCAGGAGCTTGACGTGGCCATCGCGGACCGCGGTTACTTCTACGTGTTGTCCGACAATGGTCAGCCGGCGCTCAGCCGCCGGGGCGACTTGCGGCGCGACGTGGACGGCATTGTGCGAAACGGGGCCGGGGAGCCCATGCTTGGTCCGGATCTGGAGCCGGTGGCGATCCCGGAATACGCGTCACTACGCATGACCGATATCGGCGAGATCTTCGTGGATGCGCTGGACGAGCCCGGAAGCGAACAGCGCCTCGTCGGCACGCTCGCGACCGTGGTCACCGACCCCGCGCTCGTGCTTACCAAGGGGCTGGACGGTCAAATCCGCGACGTGGACGGGCAGGTTCCCTTGCCCAATCAACAGGCGCGCGTTCTCCCCGGGACCCTCGAAGGAGCCAACATCAACCCGGTGGAGGAAATCATCGCCACCATGGAAATCCAGCGCAACTTCGAGCGCGGGATGCGCCTCGTGACGACAGCCCGCGACATCGACGAAAACGGGTCGCGCCTTTTGCAGGCACCGGAGGGCTGAGCCAGCTCGGCGCAGGCCGCCGTGGCATGGTGCTTGCACCGACATTGATCAATGGCAGCGAAATGGAAAGGGGCCAGCACAGATGACCTCGAACGTGATGCATGTGGCCAAGACCGGCCTCAACGCGCAGCAGATGCGCATCCAGGTGATCTCGAACAATCTGGCCAACGTGAACACCACCGGCTTCAAGCGCGACCGGGCGAATTTCGAGACACTGCTCTACCAGACCTACCGGCCCGCGGGGGCTCAGACCTCGGAGGCGACGGCGGCTACGTCACCGAACAATATCGGCACCGGCGTGCGTCTTGTGAGCACGGAGAAGATTCACACGCAGGGAGCCCTCACATCCACCGAGAACGCGCTCGATCTCGCGATCGAGGGGACCGGGTTCTTCCAAGTCCTCTTGCCTGATGGGCAGATCGGGTACACGCGCAACGGCACATTCTCGCAGAATGCCGAAGGCACGCTGACGACGACGAGCGGCTACATCCTTCAACCCGAAATCCAGATCCCGCAGGGGGCCACGTCCGTCTCCATCTCTCGCGACGGGATCGTGAGCGTCGTGGAGCCGGGCGCGGTGGAAGGCCGGGAAGTGGGCCAGATCACCCTCGCGGCCTTCACCAATCCACGGGGTCTCGCCCCGGTGGGCGAGACCTTCCTGGTGGAAACGCCGGCGAGCGGTGCTCCTGCCATCGGGGCTCCGTTGGATGACGGTCTGGGCGACCTCATGCAGGGGGCGCTTGAGACGTCGAATGTGAACGTCGTGCAGGAGCTCGTGGAGATGATCGAAGCGCAACGCGCCTACGAGATCAATTCACGCTCCATCTCAGCGTCTGATGAGATGATGAGCTATCTCGCCAACAGACTGTGAGTGTCATGAGAACCGCTTTTTTGCTATGCGCCATGGCGGCGCTCTGTGCCTGCTCCACGCAAATTCAGGAGGCCGAGAGCGAATTCTTCGCGCCGGTCTTTGCCGTGGAGCCGAGGGCGCTTGACGCCGGGCTGCCCACGGGAGCGATCTATGGCGCAGGCGCCAAAGGACTCTTTGCCGCTGACCGGCGCGCCAGCGTCGTGGGCGACATCCTCACGGTGGATTTCCAGGAAGCTTTTGCGGCCTCGAAGAGCCAGGCCGCGGGCTCTAGCAAGAACGACAGCTTCTCGGTGGACATCCCCGATATTCTGCCGTTGCCTTTCGACGATGAAGACCTGACCGGCTCGACGACGCGTAGTTTTTCAGGCGATGGCAGCGCCACGCAATCCAACTCGCTGACGGGGCGCGTCTCCGTTTCCGTGGTGCGGGTCTTGCCCGGGGGCAACCTCGAAATCTGGGGTCAGAAGAAGCTCACCCTCAACAACGGCCATGAATACGTCCGCCTGCGCGGGATCGTACGACCTTCCGATATCTCCGCAGACAATGTCGTGCGGTCCGACCGGATCGCGAATGCAGAGATCAAGTATGTCGGCGCGGGCGACGTGGCAGACAGTGGACGGAAAGGCTGGCTGAGGCGCGGTCTTGACGTGGTGTCGCCGTTTTGACCCGCGTGTTACGTGCGCTTGGCGCGGCGGCCTTCTGGCTCGCCGTGTTCTCGTCGGCGGTTCAGGCGGACCGGCTGAAGGACCTCATCGACGTGGCGGGCGTGCGCCCGAACCCGCTAGTCGGCTACGGGCTCGTCGTTGGTCTCGTCGGGACGGGAGACGGCAATTCGGACCTCACGCGTCAGTCGATCCGGTCCATCGTGTCCCGTCTCGGGCTGGAGGCGGATCCCGATAGTCTGGACGCCAGGAATACCGCGGCCGTGATCGTCACCGCCGAGCTCGGACCTTTTCTCAAGCCCGGCCAAGCGGTCGACGTGACGGTGTCCACCGTGGGCCGTGCGCGGTCGCTGCAGGGCGGCCTTCTCCTCATGACCCCGCTTCTGGGTGCCGACGGAGAGGTCTACGCCATCGCGCAGGGGAACCTCGTCGTGGGCGGGCTCGGGGTCCAGGGCGGTGACGGCTCCTCCGTCATCGTCAACGTGCCGACCGTGGGTCGCATCCCCGGGGGCGGGACCGTGGAGCGGTTGGTGGAGACGGCGCTGCTCGAGACGGAATTCTTCCTGCTCAATCTGCGCCGCCCGGATTTTTCCACCGCGAGCGATGTCGCCGACGCGATCAACGCGCAATTCGGCCCCCACGTTGCCGTGGCGCTCGATGCAAGCTCGGTCCGGGTGCGCGCGCCCCAGGATCCCGCCACCCGCGTGCCGTTCTTGAGCCTACTCGAGCAGATCGAGATCGAGCCCGCCACCCCGCCCGCGCAGGTGATCGTCAACGCGCGCACGGGCACGGTGGTCATCGGTGGCGAAGTGCGGGTGACGCCCGCGGCCGTCTCCCACGGCTCGCTCACCGTGCGCGTCAACGAGGATTTCAATGTCGATCAGGGAACGACGGTCGTCACTGGACCGGATGGGAACGTGGCCGTTCCCGGCGACGTCGTCGTGACGCCGGACACGGAGATCGAAGTGGAGCAGGAGAACAATCCCGCCTTCGTCTTCGACCCCGGCGTTTCGCTCTCCTCTCTCGTGGATGCGATCAACGCCGTGGGCGCGAGCGCCGCCGATCTCGTGGCGATCCTCGAGGCGCTCCACAGGGCCGGCGCTCTCAGGGCTGAACTCATCGTGATCTGAAGGAGATCGGCCATGATCGATCCACGACTTCCACCCCTTCCGCTCTCCGAGCCGCCCTCTTCGCTCCGGCGCCCGGCTGAGGCAATCAACGCCGAGCTCGTTGAGGCCGCGCGGGGCTTCGAGGCGCTTTTTCTCAACCAGCTCCTAAAGTCCGCGCGGGCGGCGTCGTTTGGAGAAGGACTGGGAGAGAGCACGGGCATGGACACGACACGCACACTCATGGATCAGGCCTTGTCGGAGGCGGGGGCCCAGCGCGCCGGCTTCGGCTTCGCGGAGGCCATCCACCGTCAGTTCACCACGCGCAGGTAGGGCGCGCGCATGTCGGACATCCTCCATATCGGACGAAGCGGGCTCCTTGCGGCCCGGACCGGGCTTGCCACGACCGGCGAGAACATCGCCAATGTCGACACGGAGGGGTTCGCCCGGCGCGAGGTGTTGACCCGCGCGCAACGCGACGGAGGCGGTGTCGAGGTGCAAGACATCCGGCGCGTCTTCGATCGTCTGCTCGCTGATCGTCAGCGGGATGCGGTCTCTGCCGAGGGCGCGGCCACGGCGTTCCAATACCACGTCTCGACGCTCGAGGGCCGCATGTTGCCGGGGCCCGGCGGGATACCCGACACCCTGGACGGGGTGTTCGACGCGCTCGATGCGCTGGCCCAGAGCCCCGAGGACGCAGGCTTGCGCCTCGCCTTTTTCGGGGCGGGCGAAGCGCTTGTCGCGCAGGTAAACGACCTCGATGCGGGTCTCGTCGCGCAGCGTGACGGGATCGAGGCCGAGCGGCGCGTGGCGGTGAACGAGGTGAACGAGATCCTCGACAGCCTCGTCGTCCTCGAAGCCGAGATAGACCGGACTCCGCGCCCGGAGGACCGCAATCCGCTCCTCGATCTCAGGGCCGCGAAGCTCGCCGATCTCGCGGAGCGCGTGCCGGTCAGCGTGGAACTCGGTGATCGCGACCGGGCCACGGTGGAAATGGGACCAGGAGGACCCTTGCTCCTGTCGGATGAGGGCGCTGCGCGACTGGATCTGGCGGACAGTGGGCGCGTGAAGATACTCCCCGCCGAAGAAGACGCCCCGGCGCTCATCCTGCGCCCTCCCAGTGGACGCCTGGCCGGGCTCGCCGATGCGGCGGATGTGACGGCGGAGGCGCGGACCGATCTGGGCGCATGGGCGCAAAGGCTGGCGGACGAGGTGAATGCCATCCACGGGACAGGCCTCACGCCCGACGGCATCCCGGGGGGCGCCATATTCTTCGCCAAGGGCTGGACTGCTGAGCTTGGGGCCCTGACACGCGGCAACGTTTTTGCCGACGTGCGCGTGATCGATGAGGACCTCATGCCCGCCGGCCCCTTGACGCTGATCCACGATGCCACCTTGGGGCGTTGGCAGGCCGTTGATGGCGGGGGCGCCGTGCTCGGCGAAGGCGTGGACCGGGTGCTCGTGCCCGGGCTGGAGATCACTATCAATGGGACACCGCTGAACGGTGACCGGTTGGAGTTGACGCAGGCTTCGAGCGCGGGCTTCTTTCGCATGGCTCTGCGAGGCCCAGATGACATCGCGGCAGGCGCGCCCTGGATCACGGGCGCGGCGGCGGGGAATACGGGGGCGGCCACGCTTTCGGCTGCGACGACGCCCTTGCCGGCCGGCGCCTCTCCTCTCGATGATCTTTCCGCCGAGCTCGTCGATGGTCCGGTGAGCTTCGTGAGCGATGGGGCCGTGGGGTTCATTCCACGGGGAACGGGCGCGGCTGAACTCGCCGCTCTCGCGCGTCCGGCGACGATGGAATTTGCGCCCCTGGGGGGGGATGACATCACGGATTTCTCCGTCACCATCGGGCCGGACACCTTCATTTTCACGCCGGCGGTGGCCCTGGGCCGCGACGCGTTCATCGCGGCGCTCAATGCCGGCGAGATCGAGACAGCAGCGGGTGAAAGCTTGGCCGATACCGGCTTCGTCGCTGCGGCGGAACCCAGCGACGGGCTGTCCCTCCTCTCACGCACGGGTGCGTCGCCTGACAGTGCCAGCCTTACGACCACGTCGGGAGCCCTGCCCGGCCTTGCCATCGCGACAGCGGCCGATGCCGCGGAAATTGCCCTCTTCACCCGTGATGGTCGCCAGATTTCGGGCGCGCCGCTTGCACCCGCCGAGGCCGCCGCTCTTCTGCGGCCCGAAAACGGCTTCGCCCCGGACGCGGTCTACGTGGCGCCAGGCGTCGACAGCCCCGAGGTCGAGAGCGTTTCAGGCGGCGGAGACTTCGCCTTGCGCGTTGCCCCGACCGGCACCGGTTTCACCTCGTGGCCGGTGGGCTTCGCCCAGCCCGAAACGCCGGCGAGGAGCCTCACGCTCGATAGCGGCTCATCAACCGCCACCGTGGAGGTGCCGGCGGGGGCGAGCGCCGCGTGGATGGCCGATCTCCTGGGTGCTGGGGGAGCGGCCTCCGCTCGTGCCGAGACGCGCATCGCCCTTGCCCTTCCGACTGCCGGAAGACTCGCGTTCTCACTGGCAGCCGAGAACGATGTCGCCGTGCCTCTGGACATCGACCTCTCCGTGGGACCCGGCGCGCTGGCCAGCGCCATTAACGCGCAAACGGGCACAACCGGGATCCGGGCGGAGCTATCCCGGGACGGTGCTCGGGTGGAGTTGGTGCAGGAAGACGGTGCCGACATCCGCCTCAGTGCAGTCGAACACACGGCCGGCGCACCCGTGACGTTCACGCGCCTGGGCGAAGATGGCACCGTGCTCGGCAGCCAGACACTTACCGCGGACGGGACTGAGAACATCGCCGTCCGCGGTAGCGTCACCTTGCGGGACGAGGCGCCGTTCTCCCTGACGGAGGGCGCCACGGTGACCGCTGCGGCACGGGATGCAGGCATAGGCGGATTGACCGACGTATCACGTCGCGCAGCGGGGAGCGAGGTGGTCCTCAGGCCGGAGGCCGCGCTCGCCGGGGACATCGCGCTCCGCCGTGTCGCCGTGACCGGGGCCGACGGGCGCGTGCGGGAGGCCGCTGCCGATCCTGCCGCGGGCACCGGGCTCGCGCAGAGCCTCGCGCGCGATCTAAGGGAAACCTCCCCGTCGAGCCTGATCGAAGGCGCGGTCCTGGCCGCTCCGCCGGAGGATGGTGCCCGCATGGTGGTGAGCCTTGGCTCGCAATCCTATGCCATCACAATGCGCGACGGCGTCCCCGTCGTGGAAGGGCCGGAGCCTGAGCGGATATCGGCCCGCTTCGAGCCCTCCGGCCGCTTTGTGCTGGAAACGAACGGAGGCCACCTCGACGGTGCGGCGCTCCTGCTGACGGACGCGGCGGGAGAGGCGGCGCGCTTCGGCATGAGTGTAGCCGACGCACCGCAGACAACGGTCATCGGGCAGCCCTTCGACCCTGCGAGCCTTCCGGCGAGTTTCGATATCGAGCTCGCAGGCACGAGCTACACCGTGACCGTTTCCGCGGGTGCGGTCGTGTTGCCGCCGACCTTTCCCGGCACCGGGGTGGTGAACACGACATCCGGGCGTGTGGAGATATCCTTTGATGCGCGTGAGGGCGCGTTGCGCATACCCGCGGATCCTGCGGGGGCCGACGCCGGGTTCGACACGCTGGGTGCCGAGGCGCGGGTGCAGAGCGACGGGGTGGAGATCGTGGCCACCGATGGCCGCGCCCTGGAGGTCGCTGCGCTGGCCTCCGGCACGGGGAGAACCCTGCGCCTGGGCGCGCTCCCTGATGAGGACGTCCTCGTGGTCTTGGCTGGCGCTGCCAATCCGCGGCTCTCCGGGACATTCAGCGAGGGTGCGCCGAACCCGCCGGCGCGAGAGCTCCGAATTCTGGACAGCGACGCGGGCCTCGTGGGCCTCTTCGACGTCGGGTCCGGTAACAGTCTGGGCACGCGCCAGCTCGACGCGGCGGGTCGCGCCACCTTCGGCTCTCTGGAGTTGATCCTCAGCGGGCGGGCTGAAACAGGCGACACATTCTCGATCGTCGCGGGAGACGGTCGTTCAGGCGACGGCAGAAATGTCGGCGCACTAGCGGACCTGCGGCAGCGCGATGCGGAAACCGGCTTCGGCGGCTACCGCGCAGGCTTCTCCGAGCTCCAGCAGGACGTCGGCGCACGCGTCGCCACCGGCGAATTGCGCGTGGCCAGCGCAGAGAACGCGCGCGAGGCCGCCGATCGCGCCGTGTCATCGCTCAGCGGTGTCGACCTCGACGAAGAGGCCGCGCGCATGCTCCAGCAACAACAGGCCTACCAAGCCAACGCGCAGGTGATCGGTGTGGCGCGCGAAATCTTCAACACGCTGCTCCAGGCCATTTGAGAATGAGGTGAGGGATCATGACCATAGGTACATCCTTGTTCCACGCCATGTCACGTTCGGACATGACGATGCTGAGTGAAGAGATCTCTCAGATGCAATCTCAGATTTCGTCCGGAAAGAAGGACCCGCGCCCCTCCGAGAACCTCGTGACGGCGCTGCGGCTCTCGGCCGCGCAATCACGCGAGGACGCGCTCGATCGCTACGCGTCGAACGTGGAGCGGGCACAATCGCGGCTCGACCAGACGGATATCGTGCTCGGAGAGGCGACAACGGTCCTGCGCCGGATCAGCGAACTCGCCATCGGCGCCCTGAGCGACACCGCGTCCCCGGGCCAACGCGCGAGCGTCCTGGCAGAGGTCGAGGCGCTGCGGGGCGCGCTCCTCGGTGCGGCCAACGCGCGTGACGAGACGGGCCGGGCACTCTTCGGCGGCTTTTCGGACGCGACGGATCCCTATGCCGACCAACAGGGGCGCGTCGTGTTCCTCGGTGATGCAGGCCAGTCCGTCATGCCGGTATCTGAGTCGCTCAGGCTGTCCACGGGCGTGAACGGCCAGGACGTCTTCGCAGCCGGGCAGGCCGGCGGCGCCTTTGAGGCGGTGGATGCTTTCATCGATCTGCTGCGAACGGGTGTGGAGACACCCTCGGACCTCACCGTCGAGGGCCCCGCAATCCTTGATTTCGGCGTGGGCCTTGATCCGGAAAGCTGGCAGTTCACACTGACGGGCGCTGCTGGGACCGCGGAGATTTCCGCTCGGATTGCCGATGGCGCGCTCGGCAACGTGGTCGCTGCGATCAACGCCCAGAGCGGCGTGACCAGCGTCAATGCCAGCCTCGATCCCGTCTCTGGCGCGGTAACGCTTGTCTCCGCCGGCCCAATCGGGGTTTCGGGCCTGGCGCGCGAGAGCGCAGTGAGCGGAACGTCTCTTTCGATTACGGATGCCTCTGGACGAACCGAACGCGTGATCGCCGAGGCGGATACCCGCGACGCTGTCCTGAGCAGGTTGGCCTCGGCGACGGATACGGTGATCGATCAGAGGACGCGCGTCGGCGCACTCTCCGCGGATGCGACCCGCCAGAGGGAGATCATCACCGAACGCCAGACGCAGCTGGAAGCGGCGATTTCCGGCCTAGAGGATCTCGATCTCGCAGATGCGCTCACCCGGCTTCAGGAGGCGCTGCTATCGCGGCAAGCCTCGCAGCAGACCTATGCTCAAATCACGCGGCAAAACCTCTTCGACTACATCCGCTGACCGGCGCCATCGACGCCGAGACTGACGGGCACCATTGGGTTCCGGATATTGACGCGGATTCGCTCGCTTCCCCAAAAGCGGCCCGCCACAGATGGGTAAGCCGGCTGCGCCATAGGCCCGCGTCGGCGGGTCCGTGCCCGCAAGGCAGATCTTGCCGCAGGGCGCGGTTCCGGTGCCCGCCAGTTCATAAGCGAGGCTTGGTGAGAAGTTGTTAAGCCTTTCCGCTTAGCGCGGTTGATAGGGCTTGAGGAGAACTCGTGATGCGGGATTTGCCACCCGACCGGCAGACCGGCGTCCTGATCGGCGAGAGTGCTGCGATGGACGCGCTGAGGGAGAGGATCGCCGCCGTGGCGCCGTCCCCCGCACCGGTGCTTATTACCGGGCCGACGGGCGCGGGGAAGGAGCGTGTCGCCGAGGCCGTCCACATGGGCTCTCAACGGCCCGGGCCCTGCGTGTCGATAAATTGCGGTGCATTGCCGCCAGAGCTCCTCGAGGCGGAACTCTTCGGGCATGAAAAGGGCGCCTTCACCGGAGCGATCGCGCGCCGCACTGGCTTAATCGAGGAGGCCGATGGCGGGACGCTGTTCCTCGACGAGGTCGGGGAAATGCCGCCCGCACTGCAGGTGCGCCTCCTCCGCGTGCTGGAGACGAAGCGGTACTCGCGAGTCGGTGGCCGGGCCGCGCTCACCTCTGATTTTCGTCTGTTGGCTGCGACCCATCGCGATCTTCGGGCCGAGGTGGCGGCGGGACGGTTCCGAGAGGACCTATTGTTCCGCATGGACGTGCTGCGCATTCACGTGCCGCCGCTTGCGGAGCGGCGCTCGGACATACCGGCGCTTCTCGGACATCTGGCGGAACTCGCGGGTGTTCCAGCGCTCGAGGTGGACCCGGCAGGAGAGGCGGTGCTGTTTCAGCACCCCTGGCGGGGCAATGTGAGAGAGCTGCGGAATTTTCATGACCGGGCGCAGGCCTTCTACGGTGGGCGGACGCTCGGAGCCGTGGAGGTCGCTGACACACTGGGAACACCAACAGGGACCGCGCTGGCCCCTGGCACGGACCCGGTTGGAAAAACCGACCTCAAGCGTATCCTCCTTGAGACCGAAACGGCTCTGATCTCTCAGGCCGTCGCGCAGTGCGATGGCAATGTTGCGGAGGCGGCCCGCAGGCTCGGACTGAAACGAACGACCCTCCTTAGCCGGATGCGTCGATTGAGCCTCAGATCCTAGAGGCGTCGAAGCTCGTGCCGGCTGGCATGTTTTCTGCAGGCGAGGCGGTGAGGCACGACCTGATCGCGCCAGCGCCGGGAAGGTTTCAGGCATGAACAAGAAGACTCCAGACTTGGCCGAAAGCATCCAGCTTGCCATCGACGCAGCTGCGGCCGCCAATGACGGCACCGCCGACCTCGACCGGGTGCGCGGCCAAACCGAGGCCGCAGCAGACAGGCTGGATGCGTTTGAAAAGACGCTCCGGCCGCTTTCCATGGGCCTCATCGCGGGCACTGTCGTTGCGATCTGCCTTGGCGGCGCGGTCTATCTGCACGCGCTGTCCCGGTTGAGTGCCGCCGCCGCGACGCAGGAGGCCGCGGCGGCGGCCCTGGCGGAGACTGTCTCGGCCCTTCAGGTGACGTTGGCGGATTTCGGAGATCTCGACGCACGGCTCGTGGATCTTACCACAGCGCGCGACATCGACGATGCGGTCATCCGGTCCGCGCTCGCCGCCGAGCTGATCGCAGCACGGGAGGCCGAAGCGGCCGAGGCTCAGGTGACGCTTCCCCGTGTTCTGTCGGAACTCAGGGACGCCACCGAGACGGAGCACGCGGATACGCGCGACTTCGTTGCCTCTGCGGCGTCGGATCTGCAGCTGGCTCTCACCCGTTTGATCGCGGACGGACCGGCCCCTGTCGCAGCGTCTGCCGCCGGGAAAGCCGCTCAGGCCGCGTCCGGATCTGCGCCGCGGACGCGGGCGCGCCCCGTGCCGGCACCGCGTCCCGCAGCGCGCCGCCCGGACCCGAATCCCTTTTCGTTTCCGTGACCGCGCAGGGTCAGGTGGCCGAACCGGAGACGCGACCGTTCGCGGCCCTGCAGCTCGAGACAGTGAGCCTGCCGGGCCGGTCACTCGGCTTGCAATCCGGGGACATCCTCGTTCGGATCGACGGCGTCTGTTTCGACGGACGCATTTCGACCCTCAAGGCCCGCCAGGCCGCGGTGGGTTCGAGCGCTTGTCTCCTGGGTTTCTGGCGCGACGGGACGAGCTGGCAGGTAGCGTCCGACACAGTGTTCCTCGGTCGATGGCGCCGGGTCGCGCTCCCGGATGGGATCGGAGAGGCGCCCCTCGAGGTCACGGGCAAGCGAAACTGGGATATCTGGGTGGAGCCGGGCGGGGCCTACGATGCGCTTCCGTCCCGCGGCGACGTCCTGGCATGGCTCGTGCCCTTCAATCTTGTGCGCCTCCGGCTCTGGTCGGCGCTCGCGCTGTGGCTTTCGCTTTTGGTGGTGTCGGTCATGCTCGGCTTCTGGTTGGGGCTCGCGGTGCAGGTGGTTGTCTGGATCTATTTCTGGCGTGTGACGCCCGTGCTTGTCCGTCAGGACTGGATGGCGCGGGGATTTCGCCTTTGGCGAGTGATTGCGGCGCCCTCGGAAAACGCGCTCCACGCGGAGGTGTCGAAGTCGTTTCCGCAGATGCGGTTCATTCACGGGCGCGCGCCGCGGTAGGGCGCGCCCGCCATGGCTCAGACGGTCCGGAGCCGTGCGCGCCGCTTGCGCTCGAACGAGGACGGAATATTGAGCATCGTCCGATACTTCGCGACCGTCCTGCGCGCGAGGATCGGACCACCATCGTTGAGGAGCCGCGCGAGTGCGTCGTCGCTCAGCGGCTTCGACGGGTCCTCCGCCGTCACGAGCTTGTGGAGGCGAAAGCGCACCGCCGCCGCGGAGGCCGCCTCCGACGTCCCGGTGGAGGCCTGCGCGAGTGCGGTGCTGAAGAAGCGCTTCAGAGGCATCGTCCCGTGCGGCGTGACCATCAGGACGCCGGTCGTCACGCGGCTCACCGTGCTTTCGTGAACGCCGACCGCATCTGCCACATCGGCCAGGGTGAGCGGTGCGATCCGCGCATGACCCTCGTCCAGAAAGGCCTGTTGCCTCCGCACGATTTCCGCGGCCACGGCGAGGGTGGTCTTGTTCCTGTGCTCGACGGCACGGCGCAGCCACCTTGCCGTCCGGAGCCGCTCGCCCGCGAACTCGGCCGCGTCTTCGTGCTTACGCATGGTCCGCGCGCCGATCTCGTCGATCAGAACCGCGGGAAGCGTGGAGCGGTTGAGCTCCACCTGCCATTCTCCGGAGACGCGGGAGAGGATGAGATCTGGCTCGCGCTCCGTGAGGTCATTGTCGGCAAAGCGCGCGCCGGGTTTCGGCTCCAGCGTCCGCAGGGCCTTCAGCGCCGTGCGCAGTTCCGGCAGCGTGCACGCGCAGGCCCGGCACAACCCCTTCAGATCCGCGGCGGCAACGCGCGGAAGCTCGTCCAGAACGCGAGCGAGAATCGGGTCGAGCAAACCGAGATCAAGCGCCTGCAGCCTCAGGCACTCGCCGAGGTCGCGCGCAAAAAGGCCCGTGGGCTCCACGGATTGCACGACCTCGAGCATGTTCTCCGCGTCCTCCAGGGTGATGCCAGCGGCCCGGGCGATTTCATCGAGCGGCATGTCGAGCCAGCCGTTGCTGTCGAGTGCTGCGAGGAAGTGGTCGGCGGCCTGACGTTGATACCGATCGGGAAAGAGCGCATCGAATTGCCGCGCGACATGGGCAAAAAGGGAAACGGCGTGGTCCGGCACCTGGCCGAGGAGGTCATCCGTGCCGGAGAACCCGCTCGAATACGGGAGGGCGGGGGTTGGGCGATCCGTCTCGATGAACGGATTCTCCTCCGCCTCGCGGTCGATGTATCTCTGAAGGTCTTGGTTCGAGAATTGCAGGAGTGAAATGGCTTGCTGCATCTGACCCGTCATCGTCAGGCCGTGGCTCATGCGCTGCGTCAACTGAATGTTCATTACGTTTCTCCGCCTTTGCTCCGCAACATCTGGCCGGACGTAGTTAAGAAAATGTGTGCGACCGCGTGGCCGCCGAAAACAGCGGGGCGCTTTTGAATTTCCATTCGCCTTTCATTTTACAGAAAAAAGTCAGGCCCCGGCCGTCCGCCGGGGCCTGCTCTGTCAGAACCGGATCTGGCTTTAGCGCAGCAGGCTCAACAGGTTCTCGCTGGAGCTGTTCGCCTGGGCGAGCATGGAGGTGCTGGCCTGGGACAGGATGTTGGCCTTCGCGAGCTCCGAGGATTCCTTGGCGAAATCCGCGTCCATCACGCCCGAGCGCGCTGCCTCCACGTTGACCGAGATGTTGGTCAGGTTGGAGACCGTGCTGTCGAGACGGTTGGAAATCGCACCGAGGTCCGAACGGGCGGAGCTGATTTTCTCCAACGCCACGTCAATCACCTTCAATGCAGCAGCTGCGCCTTCCTGCGTGGAGAGGTCGATCTCGGAGACCGAGCTCAGCACGGAGGTGTTGGCAGCCGCCTCGAAGAAGACCGTACCGGGAACGACCACGTCGGTGCCCACGGCGAACTGCTCTGCCGAGCTCAGTTCCACCTGTCCGGCGACGGCGATGTCGTTGTCGGTATCGTCGAGCTGGAACGTGTGAACGCCCGCTGTCGTGCCCGCCGCCGTTTCATCCGCATTCAACACCGTCGCATCCAGCGTCGACGTACCGGCGCCGGACGTGAAATCCTCGATGATGATGTCGGCTCCGGTGGCGTCGGTCAGAATGATGGAGGCATCCGTGTCGCCCATCGTCGCCGTCACACCCGTCTGACCAGAAGCGTTGTTGATCGCGCTGGCGATGGAGCTGAGGTCGTTCACATCGGACACGGCCGCCGCACCGATCGTCACCCCGTTCAGCGTGAATTCGACCGTGTCTGCGGCAGACAGCGCCGCCAGCTGTACCTTGGTCGTCGCCGTTGCGGTCACGCCCGTGGAGCCACCCACATCGTTGATGGCCTGTGCGAGTTCTTGGGCCGATTGACCGGCCGTCGTGGTCAGTTCAGCGGAGCCGGCGAAGCCCGTGATGTTGATCGTCGTGCCCGCGGCGATGGCCGTGTCCGCGACGGCTGCGCCACCGGCGAGCGATGCGCTGGTGTTGATCACGTTGGCCCCGATATCGGTGGCCGACGCGCTGTCGACATCCACGGTGACGACCTGTCCCGCATCGGCGCCGATCTGGAACTGCTTGCCTTCGAAGGTGCCGTCGAGGACGTTCATGCCGTTGAAGGTGGTGTCCTGCGCGACGCGGTTGATCTCCCCGATGAGCTGGCGGGTCTCCGCGTTCAGGTTGCGCCGGTCGCTGGCGGTGTTGGTGTCGTTGGACGACTGGACCGCCATCTCCCGCAGACGCTGGAGCATGTTCGAGATCTCGACATGGGCACCTTCGGTCGTGTCCAGAAGGTTCTTGCCGTCGGTGGCGTTCCGCACCGCCTGGTTGAGGCCCATGATCTGCGAGGTCATTTTCTCGGCAATGGCCATCCCGGCGGCGTCGTCCTTGGCCGCGTTGATGCGTAGGCCTGACGACAGCCGGTTCATCGCCTGGCTCATGTCCTCGTTGACCCGGGTCATATTCGCTTGGGCGTTGATGGCCCCGATATTGGTGTTGATGACGTTCATGGTAGTCCTCTCTCACTCCAAAATCCGCGCAGTTCAGCGCCTGGTGACTGAAACGACCGACGACCAAAACCTTTAGCCCGCGCCACGAGGTTGATTTCAACGCATTGTTTGCAAATGGATTTTTATCCAGCCCGGTTGGTACGCTTCTTGCGTCTTTTCCTCCGAGGCACGGCGGGTGTCGGCGCGGGAACGGAGTGCAGGCATGGACTTGGCGTCTCTTTTCGGACTGATCGGTGCCGTGGGAATGGTGGCCGGGGCCATGGCCACGGCGGGGGGGCTCGGCCCCTTTATCGACATGGCCTCGGTCCTGATCGTCGTCGGCGGGACATTCTTTGCCGTCATGCTGAAATCGAAGATGCCCATATTCCTGAGCAGCTTCAAAGGCATGGGACGCGCCTTCTCCGGCAAGACTCCGAACATCGAGGGGCTCATCACCCGCATGGTGGAGCTGTCGGACGTGTCCCGCAAGAACGGGCTTGTGGCGCTGGAGGACCAGGACGTCTCCGACGTCTTTTTCTCGAAGGGGCTTCGCCTTCTCGTGGATGGCGCGGATGAGCGCAAGCTCGTGGATCAGCTCACGCAGGAGATCAAGGGCATGAGGATGCGCCACAACGACGTGCACGAGGTGCTGCGCGGCTGGGTCGATATCGCGCCCGCGCTGGGCATGATCGGCACGTTGATCGGCCTCGTGCAGATGCTCGGTAACATGTCCGACCCCAAGGCTATCGGACCGGCCATGGCCGTGGCCCTCTTGACCACGCTCTACGGCGCCTTTCTTGCGAACGTGCTCTTCGGTCCGATCCTCGCCAAACTCGAAGCTGCCTCCGCCCACGAAGTTCTCTACCGCGAGATGGTGATCTCCGGTCTTCGCAACATCAGCCGCGGCGCGTCGGGCCGCCAGATCCAGGAGACGATGACCGCCTCCATGCCTGCCAAGCTTCAGAACAAACTCCTGGCCGCGTGAGGCAGAGGCCATGCCGTCAAAATTTCCGCTCCCGCTGCCGACGGACGATGACCGCGAAGACCCCCAGAAATGCCCGCAGAAGGGCGCGCCGGCCTGGATGTCCACCTTCGCCGACATCGCCATTCTTCTCATGGCATTCTTCGTGCTCATCCTGTCCTTTGCGGAGTTCAACCAGCCGAGGTTCAAGCTCGTCTCCGGCTCCCTCCAGCAGGCCTTCGGCATCCAGCGGGACGTTCCCGTGGTGGAGCAGCCCAAGGGCACCACGATCCTCGAGCTGAATTTCAGCCCCTCGCCCGCGATCGCGATGACGGAAGAAACCAAGCAGGACACCACGGACACGACCCGACCGGAAGTGGTCGCCAGCGATCAGTCCGATGGGGAGGGCAGCGGCAGAGAGGGCAGCGCACGGGAGGAGCAGGAGGCAGGCCTGCCCGACCCCGACGAGGTCGTCCAGCAGGCCGCTCGCCAGCTCGCGGAGGCCTTGCAGGAGGCCCTGCCCAGTTCGGAAATGCGGATCGAGGCAGCTAAGGGCGGCGTCCGCGTCGATTTCGAAGATGTGGCCCCCGAGGACGTGCCCGATCGACTGGTAGAGCTCGCAGATGCCCTCGACGCCGTGTCGCTCGATGGCTCGGAGGTGGATGCCCTGCCCGCGGTGCAGCTTCAAGGCCTCAGGGAGGAGCTGCGAAGCCTCGCGACCGCCGCGCTGGAGGAGGCGCGAGAAACCGTGGAAGGGGAGAGCGCCGCACGACGCGCGGAGCTTGCCGAAGCGGAGCTGCGCGTCGCCCTGCGCCAGCAAATCGGCCAGGGGCTGGTAACGGTGGAGCAGACCGACGACACGGTAATCGTCACGGTGGGGGCCGGGGGCGCCTTCCCGTCGGGAGACGCCGACTTGACCGACGAGGCCCGGGATATCATGGCGCGAATCGCCTTCGCGGCGCTCGGAGATGCGGGCGACATCCAGGTCACTGGGCATACGGATTCGGTGCCCCTCGCGCCGTCCTCGCCCTTCCGGGACAATTGGGGGCTCGCGGCGGCTCGGGCCTCCTCCGTCGTGCGGGAGCTGCAATCGACCAATGGCATCGACGGCGCGCGGATAAGCGCGCTCAGCCGCGGCGAGTCCATGCCCATCGCCGACAATGGCACGGCAGCCGGTCGGGAGCGGAACAGACGCATCGAGATCGAATTCCAGTATTGATCGCGGCGCTGCGGCTTGGGTGCCCTGCGGCTAAACAATCCCGGCGATCCGCCGTTCAGGAAGCGAGTGAGGAGAGACGGCATGCCCACAGACTTTCTAACGGCTCTGAATTCCGGCGGCAGCGGGATCAACATCCGCGAACTGGCCGAAACTCTGACCGAAGCCGAAATCGCACCCCGCCGGGAGCTGGTGACAGACCGCATCGACCGTGCCGAGCTGCAGCTTTCCGGCTACGCGCAGCTGCGCGGCCAGGCGCAGCAAGTCTCCGAGGCCCTGCGTCTGATCAGCAGCCTGTCGCCCTACGCCGTCTCGAGCGGCGATTCCGCGATCGGGGTGACGGTGGTCGATCCCGCCGCCGTACGCGAGGGCGCCAGCTCTCTCGCGGTCACGCAGCTCGCCACGGCGCAGGTTCTCAATTTCCAGGGTTTCTCGGACCGCTCCGCTCCCCTGGGCGCAGGTCGCCTCACCGTGGATTTCGGCGCCTGGTCGGAGGACGTGCCCCCCGTCTTCACGGCCGATGCGGCGCGGGGCCAGCAACTCGACCTCACGGCTAATGCCACCCTCGATGAGCTCGCCGCGGCGCTGAGCTCGCTCGACGGTGTCTCTGCACAGGTCATTGACGTGGGCGACGGCACCTTCACGCTCGGCGTCATTTCCGACACCGGCGCGCAGAATGCCTTGCGCTTTACGGTCGACCCCGCGGCCGACCCTGCCTTGCTGGCCTTCGACACGAGCGCCGATCCAAGCCCCGTGCAGGTGCAGGCCGCGGGAAATGCGCTGCTTTCTCTCAACGGGATCGAGGTGACGCGCGCCAGCAACCAGATCGATGATCTCATCGACGGCCTCAGTCTCGACCTGTCAGAGGTCACGGAGGCACCGGTCGCCATCACGTCGCGCGCCAATATCGAAGGGGCGGTGGAGGTCATGCAGGGCTTCGTCGAAATCCTGAATGCCACCGAACGCCTCGTGTCTTCCCTCACCGCGCGCGGCTTTGCGGGCGATGACGAGGCTGGCGCCCTGGCCGGGGATCAGATCGCGGACCGTTTCATCCGGCAATTCAACACCGCGCTCGCCCGGGGCTTCGGCGGGACGGAGGGGGCCGCTGGAACCTTTCTGGCCGATCTCGGCATCCTGACGGAGCGGGACGGATCCTTCTCCCTTAATGAGACCCGGCTCACGGCGGCGCTCACCCGTGACCCGGCCGCCCTGGCTCCGCTGCTCACGGATACGGTCGTGGGCGACGGGGCCACCGTGACGGGCGTACCGCTCGATGCGGCGGCGGCGGGGCGCTTCAGTTTCGTGCGCGACCCTGCCACCGGAAGCGCGCGGCTCGGAACGACCGAAGTCTTCGGCTCCGAGCAGCCGGATGGCACTTGGCTCTACACGGTCTCGAGCGGGCCCTTGCGCGGCATCTCGATCAGCGTGGCAGCGGATACGCGGCTCGCGCAGGTGGACTACGCGCCTAGCATGAAAAGCACCCTCGATGGAGAGCTCGCCGCCCTTCTCGACAGCGACGGCGCGCTTTCGCTCCGTAACGATGCCCTGTCGGATGCCATCAGCGACGAGGAGGAGGCACTCGACGCGCTCACGCGCCGCGCCGAAGACGTGGAGGCCCGCTACCTCGCGCGCTTCACGCAAATGGAACAGATCATCACCCAGCTCAACGCCACCGGCGCCTACCTCGAAGACCTCATGGACGCCTACAACCGCGACCGCCCCTGACGGGTCCTACGTGTCAGGCTCACCGAGCCGGGCCGCCATCGACTTGCGGAGCCTGTCTATGGCGGCCTTCTTGAGCTGGGAGACGCGGCCCGGCGTGACGCCGAGCACCGCGCCCATCTCGTAGACATTGAGCTCTTCCACGTAGCAGAGCTGAAGCACCAGGGCCTCGCGCTTCGGCAACTCCGCGATGGAGGCGCGCAGCAAGGCCTTGAGTTCTGCAAGCTCTGTCTGGCGCTCCGGGCTCGCGGCGAGATCGCCGAAGAGCAGGGAATGATCCGTGTAGATCTCGTCGAGGGATTGCAGCTCGTTCACCTGGAAACGCGCCTCCCAGTCCTGCAGCTCCCTGAGCGTCAGGTCCACCTCCGCGGCCAGTTCCTCCTGAACCGGCTCGCGCCCCAGACGCTGGGTCAGTTTGCTGCGGGCCCTGGCAACCGTCTGGCGCATGAGGACCGTCTTCCGGCAGAGGTTCGAATTCCGGCGCAGAGCATCTAGGATGGCCCCGCGCACCCGGATCGCCGCATAGGCGCCAAAGCTCACGCCGTCTTGGACCGTGTAGCGGGACGTGGCCTCCACCAGGCCGACATAGCCTGCCTGTATCAGGTCATCGATCTCGACGAAGCGGCCCACCCGCCCGTGAAAATGCCAGGCGAGCCTGTGGACGAGCGACATGTGCTCCTCCACCAGCCGCTCGGGCGAGGGCGTCTGCTCCCGGTAGCCTTGGGGTGCGATCATTGTGCGCCTTGGCGTCGCGCGAACCTGTCGCGGGCGCTGCGAAAGTGCGGTTTGGCGGTGAGGTCCGGCTGCGCGAGGCTGCTCCGGAAAAACCGCGCGCCCGTGGGCGCGGGCGCAGGCGGTCGGTCGGGCCGATCCTGCCCTTGGGCCGGGTCTGCGCCAAGCGCGCGATCAAAGGGGCTCGGGCGACCCGGTTCGAGAAAGCCGGGGCGCCGGGGCGCGTGTCCGGTCTTTCGGAACGGCGCGGCCTCTCCTGCTTGCCGACCGCCCGCTGCGGAGGCATCGGTCGCCCTCACCTCCACCCGGTCATCGGTCCAATCGACCGAAAGGATCAGCGCGTCCGACCCGAACGTCCGCTCGACAAGTTCGAGGGCGGTCACTGCGTCATCGGCAAAAAAGCTCTGCGTTCCCATGCCCGGTTATCCTTCTTGTCCTGTGGGTGATGTTTCGCCCGCCGGTGCCGGGGCCGCGGTGCCGGAGCCGATCGTCGCGAGGATCTCCACCTTCCGCGCCTCGGGAAGCTCTTGGACACCCATCACGATGGTGTCGTTTCCATGGCTGCGCAGGAACGCGGAGAAGGCCCGGCGGAGCGCCGCGGCCGTGACGATGACGGCGCGGTGCCCCTTGGCCGCCGCCGTTTCCTGAGCTGCCGCGATATCGCCGAGGATGCGACGCGACAGAGCCTGATCTACGAGGAGCCCCGCCGTCTCGTGCTGTGATCGCAGCAGCAGTTCCTCGAGGTCCGGGGCCAGCGTGGCGAGCGGGATCGGAGATTTCAGCGGTGCGATCTGTTCGAGGAGCTGAGGCGCAAGCGCCGGGCGCAGATGTTCGGCCAGATGCGCGGGCTCGGCCTCCCGATTTGAGAGCGCCGCGAGGTCTTCGAGGATGCGGGGAAGATCGGCGATGGGCATCCGCTCCCGCAGCAGCGCGCGGAGCACGGCGGTCAGGGTATGGAGCGGCACCAGATTGGGCACGACCGAGGACAGGAGCGTGGGTGCCGTGCGCTCGAGATTGTCGAGCAGGTCCTGCACGTCGTCGGAGCCCAGGAGGTCCGCCGCATGGGTGTAGAGGATCTGGCTCACATGGGTCGCGATGACCGAGTCCGGCTCCACCACGACGTAGTCGTCCGCCTCGGCCTCGGTGCGCTGGTGGGGCTGGATCCACACCGCGTCCATGCCGAAAGAGGGGTCCTTCACCTCGACCCCGCGCAGGCGCCGCGTGGTCGTGGCCCCGGGCAGGGCGAGCTTGCGGTCCGGGTAGGCGGTGTCCTCGGCGACGGCGGCCTGCCGGATGCGAATGCGGTAGCCATTGGTGGGCAGCCCCATGTCGTCGCGGATGCGCACGCCCGGGATGACGAAGCCCATGGCGCGGGACGCGTCGCGTCGGATGCCCGTGATGCGGTTCACGAGCCCGCCGGGCGTGCCGCCTTCGATGAGCGGGATGAGACCGAGCCCGATCTGAAGGGTGATGGGTGCGTAGTCGGTGACGTCCTCGGGCCGAATGCTGCTGTCATCTGCTCCCGGCGCGTCGGCGCTCCCGGCCTCGGGCGCGGGGAGCGCGGCGCGTCCCTGCGCTGGCGCGACTGCGGATGCGCCGCCGGTCGGCGGGCCCTCCGCGAGCTGCTCTCGGGTCATCCATGCCACGCCCGCGGCAATGGCGGCGGCCGCGAGAAAGAGGAGGTTCGGCATCCCAGGGATGAGCCCCATGATGGCAAGCACCACCGCCACGGGCACCCAGGCCCGGTGCAGTCCGATCTGGGAGCCGATGTGATCGGCCATGTCATTGGTGGAGGCCACCCGCGTGACGATGACGGCGGTGGCGATCGACAGGAGCAGCGAAGGGATTTGCGCCACAAGGCCATCGCCGATGGAAAGCAGGACATAGGTCTCCGCCGCCGCCGAGAGGCCCAGACCGTGCTGCGCCGTGCCGATGGCGATCCCCCCGATGATGTTGGCCAGAAGGATCAGGATGCCGGCGATGGCGTCGCCCTTGACGAATTTCGACGCGCCGTCCATGGCGCCGTAGAAGTCCGCTTCCTCGCTCACTTCGGCGCGCCGCTCGCGCGCCTGCTCGGGCGTCATCAGGCCCGCATTGAGGTCGGCATCAATCGCCATCTGCTTGCCCGGCATGGCGTCGAGCGTGAAGCGTGCCGAAACCTCCGAGACGCGGCCCGCGCCCTTGGTGATCACGACGAGGTTGATGATCACGAGGATCACGAAGACGACGAGCCCCACCGCGAAGTTCCCGGCGATGACGAAGTTTCCGAAGGCTTCGATGACCTTTCCGGCGGCTCCGCTGCCCTCGTGCCCCGAGGTGAGCACGATGCGGGTCGATGCCACGTTGAGCGCGAGGCGCAGGACCGTGGCGATGAGCAGGACCGAGGGGAACGACGAAAAGTCGAGCGGCCGGTAGCTGTAGAAGGCCACCATCAGCACCAGAAGCGACAACAGGATGTTGAGCACGAAGAACGTGTCGAGGAGCGCGAGCGGGAGGGGCAGCACCATCATGGCAACCACCGCCAGAATGCCCACGGGCAGGAGGCTCGACCCGAGATAGGCCCCGGTCCGCGATGTCAGGATGCCCGGCGAAAGCGTGGCCATCAGGCAGGTCCCCCTCGAAACGCCTCACGCAGTGGCGCAGCAAGTGCCGTGCCATGTGCCTCCCCGGTTGCGTGCCGAAACGGCATGGGCCTTGCTGCCGGAATGGCATGGGCTTTGCAGCGCTCCCCTCGACCAAGCGGACCCGAGAGACCCCCATGCGCCGAAGCTCTTTCACCCTCTTCATGCTCCTCCTCGCCGTGTGCGCCACGGCGGGCTGCATGCCCGTGATGAGCGCCCTCGAGGCGCTTCCAGGTGTCGTTCAGCCGAGGACGGCCTCGCTCGCGACGATGAAGGACGATCTGGAGCCGGTGAGCCGCCCGACGCCCAGCCTCGCGCTCGCCGCGGCTCCGGTTCTTCCTCCGATCGAGGGACGCGGCCTGTCGCAGGTGTCGAAACAGCCCGGCGCGTCGATGAACCAGCGGCGGCTCAACGCCATCCGCGCCGCGCGGCTCGAGGCGTTGCGCGACCTGACGGAGCAGGTGCACGGCATCGCCATCACCGCAGACACCACCGTCGGCAAGGCCGTGGTGACCACCGATCGCCTGCGGGGGGTCGTCTCCGGCGAGATCCGAGGCGCCCGCACCGTGCGCATCACCCCCAAGGGATCGGACGGCTACGAGGTCGTGCTCAGCCTCGACCCGGATGTCGTCTCCTACATCGTGCGCGCGGCGCGCCTCGGGGGCTGACATGCGGCTCGCGATCGCGCTCTGGTGTCTCTTGGCCAGCATGGCCCACGGGAGCGAGGCCGTGTGGGTGGAGGCGGAGGGGCTCTCGGCCATCCACTCTGCGACGGACCATGACAGCGCGCGGCAGCGCGCGCTGGGCGAGGCGCTCGTTTCCGCGGCCCTCGCAGGGGGCGCGTCCCTTGACGGGCACACTGTGGTGCAGAATGCGCGCATCGTCTCGGACGTGTCGATCCTGCGCCCCCTGGGGCGCGTCCTCCGCTACGAGCTCGTATCCTCCCGGGCGTCTGACGGTCACTGGCGGGTGCGCGTGCGCGCTCTGGTGGGGCCGCGCGGGGCGCAGGTCTGCGCGGCGCGACAGAGGTTCACCGTCGACATCCTGCCGCCGGAGATCTTCGTGCCCCCTCAGGCGCAGGCCTGGACAGGTCCGATCGCGCAGGAAATCGTCAACCGCACGCTGGACGTGCTGCGCGACCATCCCGCCGTGACCGTGGAGAGTTTCGCCGCACCCCAACGCCCCCGCGTGGCGCCCGCGCTCGACTACGGCACGCTCTTTCAAGGCGTGCGCGCGGCCCTTGGCGCGGGCAACGCCGCCGTCAATCTGCGGGTCGCCATCGAAGGCCGCGGTGCGCGCACGACGCTCACCCTCGCCGTGAGGTTCACCCGCGCGGACGGGCAGGTCCTCGAGCGGCAATTCAAACGTCGGGCGCGCGCGTCCGACGACGGGCTCATGGCGCTCGTGAGCAATGCGCGTCGTCCGCGGGCCGAGGCCCGCCTCCTCGAGAGCTTGAGCCGGGAGGTGCGCGTGTTCCTCGATGAGCTCGCCTGCCGGCCCGCGGAGGCGCGGCTTCGCCTCGCGGGCAAGCATCTCCGGGTGAACCTCGGGCGGGTGCACGGCCTGAGCCGCTCGACGCTCGCGTTCCTCGACGACCCGAGGGAGAGCTTCGCGCTGCTGGAGGTCGTGTCCCTCGACGCGCGCGCGGCCGTGCTCCGGCCCCTCGATCCCACGCAACCGGCGGCGTCCCTGGCGGGGCGTCGGGTGCAGTTCCTGGGCGCCCCCGGATGAAACGTCTGTGCGTGATGCTTGCCTGCGCCTTGGCGCTGGTGCAGGGACCGGCGGCCTCCGACGTCATCGGTCGCATCGACCGAGCGGTCTCCGAGGCGGGCCATGCCGGCGTGGCCATGGTCTCGCCCGCCCGCGCATTTCCCCCCTGCGACGGGGCCCCGGACATCGCGCCCGTGTCACCCACATGGGAGGCCGTGGAGGTGATCTGCGCCCGCCCGGCCTGGCGTCGCACCGTTCGGATCGGTACCGGTCTGCGCGGCGCGCGCGGCGGGCTGAGCCCGGAGGCGGCGCACCCGCAGAGCCATGTCATCCTGCGCGTGAGCCTCGCCCGGGGCACAATTCTCCACGAAAACCACCTGGACCTCGCACCCGCCCCGGCCCGCCGCGTCTCCGGCGCCCTCACCGTCCCCGAGGAGGCGCTCGGGCGCCGGCTGAGGGCCAATCTCGGGGCGGGACAGGTTCTTTTGGCGCGTCACCTCGCGCCGGACTGGGGGGTCGAGGAAGGCGCGCCGGTGACGCTCGTCATGGACATGGGATTGGTGGTCATAGAGACGGCGGGGATCGCCCGGGCCTCCGCGCAGATCGGGGAGGTCATCGGTGCGCTGAACGCGCGCAGTGGCCGCACGGTCCATGGCGAGGTCATCGCGCGCAACAAGATCCGCATTCGCCCTAACATGCGCGCACCATCGGCCGTTTTGAATTGTAGGCGCAGCTCTCAGCGCTGCAGGAAGGAATAGCGCGTGGTCGACCCGATTAACTCAGGAAATGCCTCCCGGCTTCGAGCTGCCGATGCGCCCGTTCGCGCGGGTCAAGCGGAGGAGCGCATCGCCCCGGTCGCCTCCTCGGCCGGGGCAAAGGACGCCGCCTCGCTCAGCGACGCCGCCACGAAGGCCTCCGCCGCCCTCGCCGAGGCGCCGCCGCCTTTCGATGCGTCGCGGGTGGACCGGATCAAGACCGCAATCGCGGACGGCTCGTACCCGGTGGATGCCGAACGCATTGCCGAGGCCTTTTTCCGAGATTTCGAGGCACTGGAAACATAGGCAGGACATGACCGCGTTTGCACTGATTTCACTCTGTGGAGGCATCGCCGCCGCGTCGACCGGAATTGGCTGGCTTGCGGCGCGCCTCCTTGCGTCCGGGCCGCGCGCCGACCGCGTGTCCGAGCCCATCGACGCGCGCCTGAAGGCGATCGAAGAGCATGTGGAGTGGTTGGCGACGGACCGCATGATCGGGGCCTGCGCGGAGATGGCACGCGCGCCCAAGGGGGTGCGCCTCGTGGAACCGGCAGAGCCCGCGAAGCCGGACATGAGCGACGTCAACTGACCGCGCGCAGGCAGAGCCGGACACTTCCCTTAGGTCTGCATGGCACGCCTGATCTGCGGCGGGGTCACTCCTCGCAGAAAAGCGCTGCCATGTTAGAGACCTCCGAGGAGCCCGAGCCGCTGGGACAGAACGGACTCTGACGCGACACCCGCGCCTTCGTCACCTATCTCATGGCTCCCGCATCACTTGCCTCCGAAACGCGCGGCACGGTCGCGGAAAGTCCCAGGGCCCCTGCGCGCGGCTCAGGACGGGCCTGTCCGTTCCGGCGGGCCCGCATCCAGGCGAGACCGGTGCGGACCAAAGAGGCAGGCCAGCGCGAGGATCGCTCCGGAGACGACGGCGATCATGCCCGCTGCGCTCACCGCGTCCTTGGCACCGAACCAGAGCGGCCCGTACCCGGCCAGCACGTAGCCGAGGATTGCTGACAGCGTTGCAAAGCCCACCGACCACCACGCCTGATGCTCGAGCCGGTCCGTCATGAGCCGCGCCGCCGCCGGCGGGCAGATGAACATGGCGATGACGATGATGGAGCCCACCGCATCGAAGGCGGCCACCGCGGCGATGGCCGCGCAAATCACTAGCCCGATGCCCAGGGCGACACTGGGGATCCCCAGCGTGTGGGCAAAGCCCTCATCGAAGGTCGAAATCTTGAGCCAGCGCCAGAAGACGCCCGTGAAGAGCACGATGAGCGCGCAGACCGCGGCGATGCGCCAGAGCTCTTCGGGGAGCGTTGCGAGCGCGGTCGGATCGACAAGGGACTGCCAGCCTTCCGCGCGAAACCAGATCAGGGATTCGAGGTTGCCCATGAGCGCATGTTCGACGTCGAGATGGACCGCGCTCGTATCCGTCTGCTCGAGCAGCAGCACGCCCGCGGCGAACATGGTGGTGAAGACGACACCCATGGCCGCGCCGGCCTCGATCCGTCCGAGCCGTTTGACCGCCTCGATGAGGATCACGGCCACCACGCTCGCCGCCGCCGCGCCGAGGAGCATTGGCATCGCGGCCACCGTGCCGGTGATCACGAAGGCCACCACGATCCCCGGCAGGACGACATGGCTGATGGCGTCGCCGATGAGCGCCTGACGCCGGAGGATGAGGAAGTTGCCCGGCAGCGCGCAGGCGATGCCCGACAGAATGCCGATGAGGATCGGGGTGAGCGAGAACTGCACGAAATCGGCGCCCATCACGGACCCCCCGCGGCCGCGGGCGGGCCGAGCCGCCGGTCGAATTCCGCGATCTCGTCGGCGGTGAAGACGTCTTCGATCGGGGTCAGGCCGTCGTAGCGCCCGGCGACGCCTGAGGCAATGTGGAGATCCCGCGCGATGTCCCAGCGGCGTTCGTCCCGGGCGACCTTGGCGGCGCGGGCGCGGCCCTCGGCGGTGGCGACGCCGTCCTTGCGGACGAGCCCTAGCCGGGCCAGCAGGCGGATCGTGTATGCCTCCCTTATGGGATGCTGCGCCGCGAGCGCCAGGAGCCCCTGCCGCAGATGCACCCGCTGCTGGAACCGCCGGTGGCGCAGGACCGCGGCCAGAACGCCGCGGCCCGGCGCGCAGAGGAGCGACGCCGTGAAGAACCCCGCGGCCACGAGGACGATGATCGGGCCGGTCGGGAGGTTCGGGGCCGAGGCGGACAGCGCGGCCCCCCCATAGCCCGATGCTGCGCCGAAGGCGGCGGCGATCCAGACCACGCGCCCGGAACGTTCGGTCCAAAAGCGCGCGGTGACGGGGGGAATGATGAGCATGGCCACGATCAGAATGAGGCCCACGAGCTTGAGCCCGATGACGGTCACGGCGAGGACGAGGCCCATCATCTGAAGGTCGATCCGGCGCACGTCATAGCCCAGCGAGGCGGCATAGCCGCTGTCGAAGGCCACGAGCGTCAGCGGGCGCCGGAGGACCCATGTCACGAGCATTGCGATGGACCCGCCGATGGCGATCACCACCGCATCCTCGAAGAGCATCCCCGCCGTCGATCCGAGCAGAAAGCTCTCGAGCCCCGCCTGGCGGCCCGCGCTCATGGTCTGCACCACCGTCAGGAGCACGACGCCCAGGCCGAAGAAGACGCCGAGCACCGCGCCGATGGCCGTGTCCTCTGAGAGCCGCGTGCGCCGCGTGATCCAGCCGATCACCAGCAGCCCGATCCAGGCCGTGGCCGCGGAGCCCGCCATGAGGCCGAGCGCGCTCCGTCCGTCGCCGCCGAGCGCGGCCATGAGCATGAAGGCCAGCACGACGCCGGGGAGCGTCGCATGGGCCACCGCGTCGGAAATGAGCGCGCGCTTGCGCAGATAGAGGAAGGCGCCCGACGCCCCCGCCGCGCAGCCGAGCAGCGCCGCGCCCACCGCCACGAGCGCCGCATTGTAGCCCGCCTGCAGCAAGAGCGCGTCGAGAAAGGGTGTCATCCGGCTCCGACCGCGTGCGCGAGCTCGGAGAGGTGGGTGGCCGCAAGGCGCCCGCCATAGGCCGCCTGGAGCGCGGCGGTGGTGAATGTCGTCTCCACGGGGCCCTGGGCCACGCGGCGCAGGTTCATCAGCAGCACATCGTCGAATGTCGCGCGCACCGAGGAGAGGTCATGGTGCACGGCCACCACCGCCTTGCCCTCGTCCCGGAGCCCCTGGAGCACCGCCACGATCGTGCGCTCGGTGGCGGCATCCACGCCCGCGAAGGGTTCGTCGAGGAGATAGAGGTCGGCCTCCTGCGCCAGCGCGCGGGCGAGGAACACCCGCTGCTGCTGCCCGCCGGAGAGCTGGCCGATCTGGCGCGTGGCGAAGTCGGCCATGCCCACCCGGTCGAGGCACGAGATCGCCCGCGCCTTCATCGGGGTCGAGAGCCGGCCGAGGAGACCCACCTTCCGGTAGAGACCCATCTCGACGACGTCGATGGCCGTGGTGGGAAAATCCCAGTCGATGCTCGCGCGCTGGGGGACGTAGGCCACGCGGTCGCGCACTGTCTCCATCGGCTGGCCGAAGACCATGACCTCCCCCGAGACGCGCGGAACGAGGCCGAGCGCGGCCTTCAGAAGCGTGGATTTACCCGCGCCGTTCGGGCCCACGATGGCCGTCATGGCCCCGGCCGCAAAGGCCGCGTCGACGGAGAACACCGCGGGCTTCTGGCCATAGGACACGGTGAGCCCCCGGATCGAAAGCGCGGCCGTCTCGCGGTCGCCGTCGATATCGACGCGTGCGCCGTTGTCGGTCGCGACCGAGGGTCCGGCGAAGAAGGGTTTTTCCAGCAGCATCAGTTCAGCAATCCTTGCATGCCATCTTCGGGCACCTGGCCGCCGAGGGCCGCGGCGATGGTGGTCGCGTTCGAATCGATCATGCCGATATAGGTGCCCCGGTAGGTCCCCGGTTCTCCCATGGCGTCGGAGAAGAGCTCGCCGCCGATGACCACCTCGTGGCCCCGGGCCCGCGCGCCTTCGATGAGCGCGCGCACGTTGCGGTCGGAAACCGAGGTCTCGACGAAGACGGCGCCGATATCGCGCTCCACCAACATGTCGACGAGGTCGCCGATGCGCTGGAGCCCGGCCTCCGACTCCGTGGAGATGCCTTGGATGCCGAGCACCTCGTAGCCGTAGGCACTGCCGAAATAGTTGAAGGCATCATGGGCCGAGAGCACGACACGGCTCTCCGGCGGCACGGAGGACAGGACCTCGGTCGTGTAGCGCGCGAGCGCCGTCACCTGGGCGAGGTAGGCATCGGCATTGCCGGTGAACACGGCCTCGCCCTTCGGATGCGCCTCGATGAGCGCGTCCCTGATGGTGAGCACCACCCGCGACCAGAGGTTGGGGTTCATCCAGACATGCGGATCGTAGCGGCCTGCATAATCCTCGGACCCGATGAGGAGGTTGTCCGGCAGGGCCTCGGCCACGGCGACGACGCGGTTGGTCTCGCCCAGTTCGCGGAGGAAATCCTCCATCTGCGCTTCGAGGAAGAGCCCGTTCCAGAGAACGAGGTCCGCCTGCACCATGGCCGTGATGTCCGTGCGGGTCTGGCGATAGGCATGGGGGTCGACGCCCGGGCCCATGAGCGCCTCCACATCCACGAGTTCTCCGCCCACTTCGAGGACGGCATCGGCGATCATGCCGGTCGTGGCCACCACGGTCAGGCGCTCCTCCGCGAAAACGGGCGCGGAGAGGGTCAGGGCAGCCCAGGAGGCTGCAATGGCCAGAATGCCTCGTTTGGTGGTCCGCATGCCTCATCTCCCGTCACCGAGCGTGCGCGCTCTCGCGTTGCGAAAGGTAGTGCGAAGCATTCGCAACTTCAATGCACTTGCGAAGCATTCTCAAAAATAAATGGAGATAGGCCGTGTCGGCCTGATTTCGCGGCTCCGCCCCCGTCAAGGATCGCGGTCGGGGATCGCGGTCGGGGATCGCGGTCAGGGTGCCGCGGCCCAGATCTCGACCTCGACCAGGAATTCGGGTCTCGTGAAGCCGGTGACGATCACGAGGGTGGAGGTGGGCAGCGCGACCTGCGCCCCCAGCCAGGCATCGCGCGCGGCCATGTAGGACGGGAAATGCGCCCGATCGGTGACGAAACCCGCGATGCGGAAGACGTCCCCCGGCCCCATGCCGGCCTCGGCGAGGATGGCGCCGCAGTTTTCTAAGCAGAGCGCAGCCTGCGCGGCGATCCCGCCGGGCGTGTCTCCCGATGCGGTGACCGGAAGCTGGCCCGACGTGACGGCGATGCGCCATCCCGAGGGGATCGTTACGCCGTGCGAATACGCGCCGAAGGGCTGCGCGATATCGCGCGCGGTGAGCGGTGTCATGGCCGGGCCTTTCTGTGGCGTCGGAACGGGCTTTGCCTCGGTCCTAGCAGATCGACGGGGCGTGCGCGCGCAACGCCGCACGTGGCGCGGAGCCTCAAATTCGCGCAGAGCCCGAAGATTCCGCCCAAGGAATGAGCGCTTCACCGCCACAAGGGGTGCCGCGCCTGCGTCCCGCTGGTGACAGGGCAAAGACAATCGGAACATCGGGCGATGCATTCAGGGGGATTTCACATGCCACACCAGACACGCCTGCGCCTCGCCGCGGGCCTCGCCATTACCGCCACCGCGCCCGCCGCCCTTGCCCAGGACCTCACGGAGGTGACCTTCGGCACGAATTGGGTGGCGCAGGCCGAACACGGCGGGTTCTACCAGTCCGTGGCGGACGGCACCTACGAGGCCTGCGGGCTCGACGTCACGATCCTGCCCGGCGGTCCCCAAGTGAACAACCAGGCGCTCATGCTGGCCGGGCGCATCGATTTCTACATGGGCGGGCATCTCGACGCCTACTTCGCCGTGGAGGAGGGCCTGCCCATCCTCAACGTCATGTCGTCCTTCCAGAAGGATCCGCAGGTGATCATGTCCCACCCGGGCAAGGTGTCGAGCTTCGAGGAGCTCAGGGACCTGCGCATGATCGTGCAGGACGCCGCGACCTACTACGAATGGATGAAGGCGGCCTACGGTTTCGGCGACGACAATCGGCAGCCCTACACGTTCAACTCCGCGCCCTTCATCGCCAACGAAAACAGCGCGCAACAGGGATATCTCTCGTCCGAGCCCTACGCGATCCTGCAGGAGACGGGGATCGAGGTCGATGTCTGGCTCATCGCTGATGCGGGATACAACGCCTATTCCACGACCATCCAGACGAAGCAGGAGGTCGTGGACGAGACCCCGGAGGTGGTGAAGTGCTTCGTGGAGGGCTCCATCCTCGGCTGGTACAATTACCTCTACGGTGACAACGCCGGCGCCAACGCGCTCATCCTCGCCGACAACCCGGACATGACCCAGGACAAGATCGATTTCGCCATCGCGGCCATGATCGAAAACGGCATCGTGGATTCGGGCGACACGCTGGAGCTCGGCATCGGCGCGATGACGGAAGAGCGTTCCGAGAGCTTCTACGACAACATGGTGGAGGCGGGCGTGCTGCCCGCGGGGCTTGACTTCACGAAGGCCTATGATCTCAGCTTCATCAATCAGGGCCTCGGTCTAGAGCTGCGGCCGGAATAGACAGGCCATGGAGTTCGGCGCATCGGCAAGGGACATCGACGGGACGGGGGCCAAGGGCGCCCGTCCTACGATCATGCGCATGCGCGAGATCGACAAGACCTTCAACGGCGGTGTCGTAGCGCTCCGGCGCATGTCGGTGGAGGTGCGGGAGGGCGATTTCATCTCCCTCCTCGGGCCCTCTGGCTGCGGCAAATCCACGGCGTTGCGCCTCATCGCCGGGCTCATGCCGCCCACGCTCGGGCGCATCGAATGGGAGGGCGAGGCGAGCGCCAACGACATCGGCGTCGTCTTTCAGGAGCCCACGCTCATGCCCTGGGCCACGGTGGAGAAAAATGTCTACCTGCCGTTCCGGCTGCGCGGCGAAAGCTTTGCCTCGGTCCGGGATCGCATCCACGAGGCGCTGGCGCTGGTGGGGCTCGAAAGCTTTGCCAAGAGCTATCCGCGGGAGCTGTCGGGCGGCATGAAGATGCGCGTCTCCATCGCCCGCGCCATGGTCACGGGGCCGCGGCTCATCCTCATGGACGAGCCCTTCGCGGCGCTCGACGAAATGACCCGGCAAAAACTCAACGACGACCTCCTCGCGCTTAAGGCACGCACCGGGGCCACCGTGATCTTCGTGACGCATTCGGTGTTCGAGAGCGTCTTCCTCTCCGATCGCATCCTCGTCATGGCCGCCCGTCCGGGCCGCGTCATCGAAGAGATCGGCGTCGAGGAGCCCTATCCCCGCGGCCTCGGCTGGCGCACGTCGAAGCGCTACGGGGAGGTCGCGCGGCTCACATCCGATACGCTCAACTCGTCGCTGCATCCGGAGGGGGGCCTCGTGGCATGACGATCACCGAGACATCTCAGACCGCATCCGATTTCCCGGAGCGCGGCAGCGGACCGCTCTTTGACGCCGACGAGGAGCGCCGCGCGCGCCGCCGCCGCATCGAGGAGATCGCGAAATACGTGATCCCCCTGGCGGTCATGTCGCTGGCGGTCTGGGGCTGGGACCGGCTCGTCGTCTGGAACGAGATCGAGCCCTACATCCTGCCCCGCCCGGGCCTCGTGATCGCCACGCTGGTGGAGGATTGGGGGACGCTGTCGCAATCGCTGCTCGTGACGCTCCAGATCACGGGCCTCGCGCTCGCGGTGGCGGTCATCGGCGGGGTGGGGCTCGCGGTGCTCTTCTCGCTCTCGCGCTTTGCGGAGATGTCGTTTTCGCCCTTCGCGGTGATCCTGCAGGTGACGCCCATCGTCTCCATCGCGCCGCTCATCTTCATCTACGTGGAAAACCGGCTCATCGGGCTTTTGCTCTGCGCGTGGATCGTGGCCTTCTTCCCGATCCTCGCCAATACCGCGCTCGGGCTCAAAAGCGCCGATCACAACCTGCGGGACCTCTTCACGATCTACCGGGCGAACCGGGTGCAGCGGCTCATCTATTTGCAATTGCCCTCGTCGCTGCCGTTCTTTCTGAGCGGGCTCAAGATCGCGGGCGGCCTCGCGCTCATCGGGGCGGTGGTGGCGGAGTATGTCGCGGGCACCGGCGGGATCGGGTCGGGCCTCGCCTTCCGCATCCTGGAGGCGGGCTACCGGCTCCAGATCCCGCGCATGTTCGCCGCGTTGCTGCTCATTGCGGCCACCGGCGTGATCATCTACGCCACCACGTCCCTCATCGCCCATCTCGCGCTGCGCAAATGGCATGAATCGGCCTTGAAGCGAGAATAGCGATGCCCCTGCCGCAATTGCCGGAAGGACCTGTTCGGCTCGAGAACGTGACGCTGCCCGCGGCCTGTCTGACCGGAGAGGCGGGCATGACACGGGGGAGCCTCTCGCTCGAGGACGGCAGGATCGTGGCCGGGGAGACCGCCATGGCCGCCCGGGTGGACATGGGCGGGGCCATGGTCTTTCCCACCTTCGTCGACATGCACACACATCTCGACAAGGGGCATATCTGGGCACGCGCGCCCAACCCGAACGGCAGCTTCGAAGGCGCGCTCGGCGCCGTGCGCGCGGATGCCGAGGCGCGCTGGTCCGCCGAGGACGTGCGCGCGCGCATGGAATTCGCCCTGCGCGGCGCCTACGCCCACGGCACCTCCGCCATCCGGACCCATCTCGACAGCCACGCGCCGCAGGACGCCATCAGCTGGGGCGTCTTCGCGGAGGTGCAGGCGGACTGGGCGGACCGGATCGCGCTCCAGGCGGCGTGCCTCTGCGCTTGCCCCTACGCGCTGGAGGATGATTTCCAGGCCACCGCGGACCTCGTCGCGGGCGCGCGGGACGGCGTGCTCGGGATGGTCACCTATCCCAGCGCCGACCTGCAGGACCAGCTCGACGCCTTCTTCGAGGCCGCCGAGGCGCGCGGGCTCGCCGTTGACCTCCACGTGGACGAGACGATGGACGCTTCCGTGAACACGCTCGCCGATGTGGCGCGCACGGTTCTCGCCCGCGGCTTCGAACGGCCCGTCACGGTGGGCCATCTCTGCTCGCTTTCGGCCATGGAGGACCGCGTGGCGCTCCAGACGCTCGACCTCGTGGCGCAGGCCGGGCTCCACGTGGTGAGCCTGCCCATGTGCAATCTCTACCTGCAGGACCGCCACGGCGCGCGCACGCCGCGCCTGCGCGGCATCACGCTCGTCCATGAAATGGTGGCGCGCGGCATCCCGGTGAGCTTCGCCTCCGACAACACCCGCGATCCCTTCTACGCCTATGGCGACCTCGACATGCTCGAAGTGCTGCGCGAGGCGACGCGCATCGGGCATCTCGACCATTCCGAGATCGACTGGATCCGGTCGGTCCTGACCGCGCCCGCCGCCGCCTGCGGGTTCGATGCGCCGAGCCTCGCGCCCGGCGCGCCCGCCGACCTCGTGATCTGCAACGCCCGCTCCTGGACGGAGCTCTTCGCGCGCCCGCAGGCCGATCGCATCGTGCTCCGGGGCGGCAAGCCTATCGACAGAACCCTGCCGGACTATGCCGAGCTCGACCCGCTAATGGAGGCCTCATGACCGTTGACACCGCCCGCGCGGCCCTAAAGGCCGCCCAGATCGACCTCGACACCCACCCGGAGAGCGTCAAGGCCAAGAGCCGCGACTTTTTCTGGTATTCGCCTGTTCTCAAGGACCGGCTCGACCACGTGGTGGCCGATTTCGTGGCCATGCCAAAGTCCGAGGCGGAGGTCATCGAGATCCTGCGCATCTGCTATGCCCATGACGTTCCGGTCACCACCCGCGGGCGCGGGACGGGCAATTACGGGCAGGCGATGCCGCTGGCGGGCGGCTGCATCCTCCACCTCGACAGGATGACCGCGGTGAAGGAAATCCATCCCGGGCGCGTCATCTGCGAGCCCGGCATCATCCTCAAGGATCTCGACGCCGCCGTGGGCGAGACCGGGCAGGAAATCCGCATGTATTCCTCCACGTGGGCCACCGCCTCCATCGGTGGCTTCATCGCGGGCGGCTCGGGCGGCGTGGGCTCCGTGCGCTGGGGCTCTCTCCGGGATCCCGGCAACATCATCCGCCTCAGGGTGGTGACGATGGAGGCCGAGCCCCGCACGCTCGAGATCACAGGCGACGATCTCCACCGCGTCTCCCACGCCTACGGCACGAACGGCATCATCACCGAGGTCGAGATCCCCCTCGCGCCCGCCTATGACTGGAAGGGCATCTTCGTGGCCTTCCCCGACTTCGACGAGGCGCTGGAATATTCCTACGACCTGGCGTCCTGCGACGGGCTCCTGATCAAGCTCGCCACGGTCTTCGAGGCCCCGATCGCCCAGGACTATTTCCAGCGCGTCGCACCCCATGTGAAGGCGGGCGAGGCCCTCGTCGCGCTCATGGTGGCGCCCCACGCCATGGACGGCTGGCGCACGTTCACGGACGCCTATGCCGGCGCGCGCATCATCTATGTCGATGGCGAAACGGAGTGGCCGCGCCGGCCCGGCCACGTCTTCGAATACGGCTGGAACCACACGACACTCCGCGCGCTCAAGGTCGATCCCACGATCACCTATCTTCAGATCGCCTACGGCACCGAGGATCCCATCGCGTTGGTGAAGGCGGTGAAAGAGCGGCTGAGCCCCGAAGTGCTCCAGCACATCGAGGTCACGCGCATGAACGGGAAGGTGGCGCTGGGCGGGCTCACGCTGGTGCACTTCTCCAGCGAGGAGCGGCTCGACGAGATCGTGGCGATCCACGAGGAGATGGGCGCGATGAACTTCAATCCCCACCGCTACACGCTGGAGGAGGGCGGGCGGCAATCGGTGGATGCGCGTCAGCTCGCCTTCAAGAAGGAGGCCGATCCCAAGGGGCTCCTCAATCCCGGCAAGATGATCGCCTGGGACGACCCCGACTGGTCCTATGACCGGATGTATGTCTGGCCCGGCCTCCAGCCCAAGACGGCGGCGGAATAGCCATGCCCACGGCCCATGTCATCTACGCCCACCCGGTGGCCGAAAGCCTCAACGCCGCGGCCCACGGGATCGTCGTGGACGTGCTCGGCGCCAAGGGCTGGGACGTGGATGATTGCGATCTCTATGCCGAGGGCTTTGACCCCGTGCTCAGCGCCGAGGAGCGGCGCAACTACCACGACACGGGGCTCAACACCGCTCCGGTGCAGGGCTATGTCGACCGGCTTCGCGCGGCCGATGCGGTGGTCTTCTGTCACCCGGTGTGGAATTTCGGCTACCCGGCCATCCTGAAGGGCTGGTTCGACCGGGTGATGCTGCCCGGCGTCGTCTTCAACCTCTCCGACGGCAAGCTCTCCCCCTGCCTCGACAATGTGCGCAAGATCGCCAGCGTCACGACCTACGGCGCCACGCGCCTGCGCGCCTTCTTGGCGGGAGACCCGCCGCGGAAACTGATGACGCGCGTGGTCTGGGGGGCCGTGCGGCCGGAGAAGGTCAGATACATCGCCCAATACGACATGAACAACATCACATCGCCCGGCTGCGAGGCGTTCCTCGCCCGGGTCCGCACGGAGATGGAGGCCTTCTGACATGCGCGCCCTGGTGATCTACTGCCATCCGAGCCCCTCCTCCTTCACCGCCGCGGTGCGGGACGTGGTGCTCGCGCGGCTCGAGGCGGCGGGATGCGAGGTGCGGCTCCGCGATCTCTACGCCGAGGGGTTCGAACCGGTTCTGAGCGGTCCTGAATGGCAGGGATACCTCGATTGCCCGGCCAATCGCGCGCCGGTGGAGGCGCATGTGCGCGATCTCGAATGGGCCACGGCGCTGATCTTCGTCTATCCCACCTGGTGGTACGGGCTCCCTGCCATGCTCAAGGGCTGGCTCGACCGGGTGCTGATCCCCGACGTGGCCTTCCGGATGCCCCAGGCGGAGGGCGAGACGATCAAGCCGGGGCTCCAGCATATCGACCGGCTCGCCGTCTTCACCACTTGCGGCGCGAATTACTGGCTCACGCGTTTCATCGGCGCGCCGGGGCGCCGGACGCTCATGCGCGGGGTGGGCCTCCTCCTCAAGCGGCGCGCGAAGAAGGTCTTCGCCGCGCATTACCTCATGGATACGACGCCCCGCCCGCGGCTCGCGGCCCATCTCGACAAGGTCGGGCGCGCCATGGACCGCCTGATCGACGCCCCGCCCCGCGTCGCAGAGCCCGCGCCCGCCGAATGAGACGGCACTGGCTCGACCATCCCGCGACGGCGCTCGGGATCGATCCCGCGCGCACCATCGCCATCCTGCCCACCGCGGCCATCGAACAGCACGGCCCGCACCTGCCCGTGGGGGTCGACACGATCATCAACGAGGGCCTGTGCGCGCAGCTCGCCGAGCGCTGCCCCGAGGACATCGACATCCGCCTTCTTCCGGTACAGGCGGTGGGCAAGTCGAACGAACATCTCTGGGCGCCAGGGACACTCACGCTGACCGCGGAGACCGCGCTCCGGGCCTGGACGGAGATCGGGCTGTCGGTGGCGCGCGCCGGGGTCAGGAAGCTTCTCATCGTGAACTCCCACGGCGGCAATGCCGATCTCATCTCCATCGTCGCGCGGGAACTGCGGGTGCGCGCCGGGCTCTATTGCGTGCGGATGGGGTGGGGGGCCACGGGCACGCCGGAGGGTCTCTACAGCGCGCAGGAGGCCGCGCAGGGCATCCATGGCGGGGACACCGAAACCTCCCTCATGCTCCATTTCCGCCCCGACACGGTGGACATGAAGCAGGCGCGGGATTTCCGCTGGACGCATGGTCCGGGCGATCTCCCGCCCGTGGGCCCGGTCGCCCATGGCTGGATCGCCTCCGACGTGCATCCCGAGGGTGTGGCGGGCGAGGCCCATCTCGCCACGGCGGAGAAGGGGCGCGCCACGGCGGAGGCCTATGTCGACGGCGTCATCGAGGTGCTGCGCAAGATGGCCGCCTTCGATGCCTCGGCCCTGCGGCCGGTGGAGACGCCCTATTCGTAACCCCCGCCGTCGCGAGACGCGGGTCGCGAGGGCGCGGCGCTATTCCGCCGGGGTCACCTCGGAGACGGGCTTGCCCCGCTCGGCGGCCGTATAGGCCCGCGACTTGGTACCGGGGAGGGGCGGCCGGCTGAAGATGGCACCAAAGACCGCCGCGACACCCGAGGAGACGTGGTGGACCAGCATGAACACGGCGGGGATCGCGAAAAGGATCACGCCCGTCCCGATGAGGACGCCGTAGCCGATGGAGACCGCCAGCGGCACGAGGAACTGCGCCTGAAGCGAGGTCTCCATGATCAAGGGATAGACACCGAGGAAGGTGGTGATCGACGTGAGCACGATGGGGCGGAAGCGATCCTTCGTGCCTTCCACGACGGCCTCCTGCACGGTCATGCCGTCGGCGAGGTTCTCGTTGTAGACGTCGATCATCACGAGGGAGTTGTTGATGACGACACCCGCCAGACCGATGATCCCGAAGAGGCTCAGGAGCCCCAGGGGGATGCCCACGATCACGTGGCCGGTCACGGCCCCGATAAGGCCGAGGGGGATGGCGACCATCACCACAAGCGGCTGCACGAAGCTCCGGAAGATCAGCGCGAGGAGGGCGAAGATGACAAAGAGCGCGATGAGGAGCGCCTGGCTCAGCGCGGCCTGCGCGTCTCCCTGCGTCTCCTGCTCGCCCCCGAAGGAGGCGTTGAGCCCCGGATAGGCCTCCACCAAGGGTGGCAGGAGCTCCTCGCGGATGATGCGGTTGGCCTCGCCGTTGGAAATGGCGCTTTCGTCCACATCGGCGGTGACGGTGGTTACGCGCCGCCCGTTCTGGCGGGTGATCTCGGAGGGGGCGAGCGCTTCGCTAAGATCGGCCACGGCAGAGAGCGGGATGAAGTCCCCCGCCGGCGTGGCGATCCGCGTGTCGAGAAGGTCGGCCAGGCTGTCGCGATCCCGGGACGGGAAACGGACCATGACATCCACGCTGTCCTGGCCGCGCTGCACGGTGGTGGCCTCGATCCCGAAAAACCCGTCGCGCGTCTGCGTGGCCAGGTCCCGCAGGGTGAGCCCGTAGAGCCGCGCCTCGGGACGGAGGGCGAGCGTGTATTCGAGCTTGCCCGTGGAATTGTCGTCGAGGATCTGGAAGACGCCCGGAATGCCCTCGAGCCCTTCGCGAAGCTCCTCCACCACCGGCGTGATGTCGCTTCCTTCCGGCAGCGACAACTCCACGGAGATCGCGTCGCCCGCATCGACGAGCGAGGAGGATATGGTGAGCGTGTTGACGCCCGCGATCTGTCCCACTTCTTCGCGCCAGAGCGCCTCGAAATCGGAGGTCTGCCAGTCGCGACGGGAGGCCTCCGTTACTTCGACGACGACCTGCGCCACCGTGGGCGATACGGGCGGGGCGCCGCCTTCGGGCCCGCCGCCCCCGGCGCCGATGCCCACCACGACGTATTGACCTATGAGCACCGCGGGCGCGTCGTCCGGCAGTTGCTCCTGCAGGCGTTCGCCCGCGCGGATGGAGGCCACGCGCATGGCCTCGGCTACGGCCTCTGTGCGCTCGAAGGTGGTGCCGTCCGTCATCTCCACGGCGGCGGTGACGAATTCGCCCTGAATTTCCGGGAAGAACGAGAAGCGGACATAGCCATGCGCCAGAAGGCCCACCGTGATCACCATGAGCGCGATGACGGAGGCGATGGGCACGAGGAAGCGGCGCACGCAAAAGCGCAGCATGGCATCGAGCGGGTAGCGCACGAACCACTTCAGCCCACGGTCGATCACGCCGCGAACCGCGCCGAGGAGGCGGAACACGATGTTGGGGCGATAGGTCGGCCCGATCTCCAGCGTGGAGAGGTTGCGCGGCAGGATCAGCAGCGCCTGCAGAAGCGAGAGCGAGAGCACGATCATGACGACCTGGGGGATATCGCCGAGGAAGCTGCCGAGCGGGGCGGGCATCTGGAGGAGCGGCCAGAAGGCCACGATGGTCGTGAGCGTCGAGAACACCACCGGCACCGCGATGCGCTGCGTCCCCTTCACGGCGGCCTCGAGCGGCGCGCGCCCGCGTTCGCCGTTCTTGTAGATGTTCTCGGAGACGACGATGGCGTTGTCCACCACGATGCCGATGGCCAGGATGAAGCCGAAGAGCGAGATCATGTTGATCGACATCCCGATCGCGCCCATGACGATGAACGTCCCCGCAAAGCTCACCCCGATCCCCATGGCCGACCAGAAGGCCAGCCGGATATCGAGGAAAAGCGCGAGGCAGAGCACCACGAGCGAGAGGCCGATGACCGCGTTCTTCGTCAGAAGATCGATGCGGGAGCGGAGCTGCGTAGCCTCGTTCTGCCACACCGTGGCGCTGATGCCCTCTTCCAGCGAGGGCCGGTAGGAGCTGCGCAAGTGATCCTGCGCCACATCGACGATGTTGAGAACCTGCTCGTCGCCCACGCGGTAGACGTTGATGGAAACCGACGGGTCGCCGTTGAAGGTGGAGGACAGATCGCTGTCCTCGAACCCGTCGCGCACCGTCGCCACGTCGCGCAGCAGGACCTGCGCGCCGCGCTCGCTCGACCGGATGACGATGTTCTCGAAATCCGAGCGCGTGTAGTTGCGCCCGATGGTGCGGATGGGGATGGCGACGCTTTCGGTGTCGATGGAGCCGCCCGGCAGCTCCAGCGAGTTCACGCCCACGATCTCGGCAACCTCCGCGAGCGTGAGGCCGTAGGCGCGCAGCGTGTCGCGCTCCACCTCGATGGAGACCTCGTAGTCGCGGACGTTGGAGACCTCGGCGAAGGAGATCCCGTCGAGCGCGATGAGCTCGTCCTTCAGGCGCCGCGCCTCTTCCTTCAGGACCGTCTCGGAGGCGTCGCCATGGATGGCGATCTCGAGCACGCGGGTGGAATTGTCGCCGCGCACCACGACCGGGTCGTCGGCGTCGTCGGGGAAAACCGTGATACCCTCGACCTCGGTCTTCACCTCGTCGAGCTTCGCCTCGATGTCCTCGCCGTCGAGGAAGGTGACGGTGACGCCGCCGCGCCCTTCGCTGATGGAGGCGGTGACGTCGTCGATCCCGTCCACGCCGCTCAACTCGTCCTCGATCGGACGCACGATGCTGTCCTGGATTTCGGTGGGGGAGGCGCCGGGATAGGTCACGGAGATCGACACGCTGTCGAGCGCGAATTCCGGGAACGTCTTCTGCGGCAGGTTGCCGGCCGTGAAGCCGCCGAGCCCGACGACGAGCGCCATGGCCAGCCAGGCCGCCACGGGGTGTTCGGTCATCCATTTGATGGCAGCGTTCACGGCCGATCTCCTTGATCCGCGAGTGAGCCCGGCGCACGATGGGCGGCGCCGGACCTAGTCAATGACTTGGCTGGTCCGCACGTTCTGGCGCGTGTCCCGCAGCGCTTCGCCCGGCTGCGGCGCGTTGAGGGCGGTGAGGATCAGACGGTCCTCGGGCTCGAGCTCGGTGATGCGGACATAGGACGTCTCGCCATCCACGTGCACGAGCGCGGCGGGATGCACGGCGAGAAATCCGTCGCGGTAGAGCCAGACGCTGGTGCCGTCCTCGCGGAGCGCCGTGGACGGGATGGCGTAGGTATCGGCGGGCTCGATCCCGTCCACCACCACCCGGGCAAAGGCGTTGATCAGGGCGGGCGGCGGCCCCGCGGCGAATTCTTCCGCGGCTTCCATCCGTTCAAGGAACGCCACCGTCACCGTGAGCGTGCGCGTGCGCTGGTCGAGCGACGGATTGACCCGCACGACCTCCGCCGACCATTCCTTCTCGGACCCGGCGAAGGTGATGCTCACATGGGCCGGGGCACGGCGTTCGAGGAAGAGACCGGGGATGAGGGCCGCATCGGCCTCGCGGATGGGGATATCCACTTCCATGCGATCATTGGTGTAGATCTGCGCGATGACGGAGCCGCCCGCCACGACGTTCCCGATTTCGGCAGTCTTGGTGAGCACCTTGCCGTCGAAGGGCGCGCGCACGATCTTGTTCTCGAGCGCGACCTCCGCCGTCATCAGGCTCGCGCGCTGGCCGTCGAGATTGGCCGCGGCCTCGTTCCTCTGGCCGAGCAGGTCGTCCACCGTGGATTGCGGCACCGCGTCCCGCTCCCGCAGACTCTGCGCCCGGTTGAGCTGCGTCGTGAGGAGTTCGAGCCGCGCCTCGGTGGCAGCGATGGCAGCGCGCGCCTGCGCGATCTGCGCGCGTTCGTTGCTGGCGTCGATCTCCACGAGGATATCGCCCTCGGAAAACCCGTTGAGCTCGCTGATGGAGGGATGGAGCGCAACGATCCGCCCCCCGGCGGGCGCGGAGACGTCGACCGTGCGAAACGGCTCGACAAAGCCCTCGCCCCGGATCGGAAGCGGGCTGTCGTTGGGGATGAAATCGGCGGTATCCACGAGCGTGATCGGACGCTCGGCGGGGGCCGCCTCCACCTCTTCGCGGTTTTCACCGAGGTAGCGGAAGCCCACGACGCCGCCAAAGACGATGGCGACGGCGAGCGCGACCCAGAACCCCTCGCGGAGGGCGGCGGCCAAAAAGCGTAGCGTCTTGCGCATTCTCGTTCCTCCTGGACGCGGGATCGCGGGAAAATCTCTTCGCGGTACGGGTTGACATGGTGGAAATACGCGCCCCATCCACGCATAGATTGCAATTAAGGGGTGTATCGCGCGCACAATGACGGTGCGCGGGTGCGGGTGTGCCCATTATTGCGGCGCCTCCGGCCGTCCCGCTCGGGGTCGGCCCGAGCAGACCCACCGACCATAAATCGAGCAGAGCCCCGCCCACGAGGGAGCGCCGCGCGCCGCGCCGCCAATGGTGATCTTTGCGCGCTTGACACCGGGGGGCTTCGCTCGATCCTTCTGAGGAAACAGGAGGTCGTCATGAAGTTCACGCCTATCCCGCTATTCTGCCTCGTGGCGCTCCCCGCATGGGCGGAGGTCACCATCAGTCACGGCTACTCGGCCTTCGGCGATCTCAAGTATCCCGCCGATTTCAAGCATTTCGACTACGCCAATCCCGACGCGCCCCGGGGCGGCACCATGAGCCAGCGACAGCTCTACGGCACGCCCACCTTCGACAGCCTCAACGCCTTCATCATCAAGGGCGACAGCGCGCCCGAGGTGACCGTGCACATGTATGACAGCCTCATGGTGCGCGCCTATGACGAGCCCACGGCGCTCTACGGTCTCGTGGCCGAGACGATCGAGTACCCGGAGGATCTGAGCTACGTCACCTTCAACCTGCGGCCCGAGGCGCGCTTCCACGACGGGGACCCGCTGGAGGCGTCCGACATCGTCTTCACCATCGAGATGCTCAGGACGGAGGGGCACCCGTTCTACCGCAATCTCCTGTCGGACGTGGACAGCGTGCAGGCGCAGGGGCCGCACCGCGTCCGGTTCGAACTGGCCGAGGGGGTGGGCACCGCCTTCCCGGGGAGCCTCGCGGGGCTGCCGATCCTGCCCGAGCACTTCTATGACGAGGAGACGCCCTTCGACGAGACCTGGATGGAGGCGCCGCTGGGCTCCGGGCCCTACCTCCTCGACCGGGCCGATCCCGGGCGCACGATCCGCTTCTGCCGGGATGAGGAGTATTGGGCCGCCGACCTGCCGGTGAACGTGGGCCGCAACAATTTCGACTGCTTCTCCTACGAATACTTCGCCGACGACAGCGTGGGCCTCGAAGCCTTCGCCGCGGGCGAATACCTCATGCGGGTGGAGTTTCGGTCGGCGAACTGGGCCAATGGGTACGGCTTCCCCGCCGCGGAGCGGGGCGAGGTGCAGCAGATGCTTCTCCCCGATGCGCGGCCCTCCAACGCCCAGGGCATCTGGTACAACATGCGCCGCCCCGCGCTGCAGGACATCCGGGTCCGGCAGGCGATCGAATACGCGTTCAACTTCGAATGGACGAACGAGACGGTGTTCTACAACACCTACCGTCGCACGGATTCTTTCTTCGAGAACACCGACATGCAGGCCGTGGGCCTGCCCGAGGGCGCCGAGCTCGCGCTGCTCGAGCGGTTCCGCGATGCGTTGCCCGCGACGATCTTCACCGAGCCCGCCTACGAGCCCTATAATGGTGGGCCCACTCTGCGGGACCGCCGCGCGATCCGCGCCGCCTCCGCGCTCCTCGACGCGGCGGGCTGGACCGTGGGCGAGGACGGGATGCGCCGCAACGCGGCAGGCGAGCTCCTGAGCCTCGCGCTCGTCGATGACAATCGCTCGCTCGAGCCGATCCTCGACCCCTTCGTGCAGAACCTGCGCGGACTGGGCATCGACGCCACCTTCGACTTCGTCGATCCCGCCACCTGGAGCGAGCGGCGCCAGGGCTTCGATTTCGACATGGCCTTCGTGGCCTGGCAGACCGCCGTGACCCCGGGTGCGAACCTGCGCCCCTTCTACGGCTCGGCCGCCGCGGGCGCCGAGGGATCGAACAACCTCACCGGCCTCGCCGATCCGGTCGTCGATGCCCTCATCGAGGAGGCCGTGCAGGCCGAGAGCCGCGAGGAGCTCGTCATCGCCGTGCGCGCCCTCGACCGCGTGCTGCGCGCCAAGCATATCTGGATCGGTGCGTGGTTCCTCGGCTCGCACCGGGTGGCCGTGTGGGACGTGTTCGGCATGCCCGAGACCCCCGCGCCCTACGATTTCAACCGCAACGTGGAATTCTGGTGGCTCGTTCAAGCGCGCTTCGACGCGCTGCGCGCCGCCGGCACGCTCTAGGCGCCGAGCCCCCGCGCGTCCCGGATATAGGCCTCGAAATAGTCGCTGAACGTCGCGACGAGCGGCGGCAGCGTCTCGTAGGGCGGGTAAAAGAGCGTGAGCCAGAGCTGCGGCAGCGTCCAATCGGGCAAGAGCACCTCGAGCTCCCGCGCCGCGAGGCCAGGCGCGACCAGAAACTCCGGCAGGACGCAGATCCCTTGCCCCCTCGCCGCCAGCCCGGCGAGGAGATCGCCGTTGTTCGTCGTCACCCAGGTGCCCGCGCGATGCTGGTGCACGGTCGTGCCCCGCGAAAATTCCCAGGTCTCCGACCCGCCATCGGCGCTGTAGGACATGGTGTGCTCCGCTAACAGATCCCCCGGCTCCTCGGGTCGCGCCATCCGCTGTAAGAGCGCGGGCGCCGCCACGGCGTGGCGTGGCACGTCGCAGAGCTTGCGCCAAATCGTCGATTTGTCGGAGGGCGGGCGCGAGATCCGGATCGCGAGATCACAATCGGCGTCGATGACGTCGATCAGCACATCGGTCAGCTGAATCTCGAGCTGGATCCGCGGATAGGCGAGGCGAAACCCAGCCACGACCTCCGGCAGGATGCGCAGCCCGAGCGAGAGCGGCGCGTTCACCCGGAGCCTCCCGGCATCGCGCCGCTGCGTGAGCTCGCGCCCGATGGCATCGAATTCCTCGATCACCGGGCGGTAGCGCGCGGCGATGATGGCTCCCTCGGCCGTGAGCGAGACCTGCCGCGTCGTCCGCAGGAGGAGCTGTTTGCCCAGATCCTTTTCCAGCGTGGCCACGATACGGGTCACGCTTGCCGGTGTCATGCCGAGGCTCCGCGCCGCGCCCGAAAAGCTCTGCTGGCGGGCCACTTCGAGGAAGGTGCGGATCGGCTTTAACTGCTCCATTATGTCGACGTATCGAAATAGTTAATGAAGCACCATTACTATTCACTGAAATAGAGCGCTGTCCTACCTTCAGCTTCAGCAAAAGGAGACACGCCATGATCACCGACATCAAAGGACTGCACCACGTCACCTCGATGGCGGCGGATGCAAACGAGAACAACGCCTTCTTCACCGACACGCTCGGCCTCCGCCGGGTCAAGAAGACGGTGAATTTCGACGCGCCGGACGTCTATCACCTCTATTACGGCGACGAGGTCGGCACGCCCGGCTCCGTCATGACCTATTTCCCTTTCGGCCGCATGCCCCGGGGCTCGCGCGGCGTGGGTGAGGTGGGCGTCACCGAATTCGCCGTGCCCAAGGGCGCGCTCGGCTTCTGGAAGGAGCGCCTCGGCACCTTCGGCGTGACCGGCCTGAAGGAAGAGACGCTCTTCGGCGAAAACCGCCTCGGCTTTGACGGGCCCGACGGCGACGCATTCGCCCTCGTGGAGGCCGAAGAGCAGGGCCGTGAGGCCTGGACCGGCGCGGGCGTGGGCTCGGGCGAGGGCATCCTCGGCTTCCGTGGCGCGCGCTTCTCGCTGCAGGACGCCGACGCCACGGGCGAGCTCCTCACCTACATGGGCTACCAGAAGGCGGAGACCGAGGGCGCCGTGGCCCGCTACGTCATCGAAGGCGGCAATGCCGCCGACACGATCGATCTGGAGCAGCTGCCCGCCGCGCCGGTGGCGAGCCAGGGCGCGGGCTCCGTCCATCACATTGCCTTCGCCGTGGAAGATCGCGCGGCCCAGCTTCGCGTTCGCGAGGCACTCATGCAGACGGGCTACCAGGTCACGCCGGTGATCGACCGGGATTACTTCTGGGCGATCTACTTCCGGACCCCCGGCGGCGTGCTCTTCGAGGTAGCCACGAACGAGCCCGGCTTTGACCGCGACGAGGACACGGCGCATCTGGGCGAGGCGCTCAAGCTGCCCACGCAACACGAGCACCTGCGCGCCCAGATCGAGGCCCATCTGCCGAAGATCGCGGCATGACCTACGCAGCGCTCAGAACGGAGGGAGAGCGTGGCGCGCCCACGCTCTTCACCTTCCACGGCACCGGCGGGGACGAGACGCAATTCTTCGACCTCGCCCAGGAGCTCGCGCCCGGCGCCCGCGTCGTCTCTCCCCGGGGGGACGTGAGCGAGCACGGCGCGGCGCGCTTCTTCAAGCGCACGGGGGAGGGGGTCTACGACATGGACGACCTCGCCCGCGCGGTGGAAAAGATGGCCGCCTTCGTTGAATCGGAGGCCGGCGACGGCCCGGTCTACGGCTTCGGCTACTCGAACGGGGCCAACATCCTCGCCGCCACGATCCTAGAGCATCCGGGCCTCTTTGACCGGGCGGGGCTCTTGCATCCGCTCATCCCGTGGAGCCCTGCGCCCGTCGATCTCACCGGGCGCAAGATCCTGATCACCGCGGGCCGGCAGGACCCGATCACGCCCTGGGCCGAGAGCCAGAAGCTCCTCACCTATTTCGAAGAGATGGGCGCCCATGTCGGCCGCGTCGTCCATGACGGCGGCCACGAGCTGCGGCGCGAAGAGATCATCGCGCTCCACGGGCTTTTGTCCGCGCGCGTGGCGGCCTGAACATGGCCCCGTGCCTCTCCCGAGGGGCACGGCGCCCCCCGCGCGCCGAACCCAGCCAGGGAAACGCCACACGTCCCCTTCATTTTTCCAAAAATACCTCGGGGAGCGCGAGGGGCTGGCCCCTCGCTCCCCAACTCTCAGCCGGGACGTGACCGCACAGCAGCGCGAGGTGTTAACGCCTCGCGCCCGGGCAGCTGTACATACAGGTTGTGTACGCCCTGTGTACGGGGTGTGACACGGGCGTTCCCCCGCCCCGCGGGGAGTTAACGCGCCGCACGGAGGGTGGGCGCGTCAGTAGACGTCGCGGACGTAGCGCTTCTCTCGTTTGAGCGCGTTCACGTAGTCGACCGCCTGTTCGTCGCCCATCGCGCCGTGCTCCGCCACGATCCGATGGAGCGCCGCATCCACGTCCTTGGCCATCCGCGTGGCATCCCCGCAGACATAGAAGTGGCCGCCCTCTTCGAGCATCGCGAAGAGGTCCTTGCCGTTCTCCTCCATGCGGTGCTGGACGTAGATCTTTTCCTTTTGATCTCGGGAGAAAGCGAGATCGAGGCGCGTCAGGAGACCGTCGGCAGACATCTTTGAAAGCTCGTCTTCGTAAATGAAATCCGTCTCGCGATGCTGGTCCCCGAAGAAGAGCCAGTTTGTGCCCTGTGCGCTACGTTCGCGGCGGGCTTGCAGGAAGGCGCGGAACGGCGCGATACCGGTGCCGGGGCCCACCATGACCATGGGGACGCTGTCATCGGTGGGGATGCGGAAGCTCTTGTTCGGGCTCATGAAAATGCCGACCTCGCTGCCCTCGGGCGCCATATCCGCCATGAAGGTCGAGGCCACCCCCTTGTGCACACGGCCCTCCGCCAGCCAGCGCACGGCGGCCACGGTGGTATGCACTTCGCCGGGGTTCGCCAAGGGGCACGAGGAGATGGAGTAGGCGCGGTGCTGAAGCGGTTTCAGCCAGCTCACGACCTCGTCTGCGGAGACCTTCAGCCCCGGGTTGAGGTTCATCAGATCGAGCGCGTCCTTGCCCCAGAGAAACGCCTCTAGCGCCTCCTTGTCCCCGTTCGATTGAACATGGGTGAGCTCTTCGTGGCCTGCGCGTTTCTCGATCTCGCGGATGAACTCCCGGCCCGGCGTCATGATCTCGAAGCGCTTCGCGAGAAGCTCGCCCAGCGGCGCGTCATGTCCCGCGACTGCGTCGTCAGCCTTAGCCCCGAGGCGCGTGAGCCACGCATCCACCAGATCGGGCGCGTTGATCGGCATCACGCCCAGCGCGTCACCGGCCTCGTAGGTCAGCCCGCTATCGCCGAGGGCGAAACTCATGTGCCTGATTTCCTTGCCGGAATTCTTTCCGGAAAGGAGCGTGTTGCCCACGACCTTGGCGGCGTAGGGGTTCTTTCGATTGTAGCCGTCCTTCTTGGCGACCACGACGGGCTCATCGCTCACATTGGCGACGGTTGCGTCGGCTGTGGGCACGGTATCCATGAGCCACGCTGTCGCGGCGTCCTCGAAATCCACGTCGCAGTCGATCCGCGGCCCGAGGCGCTTGGCGCCCAGCTGCTCGAGACGGGTGTCGATGACCTTCCCGGCCTGGCAGAACTCGTCATAGGACGTGTCACCCAGCGCCAGCACGGCGTAGTTGAGGCTCTCCATGCGCGGGGCGGTCGACGCGCTAAGCGCCTCCCAGAACATGTGCGCATTGTCTGGCATCTCGCCCTCGCCGTAGGTGGAGACGACGATGATCACGTTCTCCATCTCCGAGAGTGCGCCCATCTCGATCGCGTCCATCTCGTTCACGCGCGGCTGGAACCCGCGGGTCTTGGCGAGCGCGGCTGCCTCCTCCGCCAGGCTCTCGGCATTGCCCGTTTGCGTGCCGAAGAGGATGTCGAGTGGCTTCGCCTTCACCTGCTCATTGCCCGGGGCCACGGCCTGCGCACCGCCACCCATGATCGTGCGCGAATGGAGACCGGCGAGGAAGCCGCCGAGCCATGCGCGTTGATCGCCGGAGAAGGGCGCATCATTAGGGATGTAGGGGATCTGGTTGTTCTGCTGCATCTGTTTACTCCGCTGCGCTGCGTGCCAGGAGGTCTGGCAGGGCGGTCTGAGAGAAGAGTTCGTCAAAGCTCGGGATCTCGCCCAGCGCGGCGCGGTTCTTGGCCGACTGGTGCATGATCCAGGAATAAGTGCCCGGGCTGTCCATGCTCAGGATGTTGCGCATGGAAAGCGCCGTCTTGAAGTCGCTGAGCCGCTTGTGCGCCACGAGCGCTGCCAGTTCCTGATCCGAGTAGTCCGCCACGGCTTGGCGGGCATGTTTGGCGAGCGCGGACATGAGGGAGAAATCCTCGGTCAGGATGAGGTTCCTGACGGCTTTGTCCTTGGCAAGCTGGTGGGCGTTCGCGCCGAGGCGCTTCTCTGCCACGACCTGCGCCATCTCGAGCACGGTATAGGCATTGAGCAGGCGGAACATCTCGCCCGTGTCCATCTCGCCATAAGCGGGCATGGCACCATGGAGCACCGGGCGCCCGTTCTTGTAAGCGCGCTTCAGCTCCATGATCTGGTGCATCGAAAGCGCCGTGGCGAGCTCTTCCACGAGGTCCTTTCGGCTGCGGGCGGCGAGAATGGCGTCCTGATCCTGATACTGAAGCAGCGCCTTGGGCATGACCCACGCCATGTGATGCTGCGTGGTTGACCAGTCCGCGAGGAGCTGCTCGGCCTTCTTCGAGCCCGTGGCCTCGAGATGCCAGGTCAGCATCTGGAAGACGGCGTCCTTGTGGATTTCACCTTCCGCGCTGCCATCGGTCAGCGTGCCCATGAAGACGGAGTCGTGGCTGATCGCGCCCTTGAGCTCGCCGAGCGGGTCGTACTGGTAGGCGAACCCTCCGGACATCCCGTTTCCGTAGCCCTTGGAGAAGCCGCCGAGATTGAGGATCGCGCCGTTCGTCATGTACTCTGCGCAGAAGTCGCCCACGCCTTCGACAACGGCCGTCGCGCCGGAGTTACGGACGGCGAAGCGATCGCCGGCCTGGCCTTCGATGAAGGTCCGACCACCGGTTGCGCCGAAGAGGGCGAAGTTCCCGATGAGGACGTTCTCGCGTCCGGCGCTTCCGCCGGGGGATTTCACGATGATCTCGCCTCCGCTCGCTCCTTTGCCCACGCCGTCATTGCAGGTGCCGGTGTGGTCCATGACCATGCCGTCATTGCAGAACGCGCCGAAGGACTGTCCCGCGGAGCCGTTGGTGACGACGCGCACAGAGCGCGGATCGAGATAGCGACGCCCGCGTCCATCCTGATGCGCGGCGGCGGGCAGGCGCAGCAGGTCGTGGTTGAGCATCCGCTCGATATCGATCCCGAGCTGACCGCCCACCGTCTTGTTGCGGTTGTTGAGCGGCGCGTTGGGCCGGAGCTCGATCTGCGTTTCACCGCCGTCGATGATGCGGGATTTGACCTGCTCCAGCAGGGCGTCATCCACTGCAAAATCACGCTCGAGATAGACCGGGTTTTCCACCTTGATCTCGGGCACGTGGGTCAGCATCTGCCGTAGGTTCAGCTTGCCCACGGCGGCATCGTGGTCGAGGAGGTGCAGCAGATCGGCACGGCCGCGTGCCTCGTCGAGTGACTTGAAGCCGAGCGTCGCGAGGATCTCACGCACCTCGTGGGCGATGTTGAGAAGGTACTGCGCGAGCGCACGGGGGTCGCCGTCGAAGACCTCGGGGTTCGTCGTCAGGCCCGCCGGGCACTTCACGTTGCAGTTCTTGGCCATGACGCATTTGAGCATCATGAGCGCGGTCGTCCCAAACTCGAACGAGTCCCCGCCAAGGAGCGAGGCCTTCACGACGTCGGAGCCCGTCTGCATGGCACCCGAGCAGCGCAGCATGACCTTTTGCCGAATTCCATTGGCGCAAAGCGCCTGATGCACCTCTGCGATGCCGATCTCGGCCGCGCGGCCCGTGTATTTGAGTGAGGTCACGGACGCCGCCCCGGTGCCGCCTGTGTTGCCAGCTACGTTGATGACGTCGGCGCCAGCCTTGGCCACGCCCACGGCGATCGTGCCGATCCCCTCGGAGCTCACGAGCTTGACGATCACGCGCACGCGCGCGGCCTTTGCATCATGGATGAGCTGGCCGAGGTCCTCGATGGAATAAGTGTCGTGGTGGGGCGGGGGAGAGATCAGCTCTACCCCCGGCGTGCCGCCGCGCGCGGCGGCGATCTCGACCGTGACCTTCGGCGCGGGCAGCTGACCACCCTCGCCGGGCTTCGCGCCCTGGCCGATCTTGATCTCGATTTCTTCGAGGTTCGGATCTGCGAGGTATCCCGCCCAGACCCCGAAGCGACCGGAGGCGAACTGCTTGATCCGCGAGGCGCGGATCGTGCCGTAGCGGGACAGATGCTCGCCGCCCTCGCCGGAATTCGACATGCCGCCGGCCATGTTGGTGCCGTGGGCGACCGCCTCGTGCGCGGAGGCTACGAGCGCGCCGTGGGACATGGCCCCAGACGCCAGTCGCGCGGTGATTTCATGCGCCGGTTGCACATTCTCGATTTCGATGCGGTCATTGGCCCGGCGGATGCGGGACAGATAATCGAGCGCCCAGCCTTTCACGGCGATTTTCAAGCAGCCGCGCGTGATGTGGTGGCCTTCGACATCCTCGCCAAAGCGCTGGACAAGACTTTCGCCCAGGGCATCCAGGCGCCCGATATCGGTGGCTTTCGGGCCGGTCAGGCGCAGCAGGTACTCGCCTGCGCCGAGCTCTTCCACCTCGAGGCCGCGGATGATGAAGTCGTTGTTCCCGGCGCGGTTGAAGAGCATCATCTCTTTCTTGATGTCTTCGACCTTGTCCATGAACGTGATGTCCGCCGGGAAGCCCAGCACATCGCGCAGGGCGGCAGGACGGCGTCCGCGCTCCTCTGCCATGATCTCGCTGAAGCGGCGGTAGCCTGGCGTGATCTCGAAACGGTCGATCTGGTCGGTCGTCAGCTTCTCGAAGGAGGTGTTGACGTAGCCCTTGTCGTCGATGCCGAAGGCGTCGTCCATCTGCCGGAGCGTCAGCAGGCGGAGCGGGTCCGTCTCGCCGTCCAGGGCGTTGTTCGCGACGGGCCGGTCGAATGAAATCGGCTCTTCCGTCAGGTCCACGAAGCCGCGGACGGCCGTGGTGCCGTAGGAGTGGCCTGCCCCTTCCGCGCGCTCCTTGAAGAGCCCGAGGATCGGAATGTCAGCGTCCGACGTGACCGTGAGAGCACGGGCATGCCAATCCGCCACGGATTGTGCAACCCGGTCAAAGCGCACGCCGCCCACGGGCGTCCGCATATTCGGGAAATACCGCGCGAAGATGGGGTCGTTCGTGTCGAGGAAGTTCGGCTCGAAGAACTCGCCGCCCGAATAGGACTCGACCGTGCAAAGACCGACCTTGCCCATCGTCTTCATGAGGGCCTTCTCGCAAGCCTTCTGGAACTTGGCGTAGTGATCATAGGCCTTGTCGTGGCCAAAGAGCTCCTCGGCGCGCAGGCGCACGGCGAGCGGGTAGACCGCGGACGCCCCGAAGCCGAGGGCGCAGGCCACGTGATGCGATGAGGAAAGCTGACCGGACTCGACGACGAGCGACACCTTGAACCGGAGGCCCTCTTCGATGAGCCGCTGATTGATCGCCGAGATGGCGAGCGACATCGGGAGCGGCGCAAGCGTCGTCGAGACATGGCGGTCGGTTAGGATGGCGATGCCACCCTTTTCGCGGGCGAAGGTCACCACGTCGTTGGCGACCTGATCGACGGCCTCAGTCAGCGCGCGCTCATTCGCGGCGGCATCGTTGAAGGCCGGGCCATAAAGGATATCGAACCTGTCCCAAGGCGTGTGTTCTTGCTTCTTGATCTTCAGCATGTCCGACATGCGCAGGATCGGCGTGTTGACCACGATCTGCCGCGAGCGGGATTTGCCCATGTGCGGCTTTTCTCCGAGGGCCACGCGGAGCGTCATGCCGTCCGCCTCGCGGATCGAGTCGAGCGGCGGGTTCGTCACCTGCGCGAACCGCTGCGAGAAGTACTTGGCAACGCCGCCTTCCTGATCGGAGAGCGCGTTGATGGCGTTGCCGTAGCCCATCGCCGAGACCTTCTCGACGCCGTTTTGCAGCATCGGGTCCATCAGGAATTTGAAGCTTTCCTGGTTGTGCGTATAGGCCACGTAGCGGGCAGGGGTCGTCAGATCGCCGAGGTAGCGCGTGGCCGCTAGGCCGGGATCATCGTCGGCGCTCGGCAAATCGTCGATGTTGATGGCCGCGGCCTCCAGGAGCGCGGGATAGTCCTCGGCTTCGGCCAGCATCTCGAGCGCATCTTCGGTCTCGTAGATGCGGCCTTCTTCGTGGTTGAAATAGATCATGCCGCCCGCGGCCACGCGACCGCGGCGAATGACGCTTTCCGGCGGAAAGGAGATCTGGCCCGCCTCGGACATAACAGCGAGATAGTCTTCCGTCTCCACCGTGCGCAGCGGCCGCAGTCCGAGCCTGTCCAAACGGGCTCCGATGATGTTGCCGTCCCCGAAGATCAGCGCTGCCGGGCCGTCATTCTTCTCCTCGAAGAGAGAGAAGTACTCGAGCATGGCCTTCACGTCAGGATCGATGTCCTTATCGTTTTCCCAGGCGGGCGGCATCATGGCCACGACGGCGGTCACGAGGTCCACGCCCTCTTCGTAGACGCGGCTATTGAGCGTCTGGTCGAGGCGGCAGCTGTCGGATTGGCCTTTCGGGCGCACGATCGCCTTGTTGCGTGCAAGCGCCACGGCCGCTTCGGACAGGCGGTTCTTCTTATCGGTGTTCAGTTCGCCATTATGCGCCATCAGGCGGAAGGGCTGCGCCATGGTGGGGTGCGGGTCCGTGTTGGTGGAGAACCGCGTGTGGAAATACATCGTGTGCACTTCATGGTCCTCGTCCCAGAGGTCCTTGAAGTACGGCATGATTTCCCAGCTGTTCAGCCGCCCTTTAAACACCTGCATCCGCGCGCTGAGCGACAACGGGTAGAGACCATCGAGCTCGGGCTGCGTGTAGGCCACGGCCTCGATCTCGAGAAGCGTCGTGTGGATCCGGCTATCGAGCGCGGCCCCGCGCAAGCCGTCCGGCGCCGCGAATATCCACTGGCGGATGGGAAGCTGCCATTTGGCGGCTCGCGCGCCGATGGCATCGCTGTTCACTTCCACCTCACGCGCCACGAGGATGGTGAAACCGGCGGCCTTCAGCGCGCTTTCGATCAGCTCTTCGGCATGGGCATGCTGGGACGTGTCGGCGGGCATGAAGAAGTTGCCGACGCCGAAGGTGCCCTTTTCCAACGTCCGTCCCACGAGCTTGGAGAAGAACTTCAGAGACAGGTCGACCGAAATGCCCGCGCCGTCTCCCACGCCCTCGGAGGACATGCCGCCGCGATGCGGAACCGAACACAGGGCCTCGTGCCCTTTCACGAGAAGGTCGTGGGTCTGCTCGCTGGATTTCCGCGTGAGGAATCCCACGCCGCAGGAGCTTTTCTCCAGGGTCGGATCGTAAAGGCCGAATGGCGCGGTCAAATCAGTCACGGGCGATGTCCTTTGGCAGCGTTCAAGCCTGTCAAAGCCATGCGAGCGATAGCAGTGGCGGTGTCTTACGGGGTCGTCAACGCGCACGCACACGCGCGTTTGCAGCTGTAGCGTGCCGAATACTAGGTTCACCACCCTTCTGGCAAGGGCTTCGCCGAAAAAAAGGTAAGCAGTGGTGACGTTATTTTTGAGTTGGCGGGATCATGGGCCCTGAGAGTGAGCCGCCCAGCATACGACAGGCCCTTCCACCGCGCAAACCGGGCTCCTGCACCTCACGCGCCCTGCGACGCCTCAACGCGGAGTCCGGCCCGCCCGGAAAAAAAGGCGAAACCGCTTCCCGGCAGCACCAGTGCCGCGCCGTCACGTTCGGCCGCCTGCGGCCCGAAAAGCCGCGCCTCCCCGTCCACCTCCAAGCGCTGCGGCACCCTGGAGAGGTTGAAGACGCATGTGACCTCGCCGCCCCGCGAGAACGCCAGAAGCGGCTCGGGCAGGTCGATGAAGGCCGTCCGTCCCGTCCGAAGGGCTTCGGTGTCGGCGCGGAAGGCGAGGACGTCGCGGTAGAAGGCCAGCGTGCTGTCGTTCGATGCGGCCTGCTGATCGACCGCGCGGGCCTGTTGGGGCGGCTTCACCGGGAGCCACGGCGTCGCCGCGCTGAACCCGCCATGGGTTTTGTCGGCCTCCCAGACCATCGGCGTCCGGCATCCGTCCCGTCCCTTCACGTCGGGCCAGAAGCGCAGCCCCGGGGGATCGGTGATTTCGTGATAGTCCAACTCCGTCTCGGTCTGTCCGAGTTCCTCGCCCTGGTAGAGCCCGATATTTCCCTCGAGCGACGCGAGGATCGCGATGCACTGGCGCGCCAGGGCGTGCGGGTGCGTGCCATGGTCGGCCCAGCGGCTCACATGGCGCACGCAGTCATGGTTGGAGAACGCCCAGCAGGGCCAGCCATCGGGCGCGCTTTCGAAGAAGCGCTCCACGTTCCGGCGGATATGGGCGGCAGAGAAAGCAGGGCCCAGAAGCTCGAAGGAATAGGCCATGTGCAAGCGCTTGTCGCCGGCCGTGTACGCGGCCATGAGGTCGAGCGCCTTGTCCCCGTCCTCGCTCACCTCGCCCACGATCATGCGATCCGGATATTCATCGGTGAGCGCGCGCAGCCTTTCAAGGAAGACGATGGTTTCAGGGCGGTTCTTGTCGAACACGTGGTCCTGGTGACCGTAGGTCTCGCGCGCATGGGCGCGGCGCTCTGGCGGGGCGGGGGGATTGTCGGTGAGCGCCCTGTCGTGAAAGTAGAAATTCGCCACGTCGAGGCGAAAGCCGTCCACGCCGCGGTCGAGCCAGAACCGGACCTCGGCCAGGAGCGCGTCCTGAACGGCGGGGTTCCAGAGGTTTAGGTCAGGCTGTTCGGTCAGGAAGTTGTGCAGGAAATACTGATGCCTGCGCGGCTCCCACTCCCAGGCCGGGCCGCCGAAGACGGACAGCCAATTGTTCGGCGGCGTACCGTCCTCGGAGGGGTCAGCCCAGACATACCAGTCGGCGCGCGGGTTCTCGCGGGAGGTGCGGCTTTCCAAAAACCAAGGATGCCGGTCGGAGGAATGCGAGAGCACCTGGTCGATGATGACCTTGAGCCCCAGGCCCTGGGCGCGGGCGAGAAGGCTATCGAAGTCGTCGAGCGTGCCAAACAGGGGATCGACGCCCCGGTAGTCGGCCACGTCATACCCCATATCCTTCATGGGCGAGGGAAAGAACGGGGAGAGCCAGATGGCGTCGACGCCGAGGGAGGCGACATGATCGAGGCGGCGGGTGATGCCGGCCAGGTCACCGACCCCGTCGCCGTTATCGTCCTGAAAGGACCTTGGGTAGATCTGGTAGATACTGGCGCCCCGCCACCAGTTCTTGCGCGTCGTGCTGTTCATGGGCGTCCGCTCCGGCCTCGGTTGGCAACGTGATGGCCTGAAATACGCGGGGTGACCAGAGCACCCCGTCACGTGCTCGGATGAAATCGTGGCAACCGCCGAGTGGCGCTCGAGAGGGAGGCACGACGGTCGATGGGTTTGACCCTCGAACGGAACCGCCCGTGGGGATCGATGGATCAGTCCCCGCCTAAGGTCCGCAAAGCTTCGCCCCACGCTGGGAGGGTCGCACGTGTTGCACGGGCCACGTCGCACCTGTGGCGTGCGCAGGCATGCTCAATTCGGGGCTGAGCGTCTCTTTGGGGCCAACCTTTTGAGGGCGTCTTTGGGAAAGCTCTCCGCGAGCTTGGGAAACGCAATGGGGCGAGAGGCGCCGCGATGCGCGACGTGCCATTGGGGTCTGAAATCTTCCGTGGCAGACCTCCGCCCTCGCAGGTGCTTCACAAGCCCCGTCCAGTATCCCCCGAAGTGTCAAGCTCGACGGCATAAAGCCGTCCGCAACAACGCATTCTGTTCGCTTGCCCGAAACTCCGTGGTTTGGCGCGTCAAGACCTGCGGGCCCGCGGATGCGATGCTTACCCCACGATCATCTGCTTGAGCTGGAGCGCCTCGTGTTCCACCTCCGACAGCCGGAACTGAACGACATCGCCGATGGTGACCATGCCGCAGAGCTTGCCGCGCTCGAGCACGGGCATGTGCCGGAAGCGGCCTTCCATCATGCGTTGGAGCACCAGCACGAGCGAATCCGACGGCTGGCAGGTCACGACCTTGGCCGTCATGTTCTCGGCCACGGTCTGGGGCAGCGTCTGGCCCGGCGTCTCGGCGAGTTTGCGAACGATGTCTCGCTCCGAGAGGATGCCCTTGAGCTCGCCCGTCTTGTCGGTGACGACGAGGGCGCCGATCCTCTTTTCCTTCAGAAGGCCGACGGCCGCCGAAATCGTGTCCTCGGGGCTGATCGCGATGATGTTGCGCCCTTTGGTGGCGAGGAGGTTGGCGACGGTGCCGTCGTCTCCGGCCGTGTTCGAGGAAATGGACTGGCTGTGCGTCTTCGCGGTGGAGCCGCGGGTCGCGGGCTGATACGAACTTGGCATGGCGGAGGGCCTCCCTGGTTGTGTTCTGTCCCCTGCTGTGCTCCACAGCCTAGTCACGCGATGCCGGTTAGGGAAGGCCGCTGTTTTCTATGTCTGATGTCTCGTTGAGCCCGCTAATTGCCACCTTGATCTTCGTGGCGGCGTGCCTGTGCGGCATGCGCTATCGCAGCGTCTGGAAAGCGGAGGGCCCGACTTGGCAGCTGTGGCTTTTCGGGCTGGGAGCCGCGTCGGGGCTCGGCGTTTTGGCTTTTGTGCCCCTCGCGGCGGGTACGTGATCCGGAACGCTAGGCGCCCTCTGCCTCCATCTGGGCGAGGATCTTCTTGGCCTTGGGGCAGCCCTGAAGGCGCTCCTTGAGCGGCGAATTCGGATCCACTTCCTTCTTGCAGACGAGGCACTGATCCGCGTCCGAGATGGCGTTCAGCCCTCCGCAGGACCCCTTGATCCGCTTGTTCATGAAGATGACGCCCAGCGCCATGCCGAGCATCACCAGTAGCATCAATGCGAAGGCGAGAAGGAAGGTCTCCATCTCAGGCTCCTTTGGGCTGTGTTACGCCGTGAGCGTTTCGAATGCCGAGGAGGCCGACGCCTTGAACCCGTCACCCTCCCGGTCGATGAAGAGCGCGGGCATGTCGAGGGCGTCTGCCAGCTCAAGCCCAGTTTCAGAACCCAAGATAAGCATTGCCGTGGCCCACGCATCCGCGAGCATCGCATTTTCGGTCACAACCGTGGCACTGGCCGTGCGGTGCGAGATCGGCCGACCGGTTTTGGCGTCGAGGATGTGGCTGTAGCGCACGCCGTCGCGCTCGAAGTAATTGCGGTAATCGCCGGACGTGGCGAGACCCATGCCGGTGACGCCCACGACCTGCTGCACACCCGCAAGCGCACTGGGCGTTTCGATGCCGATCTGCCAGGGTGCCCCATCCGGGTTCACGCCTGCGGTGAGAAGGTCACCCCCGATTTCGACCATGAAGTCCTCGACACCGAGCGCGGCCAGAGCATGCCCGATCGCGTCCACCCCATAGCCCTTGCCGATGGCAGAGAGGTAGAGTTCCACGCTTGGGTTCAGTTTGGTGACGGTGCCATCCGCGAGCGCGATGACGCGGCCCTGACCGGAGAGGGCCAATGCAGACTGCACCTCCTGCTCCGTGGGTATGCCCATCGCGCCCTTTTTGGCACCAAAGCCCCACAGATCGATGAGGGGGCCGGTGCTCACATCGAACTGGCCGTCCGACAGAGAATGCACGTCGGCGGCGGCCGTGAGCACATTGGACAAGGCCGGCGAAATGGAGATCGGGTCGGATGACCGCGCGGCATTCAAGCGCGAAATCTCAGACGCCGCGTCCCAGTTCGACATGCTGGCGTTCACGTCAGCGAGCGCCGTATCCACCGCCGATTGCAGCGAAGAGCGAGAGAGCGTCCCGGTTCGGTCCACAGCCACCACCGAATAGGTCGTGCCCATGGTGCTGCCGACGAGTTCGACGATGTTGGTTCTGTCTTTGCATGCCGCAAGCGCGAGCGGGACGAAAAAGAGCGAGCGACGGGAGATGATCGTTGGGTCTACCACGGTATGCCTCGTTTTGGATCGCACCTCATTTATCAGACGGCACAGGGACGTCTCGCGACAAAGTAACCCAAGACGGCACTTAGGATGACAGTTTTTCGCCGTGCCGCGACATAGTTTGCCGCGCGGCGGGAAAGCGTGGGGCTGCGACCCCGCGCCCCTTTCGGCGTCCCGGAGATGTCTGTATCCACCGGCATGCAACGACCAGCAAATGCAGAAGCGAGTCACGCGTGCAGCACTTTTCTCTCAAACGAGGTCTCAACCTTCCCATTGACGGTGCCCCGCAACGGGGGATGACTGAGGGTCCGCCGGTTCAGAAAGTTGCGCTCCTCGGTGCCGATTACGTGGGCATGAAGCCTCGGCTTCAGGTGGAGGAAGGCGATCTCGTCGCCGCAGGCTCCCCGATTTTCGCGCACAAGGACACGCCGGACGTCTTTGCCACCTCGCCCGTGTCGGGGCGCGTGAAGGCGATCAACCGGGGCGCACGCCGCGTCCTGATTAGCGTCGAGATCGAAGTGGCCGCGGGGCAGGATCCGCTCGACTTTTCCGATGTCGGGGACGCCGAGACGCCAGAGGGCATCACGGAAAAGCTCGCAGCGGCGGGGCTTTGGACGTCGTTTCGGACGAGACCCTATTCTAAGGTGCCGCCCACTGACGCCGACCGGCGCCCGGCGGCGATCTTCGTGTCTGCCATGGACACCGAACCGCTCGCCGGCGATCCGGCTGAAATCATCGATGACGACCGGAAGAGTTTCGTTCGCGGGCTCGCACTGGTGGCGAAGCTCACGGACGGCAAGACCTACCTGTGTCATTCGCAGGATGCCGACGTCCCAGGCAAGGACGTCGCCGGCGTGGAGCCGGTTTCCTTTTCAGGCCCGCATCCGGCTGGCCTCGCAGGCACGCACATTCATTTCCTCGAGCAAGTGACGGCGGAGCGGCAGGTCTGGACCATCGGTTATCAGGATGTCACCGCCATCGGACGGCTTTTCGAGACCGGCCGGCTCGACGGCTCCCGCATCATCGCGTTGGCCGGGCCCAAGATGACGAAGCCTCGGCTCGTCCGCACGGTCGCCGGGGCCTCCATGGTCGATCTGACCCGGGGCAGCATCGCGCAGGACGCGCCGCTCCGCCTGATCTCCGGCTCCATCCTGTCCGGCCGGGCAGGGGAAGGCGAAAGCGCCTATCTTGGCCGGTATGCGCGGCAGGTCACCGTGATCGAAGAAGACAAGCGTCAGCATTCCTTCGGTTGGATCCGGCCCATGCGCGAGAAATACGCGATGCAGCCGGTGCTGGGCTCGGCCTTTGCGAAAAAGACCTACGCCCTTACGTCGAACCTGAACGGCGGGCGTCGGGCCATGGTGCCCTACGGCACGTTCGAGGAGTTGATGCCGCAGGATTACCTGCCCACGCAGCTGCTGCGCGCGATGCTCGTGATGGATACCGACCAGGCCCAGGCGCTGGGCGTGCTGGAGCTTGATGAAGAAGACATGGGCCTCGTGGGTTTTGCCTGCCCGGCCAAGTACGAATACGGCGAGGCGCTTCGTGACTGCCTCACCAAGATCGAGAAGGAGGGTTAAACCCATGGGTGCCCGCGACTTTTTCGACCGTATAGAGCCGCAATTCGAGAAGGGTGGTAAGTACGAGAAGTACTTCCCCATCTACGAAATGGTGGAGAGTTTCCTCTTCACGCCGAAGACGGTCACGACCGCTGCGCCGCACGCACGGTCCTACATCGATATGAAGCGGATCATGATCTACGTGGTGCTCGCCACGTTCCCCGCGATCCTGCTTGGACTCTGGAATGTCGGTCTGCAGGCCAACGAGGCGCTCGCGGTGTCGGGCATAGAACCCACGGGATGGCGTGCCTGGGCGCTGAGTGTGTCTGGCATCGGCGTCAACCCGGCCAACCACTTCGCGAACTTCATGCACGGGTTCCTCTATTTCCTGCCGATCTACGCGGTGACCGTGGTGGCGGGCGGTATCTGCGAGGTGATCTTTTCCGTCGTGCGCGGCCACGAGGTCAACGAGGGTTTCCTTGTGACCTCCATGCTTTACGCGCTGATCCTGCCCGCAACCGTGCCTCTCTGGCAGGTCGCGCTCGGCATCATCTTCGGCGTGATCATCGGCAAGGAGGTCTTCGGCGGGACCGGCAAAAACTTCCTGAACCCTGCGCTGACCGCTCGAGCCTTCCTCTACTTCGCGTATCCTGCGCAAATGTCTGGTGACAGCGTCTGGATCGCGGTCGATGGCTACACGGGCGCCACGTCGCTCGCGATTGCTGCGTCCGATGGTTTCCAAGAGCTCGCAGGCACGACGGGGACGTGGTGGGATCACTTCTGGGGCTTCATCCCGGGGTCCATGGGCGAAACGTCGACCGCGGCGATCCTGCTCGGTCTCGTCTTCCTCTTGGCCACAAAGATCGTGAACTGGCGGATTCCCGTCGGGGTAATGCTCGGTACCATCGCGTTCACGTTGCTTTTGAACCTCATCGGGTCCGACACCAATCCAATGTTCGCCATGCCTTGGCACTGGCATCTTGTGATGGGCGGCTTCGCCTTCGGCATGGTGTTCATGGCTACCGAGCCGGTCTCCGCCTCGCATACCAACGCGGGCCGCTGGATCTACGGCGCGCTCATCGGTTTCATGGTCGTGATGATCCGTGTCATCAACCCGGCATTCCCCGAGGGTATGATGCTGGCCATCTTGTTCGGGAACGTATTCGCACCGCTCATCGACTACTTCGTGGTGCAAGCAAACATCCGTAGGAGGGCGCGTCGACATGCCGTCTGACATGCCAAACGAAGAGAAACCCAAGGGCTTCATCAGCCGCTTTTTGGCGGCTCCACCCGATAGCGTGGGCAAGACGATCGTCGTCGCAGTCTCGCTCTGTCTCGTGGCGTCGCTCGTGGTGTCAGCCGCGGCGGTTTCGCTGCGCCCCACGCAGGAGGTCAATGAGGTCCGCAACATGCGCCTCAACGTTCTCCAGGTGGCTGGTGTGTACGATGAAAGCGTGCCGGTGGCTGAAGCCTTCGAGGCGTTCGAGCCGCAGGTGCTCAACCTGACGACCGGTGAGTTCTCCCCTGAGTTCGACGCGGTAAGTTTCGATGATGCGGCCGCGGCGGAGGATCCGGGGCTGAGCCGCGCGCTCAGCGATGATCCGGCTGGGATAGGCCGCCAGGCGCTCTACCGCACGGTCTATCTGCTGCGCGACGATGCCGGGGCCGTGGACAAGGTGATCCTGCCCATCCACGGCTACGGTCTCTGGTCGACGCTCTACGGCTTCATCGCCATCGAGGAGAACGGCAACGACATCTTCGGCCTGCAGTTCTACCAGCACGCCGAGACGCCCGGCTTGGGCGCCGAAGTGGACAACCCGCGTTGGCGCGCCCAGTGGAACGGAAAGCAGATCCGCGATGCCGAGGGAGACCTCGAGATCACCGTGGCCAAGACCGTACCTGCGGCGGGCGAGGACTATCACATTGACGCGCTTGCCGGTGCGACGCTGACCTCGGTCGGCGTGGACAACCTGGTGCGTTTCTGGCTCGGTGAAGAAGGCTACGCGCCGTTCCTCGCCAGGCTCAGCGAAGGAGGGGTATCCTAATGGCCCAAACCAAACGCGAAATGCTCGTCGACCCCATGGTCGACAACAACCCGATCACCCTTCAGGTGCTGGGCATTTGCTCGGCGCTCGCGGTGACATCCTCGCTGCAGGTCGCAGCGGTGATGAGCCTCGCGGTGATCTTCGTGACCGCCTTTGCGTCGATGTTCATCTCTATGCTGCGCAACCAGATCCCGGGTTCCATCCGAATCATCGTGCAGATGGTGATCATCGCCTCGCTCGTGATCATCGTGGACCAGTTCCTGCGGGCCTACGCCTTCGAGATCAGCCAGACGCTTTCGGTCTTCGTCGGCCTCATCATCACGAACTGCATCGTGATGGGCCGCGCCGAAGCCTTCGCCATGAAGAATGCGCCGATCCCGTCCTTCATCGACGGTGTGGGCAACGGGCTGGGCTACGGCCTCATCCTCATGATGGTGGGCTTTGTGCGCGAACTATTCGGCTCCGGCTCGCTGTTCGGCTTCACTGTCTTCGAGACGGTGAACAACGGCGGGTGGTATGTGCCGAATGGTCTGCTTCTCCTTCCGCCCTCGGCGTTCTTCGTCATCGGCTTGATCATCTGGGCCTTCCGCACCTGGAAGCCAGAGCAGGTCGAAGAGCGTGAGTTCAAGATCCAGACGGTGGAGGCACACTGATGGAAGGCCTTCTGTCCCTGGCCGTAAAGGCCATCTTCGTCGAGAACCTCGCGCTCTCCTTTTTCCTGGGCATGTGTACCTTCATCGCCGTGTCCAAGAAGATCGCGACGGCCATCGGCCTCGGTATCTCGGTGATGATCGTGCAGGCCATCACGGTGCCCGCGAACAACCTGATCCTGAACTACCTGCTCGCGCCCGGCGCGCTGAGCTGGGCGGGCTTCAGCGACGTGGACCTCACATTTCTCGGCCTGATTTCCTATATCGGGGTTATCGCAGCCTTGGTGCAGATCCTGGAGATGGTGCTCGATAAGTACTTCCCGCCGCTCTACAACGCGCTGGGGGTCTTCCTACCGCTTATCACGGTGAACTGCGCCATTCTCGGCGGGTCACTCTTTATGGTGGAACGGTCCTACAATTTCGCAGAATCGGTCACCTACGGAGTGAGCTCCGGGTTCGGCTGGGCACTGGCCATCACCGCCATGGCGGGGGTGCGCGAGAAGCTGAAGTACTCGGACATTCCAGACGGCCTGCAAGGCCTCGGGATCACTTTCATTACTGCCGGATTGATGGCCATGGCGTTCATGTCCTTCTCCGGCGTCAAACTCTAGGAGACGCTTTCCATGGCAACTCTCGGACTTGGCATCGCCCTCTTTACCGCGATCGTGCTTGCGCTCGTGATGGTGATTTTGGGCGCGCGCTCGCGTCTCGTGTCGTCGGGCAATGTGAACATCGAAATCAACGGGGAGAAGACGATCTCCGTGCCTGCGGGTGGCAAGCTGCTGCAGACGTTGGCGGAGCAAAAGCTTTTCGTCCCCTCCGCCTGCGGTGGCGGTGGTACCTGCGCGCAGTGCCGCGTGAAAATCCACGAGGGGGGAGGCTCCATCCTCCCGACGGAAGAGAGCCACATCACCAAGCGTGAGGCTCAGGGCGGGGATCGCCTCTCCTGCCAGGTGGCCGTCAAGCAAGACATGAAGATCGAGGTCCCCGAAGAGGTCTTCGGCGTCAAGAAGTGGCAGTGCACCGTGCGCTCCAACGAGAACGTCGCCACCTTCATCAAGAACCTCGTGTTGGAGCTCCCGGAGGGTGAAGACGTCGCCTTCCGCGCAGGCGGCTACATCCAGATCGAGGCTCCGGCGCACCACGTGAAATTCAAGGATTTCGACGTGCAGGAGGAGTATCGGGAGGACTGGGACAAGTTCAACATCTGGCAGTACGAGTCCAAGGTGAACGAGCCCATCGAACGCGCCTATTCCATGGCGAACTATCCCGATGAAAAAGGCCTCATCATGCTCAACGTGCGGATCGCGACGCCGCCGCCGCGCACGGAAGGTATCCCGCCGGGCAAGATGTCGTCCTACATCTTCAGCCTGAAGCCGGGCGACAAGGTCACCATCTCTGGCCCCTTCGGCGAGTTCTTCGCGCGAGACACGCAAAAGGAAATGGTGTTCATCGGTGGTGGCGCGGGTATGGCGCCCATGCGTTCCCACATCTTCGACCAGTTGAAGCGGCTGGAGAACCGCGACCGCAAAATCAGCTTCTGGTACGGGGCGCGGTCGAAGCGGGAGATGTTCTTCGTCGAAGATTTTGACCAGCTCGCCGAGCAATTCGATAACTTCGAGTGGCACGTGGCCCTGTCGGACGCGCTGCCCGACGACAATTGGGGCGGCTATACCGGGTTCATCCACAACGTTCTTTTCGATGAATACCTCAAGAATCACCCGGCGCCGGAGGACTGCGAGTTCTACATGTGCGGCCCGCCGATCATGAACCAGTCTGTGATCAATATGCTCCTCGATCTGGGCGTGGATCGTGAGGACATCATGCTGGACGACTTCGGCGGTTAAGCCATTCCGACGAGATCTTGGAGGCCGTGTGGGAAACTGCGCGGCCTTTTTCTATTCCGCACCCGATCCGCCCCGCTGGTAGGGCTCCGGCTTGCCGAGGAAGAAGCCCTGGGCGAGGTCCGCGCCCAGCTCGCGCACGATGTCAAATTGCCGGGCCTCCTCGATCCCTTCGCACACCACGAGCGCCCCGGCTTTGTGGCTGATCTCGATCATCCCCGCGAGGAGGTCGCGCGTCTTTCTATCGGTGTCGATGCCTCGTACGAACCGGCGGTCGATCTTGATCATGTCCACTTGGAGCATCTGAAGACGCTCGAGATTCGAGGCACCCACGCCGAAATCATCGAGGGCAATCTTGATACCGCTCCGTCGCAGGCTGCGGACCGTTTTAGCCACGGCTTCCTCTGCGGTCTCCATCACGGCTTCGGTGATTTCGAAGACGATGTTTTCGCGAGGCACATCTCCGATGAGTTCGGCCTCGATCCAACCGGCATCGCCGTCCGAGATCCGTTCGAGAAACTGCATGGAGACATTGAGGCAGCAGAAAAGCCCCTGATCTTGGGTCACCCAGCGCGCGGCCTGGCGGGCGAATTCGAGCGGCGGCTTGGCGTCCTTGGTGTAGGCCTCAGTCATCGTGTCGAGGAATTGGGCAGGTGGAAGGACCTGCCCGTCGGGACGCTCCCACCTCAAGAGCGCCTCATAGCCAGCGATCTCCCGCCGGCGGCAACACACGATGGGCTGCAGGTAGTAGCCGACCTCGGAGCGCTCGAGCCCGAGTTTGAGCTCGTCCACGCTGGGCATGAGGGCCACGAAGGAATCGTCGGACGTGTTGAGATGGTAGACTTGGTTCTTCCCGAGGTTCTTGGCGTAGCGCATCCCGGTATCGCCCAGGTCAATGGCACCGTGGACCTCCAGGCCGGGCCGCAGGCGCAGACATCCGATGGAGGCCCCGCGGCTCACCTTGAGCTCGCCCACCTGGATCTCCGCGGCTCCGCAGGCCTCGAGGATCGCTTGCGCCAGCCGGTCAACCTCGCGGGGGCCGGTTTTTCGCGACAGGATCACGAACTCATCGCCTCCGATACGTGCGATGAAGTCCTCCGGCGCGATGACGCTCTTTATCGCGCCCACGAGGCGGCGCAGTAGCTCGTCGCCCGCACTGTGGCCGTAGTAGTCGTTGACGCTCTTGAAGTTATCGAGATCGATGAAGAACAGCGATCCGTGTCGCTCCGCGAAGCCAGCATAATGTTCGATGAAGTAATCCCGGGAGCGAGCTCCCGTGAGGCCATCGGTGGCGAGGCGTCGTTCTAGCTCAGCGACGCGATCAGCCAGTGCATGATCGCTGATCGCCGCCGAAGTTGGTGTACCGCTCAACGCGTCGCTACCTTTCCTCCCTCACAAGAAGCAGCCTACACGTTCATCCCCATGTGAAAAGACAACTATTGGAGCTGTTGAGGAGGCATCGATAATCGTGACATTTCGGCACGGGTGTCGCGCGGGACCCGAGCGGCTTTTTCGCGCCAGCCCACTGGCCCCCCGCCTGAATGCGCTTAACTTCTGCCCTCCGCACCGGAGGTAGACGTGACGACATCGCTGATCATCTTTCCCAATCAATTGTTCGAGGACCATCCCGGGCTCGACCACGAGCCTGCCTCCGTGGTTTTGGTGGAGGAGCCGCTCTTTTTCGGCGATCCGATGTACCCGGCGGTTTTTCACAAGCAAAAGCTCTGGTTTCACCGGGCGACCATGGCCCGGTACAAATCCCTCTTGGAAGAGCGTGGGCTGGACGTGTCGATCGCCCGGTACATGCGCGAGACATCGATGCTCTCTGAGACGATAACGGCGCTCGGGTCCGACACCATCGTCGCCTGCGACGTCGTCGATCACACGCTGGAAAAGCGCCTGCGCGCCGCCGCCCGCGCCGCCGGGGCTAGGTTGGAGATTTTGCCGACCCCGCTCTTCCTCAACAGTTACGAGGACAACGCCCACTACAAGAGCGGAAAGAAGTCCTGGTTCATGGCCGACTATTACAAGGCGCAGCGGCGGCGCCTTGACGTCCTGATGGACGGTGCCGATCCGGTGGGCGGCCAGTGGTCCTTCGACGAAGACAACCGCAAGAAAGTGCCCGCGAAGATGATGGACCAGATCCCCGCCTTGCCTTCCCTCAATCGAGCGCCGGAAGACCTCGAGGCGCGGGACAGCGTAGTGAGTGACTTCGCCGACAACTACGGGCGGCTTGACACGCTCATCTACCCCACCAGCCACGATGAGGCGGCTGCGTGGCTCGACACGTTTCTCACAGAGCGCTTCGTGCTCTTTGGTGACTACGAGGACGCGATCGTGATGGGGGAGACCTGGCTCTGGCACGGTGTGTTGACGCCGATGCTCAATACCGGTCTTCTCTCACCCCGACAGGTGCTCGACGCGACGCTCGACCATGCCGCACGCCACGACATCCCGCTGAACTCCCTTGAAGGGTTCGTGCGCCAGATCATCGGCTGGCGGGAATTCATGCGCGCGACCTACGAGGACCTGCATGTGCGCATGCGTACCACCAATCACTGGGGCCACGAGAGGAAGATGCCGGCAAGCTTCTACGACGGTACGACCGGCATCGACCCAATCGATGACACGATCCATCGGATCCTCGAGACGGGCTATTGCCACCATATCGAGCGTCTCATGGTCCTCGGCGGGTTTATGTTCCTGTGCGAGATCGACCCCGACGAGGTCTATCGCTGGTTCATGGAGATGTTCATCGACAGCTACGACTGGGTGATGGTCCCCAACACCTACGCCATGAGCCAGCATGCCGATGGCGGGCTGATCACGACGAAGCCCTACTTCTCCGGCTCGAACTACATCAAGAAGATGTCGAACTGGAAACAGGGCGATTGGGCGACCACCTGGGACGGTCTCTATTGGCGGTTCATCTGGCAGCACAAGGACGAGCTGGGAAACAATCCACGCTGGGCCATGATGTGCCGGACGGCAGAACGCATGGAGGCCGGGAAGCGCGACGCGCACCTGGCCGCGGCGGAAGCCTATCTCGAGACGCTCGCGTGAGCGACAACACGCACCAATTCGGAGCCCGCGGGGATGGGATCGGCAAGGCCTTGCTATCCGGACGTTCTGGTGTTCAGGAGCACCTTGAGCATGCGTCGTTTTGGCAAGTCGAAGTCTAGGTCCGCAGGAGCTTCTTGCGCGTAACACATATGAATTGGCCGCCAGCCCCATGTAAATATATCTGGACACATAGTGTCAGATCAAGTTTACACTGGGAGGGCCGGGCCGTCCGCAATCTGTCCGCCGCCTGGGAGACATAAATGAAGCAGCACATTCAAGAGCTTACCCCCATTCCGACGCAATGGGTCGGCCCGATCGCAATCACCGGCAACGTGATGAACGAGCAGGTGAGCGTGCCCATGGCCACCTACGAGACGCCGCTCTGGCCCTCGACCGGACGTGGCGCGCGCGTGAGCCGGAAATGCGGTGGCATCCGGTGCACGCTCGTTGACGAAAGGATGACCCGCTCGATCATCCTGCGGGCCAAGGACGCGGCGGCAGCCTTTACCGCCTGGCAATCCATCGAAGCACGTCACGACGACCTGCAAAAGGTCATCGCCACGACGTCCCGGTTCGCCAAACTCATCGAGATGAACCGGCAGGTCGTGGGCAACCTGCTCTTCATCCGCTTCGAATGCCGGACCGGGGACGCATCGGGCCACAACATGGTGACCGGTGCCGCCGACGCCGTGATGGGATGGCTCCTCCAGGAATACCCGGAGCTCGAATATTCCTCCATCTCCGGTAATTTCTGCACCGACAAGAAGGTCAGCGCCGTCAACGGCCTCCATGGGCGCGGCAAATACGTCGTGGCGGAAATCGAGATCCCGCGCGACGTTTGCGAGAACACCCTGCGGACCACGCCCGAGAAGATGGCGCAGCTCAACACCGAAAAGAACCTGATCGGTGGGATCATCGCCGGCTCGCTGCGCTCCGCCAATGCTCATTTCGCCAACATGCTATTGGCCTACTACCTCGCCACCGGCCAGGATGCGGCGAACATCATCGAGGGTTCGCAAGGCATCGTCCATGCCGAAGCACGGCCCGAGTGTCTCTATTTCTCCTGCACGCTGCCCAACCTGATCATGGGCTCCGTGGGCTCGGGCAAGGGCAACGAGACGGTCGAGACGAACCTCACCCGCATGGGCTGCAAGGAAGACCGCGCGCCGGGCGAAAACGCGCAGCGCCTCGCCGTGATGTGCGCGGCTACCGTCCTGTGCGGCGAGCTTTCGCTCCTCGCGGCGCAGACCAATCCAGGCGAGCTCATGCGCACGCATTTCAAGATGGAGCGCGGCTAGGCAAGGGGGTCCCATGACAGCCATCGGCATCGACAAGCTCAGCTTCTACGTCCCGCAGCACTTCATGGCGCTCGGGACGTTGGCGGAGCGGCAGGGCATCGACCCTGCGAAATTCGCCAAGGGTATCGGCCAGAACAAGATCGCGCTGCCCGCCCATGACGAAGACGTCGTGACCATGGCTGCCGAGGCCGCGCGCGCCATCGTCACCGCCGAGGATGCCGAGAAGATCGATACCGTGCTCTTCGCGACGGAGACAGGGATCGATCAGTCGAAGGCCGCAGGTGTCTATGTGCACCGGCTCTTGGATCTGCCGTCCAATGTCCGCGTCGTCGAGCTCAAGCATGCCTGCTATTCCGGCACCGCGGGGCTGCAGCTTGCCGCCGGGCACGTGGCACGGAAACCCGACAAGAAGGTGCTGGTGATCGCTTCGGACGTCAGTCGCTACGATGTCGACAGCCCCGCAGAGGCCACGCAGGGCTGCGGCGCCGTCGCCATGCTCGTGAGCGCCGATCCTCGCGTTCTCGAACTCGACGCCGAGACTGGCTGCCACTCCGAAGACATCATGGATTTCTGGCGTCCCAATTACCGGAAGACGCCGCTCGTCGACGGTAAATACTCCACCGTCAAATACCTCCACTCACTGGCCCACGCCTGGGAAGACTACATCGCGCAGGGCGGGCGCGCGTTCAACGAGATGGCGCAGTTCTGCTATCACATCCCCTTCACCCGCATGGGGGCGAAAGCCCACGCGCATCTGAGCAAGATCAACGCGGCGCAACACGATGTTAACCTTATCGAGGCGGGGATGGTCTACAATCGGGAGGTCGGAAATTGCTATGCCGCCTCCCTTTACCTCTCGCTCATCTCCATGCTCGAGACGGCCGAGGTCGATCTCTCCGGTCGCCCGGTGGGCATGTTCTCCTACGGGTCGGGCGCCGTGGCCGAATTCTTTTCGGCGGTCGTGCAGCCCGGATATCGCGACCACCTGATGAAGGCGCATCATCAGAAACTCCTCGAGGATCGAATTCCGCTCAACTACGATGAATATCTCGCATTCCGCCATGCGCCCGACCCTGTGGACGGGTCGGAGGCGGTCATGGCGCAGCAGGCTCGCGGGCGCTATCGTCTCGCTCGGATCCATGAGCACAAACGGCACTACGAAACTGTCTGACGCCCTTTCCGCTGAAAAGCCTGGCCAGAGTGCGCGCGCACCGGGGAAGCTCATCCTCTCCGGCGAGCACTCGGTCGTGTATGGGGAGCCTGCCCTCGCGGTCGCGGTCCAGCACTACACGGAAGTGACCTTTCGGCCGCTGCACGAAACGGGCGGTCTCTTTACCGCCTTCGAGTCCTTGAGCCCCTCGGCCTTTTACCCGTTCGAGGCGCTCAAGGGCTTCAAAGAGGGGCTTGACCGACGTTTCGAGGAATTCATGCGTGGCGAGATGCCGGTGCAGAAGATTCTACAGCGCCCGGACGATCTCGCCGTCTACACCCTCACCTCCCTTTTGCCGATGATCCCGGTGCCCGGGGCCACGGCGCGGCGGCGGTTGCCCGTCCCGGGGCAGCTCGCCTCTAAGACGGACATGCCGCTCGGCGCGGGGATGGGATCCTCGGCGGCGGTCGTGGCCGCCACTGTCGTGCTCTACGAACATCTCCTGGGACGACCCCAGAGCGTAGAGGACCGCTTCGAGAAGGTGCGCTTCTGCGAGCGTCTGCAACACGGGAAGGGCTCTGCCATCGACGCCTCCGCCGTGGTCTATGGCGGTCTGAACCGCGTGGCGCAGGACGGCGTTTCGAGCATTGCGCTGGGCCCGGAGCATTCCCTCCGCAACGCGCGAGGCTGGTACTGGGTGCAACTGGGCACGCCTGTGTCAAAGACGGGGGAGTGCGTGGCGAAGGTCCGCGACGACCACGGCAGCGACTCCGTGCTCTGGCGAAGCTTCGGAGAGCTCACGCGGGAATTCGAGAAGGTGATCTCCCATGACGGCGATCCCATCGCCGTCATGCGAGACAATCACCGGCTCTTGCAGAAGATCGGCGTCGTGCCGCAGCCCGCCTCCCGTTTTGCGGACGCCGTGGAGGCGCTGGGCGGGGCGGCCAAGGTCTCCGGCGCGGGCGCCGTCCGGGGGGAGGCTGCCGGTGTCATGCTGGTCTATCTCGAGGATCCGGGCGCCATGGCCACGCTGATGGACGCCTATCCCGAGCGGCGCTGGGAACCGCTTCGCGTGTCGCTCGACGGGGCGCATATCGTGAATGAGGCGCCCGTCGCGCTGTCGGCGGAATGACCGCATCAGTTACCGCGAGCGCACCGGGATCAGTCATGATCACGGGAGAGCACGCCGTGGTCCACGGATATCCTGCGCTCGTCGCCGCCGTGGCGATGCGCGCCACGGTGGAGGTGACGCGCCTGCAAGGCAGGCACGTGGAAATCTCTTCGGCCGTGGGCTCTCTTTCGACGACGCTCGACCGCCTGTCGATCGAGGGGCCGCTCAGGTTCTTGATCGCCGCGATCAAGGCGCTCGAGCCGCCCCACGGTCTGCGCATCGCGGTGACTTCGGCGATCGATCCGACGCTCGGGCTTGGCTCCTCGGCTGCGGTCACAGTGGCCTGCCTCGGCGCGCTAGACAGGCTGATCGGGCGCGGCATCGCGGTCCACCCCACTGCGCTCCGGATCGTGCGCGAGGTCCAGGGCAGGGGAAGCGGGGCCGATCTCGCCGCGTCCTTCGAAGGCGGGATGATCACCTATGCGCTCGACGCCAGCCCGGAGCGGATGCCGCTGCCCCCCACGCTCTCGCTCAAATATGTGGGGTACAAGACACCGACCCAGGACGTGCTCGCCGGTGTGGAGGCCGCCTGGACGGACAGGGACGTGGAACCGCTCTATGCACGGATGGGCGACGCGTCGAAGGCGGCCATTCTCGCTTCGCGCGCGCGTGACTGGTCGACGGTCGCGGCGGCGCTCGATCTCTACCAGGGGCTGATGGCCGAGCTCGGCGTGTCCAACCCTGACCTCGATCGTCTCGTCTGCGAGGGCCGAAAGGAGGCGATGGCTGCGAAGATTTCCGGGTCCGGGCTGGGCGATTGCGTCCTCGCCTTCGGCGGGGTGCCCAAGGGATGGGAGCGCGCGAAGGTGGACCCACGGGGGCTCGTCTTCCATGACTGACGCTTTCGACGCGGTTCTCCCGCCCCGGTTGCCCGCGCCCGTGGAGGCGGAGGCCTTTGCCCCGTCGAACATCGCCCTCGCGAAATATTGGGGCAAACGGGATGCGGGCCTCAATCTGCCGCTCAATTCGTCCCTATCGGTTTCCTTGGCGGATTGGGGCACACACACACGCGTGACGCCCGCCGAGCGGGACGTGACGGTCTTCAATGGGCAGGTCCTCGGGGACGTTGACCCGTTTTCCGCGAAGGTGTTCACCTTCGTGGAGCGGTTCCGGCGCGGCCAGCACCTTCCCCTGCGCGTGGAAACGACGAACTCTATCCCGACGGCGGCGGGACTGGCGTCCTCCGCCTCCGGTTTCGCGGCGCTTGTTCTTGCCCTGGGCGACTGTTTCCAGCTCGCGCTGCCGCGTGAGACGCTCTCGATGTTGGCGCGGTTCGGTTCGGGTTCGGCGACGCGCTCCCTGTGGCAGGGCTTCGTCCGATGGGACCGGGGGAGGAGGCCGGACGGGCGAGACAGCCATGCACGCCCCCTCGACACGCACTGGGCCGATTTTCGGATCGCGGTCGTCCCGGTCGATACTGGACCCAAGGCCCGATCTTCCAGGGACGGCATGGGCCACACCGTCGCCACCTCGCCGCTATACCCCGGCTGGCCAGACCGGGCCGAAGCGGATTGTGACGCCATGGAAGCCGCGGTGCGCTCCCGCGATTTTGACACCCTCGGCCCCTTGGCGGAGGCAAATGCCCTCGCCATGCACGCCACGATGTTCTCAGCGCGCCCCTCCCTCATCTACCTAAAAGTCAGAAGCTGGCAGATGTTGGAGAGGCTCTGGCAGGCGCGCGAGGACGGGCTGTCAGCCTATGCCACGATGGATGCCGGCCCGAATGTGAAAGTCCTTTTCCTTGGGTCGGAGGAGGCCGCCGTCGCGACGCTCTTTCCCGAGGCGCGGATCATCGCACCCTTCGCTCACTCCTCGTAGACGAGGCGGGGCCCGCGCTTTTTCGCGCGCAGACGGTCCCAGATGACCCAGACCATGGCCCCACCGAAAAGCAACGCCATGGCATACCAGGTGAGCGCGTAGCTCAGGTGGTTGTTGCGGAATTCGAGGATCGTGAGGCCTCCCCGCGGGAAGGTCCCCGGTGCAGTGAGGTGGTCCGCGTCGATGAAGTAGCTTTCGGTGCGAAGCCCTGCCGTCTCCGACAGAACCGCCACATCCCGCGCGACCCAACGCTCGGCCTCGGGATCGTTCCGCTCTAGAAGAGTGCCCTCGGGCTCCGTTATCCGAAGCAACCCGGTGACACGTTGAGGGCCCGCGGGCTCTTCGATCTCGCCTGCGAAGTTCTGCGGGATGAACCCGCGGTTTATCCAGATCACGCGGTCGCTGGTGTCGAGAGGGGTCAAGAGCCAGTTGCCGAGGCCTAGATCCGTCACCGCCTTGACCCGGCGGGTTTCATCGAAGAGAAAGCTGCCAGCGACCTCCACGCGAAGGTACTCATCCGCCTCTTCAGACACCGCGCCGGTGGGAGCCTCGACCTCCGCCGAGAAGGCCCGGGTTTCCACGGCTTCTATGAGGTCAAGCTTCCAGCCGAGGCGCTGAATTTGCCAATTCCCAAGACCCACCATGGTCACGAAGACGGCGAACGCGCTCGCCAGAATGGCCGCGTCCACCCAAAGCGGGCGCATCAGGGAAGCTGCTCCACTCGTTCGATCAGGTCGTGCGCGGGCATCATGTTCTCCTCCAGATGGAACATGACCCAGATCGATCCCGCGAGGATGATGACGAGCAGCACGCCCGTGAAGCCGAGCGACATCACCTGCCAGCCGTCCTCATTTCCCAGCGTCACGTGCAGGAAGTAGTATACATGGACGAGGATCTGCAGCCCGCCGAAGATGAATATCGCGGCGATCGCCCAGCCCACATACTCGTCGAGCGCCCCCGTCAGCACGATGCTGAACGGGATGAGCGTCAGCACAGCGGACAGCGCAAACCCGATGACGTAGTTGCGGTAGGTGCTTTGATGCGCGGCAGAGGTCATAGCAGAACTCCGGTGAGGTAGACGAAGCTGAACACGGCGATCCAGATCAGGTCGAGGAAGTGCCAAAAGAGGGAGAGGCACGTGACGCGCCGCGTGTTAGCCTCCACGAGGCCTCTTTGCTGGACCTGCACCAGCAAGACGAGGAGCCAGATGATGCCGGCGGCCACATGCAGGGCGTGCGTGCCCACGAGCACGTAGAATGCGCTCAGGAAGGCCGATGCCATGGGCGTCGCGCCGATATGCCAGAGGTGGTTGAACTCATAGAGCGACATACCGAGGAAAATCGCGCCGAAGACGCCGGTGACGGCGAGCCACATCAACGTCCCGTTCTTCGCGCCCTGCTGCATCTGGATCATGGCAAAGCCGTAGGTGATCGACGAGAAGAGCAGCATGAACGTGCTCACGAGGATGAACTCGATCTCGAACAGATCGGCGGGCGACGGGCCGGCCGCGTAGTTCTGGCCAAGCACGGCATAGACTGCAAAGAGGATGCCGAAGAGCAAGCAATCGGACATGAGGTAGAGCCAGAATCCGAGCATCGTGCCGGTTTCGTGGTGCTCTGCGGCGTGGGCATCTTCCACGACGTGAAAGTCGTAGGTCTGCGCCGGGGAGGAGGCCGCGAGCCGCGGCCCCCCGAGATCACTCGTTGCGTCGGTCATTGTGCAGCCTGCGTGTTTGCGAAGGCCGCCTCGCGCGCGGTGCGGGCACCTTCCGTCTCCGCGACCTCGTCGACGGGGATGTTGTAGTCGCGGTCGTAATTGAAGGTGTGCGCAATGCCGTAGACGAGGCTCGCCACGCCCATGGCCGCCGCAAGCCACCAGATGTGCCAGACGAGGGCAAAGCCCATGGCGGTCCACATCCCGGATATCACGATCCCCGTTGCCGTGTATTTGGGCATGTGGATGGGCTGAAAGCCGTCGAGCTTCCGCTCGTAGCCGCTCGACTTCATGTGCTCCCACGCGTCGCGGCGATAGACCCGCGGCGTGAAGGCGAAGTTATAAGCTGGCGGCGGCGAGGACGTCGCCCATTCAAGCGTCCGACCATCCCAGGGATCGCCCGTCTCATCCCGCAGCTGGTCCCGGTTCTTGATTGAGACGTAGAATTGCACGAACATCGCTATGATGCCCACAGCGATGAGGGCGACACCGATTGCTGCCGTGAAGAAATAGATCGCGTAGATCGTATCCTCGAACTGGCTGAGGCGGCGCGTCACACCCATAAGGCCCAACACGTAGAGCGGCATGAAGGCGACGTAGAACCCCACGACCCAGGTCCAGAAGCTCACAAGCCCCCAGGTCCGGTCGAGGTGGAAGCCGAACGCCTTCGGCCACCAGTAGTTGATGCCCGCGAAGATGCCGAAGAGCACGCCGCCGATGATCACGTTGTGGAAGTGCGCCACGAGGAAGAGCGAGTTGTGGAGCACGTAGTCCGCCGGCGGGATAGCAAGCAGCACACCGGTCATGCCGCCGATCACGAACGTCAGCATGAACGCCACGACCCACATCATCGGGAGCTCGAACCGGATGCGCCCCTTGTACATGGTGAAGAGCCAGTTGAAAATCTTCGCGCCCGTCGGGATCGAGATGATCATCGTCGTGATCCCGAAGAAGGAATTCACGTCCGCGCCCGCCCCCATCGTGAAGAAGTGGTGGAGCCAGACGATGTAGCTCAGGATCATGATAACGGCGGTGGCGTAGACCATGGAGGTGTAGCCAAAGAGCCGCTTGCCCGAAAAGACCGGCACGATTTCCGAGAAGATGCCGAAGATGGGCAGGATGAGGATGTAGACCTCCGGGTGGCCCCAGATCCAGATGAGATTCACGTACATCATCGGGTTGCCGCCAAGCTCGGACGTGAAGAACGCCGTGCCGATGTAGCGGTCCGCGGTGAGAAGCGCGAGCGTTGCCGTAAGCACCGGGAAGGTGGCGACGATCAGGATATTCGTGATGAGCGTCGTCCAGGTGAAGATCGGCATTCGCATCCAGGTCATGCCGGGCGCGCGCATCTTCACGATGGTCACGATAAGGTTCACACCCGACAAGGTCGTGCCGATGCCCGCGATGTTGAGCGCCCAGAGGTAGTAGTCCATGCCCACGCCCGGGCTGAAGGTCAGACCGGAGAGCGGCGGGTAGGCGAGCCAACCCGTGGCCGCGAACTCTCCCACGAAGAGCGACACCATGATGAGGATCGCACCGGACGTGGTGAGCCAGAAGCTGAAATTGTTGAGGAACGGAAAGGCCACGTCGCGCGCGCCGATCTGCAGTGGCATCACGTAGTTCATGAAGCCCGTGATGAACGGCATCGCCACGAAAAAGATCATGATCACGCCGTGCGCGGTGAAGACCTGGTCGTAGTGATAGGCGGGCAGATACCCCACGTAGCCCGCCGAGGCGAGCGCTTGGTGGCCCCGCATGAGCACCGCGTCCGAGAACCCCCGCACGAACATGATCGTGGCGAGGATCATATACATGATGCCGATTTTCTTGTGATCGACGCTCGTGAACCATTCGCTCCAGAGATAACCCCAGAGGCGATAGTAGGTGAGTGCGGCCACGGCGGCGATGCCGCCGATCACGACCACGATGAACGTGCCCAACAGGATGGGATCGTAGAACGGGAAGATGTCCCAGGTCAGTTTACCCCACAAGGGGTGTGCCGCCTCGGCGCCTTGAGTGCCGCGGATGAATTGTCCGGCAAAGTCGGGTACGGCTGGATTTGCCACGGTTAGTTGCTCCGTGCTTGTGTCGCGTCGGCCGGGTAGTCCGGCGGCAGGAGGACGGCGGCGTAACGCTCCTCATCTGCCCGGAGTTCCGGCTTGAGTAGGGCGAGAAGCGCGCGCGGGTCATCTGCATCGCAGAGGCCAGCGAACACTTCGCGATTGAAAAGACCGTCGAGCCCACCGCCGCCCAGGGCATCGACCATCATCTGGTCGTCGAGGCAGAGCGCACCATCGGTGGTGCACATGTTGAGGATGCGGTCGTAGACGCCGTCCTCGAGGCTCGCATAGGTCACCACGCGGTCGAAGGTGGACGGCAACGCGAGCGCGTTGAATGTCTCGTCGGACAGCTCGCCTGACGACATTGCCCGCATCTCCCCGGTCCAAGCGTCGAATTCCGCGGCCGTGTCAAAGCTTTTGACGTCGAAGCGCATCTGGCTGAAGCCTGTGCCGTTGTAGTTGGCCGCGAAGCCTTCGAATTCTCCGGGCGCGTTCAGCACCGCATTAAGCTCGGTCTGCATGCCCGCCATGGCGTAGATCATTCCGGCCATGTCGGGAATGTAGAATGCGTTCATGACCGTGTTGGAGGTGAGGTGAAACTCCACCGGGCGATCCTTGATGACAGCCATTTCGCCCACCGTGGCGATCTGCTCCTCCGGGTAGATGAAGAGCCATTTCCAATCGAGCGCGACCACCTGGACCTGCAGGGGCTCGACGCTTTCATCGATCGGCTGCGTCTCAGAGATGCGCCGCAGGTCCGCATAGGGGTCGAGCCGGTGGGTGGCGACCCAGGTCAGGCCGGCCAGAACCACGATGATCGCCAGTGGGACGGCCCAGATGACGATCTCGAGCGAAATGGAATGCCCCCATTCTGGCTCGTAGCGCGCACGCTTGTTGGAGGCGCGGTACTGCCATGCGAAAAACGCCGTGAGGGCCATGACCGGCCCGATCACGAGCATCATCATGATGGTGGCGTAGATGATGAGATCGCCCTGTTGAGACGCGACATCCCCGGCCGGATTGAGCAACACGAGATTGCAGCCACTCAGGGCGCCGAACGCGACCAAAAGGAGGAGAGGGCGGAGGTTTCGCGATATAGATTGCATCAGGTGAAACACCTCTGACGATTATTCCCAGTCTTCTGTGACGCTCTGACCCTACGAGCAGGTCAACAGCCTTGCATCGTACATAGGCGGCTGGTGCCTCGCTGCAGTGCAACAAAACTACGCACCTTCTGGCAGGTGGCGTTTCCCCGTCGCCGCCTACGTAAATAGAGCGAGAGACGACAAGGCACAGGGAAGGCGCGACCAAGATGTCCGACAGCCATGCGACACACGAACACACCGCCTCGATCGACGAGGTGATCACCACGGTCATCATGTCCCGTGTAACGGATTTCTTCGGCTTCTTCGTCTACGGCATCGCCTGCGTGCTCGTTTTTCCGCAGCTCTTCTTTCCGACGTTCGGCGCCATCGAGGGCACCATGCTTGCCTTCGCCACCTTCGCGTTGGCGTTTGTCGTGCGGCCATTCGCCCAGCTCGGCGGCCGCGCGATCCAGCGCCGTATTGGCAAGATCGCAAAGATTACCATCGCGCTCTTCATCCTGGGCACAGCCACCGTCGCGATCGGATTGCTACCTGGCTATGAGAGCGCGGGTTGGGTGGCGCCGGTCGCCCTCGTCGCCCTTCGCATCGCGCAGGGCATCGGACTGGGACTGGCCTGGGACGGTATCACGCTACAGCTGCGCAACGCCGCGCCGGAAGGCTACGAGGCGCGCTACGCGATGGTGGCGCAACTCGGCGGGCCCTTCGGCTTCGCCGTGGCCGCCTCGCTCTTTTACGTCCTGACGGGCTTCCTGACACTCGAAGAGTTTTACCAGTACGGCTGGCGCTTCGCGTTCTTCGCGGTGATGGCCGTGAACGTCGTGAGCCTCTTTGCCCGTATCCGCCTGCTGCAGACCGATTTCGGCGGCAATGAAGAGAGCTTCCAGATGGCGCCCTTCGGCGAGCTTATCCGCACGCAATGGCGCCCCATCCTGCTGTCGACATCGCTGCCCATCGCGTCATACGCGCTCTTTCACATGGTGACGATCTTTCCGCTGGCGTGGCAGATCCTCTACGGCGCCGTCTATATCGAGCAGCTTCTCCTGTGGCAGGTCATCGGGGCGGGCTTCGGCATCGCCTCCGTGATCGCGTCGGGATACATGGCCGACAAGCTCGGCCAGCGTTTCGTGCACTGGGTCGTGACGCTGTCGATCGTCCTTTTGTGCCTGACGATCACGACGCTGGAGACGAACCCCGCGATCTACATGATCCTCGGCTTCATCCTGCTGGGTTTCTCCTACGGGCAGGCGAGCTCCATCGTGCCCGGGCGCTTCCCGCCGCGGTTCCGGTATTCGGGCACGGCGCTCGCCACGAACCTCAGCTGGATCGTCGGCGCAGCCTTCGCTCCCCTTGCAGGCCTCGGTCTGACTTGGGCCTTCGGCCTCTGGGCCGCGTCGCTCTACCTGCTGTCCGGCGTTGTAATCACTGCCGCGACCCTCTACCTTCTTGGCCGCCAGGAGGCTGCACAATTGGACCACGGGTGAGCGGGCCCCGCCCGGCATCCCAGATAAGAGCTCAGCCGCTTAAGGGAGCCCGCATTGATACTGTCCACATTGCATTTGGGTTTGCGGTCCCTCCGAGGTCGCATATCTTCGCGGTATGACCGCAGGATGTGACACCCTCGACGAGGATTTGGACGGGTTGATCGCGTGCCCTCAATGCGACGCGATCTATCGTTTGGGTACGGTCGAGAAGGGCGACAAGTTCACCTGCACCCGGTGTCACACGCCGCTGGCCTCCCGGCGCCACAACGCGGGGATCAAGATCATCGCCCTGGCCATCGCCTCCACCGTCCTCGCAGTCGCGGCGCTCTTTCTGCCGTTTCTGGAAATTCGGCGGTTGGGCTTTGCCAACGCGGCTTCGATCATCGACACGGCCCTCGCGTTTTCGGGGGGGCCCATGTTCCTCTTGTCTCTCGGCGTGGTCGGGCTGATCGTTGGCCTGCCTCTCGCGCGGCTGGCGCTCACGCTCTACACGCTCATGCCGCTTGTCGCCGACAAACGGCCATGGCCCGGCGCTCGGCGCGCGTTCCGCCTGAGCGAGGATCTCAAGCCCTGGTCCATGGCGGAGATTTTCGTGATCGGATGCGCCATTTCCCTCATCAAGCTCACCGATCTGGCCAGGGTCGAGATCGGGGTGGCGTTCTGGATGTTCGTGGTGCTGGTGATCTTTCTCGCCGTTCAGGACGCCCTTATGGACCGTCATTCGGTCTGGACGGCGCTGGAGCGGTGACCGTCACCGCACGGGATAAGGGGCTCGTGGGGTGCCGGACCTGCGGTCGCGTGCATCGCCGCGGCACCGAACGCTGCAGGCGTTGTGGGGCGCGGCTTGTGTCGCGGGACCGCAGGAGCCTCCAAAGAGTCTGGGCGTGGTGGGTGGCGGGGATCATGGCCTATATCCCGGCCAATACCTTTCCCATGCTCGAAACGAGGACGCTGTTCCACAGACAGTCGGACACCATCATTGCGGGGGCGTTCGATCTTTTGTCCCACGGCGCGGTCTTCATCGCCATCGTGATCCTCGTGGCCTCGGTGCTCATCCCCCTCGGGAAGTTCTTCGCGATCGCCTACCTCGCCTTGTCCGTGCAGCACGGTGCGCGCTGGGGCCCGGGGCGTCGCTTCTTCGTCTATGAGATCGTGGAGTATATCGGACGCTGGTCCATGATCGACGTGTTCGTGGTCGCCATCCTGTCGGCCCTCGTGCAGCTCAGCGCCGCCGCCTCCATCACGGCGGGCGTTGCGACTCTTGCGTTTGCGCTGTCGGTCATATTCACCATGCTGGCAGCACAGAGCTTCGACTCGCGCTTGATCTGGGATCGTATCGAAGACGCGCAGGAAAGCGGTGAGACCGAAAAGGCCAGTTTGTGAGTTCCGAAGACATACCAGAGGCCCACCGATCCGAACGAAAGAAATCGGGCCTGTCGATGGTTTCGTTTGTCTGGCTCGTGCCGATCATCGCGCTGGCCATCGCGATTTCGGTGGCGGTGAACACCTACAGCAACCGAGGCCCCCTCATCCAGATCGCCTTCGAAGATGCGGCGGGCATTCTGGCCGAGGAAACGGAGCTTCGGTTCCGCAATGTCAGCGTGGGCATCGTGGAAAGCGTCACCTTCAATGACGACCTCACGAACGTCCTCGTGGACGTGCGGGTCGATCCCGAAGTCGCACCCTTCATCGACGCCAGCGCAGCCTTCTGGATCGTCCAGCCCGAGGTGACCACGACCGGCGTGACCGGGCTCCAGACGGTGCTGTCGGGCGTCTACATCGAAGGTACCTGGGACAGCGAGGCCGGGGATCCGGTCTTCGACTTCGTCGGCCTTGCCGATGCACCGCTTCTGCGCGCCTATCGCAGGGGCATCCAGATCGAGCTGCGGTCGGCGCGCCCGTCGGGCTTGTCGGAGAACACGCCCATCCTCTTCAAGGGAATCGAAGTGGGGCGCTTGGGTCCCGCGCGGATCAGCCGGGATGGCCGCAGCGTTTTCGCCAACGCGATCATCTATGAAGAACACCAGAGGCTCGTGACGACCGCCACGCGCTTTTGGGATACCTCGGGGTTCTCTGTCACGCTGGGGCCGAACGGCGCGGAGCTCGACTTTTCCTCCCTCGCCTCTCTCATCTCGGGCGGGATCACCTTCGATACCCTGGTCTCTGGTGGCCAACCCGTCCGGTCGGGCCTCGTGTACGAGGTCTTCCCGGATCGCGGCGCGGCGCGAAACTCGATCTTCGAGGCTAACGACGGGACGACCGTCAACCTGACCATGATCTTCAACGAGAATGTGAGCGGGCTGGCGGCCGAGGCTCCGGTGGAGTGGCGCGGCGTGCGCATCGGGCAGGTGGTGAACGTGACCGGCGTGGTGGACGAAGAAGCCTTCGGCGACGCGCGGGTGCGCCTCCTGGCCACGGTGGAGATCACGCCCTCCCGCTTCGGCCTCGGCGGGGAGATCACCGAAGCCGACGCGCTCGACTACCTCGCGGAGCGGGTGACCGAGGGCTTGCGCGCGCGCCTCGCCTCCGCCTCGATCCTCACCGGGGGGCTGAAAGTGGAGCTGGTGTCCGTCGAAAACGGTCCCGTCGCGGAGCTTGACCGCGATCGGCAGCCCTTCCCTGTCTTTCCGGTCACCGAGAGCGACATTGCCGACGTGTCAGCCACGGCCGAAGGCGTCTTCGAACGCGTGAACGCGCTCCCCGTCGAAGAGCTTCTCGCCAGCGCCATCGCATTCCTCGACAATGCCACGGCCTTCGTCGCGAGCGACGATGTGAGGGAGACGCCGGGCGAATTGCGCGGGCTTTTGTCGGATGCGCGGGGCGTCATCGGTTCGGAGGAAGTGCAGGCCCTTCCCGCGGATGTGAGCGCGGTGCTCGCCGATCTGCAGGAGGCGAGCGGCGATTTGCGCATGATCCTCGCCGAATTGCGGGAAGCAGGCGCCGTCGACCGGCTCCTGACCGCTGTCGACCAGATCGGCGCAGCCGCGGAGGCGGCCAATGCCGGGTTGCAGGGGCTGCCCGACCTGACGGCCCGCGTGGGGCTGCTCGTCGACAATGCCGCGGCGCTCCCGCTCGAGACCCTTGTGGCCGAGGCCACAGGGCTCGCCGAGGAGGCGCGCCGTTTTGCAGCCTCCGAAAGCCTGCGCTCGCTTCCCGGCGCGGTGGAGGTGGCCGTAGATGACCTCGCGACGCTTCTGTCGAACCTCACGGAGGCCAATACCGCCGAAACGCTGAATGCGGCACTCGAAGATGCCTCCGACGCGGCCACCGCCGTGGAGACATCGGTTGCCGGGGTGCCCGGGCTCGTGGCGCGGCTCGATACCATCGCGGCCAACGCGGAGGCGGTCCGGCTCGACACGCTCGCGCAGCAGCTGGAAGGCGTCCTCGCCTCCGCGAGCCGGATATTCGGAGATGCCAGCGAGGCCGACCTGCCGAGCGCCCTCTCCGGCGCCCTGGGCGAGGCGGAAGCGGCCCTTGCCGAGTTGCGTGCCGGCGGCCTCGTCGAGAATGCCAACGCCACGCTCGCCTCGGCCTCCGACGCAGCCGCCGCCATCGAGGCTGCAGCCGCGGACCTGCCCGACCTGGTGGATCGTCTGAACACCACGCTCGGCCAGGCGCAATCGACCCTGTCGGATTTCGACGGAGACAGTCGCTTCGCGCGGGAGACGTCATCGGCGCTGCGCGAGATCGAACGGGCCGCCGAGGCGCTCACGGACCTGGCGCGCCTGATCGAGCGCCGACCCAACTCTCTCATCCTGGGACGCTGAACCATGCGCTACCTCGCTCTCGCCCTGATCCTTTTCCTCGCAGCCTGCGCTGACGAGCAATTCGTCCAGGCCCCGCAGGTCGAGGCCACGGAGCGGATCAGGACGTCTTTTTCCTCGATCGAAGTGCGGGAGGTCTCCTTGCCCTCCTACGCGGCGGGGGAGGAGATCGCGATCTCCACCGGCGGGACGATCACGTTCGCCAATGCCTTCTGGGCCGACGATCCCACCCGCGCGGTGACACTGTCGCTGGCGCGGAACCTCAAGGAAATCACCGGAGCGCGCGTGGCCTCCGAGCCCTGGCCGTTCGAAGCCTTTCCCGCCGCGCGCGTGGATGTCCGTATCGAGGAACTCGTCGTTCGTGAGACGACGATCGAGCTTTCCGGTCAGTACTTCGTCGCCGATCAGGAGGGCAGGGGCCGCGACCACGCGCACCTTTTCAATCTCGACCGACCCATCGCGGGCCTGTCGGCCGCCGAAGCCGGGGCGGGACGCGCGGCGCTCATCGCCGATCTGGCGAGGGAAATCGCGCGCGAGGCGCTGTGAGGCACGGACCTCCGCCCGCCCGAGGCGGGTGAGGCTCTCATACGCATTTCCGGAAAGCTGGCTACTTTCGACCCTTTGAGTGCCGGGTGTCACGCCTGAGGCGACATGTCACTTTTTCGCGCATTGCAGTGCAAGCGATTGTAGTATACCGCAGTATACAAATTGTATCGTAGCCAATGCCCCCGAAAGGACCGTCATGAGCCTCTACGCAGATTACCTCGCCGAGATCGAAACGCGTGCAGCCGACGGCCTGCACCCCAAGCCGATCGACGACGGGGCCCTTGCCGCTGAAATCATTGCGCAGATCAAGGCGCCCGGCCACGCGCACCGCGACGCCTCGCTCGACTTCCTCATCTACAATACGCTCCCGGGCACGACGGCCGCGGCCCGGGTCAAGGCCGATTTCCTGAAGGAGATCGTCATCGGAGCGGTGACGGTCCCCGAGATCTCCGTCGCCTTCGCGTTCGAGCTTTTGTCGCACATGAAAGGCGGCCCCTCCGTGGAGGTGCTGCTCGACGTGGCACTGGGCGATGACGCGGAGATCGCCGGTATGGCAGCCGCGGTCCTGAAGACGCAGGTCTTCCTCTACGACGCCGACATGGCGCGCCTATCGGCCGCGCACGAGGCCGGGAACGACCATGCGACGGCGATCCTCGAAAGCTACGCCGAGGCGGAATTCTTCACCCAGTTGCCCGACGTGGAAGAGACCGTGGATGTCGTGACCTACATCGCGGCGGAGGGCGACATCTCCACCGACCTCCTGTCACCGGGGAACCAGGCCCATTCCCGGGCGGACCGCGAGCTGCACGGCAAATGCATGATCTCGCCCGACGCCCAGGCGGAGATCGAGGCGCTCAAGGCGGCGCATCCGGGCAAACAAGTCATGCTGATCGCCGAGAAAGGCACCATGGGCGTGGGCTCCTCGCGGATGTCGGGCGTCAACAACGTGGCGCTCTGGACCGGCAGACAGGCCTCGCCCTACGTGCCCTTCGTCAACATCGCGCCCGTGGTCGCAGGAACCAACGGCATTTCGCCCATCTTCCTGACCACGGTGGGGGTCACCGGCGGCATCGGCGTCGATCTCAAGAACTGGGTTAAAAAGGTCGATCAGGACGGCAAGCCGATCCTCGGCAATGACGGCAACGCCCTCCTGGAGGAGCGCTACTCCGTCGCCACCGGCACCCTCATGCGGATCAACACGCGGGAAAAGAAACTCTTTTCCGAGGACGGGGAGGAACTCGCTGACCTCTCCGCCTCCTTCACGCCGCAAAAACTCGAATTCATGAAGGCCGGCGGCTCCTACGCCATCGTCTTCGGCAAGAAGCTCCAGACCTTCGCCTGCGAGGCGCTCGGCGTCCCGCTCCGGTCCGCGTTCGCGCCCTCGAAGGAAATCAGCCACGCAGGGCAGGGCCTGACGGCGGTGGAGAAGATCTTCAACGCCAATGCGCGCGGCAACACGCCCGGAAAGGTGCTCCATGCCGGCTCTGACGTGCGCGTGAAGGTCAACATCGTGGGGTCCCAGGACACCACGGGCCTCATGACCATGCAGGAACTGGAGGCGATGGCCGCTACGGTGGTGTCTCCCTCGGTGGACGGCGCCTACCAGTCGGGCTGCCACACCGCGTCGGTCTGGGACCTGAAGGCGCAGGCCAACACGCCCCGCCTGATGAAATTCATGAATGATTTCGGCCTCGTGACGGGCCGCGACCCGAAGGGCGTCTACCACTCCATGACCGACGTCATCCACAAGGTGCTCAACGACATCACCGTGGATGACTGGGCCATCATCATCGGCGGCGACAGCCACACGCGGATGTCGAAAGGCGTGGCCTTCGGCGCGGATTCGGGCACCCTGGCGCTGGCTCTCGCGACGGGGGAGGCCTCCATGCCCATCCCGGAGAGTGTGAAGGTCACCTTCACCGGCCACATGGCCGACCACATGGATTTCCGCGATGTCGTCCACGCCACGCAGGCGCAGATGCTAGAACAGCACGGCGACAACGTGTTCCAAGGCCGCGTGATCGAGGTCCATATCGGGACGCTCCTGGCCGACCAGGCTTTCACCTTCACGGACTGGACGGCGGAGATGAAGGCCAAGGCCTCCGTCTGCATCTCCGATGACGAAACGCTCATCGGCTCCCTCGAGCTCGCCAAATCCCGCATCCAGATCATGATCGACAAGGGGATGGAGCATGAAAGCGGCATGCTGGCCAAGCTGATCGGGATCGCCGACGCGCGCATCGCGCAGATCAGAAGTGGGGAGAAGCCAGCCCTCGCCCCGGACGCGGGTGCGAAGTACTTCGCGGAGGTCGTCGTGGATCTCGACAAGATCGACGAGCCGATGATCGCGGATCCCGACGTCTCCAACGCCGATGTGTCGAAGCGCTACACCCACGACACGATCCGCCCGATCAGCTTCTACCGCGACAAGAAGGTGGATCTCGGCTTCGTTGGCTCCTGCATGGTCCACAAGGGCGATGTGAAGATCGTGGCGCAGATGCTGCGCAATCTCGAAGCGGCCTATGGCGAGGTGACGTTCCGCGCGCCCTTGGTGGTGGCCGCGCCGACCTACAACATTATCGACGAACTCAAGGCAGAGGGCGACTGGGGGATCCTGCAGAAATACGCGGGCTTCGAATTCGACGACGCCGCGCCAAAGGAAAAGGCCCGTACCGCCTACGAGAACATCCTCTACCTCGAGCGGCCGGGCTGCAACCTGTGCATGGGCAACCAGGAGAAGGCGGAGAAGGGAGACACCGTGCTCGCCACCTCCACGCGCCTCTTCAAGGGCCGCGTGGTGGAAGACAGCGCCGACAAGCTGGGGGAATCGCTCCTGGCCTCCACGCCGGTGGTGGTCCTGTCGGCGATCCTCGGGCGTACGCCCAGCGTGGAGGAATACAAGACCGCCGTGCAGGGGATCGACCTCACGAAGTTCGCCCCGCCCCAGAAGACGCCGCTGGAGGCGATGTCCGTACACTACTGAGGCACGGGACGCGCCCGGCAGGACGCCCGACCAAGACCCTTGCGGAGGTCCCTGCATTGTGCCCCTTATTCTCGGAGGGAGCGCAGGGAACGAGATATGGCAAACGCCTTGGCCGTGCGAGCCGAAGAGCCCCGTCGGGGCGCGCCCGTAACGGCGCGCTCCGATCGCCATGAGGGTGTCCTCCCTCCGCGGCGCCGTCGCCCCCCGGGACGATCGAGGAGGGAGCCATGATCAACGTCGGACTTCTGGGGGCCGGGCGGATCGCGGGCGTCCACGCCACCGCCATCAGCCGCCACCCGGGCTCGCGCCTCGCCGCCGTCTCCGACCGCCTGCCCGAGGCCGCCGAGACGCTCGCCGCCGCCCACGGGGCCACCGCCCGGAGCACCGAGGATATCCTCGCCGATGCCGGGATCGACGCGGTTCTTATCGCCACCTCGACCGATACCCATTCCGACCTGATCGAGGCGGCCACCGCCGCGGGCAAAGCCGTCCTCTGCGAGAAGCCCGTGGATCTGAGCCTCGCGCGGGCGCGGGCGTGCCGCGCGGCCATCGCCGGGGCGGGCCGCTCGGTGATGATCGGCTTCAACCGACGCTTCGACACCAACTTCGCCCATCTCAAATCCGCGCTCGAAGCGGGCGAGGTGGGCAAGCCAGAACTCCTGTCCATCACCTCCTTCGATCCAGCGCCGCCGCCGGTGGAGTACATAAAGGTCTCCGGCGGGCTTTTCCGGGACATGATGATCCATGATTTCGACATGTCCAAGTTCCTGCTGGACGGCACCCCCCTAACGGTGAGCGCGACGGCGAGCTGCCTCGTCGATCCGGGGATCGCCGCCGCGGGAGATGTGGACACCGCCGTCGTGACGCTCCGCTACGCAGACGGGCGCATCGCCGTGATCCGCAATTCCCGCCGCGCCGCCTACGGATACGACCAGCGCGTGGAGGTGCTGGGCGCCGCAGGACTGCTCGAGGTTCAGAACGTGCAGAAGAACCGCGTGGTGAAATCAACCGTCGACGGCGTGGCCGCCGCGAAACCCACCTACTTCTTTCTCGAGCGGTACATGGCCTCCTATGCCGCGGAATGGGCGGCCTTCGTGGACGCCCTCGAGAGCGGCGCGCCGATGCCCGTGACGCTCGATGAAGGTATCGCGGCGCTGGCGATGGCGGAGGCTGCGACGCGCTCTGTCCAGTCTGGGCAGCCCGTCGCGTTCGAAGACGTGTAGAGGCGCGCGCGGTGCCGGACCTCTTGCGAAAGCCCCTCGGTACGCGGGGCGAGGTGCATCGCATCACGCCCGCCTCCGCCGGCTGGCGCTACGTGGGCTTCTCCCTCCACCGCCTGCGCGCGGGGGATGTCGCGGCGGAGACCACCGGCGACCGCGAGGTGATCCTCGTCCTCGTGGAGGGCAAGGCGCACCTCACCGGCGCGGGGGAGGACTGGGGCGTCTTGGGCGGACGCATGGACGTCTTCGAAAAGACGCCGCCCCATTGCCTCTACCTGCCCGGCGACACCGCGTGGGAGGCGCGTGCCGAAACGGATTGCACCCTGGCGGTCTGTTCTGCCCCGGCCCGGGGCGGGCACGGGCCGCGGCGGATCGGGCCGGACGGGATCACGCTCACACGCCGCGGGACGGGCACGAACACTCGCCACATCAACAACATCGCCATGGAGGCCGAGGATTACGCCGACAGCCTCCTCGTCACGGAAGTCTTCACGCCCGCCGGGCATTGGTCCTCCTACCCGTCCCACCGCCATGACGAGGATGATTATCCCCGCATCACCTATCTGGAGGAGACTTACTACCACCGGCTGAACCCGGCCTCGGGCTTCGGCATCCAGCGGGTCTATACCGATGACGGCACGCTCGACGAGACGATGGCCGTGGCCGACGGGGACGTGGTGCTCGTACCGCGCGGGCACCACCCTTGCGGCGCACCCTACGGATTCGAGATGTACTACCTCAACGTGATGGCCGGCCCCCTGCGCAAATGGCGCTTCGTGACCGCGCCGGAGGTCGAGTGGATCGTGGAGCGCGACGCCGAATGAAGGACCTGCGCATCTTCGTCACCGGTGGCACGATCGACAAGATCCACGACACGCGGACCGAGGCGCTGGGTTTCTCGCCCGACGGCGCCACGCACATCCCTGAAATGCTCCGCGTCGGGCGCTGCCACTTTCCGGTCGTCGAGGTGCTGATGCTCAAGGACAGCCTCCATTTCGACGAAAGCGACCGGGAGGCCATCGCCGCGGCGGTCATGCGCGCCACGGAGGAGGCCATCGTGATCACCCACGGCACCGGCACCCTGGCCGAGACCGCGCGCCATCTGGAGGCGGCGGGCACGGAGGGCAAGACAATCGTAATCACCGGCGCCATGCGGCCCTTCTCGCTCTTTTCGTCCGACGGTGAATTCAACCTCGGGGGCGCGGTCGTCGCGGCACAGGTGCTGTCTCCCGGCGTCTGGGGCGTGATGAACGGGCGCGTCTTTCCCGCTGCAACGCTCCGAAAGAACGTGGCACAGGGGCGCTTTGACGCCTGAACTCGCACGCAGGAGGACCCCATGCGCATTCTCTTCACCGGCGGATCCGGCAAGGCCGGGCGCCACGCAGTGGCCTACCTCGCTGCCCGAGGGCACAGGATCGTCAATCTCGACCGGGTGCCGCTCGGCCAGGAGGGCGTCGACGACCGCATCGCCGATGTCACCGATGCCGGGCAGGTCTACGACGTCCTGTCCGCCTATGCGGGCTTTGACGAATTGGAGCCCGGCACCGGCGTGCCCTCCTTCGACGCGGTCGTGCATTTCGCCGCCGTCCCGCGGCTCCTCCTGACCTCCGACAACGAATGCTACAGGGTGAACACACTGGGCACCTACAACGTCATCGACGCGGCGCTCAAGATGGGCGTGCGCAAGATCATCTTTGCCTCGTCCGAGACGACCTACGGCATCTGTTTCGCCGATGGCGAGCGGAAGCCCGACTACCTGCCCATCGACGAAGAGCACCCCGTCGTGCCCGAGGACAGCTACGCCATGTCGAAGGTGGTCAACGAGGTCACCGCTCGGAGCTTCCAGCGGCGCAGCGGGGCCGACATCTACGGGCTGCGGATCAACAACGTCATCGAGCCCCATGAATACGCGCGTGATTTTCCAAGCTACATGGCCGAGCCCGCGCTGCGCCGTCGCAACATCTTCGCCTATATCGACGCGCGCGACCTAGGGCACATGGTGGAGTGCTGCCTGAGGACCGACGGTCTGGGATACCAGATCTTCAACGTGTCCAATGACGACCATTCCGTCGCCGCGCCCACCTCCGAGCTCCGCGCGCGGTTCTACGGGGGCGTGCCCGCGGCCCCGATGGAAGAGCGGGAGACGTTCTACTCCAACCGCAAGGCCAGGAAGCTCGTGGGCTTCGCCCCGGCCCATGACTGGCGCTCGGAGCTGGGCGAGGGGACCTGAGGCGCCCGCGCCCGCCTGCGTCAGCCTGCGTCAGTCCGCGCCGCGCACTCGGATCGGCGCGTCGGGGTCGGGATTAAAGAGGCGCTGCACCAGGAACATCACCACCGCGATGCCCACCCCGATGAGGTCGGTGACGAGCCCCCCCTCGATCATGAAGAGCGCCGCCACGATGAGCGCGAGCCGCACGAACCAGGCCGAGCGCCCGCCAAGGAACCAGCCCTGGATGCCGGAGGCCAGGAGGAAGATCCCGATGGTCGCCGTGATCCCCGCCCGGAGGATGTTGTACCAAAGAGCGGTCTCGAAGACCATTTCCCCGTTCACCTCCACCAGGTTTGCCCCCTGCATCAGGAGGTTTCCGTTGTAGAAGAACATGAACGGCACGATGAACGCGGCAAAGCCGATCTTGAAGGAGGTCACGGAGGTCTCCATCGGGTTGGCCCCCGATATGCCGGCCGCCGCGTAACTGGCTAGCGCCACGGGCGGCGTGATCGCCGACAGGACCGCGAAGTAGAAGACGAAGAAATGCGCCGTGAGCTGCGGAATGCCGAGCTGTACGAGGCCGGGCGCCACCACGGAGGCAGCCACAGCATAGGCCGCCGTGGTGGGCATGCCCATGCCCAAGAGGATCGCGATGCACATGGCGAAGAAGAGCGCCAGAAGCTGCGACGTAGCCGCGAGATCGAGGAGCACCGCGGAGAAGCGGGCGCCCACCCCCGTGAGGGAGATGACGCCCACGATGATGCCCGCGCAGGCGCAGACCGCGATGATCTGGATCGACATGACACCGGCCAGTTCGAACGCCTTAAGGATCGATCTGAGGCCCATCCTGTGCGGCGTGAGCCAGCTCACCACCGCGGCGGCGACCGTCGCCAGCGTGCCTGCGCGGATCACGGAGTATCCCAGGAAGAGCGCGTAGATGAGGATGATGATCGGCACGAAAAGGTAGACCTGCCGCAGCATCTGGTTGAGCTTCGGCAGCTCATCGTCCCGCATCCCCCGCATGCCGAGCTTGGCAGCTTCGAAATCCACCATGAAATAGACCGACACGAAGTAGAGAACGGCCGGGATGATCGCGGCGATGGCGATCTCCTGGTAGGGGATGCCCGTGATCTCGGCCATGATGAAGGCGCCCGCGCCCATGATCGGCGGCATGATCTGCCCACCGGTGGAGGCCGCGGCCTCCACGGCGCCGGCGGTTTTCCGGTGGTACCCAACCTTTTTCATGAGCGGGATCGTGAGCGAGCCGGTGGCCACGACGTTGCCCGCGGAGGTTCCGTTGATCATGCCCATGAGGCCCGAGGCGAAGATCGCCACCTTCGCCGGACCACCTCGCGCGCGGCCCGCAGCGGCGAAGGCGAAATTGACGAAGTAGTCGCCCACCTTGGAGGCCTGCAGGAAGGCCGCGAAGATGATGAAAAGGATGATGTAGGTCGATGACACCGCCGTCGTTGGCCCGAGGATGCCCGCATCCGAATAGACATGGCCGAAGAACCGCTGCCAGCTATAGGGGCTCTGCACCGCCAGGATGCCCGGCAGGAGATGCGCCGTGAAGGTGTAGACGAGGAAGACCCCTGTGATGATCACGAGCGCGAGGCCCGCCACGCGGCGCGTGAGCTCGAGGATGAGCGCCGATCCCGCGGTGGCCGCGAACGCGATCCCGATGGGGACGAAGGGCGTGCCCACCGCGTTACGCGCGGCGGTGTCGTAGACCGTGACGAGATAGAGCGCCACGACGATCCCGCAGAGCGCCAGCACGGCGTCGGAGGCCGCGAACTGGCGCCGCTCGCGCCGCTCGAACCAGCCGAGCGCCAGCGCGCCGAAGGTGGCGATGAGAAGCGGGATGCCGAACCAGGTGATCTCGGTCGCATAGATCTCGGTGCCCGGAAAGGCGGCCCAGGTGGTGAGCCCGCCCATCTCCGGCAGCTCGCCCGAGGCGATGGTGTTCGCGAAACCGATGGCCGTCACGCCCGCGATCACCGCCGGGACGACGCAGAGCGCGGCGGCGTAGGTCACGAATTTCGGCGCGGTCCGGCCGTCATCGGTGAACCTGTGGGCCGAGAAGATCAGGAACCCGAGCGCGAGCGCGCCCGCGATGTGGATGATCCGGAAATTCCACGTCTCCATGGGAAATTGCGGCAGGAAGCCGATGTCGACGCCCGTCATGTTGGAGATCGAGACGCCGTTGAGCGCGAGCATGTGAAAGGCGGCGTAGATCGTGGCCAGGGTCGCGATGAAGACAAGGGACGCGCCGTCGAAAAGACGCCGGTTTCCCTCCACCGGCTCCTCGTCGACCCCGTCTGCGATGAGCTCGGCTTGCTCTTCGATCTCGCTCGCCGCTGCGGTTTTCTCGGCCATGATGTCCCCCTCTGGTGCGCGCGCGCCCTCAACCGGCTGCCGTGGCGCGGGTTGGTCCCGCGTCGCACGAAAAATCCGCGCCCCCGAAGGAGGCGCGGATTGATGATGACGGGTTTCGGCTCAAAGAGCCAGTCTCAGCCGCCGAAGATCATGCTGGCGTCGATGGTCGCACCGGCATTCTCGGTGAACCACTTGGCCGCGCCCGGGTGCCACATCAGCACGCCGTTCTTGTCCCAGTTCTCGGGCAGCGTGGAGCGGGCCGCGCGGTGGATGTTCACCATGCGCTCGTTGTCGGACATCACCGTGTCGACGACCGCCTCGACGAAGCTCTCCGGCAGGTCGCAATTGGCTATGGCGAAGTTCCACATGGAGACCGAGCGCGCGGGGGCCTCGAGCGTCGTGTAGGTGTCCGCGGCGATCTCGAACTGCGAGACAGGGAAGGCGCCGAGGATCGTCGCCTGCTCCTCTTCGGTGAACTCGATGATGTTCACGTCGGTCTGCACCTCAAGCTGGCTCACGGCGGGAACCGGCACGCCCGCCGCGAAGGCGATGACGTCGAGGAGCCCGTCCTGAAGCTGGCCGCCAAGATCGGACCAGCCGCCGTTGCGGCGATCGAAGTTGACGCCGAGCGTTTCCATCATGCGCGGGAAGTAGGTGTCGGAGGTGGAGCCCGCCGGGCCGAAGCCGATGCGCGCGCCGTCCGGGATATCCGCGATGGAGGTGATCCCCGAGGAGCTGAGCGCCGTCACGGAGAACGGCGTCTGATACATCGGGAACATCGCGCAGGCATTCGTCATCTGGAGGCCGGGGGCGATCGGGTTCGTCCCCTCGAGGGATTCACGCGCCGGACCCATGGTCGTCATGCCGAATTGCGCCTCGCCCGTATGCACGAGCGCCATGTTCTGCATCGGGCCGCCCGTCACTTCGCCGCCGCCCGACAGGCCCAGCTCTTCCGCCACGAGATTCGCCCAGCCGGAGCCGTAGGCGAAGTAGGTGCCGCCCTGGGACGCCGTGCCCACCGTGAAGCTTTCCGGCCAGCCGGTGCGATCAACATGGCCGCCCGCGAAGGTAGCCGAGGCAGTGAGTGCTGCCGTCAGCGTTACGGCGGCAGCCTTGAAATGTACGAACATCCTATAGTCCTCCCTAGAGTTCGTCTTGCCGGGGACGGCGCCGTGCGGCGCGTCACCCATCCGCGGGACATTAGGGCTTTCGCCTTTGCGCTCAAGCAGAAAGGGGGTGTTTCGCCCCCGGCGCCAGAGCCCCGGGACCCCGCCTCGCGCCCGACCCGGAGGCGGCGCTGTCCCCGCATGTTGCGCGGCGGAAGGCGAAGAATGTTGCCGTGGGCTGTGGCAAATCCTGAATGTAATGGTATAACAAGCCAAGGTCAGGCAGCGGGGGCGAGATGGGTCGGCGCAGCGAGGAATTGCAGGCTGAGGTGATGATGGTACTGCGGGCGGCGCAGGGGCCGCTCTCGGCCTATGACATCCTCGCGGAACTGCGCGCGAGCAACCCGAAGATGGCCCCAACCACGATCTACCGGGCGCTCGCCGTCCTGGTGGACAAGACGCGCGTCCACCGCCTCGAGTCCCTCAACGCTTACGTGCCGTGCCAGTGCGACGAGGCCGGGCACGAAGCCATCATCTCGATCTGCGACGATTGCGGCACGGTGGAAGAGACCGTCGCACCCGATCTTCTCGCCTCCATGTCGAAGGCGATCAGCGCCTCCGGCTTTGCCGCCAAGCGCCACGTGGTCGAGGTCCACGGGACCTGTGCGGAGTGCAGTCCGGAGGACGGCAAGGCATGAAGTTGCAGGATCGCTGGTCGGGCCTCCTGCTGGCCGGAGCGGGCGCGCGCCTCGTGGTGGCCGCTGGCATCGTTCTCCTGCTTTGGCTCGGGTTCTTCTGGGCGACGGGCACGCCCGGGTCGCTGCTCGAGGCAGGCCGATGACCGCTCTTGCCTTCAACGATCTCACGCTGGGCTACGACCGGCACCCGGCGATCCACCACCTCGACACCACGATCGAGGACGGCAGCCTGACGGCCATCGTCGGCCCGAACGGCGCAGGCAAATCCACCCTGCTCAAAGGGCTCACCGGTGCGCTTTCCCCCCTAGGAGGGCGCGTGAGCTTCGACCGGATCTCGCGGGACGAGGTCGCCTACCTGCCGCAGCAATCCGACATCGACCGCAGTTTTCCCCTGTCGGTGCGGGACATCGTGGCCATGGGGCTCTGGCGCGAGATCGGCGCCTTCGGTTGGTTCGGTCGTAAGCAGAAGGCCCGCCTCGAAGAGGCCATCGACGTCGTGGGGCTCACGGGGCTCGAAAGCCGGTCCATCGCCTCGCTCTCCGGCGGACAGATGCAGCGCGCGCTCTTCGCGCGTCTCCTCTTGCAGGACGCCAGACTCGTGCTCCTCGACGAGCCGTTTTCGGCCATCGACGCGCGCACCATGGCCGATCTCATCGCCGTCGTGCGGGGGTGGCATGGCGAGGGCCGGACGGTCATGGCCGTCCTCCACGACTACGACGTGGTGCGCTCGCATTTCCCGGAAACGATGCTTTTGGCGCGCGAGCTCGTGGCGCACGGCCCGACGCGAGAGGTCATGACCGCGGAAAACCACCAGCGTGCGCGGCTCCTGTGCGAGGCCGTCGGCGGGAAGCCGGAAATCTGCACCAAGACCGCCGCGTGATCTATGACGGTCTCATAGCACCCTTCGTGGAGTTCGGCTTCATGCGCCGCGCGCTTCTCGGCTGCGTCGCCATCTCTGTGGGGGCCACGCCTGTGGGCGTCTTTTTGATGCTGCGCCGCATGAGCCTCACCGGGGATGCCATGGCCCATGCCATCCTGCCGGGCGCGGCGGTGGGCTTTCTCATCTCCGGGCTCTCGCTTGGTGCCATGACTGTGGGCGGGCTCATCGCGGGGATGCTCGTGGCGATCCTGTCGGGGGCGGTGTCGCGGATGACCGTCCTGCGGGAGGATGCGAGCCTCGCCGCGTTCTACCTGATTTCGCTCGCGCTCGGCGTGCTCATCGTCTCCACGCGCGGCAGTAATGTGGATCTCATGCATGTCCTATTTGGCACGGTGCTCGCGCTCGATGACGCCGCACTGATCCTCTTGTGCAGCATCGCGAGCATCTCCGTCCTGGTGCTCGCCATCGTGTTCAGACCCCTCGTCCTCGAATGCGCCGATCCGCAGTTCCTGCGCTCCGTCAGCGGGTTGAGCGCGGTCACGCATTTCGTCTTTCTCAGCCTCGTGGTGATGAACCTCGTGGGCGGCTTCCACGCGCTCGGCACGCTCATGGCGGTGGGAATTCTCATCCTGCCGGCCGCCGCCGCGCGCTTCTGGACCGCCGAGATCGGCGGCCTCCTCGCCGCGTCCGTGGTGATCGCCATCCTGTCGAGCGCCGCGGGCCTGCTTCTGTCCTATCACTTCAGCCTGCCGTCCGGGCCCGCCATCATCCTGGTCGCCGGCATCTTCTACGCCTTGTCCTTGCTCTTCGGCCCAGCCGGCGGCGTCGTCGCCCGCGTTTTGCCAGGCCGCCACTATGAAACCTGAGGGAGAAACCATGCCCATTCGTCGTGTCTTGCTGAAATCCGCCACCGCGCTCGTCGCGGCCTCCATGCTCGCGCCTGCCGCGGCCTCCGCCGATGAGCCCATGCCGGTCGTCGCCACCTTCTCCATCCTCGGGGACATGGTGCAGCGCATCGGCGGAGAGCACATCGCGCTCACCACGCTCGTGGGGCCTGACGGCGACGCCCATGTCTACCAGCCCACGCCCCAAGCGGCTGCGGTCGTGGCCGGTGCAGACGTGCTCTTCATGAACGGCCTCGAATTCGAGGGCTGGATCGAGCGTCTCGCGGAGGCGGCGTCCTTCGACGGGTCCCTCGTGGTGGCCACCACGGGCATCGAGCCGCTCGAGTTCGACGACGGTCACGGGGATCACGGCGAGGAGGAGCATGCCTCCGCCGAGGACCACGATCACGATCATGGCGAGGACCACGCCTCCGCCGAGGACCACGATCACGACCATGATGAAGACCACGCCTCCGCTGAGGATCACGATCACGACCATGGTGAAGACCACGCCTCCGCCGAGGATCACGATCATGACCACGGAGAAGACCAGGCCTCCATGGACGACCACGACCATGACCATGACCATGGCGCGGAGCAGGCATCGCTGGACGACCATGATCACGACCACGCGGGTCACGACCACGGCGCCTTCGATCCCCATGCCTGGCAGACCATCGAGAACGCCATCGTCTACGTCGACAACGTCACCGCGGGCCTCGCCCAGGCGGACCCGGAAAACGCCGCGACCTTCTACCAGAACCGCGCGGACTACGTGGCCGAGCTCGAAGCCCTGGAGGCGGAGATCGACGCCATGATGGCCACGATCCCTCCGGAGCGCCGCACCGTCGTCACCTCCCATGACGCCTTCGGCTATCTCGCAGCGGAGTACGGTCTCACCTTCGAGGCGCCGCAGGGCCTCAGCACCGAAAGCGAGGCCTCCGCCGCAGACGTCGCCGAACTCATCACCCAGATCAGGGAAAAGGGCATCTCCGCAGTGTTCGTGGAAACGGTGGCCGACAACCGCCTGATTGAACAGATCGCCAACGAGACCGGGGCCAGCATCGGCGGCACGCTCTATTCGGACGCGCTCTCCTCCGCCGATGGCCCGGCGGGCACCTATGTCGACATGATGCGCCACAATGCGATGACGCTGTCGCAGGCGCTCGGGTCCTAGAGACTTTTCTCTCGCCTGCGTCGTCCGGGTGCGTCCCGGGCGGCGCCACGGACCTCGACCGTCTCGCGCCCGGAGTGCGAAACGGGCGGCAGTGCCGCGGGCCGGTCAGTTTCCGGGGCTGGCGTCCAGGGCTTCGGCGAGGGCCGCCACCGCGGCGTCGAACCCGGTGATAAAGGAGCCGGTGGAGGGCCCGGACGCCATCGGATCGAAGACCACGTTACGCAGACCGAGCGCCTCGGTCGCCGCGAAGGCCGCCGCAGGCGGTTCCGCCTCCCAGAGGAGGACGCGCGCGCCCGTGCCGGTCGCCAAATTCGCGAGATCTTCCAGCTCCGTGGGCGTGGGCGCGGCACCGGCCTCCCACGCGAGCGAGGACACCTCGAGCCTGTAGCGCCGCGCCAGATACTGGTAGCGGGGATGGGTGGCGATGATGGGCGCCCCTGCGCCAGCCCCGAGAAGGCGCCCCGCGGTCTGATCGAGCGCGGTCATCTCCGCGCGCAGGGTCTCGAGCGCGGCAATCACCTCGCCCTCGGGCGCGAGCCCCCTTCCGACGATCGCGAGCGCCACCGTCTCCGCCTGCGTTAGCGCGAGCGCGGGATCGAGCCAGGTGTAGGAGGCGAGCCCCTCGTGGGAATGCTCTCCCCCGTCACCATGGCTGTGGGTGATGCTTTCGGTGACGATGAACTGCGCGTCGAGCCCGCGGGTCGTGTTCACCACGCGGGAGCGGGGGAGCGAGACGCGGTCGATCCAGGCAGCGAAGCCCGCACCGTTGAGCAGGATCAGATCTGCGGATTGCACGCGGCTGATATCGCCGATGGAGGGCCGCCAGAACGACGGATCGACACCCTCGGGCACCGGAAACTCCACCTCCGCCGCATCGCCAAGCAGGCGTTGGGCGAAATACTGCAGCGGGTAGTTCACCGCCACGACGCGCGGGCGATCCTGCGCCACCGCGGCCGGGGCGGCCACCAAGAGGGACAGGGCGCAGGCAAGCGCCGCCCAGATCCGTGCCACCGTCAGCTTCCGCATTTCTGCGCGATATCCTCGGGCGTCAGGATCCAGTAATTGTCGTGCCCGCCGGTATCGACCTCGATGAGGAGGCCGCCGGAATGATCGATATCGGCCAGCGACAGGTTCACCGTGCCGTCATCCGCGAGGGCGAGCGTCGTCAGGAGGTTGTTCTCCCCGTCGAGGACGCGCACGTCGCCCGCCTGCGCCGCCCTGCCGTTGGAGAATTTCGCCTCCACCGTCACCGCTTGGCAGTCGGTGGAGGCAAAGACCACGAGCTGATGGGCCGCCGCCCCCAGGGGGACGGCGACAAGAGCAGCAGAGAGGGGCAGCGCCCGGATCACTGCCCCGTCCAGTCTTCGAAATGGACCCAGATGACCGCGCCGAGCTCCACGGCCTTGTCCTCGCCGGAGCTTGCCTCGGTGAGCGTGTAATCGGCCGTGTTGAGCGCGGCGAAGCCCCACCAGCCGCCTGCGGGCGGCGCGTAGGTGAAGACCCCATCTGCGTCGGCCTTGACCGTCTGGGTGATCATGAGCTCGTCGGGGGCGGTGGCAGCGAGGCCGTCATTGAAGAACTCCACCTCCACCTCGGCATAGGGTACCGGAGCGCCGTCGAGCTTCACGATGCCCTGGAAGACATTGTGCTCCCAAAGGCCGAAGGGCTTCGAGAGCGGCACGATCTCCGTCTTGAGGCCGAGTTCGGTATCCCAACCCTCGTCGTCGCCGTAGGCGGTCACATAGGTCTTGGTGTAGTGGATGATGAAGGCGTCTTCGGCAGGCTCCCAATAGGGCTGCGGCTCCATGGCGAAGACGTAGGTGCCCGGGCGCTCCAGCGCGAAATCGAGTGTGTAGCCCTGCTCGTCCATCACCGTGGCATCTTCTAGCCCGCCAAGGAGATCGGTTGTCGTGCCTTCGTGGGTCACCGAAAAGGAAGCGGGCCGCTCGAGCACCATGCCGTCCATCTCGAACGGGTGGGAGAAGGACATGGTGAGCGCCACGCTCCGCCCGTCCTCCTGGCTGACCATGGGATCGTCCGGGATGATCATGCCGTAATGCGCCAGCGCCGGCGCAGCGGCGAGGAGCGATGCAAGTGACGCGGTGAGCAGGTAATTTTTCATGAAACCTCCGTGTGATTATGCACCCAGGGCGAGCATCCACCCAACCCAGACCTCGGCATTGCGCGCCACTATCGAAGCCGCGAGCGCAGCAATAGCTCCGGAAAGAAACAGTAAAGTAATGGTTTCGGCTGACAAGAGCCGCAGGACCATGCCCCGCCGTGCGCCGAGCTTGACGGCGGTGGCGATCTCCTTGGCGCGGAGCCGGTAGCTCAGGAACACCGCGAGCCCGATGGCCGCCAGCGCGGCCAGCGCGATGATCGCGGTGACGACGTCCAGGAGCGTCTTGATGCGGAAGATGCGATCGACGAGCCCGGCGATCACGCCCGCAGGCTCGATGAGCTGCGTGGGACCCTCGCTGTCGAGGTAGCGACCCCTGAGGATGGTGCCCGCGCGCGTGTCGTTGGGCACCACGATGACCGCGGAGGCGGGGAAGGCGTCCTGGTCGCCGTGGAAATGGAAGCTCTCGATATTGTCGGGCGTGATGCGCTGGTATTCGACGACCGCGGCATTGGCGAGCGCGGCGGTGCCCCCGGCCACGTCGGCGGCGGTGACGACGTCCTCGTGCCCGTGACCGATGCCCTGGATCACCCATGCAGTCTTGATATCGACGAAGATCGCGCCGTCATCGGGGGTGTTGGTCGGCGCGAGCACGCCCACGACGGGCATCTCGAGCGGGTAGACGCCGTCGAGGTCAAAGAGGTTTTCGGGTGCCGAGACGAGGGTGTCGCCCACTCCCTTGCCGAGCGCCCGCGCAACGTCCGCACCGATGACGGCATCGCCCAGGAACGAGAGCCCGCGGCCGTCGGCGAAGGAGAGCGCGCGGAAATCGAAGTAATCGAGCGTCGTGCCCACGATCCGGAACCCGCCGCTCGAAAACGCCGTATGGACAGGGATGGGCACGCCGAGCCCGCTGTCCCAGACCGCCTCCACCTCGCCCATGGGCACCGGGGCAGGCCGCTCGTCGGAGAAGTAGAGCGCGGCCATCGTGAGATCGAGCTCCGAGCCCCGGCTCCCGAGGAGGAGCGGCGTCGCCTCCCCGCGGGCCAGAAGCGCGCGCTCGCTGGTGGAGAGCAGGGTCTGCGTGGCCACGGGCACGAACATGATGAGCGCCGCCACGAGGACGAGCACGAGGCTCCGCGCCCAGTGGTAGCGCAAATAGGCGAAGGCGAGATAGAGCGCGTTCATGCCGCCGCGCTTTCCCGGAAATCCGCGAAATCCACCACCCGCCCGAAGCGCGGCAGGAGCTCGTGGTCATGGGTCACCGCCAGCACGGCGGCCCCGGCCTCCGCGGCCTGCTCGAAGAGAAGATCGAGGATGCGCGCCTTGGCGTCGGGGTCGAGGTTACCGGTGGCCTCGTCGGAGAGGATGAGCCTCGGCTGCGTGACGAGCGCCCGGCAGATGGCCACGCGCTGCTGCTCGCCCTGGCTGAGCTCTGCCGGGTGCCGGTCGAGCTTGTCGGCGATCCCGCAGGCCGCCGCGAGCGTCTCCGCCCGGTCGCGGACGCGGGCATCGAGCGTGAGCGCAGGCGTGATCCGGTAGGGGTAGTAGATGTTCTGCCGCGCCGAGAGGTAATCGAGCAAGGCGAAATCCTGAAAGACGAAGCCGATCCGGCTCGCGCGGAAACGCCGCCGCCCGGCCTCGGGCAGCGCCGTGACGTCCTCGCCGCCCACGGTGATCCTCCCGCGTTCGGGAACGAGGATGCCCGCGATCAGATTGAGAAGCGTGGTCTTGCCGCTGCCGCTCGGCCCGACGATGGCCACGCGCTCCCCGTCGGCGAGGGTGAAGGCGGGCACGCTGAGCCGGAAGCCGCCGCCGGCATAGCCGAACGCGATATCCTCGATCTCCACCATCAGTTCGTGGCGGGCGCAAGGAATGTCTCCCCCGCCGCGTCCCGGTTCACGTCGCGGAGCGCGAAGCCCGTGATACGCCAGGCGCCCTCCACCGGGGCCACTTGGAGATCGGCGCTATAGGTATTGCCGCGGACATGGAGATGCTCGGCATGGCCCACCGTGCCGATGACCTGCCAGGAGGCATCGATCAGGAGCGCGGCGTCCTCGCGCGCGACCTGCGTGCTCAGGAGCTTGATCTCGTGGATGGTCTGGTCAGCTTCGTCGAGGCCCCCGCCGGCCATGGCGCCCACCCGCTCGAGATAAAGATACTCGAGCGCGTCCCCATGGGTCACGCGCGCCAGGGTGTCGTAGATCGTGTCCTCCTCCACTTCCGCGAAGGCCTCGTAGACCACGAGCAGGAGCGCGGGCGTGAGCCGAAAAAATGCGTCCTGCGCCTCCGCGATGGTCATGGGATCGAGATCCGGTGCGCTGAAGCGTTCCGTCTCCGACACGCCCGTGCGCTCGGGAAGCACGAGGGCCGCGCCGAGCCCGGCGATGCACACAAGGAGGACCGCACCGATCGTGATTATCCGCGCCATGAAAAGGATGCCCGCCCAAAGTGTAAGCCCCGGGTACATTCCGCGAGTTGCTCCGCGAGTGCAAGCACAAGGGCCCCGCTTGCCGCGGGCCTCCGCCCATGGGCCAGCGCCGTAGGCACCCGGCCCGCGGGGCGAGACGCACGAATGCGCCGGCGCGCCTGCCCCGACCGCCGCGGATGCTGGCCGTGCTCAGCGCAGCGAGGCGAGGACCTCGAAACGCGACAGCTGACGCCTTGGGTCACGCAGGCGGTAGCGCTGCCCGGGCAAAAAGATCTGAGGCGGCGCGCCGGGGCGGGCGTGGGACAACGGCCTTCCCCCGCGCTTGCGTTTACCTCCGAGCGTTAGACTGGAGCCGAGCCGCCCCTGTGCGCGTGCGGTTTCGGCCAAGGGAGAGCGCTGGCTGTGCAGGTCGTCTCAAGCCGCCGAGACCCATCGCTCCAAGCGATATACGGGGAAGCAACAGAGGATTTGTCGCTTCTTTGACTTGATCGAGAGGGAAACGTCGGCACGACCCCGACCAGCAAAGAGAAGCTCAATTGACAGGAGGGTCGCAAAGCCGCTCTGCTTCGCATCGCATCGCATCGCATCGCATCGCATCGCATCGCATCGCATCGCATCGCACCGCGCAGGGCAAGTCGAGGCGGAGCGGTCTTAAGGAACGCACTCTCGGCCTCACTGTACTCTCATCAGATGGCCCCAGCTCGGTCCAATTGCACTGCTTCCCTTTCAGACCCTTCGAACACTCCTCGGCCCCGGCCGTTTGCCGCGTGGCCTGTTTGCCAGTATCATATGCGGCGGAGGTAGGTGACCAGCATGCCGACCCCGAGACACTCTTCCGCGCTCAAGGCGCCCCATATACGGCTTGGCCGGGCCGGGCACTTCTTCGCGCTCACAAAGCCTCGCGTCATGTCACTGGCGATTTTCACGGCGATCACCGGCATGGCGCTGGCGCCGGGAGAGATGTCCGCGCCATCGGCGATGGCGGCGATCCTCGCGATTGCAGGCGGCGCAGGCGCCGCCGGGGCGCTCAACATGTGGTATGATGCGCCGCTTGACCGGCAGATGGCCCGAACCGCGCGCCGCCCGATCCCGGCGGGTCAGGTGGCCCCGCAGGAGGCGCTGGCTTTCGGGCTCGCGCTCGCGGTTCTTTCGGTGGCGGCTCTGGCGATCGTGGCCAACGGGCCGTCGGCGGCACTTCTGGCCGCGACGATCGCGTTTTACGCGGTCATCTACACGATGTGGCTCAAACACAGGACGCCACAGAACATCGTCATCGGCGGCGCGGCGGGCGCGCTGCCGCCGGTCATCGGATGGGCAACGGTTAGCGGCAGCCTCGATTGGCGGGCCGGGCTTCTCTTCCTGATCATCCTGATCTGGACGCCGCCGCATTTCTGGGCGCTGGCGCTGATGCGGAGCGGCGATTACGCCCGTGCCCGCATCCCCATGCTGACCGTCGTCGCTGGCGAGGCCGCGACAAGGCGCCAGATCCTCGGCTACGCGTTGGTGCTTGCGCCGCTGGGCGTGGCGCCCTGGTCCGCAGGGCTCGCCGGCCCTGCCTACGGCCTCGCGGCCTTGATTTTGGGGGCTGAATTCATCAGACGCGCGCTCGCGCTTCATGCGGCGCCCCCTGGCGCGCGGGGCGAGGCCAAGGCGCTCTTTTCCTATTCGATCCTCTACCTCTTCGCGATCTTTGCCGGGCTCCTGATCGATGCGGGCGCTGCGCGGCTCACCGCGGGCGTCTAGGGCCCGCCGAAGGCCGAGAGCCGTGTCAGGAAGGTGTAATCGGCCTCCACAACCATGATGCCGAGAAAGGCCAGCACGACCACAGGCGGCAAGAGGATCGCGTAGACGAGCGCCAGCCGCTCCCAAGCGACATGCATGAAGACGGCGACGATGAGCCCCGCCTTCAACACCATGAAGACGAGGATGAGCGCCCAGCGCAAGAGCCCCTCGAGCCCGGCGTAATCCACCGCATAGGAGAACGCGCTGAGCACGAAGAGCAGCCCCCAGACCAGGAAGTAGAGCCCGAGCGGGTGCTGTTGGCCCTCCTCATGGGCCGTGGCGGGTGATGCAGTCGCAGTGTTGGCCATGGTCGTCCCTCACCAAAGATAGAAGAATGCGAAGATGAACACCCAGACGAGATCGACGAAATGCCAGTATAGCCCCATGATTTCCACCGCCTCGTAATCGCCGGCGCCTGATTTCAGCCACGTGCGGCCGCGGCGGTCGAACTCGCCGCGCCAGATCTTCGTGGCGATGATCACGAGAAAGAGCACCCCGAAGGAGACATGGGTGCCGTGAAATCCGGTGATCATGAAAAAGCTCGCGCCGAACTGCTCGGCGCCGAAGGGGTTCGACCAGGGGCGCACGCCCTCGTGGATGAGCTTGGTCCACTCGAAGGCCTGCATGCCCACGAAACCCGCGCCGAGCGCGGCGGTCAGATACATCAGCCCCGCCGTGGCCCGCCGGGCCCGCGCATAGCCGAAGCGCACCGCCATCGCCATGGTCCCGCTCGAGGAGATCAGCACGAAGGTCATGATCGCGATCAGAAGGAGCGGCAGATCCGCGCCGCCCACGTGGAGCGCGAAGACCTCGCTGGTATTGGGCCAATCCTCGGGCGTGGACATCCGCGCCGTCATGTAGCCCAAGAGGAATATCGAGAAGACGAAAGTGTCGCTCAAAAGAAAAATCCACATCATCGCCTTGCCCCAGGAGACGCGCTTGAAGGCGCGCTGGTCGGAGCTCCAATCGGCGACGATGCCCTCGAAGCCGTCGGGGCGCGGGGCGGGAAGGCTGCTATCGGCCATGGCGCATCCTCATGTCAGAAAACTTCGGCAGATATCGACGAGCCCGTTGGCCCAGCCGAGGAAGAGAATCAGCAGCCCGAGCCAGACCACGAGCATGAAATCCCAGTACGTCGCGCAGAGGCGAAGCCTCTCTGCGCGGTCTTGCGGCCCGGCGCGTTCGGCCGCGATCAGCCCGAGCGCGGCGAGGCCGCCGAGGATGTGGAGCCCGTGGAGCCCGCTCAGGAGGTAGAAAAAGCTCGCCGCCGGGCCCGCCGCGAGGCCCTCGCCCGCCGCGGTGAGATCGTGCCATGCGCGGAGCTGCCCTCCGAGAAAGCCCAGGGTCGCCACACCCGCGACGCGCATGTCGCGGCGCATGATCCCCGTCTCACCGCGCCCCGCCGCGCGGGCGGCCAGATGGAGGAAAACCCCCGCCGCGAGAAGGAGCGCCGTGTTGGTCCAGACGATCCCCGGCATCTCGAACGAACTCCAGAATTCGAGGTCCATGCGCATGACGAAGGCGCTGCCGAAGAGCGCGAAGAGCGCGCCTGCGACCACGAGAAAGACGCCGAGGCCGGTACGCCCCGGGGGCGCCGCCATCGGGGCCGGGGCCGGGGCGCCGGTTTCGAGCCAGGGCTTCGTCATCACCCCCTCGCGCAAAAGCCACCAGGCCGCCACGGCGATGATCGCGGCGATGAAGGCGAGGATCACGGTCATGCCGGCGCCTCCCGCGGCGCCCAGGGATCGGTCTGAGCGAGGAAATCCTCCGGCGCGCCCGGCACGCTGTAATCGTAGGCCCAGCGATAGACGAGCGGCAGGTCATCGCCCCAATTGCCGTGTTCGGGCGGCGTCTTGGGCGTCTGCCATTCGAGCGATGCCGCGCGCCAGGGATTGCCGCCCGAGGCGCGGCCATGGCGCAGGCTCCAGAAGATGTTGAACAAAAAGAGTATCTGCACTGCGCCGACGATGAAGGCGGCCACGCTGATGAAGGCATTGAGGCCGTCCACGGGGGCGGACATGAAGGCGCTCTCGCCGATCTCGGGATAGCGGCGCGGCACGCCGACGAGGCCCACGTAATGCATCGGAAAAAAGATCGCATAGGCGCCCACGAAGGTGACCCAGAAATGCACCTGTCCCATCCATTCGCTCAGCATCCGGCCCGTCATCAGCGGGTACCAGTGATAGATGGCCCCGAAGATCACCATGAGCGGGGCGACCCCCATCACCATGTGAAAATGCGCGACGACGAACATCGTGTCCGAGAGCGGCACGTCCACGACGACATTGCCCAGAAAGAGCCCCGTGAGCCCGCCATTCACGAAGGTCACGATGAAGCCCAGCGAAAAGAGCATGGGCAGCGTCAGGTGAATGTCGCCCTGCCAGAGCGTGAGCAGCCAGTTATAGACCTTGATCGCCGTGGGGATCGCGATGATGAGCGTCGTCGTGGCAAAAAAGAAGCCGAACCACGGATGCATGCCCGACACATACATGTGGTGGGCCCAGACGATGAAGCTCAACGCGCCGATACCCACGATGGCCCAGACCATCATTCGGTAGCCGAAGACGTTCTTGCGGGCGTGGACGCTGATGAGGTCCGACACGATGCCGAAGGCGGGCAGCGCCACGATGTAGACCTCCGGGTGCCCGAAGAACCAGAAGAGATGCTGAAAGACGATGGGCGAGCCGCCGCCATAGCTCAGCGTCTCCCCGAACTCGACGAGCGCGGGCATGAAGAACGAGGTGCCGAGCAGCCGGTCGAAGAGCATCATCACGCAGGCCACGAATAGCGCGGGAAAGGCCAGCAGCGCCATCACCGTGGCCGTGAAGATGCCCCAGACAGTGAGCGGCATCCGCATGAGCGTCATGCCCCGCGCCCGCGCCTGGAGCACGGTGACGGCGTAATTCAGCCCGCCCATGGTGAAGCCGATGATGAAGAGGATGAGCGAGACGAGCATCAGGATGATGCCCAGATCCTGCCCTCCCGGCGTGCCCGACAGGATCGCCTGCGGGGGATAGAGCGTCCAGCCCGCCCCGGTGGGTCCACCGGGCACGAAAAAGCTCGCCACGAGCACGATGACGGCCAGCAGATAGACCCAGTAACTGAGCATGTTGACGAAGGGAAAGACCATGTCGCGCGCGCCGACCATGAGCGGGATCAGGTAATTGCCGAACCCGCCCAGAAAGACTGCCGTGAGCAGGTAGATCACCATGATCATCCCGTGCATGGTGATGAACTGGTAATAGACCTCCGGAGAGAAGAAGAAGACGTCCGGAAAGCCCAGCTGAAGGCGCACGAGCCAGGACAGGACGAGTCCCACGAGCCCGATGGCGATGGCCGTGCCGGAATACTGGATCGCGATATACTTGGCGTCCTGCGAAAACACCCACCGGGTGAGCCAGCTTCCCGCATGGGGAGGATGGATGTCGGGCACTTCGGCGGGCGGCACATGCGCGTCGCGTCCATGGGTCACGTTGGCCATAGTCTCTCCTCCCGGCCGGCCACGGCCTGACCACCCGCGAGCGCGCGGGACCTTCGGTGGCGGGGGAGCCTACGGCGCGTTCATCGCGGTCCTGACCTGCTCCTCTGTCGCCAATTCAGCAAAGGTCCGCTGCTCCAGCAGCCACACCTCGTAGTCGGCCTCTTCCTCCACCTGCACGTAGCCGCGCATGAAGGCGTGATTGATCCCGCAAAGCTCCGCACACAGGATCTCGAACTCGCCCGTGCGCGTGGGCGTGAACCAGAAAAAGGTGATCATGCCCGGCACCATGTCCATCTTGGCGCGGAATTCGGGCACGTAGAAATTGTGCAGCACGTCCACCGAGCGCAGCACCATCTTCACGGGGCGGTCCACCGGCAGATGCAGGTCGCGGGCCTCGACGATGATGTCGTCCTGTCCGAACCTGTCACGGGGATTGAGGCCCAGGGGATTGTCCCTGGTCACGAGCAGCGCATCGGTCGTGCCGAGGCGCCCGTCGGCACCCGGTAGCCGGAAGCTCCAGCTCCATTGCTGCGCGAAGACCTCGACCTCGGTGGCCTCCTCGGGCACCGTCACGAACTGTTTCCAGACGATGAGCCCCGGCGCTAGCATCGCCGCCACGCCCAGCCCCGTTACCGCCGTGAGCCAGAGCTCGAGCCGGCGGTTTTCGGGATCGAAAACCGCCACGCGCCCCTCCTCGTGACGGTAGCGCCAGACGCAGTAGGCCATGAACAGCACGACCGCTGCAAAGACGATCCCGGTAATCCAGAAGGTGATGACGAGGGTCGTGTCGATATAGCCCCAGTTCGAGGCGATCGGCGTCCACCACCAGGGTGAGAGGAGGTGAAACAGGATCGAACCGATAACGACGGCGAGGAGCGCAATCACAACAATCATGTGTCCGCCTTTCCGCAGGCGACCGCCGCGGCGCAATCGAACTCGCACGGCGATACGCGATTTTAGCACAAATCCGCGGAATGTGGAATTCCGTCGGTGTCGGCGCCTTTTGCGGATGCCCCGCGCCTCAGCGAGGCCCCCTTGCGCAAGCGCCTCGCGCAGGGCTTCAGATCACCGCACGGCGGTAAAGATGCCAGGTGGCATGGCCCAGCACCGGGAACGCGATCATCAGCCCCACCAGAAGCGGCAGCATGCCGAGGACCAGAAAGCACACCACGAGCGCGCCCCACACCGCCACCGTCATCGGGTTCTTCCGGGTGACCTTGAGCGAGGTCGCAAGCGCGACCAACACGCCCGCATGGCGATGGATGACAAGGGGCAGCGAGACGATGGTGAGGGCCAGCGTAACCGCCGCAAAGACGAACCCCACGCCGCAGCCGATGACGATCATCGCCCATCCCGCGGGCGTCGTGAGACTATCGCTCAGGAACGCGGTTGCCGAGACCGGCGGCTCGGGGCCCAGCGTCAGCGCGAAGATCACGTAGGCGGCCACCATCCAGGCAAGGAACAGCGCCACCAGAAGAAGCCCGATCGCGAGGATCGCGCCGATGGCCGGCGATGCGACGACGCGGAGAGCCGTGAGAAGGCGCGCCTCCTGCCCGGTCTCCCGAAGCCGGCTCATCTCGTAGAGGCAGATCGCTGCAATCGGGCCCAGCAGCGCGAAGCCGGACATCAGCGGAAAGAGCAGCGGTAGAAGGTTGAGCTGAAACGCGAATGCCATCAGCCCGAGCCCGAGCACCGGATAGAGGATGACGATGAAGAGGACGTCCGTGCGGAACGTCCCCAGATCCTCGAAGCCCATGCGCAGGGCGGCCCGGATATCGTCGAGCCCTATGGTCGCAACCTGCGGCCGCGGGATGTCCTGACCGGCGACTTCCTGGGCGGAGCCCTGCACGAAATGGGCCGAGCCGCGGAGCCAATTGAGGAACCAAGTCGCTGGATTGCCTATGGTTTTCACAGGTTTTGCCATGGCAAACCTCCCTTTATCGTCCGGGAGGCGATTGCCGATCCATCCTGCACCGGCCAAACCTCCGGCAGGGGCACCATAGCACATTTTTTGACCTTACGCGCGATTTCTCCGCGGGGAGGTCTGCGCCTGGGGGCCGACTGGCGGGTCTCGGCGATCCGGACGCCAGGAGAACTCGGGACGTGCGGCGCTCGAGGGCCTATGGCTTCACGTAGTCCTGAATGAACGCCGCCCCATGGGTCTCTCGCAGCGCGTTCTTTTGGACTTTGCCCATGGTGTTGCGGGGCAGTGCATCGGCCAAAACGATCTGGCGCGGCTGCTTGAACCGCGCGAGCTTGTCGGAGAGGGCGCTCCTCAAGCCGTCGATGTCCGGCTGCTGGCCCGCCTGCGGCACGATGACGGCGAGGACGGCCTCGCCCATATCCGGGTGCGGCACGCCGATGACAGCGGATTCGAGCACGCCGGGCAGATCATCGAGAACCTGCTCCACTTCCTTGGGATAGATGTTGTAGCCCCCTGATATCACGAGGTCTTTCTGACGACCGACGATGGAGAGGTATCCGTCCGCCGACATTTTCCCGAGATCGCCGGTGATGAACCAACCGTCGGGGCCGAGCTCCTCGGCGGTTTTCTCGGGCAGCTTCCAGTAGCCCTTGAAGACGTTCGGCCCCCGCACCTCGATCATGCCCGTCTCGTCCTCGGCCATGGGCGCTCGGCCCTCGCCGGTGATGCGGACCTCGACGCCGGGCAGGGGCATCCCCACCGTGCCGGGCCGACGTTCGCCCTCGTAGGGGTTCGACGTGTTCATGTTCGTTTCGGTCATGCCGTAGCGTTCGAGGATCCAGTGCCCCGTCGCCTCGTGCCAGGCGTGGTGCGTTTCAGTGAGCATCGGCGCGGAGCCCGACACGAAGAGCCGCATATGCGCGGTGGCCTCCCGCGTCAGGCCGGGATGATCGAGGAGCCGGGTGTAGAATGTCGGCACGCCCATGAGCACGGAGGCGCCGGGCATGGCCGCGAGGACCGCGTCGGGATCGAACCGGCTCTGGAAGATCATGGAGGACCGCGCCGCGAGCGTGATGTTCGTCGCCACGAACAAGCCGTGGGTGTGAAAGACGGGCAGCGCGTGGATGAGGATGTCACTCTCCGTGAAGTGCCACACCGTGCAGAGCGCCTCCGCATTGGAGAGGAGATTGGCGTGGGTGAGCATCGCGCCCTTCGAGCGCCCCGTCGTGCCGGACGTATAGAGAATAGCGCCGAGATCGTCCGGGCCCCGCGCGGCCACCGCGCCGGGAGTGACGTCGTCAAGCCCGCCCGCCAGATCCGCCAGCGTGGTGAGCTTGCAACCGGCGCGTGCGACGACCGGCGCGAGGGCGTCGGCGGCCTCCCCATCGCACACGAAGAGCGCCGCGCCGGAATCGGAAACGAAGTGATCGAGTTCGGCGGGGCTGTAGGCGGTGTTGAGCGGCAGAAAGACGAACCCGCCGCGCAGGCACCCGGCATAGAGCGCGAGGGCGTCGGGATGTTTCGCAACTTGCACCGCGACGCGGTCCCCGGGCACCAGCCCCGCGGCGACGAGCTTCGCCTGCAATCGCGCCGCGCGGTCCGCGAAATCGCCGTGGGTCCAGGTGCTGCCATCTTCGAGGTGGAGGAACGGGCGCTCGGCGGCATCGGCGCGGCCGATGAGGGCATCGAAGGCATGGTTCGTCATCAGGCGATCTCCGGTTGGCTGCGCGGCGTCTCGACGGGTCCGGCCAGCGCTAGGGCGGCGGGGGAGGCGGCGATGACGCCGTCCTCGGTAAGGCTCGCGTGATTGCGCGACAATTCGGTGAGGTCGTAAAGGCAATTGACCATCGCGCGGCCAGATTGCCGCACGCCGCGCTCGGAGGTCTCGGCATTTGCATGGACGGCCTCGAGCCGGGCCCCGTCGCCGAGGTGGAAGCGGGCGACGGGATCGCGCGGGCCGCCCCGGTGCCTCATCACGTGGAGGAGGTGGCGCGCAGCGAGCTCGTCTAGCCCCCTGTCCGTGGGCCACTGATCCCGCCTTTCTCTAATAAGGTTTCCGGAACGGG
>JBCBET010000006.1:0-190444 GCA_038528385.1 Pseudomonadota bacterium | reverse complement strand
GGTAGCTCGTCAGGCTCATAACCTGAAGGTCGTAGGTTCAAATCCTACTCCCGCAACCAACGCTGAAAACCGCCCCTCGGACCATGGTTCGCCGGGCGGTTTTTTCTTGTCAGGCCTCCAGCATGAAGCGTTTGGAGAGCGGCAGGCTCGCGGCGCCCAAGGGACGCGCGCGGGGGCCGAGCGTGCCTGCGGAGATGGCGGGGATCTGGAGCCCTGGGCGCGGCAGCTTCTCAAGCTCTTCGGTGACGCCCGCGATCACCCGGTCGCGGAGATCGGCGGGCATGTGACCGTCGATGAGCACCGCGGGGAAGTCCATGATCGCGCTCCCGGCGAGGATCAGTTGGGCGAGGGCGGGCATGGCCTCCGACAGCCAAGCGTCGAGCACCTCCGGATCGATGGCCCAGTGCTCCTGTTGCTGGAACATGTGCGAGGCGTCGCCCTGGCGCGCCTCCACCCGCCGCTCGAGCCCGATGAGCGAGGCCAGATCGAGGAGTTGCCTCTTGTCGCCGTGGGTGGCTGAAACGAGGAAGGGGCCCACCGCGCCGGCATTACCCGCGCGTCCCGTGTAGAGCGCACCATGAAGGACGACGCCGCCCCCGATGAAGTAGCCGATGTAGATGTAGAGGAAGTCCGGGGGCGGATCGCCGGTGCCGAAGGTGAGCTCCGCGCCGCAAGCGCTCGTGGCGTCATTGCCGAGATAGATCGGGAAATCGAAGAGCTCGGCCATCTCCGCGCGCAGGTCGAAGCCGCGCCAGGCGTCCATCTTTTCTGGATCCACGCCGATCATCGAGGCCCATTCCCAGAGGTAGAAGGGAGAGGCGATGCCCATCCCGGCGATGCGCTGGCGCTGCGCGTCACTGACCGAGGCGCAGACCTCGGTCACCGCGCGGCGCGCGAAGTCGAGGACGAGCTCCGGGGTGGGGTAGCTGTATGTCTGGTGGAGATGGGCGATCTCGGTGCCCACGAAATCCACGAGGATGAGTTCCGCAGACCGGCGTCCGACCTTCATGCCGAGGAAGTAGGCGCCGGTCGGCGCGAGCCGCATGGGAACGGAGGGCTGCCCCACCTTGCCGCGCAGTTTTTCGCCGCGCTCGAGCAGGCCATCGGCCTCCAGCGCGCGCATGATCACGGAGACGGTCTGGGCGGACAGGCCGGTTTTTCGCGCGATTTCCGCCTTGGGGAGCGGTCCCACCCGCCGGAGGATGGAAAGGACGAGCCGCTCGTTGCGGGCGCGCATGCCGCTCTGATTCGAGCCCGTGGCCTCGAATTCATCAATCATATCAGTGGGGTTTGGCTCGATCCCGGCCATGATGGGTGCTCTCCTCCGCCCCAGTGTCGGGGATCGGGGGCGTCGCGGTCAATAATAAATAAGAGTGATTTAGTTATTGACCTTTCCCCTGCGTCACGGCAGGAAAGCGCAATGCACCCGGAAATCGGGGCACAAGAATTGGGAGATTATCAATGAAGAAACTGATCGCGACGACGGCCCTCGTGGGCGCTTCCTTTACCGGGACGGCGGCTCTCGCAGGTGGCCATGGCGTGTCCGCTTGCCTCATCACCAAGACCGACACCAACCCGTTCTTCGTGAAGATGCGCGAAGGCGCGGCGGCCAAGGCCGAAGAGCTCGGCATCACGCTCAACTCCTTCGCGGGCCAGGTCGACGGTGACCACGAAACGCAGGTCGCTGCCATCGAGACCTGCATCGCCAACGAGGCGAGCGGGATCCTGATCACCGCGTCCGACACCTCTTCGATCGTGCCCGCCGTGCAGCAGGCCCGCGACGCAGGTATCCTCGTGATCGCGCTCGACACGCCGCTGAGCCCGATCGACGCCGCCGACATGACCTTTGCGACCGACAACTACCTCGCCGGTCAGCTCATCGGCCAATGGGCCGCGGCGACGCTTGGCGACGACGCCGCCGATGCGCGCATCGCGACGCTCGATCTGGCCGTGAGCCAGCCCACCGTGGACGTGCTCCGCAACCAGGGCTTCCTCGACGGCTTCGGCATCGACCTGGGCGACCCGAATGTCATCGGTGACGAGACCGACAGCCGCATCGTGGGCTCCGACGTGACGCAGGGCAACGAGGAGGGGGGCCGCCGCGCCATGGAGAACCTCCTCGCACAGGATCCGACGATCAACGTGATCCACACGATCAACGAGCCCGCCGCCGCTGGTGCCTACGAGGCGCTCCGTTCGATTGGCCGCGAAAATGACGTGCTGATCGTGTCCGTCGATGGCGGCTGCCCGGGTGTGCAGAACGTGGCCGACGGCGTCATCGGCGCCACCTCGCAGCAGTATCCGCTGCTCATGGCCTCGCTCGGCATCGAGGCCATCGCGCAGTTCGCCGAGGACGGCACCCTGCCGGAGGCGACGCCGGGCAAGGACTTCTTCGACACGGGCGTGGCGCTCGTGACGGATGCGCCGGCGGACGGTGTGGAGAGCATCTCGGTCTCCGAGGGCACCGATCTCTGCTGGGGCTAAGCGCCTCGCGCCGAACTGACAGTGGGGGCGGGCCCGGCGGCCCGCCCCGAACATCCGGACCTTAACGCGCAACACGACGGGGCCCCATGGCACAGACCGATTACGAAAGCGCCGCCTCCACAGCCGCCACGGACGTGGCGAGCTTTGAGGAGCACAACAAGGGCATCTTCGGGAAATTCCACCACGCGCTCCACACGACCCCGGCCCTCGTGCCGCTGATCGTGCTGGTGAGCGCCATCGTGATCTTCGGGATCACGCTCGGGGAACGGTTCCTGTCGCCCTTCGCGCTGACGCTGATCCTGCAGCAGGTGCAGATCGTGGGCATCGTGGCCGCGGCGCAGTCCATCGTGATCCTCACGAAGGGGATCGACCTCTCCGTGGGCGCGATCTCGGTGATGTCGTCCGTCATCATGGGGCAGTTCACGTTCCGCTACGGCCTGCCCGTGGAGGTGGCGATCCTCTGCGGTCTCATGTGCGGCACGCTCATCGGGGCGCTCAACGGCTGGCTCGTGGCTTACATCAAGCTGCCGCCCTTCATCGTGACGCTGGGCATGTGGCAGATCGTTCTCGCCGCGAACTTCCTTTATTCCGCCAACGAGACGATCCGCAGCCAGGATATCGAGGCCAACGCCCCGCTCCTGCAATTCCTCGGCGAACGGTTCACCATCGGCGGCGCGGTCTTCACCTACGGCGTCGTCTTCATGATCGGTTTGGTCATTCTTCTGGCCTACGCGCTCCGCCACACGGCCTGGGGCCGCCATGTCTACGCTGTAGGCGATGACCCGGAGGCGGCGGAGCTTTCGGGCGTCAACGTCAAGATGACGCTCATCTCCGTCTACGCGCTTGCGGGACTCATCTGCGCCTTCGCGGGCTGGGCGCTTATCGGGCGCATCGGCTCGGTTTCGCCCACCTCGGGCCAGCTCCTCAACATCGAGAGCATCACCGCTGTCGTGATCGGGGGCATCTCGCTTTTCGGCGGGCGGGGCTCGATCCTCGGCGCCTTCTTCGGCGCGCTTATCGTCGGCGTCTTCACGCTGGGCCTGCGGCTCGCGGGCGCGGATGCGCAGTGGACGTTCCTCCTCATCGGCGTGCTCATCATCGCCGCCGTCGCGGTGGACCAGTGGATCAGAAAGGTGGCCGCGTAATGGCTGAGCCCATCCTGAAAGCGCGGGGCCTCGTGAAGCGGTACGGCCGCGTGACCGCCCTCGATCATTGCGACTTCGACCTGATGCCCGGCGAGATCCTCGCCGTCATCGGGGATAACGGAGCTGGGAAGAGCTCGCTCATCAAGGCCGTCTCGGGCGCCGTCATCCCCGACGAGGGAGAGGTGGAGCTCGAAGGCAAGCGCGTGAGCTTCCGCTCTCCCATCGAGGCGCGCGAGGCCGGCATCGAGACGGTCTACCAGACGCTGGCCATGTCGCCGGCGCTCTCGATCGCCGACAACATGTTCATGGGCCGCGAGATCAGGAAGTCCGGCATTCGGGGCACGCTCTTCCGGCAGCTCGACCGCAAGAAGATGGAAGAGATGGCGCGCGAAAAGCTTTCCGAGCTCGGCCTCATGACCATCCAGAACATCAACCAGGCGGTGGAGACCCTCTCGGGTGGCCAGCGTCAGGGCGTGGCCGTGGCCCGCGCTGCGGCGTTCGGCTCCAAGGTCATCATCCTCGACGAGCCCACCGCGGCGCTGGGTGTGAAGGAGAGCCGTCGCGTGCTCGAGCTCATCATGGACGTGAAGAGCCGGGGCATCCCGATCATCCTCATCAGTCACAACATGCCCCATGTCTTCGAAGTGGCCGACCGGATCCATGTGCACCGCCTGGGCAAGCGGCTCACGGTGATCGATCCAAAGGATCACACCATGTCGGATGCCGTGGCCTACATGACCGGCGCGAAGGAGCCGGAGGCGAAAGCCGCCTGAGACGCACCTCGGCCCGCGGGGCGCACGAATTTCCGAAGAAATTCGTGGTGTTTCAAAGTCCGCCGCGCAGGCGCGCATAGAGCTCGCGAAACTGCGCCAGGCGAGGCTCGAGGCCCTGTGTCTCGGGCTCGAAAACCTTCTTCAGTTTCGGCGTGAAGGCCAGATCGCCCTGGCTGATCTCGCCCAGACCCACCTGCGCGAGCCGTGCGGCCCCGTAGGCCGGGCCGCCGCGCCCCGCCTCCGCGCGGGCCACGGGATGCCCCAGGACACTGGCCAACGTGCCGAGGACAAAATCACTCTGCGCGCCGCCGCCAAGGACAGGGATCGGGCCATCGGGCGCGAAGCCCGCGCCGAAACTGTCCCGCGCGTCCCGCATCATGAAGGCCATCGCCTCCACCACCGCCCGCGCCATCTCGGGGCGCCCCGTGGCATCCTCCAGCCCGTAGAAGCCCGCGCGGATCGCCGGGTCGCCGTGGGGGCTGCGCTCACCGGTGAGGTAGGGGAGAAAGAGCGGCACGCGGCTCGTATCGGCACGCGCCGCCTCGGCCAGCATGGGCTCCACCTCCATGCCCAGAACCCCGGCGAACCACGCCATGGGGCGCGCGCCGTTGAGCATCGCGGCCATGCGGTACCAGAGGCCCGGGAGGGTATGGGAAAAGGCATGGACGAACTCGTCCGGGTTCGGGGCATAGGCCGCGTCGACGACGAGGAGCTGGCCGGAGGTTCCGAGCGAGATGAAACAGGCGCCGGGCCGCGCGGCCCCGACAGAGAGCGCGCCCGTGGCCGCGTCGCCGCCGCCTGCGAAGAGTGGAATGCCCGCGGGCAGCCCGAGCTCCCGGGCGCGTTCCGTGCGGATCTTGCCCACCTCGGCGAAGCCATCCCTCAGCGGAGGGAGCCATGCGGGATCCGTGGCGGAGGCCTCGGCCAGGGCCGGGTCCCACGCGCGCGCCGCCTGATCCAGCCAGAGCGTGCCGGCCGCATCCGACATGTCCGATCCCGCCTCGCCGGTGAGCCAGAGCGCGAGATAGTCCTTGGGCAGCATGACCGAGGCGATGCGCCCGTGGGCCTCTGGCTCCGCCTCTGCGAGCCAGAGGACCTTTGGCGCCGTGAAGCCCGGCAGGGGCCGCACGCCGGCGCGCATCCCGATATCGGGGATGCGGTCTTCCAATGTCTCGCAATGGGCCGCGGCGCGGCTGTCGTTCCAGAGAATGCAGTCGCGGACAGGAGCGTTCCGGGCGTCGAGCATCACCGCGCCGTGCATCTGTCCGGACAGGCTGATGCCCGCCACATCGGCACGCCGCGGGCCGAGGGCGGCCACGGCGCGGCGCATCGCCTCGAGCCAATCCGCCGGTGATTGCTCCGACCATCCGGGCCGGGGGGAGGAGACGCTGAGCGGCCCGAGGCCCTCGGCCACGATTGCCTCGCCCTCTACGAGCACGGCCTTGACGGCCGAGGTCCCCAGATCGATCCCCAACACCAGCATTCATGGTCCTCCATTTCGCGCGACCATAGTAAGAGCGACAGGAATGCACAAAGCCCCGCGCGCGCGCGCCGCTTTTCCCCCGCGCTCCGGCAGGTTAGGTCGGCGGGGAAAGGAGACAGACATGTCATCCATCGTATCCATCGCGGGCCTCCGGAAGGTCTACGGCTCGGGCTTCGAGGCGCTGAGCGGCGTCGACCTCGACATCGAAGAGGGCGAGGTGCTGGCGCTGCTCGGCCCCAATGGCGCGGGCAAGACGACGCTGATCTCCACCATCTGCGGTATCACCACCCATACCGGCGGGACGGTCACGGTGGGCGGGCATGACATCGTGTCAGGCTACCGCAAGACCCGCAGCCTCATCGGCCTCGTGCCCCAGGACATCGCGCTGGAGCCCTTTGCCAAGGTCATGGAAACGGTCCGCTTTTCCCGCGGCCTCTTCGGCGCACCGCCAAACGATCCCTATATCCGCGAGCTGCTGAAGACGCTCTCGCTCGACGCCAAGGCGAACGAGGAGGTGCGCGAGCTCTCGGGCGGCATGAAGCGCAGGGTTCTCATCGCCAAGGCGCTGGCCCACGAGCCCCGCATCCTGTTTCTCGACGAGCCCACCGCGGGCGTGGACGTGGAGCTCCGCAAGGGGATGTGGGAGACGGTGGAGAAGCTGCGCCAGCAGGGCGTCACCATCATCCTCACGACCCACTACATCGAAGAGGCCGAGGCCATCGCGGACCGCGTGGCCGTCATCAACAAGGGGCGCATCCTCCTCGTGGAGGAGAAGGACAAGCTCATGGCGCGCATGGGGCAAAAGGAGCTCCGCATCGAGCTTGCCGAGCCGCTGACCGCCGTGCCTGACGGGCTCTCCCGCGAGGGGCTGTCGCTCGGCGAAGGCGGGACAGTCCTGACCTACAGCTACGACAGCGCGGGCGAACGCACCGGCATGGGCTCGCTCATGGCGGATCTTCAGAAGGCCGGGCTCAGCATCCGCGACCTCAAGACAACCCAGTCGAGCCTCGAGCAGATCTTTGTCGAGCTGGTGCATGAAGGGGAGGCCGCGGAATGAACATGCAGGCCGTCAAGACGATCTACGCCGCTGAAATGGCGCGATTTTTCCGGACGCTGGCGCAGAGCTTCATCTCGCCCGTGCTGTCCACCTCGCTCTATTTCGTCGTGTTCGGCACGGCCATCGGCTCCCGCATCCAGGAGGTGGAAGGCGTGAGCTACGGGGCTTTCATCGTGCCCGGCCTCGTCATGCTCACGGTCATGACGCAGGGCATCTCCAATGCCTCCTTCGGCATCTACTTCCCGAAATTCATCGGCACCTTCTCGGAGCTGCTCTCCGCGCCGATCAACTTCCTCGAGATCGTCATCGGTTACGTGGGGGCGGCGGCGACGAAATCGCTCTTCATCGGGCTCGTGATCCTGGGGACGTCGTTTTTCTTCGTGGAGATGACGATCCTGCACCCACTGGCGATGCTCGCCTTCCTCGTGCTCACCTGCATCAGCTTCGCGCTCATGGGCTTCATCATCGGGATCTGGGCGAAGAATTTCGAGCAGCTCCAGCTCATCCCGCTCCTCGTGGTGACGCCCCTCGTCTTCCTCGGGGGCTCGTTCTACTCGATCTCAATGCTGCCCCCGCTCTGGCAACAGGTGACGTATTTCAACCCGGTCGTGTACCTGATCTCGGGCTTCCGCTGGGCCTTCTTCGGGCAGGCGGACGTGCCGGTGGGCCTCTCGCTTCTGGCCATCGCCGCCTTCACCGCGCTCTGCCTCGCGATCATCTGGTGGATTTTCCGCACGGGCTGGCGGCTCAGGGAGTGACGCTGCTCTGCGGACAAAGCTGACTTTGCGATTCAGAGTAGAATAAGCGCTCTAATGCCGATTTGAGTAGTCGATCGCCCGCTGCTTCCAATCCTCATCGGGCAAGTGTGTGGCTATCGAAGGTCGTACCTTCGTCCGCTCCCACCAATCCGATAACGCCGGAGAGGCTTTGCTTATCTGACGCCATTCCGGTGTTTCAGTCGCATATTTCAAAGCTCCGGCAACCACGATATCCGCAAGGTTAAAACCGGCGGGCTTTGCATCCAGATACGCACCGATTACTTCGGCAGCCTTACACATCTCTGGGATTTGTGACGAAATCAGAGACTCGTCGACTGCGTCTCCTGCCATGGGATTGAAGAGTCGATTGGTGGCCAGAACAGGCACCCAATTTGGCCAAGCATAACTGATGGTGGTCGATATGATCTCCCACATCTTGGCCAGGTCAACCGGATCGCTTGGAACGAGTGATGGCCCATCAAACGCACTTTCGAAGTACATCAATATTGCAATCGTTTCTGTGATCCGGACGCCATTGTGTTCGAGTACGGGGACCTTCAGAAAAGGGTGCAAACCAACGTACTTTGGGTCTTTGTCGTACCCGTCCCACGATGCGACTTGTTGAAATCTGTAGTCGACCGCCTTCTCATCAGCGGCCACTAAGGCCATTCTGGTGTAGGTGCTGGCTGGGTAGCCAAATAGGGTTGGCGCTTCACTCATGACCGGCGCTCCGCTGTCCAATGACGCGGAACGTAGCATTGTTGAGGGTTTGAGCGAAGCGCCTGGTAAGTTTTGGGCTCGAAGCGGTCTTTTGCTGCCTGTCGTCCATGAACTCAATGTTCCCCGAGGCGAAGGTTGTCGTGGAAACGTCCTGCCAGTTCGGAGCGCGCACAGAAGCTTGCCTGGACCCGCCTTGTTGCCAGCGTCGAAGGGGCCTAAATGGCAGCCAATGAAAAGATACATCCCCTTCATGAAGAACGACCCGGAAGTCGCCGTTGTGCGGCTCGACGGGCTGATCGCCGCCGGGCGCGGGCTCAATGACAACGGCATCGGGCCGGTGCTCGAAAAGGCCTTCTCGGGCAAGCGGGCGGCGGTGGCGCTGGTGATCAACTCCCCGGGCGGCAGCCCCGTGCAGAGCGCGCTCATCGGCGCGCGGATCCGGCGGCTGGCGGAGGAGAAGGAGACCCCGGTCTATGCCTTCGTGGAGGATGTGGCGGCCTCGGGCGGCTACTGGCTCGCCGCGGCCGCCGACGAGATCTTCGTCGATGAAAGCTCCGTCATCGGCTCCATCGGGGTCATCTCCGCGGGCTTCGGCTTCCCCGAGGCGCTGGAGCGCTACGGGGTGGAACGGCGCGTCTACACCGCGGGTAAATCGAAGAGCATGAACGACCCGTTCCGCCCCACGAAGGACGAGGATGTGGCGCGGCTAAAAGTGCTGCTCGACGACATCCACCAGACCTTTATCGACCACGTGAGCCACCGCCGCGGTGCCAAGCTCGCCGAGGATGACCGGCTCTTCACCGGAGAGATCTGGGTGGGCCGAAAGGGCGTGGACGTGGGCCTCGCGGATGCCGTGGGCCATATCACGCCTGTCTTGCGGGAGCGCTTCGGCAAGAAGGTGAAGTTCCGCCGCTACGGGCAGCGGAAGCCGCTCTTGAGCCGTCTGGGCGCGCGCGTTCTCGGCGATCTCAGCCACGGGGTCGAGGAGCGGGCGGCCTACGCCCAGTTCGGCCTCTGAGATGATCCTGAAGATCGTCACCCTCTTCCTGATCGTCATCGCGGTCATGGCGATGTTCGGGCGCTTGCGCTTCCCCGGGCAGGAGAGGCTGCAGCGCCTCACGGCGAAGAAGTGCAAGACCTGCGCGAAACCGCGCATCGGATCTGGCCCGCTTCTATGCGGGCGCACCGACTGCCCCGGACGGAAAGGCTAGGCGTGGCGCACCTCTTGCTCGATTGGGTCTATGTGGCGCTCGGGCTCGTGATCCTCCTTCTGGCGGGGGACGTGCTGGTGAAGGGCGCGGTGAACCTCGCGCTCCGCCTCGGGATCCCCGCGCTCATCGTGTCGCTCACGATCGTGGCCTTCGGGACCTCGGCGCCGGAGCTTCTGATCTCCGTCAACGCGCTGCTCGACGGGCAGCCGGGGCTCGCCATGGGGAACGTGGTGGGATCGAACACGGCCAATATCCTGCTGGTGCTCGGTCTCCCGGCGCTGGTCTTCACGATGTCGACGGTGGAGTGCGACACGCGCAAGAGCTACGTGCACATGATCTTGGGCACGCTCCTCTTTATCGGGATCGCCTTCACCGCGCCGCTCACATGGTGGCACGGGCTCATCCTGCTCGGTGCGCTCGGGCTGGTGCTCTTCGACCAATTCCTCGATGCCCAGCGCGCCCGCGCCGCCAGTGCCGGACCAGCCGCGGAGCAGGAGGGCCCCGAGGGCGCCGATCCCGAACTGCCCGGCTGGCGCATCGCGCTCTTTCTCGCGCTGGGGATCGTGGGCCTCCCGCTTGGTGCGGATCTCCTCGTGGACGGTGCCTCGAACATCGCGCGGGCCTTCGGCATGTCGGATGCCCATATCGGGCTTACGCTCGTGGCCATCGGCACGTCGCTGCCGGAGCTCGCCACCACCATGGTCGCCGCCTACCGTCGCCAGGCCGACGTGGCGCTGGGCAACGTGATCGGCTCGAACCTCTTCAATCTCCTCGCCATCATCGGCGTCACCGCCCTCGTCGCCCCGATCGAGGTGGCGCGGCAGTTCCTCGTCATCGACTTCTGGACGATGCTCGCGGCCTCGGTGGCGCTGGCGCCTTTCGTTTTCCTCAAATGGGGTCTCCACAGGATTTGGGGCATGTTGTTCATGACAGCCTACATCGTCTACATCGTCGCGGTGCTCGCCTGATGCGCGCCCTGGTGACAGGGGCCGGGGGGCGGCTCGGTCAGGCCATGGCCGTCTATCTTGCGGAGCGCGGCCATGACGTGGCGGTGCACTATGCGTCCTCCGCGTCGGGCGCGCAGGCGACCGTGGCCGCCATCGAGGCCGCGGGGCGGCGGGGCCGCGCGCTCAAGGCGGATCTCCTCGACGACGATCAGACCGAAGCGCTCCTTCCCGCCGCACGCGACGCGCTGGGCGGAGAGATCTCATGCCTCGTCAACAATGCCTCGATTTTCGAGTACGACACGCTCCAAAGCGCCACGCGGGAAAGCTGGGACCGTCATATGGGATCGAACCTGCGCGCGCCCTTCATCCTGACGCAGGCCATGGCCGCGCAGGGCCTCGCGGCCGAGAACGACGGGGAGCCCAGGGCCTCCGCCCTCGTCGTGAACATGATCGACCAGCGCGTGCGCAAGCTCACGCCGGAGTTCATGACCTACACCATTGCCAAGATGGGGCTGTGGGCCTTCACGCAAACGGCCGCGCAGGCGCTCGCGCCCGCCATTCGGGTCAATGCGATCGGCCCGGGACCCACGCTCCAGGGCGGCCGCCAAAGCGCGGAGCATTTCGCCCGGCAACGCGCGGCCACCGTGCTGGGCCGGGGCGCGCATCCGGCTGACATCACGGCGGCGCTGGGATACTTTCTCGATGCCCCGGCGATCACCGGTCAGCTCCTGTGCGTGGACGGCGGACAGCATCTTTCCTGGCAGACGCCGGACGTTTTGGGGGTTGAATAGGAGGCGGGATCGTCACTTGTGCACCGGGCCGATTCTCTTCACGGCAGCGTTACAAAAAGCCCAGAAAAATCAGTGGATTGTAGGGCGAGAAGAAAAATCATGCGTGATTTCAGCGGCTTGTAAAATTGACTAAAAATCGTGCAGACCTGGCAACAGCTAAGAAAACAAGGGAAAATCCGGGCTCCAAAAACCTTATCCGCCAAGTTATCCCCAGCTTCCGTGGATAGGAAAACCGTTGCAGCCCTCGGGCCTGTGTAGCAGCCACGGGCAGAATCGTCGCCATGGATGAGAACATGTCTGAAAGCGCTGACACACCGCAGACAGGAAAAGCTGTCATCGCGCAGTATTTGCGCACCCTGGACGGCTCCCCGGGTGTCTACCGGATGCTCGATGCACAATCGCGCGTCCTCTATGTCGGCAAGGCGAAGAACCTCAAGAACCGCGTGTCGAACTACGCGCGCGGCAACGCCCACGCGCCGCACATCTACCGGGTGATCGCCGAGACCGCCTCGATGATGTTTCTGACGACCCGCACGGAGACGGAAGCGCTGCTGCTCGAGCAGAACCTCATCAAGCAGCTCAAACCGAAATACAACGTGCTGCTCAGGGACGACAAATCCTTCCCTTACATCTTCATCAGCTCGGAGCACGATTTCCCGAAGCTCGAGAAGCACCGCGGCGCCAAGACCCGCAAAGGGCGCTACTACGGCCCCTTCGCCAGCGCGGGTGCCGTCAACCGGACGCTCAACACGCTCCAGAAGGTCTTTCTCCTGAGGACCTGTTCGGATCGCGAAGTGGAGGCCGGAGATCGCCCGTGCCTGAACTACCACATGAAGCGGTGTGCGGGGCCTTGCGGCGGGAAGGTGACCCCGGAGGACTACGCGGTGCTCGTGCGCGAGGCCGATGACTTTCTCCAGGGCAAGACGACGAAGGTCCAGCAGACCCTCGCCGCCCAGATGGAGGAGGCGAGTGCCAAGATGGAGTTCGAGCGCGCCGCGGCCCTGCGGGACCGGATCCGCGCGCTCACGCAGGTCCAATCGGCCCAGGGGATCAACCCGCAGGGCGTGAGGGAAGCCGATGTCATCGCGCTCCATCTCGAAGGCGGGCAGGCCTGCGTGCAAGTCTTCTTCATTCGCGCCAACCAGAATTGGGGCAACCGCGATTACTACCCCCGCGTGACCGGCTCTAACAGCGAGGCGGAAATCATGCAGGCCTTCCTCGGCCAGTTCTACGGCGACCGGGAGCCGCCCCGGCAGGTGATCCTCTCCCACGACGTGGAAGACCGCGATCTCGTCACCGAGGCGCTGGGCGAGAAGGCCGAGCGCAAGGTGGAGCTGCTCATCCCCCAGCGTGGGGAGAAGGCGGAGCTCATCGCGAACGCCTCCCGCAATGCCCGCGAGAGCCTCGCGCGGAAGATGTCCGAAAGCGCCACGCAGATGAAGCTCCTCAAGGGCATCGCGGAGGCCTTCGACATGGACGAGCCCCCGAAGCGGATCGAGGTCTACGACAACTCCCACATCCAGGGCACCAATGCCGTGGGCGGCATGATCGTGGCGGGCCCTGACGGCTTCCTCAAGTCGCAGTACCGCAAGTTCAACATCAAGGGCGAAGAGCTCACGCCGGGCGACGATTTCGGCATGATGAAAGAGGTGCTTTCGCGCCGCTTCAAGCGCCTCCTCAAGGAGGACCCGGATCGCGAGACGGAGGTCTGGCCGGACCTCCTCCTCATCGATGGCGGGCAGGGCCAGGTCAGCGCCGTGCACGGGATCATGAAAGAGCTCGGCGTCGACGACATCACCATGGTGGGTGTCGCCAAGGGCGTGGATCGCGATCTCGGCAAGGAGGAGTTTCACCGCATGGGGAAGGGCGTAAAGGCGCTCCGCCACAACGATCCCGTCCTCTACTTCATCCAGCGGATGCGGGACGAGGCACACCGCTTCGCCATCGGCACCCACCGCGCCAAACGCGCCAAGGCCATGTCGAAGACCCCGCTCGACGATATCCCCGGCGTGGGCGCCACCCGCAAACGCGCGCTGCTCGCGCATTTCGGGAGCGCCAAGGCCGTGAGCCGCGCCAACCTCGCCGATCTGCGCGCCGTGGACGGCGTCAGCGAAGGCCTCGCGGAAAAGATCTATGGCTACTTTCACGAGCGCTGAGCCGGCAGCGGCCAGCCCGGACGCGCGTCGCTGCCGCATCTGTGCCGGGGGTCCCAGCTCATCACCGGAACGGGCTCGGCCCCCCGTCGCGCTCACGCCCACGCCCTTGCCCCATCCCAGCGCTCTGGTAGAGAGGCGCATGTCCCTGACGCTGCCGAACATCCTGACGATCTTGCGCCTCCTCTGCGCCCCGGGGATTGTCGTTGCGTTTCTCGTGGTGCCCCGGCCCATGGCCGACTGGATCGCCGTCGTGCTCTTTCTCGGGGCCTCGCTCACCGATTGGGTGGATGGATACCTGGCACGCGCCTGGCGCCAGGAGACGAAGCTCGGCGCCATGCTCGATCCCATCGCCGACAAGGCCATCGTGCTGAGCGCGCTCTTGGCGCTCGCCGCGATCTGGCAGCCGGTGACGCTCATCCTGCTGCCCGCCACGCTGATCATCTTCCGGGAGATCTTCGTGAGCGGCCTGCGGGAGTTTCTCGGCGACACCGCGGGCACGCTCAAGGTCACGCGGCTCGCCAAGTGGAAGACCACCGTCCAGATGGTGGCGATCACCGTCCTCCTCGCCCGGGGCATCGTGGAACACGGCCTGATCGAACGCGCCGTGGGGCTCGATGCCGCGCTTTACGAGGCGATCCTCACGGGGGCGGAGGAGGACGTGCTCGGCCTGCGCTGGCGCGCCCGGGCGCTCGGTGCCCTCGAAGTGGGGGGCGTGGCGCTCCTCTGGGGGGCGGCGGTGCTGACGATGGTCACGGGCTACGATTACTTCCGCAAGGCCACGCCCCACCTGACGGGTGCGAAATGACCCTGCGCGTGCTCTATTTCGCCTGGGTCCGGGAGCGTATCGGTACCGGTTCCGAGATGCTGGAGACCACGGCCGCCACGCCCGCCGATCTCATCGCGGAACTGCGCGCGCGCGGTGGCGCCTATGATGCGGCCTTCGCCGACATCACCGCCCTGCGCGTGGCCCTCGATCAGGAGCTCACCGGCTTCGACGCGCCCCTAGACGGCGTGCAGGAGGTGGCCTTCTTTCCGCCCATGACCGGAGGCTGAGGGATGGAGATTCGCCTCCAGCTCGAGCCCTTCGAGCCCGGCGCCTGTCTCGCCGCGTTCACGGCGCGCCAGCGGGGCGCGGGCGCCGTGGTGAGCTTCACCGGCCTCACCCGCGATCTCGACGGCGCGCTCGACGCGCTGGAGATCGAGCACTACCCCGCCATGACCGAAAAGGCCCTCGCCCGTATCGGGGAGGAGGCCCTCGCCCGCTGGTCTCTCGAGGATGTCTTCATTCTCCACCGCCACGGCCGCCTCGCGCCGCACGAGCCCATCATGATGGTCGCCACCGCCGCCCGCCACCGCAAGCCCGCCTTCGAGGCCGCTGATTTCCTGATGGATTACCTCAAATCCCGCGCCCCGTTTTGGAAAAAGGAGCACGGGAAAGATGACGCCACCTGGGTCGCCGCCAGCGAAGACGACGAAACCGCACTCGCCGCCTGGCAGCGCTGACCTGCTCCACTGCACGAAAAACCCCCACGCCGCGCTCCGCCAGTCGTCGCGCGGATGCCCCCCTTCTTTGTGCCCCGTACTTCCCCCGGAGGGCCGCCGGAGGCATCCCCCCCCAAAAAAAAGGAGCGGTCCGAAGGCAGAGCGCCCCGCCGGGCAGCGGCGCCACCGAAGGTTCGAGCGTCAGCAAAGACGGGGCGAGCGGCCGAACGCCATGGGTTCGATAGAGGCCGCGAACGGCGGGCCCACCGCCGGCAAGGGGCGCGTCAGGCGTTCTGACGCTCGATATAGGCCCGGAGCTCTTCGGCCTCCTGCCGGGCATCGCGCAGGCCGTCCATGGCCGCGCGCAGCTCCGCTTCGGTCTGCGTCAGCTGGTTGGTGATCTCCGCCTCGCGCTGCTGAAGGTAGGTGATCGCCTGGTCGCGCGCCTCTTCCGCCTCGTGGAGCTGCTGCGCCATCCGGTCGAGCTCACCCACATCCGACCGGCTTACGCGCGTGAAGCGGTTGATGAGCCAGCTCGCAAACCAGCCCAGCGCGAACGCCACAAAAAGGATCACCGCCGTCGCGAAGATGAGCTCGCCTCTATTCACTCTCCGCCTCGCCTCCGTCCTCGGTCGCGCCGGCGGCCTCCGCCGGCGCCTCCCCTGCTTCTTCCAGCGTCACCAGCCGGAATTCAATCCTCCGGTTGGCCTCGCGGCCTTCCTCGGTGTCGTTCGGCGCGATGGGCCGGGCCTCGCCCACGCCCTGCGGGTAGATGCGGGGCCAGGCCAGCCGCCTGTTCCGGATCGCGGTGACGACCGCTTCGGCCCGTTGCTGGCTGAGCGCGAGATTCATCTCTTCCCGGCCCTGGCTGTCGGTGTGGCCTTCCACGACGATCTCGAATTCCGGGCAGCCATCGAGGATGGCCACGACCGCCTCGATGGTGTCGAGGCTCTCGGCATCGAGGTCGGTGGAGCCCGGCTCGAAGGTCAATTTGCGCGCCGTGGTGATCTCGATCACCTGGGCCAGGCACTCCTCCGGCGTGGGGATGCCCGCCAGCGGGTCGAGCTCTTCGCGGTAGACCACGGCGATGGAGAAATTCCCCCCCTCGCCGAGCTCCTCGGACAGGGTCTGGGCGATCCGCGCGCGCGCGCCCGCGTCGCCCGTGTCGCCGCGCACATCCACGCTTTGAGCCGTGACCTCGAGGGAGCCGCGATCGAGCTCCGAGAGCGCCGAGAGCCCCGCCAGCACCCGGAGCGACCAGCCCGGCGGCAGGGCGGCATGGGGTTCGGCGGCGAGGTAGGACTGCCCCGCGCCGAAGCGGGACTTCCCGTAGGTGTCGACCGCCGTCTCCGCCAGCGCATCGCCCACATGCCCGCGCATCTGCACCTGGCCCTCCGGGCTCCTCGTGGCCGCAAAGACGGGCGGGCCCGCCTCGGTCACCACGACCGGCTCCGGCAGAACCGCCGTCAGGCTGAAGAGGTCCGGGAGCGCGGCTTCAAGTTCGGCCGCCACCTGATCGAACAGAGCGGGGTCGGCGTCCATGGCCGCAACGAGCGAAACCTGCGTGTCAGCGAAGGTGACCGACCCCTGGCCGAGCGTCGCCACCGCCTCGATCCCGGCCTCCGCCGCCTCGGACCAGCGCGTGGTGGGGGTGCCGAGGCCGATCCGGCAATCCGATTTCTCCTGGAAGCCCGCCGCCACGGCTGCCGTTAGGATCGCGTCGAGGGCGTCATCGCTATCCGCGGAGCAGCTGTCGAAGCGCGCCCCGTCCCTGTCGATGAGGAAACGCAGCGTGAAGGGCGTGATGACCGGGCGCGGCGCGGAGAGGCGCACCGCCGCCGCCACGGTCTCCGGTGCCGCGCGCGACAGCTCTGCCTCGAGCCGCGCGCGGTCGGTCTCGCTGTCCACGGCGGCCGTGATCTCCACCCGATCCGCGCGCACGGATATTTTCGAGCGTGGCAGCTCGGCCAGCGCATCGAGCCCGTAATCGAGCGCCTCGGCCCAGTGCGCGGGGGATGCGTAATCGGCACTTTCCAGAAGATCGGTGACGGGCCTCCCCTCGGCCATCCGCGCGACCCGGGTGAGCATGCGGTCACGGTCGGTGTCCACGGGAACGAGGCCGATGAGCGAGATGCCCGCATCATTGCGCAGGATCTCCACCGAAAAGCGGGGCGCGACGATCGCCTGGGTGTCGGTCACGCTCATGTCGTCGATGATGCGCGCGGTATCCACCACCCCACCGGCCACCGACATCGCCTTGAATCGGTGCGCCTCCGTGGGGGCCTCGCCGGACAGGATCACCTGCAGCCCGTCGGATTGCACATCGGCCCAGTCGTGGCCCTCGAGCTGGAGTTGGAATGCCACGCCCCGCGCGCTGGCGCGCTCCAAAGCAGCGACCGAGGCCGAGGCCGCGAGATAGGCGCCCAGCCCCGCACTCCCGAAGGCTGCCACCAGCGGCACGATGGTCGATAATCTCATGGATGGCAGCCTCCTCGCAGCGTAATACGGCGCGCATCTGCGGGGTTCAACTGCACGGCGTCAGGCGAGAAGGGCGAGGGCGAAAAACAGCGCGGGCAGGAGCCCGGCATCCCGGTTCGAGCGAAAAAGATGCATGCAGCGCGTGGGGTCGTCGATGTCGAGCCGCCGAAGCTGCCAGGTCATGTGCCAGCCCATGGCCCAGGGCGCGCCGAGCGCGATTGACAGCACGAGCGGCGAGCCATCCACCAGCGCCGCGATGATGGCGAGCGCCATGAGCGTCACCGTCGCCACGAGAAACCGGCGGAGCCATGTAGGAGAGTTTTCGCCAAAGAGCCGCGCGGTGGATTTCACGCCGAGGAGCGCGTCGTCCTCAGTGTCCTGGTGGGCATAGATCGTGTCGTAAAAGAGCGTCCAGGCGATCCCCGCGAGGTAGAGCCCGATGGCCGGCCCGCCGAGCGACCCTTCATGGGCGGTCCAGGCGAGGAGCGCGCCCCAGTTGAACGCGAGCCCGAGAAAGACCTGCGGCCACCAGGTGAAGCGCTTGGCGAAGGGGTAGATCGCCACGAGGACGAGCGAGGCCACGCCGACGAGCACGGTGACGTCCGAATAGGTGAGGAGGATGCAGAACGCGAGGAGCGCCTGCACGCACATCCAGATCACCGCCGCGCGCACGCTCACCGCGCCCGAGGGGATGGGCCGGCTCTTGGTACGCGCCACGCCCGCGTCGATGTCTCGGTCTGTGATGTCGTTCCACGTGCAGCCAGCCCCGCGCATGAGAAACGCGCCGATGGCGCAACCGCCAATGATCCAGAGATCCCAGAGCCGCGGCCCGCTCGCCAGCATCGCGAGCCCCGCGCCCCAGAGACAGGGGATGAAGAGAAGCCAAGTGCCCGCGGGCCGGTCGGCGCGGGAGAGCCGCAGATAGGGCTGGGCAAAGCCGGGCGCATATCGGTCGACCCAGTTGCCGTCCACCGCGTCGGCCACTTGGCCTTGGCTCTCCGCTTTCATAGGGTCCGCTCCATGGGTCATGTCGTCCGCCTCTATGTAGATCAGCCGCTGGGTCCCGGGCAATCGGTTGCGCTGGGCCGCGACCACGCCAACAGGCTCTTCAAAGTGATGCGCCTGGGGGTGGGCGAGGAGCTGCGCCTCTTCAACGGTCATGCCGGGGAGTGGCGCGCCCGCGTCACCGAGGCGGGCAAGCGGGGCGGTGTCCTCGAGGTCTTGGAGCACTCCGCGCCGCAGCGGATGCCGCCCGATCTCTGGCTGCTTTTCGCGCCGATCAGGAAAGAACGCACCGATTTCATCGTGGAGAAAGCGACGGAGCTCGGCGCGGCCCGCATCCTGCCCGTGCAGACCGAATTCACCCGCGCCGAACGTCTCCGCCCGGATCGCCTCACGGCACATGCCATCGCGGCGGCGGAGCAGTGCGGCGGCACCCACGTGCCCGAGGTCGCGCCTCTTCAGAAGCTCGCCGCGTGCCTTGACGGCTGGCCTACCGGGCGCCGCCTCATGTTCTGCGACGAGACAGCACCGGCGGGAAAGCTGCCGCAGGAAACGGGTCCCTGGGCCATCGTGATCGGGCCCGAGGGCGGCTTTTCCGAGGCCGAGCGCGCGCGGCTCTCCGAGATGGGCCACACGGTCTCGCTCGGTCCCCGCATTCTGCGGGCCGACACCGCCGCCGTGGCGGCGCTCACGCTTTGGCAGGCCGCGCTCGGGGATTGGTCGTGATCCGCCCCGAAGTGCGCCGGCTCCTGCGGGAATGGGCCGAGATCCTCCTGGGCGGGGCGCTCATCGTCGTGGGCGGCAACTGGCTCGTTACGGGGCACACGCTCCAACCTGTCCTGGGCGGTCTTTTCTGCCTTCTCGGGCTCGCCCTCATCGCGTCGGGCTGGCGGCGCGTGCGCTTTCCCGCCTCCGGCGGTGGCCGCGGCCTCGTCGAGGTGACCGAGCGGCAGATCAGCTACATGACCGCAGAAGGCGGAGCGGCCATCGCCATCGACGCCCTGGCACGGGTGGAGGTGATGGCGCATCCGGGCGGCCTCACCTGGACGTTTACCGGCGAGGGGGGCGAGACGCTCCGCATCCCCGGCGACGCGCGCGGCGCAGAAAAACTCTTTGACGCGCTCGTGCCGCTACCGGGCATCAACTACGACCAGGCCATGCAGGCCGCGCGCGCCCCGCAGAGCTTCGCCGGGCGGAGCGAGACGTTTCTCATCTGGCAAAAGAACCGAAAGGCGCTGCACTAGCGCTCACCAAGCCGCCGGGTCCTGCCGGAAATAACGGCTGAGCTCGCGGTAGATCGCAGGCTCAGCCCGGGCCATGTCCCGCGGGGTCTCGAAGAACGCCTCCACCGCCACCGCGAACATCTCCTCCGGGGCGGTGGCACCGTAGGGGTCGAGGAAGGGGCGCTTGCCGATGTCGAGGAGCCTGTTCGAGCGCTCGAAGGCCTCATCGAAGGCCTCGGCCCAAGCAGCGGCCTGTCGTCCCACCACGGGGAAGCCGTCGACCGCGCCGCTCGCATCGTCGAGTTGGTGGGCGAATTCGTGAAAGACGACGTTGTGCCCGTCATCGTCCACGAAGGCGCCCCGCTCGCTGTCGGCCCAGCTCAGGATCACTGGCCCGCGCGACCAGCTTTCGCCGACGCGCACCTCGTCGCGCTCGGTGACGACGTAGCCGTCCTGTTGGGGATGCCGCGATTTGAATGCGCCGGGATAGATGATGATCGTACGGAGCGTCTCGTACCAGTCTTCATTGCCCGCCACGAGGATGCAGGCCTGCGCCGCGATGGCGAGCTGCATCTCGTCGCTCACCTCGAGCCCGCCCGCGCCGTAGAACGCCACCTGGTCCATGAAAAGGACCATCTTGCCCTCGAGCCGCGCGCGCAGCGCGGCGGGCATCCGTGCGGTGAGCGGCACGAGACGCGCGACGACCGCGCGTTCTTCGTCTGTCAGACGCTCCGCCAGAAGCGCCGCGCGCCGGGCGCGGCGGGCCCGCGCGCGCCAGAGCCAGACACCGGTTCCCGCCAGGGCCGTTGCGAGGAAAGCGAGCCAAATCATGGCGCTGTCTTTACCCCAAGCACACAGCCTGCGCATTGACTTCCCGCGCCTGTCGCTCCACCTCTCCGCCGAGCCACGACGAGCGGAGCGCGCCATGTCCATCCCCCAATCCGGCGGCGGCCCGATCGACAGTTTCGCGGATCTGGCGGGCTATCTCGAAGCGGGCTGCAAGCCCAAGGACGCGTGGCGCATCGGCACCGAGCACGAGAAGTTCGGCTTTGACGCGGCGACGCTGAAGCCCTTGCCCTACGAGGGGCCCTGTTCCATCCACGCCATGCTCAGCGGGCTGCGCGACGGGTTCGGCTGGCAGCCGGTGGAGGAGGCGGGGCACCTCATCGGGCTCGTGAAGGGCGGGGCCAACATTTCCCTCGAACCTGGCGGCCAGCTGGAATTGTCCGGCGCGCCGCTCGTGTCGATCCACGAAACCTGTGACGAGGTGAACACGCATCTCGCAGAGGTGCGCGACGTCGCCGACCGCGTCGGCGCGCGCTTTATCGGCCTCGGCGCGGCGCCCGCATGGACCCACGCCGACATGCCGATCATGCCCAAGGGCCGCTACAAGCTCATGGACAGCTACATGGGCCGCGTGGGCACCACGGGCACCTGGATGATGCGGCGGACCTGCACGGTGCAGGTCAATCTCGACTTCGCCTCCGAGGCGGACATGGTGCAAAAGCTCCGCGTTGCCTTCGCCATGCAACCGATCGCGACGGCGCTTTTCTCCAATTCGCCGTTCTGGGAGGGCGAGCCCAACGGCCACAAGAGCTGGCGCTCCCGCATCTGGCGCGACCTCGACGCCTCCCGCACGGGCATGCTGCCCTTCGTGTTCGAAGACGGCTTCGGGTTCGAGCGGTGGGCGGACTACGCCCTCGATGTGCCGATGTATTTCGTCTACCGCAATGGGACCTATGTCGATGCGCTGGGCCAGAGCTTCCGGGACTTCATGAAGGGCGAATTGCCCGCCCTGCCGGGGGAGAAGCCTACGCTCTCGGATTGGGCCGATCACCTCACCACCATTTTCCCCGAGGCACGGCTCAAGAAATTCATCGAGATGCGCGGCGCCGATGGTGGGCCTTGGCGGCGGCTTTGCGCGTTGCCTGCCTTCTGGGTCGGGCTCACCTATGACCAGTCCGCGCTCGACGCCGCCTGGGACATGGTGCGCGGCTGGGACGCGGAGACGCGGGAGGCGCTTCGCGTGGCCGCCTCCGTCGACGGCCTGGCGGCAGAGGTGGGTGGCCACCGGATGCTCGACCTCGCCAGGGAGGCCGTGGCCATCGCCGAGGCGGGCCTCAAATCCCGCGCCATGCCTGGGGCAGGCGGGCTGCTGCCCGATGAGAGCCACTTCCTCAACGCGCTCCACGAGAGCCTCGAGACCGGGCAATCCCCGGCCGACGAGCTCCTCGCGGCCTATCACGGCGCGTGGCAGGGCGATCTTTCGCGCATCTACGACGAGCATTCCTACTAGGGCGCGTCAGCCCTTCTGCCCGATCTTCGTCTCCGTGCCGGCGCGCAGCCGGGAGATGTTCTCGCCGTGCCGCCAGAGGATCAGGAGCGCGAGCGCGACGCCGAGGCCGATCCCCGTGCCATAGCCGGTCGCGGCCATCCAGACGGGAGAGAGGAGCGCTGCGACGAGCGCCGAAAGCGAGGAATACCGGAAGATCGCCGCCACGAGCAGCCATGTCGCGCAGACGGCGAGGCCCGCGGGCCAGTGCAGCGCGAGCATGAGACCGATGAACGTGGCCACGCCCTTCCCGCCCTTGAAGCGGAGCCAGACGGGAAAGCAGTGCCCTAAGAACGCCGCAAGCCCCGCGAGCTGCGCGGCATCCTCCCCCGCGACGGCGCGTGCCAGCAGGACGGCAAAGCCCGCCTTGCCCGCGTCGAAAAGGAGCGTGAGGGCGGCGGCGAGCTTGTGGCCCGTGCGCAGCACGTTCGTCGCGCCGATATTGCCGGAGCCGATTTGCCGGATGTCGCCCAGCCCGAAGAGCCGCGCGAAGACGAGACCGAACGGGACGGCGCCAAAGAGGTATCCCGCCGCGCCGATCACCGCGAGGAGGGGCAGGGCGGTCGTCACCTCAGGCATCCGCGAGGCTCCCGTGGATGCAAGTCCCGGCCACCCATGTGCCCACGACCTGCCCCGTCATGTCCGCGCCGTCGAAGGGCGTGTTCTTCGATTTCGAGGCCAGCGCCCAGCGGTCGAGCGTGAAACGCGCCTCCGGGTCGAACAGGATGAGATCGGCGGGAGCGCCCCGCGCGATGCGGCCGCCGGACAGCCCGAACCGCTCGGCCGGGCGCAAGCTCGCCGCGCGAAAGAGCTGCGGCAGCGTGAGGCTCCCGTCGGCCACGAGGCCGAGCATGGCGGGCAGGAACGTCTCGAGCCCCACCGCGCCGGATGCTGCTTCCTCGAAGGGCAGGCGCTTTGACTCCTCGTCCTGGGGCGTGTGCATCGAGCCCACCGTGTCGATGAGGCCGGACGCCAGCGCCGCGAGCACCGCCGCGCGGTCCTCCTCCGTCCGGAGCGGCGGCTTCACCTTGAAGAACGTGCGGTAGTCCGCGGTCTCCGCCTCCGTGAGCGTGAGGTGATGGATCGATACCCCGGCGCTGATATCGAGCCCGTTGCCCTTGGCCCGCTTGAGGGCAGGCAGCGCGCGGGCGGTGGTGATCTGGTCGGCGTGGTAGGCCGCGCTGGTCATCTCGAGGAGCGCGATATCGCGGTCGAGGGCCATCCGCTCCGCCATGGCGCTCACCCCCGGCAGCCCCATGCGAGAGGCCCGCGCGCCCGAGGTCGCCGCCGCGCCTTTACTGAGGCCGGGGTCTTGTACATGGGCCATCACGAGCGCGCCCAGCGACCGCGCGTAGCTCAGCGCGCGGGAGAAGACCCTGGTGTCCTCCACCACGCGGTCGCAATCGGTGAAGGCCACGGCGCCCGCATCTTGGAGAAAGCCTATCTCGGTCATTTCCCGACCTGCGCGCTCTTTCGTCAGCGCGGCCATGGGCGCCATGCGCACCGGCGTGGCCTCGGCGGCGCGGCGCACCTGGAATTCGAGCGCTTCGGGTGTGTCGATGGCGGGCGCCGTATCGGGCCGCGTCACGATCGTCGTCACGCCCCCGCGCGCGGCGGCGTGGCCGGCGGAGCCGAAGCTCTCCTTGTGCCGCTCGCCCGGCTCGCAGATCTTCACACCGATATCGACGAGCCCCGGCGCAAGGCAGAGCCCGCCGCAGTCCAGCACATCGGCGTTGGCGGTATCCAGGGCGGCGTCGTAGGTCACCTCGGCCACCTTGCCGCGGCTCACGCGCAGCGCCCCGGCGCGCTCCGTCCCGGCCTCCGGGTCGATGATGCGCGCGTTCTGGAAGAGGCTGTCCATCGCTACCCGGCCAAAAGTATGAAGATCGTGACGAATGCCGCCAGAAAAAGGAGCACCGCCGTGGCGATCATTCCGGAGATGCGGGCATCCGACATGGGCTTCTTCGCGGGCGTGCCGGTCGTGGGCTTTGCAGCCTCGCTCGTCACCGCGACGGGGGCGTAGTCCACGCCCTCCTGCCCGTAGACCCCTATGAGGGTGAGCCGCGGGTCGAGTGCGAGCTCCCGCCCGCCCGCGCCGAAGGCTTTCGACATCACGACCAGCACGTGGCCGCTCAACGCACCGAGTTTCTGCTTGTCTCGCTCCACCTCCGCGGCCACCGCTCCGTGGCCCTCGGTGAGGTAGCCCGCGAGCCCCAGCCCCTCGAGGTTCTTGACGGGAAAGACGTCGATGTAATCGGCCTCGAGATCGGCCGCGCCGAGGGCGGCGGCCTTCGCGGCGGGGTCGGCGGCCAGCGCCTTCCCCTCTCTATCGGTCATCGAGAGCGCGTAGACCCGGATGCGCCCGCGCTCCCCCGCCGGGATGGATAGGCTCATGCCATGACCTCCCCCGCCCGGGCGCGCGCGCTCTGCATGAGGAGATCCATGGCCGCCATGCGCACGGCCACGCCCATCTCCACCTGCTCCTGGATCACGGAGCGATTGATGTCATCTGCGAGTTCGCCGTCGATTTCCACGCCGCGGTTCATGGGGCCGGGATGCATGACGATGGCCTCCGCCCGCGCATGGGATAGCTTCGCGGCATCGAGCCCGAAGCGGTGGTAATACTCGCGCTCCGACGGGATAAAGCCGCCATCCATCCGCTCCCTCTGCAGCCGCAGCATCATAACGACATCGACGCCCGCGAGCCCCGCGGCCAAGTCGCCGAATACCTCCACGCCCCAGTCGCGCGCTCCGGCGGGCACCAGCGTCGGCGGCCCGATAAGCCGTACCTCGTTGCCGAGCTTCGTCAGGAGCTGCACGTTCGAGCGCGCCACTCGGGAATGGGCGATGTCGCCGCAAATGGCCACCTTCAGCCCGTCGATGCGCCCCAGGCGCCGCCGGATCGTCAGCGCGTCGAGCAGGGCCTGCGTGGGATGCTCGTGGCGTCCGTCGCCCGCATTTAGTACGGCGCAATTCACCTTCTGCGCGAGCAGGTCCACCGCGCCCGATTGCGGGTGCCGCACCACGAGGAGGTCGGGGTGCATGGCATTCAGTGTGAGCGCGGTGTCGATCAGCGTCTCCCCCTTCTTGATGGAGGAGGCCTGCATCGCCATCGACATCACATCCGCGCCCAGCCGCTTGCCCGCCAGCTCGAAGGAGGCCTGCGTCCGCGTGGAGTTCTCGAAGAACATGTTGATCTGCGTGCGGCCCGCCAGTGCGTCGGTGTGCTTGTGGCCTGACCGGTTCAGCGCCACGTAGCGGTCGGACAGATCGAGGATCGCCGTGATCTCGGCGGGGCTCAGAGGCTCTATCCCAAGGAGGTGACGCATCGCGCGTGGTTTAGGCGGGCCGCAGGGGCGGGGCAAGGCCCGTGGGGTGCGCATTGCGCACCTTCCCTGTGGCCGCCGTTCGGTGATACGCGGGGCCCATGGAGTCAGCGGATTGGCACAAGGCGGCGGCAGAGCTCGCCTGGCAGGTGGAGTGCGGCGTGACCGAGGCCATCGGCGAGGTGCCGATCAACCGCTACGAGGCGGTGGAGGAGCCCAAGTCCAAGCCCGCCCCCGCAGCAGCGGCGGTGGCGGTCGCCACCGAAGCGTCAGACCCCGTGACGGAGGCCCACGCACGCGCCGCTTCTGCCCCCACGCTCGAGGCACTGGCCGCCGCGCAGGCGGGCTACGAGCATTGCGAGCTCAAGCGCGGCGCGCGCAGCTTCGTCTTTTCCGACGGGGTGCCCGGCGCGCCCGTGATGATCGTGGGGGAGGCGCCGGGCCGCGATGAGGACAGGGAGGGCAAGCCCTTCGTGGGCCGCGCGGGCCAGCTCCTCGACAGGATGCTCGCCGCCGTGGGCATGGACCGCGCCCAGAATATCTACATCACCAATGTCCTGCCCTGGCGCCCGCCACAGAATCGCGATCCCAAGGCCGAGGAGATCGCAATGATGCTGCCCTTCGTGACGCGCCACATCGCGCTCGCACAGCCGAAGGTGCTCGTCGCCATGGGCAACCATGCCTGCCAGGCGCTATTGCAAAAGAAGGGGATCACCCGCCTGCGCGGGCAATGGCACGAGGCGCTGGGCCTTCCCGTGCTGCCCATGCTCCACCCCGCCTATCTTCTCCGGCAGCCGCACGCGAAACGGCAGGCCTGGGAGGACATGCTCAGCCTCGAGGCGCGGATGCGCTCATGAGCCGTATCGACGAGGACCGCACCTTCCTGCCCTGCCGCGTGGCGGTGCTCACCGTGAGCGACACGCGGCAGGCGGGCGATGACCGCTCGGGCGACGTGCTCGTGGAGCGCCTCACCGCCGCCGGGCACACGCTCGCCGCGCGCGAAATCGTGCGGGACGACCGCGCCGCCATCGCCGGCCGCCTCCGGACCTGGATCGAGGACGCCGGGATCGACATCGTCATCTCCACCGGCGGCACGGGCCTCACCGGGCGCGACGTGACCGTGGAGGCCCATCGCGACGTCTACGAGAAGGAGATCGATGCCTTCGGCACCGTCTTCACCCTGGTGTCCATGCAAAAGATCGGCACCTCCGCCGTTCAGTCCCGCGCGACGGCGGGGGTGGCGGGCGGCACCTACCTCTTCGCGCTTCCGGGATCGCCCGGCGCCTGCAGGGACGCGTGGGACGAAATCCTCGTCAAACAGCTCGATTTCCGCCACCGGCCCTGCAATTTCGTGGAAATCCTGCCCCGCCTCGACGAACACCTGCGACGGAAATAGCGGTGCGCTCCGTAGAATGCCTCGCCCGGTGCCCCTTTTGTAAGTGCGGCCCCGCGCCCTAAATATTGGTGACGCGCTAGCCAGACGGATATCCAAGCGATGCGATTTCTATTCAGGAGCCTGTCGGGCCTTTTCCTCCTCGCCGCGACCTTGGGTCTTATGGCCGTGGGCGTCGGTGAGTTGAGGACTGCGGCGCGGGCCATGGCCGAGGACGGCGGGCGCAGCGCCCCGGCGCGGGAGCGGGTGTTTGCCGTGAACGTGGTCGAGATCGCGCCGCAGACCGTGGCGCCGGTGCTCGAGGCCTTCGGCGAGGTGCGCGCGCGCCGGACCCTCGACCTCCGGCCCGAGACGTCGGGGACCGTCGTCACATTGTCGGAGGCCTTCGTGGATGGCGGGCGCGTGGCCGCCGGCGAGGTGCTGCTCGAGGTCGATCCGTCGAATGCCGAAAGCGCGCTGGCGCTGGCGCGGGCGGAGCTCAACGAGGCCCGCGCGGAACGCGCCGAGGCGGAGCGCGCCCTCATCCTGTCGCGGGACGAGCTTGCCGCCGCCGAGGACACCGTCGTCCTTCAGGAGCGCGCGCTCGCGCGGCAGCGCGATCTCGTGGCGCGCGGTGTGGGCACCGAGGCCGCGGTGGAGGCCGCGGACCTCACGGCCAATTCCGCGCGGCAATCCGTGCTCTCGCGCCGCGGCGCCGTGCAGTCGGCCGAGCAGCGCGTGACGACGACGATCGCGCGCATCGAGCGCGCGGAGATCAACGCCGCCGAGGCCGAGCGCACGCTGTCGAACGCGACCGTGCGCGCGGCCTTCGCGGGCATCCTGTCGGAGGTTTCCATCGCCGAGGGCGGTGTCGTGGGCCAGAACGAGCGCGTGGCCACTCTCGTCGACGACACCGCCCTCGAGGTCGCGGTGCGCGTGTCCACGGAGCAGTATTCGCGGCTGATCTCCGAGACCGGGCAATTGCGCCCCGCCGCGGTGACGGCGGTGCTCGATGTCTTCGGCGCGGACATCTTCGCCCCGGGGACGCTGTCGCGCGTGAGCGCCTCGGTGGGCGAAGGGCAAACCGGGCGTCTCCTTTTCGCGTCGCTTGAGAGCGCGCCCGGGTTTCGCCCCGGTGACTTCGTGAGCGTGGCGATCAGCGAGCCGCCCGTGGAGGGCGTGGCCCGCCTGCCATCCTCCGCGCTTTCGGCGGCGGGCGGCGTTCTCGTCCTAGATGCGGAGAACCGTCTTTTCGAGGCGCCGGTGGAGCTGGTGCGCCGCCAGGGGGACGACGTGCTGGTGCGCGCGCCCGATCTGGCCGGTGAGATGGTCGTGGCGGAGCGCTCGCCGCTCCTCGGGGCGGGCATCCGGGTCAATCCGCTGACGCCCGGCGGAGCGGAGGAAGAGCTGGCCGCGGGGCCCGAGATGGTCGCGCTCGACGAGGCGCGGCGCGCGCGCCTCATCGCCTTCGTGGAAGCCAACCAGCGCATGCCGTCGGGCGCCAAGGAACGCGTCATCGCCCAGCTCATGCAGCCCTCGGTACCCGCTGAGATGGTCGCGCGCATCGAAGGCCGCATGGGAGGCTGATTCATGCTGAAGGGTGCCGGCATCTTCCGTTACTTCGTCCACCACGGGACGGCGGCGAACCTGCTTCTGGTGATCATGCTCTTTGCGGGCGTCTTCGCGTTTCCGCAGATGCGGGCGCAGTTCTTCCCGGACGTGGTGATCGACGACGTGACCGTCTCCGTCCGCTGGGACGGGGCCGGCGCCGAGGACGTGGACCGCGGCATCGTGCAGGTGCTCGAGCCCGCGCTCCTGGCCGTGGAGGGCGTCACGGGCACCGAAGGGACCTCCCGGGAAGGGACCGGATATGTCGAGCTCGAATTCGAGCCCAACTGGGACATGGCACGTGCCGCCGACGATGTGCAGATCGCCGTGGATGCCGTGACCTCCGACCTGCCCGAGGGCGCCGAGGACCCCACGGTGCGCCGCGGTCAGTGGCGTGACCGGGTCACGGACGTGGTGATCACCGGCCCGGTCTCGGTGGACCAGATCGGACGCTTCGCCGATGAATTCGTCGTGCGCCTCTATGCCGAGGGTGTGACGCGCACCACCGTCCGGGGCGTGGCCGCGCCCTCCACGGTGGTGGAGGTCACCTCGCTCTCGCTCATCCGCCATGACCTGACCATGCGCGAGATCGCCCAGGCCATCGCGGCGGAGGCCACCGCCGATCCGTCGGGCGACATCTCCTCGGCAGCGCGCGTGCGCACGGGGCAGGAGGCGCGCAGCGCCGACGAGATCGCCGACATCGTGCTGCGCTCGGGGGCGGATGGCTCCCAGCTGCGCGTGGGGGACGTGGCGACCGTCATCGTGGAAGGCGTGGACCGGAACCGGAGCTACTTCGTGGGCGAGAACCCGGCGATCTCCATCCGCGTGGACCGCTCCGAGCAGGGCGACGCCATCGAGATGCAGCGCGCGGTGGAGCGGGTGGCCGCCGAGCAGCAGGCGACGCTGCCCGAAGGCACCCGGATCGACCTCATCCGCACCCGGGCGGAGGCCATCACGGGCCGCCTCAACATCCTCGTGGACAACGGCCTCGTGGGCCTCGCGCTCGTGGTGGGGCTGCTCTTCCTTTTCCTAAATGCCCGCGTGGCGTTCTGGGTGGCGGCGGGCATCCCCGTGGCGATGTCGGCGGCCATCGCGCTCATGTATGCCTCGGGCCTCACGATCAACATGATCTCGCTCTTCGCGCTCATCATCACGCTGGGCATCGTCGTCGATGACGCCATCGTCGTGGGCGAACATGCCGACTACCGGCGCAGGAAGCTCGGCGAGGCCCCGCAGGAGGCCGCCGCCAATGCCGCGCGGCGGATGTTCCTGCCGGTCTTCTCGGCCTCGATCACGACGATCATCGCCTTCTTCGGGCTCGTGGCCATCGGCGGACGCTTCGGCGATCTCATCGCCGCCATTCCCTTCACCGTCGTCGTCGTCCTCATCGCCTCCCTCATCGAGTGCTTCCTCATCCTGCCCAATCACATGGGCCACGCGCTCAAGCACGCTGAGAAGGAACACTGGTACGACTGGCCCTCGCGCCAGGTGAATCGCGGCTTCGAATGGGTGCGGGAGAACGGCTTCCGCCCGCTCATGCGGCTCGTCATCTGGGCGCGGTACCCCGTCGTGGCCATGGCCTTCGTGGTGCTGGCCTCGCAGATCTCGCTCTTCATGCGGGGCGACGTGCAGTGGCGCTTTTTCAACGCGCCCGAGCAGGGGAGCGTCACCGGAAATTTCGCCATGGCCCCCGGGGCTACGCGCGAAGACAGCCTCGCCATGATGCGGGAGATGCAGCGCGCCGCCGAAGAGCTCGGCGCCGAATACGAGGCGCGCCACGGCGCGAACCCCATCGCCTACGCTCTCGCCGAGATCGGCGGCAATTCCGGCCGCGCCATCGCGGGCTCGGCGACCAAGGACGCCGATCAGCTGGGCTCGCTCGCGATCGAGCTCATCGACGCCGACCTGCGCCCCTATTCCTCCTTCGCCTTCGTGGGCGAGTTGCAGGACCGGGTGCGCCGCCACCCGCTGGTGGAGACGATCTCCTTCCGCTCCTGGGGCTCGGGACCCGGCGGTGCCTCGCTCGCGGTCAATTTCCAGGGCGCCGACGCCGAGACGCTCAAGGCCGCCTCGCTCATGCTCCAGACCGAGCTCGCGCAGTTCCCGGAGGTATCGGCCGTGGAGGATACCCTCTCCTACGACAAGGAGGAGCTCATTCTCGAGCTCACCGCGCAGGGCAATTTCCTGGGCTTCGAGATCGACGCGCTGGGCCGCGTGCTGCGCGACCGGTTGAGCGGGATCGAGGCGGCGAGTTTCCCCGACGGGCCGCGCTCCGCCACCATTCGCGTGGAGCTGCCCGAGGGCGAGCTCACCGCCGATTTCCTCGAACGGACGCAGCTGCGCACGGCGGCGGGCGACTACGTCCCGCTGGCCGACATCGTGAGCGTGGAGCGGCGCATCGGCTTTTCCACGGTGCGGCGCGAGAACGGGATCCAGCGGATCACCGTGACGGGCGAGCTGAGCGAGGACGATCCGGCCCGCGCCACCGAGATCCAGGGCCTTCTGGCGAGTGACATCCTGCCCCGCGTGGCCGAGCGCCACGCCGTGACCTTCGAGCTCACGGGCCTTGCCGAGCAGGAGCGGGACTTCCTCAACGACGCGCGCACCGGGCTCGTGCTGGTGCTGGCGGGGATCTTTCTGACGCTGGCGTGGATCTTCTCAAGCTGGACGCGGCCGCTCGTGGTGATGTTCATCATCCCCTTCGGCCTCATCGGCACGATCTGGGGGCACTACCTGTGGGACGTGCCGCTCTCGATGTTCTCGGTCGTGGGGCTGCTCGGCATGGTGGGGATCATCATCAACGATTCGATCGTGCTGGTGACGACGATCGACGAATACGCGGAGGAGCGGGGGCTTGTCCCGGCCATCGTGGACGGTGCGTGCGACCGGCTGCGCCCGGTGCTCCTGACGACGCTGACGACGGTGCTCGGCCTCACGCCGCTGCTCTACGAGGGCTCGAGCCAGGCGGAGTTCCTGAAGCCCACGGTCATCACGCTGGCCTACGGGCTGGGCGTCGGCATGTTCCTCGTGCTCCTCGTGGTGCCCGCCCTCTTGGCCATGCAGCAGGATATCGGCCAGCACATGACCGCGCTGCGCCGGGCGCTTGGTGGTCTGCGCCGCGCCCCTCGTGCGGGGGCGGCGACGCTGGGCGCGGCGTTCCTCATCGCTGGTCTCTTCGCCGTCACCCTGGGCGCGTGGCTCCTCACCGGGGCGGTGCATCCCGCGCTCTCGACGCTCGTGCCGCGTCCCGGCGCGCTGGGCGCGCTCGGCGCGTTCCTGTCGGGCAGTCTCGTGATCGTGGTCGCTGCCTACATCGCCGGAGGCCTCGCGCTCCTTGCCGGGCGCAGGCGGGCCTAGCCGGCGGCGCAGCCTCTGATATCCACCGCCGCGCCCCCGCCGAAGACGGTCATGCGCATCCCGGAGCGGTCGAAGGCGAAGGGAAGCGCATCGTAGCGCACGAGGCGGGTTTCGGCGGTGAGCGTGCCGCCTGTCCGCGTGACGCGGGGCTCGGCCACCCAAACGGTGGGGTCGGCCGTTTCAATGGCCACCTCCTCCGTCCCGGTCCCCATCTCCGGCATCCGCGCGCGCACGGTGAGGGACAGGCCGTCCTCGCGCTGCGTCACGGCACAGGTCACCGCGCTCACGCGCGCCTCGGCTTCGGTCATGGGCCGATCCGCCAGGGCCGAGGCGATCTCCGCATCCGCGCCGCCCTGCGCCGGCAGCGCCGCGTCGATGGCGAGCTGCGCGGGGACGCAGACCTCTTCGCACACCCCCACATGGAGCGTGCCACGCATGCGAATCGGTGCCTCGGCGTCGTGCCGTGTGAGGGAGAGCGGGATGATCACCTCGGTCTCGTACCCGATGGAGCGCATGCCGTTCTGGTCGAAGATCTCGGGCACCGGCCAATGCGGCGCGATCCCGGCGAGGTTCTCCGACGCGCCGAATTCGAACATGGGCGGGATGCCCGCATCGCCCGGCGCGCGCCAATAGGTCTTCCAGCCGGGCGCGAGCGTCAGGCGGATCGCGGACATGTGGCCCATGCCGTCCTCGCGCCAGCCCGGCAGCACCTCCGCCGTGATGACATCGCTGTCGAAGAGCCCCTGCGCGTGCAGCGGCCCGGCCAGGAGCGCACAGGCCGCGCCAGCGCCAAGGAAAGCTCGGGACATCATCATGGGGCGGAAATAGGCGGCAATCCGGGACGACACGAGTCACAAAAGCGGGACCACGCGCAATCGTGTGGACCCGTGGTCGCGCCGCCCTTGCCGCCCGCCCGCGGAGCGCGCATGTATCGGGGCGTGACAGAGACGACCCCCTCCACCGATCTCACCGGCCAGTTGCTCATCGCCATGCCGGGCATGAGCGATCCGCGTTTCGACCGCGCGGTCATCTTCATGTGCGCCCATTCCGACGACGGCGCCATGGGCCTCATCGTCAACAAGCCCGCCGAGGATGTGCGCTTCAGCGACCTCCTGGAGCAGCTCGAAATCCCCGACGACGACGCGGGCCGGGATATCCGCGTGCTCTTCGGCGGCCCGGTGGAGCATGGCCGCGGCTTCGTGCTCCATTCCGCCGATTACGTGGCCAATGACAGCACGCTCCAGGTGGACGGCGTGGAGGGCACCATCGGCATGACGGCCACGCTCGACATTCTGGAGGACATCGCCCGCGGCGAGGGGCCGGAGGCCTCCGTGCTTGCGCTGGGCTATGCGGGGTGGGGACCGGGCCAGATCGAGGGCGAGATCGCCGCCAATGGCTGGCTCACCTGTCCCGCCACGTCCGATTTCGTCTTTGGCGAGGATGACGCCGGCAAGTGGGTGGGCGCGCTCCGAAGCCTCGGGATCGACCCCTTGCTCCTGTCGGCCGAGGGCGGCCGGGCCTAGCGCGGAGCCGCCGCCCGGCGCAGCCGGTCGTTGATCGCCGCGCCGAGGCCCGTCTCCGGGACGGGTGCGACTGCGATGGGCGCCCCGGTATCGAGCTCCCGAAGAAGCGAGAAGAGGCGCGCCGCCGCCTCGTGGAGATCGCCCGCCTCGCTCAGGCTCACATCGCCCGCCACCGGTCCGAAGCCCAGATGCACCTCCCCCGGCTGCGCGGTGAGCGCGTCGAGCCGCACGGGCCCCGAGGGCGCGTAGTGGGAGGCGAGCTGCCCCGGCGCCGTGGGCGCGGTGGGCGCGTTTGCGGCGGGCGCATGGGCGCGGAGCGGCGCGCCGAGCGCGGCCTCGATCGCCTCCGCCGGAATGCCGCCCGGACGCAGGAGCGTGGGTTCCGGGCCGCCGATGATCGTGCTCTCGAGGCCGACCTCCGTGGGACCGCCATCGAGCACGGCGGCGATGCGTCCGCCCAGCCCGGCCATCACGTGATCCGCCGTCGTCGGGCTCACGCGACCCGACGGATTGGCGGAGGGGGCTGCGAGGGGGCCCGTGACCTCCAGGAGCTCGAGCGCCAGGGGATGGGCAGGGAGGCGCAGGCCCACCGTGGCCATCCCCGCCGTCACGATGTCAGGCAGCGCCGCGCGGCGCGGCACCACGACCGTGAGCGCACCGGGCCAGAACGCCGCCGTCAGCGCCTCCGCCCAGTCGGGCAGTTCGGCCAGGCTGCGCGCGACCTCGAGGGAGGGCACATGGACGATGAGCGGGTTGAAGCGCGGCCGTCCCTTGGCCTCGAAGATGCGCGCCACGGCGGCGGAATTGCGCGCGTCGGCACCGAGGCCGTAGACGGTCTCCGTGGGAAAGGCCACGAGCTCCCCCGCCCGCAAGAGCGCGGCGGCGCGGACCACATCGGTGAGCCGCTCGGTGTGTCGCTGGGGCCCTTGGGTCATGACGCCGCGTTTCCATTGCTTCGCACGTGGCCGCATATAACGTGCAGGTCAACCAATTGAAATCCGCACCAGCCCGCGAGGATGAGATGCCCTATCGCTCTCCTGTGTCCGACTACCAGTTCATTTTCGACGCCGTGGTGCCCATGGCTCCCGTCGCCGCCACGGAGCGCTTCGCCGAGGCGCAGCCCGATCTCCTCGACGCCGTGCTCACCGAGGCCGGCAAGATGTGCGACGAGGTGATCGCGCCGCTCCAGCGCCATGGCGATCAGAACCCGGCAAGGCTCGAGAACGGGGTCGTGCGGACGCCCCCGCGCTTTGCGGCGGGCTATGACGCGATCAAGGACGGCGGCTGGGTCGGCATCTCCGCGCAGGCGGAGAGTGGCGGCATGGGGCTGCCGATGGGTGTCGCGTCGGCCTGGAACGACATGATGGCGGGGGCCTGCATCTCGCTCCATCTCCTGCCGCTCCTGTCGCAGGGGCAGATCGAGGCGTTGGAGCACCACGCCTCCGACCAGATCAAGGCAACCTACCTTGACAAGCTGGTGAGCGGGCAATGGTCCGGCACCATGAACCTGACCGAGCCGCAGGCGGGCTCCGACGTGGGTGCGCTGCGCACGAAGGCCGAGCCGCAGGGCGACGGCTCCTACAAGATCACGGGCCAGAAGATCTACATCACCTGGGGTGACAGCGATTTCGTCGAGAATACCTGCCACCTCGTCCTCGCCCGGCTGCCGGACGGCGTGCCCGGGCCCAAGGGCATCACGCTCTTCATGGTGCCGAAGTTCATTCCCAACGAGGACGGCACGCCGGGCGAGCGCAACTCGCTGCGTGTCGTGAGCCTCGAGCACAAACTCGGCATCCACGGCTCGCCCACCTGCGTCATGGAGTTCGACGGCGCGCGCGGCTGGCTCGTGGGCGAAGAGCACAACGGCATGGCCTGCATGTTCACCATGATGAACAATGCCCGACTTGGTGTCGGGATGCAGGGCATCGGCGTGGCCGAGGGCGCCTACCAGCACGCGCTGGCCTACGCGATGGACCGCACGCAGGGCAAAAGCGGCCTCGAAGGCGGGCGGGGGACCATCGTCGATCACGCCGACGTGCGCCGCATGCTCACCTCCATGAAGGCCGACATCTTCGCGGCGCGCTGCATCGGCGTGGCCTGCGCGCAGGCCATCGACATGGCCACGGCCACGGATGACAAGGCCTGGAAGGCGCGCGCCGCGCTCCTCACACCCATCGCGAAGTCCTTCGGTTCCGAGGTCGGCATCGACGTGGCCGAGCAGGGCGTGCAGATCCACGGCGGCATGGGCTTCGTGGAGGAAACGGGCGCCGCGCAATACAGCCGCGACGTCCGCATCACCACGATCTACGAGGGGACGAACGGCATCCAGGCCATGGACCTCGTGGCGCGCAAGATGATGGATGGCGGCGAGGCGGCGAACGCGCTCTTCGAGGAGATCGAAAACGCCGCGGAGGCAGCGAAAGGTCGCTTCCCCGACCTCGCCAAGGCCGTCTGGCACGCCTGCGAGACGCTTTCGGAGACCACGGACTGGCTCCTCGCGCAGGGCAACATGAACGACCGCTTCGCCGGTGCGGTGCCTTACATGATGGGCTTTGCCCGCGTGCTCGGCGCGCATTTCCACCTCAAGGCCGCCATGGCGGGCGACGAGACGCGTGCCAAGATGGCGCGGTTCTACATCGAGCGTCTCCTGCCGCAGCATCTGGGGCATTTCGCCCATGCCAAGGCCGGGGCCGAGGGCATCTACGCGCTGAGCGCCGACGAGCTCGCGGCCTGACGCCCGCCCGGGCGGCGACCATGGACGACCGGCACGCGGAAGCCGCGCTCCTGAGCTACCCGGTGGAAACGCCGCCGGCGCCCGGCGAGGGCGTGGAGATCGCGCCGGGCGTGCTCTGGCTTCGCTTCCCGCTGCCCATGGCGCTTGACCACGTCAATCTCTACGCCTTCGACGAGGGCGCAAGCTGGACGCTGGTGGATGCAGGGCTCCGCTGGCCGCGCGGCGAGGCGGCGCTCGAGGCGCTTTTGAGCGGGCCCCTGGCGGGCAAGCCCGTCACCCGCCTCATTTGCACCCACCACCATCCCGATCACGTGGGCTATGCCGGGCGCTTCCAGCGGGACGGGGCGGAGCTTTTGATGACGCGCACGGCCTGGCTCACGGCGCGGATGCTCACGCTCGACGTCGAGGAGCGCTACCCCGAGGAAACCGTCCGCTTCTACCGGCGCGCGGGCATGGCCCCGGCGGTGCTCGAAAAACGCCTGAACGACCGCCCCTTCAATTTCGCCGATGTGGTCGCGCCCATGCCGCTGGGCTTCACGCGGGTGAGCGAGGGCGACGCGATCCGCTTCGGCGGGCGGACCTGGGACGTGCGGCTGGGCGCGGGCCACGCGCCGGACCACGCCACCTTCTGGTCCCGCGATGACGGGCTCGTGATCACCGGCGACCAGGTCATCCCGGGCATCAGCCCCAATATCGGCGTCTATCCCACGGAGCCCGAGGCCGACCCCGTCGCCGACTGGATCGCCTCCTGCACCCGCTTTGCCGAGCATGCGGGTCCGCACCACCTGGCGCTGCCGGGGCACAAACGGCCGTTCTTGGGGCTCCCGCTGCGGCTGCGGCAGCTCGTGGACAACCATCACGGCGTCCTCTCCCGCCTCCTCGCCCATCTCGAGACGCCCGCCACGGCGGGGGAGACCTTCGCCCCCATCTTCAAGCGTGAGATCGGCGCCGGCGAATACGGGCTGGCCCTCGTGGAGGCCTTCGCCCATTGCCAGCACCTCTTTCATACCGGCGCCGTCACGCGTCAGCTCAGCGATACGGGCGCCTATCTCTACCGAGCGGCCTGAGCCCTCGGGATCACAGCGCGCGCTGCGCGGCTTTGGCACCGTGACAGGGCGCGCGCGCGGAGATATCCAAGCCCAAAGCTAACCGGAGAGAGACCCATGGCCGACGACCACGCCGAAAAGCACGAACACGGCACGATGAACATCGAGGACCAGCAAAAGACGTTCGAGGCCTTCCTGTTCTACGTGGGCCGCGGGATGGCGGTCTGCATCGTGGCGCTGATCCTGCTCTACCTCGTCAACGGCTGACCGCCATGGATCGACGGGCTTTCGTGCTCGGGGCTCCGGCCCTTCTGGCGGCGTGTTCGACGAAACCCAGGGTCTTCGAGCCGCCCGCGCGGGTGTCCCAGGCTTTCGTTCCCACGACGGGGCCCACGCGCATCGAGGTTTTCACCTCGTTCAATGCGGGCTCAGATTACGGGGCCCATAGCGCGCTCCTCATTCATGCCGATCAGCGGGTGGCCTTCGACCCGGCGGGCACCTTCGCGCATCCCAAGCTGCCAGAGCAGCACGACGTGATCTACGGCATGACCGAGAGCGCGCGCCGCGCCTTCGTCGATTACCACACACGGACGACCTTCTGGACCACGCTCCAGATTGCGCAGGTGCCGCCATCGACGGCGCAGCACATCCTCGAGGACGTGCGCCGGGAGGGGCCGGTGCCGGACGCGTTCTGCACCCGCTCGGTCTCCAGCGTGCTCGCGCGGGCGCCCGGCCTGCCGTTTCGCGTGCGCCCCACCTGGTTTCCCAACAACCTCCATGACCAGCTTCTCGGCCATCCCGCCGTCACCCGGCTCGAATTCCGCCAGAACGACGACGCCGACAAGGAGAAGTTCTGGGAAACCGCGAGCCTCTAGAGCAGCCAGAGCAGCGCGTAGAGCGTGGCCGCGCCCGCCGCCACGGCCGCCACGACGTTGCCGCTCAGATAGCCCACCGCGCAGGTGACGACCGCCGCCGATAGGCGCGCGGGATCGACCTCGCCGCCCGTGGCCTCCGGCCAAATCACGGCGGGCGCCACGAGCCCTGGCAGGACGGCCACCGCCGTGTAGCGCAGGTGCCGCAGCACCCAGGGCGGCTGCGCGCGGGCCCCGATGATCCCGAGAAACGAGAGCCTAAGCGCGTAGCTCCCGATCCCGAGCGCCAGGATCACCGTCCAGATCTGCCAGTCCGGCGCCTCGATCACCGCCGCGCCTCCTGCCAGAGCTCAACGCGTGCGCCCACAATCATGGCCAGAAGCGCGGCCACGAGCAGCCCGAGCCCGTAGGGCAGCCACGCCAGGAGAAGCGCCACGACGATGGAGGTCCCCGCCGCCGCCACATGGGCTGCCGTCCGCAGCGCCGGCGCGATGAGCGCGAGAAAGACGATGGGCAGCGCGAAATCGAGCGCCAGCGCCTCCGGCACCGCCTCGCCCACGAGCGCCCCGCCGAGCGTCGCGAGGTACCAGCACGGCGCCACGGGCACGATCACCCCGAAGTAATAGGCCACCTTCTCGGCCACGGACCAATCCGTGCGCTCCTCGTAGGTGACGGAGGCCAGCGCAAAGGCCTGGTCCACCATGAAATAGGCGATGAAGGCCCGCTGCCAGAAGGGCGCCTGCCCCAGATGGGGCGTGAGCGCCGCCGAATACATGGCCATGCGCAGGTTCACCGCCAGCGCGGTGAGAATGACGATGAGCGTGGGCACCGCGTCCTGCATCATGGCCACCGCCGTGAACTGCGCCGCGCCTGCGACGACGATGACGGAAAAGCTCAGGACCTCGATGACGGAGAGCCCTGCCTCGGTTGCCACGACGCCAAAGAGCACCGCGAACGGCACGAGCAGGACGACGAACGGCAGGCCGTGCCGGATGCCCAGCCTGAAAGCCGCTTTCCGGGTGGTCTCCCCCACGATCCTCTCCTAACCTGCCGCGACAGCATCGCTATCCCGCAGCATGAGTGGATGCAAATGGCCACGCTCGATATCGCCTCGGACTATATCATCGCGCCGGATCCCGACCGCGCGGGGCTCACGCGCATGGTGCGCGCGGTGGACGCGTCGGGCGCGCCCCACGACCTCCGCGTGGTGGAGGAGCGTCCGCTGACGATCTTTCTGAACGGCCGCGAGATCGTGACCGCCATGACCATCGGCGACTACCCGGACTACCTCGCGCTGGGCTTTCTTGCGAACCAGGGGATGCTCTCGGCCACGGATCGCGTCACCGGCGTGGATTTCGACGCGGAGGTCGCGGCGGTCGTGGTGCGCACCGCCGAGGAGACCGACCACGAGGACAAGCTCGCGCGAAAGACCCGCACGTCGGGCTGTGCCGTGGGCACCGTCTTCGGGGACATGATGGCGGGCCTCGAGGGCCTCACGCTGCCCCGGGCCGAGCTCCGCGAAAGCTGGCTCTTCACGCTCTCGGAGAAGATCAACCGCACGCCCTCGCTCTACCTCTCGGCCGGGGCGATCCACGGCACTGTGCTCTGCGAAGGGGACCGCCCCCGCGTCTACATGGAGGATGTCGGGCGCCACAACGCGGTGGACAAGGTGGCGGGCTGGATGCGCGCGGAGGGGGTGAGCGGCGCGGACAAGATCCTCTATACTACGGGCCGTCTCACCTCCGAGATGGTGATCAAATGCGCGCTCATGGGCATTCCGGTGTTGGCCTCCCGCTCGGGCTTCACCGCCTGGGGCGTGGAGATCGCGCAAGAGGTGGGCCTCACGCTCATCGGCCGCCTGAAAGGCCGCCGCTACGCCTGCCTGAGCGGCGCGGGCAGGCTCGTGCGCCCATGAAGCTGCCCGTGGGTGTGATCCTCGCGGGCGGCAAGGGCGCGCGCATGGGCGGGGTCGACAAGGGCCTTCTCGAGCTCGGCGGGCGCACCCTCATGGACCGCGTCATCGAACGGCTCGAGGGTCAGGTGGCCGGGCTCGCGATCAACGCCAATGGCGATGCGCGGCGCTACTACGATTTCGGGCTGCCCATCGTCGCCGACAGTATCGCGGACCAGCCGGGGCCGCTCGCGGGCGTCCTTGCCGGGCTCGACTGGGCCCATGACGTGGGGGCCTCGCACATCGTCACCGCCGCCGCCGACACGCCGTTCTTTCCCATGGACCTCGCCGAGCGGCTGGAACGCGCCGCGACGCGGGCCGTCACCCCCATCGCGCTCGCCGCCACCTGGGAGGGCGGGCGCACGAACCGCCACCCGACCTTCGGCTACTGGCCCGTGGCGCTGCGCGAGGATCTCCGCTCCGCGCTGGGGCAGGGGCTGCGCAAGGTGGTGCTCTGGACCGACAGCCACGGCGCCGCCACCGCCGCCTTCGACGACGGCGCCTTCTTCAACATCAACACGCCCGAGGACCTCGCCCAGGCCGAGGAGATGCTGTGAAGGTTTTCGGCGTCGTCGGCTGGAAGAACGCTGGCAAGACGGGGCTCATGGAGCGTCTCGTGGCCGAGATCGCCGCGCGCGGGCGCACGGTGAGCACGCTCAAGCACGCCCACCACGCCTTTGACGTCGATCACGCGGGCAAGGACAGCCACCGCCACCGCGTGGCCGGCGCGCAGGAGGTGCTCGTGGCCGGGCGCGACCGGTGGGCGCTCATGGCCGAGCTCCGCGGGGCCGAGGCGCCGCCGCTTCCCGCCTTGCTGGCCAAGCTTTCGCCCGTCGACCTCGTGCTGGTGGAGGGCTGGAAGACCGCCGCGCATCCCAAGATCGAGGCCTGGCGCGCGGAGACGGGCCACCCGCCGCTCGCCCCCGGCGATCCCACGATCCGCGCCGTGGCGAGCGACGCACTCCTCAACGTGGCCTGCCCCCGCTTCGACCTCGACGCAACAGCCGAGATCGCCGATTTCATCCTCGCGGAGCTTGCCCGGTGACCTGGGACGCCATCGTCATGGTGGATTGGTCCGGCGGCGGCGACCGGGGCACGACGCCCAAGAAGGACGCGATCTGGATCGGCGAAGCCGGGCAGGAGCCGGTCTATGCGCGCAACCGCCCCGTGGCCGAGGACCGCCTCGCCGCGCGCATGGAACGCGCGCTCGAACGCGGGGAGCGGCTTCTGATCGGCTTCGACTTCCCCTTCGGCTACCCGGCGGGGTTCGCGCGCGCGGTGACCGGGCAGGACGATCCGCTCGCGCTCTGGGCGCATCTCGCGGAGGCGCTGCCCACCACGGCCGACGGGCGCAACCGCATGGCGGTGGCCGCCGCGATGAATGCCCGCTTCCCCGGGGACGGCCCGTTCTGGTTCGACCCCTTCGGCGCGGGCAGCGTGCCCAGAACGAAGCCCGCGGAATTCCCCGTGGGCGAATGGCGCGCGGCGGAGCGGCGAGCCAAGGGCGCGTTCTCCTGCTGGCAGCTCGGCGGGGCCGGCAGCGTGGGCAGCCAGGCGCTCACCGGCATCGCTTCCCTCGCGCGGCTCCGCGCGCGGTTTCCGGGCCAGGTGGCCGTCTGGCCCTTCGAGCCGCTGGAGGCGCCCATCGCCTTTGTCGAGATCTGGCCCTCGCTCCTCGCTGCCGAGGTCGCCCGCGGCCAACGCGAGGGGGAGGTCAATGACGCAGCACAAGTGCGCATCCTCGCCGACGCGGTCGCGCGTCTCGCGCCCGAGGAGCTTTCCGCCATGCTCGATGTCCACGCGCCGGAGGAGGGCTGGATTTTCGGGCTCGGTCACGAGGCAACGCTCGCGGCCGCCGCGCGCCACGGGCGGCTCGCCAACGATTGCTTCGCCCTGCCCCCGGGCACGCACTGGACGCCGGTGGACGAGGCCCTGAGCCTCCTCGCCGAAAGGCTCGTGCCCGTCACGGGCGTCGAGACCTGCGCCGTGGAGGACGCGGCGGGTCGCTTTCTCGCCCGGGATATCGCGGCGCTGCGCGCCCATCCGCCCGCGGCGAATTCCGCCGTGGACGGCTACGCGCTCACCCAGGGCCTCGCGCCGGGCCTTCATCACATCCCCTTGGCCGCGGGGCGCGCGGCGGCGGGCGCCCCGTTCGCGGGTCGGCTGCCCGAGGGGCAGGCGCTCCGGATCCTGACCGGCGCGGCGCTGCCGGAGGGGGTAACCACCGTCGTGCTCGAGGAGGATTGCCGCGTGAGCGCCGGGCGCATCTCCGTCGAGGGGCCGCTCAAGACCGGCGCCAATGCGCGCCCCAGGGGCGAGGACGTGGAGGAGGGCGATACGATCCTCGCCGCCAGGCGCAGGCTCACGCCCGCCGATCTCGCGCTTCTCGCGGCCACGGGGCACGGGCAGGTTCCGGTGCGGCGGCGGCTTCGGGTGGGCGTGCTCTCCACCGGCGACGAGCTTTGCGAGGCCGGGGCGCCCCTCGGGCCCGGACAGATCGCCGATGCCAACCGCCCGATGCTCAAGGCGCTCCTTTCCGGGGCGGGCTACGCCGTCACCGATATGGGCATCTGCCCCGATGACCGCGACGCCCTGCGCGCGCGGCTCGACGGGGCGGAGGTGGACGCTATCCTCACCTCCGGCGGCGCCTCGGCGGGGGAGGAGGACCACGTCTCCGCGCTCCTCAACGAGACGGGCACCATGGCGCTCTGGCGCATCGCGGTGAAGCCGGGGCGTCCCCTGGCGCTCGGCCTCTGGGGCGGGGTCCCGGTCTTCGGTCTGCCTGGCAATCCGGTGGCGGCCCTGGTCTGCACGCTGATTTTCGCGCGCCCCGCCCTTGAGAGGCTCGCGGGCGGGGCCTTCGCGCGCCCCGCGGGCATGGATGTCCCCGCCGCCTTCTCGAAGGCAAAGAAAGCGGGGCGGCGCGAATATCTCCGCGCCCGGCTCCGGGACGGGCGGGCGGAGGTCTACCCCTCCGAAGGCTCGGGCCGCATCGCGGGGCTGAGCTGGGCCGAAGGGCTCGTGGAGCTTCCCGATCACGCCATGGATGTCAGGCCCGGCACGCCGGTCCGCTTCCTGCCCTTCGCGGGGCTCCTGGCATGAGCGTCACCGTCGCACCGGGCTTCAAGGAGGAGCACCGCGCCGAGGTCGCGCGGCTTTTTCTGGAGGCCTTCGGCCCGAAGCTCGCGCCCGCGCTCGGCACCGACCCGCGGGCCGCGGCCTTCATCGCGCGCTGCCTGAGGCCGGGCTTCGCGTTTTCGGCCAGCGAGGGCGGGCGCCTCCTCGGCGTGGCGGGCATCAAGACGGCGCGCGGCGGGCTCATCACCGCGAGCTACGCCGATCTCCGCGCGAGCTACGGCCCGCTGAGCGCCCTCTGGCGGGGCGCGATCCTCGATCTCTTCGAGCGCAAGCTCGAGCCCGGCGTGTTGCAGATGGACGGCATCTTCGTGTGCGAGACCGCGCGGGGGCAGGGGGTGGGCTCGAAGCTTCTCGACGCGGTGCTCTGGACGGCGCGGATGAACCGCTACGCGGAGGTGCGCCTCGACGTCATCGACAGCAATGCCCGCGCGCGCGCGCTCTACGAGCGCTACGGCTTCGAGGAAATCGGGCGGATGCGGGCGGGCCTGCTGGCCCCGCTCATGGGGTTTCGGGAGGCCACGACCATGGCGATGCCCGTACAGTAGAGGGCGCGGGGGGGACGCGGCCTCAGCTGAACATCCCCGTCACGCGGCCGAGCAGCATGAAGGCCCGCGCCGTGCGGGTCTCCGCGAGGGCGGCGATCTCGGCGTCGGTGGCCGTCTCGCAGAACTCCGTGAGAAGCCGGTCGAAGCGGCGCAGGAAATGGTGCGCGGCGTCGCGGAAGATCGTGTCCGAGCGCATGCGCCCCGCCGTGAGGGCGAGCGAGCTGCGGTCGCGGATCCCGCCCAACGCCGCCACCTGGCGGCCGCGCTCGCCCGCGGCGAATTGGCGCCAGACCTCGGGCTTCGCCCGGTCCGGGCGCAGGTCGTCCATGTAGATGCCGTCATGGCTGATGATGGTGAGCACGTCCTGGCTCGCCTGGACGACGCTGGCGGCCTTGCGGTCCTTCAGCGCGCGGCGCAGCGCGTTGAACCCCTCCTGATCCTCCGCCGTCTCCGGGAAGTTGAGCGCGCGGATGAGGTCCTCGGTGGCCAGCGGCGGCGCCAGATCCTCGGCGCGCGTGCCGAGCGCGAGGGAGGGCTGGTCGTCGCGCGACGTCTCCGGCGCAGTCACCCGCGCTACCGGCGTGCGGTTCGAGGTGAAGGTCGCCACCACCGTCTCGGTCTGCCGGGCGGAGGCCACGAGTTCGTCGATCTTCTTTTCCACCGCCGGGCTGGGATGGAGGCCGTGGGCCTGGCGGTCGGCCACGTAGGTCTGGCGCATGGCGTCGATGGCGGCCTGGAGCCGCTGGCTCTCCTCGCGCACGATGCGCGCCGACCGCGCCGCCGAGGCCGCCACCCAGATGATCGCGACCGGCACGAAGACCGCCAGAAGCGTCATCAGAAAGGTCAGCTGGCTTTCGTTGCCGGGTTGCAGCATCCGGCCCCCGCCCATGGCGAGGAAAAAGATCGCCGCGCCCAGCAGCCACAGCGCCGAGAGGGCGATGGCGATCATTTCCGAACCGGAGATGCCGGTGCGCCGCGTCGATTCGTACATGCCGAGCGTAGGCTGCGGGGGCGCGGTCTGCTTTGTCTCTTCTGCGGCCATGGCGGCGGGCTCAGACGTAGGTGATGCTCAGGATCTCGTAGCTCTTGGCGCCGCCCGGCGTGCGGACCTCGACGCTGTCGCCCTCATCCTTGCCGATGAGCGCGCGGGCCAGGGGAGATTTGATGTTGAGCTTGCCGTTTTCGATGTCGGCCTCGGGCTCGCCCACAATCTGGTAGGTCCTTTCCTCGTCGGTGTCCTCGTCGACGATCCCCACGGTCGCGCCGAACTTCACGGCGCCGGAGAATTTCGCCGGGTCCATGACCTCCGCGCGGGAGATCACGGCTTCGATCTCCTTGATGCGGCCCTCGATGAAGCCCTGCTTCTCCCGGGCCGAATGGTATTCCGCGTTTTCCTTGAGATCGCCGAGCTCGCGCGCCTCCGCGATCGCCGCGATGATGGCGGGCCGCTCCACGCTTTTCAGGGTCTTGAGTTCGGCGTCGAGCTTTTCGTAGCCCGCGCGGGTCAGCGGTATCTTGTCCATGGGGCGCTCCTTTGGGGGCGATTGTCGGATGTGACCCATGTGGGGATGCGAATGCAAGCGGGAAGGCCCCCGGCGCGGGTCGATGCGGGCCCCCGCGCGCTGTGCCGCCACGGTCGCGGCTTCGGCGGGAGCGGCGGAGGCGGGGCCTCTCCCGCCCGACTTGCGAAGATGTGATTTCGGCGGGGCGGTCAGGGGGCGATCCGGGAGTGATCCGGGGGCGCTGCATAAGCGAAAAAATGGAACCGTGGCGCGAGCTTCCGCCGATTCTGTTCACAGCCGCGCGAGGCGCTTTGTGCCCGCGGCGGCGCCCCCCACGGTTCGCGCACCCGACTCATTTGAAAGGACTGCATGATGCGCATTTTTGCCATGGCCGCGCTCGCGGCGTTTCTTCCCGGCCTCGCTGCGGCCCAGAGTTTTTCGGGGCCCTCCGTGGGGGCCCAGGTTTCCTTCGGCGACGTGGAGACCGAAAACCCCGCCCTGGAGGGCGATGACCTCCTCTTCGGGGTACGCGCCTATTTCGACGCCGATCTGGGCGGCTTCCTCCTCGGCGGGGGTCTGCAATACGACACCGCCGAGATCGAGCTCGGCGACGGCGTCGTCGATGTCGAAGCGGTCTTCCGCCTCGGCGCGCGGGGCGGCATTCAGAGCGGCAAGAACTACTTCTACGGCACCGGCGGTTTCGCCCAGGCCTACCTCTCGGAAGACTCGATCGGCGATAGCGGCGGCTACTTCATCGGCGTGGGCTACGAGGGCTTCGTGACCGACAACATCACCGCCGGCGCCGAGGTTCTGTTTCACCGGTTCGAGGATTTCGACCTCGAGGGGCTCGAGGCGGACGTGGTGACCGTCGGCGCGACGGTCAATTACCGCTTCTGATCCGGGCCACCTCATCGCATCTGGAAGGGGCCACCTGCGGCCCCTTCTTTATTTCCAAGGCTTTGAACCGCGTCGCATCGCCACCGGGCCGCGAAATAACGCCCCGTTCCAATTGACGTGTGCGGCAACCCCCCATTTATTGAGCGCGAGCGGGGAGGTTGTTCCCCGGTGGTACGGATGACACAGGTAAGTGATATGACCGACGCGATGCGCGAAGCCATGGAATACGACGTCGTGATCGTGGGCGCGGGGCCGGCGGGCCTTTCGGCCGCGATCCGCCTCAAGCAGCTCGACGCCGATCTGGAGGTCGTCGTGCTGGAAAAAGGCTCCGAGGTCGGCGCGCATATCCTGTCGGGGGCGGTGCTCGACCCCGCGGGGCTCGACGCGCTCCTGCCCGATTGGCGCGAGATGCAGGCGCCCATCTCCGTGGAGGTCACGGAGGACAACTTCTACATGCTGGGCGAAGCGGGCTCCGTGCGGATTCCCAACGCCGTCATGCCGCCGCTCATGAACAATCACGGCAACTACATCGTCTCCATGGGCAATGTCTGCCGCTGGATGGCCGAGGTGGCCGAGGGGATGGGCGTGGAGATCTTCCCCGGCATGGCCTGTTCCGAGCTCGTCTTCGGCGAGGCGGGCGAGGTGAAGGGCGTCGTGGCCGGCGAATTCGGCCTCAACCCCGACGGCACGCAGGGCCCGGGCTACGAGCCCGGCATGGAGCTTCACGGCAAATACGTCTTCCTCTCCGAAGGGGTGCGCGGCTCGCTTTCGAAGGAGGTGATCGCCAAATACGCCCTCGACGCTGACTCTGACGTGCAGAAATACGGGCTCGGCATGAAGGAGATCTGGGAGATCGACCCCGCCAAGCACAAGCCCGGCACCGTCATGCACACGATGGGCTGGCCGCTGGGCAAGAATGCGGGCGGCGGCAGCTTCGTCTATCACCTTGACAACAATCAGGTTTACGTTGGCTTCGTCGTGCACCTGAACTACGCGAACCCGCATGTCTTTCCCTACATGGAATTCCAGCGCTTCAAGCATCACCCGATGATGCAGGAGCTTCTGGCGGGCGGCAAACGCGTGGCCTACGGCGCGCGCGCGATCTCCGAGGGCGGCTGGCAATCGATCCCGCAGACCGCCTTCCCGGGCGGGGCGCTGCTCGGTTGCTCGGCGGGGCTTGTGAACGTGCCGCGCATCAAGGGCAACCACAACGCGATGTTCTCCGGCATCCACGCCGCCGAGGCCGCCCACGAGGCGATCTCCGTCGGCCGCACGGGCGACACGCTCGAGGCCTATGACGCGGCCGTGAAGACGGGGCCCATCGCCAAGGACCTCAAGCCCGTGCGCAACGTCAAACCGCTCTGGTCGAAATACGGCCTCATGGCCTCGCTCACCCTGGGTGGCGCGGATATGTGGTGCACGTCGCTCACGGGGCTCTCGTTCCTCGGCACGCTCAAGCACGGCAAGTCGGACGCCGACAGCACCGAGACCGTGCATTACCACGAGCCGATCCACTACCCGAAGCCGGACGGCAAGCTGAGCTTTGATCGCCTCACCAATGTCAGCTACTCGATGACGAATCACGAGGAGAGCCAGCCCGCCCACCTCAAGGTGCAGAACTGGGACACGCCGGTGCTCGACCATCTGGCGAAATACAACGAAACCGCGCAGCGCTACTGCCCCGCCGGGGTCTACGAGATCGTGCAAGAGCCTGAAAAGCCCGCGCGTTTCGTCGTCAACTTCCAGAACTGCGTGCACTGCAAGACCTGTGATATCAAGGATCCGAGCGGCAACATCGTCTGGAAGACGCCCCAGGGGGGCGACGGTCCGAACTATCCGAACATGTGAATTTTTCATCCAAGTGGCGAATTGTGATCGCACCGGGGGGCTTTCGAGCCCCCAAACCGCTTCGCCGCATTGAAATCGCAAAGATCGCTGCGTAGCCTCGCGGCCCAAGGGCACAATGGGGTTGCCCGGGGGACAGGTATGAGGCTTGCAGCCAAAGGCGCCGCGCTGGCGTTGAGCGTGCTATGTGCATCGAACGTGTCGGCGGACACGCTACAGATGGGTGTCGCCGGCGCCTACCTCGCCGCCCGGCAGGCCGCGGCGGACAACGACTACGCCGCGGCGGTAAAATATTACCGTCAGGCCCTGGCGCGAGACAGCGCCAACCACGCGCACATGGAAAACGCCCTGTCGGCGCATCTCGCGCTGGGCCAGTTCGCTCCGGCGGCGACGCTCGGCGCGCGGATGCTCGCCACGGGCTCGCCGAGCCAGGTGGCCCATATGACCGTCGTGGCCGACGAGGGCCTGCGCGGCGATTACGAGAGCATGATCGCGGGCTTCGAGGCCGGGACCCGCGTGGGTCCCCTGGTCGACAGCCTCATCCACGGCTGGGCGCTGCTCGGCGCGGGCCGGACGGAAGACGCGCTCCGCGCCTTCGACAGCGTGGCCGATCGAGAAGGGCTGCGGCCCTTCGCGCTCCACCACAAGGCGCTGGCGCTCGCTTATCTGGGCGACTTCGAAGGGGCGGAGGAGATCCTGTCGGGCCGCGCATCGGGCGCCATTCCCGACAACCGGCGCGGCCTCATCACCCGGGTCATGGTGCTCAGCGAACTCGACCAGAACGCCCTGGCGCGGGCCGAGATCGCCCGCGTGGCGGGCACCGCGCTCGACGCGAGGTTGCGCGATCTCGACCGACGCCTCGCGGCCGGGGAGCCGCTCTCCTTCACCGATGTGACGGAGCCCGTGCATGGCATGGCCGAAGTGTTCTACACCGTTGCCGCTGCGCTCGACGGGGAGGCCGCGGACAGCTACGCGCTCCTCTACGCGCGGCTCGCCGAAGTGCTCAAACCCGGCCACGTGGACGCGCTCATGCTCTCGGCGGAGTACCTGGAGCGGCTCGGCCGCCCGGGCCTCGCCACCGCCACCTATGACCGCGTGCCGCAGACCGCGCCGGAATTCATCGCCGCGGAGCTCGGGCGCGCCGACGCGCTCTACACCGCCAAGCGCGGCGAGGCCGCGGTGGAGGCGCTGCGGCAGCTGTCGAAGGCGCATCCCGAGATCTCCACCATTCCCATCAAGCTCGGCGACACGCTCCGCCGGCTCGAGCGCTACGGAGAGGCGGCGAAGGCCTACACGACGGGGCTCTCGCTCATCGAGCGCATCGACGACCGCCACTGGTTCACGTTTTTTGCCCGCGGTATCTCCCACGAGCGGGAGGGCAACTGGGACGCCGCAGAAAGCGACTTCCGCCGGGCGCTGGAGATGCGCCCAGACCAGCCGCAGGTGCTCAACTACCTGGGCTATTCGCTGGTGGAGCAGAACATGAAGCTCCGCGAGGCGCTGGAGATGATCCAGACCGCCGCGGAGCTGCGCCCGGATAACGGCCATATCCTCGACAGCCTGGGCTGGGTCCTCTACCGGCTGGGTCGCTACGACGAGGCCGTGGCTCCCATGGAGGCGGCGGTGGAACTCATGGCCACCGATCCGATCATCAACGACCATCTGGGCGACGTCTACTGGTCCGTGGGCCGCCGCACGGAGGCGCATTTCCAGTGGCAGCGCGCGCTGAGCTTCGATCCCGAGGAGGACGAGGCCGACCGCATCCGGCGCAAGCTCGATGTGGGGCTCGACGTTGTCTACCAGGAAGAAGGCTTCGTGCGCATAGAACTTGCCAACGACGAGGGCTGAGCGCCGCGCCCGGGCGCTCATCCCGCTCGCCGCGGGGCGCGACGGTCGGCGCCTTCTGGCCGTGGCCGACATCGCCGACACGGTCTCCTCCCTCGCCATCGGTCCCCCGGGCATCGCCTGGCGGGGGCCGTTCGGGGACCTCGAGCAGGGAACGCACGCCGAACGTCAAGCGGAGGATTTCGCCCGGTTTCTGAGCGCCGCCCCGCGCGGGCCGGTGATGGTGGAGAAGACCATCCCATTCGATCCGGGGCTCGGTAACGCCGCGTTGGAAGCGGCCGTCGCGCCCGCGGATGCCAGCGGGGACCCCCTGGAACGGCTCGCCGCCCGGCGCAGCACCGCCGTGCTCCTGGAGCCCGCGGCCAAAAAGTTGACAGCTGTCAACTTTCCGCCCCTGCCGGTTGTCCTGCTCCATGCGGATCACGAAAACGACGGCCCGCGCGCGCCCCGGGGCGGGCCGCTCCCGGCGCCACCCGATGATCTCTCCCAGCCCCGGGAAGTGGCGGAGTGGCTTGAAGACCACGCCGAGACCCGCTCCGACAACGGCGCGATCCAGGAGATGCTGGAGGAGCTCGCGCTCACGCCCGGCATCTGTCTCGCCGCGGTCGTCCCCGGCGGGGCGATCTGCTACGCGATTTATCCCGACAGAGCCACTGCCCAGGGCGCGGCGGCGCATCTGGAGGCGCTGCACCCCGCCTGGTGGGTGGCCCGGACCACGCTCAGCTGACGCGCGCCACCACGTAATCGGCCAGGTCGTGGAGGAGGTCGCGCAGCGGGTGCTCCGGCGCGGTCTCGAGCGCGGCCTTGGCGCGCGCTATGTAGCGCTGCGCGGTGTCTCGCGTGCTCTCGAGCGTGCCGTGCCGGGCCATGAGGTCCATGGCCTCCTCGAGGTCGCCGTCGTGCTGCTGGCCCTGGCCGATCACCCGCTCCCAGAAGGCGCGCTCGGCCGCGTCGCCTGCCGCCACCGCGCGGATCACCGGCAGCGTCAGCTTCCGCTCGCGGAAATCATCGCCCACGTTCTTGCCGATCACGCCCGATGTGCCGCCGTAATCGAGGAGGTCGTCGACCATCTGGAACGCGATCCCCAGCGCATCGCCATACTCGAAGAGCGCCCGCTGCACGGCCTCGGGCTGCTCGGCCACGACCCCGCCCACCTCGGTGGCCGCCGAAAAAAGCGCCGCGGTCTTGCCGCGCACCACCTGGAGGTAGGTCTCCTCCGCGGTGGCGATCTGCTGCGCCACGGAGAGCTGCAGCACCTCGCCCTCCGCGATCGTGGCCGCGGCGTTCGACAGGATGTCCAGCACGCGGAGCGAGCCCGTCTCCACCATGAGCTGGAACGCGCGGGCAAAGAGGTAATCGCCCACGAGCACGCTCGACTGGTTGTCCCAGAGGAGGTTCGCCGTGGGCCGCCCGCGCCGCTGGCGGCTCTCGTCCACCACGTCGTCATGGAGGAGCGTGGCGGTGTGGATGAACTCCACCGTGGCCGCCAGATGCACGTGATAGGGCCCGCCATAGCCGCAGAGCCGCGCGGAGGCGAGCGTGAGCATGGGGCGCAGGCGCTTGCCGCCGGCCTCCACCAGATGGGCCGTCACCTCCGGGATCCGCGGCGCGTGCTCAGAGGCCATCCGCTCCCGGATGAGGGCGTTCACGGCCTCGAGATCTCCGGCCAGCGCCTCCGCCAGGCGCTCATGGGGTTTCGTGGCAACGTCATCTAGGCCCATGCGAGCGGCTCCAATTCTCGACACCGCGCGAGGCGGCGCTTAAGGGGGTGAGTATGAGAGAGCTCCTGCGTAGCAACGACCCCACCGTGATCGCCTTTGCCGAGGCTCTCTTGTCCGGGGAGGACATAGCGGTTTTCGTGATGGACGCAAATATGAGCGTGCTCGAAGGCTCCATCGGGGTGCTGCCGCGCCGGATGATGGTGGCGGACCGCGATTTCTTCATGGCCGAGGCGATCCTGCGCGACAACGACGTCGACCTCGGTCGGTGACGGCGGAGGCGAAAACGCGGGACGCGTTTCTGGGCGGGCGGGTGCGCGCCTGGCAGCCCGCGAAGGGCTATCGCGCGGGGGTGGATGCGGTGCTCCTGGCCGCGTCCTGTCCGGCGCGGGCGGGGGAGACGGTGCTGGAGCTCGGCTGCGGCGTGGGGGTGGCGGCGCTTTGCCTCGCTTCGCGGACGGGGGCGGAGGTCACGGGCGTGGAGCGGCAAGCGGACTACGCCGCGCTCGCCCACGAGAACGGGCTCGCGTGCGTGGAGGCCGATCTGGCCGATCTGCCGGGCGATCTGCGCCAGCGGCAGTTTCACCACGTCATCATGAACCCGCCTTATTTCACCGGCGGGCACGCCGCGCCGGACCCCGGCCGCCAGGCCGCGCGGGCAGAGGAGACGCCGCTTGCCACCTGGCTCGATGTGGCCGCCAAACGGCTGCGCGCCAAGGGTGTGCTGACGGTGATCCACCGGGCCGAGCGGCTGCCCGACCTGCTGCGGGCACTGCCGCTGGGCTCGGTGGAGGTGCTCCCGCTCCAGCCGCGGGTGGGCCGCGCGGCGCATCTCGTGCTGCTGCGGGCGCAGAAGGACGGGCGCGCTCCCTTCCGGCTCCATGCGCCGGTCACGCTCCACGCCGCGGCCCGGCACGAAGGCGATCATCCCGACTACTCGCCGCCCATCACGGCCGTGCTGCAGGACGCGGCGCCCCTCGATTTCCCCGGTTAACGATTTGGCAACTTTCGCGCGGCCATGCTCACACATGCCGCCTCTCGCGACCGCAGCGTGACAGAGTGCCGATTCTGTGGTGTCATATGACCACTTTCAAAAAAGGAGATGCACGATGAGCTTGAATTCCCACGTGGCGGAACTGAAGCGGAAACACGCAACTCTTTCGGAGGCTGTCGAGACAGCCCAGCGTGCGCCCGGGGTGGACACGCTGGAGGTCAAGAAGCTCAAGAAGCAAAAGCTGCAGATCAAGCAGGAGATCGAACGACTTACGAACTGACGCGACGCCCCGCGCGGGCGGCGATGGCGGCCCCCGCCGTGATCAGGCAGGCCGCCGCAAAAAGCGCGGGTGTGGGTTCAGCCACCCCCGCTACCACCAGAACGAGGGTCGAGATGAGCGGCGCGCCGTAGCTGAGCACGCCGAGCAGCTGAATATCTCCCCGTTTCATCCCGACGTCCCAGAGGAAGAAGGCGAGCCCCACGGGCCCGAGCCCGAGGCCCGCGATCGCGAGCCAGGCGCCGGGCGCGGGCCAGGCGGGCGTCTCGAGCGCCGCGGAGGCGAGGGCCGACAGCACCGCCGCCGCCGCGCAGAAGACGGTGACCGCCGCGGTGGGCACCGCGCTCAGGCGCCGCGACAGCACGGAATAGCCCGACCAGGTGAGCGCGCAGGCCAGCGCCAGGAGATAGCCGGGCAGGGCGCTCGCATCGCTGAGACCCCGCGCGCCGATGAGGATGGCCGCCCCCGCAAAGCCGAGGAGCGCGCCCGCGACATGGGCCGCACGGAGCCGCTCTCCGGGCAGGAGCCCCGAGAGGAGCACGATCAGGAGCGGCCAGAGATAGGCGATGATGCCCGCCTCCGCCGGCGGCGCGTTCCTGAGCGCCAGAAAGTAGAGGAGGTGGTAGCCCGCGAGCCCCGTCACGCCCACCGCGTAGGCCGCGGGCGGGATGCCGCGAAGTTGCCCCCAGCCGCCAGTGACGGTGATCCAGGCAGTGCCGACGCCCGTGGCGATGGCAAAGCAGAGCGCGTTAAGGAGGAGCGGCGGCACGTCCGAGGCGCCCACCGTGAAGAGCGCGAGGAACGACCAGAGCACAATCGCGCCGGAGCCCAGGGCCGTGGCGCGGCTCACGCGAGCTCGCGCACGTCGAAACCCTCCGCCACGTCCCGCGTCTTTTCGATCTCGGCCAGCATCCAGTCGCGGAAGGCCTTGATCTGCGGCCGCTTTTCAAGGCCCTCGGGACAGACGAAGCGAAACTTCGCCCCGGTATTCAGGGCCACGCCATAGGGCGCGACGAGGCGGCCTTCGGCGATGTCCTTGATGCAGAGCGCGCGGCGCCCGAGCACGACGCCCACCCCCGCGAGCGCCGCGTCGACGGCGTGGTCGGCCTGGCTGAATTTCGGTCCGTGGATCTCGGGCGGGGTCACTCCCATGGTACGGAACCACGCCGCCCAGTCCGGATTGGGCTCGAGAAAGTCGATGGAGAGATCTGTGATGAGCTGCGCCTCGGCGAGGCGTTCGGGCGTGGGGTAGCGCCGCGCGAGGTCCGGCACCATGACGGGCGTCACCCACTCCGCGGCGAGCGGCAGGGAGTAGAGGCCCGCGCCTGCATCGCTGTGGGAGAACCGGATGGCCACGTCCACGCCGTCGCGGTTGAAATCCATGATGCGGAGCGAGGCCGAGAAGCGGAGCTCGATATCGGGATGGAGCTGCGCGAAGTCGAAAAGGCGCGGCGCGAGCCATTTGGCGGTAAAGGCGGGGCCTGCCGTAACGGTAAGATTTGTTTGATCGGCCAGGCGGCGCACGGCGCGCCAGGCGCCTTGCAGCGCTGCGAACCCGTCCGAGCAGCCAGGGGCGAGGGCGCGGCCCGCCTCCGTCAGTTCCACCGCGCGGTTGAGGCGCAGGAAGACGGGCTCGCCCAGATGTTCCTCCAAGCTTTTGATCTGGAATGACAAAGCGGCCGGCGTGACGCTCAGCTCCTCGGCGGCCTTGGCGAACGACATATGTCGGGCAGCGGCCTCGAAAGCGCGGAGCGCAGTGAGCGGCGGAAGGCGGTCGGACATGACGGTTAAGTATAGCTTATGTGAAGGCGGCACAAGTCTCGTTTGTTGGCGCCCTCCGTCGCTTCCATATTGGGGTCAAGACGAGACACCGACCTGAAAGGACCCCGCCTTGTTCGAAGTTGCCACAACCGAAGCGCATCGTGACGCCATCGCCCGCGCCCATGCCGAACGCGCCGCCGCCTTTGCCGCGGGTCTCGCCTGGGCGAGATCCCTCTTTTCCGCAAAGCCTGCTCCGGTCGCCTCAGCCGCCTAGGGCCGCGTGACCGAACAGTCGGACGGGCCGCCCCCGGTGACGCGGGCGGCCCGTTCTTGTTTCCTCAGACGAAGAACTGCGCGCCGTTGGCCGAGATCGTGGAGCCGTTGATGAAGCCCGAATCCTCGGAGGCGAGGAAGGCCACGCATTTGGCGATCTCCTCCGGCTCACCCAGGCGGCCCGCCGGGATGCCGGCGACGATCTTGTCGCGGATGGCCTCGTCGATGGCCATGACCATTTCCGTGGCGATGTAGCCCGGGCAGATGGCGTTGGCGGTGATGCCCGCGCGCGCGCCCTCCTGGGCGAGGCTCTTGACGATGCCGAGATCGCCGGCCTTGGTGGCGGCGTAGTTCACCTGCCCGAATTGGCCCTTTTGGCCGTTGATCGAGGAGATGACGATCACGCGCCCGAACTTGCGCTCGCGCATGCCGGGCCAGACGGGGTGGATGGTGTTGAAGACGCCGGTGAGGTTGGTGTCGATCACCTCGTGCCACTTCTCCGGCGTCATCTTGTGGAAGGGGGCGTCGCGGGTGATGCCGGCATTGGCCACCACCGTGTCGATGGGGCCCAGATCGGCCTCCACCTCGGCGATGCCGGCCTTGGAGCTATCGTAATCGGCCACGTTCCACTTGTAGGTCTTGATGCCGGTCTCCTCGGAGAATTGGGCAGCGGCCTGGTCGTTGCCGGCATAGGTGGCCGCGACGGCGTAGCCCTGGGCCTTCAATTCCTTGGAGATGGCGGCGCCGATGCCGCGGCTGCCGCCGGTGACGAGTGCGATGCGGGACATGGTGTCCTCCCAATAGTGTTTTGCAATTCGTTAGCCTTGAGCGGTCGCGCGCGCAACAATATTGCGCGCGCGTTGTGCGATTAGGCGCGCTCCAGGCACATGGCCACGCCCATGCCGCCGCCGATGCAGAGCGTGGCGAGACCCTTCTTGGCGTCCCGGCGCTTCATCTCGAAGAGGAGCGTGTTGAGGATGCGCGCGCCGGAGGCGCCGATGGGATGGCCGATGGCGATGGCGCCGCCGTTCACGTTCACGATGGCGGGGTCCCAGCCCATATCCTTGTTCACCGCGCAGGCCTGGGCGGCGAAGGCCTCGTTCGCCTCCACGAGGTCGAGGTCCTCGGGCTTCCAGCCCGCCTTTTCCAGCGCCTTGCGGGAGGCGTGGATCGGGCCCACCCCCATGATCGACGGATCGAGCCCGGCGGTGGCGTAGGAGGCGATGCGCGCGAGCGGCGCGATGCCGCGCTTTTCCGCCTCCTCGGCGGTCATCAGCAGCGCCCCGGCCGCGCCGTCATTGAGGCCCGAGGCATTGGCCGCCGTCACCGAACCCTCCTTGGCGAAGGCGGGGCGCAGTTTCTGCATGCCCTCGATGGTGGCGCCGTGGCGGATGTATTCATCCTTGTCCACGACGATGTCGCCCTTGCGGGTCTTGACGGTGAAAGCCACGACCTCGTCGTCGAACTTGCCGGCCTTCTGGGCGGCCTCGGCCTTGTTCTGGGAGGCGAGCGCGAATTCGTCCTGGGTCTCCCGGCTGATCTGCCATTGCTCGGCCACGTTTTCGGCCGTCTGGCCCATGTGGTAGCCGTTGAACGCGTCCCAGAGGCCGTCGCGGATCATCGTGTCGATGTAGCTCACATCGCCCATCTTGTGGCCCGCGCGCAGATGCGCGGCATGGGGGGAGAGCGTCATGTTTTCCTGTCCGCCGGCGGCCACGATATCGGCATCGCCCAGCTGGATGTGCTGGGCGGCGAGCGCCACGGCGCGGAGGCCCGACCCGCAGACCTGGTTGATCGACCAGGCCGCGCTTTCCTTTGGCAGGCCCGCGTTGATGTGGGCCTGGCGCGCGGGGTTCTGGCCCTGGGCGGCGGTGAGCACCTGGCCAAGGATCGTCTCGGACACCTCGCCCTTCTCGATCCCGGCCCGGGCGACGAGCTCTTCGAGCACGGCGGCGCCGAGATCGTGGGCCGGGGTCGTGGCGAAGCTGCCTCCGAAAGACCCCACGGCGGTGCGGGCGGCTGAGGCGATGACGACATTGGTCATGGTGAAGGACTCCTCTCCTATTCGTCTGCGCAGACGGCGCGGGAGCCCGTTCGTCAAAGGGGCACCGCCCCGCCAATTGCGCTCGTGGTAAGTTACCTCCGCACCAGACGCAACGCGACTGGGCCGGTCGTGGACGCTAACATTGCGGGATGGCGCGCAAGGCCGGGTTGCGCCGGGCGCATGGTACCCGCGCGCGGCAGGGTCGGGGCAGGGTCGGGGCAGGGTCGCGCCAGGGTCGCGGAAGGGTCGCGGAAGGGTCGCGGCGGGGTCGCGCCAGGGTCGCGGAAGGGTCCCGGGCCCTAGATGCGGCGCCGCGCCGGGCGCTCGCGCCACGGTTCGGCGAGGGAGGGCGCGCCGAAGTGATAGCCTTGCAGACAGTCCACCCCCATGGCGGTGAGCATGTCGGCATCCGCCCGTGATTCGACGGAGCCCGCCACCGTGAACATGTCGAACTGGCGCGCCACCGCCTGGATGGCGCCCACCACGACCTGGTTGTCGGGGGTTTCCGCGATGTCGCGGGTGAATTTGCCGTCGATTTTCACGAGGTCGAATACGAAATTCCGCAGGTGGCGAAAGCTCGTATAGCCCGCGCCGAAATCATCGAGCGCGAAGGAGATGCCCTTCCCCTGGAGATCACGCATGAAGGCGGTGACGAGTTCGGGCGTGGTCATGGCGCTCTTCTCCTCGATCTCGAGGATGAGGCGTTCGCCGACGGTGGGGCTCCGCGCGAGCCCGCTTTCCAGCGTCTTCATCCAGCGGCCATAGCCGATGGAGCGGGCGGACATGTTGATCGAAAGCCTGATCCCGTCCTCCTTTGCCAGCGTGGCGAGGCCGAGCTCCAGCGCGAGGCAGTCGATGAGGCGTCCGGTTTCGGTATCGTCCACCTCGGCGATGAAATCCTTGGCGGGGATGAAGCGGCCCGCGTGGTCGTGGATCCGCACGAGACCCTCGTAGAATGCGGGGGAGGAGGGGGCCATGGCCTGCATGACCGGCTGATAGGCCAACACGGCGCGCTTGGAGTTGAGCGCATCGGTGACGAGGTCGAGCACGCGGGTATCGCGCGCCGTCACCGCCGCGCTGAGCGGGTCGACATCCGCCCCCACCACCACATCTCCGGTCGCCTTTTCGCGTGCCATTCATCGCCTCCTGCCTCGCGGCGCGTTATGCACAAGGAACGCTAATTGCCAGTAAACGGAGGCAAGAGAGAATGCAGATCGCGCGCTGCGGCTGGGTGGGGCAGGACGAAATTTACATTCGTTACCACGATGAGGAATGGGGCGTGCCGGAATACGATGCGCGCGCGCTGTGGGAAAAGCTCGTGCTCGACGGATTCCAGGCGGGGCTGAGCTGGATCACGATCCTCAAGAAACGGGAGGCGTTTAGAGACGCGTTCGAAGGGTTCGATCCCGAGCGCGTGGCGCGGATGACGGAAAGCGACGTAACGCGGCTGCTCGGCAATCCCGGGATCGTGCGCCATCGCGGCAAGATCGAAGGCGCCATCAAAGGCGCGCGCGTCTTCCTAGAATTAGAGGATTTTTCGAAAATGATGTGGAGATACGTGGACGGCGCGCCCCTTCAGGGGAATTACCGCACGCTGGCGGAGGTGCCCACGCAATCGGCGCTGACGCGTCAAATCTCCAAGGACCTCAAACGCCGGGGCTTCACGTTTTGCGGCCCCACGATCGTCTATGCGTGGATGGAGGCCTGCGGCCTATTCAACAACCACCTCGTGTCGTGCCACCGCCACGGTCCCGTCGCGGCGATGGCGCGCGATCCTCACGGTTAATCAGATCGCGAACTTTTCGATGTCCTTGCCGGCGGCCTTGGCTTCCTTGATCCATTCCGGCTGACGGCCGCGGCCGGTCCAGGTCTGGGTGGCATCCTTTGGATTCCGGTACTTGGGCGGGTTCACCGTTTTCGTCTTTTTCTGGACGCCGGTGAGTTCGGCGAGGGTAAAGCCCAATTCCTTGGCCTTGCGTTCGAGCTCCGCCATGGCGTCCTGCTTTGCACGCTCGTCGAACTTATCAATGGCCTTGTCCACGTCTTTGCGCAGTTTCTGAAGGTCGGCCTTGGACATTTTACTGAGATCGATGCTCATTTCTTCTTCCTTTTGTCCATCGGGCGAAATGCCCAATTCGCCAAACCCGCATAGGCGGGCGGCGGTGCAAAAGAAAGAGAAAAGTGCGACAGCGGACGGGAAACTGCCTCCGGCGCTGCAATTCAGCCGCCAGGGGCCGTGAGGGCGGCGATAATGCTCTTGGCGCTGCCCGACGCCCAATCGGCGTCGCCGCGGAGCCGGGCGATTTCCTCACCTTCGGGATTGAGAATGACCGTGATCGGCAAACCGAGAACAGCCATGTCCCGCGCCACCGCCTGACGCGGATCGCGATACATGGGCAGATTATCGACGCCGATTTCGTCAAAGAATTTGCGCATCCCCTCCACGGGGTTGCGACCGGTGGCGATGGTCACCACGTCGAAATGGTCGCCGCCGAATTCGCTTTGCAATTCCGCGAGCATGGGCATTTCCTTGCGGCAGGGCGCGCACCAGGTGGCCCAGAAATTCACGAGAACGAATTTCCCCTCGTATTCGCTAAGGGTGTGTTCGCTTTCATCGGGCAAGTAGAACGCCGCCTCCGTGACGGCCTGCGGCGTCTCGTGAAAGACGAGCTTGCGCATGTCGCCCTCGCGCAGGTCCGAGACCGCGGCGAGATCGGTGGCGTTTGCGCTGAGCGAGGCAGCGAGATAGAGCAAAGCGGCAGTGATCAGACGCATGAAAGCCTCTCCAAAATGACCGACGCCGCGAACAAGATGTGGGGCGGGCGCTTCGCCGCCGGACCCGATGCGATCATGGAGGCGATCAATGCCTCGATCGGGTTCGACCAGCGTCTCGCCGCCCAGGACATCGCGGGCTCGCGGGCCCATGCGGCGATGTTGGCTGCCACGGGCATCGTGGAACCTAAAGACGCCGACGCCATCGGGACAGGGCTTCTCACAGTCTTGTCAGAGATTGAAACGGGCCGCTTCACCTTCTCCACCGCGCTGGAGGATATCCACATGAACGTGGAGGCGCGCCTCACCGAACTCGTGGGCCCCGCGGCGGGGCGGCTCCACACGGCGCGGTCACGCAACGATCAGGTGGCGCTCGATTTCCGGATGTGGGTGCGCGATCAGTGCGACGCGCTCGACGGCGCGCTCCTCGCGCTCATGCGCGCGCTTCTGGCGCAGGCGGAGGCGGGCGCCGACTGGGTGATGCCCGGCTTCACCCATCTCCAGACCGCGCAGCCGGTGACCTGGGGCCACCACATGATGGCCTATGTGGAGATGTTCGCGCGCGATCTCTCGCGCTGCCGGGACGCGCGGGCACGGATGAACGAATGCCCGCTCGGGGCCGCGGCGCTGGCGGGTACCTCCTTTCCCATCGACCGGGAGATGACGGCGGCGGCGCTGGGTTTCGACCGGCCCGCCGCCAATTCGCTCGACGCCGTGGCCGACCGCGACTTCGCGCTCGAATTCCTGAGCACCGCGAGCATCTGCGCCATGCACCTGTCGCGGCTCGCCGAGGAACTCGTGATCTGGTCTTCGGCGCAGTTCCGCTTCGTGCGGCTCTCGGACCGCTTCTCCACCGGCTCCTCGATCATGCCGCAGAAGAAGAACCCCGATGCCGCCGAGCTCATCCGCGCCAAGATCGGGCGCATCTTCGGCGCGAACGTGGCGCTCATGACGGTGATGAAAGGCCTCGCGCTCACCTATTCGAAGGACATGCAGGAGGATAAGGAGCAGGTCTTCGACGCCGCCGACAACCTCATGCTCGCGCTCGCGGCGATGGAGGGGATGGTGCGCGACATGGCCCCTCAGCCGGACGCGCTGCGCGCCGCCGCCGCGAGCGGGTTTTCCACGGCCACCGACCTCGCCGACTGGCTCGTGCGGGTGCTCGGCATGCCCTTCCGGGAGGCGCACCACGTCACCGGCGCCCTCGTGGCCAAGGCGGAGGCGGCGGGCCGCGACCTGCCCGATCTCAGCCTCGCGGAAATGCAGGAGGTCCATGGCGCGATCACCGAGGACGTCTATACTGTGCTCACGGTGGAGGCCTCGGTGGCCTCGCGGATGTCCTATGGCGGCACGGCGCCCGCGCAGGTGCGCGCGCAGATCGCCCGCTGGAGCACACGGTTGGAGGAAGAGACATGACGCGCATCTTGGCACTGCTGGCACTGGCCGCGCTCACGGCCTGCGGGGCGGATGGGGAGCCTGTCACGCCCTTCGGGACAGCCGGCATCAGCGTGGGCTCGGGCGGCGTCTCCACGAATGCCGCGGTGGGCGCGTCGGCGGGGCCCGTCACCATCTCCGTGGGCTTCTGATGCGCTGGATATTCCTCGCGCTGGCGGTTTGGGGCACGATCCATCCGATGAGCTACTTCATCTCCTGGTTTCAGGAGAACACCTGGTCGATTATGGCCATGGTGGATGCCTGGCACGTGAACGATGCCACGTCGGGCCTCGTCTGGGACCTCACGGTCGCGGCGGTCGCGCTCACCGTCTGGGTGATCTACGAGGCGGTGACGCGGCGCGACTGGCTCTCTCTCATCGCGATCCCCGCCACGTTCGGGATCGGCGTGAGCTGCGGATTGCCGCTCTACATCTTCTTGCGCATGCGTCGGGCCTGAGGGCGAGCCCCCGGGTCAGGCCCGGGGCGGAGGTCATTTCAGCGGCACACAGATATCCGTCAGGAGCTCGTCGGGCGCGGCATCCATGGGGCTGTTGATGTAGAATTCGAACGCCATGGCGCCCGCGCCGTCGCGCGGCTCCTCGCCCGAGCCGGGCAGCCAGGTGCCGTAGAAGTAATCGTAGGCCGCCTGCAGCCCGGAATAGGGCCCCTCGACGCGCAGCTTGGCGAGCTTGCCGCCCGGGATCACGATCTCCTCGAGGCCCTCGGGCAGTTCCATCCCCGGGGCCACGAGCGCGCCCGCATGGCTGCGCAGCTCCGCCTCCGGCACGTCGTTCGGGTCGTCGTGATAGGCCCCGATCATGCCCCGCACATGGGGCCAGAGCCCCCGCGCGGTCATGATCGCGCTGAATTGCTCGAAGGCGCGCGCGATCTGCGTGTAGGCCCCCTGGTGGGGCATCACCGCGGCGCGCAGCGGGGGCGTGGTCTCGATCTTCACGTCATACATGGGGTGTTCCTTTCTGTCGCTGAGCAGGAGGACCGCGCGCCCTTCGCAGCGGCCCCGGAACCGTGCGGGCGACACGCCGTAGGCCGCCGTGAAGGCCCGCGTGAACGCCGCGCGCCCGCCGAGGCCGCAGCGCGCGGCCACGGCGTCGATCGCCTCGCCCTGGGCCAGCAGAAACCCGGCCCGTTGCAACCGGATGCGGCGCACGGCCTGCGCGCAGGTCTCGCCGGTCATGGCGCGAAAGACGCGGTGCCAGTGAAACCGGCTCATCGCGGCCACGTCGGCGAGGGTGTCGAGCGACAGGTCCTCCCCGGCATGGTCGTAGACGTAGTCGATCACCCGCCGCAGGCGGTCTTCGTAGCTGGCAGCCATGGGTGGCCCTCCATCGGTCCGGAGCCTTCCTCGCACGGGCCGGTTTTGCAAATCTTGCGGAGTTGCATCGCGCCGCGCGCAAAGTCATACGGGGCGGCGCAAACCGGGAGCGCCCATGACGAACTATCTCGATTTCGAAAAGCCCCTCGCCGAGATCGAAGGCAAGGCCAACGAGCTGCGCGCGCTCGCCCGCGACAATGCCGAGATGAACGTGGACAAGGAGGCCGCGGCGCTCGACGACAAGGCCCGCCAGATGCTCGCCGATCTCTACAAGGGGCTCACGCCCTGGCGGAAGTGCCAGGTGGCGCGCCATGCCGAGCGGCCCCATTGCACGGATTATATCGGCGCGCTCTTCACGGAGTACATGCCGTTGGCCGGGGACCGGAATTTCGCCGATGACCACGCCGTCATGGGCGGGCTCGCGCGGTTCGAGGACCGGCCGGTCATGGTCATCGGCCACGAGAAGGGAAACGACACGAAGTCCCGCATCGCGCGGAATTTCGGGATGGCTAGGCCGGAGGGCTACCGGAAGGCGATCCGCCTCATGGAGATGGCCAATCGCTTCGGATTGCCGGTGATCACGCTGGTGGACACGCCGGGCGCCTATCCCGGCAAGGGCGCCGAGGAGCGGGGACAGTCGGAGGCCATCGCGCGCGCCACCGAAAAGTGCCTGCAGCTGCGCGTGCCGCTCGTCTCCGTCATCATCGGGGAGGGCGGCTCCGGCGGGGCGGTGGCCTTCGCCACGGCCAACCGCGTGGCGATGCTCGAGCATTCGGTCTATTCGGTGATCTCGCCGGAGGGCTGCGCCTCGATCCTCTGGAAGGACGCCGAGAAGATGCGCGAGGCCGCCGAGGCGCTGCGCCTCACGGCGCAGGACCTGCGCGAGCTCGGCGTGTGCGACCAGATCATCCCGGAGCCGCTGGGCGGCGCCCATCGCGACCGGCCCGCGGCGATCAAGGATGTGGGGGCGGCGATCTCGAAGCTCCTGGGCGAGCTCGAGCCGCAGAGCGCGGACGACCTCGTCCAGAACCGGCGCAAGAAATACCTCGCCATCGGCTCCACCGGCCTCGCGGCCTAGCGGCGCGTGCTCCACATGCTCGCCGCGGCTCGCGCGTCCCAGTCCGCGTCATAGGCGGCGCCGTCCACGGCGCAGCTCGTTTGCGCGCGCAGGATGTCGCCCATGGAGGGCAGCGCGAGGTCCCCATCGTCCCGCGACCAGAGCTCCGAGCGCAGGAGCGCGCGCGCGCATTGGCTGTAGACCTCGCCCACGGCGATGCGGATCACGAGGCGCGGCTCGCGGTCCTCGACGCTGAACCGCGCCATGAGCGCGGGATCGCGCGAGAGCGTCGCCCGGCCGTTCACGCGGATCACGTTGGGCTTGCCCGGCACCATGAACAGGAGCGAGACGCGCCCGTCCCCGACGATGTTGCGCAGGCTGTCGGTGCGGTTGTTGCCGTGCCAATCGGGCATGAGGAGCGTCGTCGGATCGGCGATGGCCACCACCGGGCCGTCATCGCCGCGCGGGCTGCCATCGGTGCCCCCGGGCCCCACGGTGGACAGGACCGCAAAGCGAGACGCCTCGATCCAGGCGGCGTATTCCGGGGTCACCGCGTGAGCGACCTTGGCGAGGGAATTCGGATTGGGCGCGCCGTAGAGCGCCTCGAGCTCCGCGATGGTCGTGATCTCTGTCATGGGTCAAACCCCGCCTCTTCCATGAGCGCGTTCGACGTCGTCTCCACCCGGCTTTCCATATCGGCCATGAAGGCGGCCTGCGGATGGCCCGGCGGGATCGGCGCGAGAAACTCCACCACCGCGTGGCCCGGATGCTTGACCATGCCCGACCGCGGCCAGAAGAGGCCGGCATTGGTGGCCGCGAGCACGCAGGGCTGCGCGAGCTCCCGGTAGAGCGCGTAGGTGCCGATCTTGTAGGGCGCCTCGACGCCCGGCCGGATGCGCGTGCCCTGCGGATAGATGCAGAGCTGGCCGGGATTGGCGCGGCCCGCCTGCACGTCGGCCACCATCTTCTTGACCGCCTCGGCGCGCCGCCCGCGCCGCACGGGCACGCAGCCCAGCCGATAGGCGTATTGCCCGATGATGGGGGTGTAGAGCAGCTCCTGTTTCATGATGAACTTCGCATTCGGCACGGCGTTGAAGATCATTATGATGTCGAGAAAGCTCTGATGCTTGGCCGCGATGAGCACCTCGCCCGTGGGGGGCGTGCCGCGGATCTCCGTCGTGATCCCCAGCATCCAGCGCGCCGAAAACATGGTGTAGCGCGCCCAGGTGCGGCAGGCGAAGACCGCGCCTCGCGGGGTCGCGAGGGCATAGGGGAGGAAGACGACCCCGATCACCAGCATCATCGGGTAGACGTTGAGGTGAAAGGCGAGGCCGCGGAGCCAGCGGGTCATGCCATCGTCCTCAGCGTGCGCAGGGCCGCGAGCCGCGTGGCCCCAAAGGCCACGGCGGCGGCCAGAAACGGGATCGTGGCGGGCAGGAGCCAGCCCAGCCCGCGGAAGCCCAGATCGGTGAGAAACCCGGCCTCGTCCCCCGTGGGGGGCAAAAGCGCCATGGCGATCATGCCCAGCGTTGCGCCCGCCGCCGCGCCCGTGAGCGCGCGCAGCGTGAAGCGGCGCACGAAGGCGTTGGCGATGTAGCTGTCGCGCGCCCCCACCTGGCGCAGCACCTCGATCACCGACCGGTTGGCGGCGAGCGCGGCATGGGCGGCGAGCGTGACCATGGCGGCCATGGCCCCGGCGATCAGCGCGAGACAGAGCCAGCCCAGCGCGCGCAACCGCCCCGCCGCGTCGACGAGCGGGCGGCGAAAGCCCGCGTGGTCGTCGATTACGGCGCCGGGCACCTCGGCCTCGAGCCGCAGGCCGAGACCGGCCACGTCGATCGGCTCGCCCGCGGCGCGCGTCACGTCGATGAGTTGCGGCACCGGCAGGTCTTCGAGGGGCAGATCGGATCCGAACCACGGCGCGAGGAGCGCGCGTTGCTCCTCGGGGCTGAGCGCGCGCGCCGCGGCGATGCCGGGCGTGGTGGCGAGCACGGCGAGCGCGGCCTCGGTGCGCGCGTCGCGCTCGGCGGCGGGGGCGGAGATGCGCACCGTCAGCGACTGCGCGAGCTCGCTCGACCAGCGATCGGCCAGGCGTCCTGTGGAGACCGACAGCCCCAGCGCGAAACAGGCCAGAAAGGCCATGGCCGCCGCCGACAGCGACGTGAGCTGCGCCGTGAACCCCGTGGGCGGCACGACCTGCTCCGCCTGCGGCTCGCCCATGAGGAGCGCGATGAGCTCCGACAGCTTGGTCACAGATCCGCTCCCGCCAATTGCAGCCTCCGGCTCGCGATGCGGAGCACGCGGGACTGGACCTGGCTCTTGGCCGCGCGGATGAGGGCGATGTCGTGGGTGGCGATCATGACGGTCTTGCCCATGCGATTGAGCTCCACGAGGAGGCGCAGGATCTTCTGGCTCATGTCCCAGTCCACGTTGCCGGTGGGTTCGTCGGCGAGGATGATATCGGGCGAGGTGATGACCGCGCGGGCGAGCGCCACGCGCTGGCGCTCGCCGCCCGAAAGCTCGGGCGGATGGGCCTCCCGGTGGCCCGCGAGGCCCACCCAGGTCAGGAGCTCGGAGAGGTCGGCCTCCGCGCGCGCCGCATCGCGCCCGGACACCAAAAGCGGCAGTGCCACGTTCTCCGCCACGGGCAGATGATCGAGAAAGACGGCGTTCTGCGGCACAAAGCCGATGCGCCTGCGCACCAGCGCGACCTCGTCCCGGGTCATGGTGCGGGTGTCCTTTCCGGCGATCCGCACCTGTCCCGCGGTGGCGATCAGATCACCGTAGAGCAGGCGCAGGAACGTCGTCTTGCCCGCCCCCGAGGGCCCGGTCAGGAAGTGAAAGGACCCCGGCTTCACGACCATCGAGATGTCGCTCAGAAGCTCCCCGCCGCCATGGGAAAAGGCCACCTTGTCCAATTCGATCACGCGCCCGCCACCCGCCTTGCTCGGCGCGACACTGCCGCATGGGAGCCACGGTTGCAATCGCAGCTCAAGGGGCGTGGAGGGAAAGCTTGTTTTTCGCCAACCGTCATAGGAAAAGGTTAAGACAGGGCTGGGACAACAGCTGCAGGCAGTTATTTGAGCAAGGCAGAGGTGGGACCGCATGCGGCTGATTTGCCCCAATTGTGGCGCGACCTACGAGGTACCCGATAGCGTGATCCCGGCCGAGGGGCGGGACGTGCAGTGCTCGAATTGCGGCACGTCGTGGTTCTTCGACCCCACCGCGATCGCGGTGGAGGACGCGCAGCCGGGCGAGGCGGAGGCCGCGCCGCAGATCCCCGAAAGCCCGATGCCCATCGCCTCCCCCGAACCCAGCGTGGCCACGGTGCCCGAGCCCGTGGAGGCCGAGGCACCGGGCGAGGTCACGATGCAACCCACGCCCATTGCAAGCCCGCCCATATCCCGCCCGCCGCCGGCCCCGGCTCCGGGCACCGACATGGCGCCGTCGCCCGCCCCGGCCGAGGACACGGCGCCGCGGCGGCGTCCGCTCGAAGGGGCCGTTGCCGATGTGCTCCGCGAAGAGGCGGCGTTCGAGGCCAAGGCCCGCGCCGAGGAGGCGGGGCTCGAATTCCAGGCCGATCTCCCGCTCGCCACGCCGCCCGCGCCGTCCCGGCCCGAGGTGAATGAGGAGGCGATCGCGGCCGCCGTGGCGAGTTCGCGGCGCGATCTTCTGCCGGATATCGACGAAATCAACTCGACCCTGCGCGCGACCTCGGAACGCGAGGCTGCGGGCGACGCGCCCGTGGACGAGGTGGTGCGCGTGCAGCGCCACCGCCGGGGGTTCCGGGCCGGCTTCGGCCTCGCTTGCGTGGTTCTCGCGGGGCTGGCGGGGCTTTATTCCTACGCCGATCTCGTGGCGGCGCGCGTGCCCGCGCTCGAGGGTGCGCTCGCCATCTACGTGGAGCTGGTCACTGGCTTGCGCATCTGGCTGCAAGACGCCGTGGCGCGCCTCGCGGACCGGATCGAAGCCTAGCCCGCGGGGCCCTCAGAAGCGGTCGAGGAGCCGCCTCAGATAGTCGAGCTCGGCCTCGGGTCGCTCGGCCTCCGATGAGCGGCGGCGTAGCTCTTCGAGCAAAGCCTCGGCGCGGCGGTTCTCGTTCAACTCGCCCAGCAATTGCTCGTCGGAGCCCAGTTCGCCACGCTGTCCCGGCTCCCGGCCCAGCGGATCGCGCTGCTGCGGGTTCGCGTTGCCCGCCTGTTCGTTCTGCTGGCCCTGGCCCTGCTGCTGCTGGGCCTGCTGCTGTTGCATCTGGTCGGCGAGGTTCTGCATGCCGTCGCGGAGCGCATCCATGGCCTCCGCCTGGTCGTCGATGGCCTCGGCGAGGTCGTCGTTGCGCAGCGCCTCCTCGGCGTTGTCCATGGCGCGGCCCGCGCGGTCGAGCGCCTCGCGCGTGGCGTCGCCCTCGGGCGTGCCCGCGCCGGGCAAGGAGCCGCGCTGGCGGTTCAGCTCCTGACGCAGCGCCTGCTGGCGGTCGGCAAGCCCCTGGCGGAGATCGCCGGGCTCCTGGCCCTGGCCGCCCTGGCCCTGCTGGTTCTGCGCCTGTCCCTGGCCTTGTCCTTGTTGTCCTTGTTGTCCCTGCTGGCCCGGCTGCTGTCCCTGCTGGCCCTGCTGACCCTGTTGCTGACCTTGCTGTTGCCCCTGCTGCTGCCCTGGCTGTTGGCCCTGCTGTTGCCCCTGTTGCTGGCCTTGCTGCTGACCCTGCTGGCCGTCCTGGTTGAACTGCTCCTGCAGGTCACGGAAGGCCTCGTCGGAGAGCCCCTGCTGCTCGCGCAGCATGTCGGCCATGCCCTCCATGGCCTGCTGACCCTCCGATTGCTGGCCTTCGCCCTGCTGTCCCTGGGTGACCTGCATGTTCTCCATCATCTGCTGGAGCTGGCGCAGGAGTTCCTCGGCCTCGGCCATGCGGCCCTCTTCCATGAGGCGCTGGATCTCGTCGAGCATGTCCTGGAGGTCCTGCTGGGTCATCTCCTGCATGTTCTCGGGGTTCTGCGGCTGGCTTTGCTGACCCTCGGGCTGGCTCTCGGCGAGTTGCTGCATGTAGTCCTGCATCGCCTCGCGGAGCTCTTCCATGAGCTCGGCGATCTCCTCGTCGGTGGCGCCGTTCTCGATGGCCTCCTGCAGCCGCTCCTGGGCGCGTTCGAGCCGCTCGCGGGCGTCGTTCAGGTCGCCCTCCTCGAGCTGGATGGCGAGGTCCCAGAGCACTTGCGCGATCTCGGCCTGCTGGTCGTCGGAGATGTCGTAAGCCGCCAGCGCCTCGATCCGCCGCATCACCGCCTCGAGACGGAGCCGCGTCGTCTCCTGACGGAAGAGCTCCTCGGCGTCGTAGGTCAGCGTGCGCAGGATCTGGGCGATGCGCGCGGCGTTCTCCCGGTTCCACAGGAGGTCGCGGCGCTGCTCGATCACGGCCTTGGCCATGGGATCGAAGAAGCGGCGGCCGGGCAGGATCATGCGACGGCTGTCGGAGCGGCCCACCTGTTCGAGCTCATCGATCACCTCAAGATTGAGCGAGACCGGCAGGTTGGCCCAGGGATGCTGGGAGAGGTCTTCGGTAAGCACCTCCGAGAAGGCGGAGCGGTCTCCCGCGATCGTCATCGGCAAAGGGAGCGTGAGGGTGTCGCGGGGCTCCGGCGCGATGGCGAGGCCGTGGCGGCGGTCCACGGCGTCGAGGCGCAGGTCGAAGAACGCGGAGCCCGCGACGACGGCGTAGTCATCCCGCGCCTGGAAGCCCTGCTCCAGCGTCGCGCGGCGTTCGGAGGGGTCCCGGTCCGCGAGGCCTTCCGCGAAATCCACGGTTGGCGCACGGTCGGCACGGATCGCCACGTCCCAGGAGCGCCCGCCCTCGCCGGTAACGGTGAGCGTTCCGTTCCGATCGATGTCGAAGCTTTGGACAGGGTCGGAGGCGAAGCCCTCCGCCCCGGTGGAGGCGTCCGGCGCGCGGGCGGAGACGGTCTCCTCCACGCCCAGCGCGCCCACCTCGCCGTAAAGGCGCAGCGTGACATTCGCGCCCTCCGGCACCTCGAGGCCGGGATCGGTCACGTCGGGCAGGTAGATCGTGGGCAGCCCGGTATAGCGGGGCGGCTCCACCCAGCCCTCCCAGGAGGGGCCCAGTGCCGCCTGCGCCGCGCCCGGGGCAAGCTCGCCCATATCGCCCAGCCGCAGGATCGAGCCGAAAAGGAGCCCCACCGCGAGGACGAGCACCGCCACGTAGCGCAGCGCGTAGGGGTCGCGGTCAGAGACCCGGAGCGCGGGCTTCACCCGCCTCGCCGCGGCGGCGCGATCGGTCATGCGCTGGCGGTGAGCCGCCCAGACGCCCTCGGCCGCGTCGTCACCGCTCCCGATGGCGAGGATGTCCTTCAACGTGCTGAGGGGGCGGCCGGGCAGGCTGGCATCGAGGCGGCCTTCGGCATCGGCGCGCGCGGGCCAGCGGAAGCGCCGGAGACCCAGGACCATGGCGGCGAGGGTCCCGAGCCCCGCTGCGGCCATGGCCGCCCAGGCCGCTTCGAGCGTCCAGCCCCAGGGAAAGCCCAGCATGAGCGCCCCGAGCGCCACGAAAAGGACGGACCAGACGGGCCAGAAGCACTGCGTCACGCGCTCCGCCACCATACCGACGCGGGTCCAGCCGATGGCGCGGCGCGCGCGCTGCGGCAGGTCTGTGGGCTCGTTCATCGCATGCTCCTCGCTCCGGCGCGGAGCAATGGCATCATAGCCAGGATGGGATGGTATCGCGATTGATGATGTCGTCAAAGGTGGGGCGCGGGCGAATAACCGCTAATTGATCCCCTTGCACCAGGACCTCCGGAATGAGGGGCCGGGTGTTGTATTCGCTCGACATCACCGCGCCGTAGGCCCCGGCGGAGCGGAAGGCCACGAGCGCGCCGGGTGCGACGCGGGGCATGGTGCGCGCCTTGGCGAAGGTATCGCCCGACTCGCAGACCGGGCCCACGACGTCGTAGGTGCCGGGCTCCGCGCCGGGGGCGGGCTCGATGACGGGGACGATGTCGTGATGCGCGCCGTACATCGCCGGACGGATGAGATCGTTCATGGCCGCATCGAGGATTAGAAAGCGGCGGTCCTCGCCCTCCTTGACGTAGAGGACGCCAGCCACGAGGAGCCCGGCATTGCCGGAGATGAGGCGGCCGGGCTCGATCTCGATCTCGCATCCCAGATGACCCACCTCCTCCTCGATCAGCCGGCCGTATTCCTGGGGGACCGGCGGCGCGGCGTTCGAGCGCGCATAGGGGATACCGAGGCCCCCGCCGAGGTCGAGGCGGGTGATCTCGTGGCCATCCGCGCGCAGCACCTCGGTGAGGTCCGCCACCTTCCGGTAGGCCGCGCGGAAGGGGGCGAGCTCGATGAGCTGGGAGCCGATATGGACGTCGATCCCGATGACCTTGAGGCCGGGAAGCTTGGCGGCGGCGGCATAGACCGCGCGCGCGCGGGCGATGGGGATGCCGAACTTGTCCTCCTTGCGGCCGGTGGCGATCTTGTCGTTGGTTTTGGCGTCGACGTCCGGGTTCACGCGGATGGTGATGGGCGCAGACAGGCCGAGGCTCTCGGCCACGTCGGAGAGCGCGACCATCTCGGGCTCGCTTTCGACGTTGAACTGCCGGATGCCGCCCTCGAGCGCCTGGCGCATCTCGGCGCGTGTCTTGCCCACGCCTGAGAAGACGATCCGCGCACCGGGGATGCCCGCGGCGCGGGCGCGGGCGTATTCGCCGCCCGAGACCACATCCATGCCCGCGCCGGCATCGCCCAGGAGCTTCAGGATCGCCTGGTTCGAGGCGCTTTTCATGGCAAAGCAGACGAGGTGCCCGGCCTTCGACCAGCTCAGCGCGTCATTGAAGAGATGGTAATGCCGCAGCAGCGTGGCGCTCGAATAGACGTAGAAGGGCGTGCCCACCCGGGCTGCGATGTCGGCGACGGGCACGTCTTCGGCATGGAGCGCGCCGTCGCGGTAGATGAAGTGATCCATGGCGCAGCGCTACCGCAGGTCCGGGTGGGGCAAAAGCAGAATTTTCTTCGGGAAATTCTGCGCAGGGGCGAAGGATTTTCCGAAGAAAATCCTTCTTACCGCCCACTCGGCGCGCCCTTATGCGCCAATGAGCTCGGCCTGTTTCACGATCACCTCCGCCTGCTTGATCGAGGCGATATCCACCAGACGGCCCTTGTAGACCGTCGCCCCCGCGCCGGAAGCCTTGGCCTCTTCCATGGCGGCGAGGATCTCCTTGGCTTCCGTGACGGCCGCCTCCGAGGGCGTGAAGACCTCGTTGGCCAGCGCCACCTGCGTGGGGTGGATCGCCCATTTGCCCACCATGCCGAGCGTGGCCGACCGCAGCGCCTGGGCGCGGAAGCCCGCGTCATCGCTGAAATCGCCGAAGGGGCCGTCCACCGGCAGGACGCCGTGGGTCCGGCACGCCGCCACGATTGCCGCCTGTGCCCAGTGCCAGGGGTCGGCCCAGTGCTTCCGGCCCTCCCGGATCATGTAGTAGGATTCCTGCGTGCCGCCGATGCCCGTCGTCGCCATGCCCATGGAGGCGGCGAAATCGGCGGCGCCGAGGCTCATGGCCTCGAGGCGGGGCGAGGCGGCGGCGATCTCCTCCACATGGGCGATGCCCGCGGCGCTTTCGATGATGACCTCGAAGGCCACGCGCTTCCCGCGCCCCTTGGCGGCTTCCACGGCGGTTGCCAGCGCATCGACGGCGTAGATATCCGCGCCGTTGCCGACCTTGGGGATCATGATCCGGTCGAGCCGTTCGGAGGCCTGCTCGAGCAAGTCGACGACGTCGCGATACCAGTAGGGCGAATCGAGGCTGTTGATGCGGACGCTGAGCGTTTTGGCGCCCCAGTCGATATCGCCGATGGCGGCTATGACGTTCTTGCGGGCCGCGTCCTTGTCGTCCGGGGCCACGCTGTCCTCGAGGTCGAGGTTGATGACGTCTGCCGCGCTTCCGGCCATCTTTTCGAAGATCGCCGGGCGCGAGCCCGGACCAAAGAGCTGGCAGCGGTTCGGACGGGCGGGCGGTGCCGGTTGCAGGCGGAAGGACATGGGCGGCCTCGCAAGATCGTTTCGTCAGTGCTGCCTTGCGCGATATGATCTTGCGAAGAGCGTTGCAAGGTACTTTCTGCATTGCGGCGTAGCGCCCGAGGGCCACGTCGCGTCCTGCCACGGGCGACCCGCGCGTCCTTCCTTGCGACCGCGCGGACGCGGCGGCGCCCGCCGGGCAGGGTCGTACCCGCAATGCCGCAGAAGCGCGCGGCCGTCCGACGCGAGCGGCGCTCCCACGGCGAAGTGCCGGAAAAGGCGCGCGGAATTCCGCGGGCCGTCATAAGCTCCACCCGAAGACTGGAGCCTACGATGATTCCCACGCCCTACCTGCTCTTTCTCGGAGACGCGCCCGATCAGCTCGCCGCCAAGGTGGCGCAGGGCATCAAGGACTGGCGTCCCGATCAGGCGCTCGGTCAGTTTCGCATGGACGGGTGCCGGGCGGATGTCGGGCTCCGCGACATGACGCTCGAGGAGGCGCGCGCGGCGGGCGCAAAGACGCTCGTCATCGGGGTCGCCAACCGGGGCGGCGTGATCTCGGCGGCCTGGAAGGACGTGATCGTGGAGGCGATCGCGACGGGCTTTGACGTGGCATCCGGGCTCCACACGCTCCTGCGGGACGAACCCGACCTCACTGCGGCCGCCGCGGCGGCGGGGCGCGCGCTCCACGACGTGCGCATCCCGTCGGTGGACTATCCCATCGCCAACGGCGTCAAACGCGCGGGCAAGCGGATGCTCGCGGTGGGCACGGATTGCTCGGTGGGCAAGATGTATACCGGCCTCGCCGTGGATCGGGAGATGCGCGCGCGGGGCCTGAAGAGCACCTTCGCGCCCACCGGCCAGACCGGCATCCTCATCACCGGGCGGGGCGTGCCGCTCGACGCGGTGATCGCCGATTTCATGGCCGGGGCGATCGAATGGCTCACGCCCGACGCGGAGCCCGATCACTGGGACCTGATCGAGGGGCAGGGATCGCTCTTTCACGTCTCCTATTCGGGCGTGACCATGGCGCTCATCCACGGCGGGCAGCCCGATGCGCTCGTGCTCTGCCACGAGCCCACGCGGCCCCATATGCGCGGGCTGCCGGGCTACGGATTGCCGAGCCTCGAGGCGCTCCGGGACACCGCGCTTCCGCTGGCGCGGGTCGCCAATCCCGGATGCAGCGTTGCGGGCATCTCCATCAACACGCAGCACATGGCGGAGGCCGAGGCGGAGGCCTATTGCCGCGACGTGGAAGGGCGCATGGGCCTGCCCACGGTCGATCCCTTCCGGCACGGCGCCGGGCGGCTCGTGGACGCGCTGGAGGCGATGTGAGCCAAGTTCGCGCGTCCATCCGCGGTCCCACAGGGCCAGACCAACGAGACACACGACCATGATCGATGTCCGGACGGAGAGCTTCCCTCTCGCGCAGGTCTTCACGATCTCCCGCGGCTCGAAGACGACCGCCGACGTCGTCACCGTCCGCATCACCCGGGGCGGCGTCACGGGGCAGGGCGAGTGCGTACCCTACGCCCGCTACGGCGAAACACTTGAGAGCGTCGCCGACGCAATCGCGGCGCTTCCTCCGGCCATCACCCGCCCGGCCCTGCAGGAGGCGATGCCCGCCGGCGCCGCCCGCAACGCCGTCGATTGCGCGCTCTGGGACCTGGAGGCGAAGACCTCCGGCCGGGGCGCGGTGGCGCTTGCGGGCCTCCCTGCGCTCGCGCCGGTGGAGACCGCCTACACCCTCTCCCTCGCCGCGCCGGAGGAGATGGAGGCGGCGGCGCGGCGGGAGGCGCACCGCCCGCTACTCAAGATCAAGCTCGGCACCGAGGACGACATGCCCCGGCTCGAGGCCGTGCGGCGCGGCGCGCCAGGGGCCGCGATCATCGTGGATGCCAACGAGGGGTGGAGTGCGGCGCTCTACGCCGATCTCGCGCCGCATCTGCTGCGCCTCGGCGTGCGCCTCGTGGAGCAGCCGCTCCCCGCGGGCGAGGATGCCGCGCTCGAAGGGTTGGACCGGCCCGTGCCCGTCTGCGCCGATGAAAGCTGCCATGACCGGGCCTCGCTTCCCGCCCTCGTCGGGCGCTACGACATGGTCAACATCAAGCTCGACAAGACCGGCGGGCTCACGGAGGCCCTCGCGCTCCGCGCGGCGGCGGAGGCGGCGGGGTTCGAGATCATGGTAGGCTGCATGGTGGGCACGTCGCTGGCGATGGCGCCCGCGCTCCTCGTGGCGCAGGGCTCGGCGGTCGTGGACCTGGACGGCCCGCTCCTCCTGGCGCGGGATCGCGAGGCGGCGCTTCACTACGACGCCGAGGGCGTGCATCCCCCGCGTCCGGAGCTCTGGGGCTAGGCATCCCGCCGCCGCCGCGCCGCGCGCCGCCTAAGATGCGGGCGCATGTTCGACATCGCGCTGCACGCTGCCTTTTTGCGCCCGCCCCGCCGCCGCGACGCCATGGGGACTTGAGGCCGCGGGCGAAATCCCGCACGAGACAGGGCGCACACGCGAGGAGGAAGAGCCCCATGTCACGCACGGTCTATGTCAACGGCGCATACTTGCCGGAGGCGGAGGCGACCGTCTCGATCTTCGATCGCGGCTTTCTCTTCGCCGACGGCGTCTACGAGGTCACCTCCGTTCTCGGCGGCAAGCTGATCGATTTCGACGGGCACGCCGTGCGGCTGGAGCGGTCCCTGGCGGAGCTCGGCATGGCCATGCCGCTCCAGAAGGACGCGCTTCTCGAGGTCCACCGGGAGCTCGTGCGCCAGAACGGGATCGACGAGGGGCTCGTCTACCTGCAGGTCACCCGCGGTGCCGCGGACCGCGATTTCGCCTATCCGCCGGAGGAGACGCCGCAGACAGTCGTGCTCTTCACCCAGGCCAAGCCCGGGCTCGCCAAGTCGCCCGTCGCCGACACGGGCATCAGCGTCATTTCCATCGAGGATCAGCGCTGGGGCCGGCGCGATATCAAGACCGTGCAGCTCCTCTATCCCTCCATGGGCAAGATGATGGCCAAGGCCGCGGGCGCCGACGATGCCTGGATGGTGCAGGACGGGGCGGTGACGGAAGGGACCTCCAACAACGCCTACATCGTCAAAGGCAACACGATCATCACCCGCCACCTGTCGAACGACATCCTGCACGGCATCACCCGCGCCGCGGTGCTCCGCTTCGCCCGGGAGGCGCAGATGCAGGTGGAGGAGCGCGCCTTCACCATCGCGGAGGCGCAGGGCGCCGACGAGGCCTTCGTCACGTCCGCCTCGAACTTCGTGATGCCGGTCGTGGAAATCGACGGGCACCGGGTGGGCCAGGGCCGGCCGGGCCGCGTGGCGCGGCGGCTGCGCGAAATCTACCTCGACGAAAGCCTCAAGGCCGCGGTCTGACGCGCCGAGGGGCGGTGCGCGAAAGCCACATCTTGCCGAGCGATCTGGCGCGCAGCTTGCAGCATTGACGCGGCGGCAGCGAGAATGGCCGGGCTGTTTGTTATGATGTCGAGGTTCTCACGCGTGCGAAGGGCTCTGGGAGGCGCTTTACTTCTGGCCGGGACTGCCGGGCTTGCGCTTTGGGCGGGTCAAAGTGTCGGGCCGCGCCTGGAGGCCGCGGTGGAGGCCTCCGCGAAAGCGGCGCTCGCCCCGTCCATCCATGGCGCGGAGGTGCGCGCCCGGGGCCGCCTCGTTATCCTTTCCGGGACCGTCGACAGCGTCTCCGAGCGGGAGGCGCTGCTCGCCAGTCTCGCTGGCGTCGATGGCTCCCGCGCGGTCCTGGACGAAACCACCCTTCTGCCCACAGCCGATCCCTACACGCTCGCGGTGACCCGCGCCGGGGGAGAGGTGACTGCCGTCTCCGGGCACACGCCCACGGAGGCAGCCCGCGAGGCGCTGCGCGCAGGTCTCGGGGAGGGCGCGGCGGCCCTCACGCTTGCCTTCGGAGCGCCGCCGGGCTGGGTCGGGGCGGCCACCGCCTCCCTTGCCGCGATGGGTGCATTGAGGGACGCGGAGCTTCGCATCGTGGAGGCCCAGGTGAGCCTCCGGGGTCTCGCCCCGCTGCCCCCCGCGCAGGCGGCGGCGGAGGCGGCGCTCGACACCTTGCCCGCGGGCTTCACGGCGGAGGTGAGCATCACGCTCGAGGATGACGGGCGCCCCTTCGCCCTCGACATCGACTACCGGCGGGGCGGGGAGGTGCGCGCCCAGGGAAAGGTCCCCCGCGCCATGGGCGCGGCGGGGCTGGCCGCGCTCCTGGGCGAGGGCGCGACGCTCCGCGCCCGGGGCCTCGTGACCGCGCGGATCGACAGCCCCGATGGAACCTGGCGGGAGGCCGGCGCCGCGGCCATCGATGCGCTCGCGGCGCTGGATGCGGGGCGGCTCCGTCTCGAGGGGCGGCAGGGCACGCTCGAGGGCACCGGCACGCGGGCGAGCCACCGGGCCGTCGCGGCGGTCCTCGCGACACTGCCCGCAGGCTACGAGATCACCACGGCGCTCGGCATCGCCGATGACGGGCGCCCGATCCTGCTCGAGGCGACGAAGGCGGAGGACGGCGTCGAGGTCTCCGGCAAGGTGCCCTTCGGCGCCACCGCCGCCGCCCTCGGGCTCGCGCGCGTCCCGGGCGGGCTCACCGTGGCCGAGATCGATGCCGAAAGCGCCGACTTCATGGCACGGGCCAGGGCGGGCCTCGCGGCGCTCCGTCAGACCCGGCGCGGCAGGCTGACGGTGCGCGACGCGCCCGACCCGCTGGTTGCGCTCAGCGGGGAGGTCGGCGTGCCCTCCGAGGCGGAGGCCCTGCTGACTACGCTCCGCGCCACCCTGGGCCAGGGGGCCGCAGTGTTGGAGGTGGATCTCACGCCCCTCGACGACGGTCGGCCGCTCCGGCTCGAGGCGGCGCGCGCAGCCGGGGTCACCACGGCGAACGGCAAGCTTCCGATGGACGCGGCGCTCGATCTCGGGCCCGGGGTGACCCGCGCGGGGATCGCGCTGGGACCCACGGGTTTCGAGGCGGCGGCCAAGGCGGGCCTCGCCGCGCTCGCGCTCCTCGAGACGGGCCGCCTCACCGTGGAGGGGCCGCTGCTGACGCTCGAGGGCGAGGGGACCCGCAGCCGTCTGCGCGCGGCGCTGCGCTTGCTCGACGCGCTGCCCGAGGCGTTCGAGGCGCGGACCGAGCTGGCTCCGATCGACGACGGGCTGCCCCTGGGCTTCACCGCCGAGAAAGCGGGCGACACGGTCACGCTTCTGGGCAAGATGCCCTTCGGCACGGAGCCTGCGGCCCTCGGGCTCGCGGCCTTCGAGGAGGCCATGATCGTTTCCGAAGTGGACGCCAAGTCCCCTGATTTCATCGCCGTCTCCCAGGCGGGCCTCCGCGCGCTCACGGCGCTCCGCAGCGGTCGCCTCGTGGTGGCCGATGGCGAGGAGGCGGGCGAACCCGCCCAGCTCCGCATCGAGGGCAGCGTGACCCGCTCGGAGCTCGAGGCGGTGAACGCGGCGCTCGGCAGCCTGCCCCGTGGGGTTGCGCCGGTGATCGACGTCGTCTTTGCCGATGACGGAAGGCCCATGGCGCTATCGGCGCGGAAGGACGCGGCGGGGCTGGCGCTGGTGGGGAAACTGCCCTTCGGGACCGCTCCCGATGACCTCGGGCTCGAGGCGTTCGGGGACGGGATCACGGTGGCGGAGATCGCGGCGGTGGACGATGACTTCACCGCAAGCGCGCGGCGGGGGCTCGCAGCGCTCGACCGCCTCGAGACCGGCACGCTCACCGTGCGGGACGCGGAGCCGGAGGGGCAGGCGACCTCGCTCACGCTCGCGGGCAGCGCGCTGACCCCGGCGGACCTCGACGAGGTTCGGCGGATATTGGACGCGGAGGAGGCGCGCCTCGACGTGGCGGTGCTCGATGACGGGACGCCGCCCGCCTTTGTTCTTCGATACGCGACCGACACCGGGGCCAGCCTCACCGGAAAACTCCCGGCGGGGCTTTCACCCGCCGAGATCGCCGCGGCGCTCGGGCTCGACGCGATCACGGGATCGGCCCGGACGGGTCGCATAGGGGACGCGTCGACCGTAGATCCCGGCGCTCTGGCCCCCTGGCTGCCGGAGATCGCCGCGCTCGAGGCGCGCTTCGGGCCGGGTGGGATCGTGGCGCTGGAGATCGCGCCGGAGCCCGGGGTGGAGGCGCCTTTGCTCACCGGGATGCTGGAGGAGGCGCTCGGCGTGGACGTCACGCTCCGGGAGACCGCCTTGCCCGCGCCCGGGGCGCAGCGTCGCAATCTGCTGGCTGGCCGGGACGAGCGTTTCGTCGCCGGCGCCTGGCTTCCCAGTGTCGGCTTCGAGGCGTCCCGTGACCTCTGCGAGGCCGAGGGCCGCGCGGTGCTGTCGGAGCGGGTGGAGATATTTCAGTCGGGCACGTCCCGCCTCACCGCGGCGGCGCCCCGCGTGTTGAACCCGCTGGCGAGCGTGGTCGGTCATTGCCTTGCGGCGCTCCCCGGGTTGCGCGTGGCGGTGGTGGGGTCTGCCTCCCCGGCGGCGGCGGAGGAGGAGGACGAGGCGGGCGCCCCGCTCGGCCTCGCGCGCGCCCGGGCCGTGATCACCGCGCTCATCGCCCGCGGCGTCGCCACCGGCGCGATCAGCGCCGCCGAACCCACGTCCACGGACATCACTGCAACGATGCAGGCCAGCGCCGCCCCCGGTGTCGCGCTCGTCTGGTCGCAGCCCTAGGGAGGCCCTGCCCATGTTTGACGCTCCGGGATTTCTGTTGGCCGAGATCTGGCTCTTTCTCCTGTTCGCGGCCCTCGTGGGGCTCGCCGCGGGCTGGCTCATGTTCGGCGGCGGCACCGCGCCCGCGCGCGCACGGCCCGACGAGGTCACCGCGCTCAACGCTGATCTGGGGCGATGCCGGGCGATGAACAGCGACAAGGACGAGCGCATCCGCGCGCTCGGTGCCGAGATTGACGCGCTACGGGCCGCCGCAGTGCCGGAGACCCCGGCGGAGGCGCGGCAGAAGTAGGGACGGCCCGCCGACGTCGCCTAGCAAGTCTGGAGAGAGCGGCAGATCAGGCGGGGCAGGCAGATCAGGCGGGGGCGCGGTCAAATCGGGTGTCGGCGTTGTCATCCCCGAGGGGATCACCGGCGGCTCTGATCCGGTCGATGCCGAAGCCCCCGTCGATGGTGCCGGAGCTGATGGCGTCGACGATGAGATCGTTGCCATGGCGGCCGAAGATCCGGTCGTCTCCGCCGTGAATTCCGGGAAGGCGGCGACGTAGACATCATCGCCCGCCCCGAGGTCCACGCGGTCGTTGGAGAGCCCGCCCGTCACGGTGTCGTTCCCGTCGCCGGTGGAGATGGAGTTTCCGTAGCCGTCGCTGTCGACGAAGTCGTCGCCCGGGCCGGTGGTGAGTTCACCGAACAGGAGATCCTCGATGTCGAAGTCGTCGGGCACGACGTCCACGAAGATCCCGTCGAGGTCGATGCTGCTGCGCCCGGCGATCTGCGCCACCTGCGCGTCGCCCACGAAAATCGACAACGTGTCGGCATCGGCGTCGTATGATTGCGAGAGCGGCGCGTTGAGGGCATCGGTCACGGAAATGCCGAAGGCGTCCACCGGTTCGGTGAAGAGGACGGGGTCGGCATCGGCCTGATAGTAGGCGACGCCGTACATGTCCTCGCCCGCGCTGCCGGTGATCGTTGCGCCGCCATGGCCGGTGATGAGGTCGTTGCCGAAGCCGCCGGCGAGGCGGTCGGGTTGCCCGAGCACGCTATCGGTCCCGACGATGACGCCATCGCCGCCGTCACCGGCGAGGAAATTCGAGCCCTCGAAATCGGCGATGAGATCGTCGCCGGCCTGACCGCGGATCGGGTCGTCGCCGGCATCGTCGAAGGGCCGAAGCTGCGGCTAACGTCGTCGCCAGGGCTGAGGGGTACAAAGTTATCGCCCGACGCCTGCCCCTCACCGGAAGCATCGTCATCATCGTCTCCGGCCCCGCCAGAGAGCCCGATCGCGAGCCCTATGAGAAGAACCAAAGAGACGAAGTAAAGGTCTGCACCGATTTCACAATCTCCGCCCTGCACGAAACGCTGGCCTCGGACGTCGAGCGCGGTCCGTCTTGCACGGAGGGCCGCGGCCATACGCAACAATGGTGGTTTCCGTGCGCCACTGTTTCGGCGCTTTGGCCCGATCTCGCTGGGGCGCGCCCGGGTCGGAGACTGCCCTCGGCGCAGGGAGACAGGTGCCCGGTTGCGCGGCGCTCAGGTTGTCTTGTGGCTCGCGTCGAAGGCGGCCTGGGCATCGGGGCTCGCCTCGGTCTGGTGCTTTGCCTTCCACTCCGCGAAGGGCATGCCGTAAAAGGCCTCGCGCCCCTCGTCCTTCGACATCTCGATGCCGCGGGCATTGGCGGCCTCCTGGTACCAGCGGGACAGGCAGTTCCGGCAAAAGCCCGTGAGGTTCATCATGTCGATGTTCTGCACGTCTCGCCGGTCCTCCATGAGGTGCTGGCGCAGGCGGCGGAAGGCGGCGGCTTCGAGCTCGAGGCGGGTCTGGTCATCCATGACGAAAGTGTCGACCGTGGCGGCGGGAGCGTCAAGGCCTGCACGCCGCCCCGCTTCGGCACATCTCCGTCGCGCGACGGGCGCAGTTTTGCCTCAATTTTTGGATAACTCCGTCCTGTCGCGCCGTCGGGGCCGCGACCGTCTCTCGAGAGTGAACACGGGAAAGGCAAGGCTATGGAATATGATCGTCGCGAACCGATCAAAGGTGTTTCGGGCTGGGAATCCACCGCCGTCACGAAGCTCTCCGTGCACCAGCTTCTGGCGCGCGAAGGCGCTTTCGAGGCGCTGACGCAGCGGCTCGGGCTCGTGCCCCCCAAGGAGGTGCATGCGGAGGCGGCGGCCGCGGCCGCGGAGCAGGCCCAGGAGAACCCATTGCGCCAGCCGCCCCACATGCGCGGGCCGGTCAATGTGGCGCTCCCGGAGATGAACGAGACGATCGTCGCCTCCGACGAGGGGTTCGGCATCGCGGAAGAGCAGGCGCAGGACAGCGCCGAGCCGGACGGCGCCGAGGCGCCCGCGCCGCGCTCCTTTCTGCGTCGCATCTTCGGCAGCTAGCCGTCGATCTCGCTCAGCGCTGATTGCAGGGCCTGGGCGAGTTTCCCGGCCCAGTCCCGCTGCCCGCCGGGCGTGGCGATGACGTCGTTGCGCAGCTCGATGAGCGCGTTGAGCCGGCCCGCGCCCAGGGCGTGCCGATCCACCGTGTCGCCCGGTAAATCGCCGCCATAGGGCTCGTTGATGCCCACGGGCGCGGCCGTATGCGCCGCGAGCGCCGCGATGAGCGGGTCGCTCAGCCGCCGGTCCCCTGCAAAGAGGACACCCACCTCCCAGGGCCGGAAAGGCCGCCCCCGAAGGCGGGGCGTGAAGGAATGGATCGACACGAGAATGGCGTCCGGTCGCGCCGCGAGCGTGCGGGCGAGGGCGCCGTGATAGGCCGCGTGGTAGCTTTCGAGCCGCCACGCGCGGCCCTCCCGCGTGAGCATGCGATTGCCCGGGATGATCGACCCGTCATAGAGCTGCATGATGAGCGTGGGATCGTCGGGACCGCGGTTCGGATCGATCACGAGGCGGGAGAAGTTCGAGCTCACCACCGGTGCGCCCAGCGCCTCGCCCAGCGCCAGCGAGGTGCCCAGCGCCCCGGGATCGTAGGCGATGTGGCGCGCCATGTCCTCCGAACTCAGCCCCAGCGGCGTCACGTCGGGCGGGACCCGGTTCGTCGCGTGATCGCAAGCGATGACCCAGCGCCCGCCGCGCTCGGCGCCCGCGATGGAAAACGGGAGATCGCTGCGGATCGTGGCGCTCGGGCTACTCATCGGCGTGCTCTTAGGGCAGAGTGCGGACAAAGGGAAATCGTCTTGGTGGGCCCCTTGCATGGGGCTCGGCGTTAGCGTTAACGCAGGACTGCACCCGCTCCACCACTGCCGAAGGACCACAGCATGAGACGCCTGCGCAACGTCAAGATCGTCGCCACCCTCGGGCCCGCCTCCAGTGACTACGACACGATGCGCGCGCTGCACGAGCTCGGCGCGGATGTCTTTCGTCTCAACATGAGCCATGGCAGCCACGAGGAGATCGCGGAACGCCACAAGAGTATCCGACAGATCGAGGCGGAGGTGGGCAAGCCCATCGCCATCCTCGCCGACCTCCAGGGGCCGAAGCTGCGCGTGGGGGTGTTCAAGAACGGCGAAGAGGAGCTCGTGGAGGGGAAGACCTTCCGGATGGACCTCGACCCGGCGGAGGGCGATGCGAACCGCGTGGAGCTTCCCCATCCCGAAATTTTCCAGGCGCTGGAGACGGGAAAGACGCTGCTCGTCAATGACGGCAAGATCCGGCTCAAGGTCGATGCCTGCGGCGCGAACTTCGCCGATTGCACCGTCGTCACGGGCGGCACGATCTCGAACCGCAAGGGCGTGAACGTCCCGGACGTGGTGCTCCCGGTGAAGGCGTTGAGCGAGAAGGATCGCGCCGATCTCGAATTCGTCTGCCAGCTCGGCGTGGACTGGCTCGCGCTCTCCTTCGTGCAGCGGCCCGAGGATGTCTACGAGGCCAAGGCCCTCGCCAATGGCCGGGCCAAGGTCCTGTCGAAGATCGAGAAACCCGCCGCCGTGGACGCCTTCGACGAGATCCTGAAGGTCTCCGACGGGATCATGGTGGCGCGGGGCGATCTGGGGGTGGAGCTGCCGGTGCAGGCCGTTCCGCCGATCCAGAAGCGGCTCACGCGGAAATGCCGCGCCGTGGCCAAGCCCGTGATCGTGGCCACCCAGATGCTCGAATCGATGATCGAGAGCCCCATGCCCACGCGGGCCGAGGTCTCGGACGTGGCGGCCGCGATCTACGAGGGCGCCGACGCCGTCATGCTGTCCGCAGAGAGCGCCGCGGGGTCCTATCCCCGTGAGGCCGTGCAAACGATGAACAACGTCGCCGAGGAGGTGGAGCGCGACCCGACCTATGCCGAGATCATGGCGGCCTCCCGCACGGTGAAACGGGATTCCATCGCCGACGGCATCACGGTGGCTGCGCGCGAGATCGCCGAAGCCACGGAAATCAAGGCGATCTGCTGCTTTACCCAATCCGGCACCACCGCCTCCCTCGCCGCGCGGGAGCGGCCCATGGTGCCGATCATCGCGCTCACGAGCGTGCTCGAGACCGCGCGCATGCTCTCGCTCACATGGGGGACGTATTGCGTCGTCGTGGACGAGGTGGAGCGCTTCAAGGGGGCCGTCGTGGCCGCGGTCCGTGCGGCGCGGGCCGGTGGCTTCGCGGAGGTGTCGGACCAGATCGTCGTCACCGCGGGCGTGCCCTTCAATCAGGCGGGCACCACCAACATTCTGCGGGTGGCCCCCTGCGAAGAAAGGCTCATCTTCCGCTCCGAGCCCGAATAGGGGGTTTCTGTCAGGCCGGGACTCCGGCTTCGCTCGGGGGACGCTTCGACTGCGCGCCTCGAGCTGCGCTCTCGCATTGCCGCCCATCGCACGCTCTGCGAAACCCATGCGGGGCCGTTTCGATCCCATGGGCCACCTGACGGCACCGGATCGAAGCGGTCGGAGCGACCGGGTCTTGCGAGCGCGTGTTTCCCCCCCTAGGCGAGCGACCGATCACTCCCGGCGCGCCACGGCGGCTTGGGCGGCACGGTTACCCGCAAGCTCCTGATCAAGGGACGGACACGGGGGCACCGCCGCTCCGGGTTCGGTGAGGCGACGAATGCTGATCTCCGGCCCGAGCCGCGCAAAGGATCGCCCGATCTCGCAGACCGGCTCCGAGGCCTCCAGCAACTGCGCGTAGAATTCCGCGTCCTCGGGAAAGAGCGCGCGGTCCTCGAAGAAGAGATCGGAATAGCCGGTCAGGATCAGGTAGTCGACGCCGCGGGCCTCCATCGCCGCCCGGAACGCGTCAAAGTCCCCCTCCCACCCGTTGGCCAGGTAGCTCATGTATCCGATGGGACGGCGGAGATCGGACCTCTCCGACCATTCGAGCAGCGCGCCGTCCTGGGAATAGTAAACACCGTAACGCGCGGTATCGAGCGAGGGTGCCTGCGTTTCGATGGCCACACCGCCGCCGTTCGACACGATATCGGCGAGAAGCCGGTCGGCGATGATGCGGGTGTCGTCGTTCTGCCAGCGCGCCACCGCCGACCCGACCGTCCCGGGACCGGTGAGCGCAAGCGACCCAACCATCGCCGCCGCCACCACTGCCACTGCGGCTATCCGGGCCCGTTGCGAGACCGACAGCAGCGCCTCCGCGCCGAACCCGGCAAGGACGACGGCCAGCGGAAAGAGCGGCAGCGCCCATCTCTCCCACGAGAGGCTCAGGGCGGAGATGAACGCCACGTAGGAGAAAAACATCGACAAGACGATCCAGCCGGGCGCGTCCCGCGTCGCCCGCAGGACGCCGAGAGCGGCGAGCGCCACCACCGGCCAGCCGAGATTTTCCGGCAGGATTTCAAGCAGGTAGTAGCCCAGCGCCGGGAAGAACCCGGCGCTCGTGGCCCCGGCTTGGGCGCTCCGGGCCTCGAAGGCGACGTTTTCGAGGACGCCCGCGAAATTGAGGAAGAGAAACGGCCCGCTCAGAAAGCTCGCGACCAATGCGGCGCCCGCGGAGGCGAGGAGGACGCCGATGGACCGGGAGAGCGTAAAGCGCGCCCGCGCAAGGAGCACGCCCGCCGTGACGATGATCGGGATGCAGGAAACGACGCCGGGATACTTCGTGGAGACCGAGAGCCCCACGACCGCCCCCGCGATGATCAGACCCCGGGCGGGGCGCGGGCCGTCGAGGGCCGAGATGCACAGGAGCACGATCGTCATCTGCAGCGTGCTCTGCAGGATATCCATGCGGATGATCGAGGCGAAGGAGACGAGCAGCGGGGAGAAGACGAGGCTCAAAAGCAGGAGCGCGCTTACCCATCCCCGAATGCGCAATTTGCGCATCACGAGGTAGGTCACCGCGATCTGGGCCACGGCGATGAGACACATCGCAAAGCGCCCCGAGGCGATAAACGGTGTCGTGTCGTTGCGGTAGGCGAGTTGCGCCGCCGACAGGCTTTCGAACCTGCCGGTCAGCAAGCCGAAACCGATGACACCGGCAAAGATCACCGCGAGCAAATACATCAGCGTTTGCGCGGGCGAGCCGTACCAGCCGGGATCGAGGGTCCGATCCGACAGAAGCCGCCCGGCCCCGCCGATAAAGGCGAATTCGTCGGTGTCGAAGTGCTGCGGCAGCCCGTAATAGACCCCGCTTCCATAGAGGATGAACGCCAGCGGAAGGGTGAGCAGAACCGGCCAATGGAGCTGCAATCTCTGCATCTGTTCAGTCTCCGGAAATCACTACACCTATCAGCCTAACCGGCTACCATGAGGGGGAAATTCGCACAATGGGCACGGCGGTGCGCGGCGCGTCTGGAGGCTCCGTGGCGGGGGCGCTTCGCGTTTGATTTTTCTTTCCTCGCCCGCCCTGCGACCCGCCTCTTTTTTCGCCAGCTTGCGCAAGGCTCGCGGGGGGCCGGACCCGTGCCCTTCGCCTCCCGAGGGGGCGTGCAAGGGCCACCGTGAACGCAGCGACCGCCCTGGTCATCTTTGCGCCGCACACCTCCCACCCGCTCCGACGGGGCCCGTCACAAGGCGTGCACAAAACGTACACAACCTGTACATACGCAGTCAGCGCACATCACACGGCCTCACAGGGTTAACCTGTGCGCAAAGAAATTCAGTCTTCTTCGCCAGCCGCCGGAGGCAAGCTTCCCGCACCGCCCGCGCTATGTCCCGCCGCAGCAGCAAGGAAAGCCGCTCCATGTCGGTCGCCACCCTCCTCGGGAACCGAAACTTCCTGGGCCTCATCACCGCGAATACCGTGCTGGGTTCGGCCTTCCCGATCCAGCTCGTCCTCGGCGGGCTCACCGGGCTCATGCTCGCGCCGAGCGCCGCGCTCGCCACGCTGCCGGCCTCGTTACAGACGCTGGCCGGTCTTCTCGCGGCGGCGCCGGTATCGCTCCTGATGGGGCGGCTCGGGCGGCGCGCGGGCTTTGCGCTGGGCGCGGGCCTCACGGGTCTCGGCGCGGTGGCGGCGGTGCGGGCACTCTACACGGCCGACTTCGTGCTCCTGTGCGCCGCGCATCTCCTCTTCGGCGCGGGCTGGGCGGCGTTCCAGTATTTCCGCTTTGCCGCGGCGGAGGTCGTGGCGCGCGACTGGCGGCCGGTCGCCATCTCTCTCATGCTGAGCTCGCTTCTCGTGGCGGCCCTCGTGGGGCCGCAGGTCTTCATCGGCGCGCGCGATCTCCTGGCGCCCATCCCCTTTGCCGGGGCCTATGCGGCGGTGGGGGGGATCGCGCTCCTCGGTGTGCTGCCGCTCGCGCTGGTGAGGATGCCGCGCCCGGCCCGCCCGCTGCGGACGCCGCGAACGGCCGGGCGCCTCGCGGCGCTCTCGGCCCTCCGGCGTCCGCCCGTGCGGCGGGCCGTTTCCATGGCGGCGGTCTCGCAGGGGGTCATGGTCTTTCTCATGGTGCCCACCCCCATCGCCATCCTCGCCTGCGGTTTCAGCGAGGATATGGCGAGCGACGTCATCCGCTGGCACATCGTGGCGATGTTCGCGCCGAGCTTCTTCACCGGCTTCCTCATCAAGCGCTTCGGAGCAGAGAGGATCGCCGCCGCGGGGCTCGTCCTCCTCATCGCGGCAGCGGGTAGCGCGGCGCACGGGATCACCGCGCTCCATTTCTACGGCGCGCTCATCGTGCTGGGCGTGGGCTGGAATTTCGGCTTCATCTCCGCGACCTCGATGCTCGAGGCCGCCATCACGGAGGAGGAGAAGGCCGCCGTGCAGGGCGCGAACGACACGCTGATCGCGCTCGTGGCCACGCTCGCGGCCTTCGCCTCGGGCCCGGTGATCTCGGGCGCGGGCTGGGGCGCGCTCCCGCTCCTCTCCGGGGCCATCGTGGCGGTGGCGCTGGGCGTCTTTCTCATGGGGCGTCCCAGGGCCGCGCGGGCCTGACGGCGCCCCGGGTGCAAAGGCCTTGCGCCGCGCGGCGCGCCCGCCTATACGCCCATCTCGTCAGCGCGGGTGGCCCGATGGCATTGCCTTCCCGCGTGGTTCTCGAACGATAGGAGATGAAAATGCCTAAGATGAAGACGAAGTCTTCCGCCAAGAAGCGATTCAAGGTCACGGGCACCGGCAAGGTCGTCGCCGCCCAGGCCGGCAAGCGCCACGGCATGATCAAGCGCACCAACAAGTTCATCCGCACCGCCCGCGGCACCACCGTGCTCAGCGAACCGGATCAGAAGATCGTCAAGGGCTACATGCCCTACGACCGCTAAGAGGAGCTTGAGACATGTCCCGCGTCAAAGGTGGTACGACCACGCACGCCCGTCACAAGAAGGTCGTCAAGGCGGCCAAAGGCTATTACTCGCGCCGCAAGAACGTCTTCAAGACGGCCAAGCAGGCGGTCGACAAGGCCAATCAATACGCGACCCGCGACCGCAAGAACCGCAAGCGCCAGTTCCGCGCGCTCTGGATCCAGCGGATCAACGCGGCGGTGCGCGCCCATGACGAGAGCCTGACCTATTCCACGTTCATCAACGGCCTCTCGAAGGCCGGGATCGAGGTGGACCGCAAGGTGCTCGCCGACCTCGCCGTGCACGAGCCCGAGGCGTTCGGCGCCATCGTGGACCAGGCGAAGGGTGCGCTGGCGGCCTGATCGCCCGCGCCCGAGAGTCATTGCAAAGCCGCGCTTCCGGGCGCGGCTTTTTCCGTTTCAGGGCGCGAGGTCGGCGATGATCCGCGCCAGGTGGAGGCCGATCAGGCGCGAGCCTTCTGGCGAGGGATGGACGCGGTCGGGGTCGTAATGGTCCGGATCGGCGGCATCGATGACGTCGCCCAGATCGGCGAGGAGGAAGTCTTCCTCCCGCTCCGCCAGTCGCGCGAGCCGGCTGTCGAGCACGGCGAACGCGTCCTCGCATCCCGAGAACGGCCCGCCGCCAGCGGGCGTGTCGTAGTAGCCCGCCCAGAGGATCCAGGCGCCGCGGGCGCGGGCCTCTTCGAGGAAATCCGGGATGGCGCCGAGCCGGGCCTCCGGCCCGATGAGCGCGTCGAGCGTCTCCCCGCAGGCCGCGCAATTGCAGCGCGCCGCGAGGTCGTTTGCCCCGCCGGTGAGGACGAGCCAGTCATAACTGCCCGCGGGCAGTTGCGCGCGGATATCCATGGGCCCCACCAGAAGCCGCAGGCGGTGGGCGAATTGCGCCCCGCTCACGGAGGCGTCGCGCACCGGCTCTCCCAGGGCCTCTTCCATGACGTCCGCCACGGATCGCGCCCCGTTCCACGCCATCACGCTGTCGCCCAGGACGGCGATGCGCGCCTCCTGCGCCATCGCACCGGCACCCGTGAGCGCCCAGAGGATAAACAGTATCCATCGCATGGCGCGAAGGTGGTGCAGACGGTCGGCGCAAGCAAGCCCCCCGCTTCTTTGTGCTGCGTACTTCGGGGGGAGCGCAGCGGGGGGCTGGCCCCCCTCCCTTGTCAGCCCAGCCGCGCCACGCTATCGCAGCCCGCGATCCCAAGGAGAGTCTCATGGAAGACCTGCGCGCCAAGTATATCGATCTCATCAAGGACGTGGCAGACGAGGCCGCGCTCGAGGAGCTGCGCGTCAGGGCCGTGGGCAAGAAGGGCGAGATCAGCCTCAAGATGCGCGAACTGGGCAAGATGACGCCCGAGGAGCGGCAGGTGGCAGGCCCCGCGCTCAACGCGCTGAAGGACGAGATCAACAGCGCGCTCGCCGCGCGCAAGGCCGCGCTCGCCGATGCGGCACTGGAGGAACGGCTCGCGGGCGAATGGCTCGACGTGACGCTGCCCGGGCGCCGCCGCCCGGCGGGCACGATCCACCCCGTCAGCCAGGTCTGGGAAGAGCTCACGGCGATCTTCGCCGCGCTCGGTTTCTCCGTGGCCGAAGGCCCGCAAATCGAGAGCGACTGGTACAATTTCGACGCGCTCAATATCCCCGGGCACCATCCCGCCCGGGCGGAGATGGACACGTTCTACATGGCGCGCGAGCCGGGCGACAATCGCCCGCCCCACGTGCTGCGCACCCATACCAGCCCGGTCCAGATCCGCACCATGGAGGCGCAGGGCGCGCCGGTTCGGATCATCGCGCCGGGCCGCACCTATCGCAGCGACTATGACGCCACGCACACGCCCATGTTCCACCAGGTGGAGGGGCTCGCCATCGACCGCGACATCTCCATGGCGCATCTCAAGTGGACGCTGGAGGAATTCTGCCGGACGTTTTTCGAGGTCGACCGCGTGGAGCTCCGCTTCCGCGCCTCCCACTTCCCCTTCACCGAGCCCTCGGCGGAGGTCGATATCCGCTGCTCCTGGCAGGACGGGACGCTCAAGATCGGCGAGGGCGACGACTGGCTCGAGATCCTGGGCTCCGGCATGGTGCACCCCAAGGTGCTGGAGAACGGCGGGATCGACCCGACCGAGTGGCAGGGCTTTGCCTTCGGCATGGGGATCGACCGGATCGCGATGCTCAAATACGGCATCCCGGACCTGCGCGCCTTCTTCGACAGCGATTTGCGCTGGCTCCGCCACTACGGGTTCGCCGCGCTCGATCAGCCCAACCTCGCCGCGGGGCTCAGCCGCTAGTGCCGCTCTGGCGGCGGGTTCTGCCCTTTCTCGCGGTGGCTGTGGCGGTCTTCGTCATCGGCGGGCACATACTGCTCTGGCTTTCGGAGGCTCCGCAGGAGGTGAAGCTGCGCCTCACGCTCCTCAACGCGGCGGGCTGGGCGGTGGTGATCCTGCCCGCCTTCGGCGTGTCACTCTGGCTCAAGGCGAGGACGCGGGAGAGCGAGCGCGATTAACCGCGGCTTAATGCGGCGCGGGCTATGCCTCCGGCAGATCGCAAGGGGCCCCCGAGTGTACATCGAAGACGAGCGCGACACCGCCATCAAGCAGCTGCGCCGCGGCCGCGGGCTCGCCGTCAATGCCGGGGCCATCGGCATCACGCTGGCGACCGCCACCGACCCCGCCGAGCGCGAGGAACTGGCGGCCTATCTCACGGATTTCACCGCGCGCTTCACGGCGGTGATCGCCGCCATCAAGGACATGCCGCTCGTACGCGAGGCGGCCAGGGCAGACCCGGCCAAGGACGCCGCGCTCGAAGAGATCGAGGGCTTCGCGCGGGAGATCGCGTCCGTCGATCCCGCGGAGACGTATGGCGCGCTTTCGCGCGATGCCGCGAGCCTCCTGACGACGCGGGCGCGCACGGCGACGCTCCCGGCCTTCTATCTTTTCATCCGGTCCTTCGAGGCCGCGCGGGAGGAGGCGGGCCGGGAGCGCGCACGGCATCTCGAGGCGCAGACCGCGCAGCTGGAAAAGATGTTCGTTGAGGTCGAGGATATCGGCCGCATGATCCACCTCATCTCTCTCAACGCGAGCGTGGAGGCGGCGCGGGCGGGCGGCGAAAGCGGGCGAAGCTTCAAGGTCATCGCCGACGAGATCCGGAGCCTCGCGGCCAAGAGTGCCGAGCTGATCGACAAGACACGAAGCACGCTGAGCGACCCGACCGGCGCGGTGGTGGTGGGGGAGACCGGCATCCGCGTGCCGGGGCCCGCCGCGGACCGCCGCCGCGCGGTCTGACTTTTTGCCCGCCTGACGGGCCGGGGCCGCAGCCGCCCGCAGCGACCGGGGGCACATGGCGTCGGCAGCGACGCGATCCCTCCGGCGCGCGCGGCACCCCGGCGGCGCTCCGGTCTTTCCCCTCCCGGGCAAATGGGGTAGCCCGCGCCCGGCAACGACCAGAGGCAGCGACCCATGAAATTCACCCTCTCCTGGCTGAAGGACCACCTGGAGACCGAGGCAAGCGTGGCGGAGATCGCCTATGCGCTCACCGATCTCGGGCTCGAGGTGGAAGGCATCGAAAACCCCGCGGAGCGGCTTTCGGCCTTTACCATCGGCAAGGTGGTGAGCGCGGAGCCGCACCCCGACGCTGACCGGTTGCGCGTGTGCCAAGTGGAGACGGGGCGCGAGGGCGAGGCCGGCGCCACGACGCAGATCATCTGCGGCGCGCCCAATGCGCGGGCGGGGATCACGGTGGTGATCGCCACGCCCGGCACCTACGTACCCGGGATCGACACGACGATCGGCGTGGGCAAGATCCGCGGCGTCGAAAGCTACGGCATGATGTGCTCGGAGCGGGAGATGGAGCTCTCCGACGAGCATGACGGGATCATCGAGCTGCCCTCTGGCGAGGTGGGGCAGCGTTTCGTGGATTGGCTGGCCGAACATGACCCCGCGAAGGTCGATCCCGTGATCGAGATCGCCATCACCCCCAACCGCCCCGACGCGCTGGGCGTGCGCGGCATCGCGCGCGATCTGGCGGCCCGTGGCCTCGGCACGATGAAGCCGCGCGCGCCCGCGCCGGTGGAGGGCAGCTTCCCCTGCCCGGTGCGTGTGACCATCGACGCCGATACGCTGGCGCAGGCGCCTGTCTTCTATGGCCGCCTCGTGCGCGGGGTGAAGAACGGGCCCTCGCCCGACTGGCTGCAACGGTGGCTGCGCGCCATCGGGCTGCGCCCCATCAGCTTCCTCGTGGATGTGACGAACTTCTTCACCTACGACCTCAACCGCCCGCTCCATGTCTTCGACGCCGACAAGATCGCCGGCAGCGCGCTTCGGCTTTACCGCGCCAAGGGCGGGGAGGAGATCACCGGCCTCGACGAGAAGGACTACGTCTTCCCGGAAGGCGCGACCGTCATCGCCGACGACGCGGGCCCCGAGAGCATCGCGGGCGTCATGGGCGGCCTGCGCTCCGGCGTGACGGAGGAGACGGTGAACGTCTTCATCGAGGCGGCGTATTTCGACCCGGTGCGCACCGCCTATACGGGCCGCGCGATGAAGATCAATTCGGACGCGCGCTACCGCTTCGAGCGGGGGATCGACCCGGCCTTCACGCCCGAGGGCCTCGACCGCGCCACGCGCATGATCCTCGATCACGCGGGCGGCGAGGCCTCCGAGGTCGTGGTGGCAGGCGCCATCCCCGACGTCGCTCGCGCCTACCGGCTCGACACCGCGCGGGTAGAAAGCCTCGTGGGCATGGAGATCCCCGCCGAGACGCAGCGCGCGACGCTTCTTGCGCTGGGCTTCACGCTCGAGGGTGACATGGCCCATGTGCCTTCCTGGCGGCCCGACGTGCTGGGCGAGGCCGACCTCGTGGAGGAGGTGGCGCGGGTGGCGTCGCTCACGAAGCTCGAGGGCAAGCCGCTCCCGCCCCTGGGCGGGCGCATGGGCGCGGGCCGCCCGATTCTGACGCCGGGCCAGCGGCGCGAGCAGACCGCGCGGCGCACGGCGGCGGGCCTCGGCTACAACGAATGCGTCACCTACAGCTTCATCGATCAGGCCGCGGCGGCGGCCTTCGGCGGCGGCACAGCGGCCACGGCGCTGGAAAACCCGATCTCGAGCGACATGAGCCACATGCGGCCCTCGCTCCTGCCGGGCCTCCTGCAGGCGGCGGCGCGCAACCAGGCGCGCGGGATGGCCGATCTCGCGCTCTTCGAAGTGGGCGCGACCTGGGCAGGGGGCGAGCCCGAGGACCAGGGCGCCTCGCTCAGCGCGGTGCTCGTGGGCCAGACGGGCCCGAAGGACGTGCACAAGGCGCGGCGCGCGGTCGACGTCTATGACGTCAAGGCCGATGTGGAGGTGCTGCTCGCGGCCCTCGGCGCGCCCGCGCGCGCGCAGATCCGGCGCGAGGCGAGCCCGTGGTTCCATCCCGGGCGCTCGGGCGTGATCGCGCTGGGCAAGACCGTGCTCGCCGAATTCGGCGAGCTCCACCCCAAGGCGCTCGAGACGCTCGACGTCAAAGGGCCCGCCATGGCCTTCACCCTCTGGCCCGGCGCGATCCCCATGCGGCGCGCGGGCGGCGCGGCGCGGGCCGCCCTCGGGGTGAGCGATCTGCAAGCGGTAGAGCGCGATTTCGCCTTTGTCGTGGGCGCGGATGTGGAGGCGCTCACGCTCATCAACGCGGCCATGGGCGCCGACAAGGCGTTGATCGAGGAGGTGCGCGTCTTCGACGAATTCATCGGCGGCAGCCTGGGCGAGGGGCAGAAATCGCTCGCCGTCACCGTGCGGCTCCAACCGCGCGAGGCCACGCTGAAGGACGCCGAGATCGAGGCGGTGAGCGCCAAGATCGTGGAGAAGGTCGTGAAAGCCACGGGCGGCGCGCTGCGCGGCTAAAGAGCGTCCCGTCTCGGACGTGATCCGGGACCTCGTGGTCCGTGAGGCGGAGGGCCCGGGTCGGGCCCGGGGCGGGACGTGCGGCAGACCCGGGGCGGGACGTGCGGCGGGCGCGGGAGCCAGTAATGGAGGATGGAATGCAACTCAACGTCTACCTGAGCGGCGAGATACACACCGATTGGCGGGAGGAGATCGTCGCGGCCTGCGCGGGGCTCGATGTCCGCTTCTCAAGCCCGGTCACCGATCACGCCGCGAGCGACGATTGCGGCGTGGCGATCATGGGTGCCGAGGACCAGAAATTCTGGCACGACCACAAGGGCGCGAAGCTCAACGCCATCCGCACGCGCCGCGCCATCGAGGCGGCCGATGTCGTCGTCGTCCGCTTCGGCGAAAAGTACAAGCAGTGGAACGCGGCCTTCGACGCGGGCTACGCCGCCGCGCTGGGCAAGAGCCTCATCGTCATCCACGGCCCCGATCATCAGCACGCGCTCAAGGAGGTGGACGCCGCCGCGCTCGCCGTGACCGACGACCCCGCAAAGGTCGCCGACATGCTGCGCTACGTCCTCGAGGGCACGCTGCCCGCCTGACTTGAAAAAAAGCTCCGCCTCGGTACCATTTCATTATTTGAGGTGGAATTTCGCCATGTCGGGCAAAGTGAATTTCTGGGCTTTCAATTGGCCCGGCTTGTATCAAGTGGCTCGCGCTATCGCGAAAAAACGAACGGCCGCGGCAGGATATGCCTCGAGCGCGTTCACTGGGCTCTGGAAGCTCGTAAAGGCCTTGCCGATCCTCGTCGGTGCAGCCGTAGCCGCAACCGTCGCGTTGATTTTCGTTATCGTCTTTGTTGGGGAGCTCTTCGAGAGGCCTGTCATCGTCGAGCCCTTCAGTGTGCCCACGTCTCTCGTGGACACGGGGCTGACCGGAGACGTGCTTGCGCAGCGCTTCGTCGATGAAGTGACGGCCATTATCGTTGCGTCTGACACGGCCAAGGCAACCGCGGCAGTCAGATCGCAAGCTCGTCTCGCAGATATTCAGGCGCCGGGGTCCGAGATAAGCCTTCGCTCCCTCAGTCGCATGCTCAGGGGTGCGCTCGGCCTGCCAGAAACACGGTTCATCGGAGAAGTCGTTTGTCGCGAGACGAGTTGCGACGCGGGCTATTCACTTCGGGTGCGGGTCATGGACGGAGATGTGTCCCACAGGCCGGCGTCGTTGGATTTCGCGGATGAGACGGAATTGAACGAAGGCATTGAGGGCCTTGCGATCGCGGCATTTCTGCAGATCGAACCCTACTACATTGCATACCATCACTATTCCACCGTGCCTGCCGAGGAGAAGCCAGCGCTTTTCACGTCAGAGATGGCAACGGTGGAAACGATTTTGATCGACATGTTGCGGGCGAGGCACCGAGATGCGGCATGGGCCGCAAATCTCCTTGGCGTGCTCCATGGTCGTCATGGGCGCACGGAGGAGGCCTTTTACTGGTACGACGAGGCAATCCGCCTTGCAGAAGAACTCGGCCCTGCGAATTTTGCCGGACCACATGTCAACAAGGCATTCCTGCATATGGATTTACAGGAGTTTGATCAGGCACGCCGGACCCTTCTCAGGGTTCGACGCATGGATCGAAATGCCAGATTTGTCTATCTCGGCCTTGGCGTCATCGCCCATAGGACGGCAATCGACGCATCTGGTCGCGCCAGCGCCCGACGGCTCTACGAGCGGCAGCTCAGAGCCGAGCCGACGAATGCGGTGACGCTGGGCAACCTTGCAATCCTGCACCTTGCGGACGGCCAACAGGATCTGGCGGAGGAAACCGTCGAAAGAGCCCTCTTTCACGATCCCGGTTCGCACACTGTCCGTGAATTCGCAGCGCGGATTTACCTTGACCGAGGCGAAGACCCGAGCCGCGGGGCACGGGCCATGGACCTTCTCAGGCCAGTGTTCGAAAGAGGACGCCCGACGGGAAATACCTTTCTCATCAGGGCTCTTGCGCATGTCTCCAATCTGGACTTCGACAATGCTTTGACGGACATTCGACTGAGCTTTGATGCAGGCCATTCCGATGCGTCGGCCGCGCGGGCGCGATCGACGTACCAGACTATCCTGTCTGGCATCACGCCGACTTTGCCGGGACCACTGCGTTGTGGCTACCTCGATCGGTACGCGTCTGCCGCGTCGGAATTGATGGTCGGTGCACCGGACGGCCTGCGGGACCTCGGAACTGCATGCGGGCTCGATACGACCTCGTGGTAGCCCCGGAGCGGATTAGTCCCTGGCGGGGATATGGAGGCCCGTCTGCACGGCGGGCCGGGCCATGAAGCGGTCGAAGTAGGCGGTCACGTTGCCATGGTCGTCCCAGCCCACAATGTCCTTGGCGCCGTAGAAATCGAGCGCGTTGAGCCAGGGGACGATGGCGATGTCGGCGATGGAATAGTCGCCCGCGATCCACTCCTGCCCCTTGAGCGCGCCGTCGAGCACCGCGAGCAGGCGCTTGGCCTCGGCCACGTAGCGCTCCCGAGGGCGGGGGTCCTCGATCTCCGACCCGGCGAATTTCGTGAAAAAGCCCAGCTGCCCGAACATGGGGCCGAGCCCGCCCATCTGCCACATGAGCCATTGCGTGACATGGGCGCGTTCCGCCGCGCCCTTCCCGCAGAGCTGGCCTGTCTTGCCGGCGAGGTAGAGCAGGATCGCGCCACTTTCCCAGAGCCCGATGGGTGCGCCGCCCGGCCCGTTCGGATCGATGATGGCGGGGATCTTGTTGTTGGGGTTGAGCGACAGGAATTCCGGCGATTTCACATCGGCGTCCGAGAGCGTCACCTTGTGCGCCTCGTAATCGAGGCCGAGCTCCTCGAGCGCGATGGCCGCCTTCACGCCGTTGGGCGTGGGAAACGAGAAGAGTTGCAGGATGGTGGGGTCCTGCGGAACCCATTTCGAAGTGATCGGAAAGGCGGAGAGGTCGGCCATGGGGCGCTCCTTGGTTGTGCGCTCTAGAGCCTAGGGGGATCGGGCCGACGAAAAAGCCATGAAACTGTGCGCTTAGGCAGGTATGCCTCTGCCCGTGCGGCCAGAAAGAGCCGCGTCATCCGTGCCAGCAGATCACAGGGGGCTTTTCCATGATCAATGAATTCAGGGATTTCATCGCCAAGGGCAATGTCATGGACATGGCCGTGGGCATCATCATTGGCGCGGCCTTCACGGCCATCGTGACCTCGCTCGTGGGCGATCTCATCAATCCCATCATCGCGCTTTTTACGGGCGGGATCGACTTTTCGGGATGGTTTTACGTGCTGGGCGAGGAGACATGCGCCTCTGTGGCGGCGTGCGAGGAGGCGGGGATCGCCGTCTTCGCCATCGGCAATTTCCTGATGGCGATCCTCAATTTTCTCATTATCGCCTTCGTCGTCTTCCTGCTCGTGAAGATGGTGAACCGCATCAAGGATGCCGCCGAGAAGGAGGAAGCCCCTGCCGAGGAAGCGCCGAAGGGCCCCACGCAGAAAGAGCTCCTGATCGAGATCCGCGACGCCCTGCGCCAGCAGAGCGCCTGAGCCCACACATCAACGCGGCAAAGAAAAACCCCGCGGCCGGATGGGCTGCGGGGCGTCTTTTTGCAGTGCCTGAGAGGGGCGGGCTTAGAGCATCCCCTCGCGCTGGGCCTTCTTCCTCGCGAGCTTGCGCGCGCGGCGGACCGCTTCGGCCTTTTCCCGGGCCTTTTTCTCCGACGGCTTCTCGAAGTGCTGCTTGAGCTTCATCTCGCGGAAGACGCCTTCACGCTGCAGCTTCTTCTTCAGGGCACGGAGCGCCTGGTCGACGTTGTTGTCGCGAACACTGACCTGCATGTGGTTTTCACCACCTTTCTAATCTGGTTGCATCAAAGCAGGAAGTGGCGAGGTAGCAGGGTGCGCGCTAGTTGTCCAGCGTCCCTTGGTATGGAGTGTGGCATGAGCGATCCGAAGGCGGAACTGGTGGAAGCGGCCCTGGGCCACGTGGTGTTCGACGGCTGGTCGGAGGTCACGTTCAAGGCCGCCGTCGCCGATAGCGGCGTGGAGCCGGAATTCGCGCGCGCGATGTGCCCGCGGGGGGCGCTCGACCTCGCAGTGGCGTTTCACAAGCAGGGCGACGCGGAGATGACCGCGCGCATCGCCGCCGAGGATATGGGCGATCTGCGCTATTCCCAGAAGGTGGCGCGCTGCGTGCAGATCCGGTTCGAGGTGATCCCCGACAAGGAGGCCGTGCGCCGGGGAGCGACGCTCTTTGCGCTGCCGCAGCACGCCGCGGAGGGGACGCGCCTCATCTGGGGTACGGCGGACGCGATCTGGGAGGCGCTGGGCGATGCCTCCGAAGACTACAACTGGTACACCAAGCGCGCGACGCTCGCGGGCGTCTATTCCTCCACGTTGCTCTATTGGCTGGGGGACGACAGCATGGAGAGCGCGGCGACGTGGGATTTCCTCGACCGCCGGATCGGGGACGTGATGACCTTCGAGAAAGTGAAGGGGCAGGTGAACGAGAACCCGGTCCTGCGCTCTGTCTTCGCCGGGCCGCTCTGGCTCGCGTCCATGATCCGGGCGCCGGGCAAGGCCGACCTGCCGGGCGGCGGCTAGGGCGCGCGCAGGAGCACCCACCAGAGCGTGACGAGGTGCAGGGCGGTGATGGCCGTGTTCGCCACGACGACAGGGTTGCCAAACCTCACCAGCGGGATCGTCAGGAGCTTGTAGCCGCATTGGAGCGCGAGGAGCGTGACGAGGGCCGGGCGCCACCACGGTGGCGCAAGGACGAGCGCCGCCAAGAGCACGAGAGAGGCCGCGAGGATGGCGAGGTAGACGGCCGTGAGGATGCCGCGCGCCGGGGTCGGCGGGCCGTAGGCGGCGTCCATTCCGGGGCTCGCGCTGAGCAGCGCGGCGCAGAGCGGGGCGAGCACCGCGATATTGAGCGCGAGGGACAGGATCGGCAGGGCGTTCGACATCGCTCCGGCTCCGTTTGCATCGGCGGTCGCTCTTGATACGCAGGGCGCGCCAAGGAGGATGACCGCCCATGCCCGAGACGATGCGCGCAATCGAGATATCCCGGCCCGGGGGCCCCGACATGCTGGTGGAGACAACGCGGCCCCGGCCCGTGGCGGGCGAGGGCCAGGTGGTGATCCGCGTGGCCTATGCGGGCGTGAACCGGCCCGACGCGCTGCAACGGGCGGGCGCCTACAATCCGCCGCCGGGCGCCTCCGACCTGCCGGGGCTCGAGGCCGCGGGCGAGGTCGTGGAGGTGGGGCCGGGGGCCGAGGGCGTGGCACCGGGTGATCGGGTCTGCGCGCTTCTGCCGGGGGGCGGCTATGCCGAATACGTGGCCACGCCCGCCGCCCACTGCCTGCCGGTGCCCGAGGGCATGGCGCTCCGCGAGGCGGCCTGCCTGCCGGAGACGTTCTTCACCGTCTGGTCAAATGTCTTCATGCGCGGCGGGCTCAAGGGCGGCGAGCGCTTCCTCGTCCATGGCGGTTCCTCCGGGATCGGAACGACGGCGATCCAGCTCGCGGCCCATTTCGGGGCGCGCGTCTTCACGACGGCGGGCTCGGCGCAGAAATGCGCGGCCTGCGTGACGCTCGGGGCCGAGCGGGCGATCAATTACCGAGAGGAGGACTTCGTGGAGGTGCTGCGCGCCGAGGGCGGCGCGGACCTCGTCCTGTGCATGGTGGGCGGGACGTACATCGCCCGCAATCTCAAGGCCCTCGCTGACGATGGCCGCCTCGTCCAGATCGCGTTCCTCGGCGGGCCCAAGGCGGAGGTGAACTTCGCCCCGCTCATGACGCGGCGCCTGACGATGACGGGCTCCACGCTGCGCCCGCAATCCGACCTCGCCAAGGCGCGCATCGCCGCCGAGCTTCGCCAGAATGTCTGGCCGCTCATCGACGCCGCGCGCATCGCGCCCGTGATGGACAGCGAGTTCCCCCTGTCCGAGGCCGCCGCGGCCCATGCGCGGATGGAAGCGAGCGAGCACATCGGGAAGCTCGTGCTCAAGGTCGGCTAGGGGCACCGGCGGCGCCGGGGCCCCACCTGCCACTCAACGTCCCCTCAACGTCCCCGGGCCCGCCCGTCCCGTCCTGGAACTGTCCGAACGGGCCAGGGACCGCGTCAGTCGGCGCGGACGGAGAAGAACATCGTTTCCCCGGAATGGTCGTCTACGCCGTCATTGTCGGTCGAGACCCACATCGTGCCGTCCTCCGCGATGGCCAGGCCTTCGACCTTGTCGAGGACGTAGCCGCCGGTCGACGTGAGGTGGGGCAGGAGGTCGACGACCACCTCGGGCTCGAGCACCGCGGGGGTTTCGCCCAGGGGGACCATGGCGTCCATCGCGGACAGGGGCACACGGGTGATCATCTTCGTCACGGCGCGGGTGTCGTGCTGGTTGTCGCGCTCGATGAAGTACACGAACCCGTCATGGGCCACGATCTCCGACAGGCCGACCCAGCCGGTGGCGGGTTCGGTCTTGCGGTAGTGGATCACCAACCATTCCTCGGTTTCGAGGTCGAAGCCCAGGACCTTTGCATGGTTGGCCGGGTCGTCGCGCCATTCCCGCTGCACCGCGACATAGAGCATGTCGCCCACCCGCGTGATGCCTTCGAACCCGAAGCGGCGCTCCACCGCCAATAGCTCCGGCGGCAGCGCGATGTAGTCCTCGAGCGCCCCGTCGGCGCCGATCCGGTAGATGGCATGGGGGATGAGGCGATCGGAGCGCCCTTCTGACGCGATCCAGAAACCGCCCGCCCCGTCGAGCGCGATGCCCTCCATGTCGAAGAGCTGCGCGGGCTGATCCTCCCGCGTGATCCGGATGGCGTCCACGATGCGCGCCGGGACCTCCGAGACGTCGATCTGAAAGATCGTCGGCTGCATCCCGTAGAAGCTGTCGGAGACGGCGTAGATGGTGCCGTCCTCGGCCATGACCTGGCCCGAAATGGCGCCCCAGCCGGTGAGCGTGCCCAGACCCGCGGAGGTCAGGTGGGGGTAGCTCGCGGCGGCGTTCTGGTATTCGAAGAGCATCACATGGGCGCGGGCGCCCGCGTCATCGACCTCGTTCGCGGAGATCAGGAGATTGCGCTCGGGGATGGTGACGTATCCCTCCGGCCCGATGCCCGAAGGCAAAAGCTGCGTGAGGACCGGATCGGCGGGGTCCGAGATGTCGTAGACGCCCACGATGGAGGACCGCTCCGCCCCCACGAAGACGAAGGGCGTTCCGCCGAACACGTCGAAGGTGACGCTTTCGGGTTCGACGCCTTTGTTGCCGGAGCGTTCTTCTGGGTAGTGGCCCACCTCCACGATGGCATGCTCGAAGCTCACGCCGCTGTCGTAGACGAGCGTTCCGTCCTGGCGGAAGATGGTCCACCCGCGCGAGCCGCCGTCCATGTCGCCCTCGTTGGCGGTGGCGAAATGGGTGTCGTCGATCCAGGCCACGGAATCGGGCTCGCGCACGACGGTGATCGTCTGGTCGAAGATCAGCGCGCCTTCTTCGTTTGTGTCGACGCCTGATAGGGTGACGGCCCCTGCCGAGAAGTGGTTTAGAACTTCGCCGACCGCGGAGAGCACCACCATGTGGTTGTTTTCCTGGAGCGTCACGACGATCTCGTTCTCGCCGTTGATCGCCACGAATTCGGGTTCGGGATCTTCCGGCGCGACCTCCGCCAGCCCGGTGATATCGGCGGAGATCATGGCTCCGCAGTCGAGGCCGCCCTCGGTGGTCGGCACGATCGCCACGAAACCCGCCGGCATCTGGCCCACGCGGCCGTCGCCGAGGTCTTCGTCGCGCTCATTCTCGATGGCCACGGCCACGAAGGTGCCGTCGGGCGACACCGCGACGCTGTCGGGTTGGCCGCCGAGCTCGCAGGAGGCGAGCACCGTTTGCGTCGGTACGTCGATGGCGTGGAGCACGCCGGAGACGTTGATGAAATCCTGGGACGTGTTTTCGCCCAGATAGGCCGTGGTGCCGGAGACCGAGACGCTCGTTGGTTCTCCCGCGAGGTCCATGGCACCGGCGGCCACAGGGCTCGTCGGGTCGGTGATGTCGATGAAGCCCACGACCTCCGCCGGGCCGTCGGTGTAGACGAGGGTCATGCCGTCTTCGGTTGCCGCGATGATCTCCGCGGAGCTTTCCTCGGCCTCCGGGGCGTTCTGGGCGACCATGAAGGAGGCGATGCGATTGAAGTTCATCTCCTGCGACACCGCCGGCGCGGCGAGGAGCGCCGTCATCGACGTCAAGGTTGCGGCTCGAAAGATCATCTGTGTCCCCCATGTCGTGCGTGGCTGACGGCCCAGCGCCGTCCCGCGCGTAGAGACCCGAGCAAGGTAACATGGCGATGACGCCGCGACCCGGCGCGAGCCCTGCGCAGGCCGACCGCGCCCAGCCAGGCGGGAGAGACCCAGCGCGCGGCCCCCCCTTGGTGGGAGATCATCGGACCCCGACGCCGGGCGCGCCGGGTCAGGCGATCTTCAATCCCCGGCTCCACACGCCGGCCAGGATGGGCGTGGTCCTGAGCCTGCGCACGCGGAGCACGTCCCCCCGCTTCCCGACCTCCAGGCTCCCGCGATCCTCGAGATGCGCGCTCTTCGCCGGATTGCGGGTGACGGTCGCCACGGCGCGGGGAAGATCGTCCCAGAGATCGGCCAGCTGGAACGCGGCGAGGAGAAGCGCCGACGGCACGTAATCCGACGACAGGATGTCGAGGAGGTCGCGGCGGGCCAGGTCCTCGGCCGCCACATTGCCGGAATGCGATCCCCCGCGGATCAGGTTCGGCGCGCCCATCATCACGGCGATGCCCGCCTCGCGGCAGGCCTCGGCCGCTTCGGCGGTCGTGGGGAACTCGGCGAACCCCGCGCCGTGGCCCGCGGAGGTCGCGACGTGGTGGGCCGTGGTGTCGTCGTGGCTCGCGAGCACCGCCCCGAGGCGGCGCGCCTCCCGGACAGCGCCCGCTTCGTGGGCGGCGCCGAACCGCGCCTGAAGGCGCAGGAGGTTCTCCACATGCACCTCGAATTCCGGGTCCGTCATGCCGCGCTTCTTGGCGACGTAGGTCTTGAGCGCGGTCAGGTCGCGGAACTGGCGCTGGCCCGGCGTGTGGTCCATGAGGCTCAGGATGCCGATGCGGTCCTCGGGGCCGAAGGCGGCGAGCTCTTCGAGGAGCGTTTCTGAGCAGATCTCAGCGCGCAGGTGAAGGTAGTGGCTGATCTTGAACACGCCCTCGGCGCGGGCGGCGAGCAGCTCATCGGCCAGCTTGCGGGCGTAATCGACATAGCGCGCCTTGCCCGCGCTGTGGATGGAGCCCACGCGCATCGCGTCAAAGACCGTGGTGATGCCCGTGCTCGCAAGCTCCGCGTCATGGGCGATGAGCGCGGGCAGATGGGGCCAGTCCACATCGGGGCGCGGCTCGATATGGCGCTCGACATTGTCGGTATGCAGCTCCACCAGCCCGGGCAAAACGAAATCCCCCGCGCAGTCGATGGCACCGGTGGGCACGCGGTCGCCTTCGACGATGCCGGTGATGGCGCCGCCTTCCACGGTGACGGCGCCGCGCAGAACCGACCCGCCCAGAACGAGACGCGCATTGGCCAGACAAAGGTCCCCGCCGCCCGGGGCCTCGGTCGCCTCTCCCGGCGATGGAGCGGTCTCTAGGTTCATGCTTGTCCCTCGCTGCCGGCTTGGCGGTTGCGGTCATGGTCCTCGGGGAGGAGGCTCTCGCGCCCGAACGGGCCGAGCAAGAGCGTCGCGCGCGCGATGGTCTCCGACAGCGGGCCGTCATTCGACAGGTGCCGGATATCCATGCCGACGGGCAAGCTTTTCGTGGCCACCGACAGGCGGCGCGCGATCTCGTCCTCCGTTTCGCGCCCCCGCCAGGCGAGCCGCCGCGCCAGCGTGTCCGGCGCGGCGGTGATGTTCAAGACGACGAAGTTCTCGAAGAGGCGCGCGGCATGGCTGAGCGCCGTCCGCGAGAAATTCACCAGGCAGTCTTTGCCGAGGCCGAGCTGGTACTGCACCATGCGCGGGACCCCGTAGCACAGGCCGTGGGCGCGCCAGTGGATCGAAAAGGCCCCGTTGGCCACGAGGCTCTCGAATTCCCGCTCGGTGACGCTGTCGAAATCCTCGCCCCCGGCCTCCTTGGGCCGCGTGATCACGCGCCGCACGAGGTAGGCGTTGGGCAGCGTGCCATGGAGGCCCGCCATGACGCTGTCCTTGCCCACCCCCGACGGGCCGACGACGGCGATGACGCGGCCGGTCATGCGGCCGCCTCCGGGGCGAAGACGCTGACATCGATTTCGCGGTCGCAGAGCCGGTCCCGGGCCGCAGCGTCGTGGAAGATGCCCACCATCGCCGCGCCTCGGGCCTTCGCTCTCTCGATGAGGCCGAGGACGACCTCGCGATTGGCGGCGTCGAGGCTCGCGGTGGGCTCGTCGAGAAGCATGGCCGGGTAGTCATGCACGAAGCCGCGCGCGATGTTCACGCGCTGCTGCTCGCCGCCCGAGAAGGTCGTGGGGGAGAGCGACCAGAGCCGCTCCGGGATGTTGAGCTCGGCGAGCAGGGCCTCGGCGCGGGACGTGGCGGTGGCCGCGTCGACGCCCACGGCGCGCAGCGGCTCGGCGACGACGTCGCGGGTCGGCACGCGGGGCACCACGCGCAGGAACTGGCTCACATAGCCCAGCACGTCGCGGCGCAGGGCGATCACCGCGCGCGGCTCGGCGCCGACGATCTCCGTCTCGCCGATGCGGATGGAGCCGGCCTGCGTGAGGTAGTTGCCGTAGATCATGCGCATGAGCGTGGATTTGCCCGCGCCCGACGCGCCGACGAGGGCCACGCATTCGCCCGGTTCGACCCGGAAGGACACGCCGGACATGACGCCGATCTCGGTGCCGCCCTGGTTGTGGAGGGTGAAGGTCTTGGAGACGTCGTGGAGCGCGATCATGGCTAAACCTGGAGAACGGAGCTGACGAGGAGCTGGCTGTAGCTGTGCTGCGGGTCGTCGAGGACCTGGTCGGTGAGGCCCGTCTCGACCACGTGCCCGTCCTTCATGACCATGAGCCGGTCCGCCAGGAGACGCACGACCGCCAGGTCATGGGTGACGATGATGGCCGACAGCCCCATGTCCCGGACGAGGCCCCGCATGAGATCGAGCAGGCGCGCCTGCACCGAGACGTCGAGCCCCCCGGTGGGCTCGTCCATGTAGACGAGCCGGGGCCCGGTGACGAGGTTCCGCGCGATCTGCAGCCGCTGCTGCATCCCGCCGGAAAAGGTCGTGGGCCGGTCATCGACGCGGCCGGCATCGATTTCCACCCGCCCGAGCCACTCGGTGGCCGTGCTGCGGATGTCGCCGTAGTGGCGCGCGCCCACGGCCATGAGCCGTTCTCCCACATTGCCGCCCGCGCTGACGCCCATGCGCAGCCCGTCGCGGGCATGCTGATGCACGAAGGCCCAATCGGTGCGCCCGAGCATCCGCCGCTCCGGCTCCGACATGAGGAGCGTGTCGCGCGGCCCGTCGGCCCGGGTGTCGAAGATGACCGCGCCACTGTCGGGCGCCAGATGCCCCGCGAGGCAATTCAGGAGCGTCGACTTGCCCGAGCCGCTCTCTCCCACGATGCCCATCACCTCACCGGGATAGAGGTCGAAGGCCACGTCCGCGCAGCCGATATTTGCCCCGTAGCGCTTCGTGACGCCCGCCACCGAGAGAAGAGGTGTCATGACGTCCTCCTTCTTTGTGCCGTCGTACTTCCGCCGGAGGCATCGGACCCGTCGGCCTGCGCGGGCGTCAAGGTGAAGGACCGGGCCTGCGTCATCTCCCCCGCGAGCTGCCCGGCCCGCCGGCGTTCGCAGAAATCGGTGTCCGAGCACACGAACATCCGCCCGCCCGCATCGTCGGTGATGACCTCGTCGAGATAGGTGTTTTCCGCCCCGCAGAGCGCGCAGGGGTGATCGGCCTTGGAGGCCTCGAACGGGTGATCGTCGAAGTCGAGGCTCACGACTTGCGTGTGCGGGGGCAGGGCGTAGATGCGCTGCTCGCGCCCCGCGCCGAAAAGCTGGATCGCCGCGCTGTCCGAGAGCTTCGGGTTGTCGAATTTCGGGATCGGCGAGGGATCCATGACGTAGCGCCCCTCCACCTTCACGGGGTAGGCATAGGAGGTCGCGATATGGCCGTGGCGGCTGATGTCCTCGTAGAGCTTGACGTGCATGAGGCCGTATTCCTCGAGCTCGTGCATCTTCCGCGTTTCGCTCTCGCGCGGTTCGAGGAACCGCAGGGGCTCGGGAATGGGCACCTGGTAGACGAGGATCTGTCCCTCGCTCAGCGGGTCTTCGGGGATGCGGTGGCGGGTCTGGATGACCGTGGCCTCGGACGTGGCCGTCGTCGTCGCGACCCCCGCGGTGCGTTCGAAGAAGCTGCGGATGGAGACGGCATTCGTGGTGTCATCGGCCCCCTGGTCGATCACCTTGAAGCGGTCCTCGGGCGTCAGAACCGCCGCGGAGACCTGCACGCCGCCCGTGCCCCAGCCGTAGGGCATGGGCATTTCGCGGCTGGCGAAGGGGACCTGGTAGCCCGGGATCGCAAGTCCCTTCAGGATCGCGCGCCGGATCATCCGCTTGGTCTGCTCGTCGAGATATGCGAAGTTGTACTCGGTCATCGCCACATTCCTTCCACGGTCCCGTGCGAGGCTCCGCCGCGAGGAGAGCCGTCATGTATCCATTCTACTTCGCCTGCGCGTGGACGCTCTTCACCGTCTTTCTGGCCCATGCCACGTTTCACGAGGCCGGCGATGTCGAGCGGTGGCTGCTGGTGGGCTTTCCGGTCTTCGGGCTCGTCTGCATGGCCGTGGCCTGGATCAACGCCCGCCGCTGGCGCACGCTGCGCACCGAGGAGGAGGGCGGCGTCACCTGGTACATCTGGATCGACGCGGGCGGGCGGGAATGCCGGTCCGACCGGGATCCCCGCCCCGATTGGGAGGCCGAGGAGGCGGACGGGGACGGCGACGGCGGCGACTGAACCGGGCGCGGTCATAGCAGCGCCCGGGCATCCAGTGCCGCCTCCAGCGCCTCCGGGCCGGTGAAACGGATCGCGTCCATGCCCGCGGCCTTAGCGCCGAGGCAATTGTGGAAGCCGTCGTCGATGAAGACGCAGCTTTCCGGCGCCACGTCGGCGCGCGCGCAGAGCAGGCGGTAGATCTCCACGCTGGGCTTTAGCATGCCCACCTGACCGGATACGACGGTTTCGCCGAAGACCGCGCCCAGCTCGGGATGGGCTTTCACCCCCTCGGGCCAGGTCTCCGCCGACCAGTTGGTGATCGCGTGGACGGGCACGCCGCGCGCCTTGAGGCGGTGGAGCAGGTCCCAGGTGCCGGTGATCTTGTCGGGTACGGTCATTGCGTAGCGCTCCACGTAGCGGGCGAGGCGCGCGCCATCGGCGGGATCGCCGAGCTCCCGCGCGGCTTCGGAGAAGCGCGCGCCCGCGTCGCAGGCGAGGTTGATCCTGTCGAACCCGATCCGCGCCATGAAGGCGCGCGCGCCGTCCTCTCCCAGCTCGTCGGCCCAGGCCAGTTCCGGCCGCCAGTCCACGAGCACGGCGCCGATGTCGAAGACCACGGTGTCGACGGTCATTCGGCGGCCTCCTGTCGCTGCGCGGCGCCCGCTTCGGCGCGAAGCTTGCGCACGAGCTCGAGCTCCGCCTGGAAATCCACGTAATGCGGCAGCTTGATGTGCTCGAGAAAGCCCGTCGCCTGGATGTTGTCGGCATGGTAGAGCACGAATTCGGCATCCTGCGCGGGCGCGCCGACATCGTCCTCCCCCAGTTCCTCCCAGCGCAGCGCGCGGTCGACAAGGGACATGGAGATCGCTTTCCGCTCCGAATGGCCGAAGACGAGGCCGTAGCCGCGGGTGAATTGGGGGGGCTCCGTCTTCGAGCCCTTGAACTGGTTGACCGTCTCGCATTCGGTCAGCGTGATCTCTCCGAGCTCCACGGCGAAGCCGAGCTCCGGAATGTCCATCTCGACGGAGACCGCGCCGATCCGCAATTCGCCCACGAAGGCATGCGTGCGCCCGTAGCCGCGCTGGGTCGAGTAGGCGAGGCCGAGGGTGAAGCCCTCGTCGCTGCGCGTGAGCGCCTGGAGGCGCAGCGCGCGCGGGGCGGGCATCTCCAGCGGCTCGCGCGTCAGATCGGGCGGCTCGGCGTCTTCGCGGGGGGCCTCTTCGATGAGGCCCTCCCGATTGAGGAACTCCGTGACATGGGGCACCTCGCCCGCGGCGGGGTCCCGCACGGGGGCCTCGGCGACCTGGCCCTCGGCGGCGAGTTTGAAATCCAGAAGCCGGTGGGTGTAGTCGAAGGTCGGCCCGAGGATCTGCCCGCCGGGGAGATCCTTGAAGGTGGCCGAGATCCGGCGGTCGCAGGCCATGGTGCCCGTCTCCACGGGCAGGGAGGTCCCGAACCGCGGCAGCGTCGTGCGGTAGGCGCGGAGGAGGAAGATCGCCTCGATCAGGTCGCCGCCCGATTGCTTGATGGCGAGCGCCGCGAGATCGGGATCGTAGAGCGATCCCTCGGCCATGACCCGGTGGACTGCGAAGCTGAGCTGTTCGCGGATCTGCGCGACGCCGAGGTCGTCCACGGCCGGATCCCCGCGCCGCTCCTCGGCGAGCCAGGCATGGGCGTTTTCGATGGCGCGTTCGCCGCCTTTGACCGCGACATACATCAGCGGGTCTCCTTCGCTGTCACGCGGGTGGTGCGGGGCAGCGCGGCAAGGGTGTGCCCGCTCGTGAAGATGAAATCGAGGCCGCGCGGGAAGAGCGCGCGGTTCTCCGCGAAGGCCTCGACCTCGGGAAGCGACAGCGCGGTCTCGTCCGCGATCCCGGGCCCGCGGAGCGTCGGCCCGTCCGGGCGGAGCTCCTCCACTTCCACGATCAGCGTGGCCGAGCGGTCGGGGTATTGCGAGGTGCCCAGCGGATAGGAGGAGAGCGGCGTAAGCGCCTGCCAGGACCCCACCGCGAACATGCATTGCGACGGGCCCACGAGGGGCGCGCCGGTATGGAAGGCGATCCATCGGCGGACGGCGTCGGTGTCAAACGCGCCCGCCAGGTAGAGGGGCGTGTCGGTGTCGCACAGGGTGAGGATGACGGCGCCGGCGGCACCGGAGAGCGGCGCCGGGGGCGCGGCCCCCGATACGTCGCGCAGCTGGCCGGGCCGCGCCATCGCCTCCATCACGCTGCGAAAGGCATGGGCGGCGTGGCGCGCGGGGTCCGCGAAACCGCCGGACAGGGCCTCGGCGTCCATCAATCGTCCCCCCGCACCATGGTGAAGAAATCGACCTTCGTCGCCGCGGCCTTGGCCGCGCGGGCGGCTTTCGCACCCGACATCTCTGCGCCCAGGGGCTCGAGCACGGCGGCGCGGATGTCCGGCGCCCGGTCCGTCTGCATCAGCGCGTCGACGAGCGCCGCCGCCTCGGCGTCGTCCGTCCTGCGGCCTTGGATATAGGCGTGGCCCACCGTGCCGTCGGCGAGCTTCAGGGCGCAGCGCGTGACCGTCATCTCGCCCAGGTTGAACGGCGCCCCGGTGCCGCCAGCCCGGCCGCGCACCATGACGCTGCCGATCTCCGGCCGGCGGAGCCAGGTGAAGTCGGGACACGCGCCACAGGCGTCGAGGAGCGCCGCGACCCGGCCCGCAGGCGCCTTTGCCACGCGCCCCATCCAGTCCTTGCGGGCGAGGTCTTCCGGGGGGACTTCCGGGGCGAGGTCTTTCATCTCGACAACTCCGCGATCTCCTATACAACTATACATATCTTACCACAGCCCGCCCCGCGCGACACCCGAGATTTGTGAAACTTGCGTGACACGACCCGCACCCCGCTCTGGAAAGCCATCGCCGACGCGCTGCGCAGCGACCTGGCAGAAGGCCGCTACGCGCCGGGTGACAAACTGCCCACGGAGGCCGCCTTGGCCGAACGCTTCGGGGTCAATCGCCACACGGTGCGCCATGGGCTCAAGGCGCTGGTGGAAGAGGGGCTGGTGCGGACGCGGCGTGGGGCGGGGGCCTTCGTGGCGGCGGTGCCCACGGATTATCCCATCGGGCGGCGGGTGCGCTTCACCGAGAACTTACGCCGCGCGGGCCGCGAGCCCCGGCGCGAGCTGATGGGAATGGAGTGCCGCGCGGCCACGGAGGACGAGGCGGAACGGATCGCCGTCGCCACCGGCGCCCTGATCCTCGCCACCCATGGCCGCAGCCTCGCCAACGGGCAGCCGCTCAGCATGTCGGAATCGATCTATCCGCTGGAGCGTCTGCCGGGCCTCGCGGAGGGCCTGATGGAGCAGAAGGGCGTGACGCACGGCCTCGCGCGCGCGGGCGTGGCCGATTACACGCGCGCCTCCACCCGTATGACTGCGGTGCTGGCGAGCGCGACGCAGGCGGCGGTGCTCCAGCTCGAGGAGGGCGCGCCCTTGCTGCGGACGGTTTTTCTCAACGTGGACCTTGGAGGCATGCCGGTGGAGTTCGGTCGGACGTGGTTCGCGGGAGACCGCGTGACGCTGACGCTGGATGAGGAAACGCCCCCGACCTGACGGGGCCGGGGGCGCATTGATCGCGAAAGGTGCGAGCTGTGGAGGTTACTCCAGGCCCATGCAGTTGGCGTAATACGTCACCGTGGCCGGCCAGTCGGAGAAGATGCCCAGCACGCCCACATCCTGCGCGAGCGCGTCGATGAGCTCGTACATCACGCCGTCGCTGTCGGTGACCTCGGCGATGGACTGGTAGTACCAGCCGCCACCGGTCCGGAGCGGGCCGGACCGTTCCACCGTCCAGGTGATGATGTCGAGGTCCGCTGCCGCGGCCTGCACGGCGAGCTCGGAGGGGACGATCTCACCGTTCTCGACGGTCACGAGCATCCAGGTCGGCGGCGCGATGATGTTCACGCCCATCGATTTCAGCTCTTCCATGGTGTTGGGCCAGGTGGCCGGGTCCATGGGGGAGTAGCCCTCGATGTTGTACTCATCCATCAGGTAGACGGCTTGCGCGCCGAACTCGGGCTCCGCCTCGATCCAGTAGAGCACGTCCTCGAGGTTGAAGGATTGCAGCCAGACATCGGAGGCCGGGATACCGGCGGCCTTATATTCGTCCACGAGCTTTTGGGCGTAGTCCTCCTGGGAGAAGCCGTTGAAGGGCATCTCGACGGAGGGTGACTTCAGCTCCGGCGTGAACTTGGCGCCGAGCGCGCGGAACAGCTCGATCGATTCCGCGTGGGTCATGAGCGTCGCGGGCTCTGCGGAATAGAGATCGGTGCGCCAGTCCGCCGTGCCGCCGAGATAGGCCTCCACCGTCGTGGCGCTGCTGTCGGCGGCGTCCATCTTGGGCGTGAGCGTGCGGTATTCGGCGAGCGTGATCTCGGAAGTTCGGCACTCGGCGGCGGCGGAGGCGTCGCCGTTCGCGGCCGTAAACGGCGTCACGCAGGTGTCGGCCAGGGGCGTGGCGAGGATGTTCGTCGTCGTGTGCAGGTCGTTTTGCGCGTGGCGGCAAACGAGCTCTTGGTCCTCGGTGAAGGTCACGTCGCATTCGAGGATGCCCGCGCCCATCCGTGCGGCGGCGAGGTTCGATTCGACCGTGTGCTCGGGGAACTGCATGGGCGCGCCACGGTGACCGATGGAGAAGTCCGAGACCGAGGCCTCCTGCCCGGAGCAGGACATCAGCTGCGTCTTGAGCGGGCCGTCGGTCATCCGGTCGATGAGGTAGTAGGGGCGCGGGCCGTACTCGACCCGGTCGACAGACTGGGCGAGGCCGGGCGTGGCAACGAGTGCCGCCGCGGTGATCAGGAGAGTGCGATACATGGAGGGTCCCTCGATTTTTGGGTAGCGCGAAGGTCTGAGCAGTTTGCGACGCCCGGGTGACGTGAGGGTCAAGGTTTTGTGACAGGACGCGCGGAGGATGGGTCCGGGCTCCAATCCCAGACCCAGCGCTCCGCCGTCTCGGAGATGAGGCGGAAGCCCTCCCGCTCGTAGAAGGCCCGCGCGCGGGATTTGGTCGTCAGCTCGCGCACCCGCAGCGACAGGTCGCGGTGACGGGCCAGGTCCTTCTTGAGCGTGAGCAGCGCCGCGCCGAGGCCAGTCCCGCGGGCGGGGGCAGCGAGGTAGAGTTTCGCGATCTGCATGTGGTCGGGGTGCTCGAGCACCTGGATGCAGCCGAGGATCTGGGGACCTGCCACGACCATCTCATGGCCTGTGAGGTCGAGCTCCTCCGGCGTGGCCGACGGACGCCAAGTGCCCCATAGCGCCTCTGCCGCGGCGCGAATGCCCGCCTCTTCGAGCGCCAGGATGGCCGTACGGTCGTCGTCCTCGGCAGCGCGAAGCGCCCACGCCGGTAACCTCTGTTCAGTTTTCATACTTCTCGAGGAAGGCCTCGGCGGGCAACTCGCGGAAATCTTCCAACGCGTGCCGCAGCGCCGCGTGCGGCCAGTCCCACCAGGCCAGCGCGATGAGGCGGTCGGCGATGTCCTCCGGCTGGCGCCTGCGCAGAGGCTGGGCCGGCATGCCCGCCACGATCGTGTAGGGCGCGACATCCTTGGTGACGAGCGCACCGGCCGCCACGACGGCCCCGTGGCCCACGCTCACCTCCGGTTTCACCATGGCGCCCGCGCCGATCCAGGTGTCGTGGCCGATATGGGCGATGCGGGAGCGGCGATGGGCGAACCACGCCTCGTCGCGCTCCGCATCGTCCCAGTAATCGTCCGAGCGGTAGAGAAAGTGGTGGCACGAGGCGGTGTGGAGCGGATGATCGGTGGCGCCGATCCTGCTGAAGGCCGCGATGTTTGCGAACCTGCCGATGCGGGCATTGGCGATGTCCACGTAGCGGTCGCAATAGGAATAGTCGCCCAGGGCGGCATGGGCCACGCGGCTGCCGCGCCCGATCTCCACATAGGCGCCGAAGGTGCTGTCGGTGATCTCGCAATCGGGGTGGAGGAACGGCGCGTCGGGCGAAAGCCGCTCCGTCACTCCTTTTGCCCGATGAGCTTGCCGCGCAGCCAGCCGGAGAACCAGTCCATCAGCATCACCATGAGCACGATGAGGACGATGTAATAGGCCACTTCCTCCCAGTCCTTTTGGGTCTGGATCGCCTGCGTGAGCATGAGCCCGATGCCGCCGCCCGTGATCGCCCCGATGATGGTGGCAGACCGGGTGTTGGATTCGAGGAAATACAAGATCTGCGCCAGCAGCACCGGCACCACCTGGGGGATCACGCCAAACCGGTAGCGCTGGAGCGGTTTCGCGCCGGTGCTCTCCACCCCCTCGATCTGTTTGCCGTCGACGTTTTCCAGCGCCTCCGAGAAGATCTTGCCGAAGGTGCCCGTATCGGTGATCAGGATCGCCAGCGTACCGGTGAGCGGGCCGGGCCCGAAGGCGCGCGCGAGCACCACCGTCCAGATGAGCGCATCGACCCCTCGCACGAAGTCGAAGACCCGCCGCGTGCCCGCGCGGAGAAGCATCAGCGGGGAAAATCGCTTGGCGGCCAAAAACGCCAGTGGCAGCGCGAGGATCGCCGCGCCCATGGTGCCGAGGAATGCCATCAGCAGCGTCTCCCCGATGGCCCAGACGACGTCCTTGTGGCGCCACATGTCGTTGTTCCACCAGTCGTAGACCGCGCCGGAGAAGTTGGACCGCTCCGGGTCAAGTTGCTCACCGAAGAGGAGGCGGCCCACGCCCACGTCGTGGTAGGGGCTGTCGAGCGTGAACCAGAAAAGCTCCCATCCCGGGAAGTAGTTGAAGACCTCGGTCCGCGCGCCGGTGAGCGTGATGCGGCCCTCGGGCGTGTCGATGGCCACGCGCCGCGAGGAGGCGGAGATCCAGTCGGGCAGGTCGTCGGGCAGGTTGGTGGTCACGGTGCGGCCCTCGGCCTGCGCCTCGATGAGCGGGAAGCCGGGAATTTCCACCTCGGTGCGATTATCAGGCAGGTAGCGAATGATGTGGCCTGCGCCGAGGTCGACGGTGACGATGTCTGTGCCGCTGACCCAATCGGGGCGTTCGCCGTCGGGATAGCGGCCCTTGCGCTCGCCCTCGATGGCATACTCGATCTCACCGGAGCGGTTGTCGCGCGTCACGTGCACCTTGTGCGACCAGCTGTCGGAGGCAACCGTGACGGCGTTGTCCCAGTTGGCGCGCTGACTGAGGCCCGGGATGTCGAAGGCGAAGAAGACGTACGTGAAATACACCAGCAGGATCGCCGGGACGGAGAAGGCAAAGAGCCGCTTGCGCTGAAAGAGGCTGTCCGCCGCGCTTTTGGCATCCGAGAGATTGGTGTCGACGGTTGTCATTGGGCCTGCCCCTCCGTGAGGCGGTTGCGGAAGCGGCTGGAGATCTGGTCGAAGAAAACGATCGTGAAGAAGAGCAGGATGAAGATCGCCGCCGCCTGATCGAAGCGGCCCGGCCCCCACGCCATCGCGTTCCTGAGCTCGTAGCCGAGGCCGCCCGCGCCCACGAAGCCGAGGATGGCGGAGGCGCGGATGTTGATCTCGAACCTGAGCAGCGTGTAGCTCACGTAATTCGGCGCCACCTGCGGGATGACGCCGAGAAGCATCCGCTGGAGCCACGAGGCACCCGTGGAGGCAAGACCCTCGACGGGCTTGAGATCCGCGTTCTCGGCCACCTCTGAGAAGAGCTTGCCCAGGGCGCCGGCCGTGTGGATGGCGATGGCGATCATCGCGGGCACGGGTCCGCCCCCGAGGACGAAGATCAGCACGAGCGCGATCACGATCTCGGGCACGGCGCGCATGATATCGGAGATGCGTCGGAAGAGCGGGATGAGCGCGGGGCGCTTGGCCAGTCCGCGCGTACTGGCGAGCGACAGCGCGAGCCCGAAGAATGCGCCGATGAGGGTGGACACCGCGGCGATGTTGATCGTCTCGATCAATGCCGGGAAGAACTCCACGATGTAGCCGGGCAGCTCGGCCCGTTTGGCCCAGGCTTCTGACAGGACACCTGCGGGGTAGTCGCCGATCTGGCCCAGACCGTCCCAGAAACCGCCGGCGCTGCGTTCGTCGACGATGTTGAAGCCCGACACCATCAAGAGCACGAAGATCAGCAGCGTCAGCCCGCTATAGAGCCTGCGCCGCTGCACCTGCGCCATGTAGTCGGACTGGATCGTTCCCACGCTCTGTGGCGCGGCACCCGCGGTTGCATCCGCCATGCTCATTCCCCCAAAAAAATGACCGGCAGCCCCGGGGGGCTGCCGGCTTCGTCATGGAAAGGCTTTAGTTGCCGATGACGGACTGGCGGGCGGCCACGATCGACTCGTAGGTCTCGTGGGTCACCGGCACGAAGCCAAGCGTCTCGCCCGCGGCCACGCCGTAGGCGCAATCCTGGTCGCGATCGTGCAGGTCGTTGACGAGTTGCGTCATCGTGGCCTTCACCTCCTCGGGGAGCGCCTTGCGCAGCACGACCGGGCCTTCCGGGATCACGTTGGAGATCCAGATCTGCTGCAGGTCGTTCATGTCGACGAGGCCGGCATCCACCGCGCGGCGCAGCGCGCCGGAGTTGTAGCCGTCTTCCCAGTTGCCCTGGGCGTCGGCCCAGGTCACGCCGGCGTCGATGTCGCCTGCGTTCACGGCAACGATGGTCTGCTCGTGACCGCCGGTGAAGCGGACGTCGCCGAAGTAGTCGCCTGCTTCCATGGTGATCTCGTCACCGGCCTGGGGGATCTCGATGGACGGGATCAGGTAGCCGGAGGTGGAGTTCGGGTCACCGAAGCCGAAGACTTTGCCCTGCATGTCCTCGAGGGACTCGATGCCGCTGTCGACACGGGCGAAGCCGATGGAGTGGTAGCCCACGGAGCCGTCCATGTTCTGCTTGATGAGCACGGGCTCGACGGCCTCGGGATCCTGCAGGTAGATGGCTGCATAGGACGAGGCACCGAGCCATGCCATGTCGAGCGTGCCACCGAGCAGGCCCTGGATCACGCCAGCATAGTCAGCCGGGGCGAAGAGCTTGGTCTCCACGCCGAGCGCTTCCTCGGTGTAGGCGCGCAGGCACTCGTTGTTGTTCAGGCGGTCCTGGGCGTTCTCGCCGCCCAGAAGGCCGATGCGGAATTCGGTGATAGCGTGGCCGTCGGCCTGCGCTGCGCCCGTGAGGGCCGTCGTGGCCAGAAGGGCCGCTGCAAACGTCTTTTTCATCTTTCTCTCCGTTTGGATGAAAATTGCCCCGTCGCTTCATCGAGGGGCGAGGAACTGGCTCAGGCGATCTGTTTCGCCCGGTCCAGCGTTTCGAGCTCGGTCGAGGTCGCGGCTTCCGAGAAGTCCGCGCCCGCGCCGTAGATGTCGCGCGCCGCTCCGGTGGTGAGCTGTGCGGGCGTGCCGTCGAAGACGATGCGCCCGTCACGCATGCCGATGACGCGGTCGCAATAGCGACGCGCGGTGTCGAGCGTGTGAAGGTTGGCGATGACCATGCGGCCGTCTTCCTCGTGGATGTCGCGCAGCGATTGCATCACCACCTGCGCGTTCATCGGATCGAGGGAGGCGATGGGCTCATCGGCCAGGATGATCTTGGGGTCCTGCATGAGCGCGCGCGCGATGGCCACGCGCTGCTGCTGCCCGCCGGACAGCGCCTCCGCCCGCTTGGGCGCCTGTTCCGCGATCCCAAGGCGGTCGAGGATCTCGATGGCCTTGTGGATGTCGGATTGGGGATAGAGGTTGAAAAGGGTCGCGAGCGTTGAGCGCCGGTTGAGCGTGCCGTGCAGGACGTTGGAGACCACGTCCATGCGCGGCACCAGGTTGAACTGCTGAAAGATCATCGCGCAGCGCGACTGCCAATTCCGGCGCGCGGCCCCCTTGAGGCTCGTGACCTCCTCCCCGTCGAAGGTGATCGTCCCTTCGCTGGCGTTGGTGAGCCGGTTGAGCATGCGCAAGAGTGTCGATTTGCCCGCGCCGGAGCGCCCGATGACACCGATCATGGTCGGCTGCGCCACGGTAATGTTCGCCGCGTCCACAGCTTTATTGGTGCCGAATTGCTTCGTCAGGTTTTCGATATGTAGCATTGGGTCCCCACGTGTCGCGCGGACCCCTACGGACGGATTGCTACAGAAAGGTGATGGATTTGAATCGGTTTCTTGACGTTAATGTAAGGGATTTATGAAGGTAATTGCATTTCGGGCGGTCGGGTGGCGTAGCGAAAAAGCGACGGCAATTCTAGGGATTGTCATATTACTGTTACAAATTGCGGGGCGGTCCGGTATGCTCGCTGCATGATCCCGCGTCCGGCTCTTCTCATTTGGTGCGCCGCTCTACTGCCGTCGGCTGGCACCGCGTTCACGAGCGATCTCAGCTGCGACGACCGCCTCCGGATGACCGCAACCCTCGAACGGGCCCTGGAGGCGGAGCGTCAGGGCACCGGCCTGCGCGATCCGGAGACGACGCTGGAGGTCTGGGTGTCGCCTGCAAACGGTGACTGGGTGATCGTGCAGCACTACGCCAGCGGAACCTCCTGCATCGTCGCCATGGGGGAATACTGGACCCCAAAGACGCCGAACCCGGCGTAACGCCCGCCGGTCGGCACCGCTCTGTCTGAACCGCGCAGGGCATGTCCTATTTTCGGATAACGTAGGCGCGTGCAGCTTTGCGTCCGTGATAAGACCGCGCGTCCGTGACACCGCGCGCGCCGGATCCTCCTTTCCATGTCCCCGAACGATTTCGAAGTGGTTCGCGCCGCCTGTCGATCGGTGCGGGTCTCGTTCGTCTTGCTGGCAGACAGGCAAAGAGCCTTTCACCACATCAAGGAGAGAACAGACCAATGAATTTGGAAAAGATCGCCACTCGCACGAGCCTCGTCGTCGCCGCTTTGGCCCAGGCGACCCAAGCGACCCAGGCGACCCAGACGACCCAGGCGCTACCGTTTCATGTGCGCATCGAACGCGCCGCCACGATGGATGTCGCGCCCGGGGTCGTCCCCGCGTGGGCGGAGTCACACGCGGGCTACCAGTCCTTCAATCCGTACCGCGACCTCCATCCAGACCTGAAGGTCGAGGTGTTCGGCCCCGCCTCCGGCCTGGGATCGGGATGCACCTTCGAGAGCAAGGACGGCGCGGGCCTCCAGACGGTCGCGGCTGTCTCTGCCATATTCCGACCCGGCCATGGCCGCGAGCATGACCGAGGCCGATCGGGTCGCATCGAAGAAAGTCTTCGGCGGCCATATCAGGGCGCAGGAGGCGCGCGTCTTCATCGATACCGACTGGCTCCATCCGGCCGAGACCGCCACGACCGTCACGCTCGCCAGCGGTGAGAGGCGAATCCAGGACGGCCCCTTCGCGGAGACCCAGGAAACGCTGGCCGGGTTCTTCGCAATCGAGGTCGAAAACCTCGACGAGGCGTTGCGCTTGGCGGAGAAATGCCCCGCTGCCCATTATGGCAAGGTCGAAATCCGCGCCTCCGCCATGGGCGGTGGATGGGCCCGCAGGATGCCGCGGCCCGGGCGGAGGACGTCGCCCGTGCCGCCTGCGGAAAGCTGATCGCGATGCTGGCCAGCAGGTCCGGCGACATCATCGCCGCCGAAGACGCGCTCGCCGATGCTTTCGTAGCGGCGCAGCGGCTCGTCCGCGCGAAAAAGCAGATCAAGTCCGCGGGCATTCCTTTCGTCGTGCCCGAGCCCGAAGTCTATCCCGATCGCATGGACGCCGTGCCGGAGGCGGTCTACGGCGCCCATGTGGTCGACTGGCTCGCAGGGATGGCGACTTCAGCCAAGAGGCGGTCTTCCTGTCGACGATCCTCGTGGACCCGGCGCCCGGTCATTCGGAGGCCGAGGGCCTCGCGGCGCTCATCATGGGCACCCATCGCCATCGCCTGCAGCGCGGCGGGACCATTTATCTGGAGATCGTAGCGCTCGATCCCCATGGCGCCGACCCGGGCAGGCCCGTTGGTTCGGGGTCGACGCCAGGGACCTCGTTCGTTCGGAGTGGGAGCAGCAGCGCAGGCTCCGCGGATGGGTTGCAGCGATCTCACCGATGGAGGACCTCGCCCGTCGGAGACCCGAATTCGGAGAGGTCGTCCCGCGCTCCTTCGATGACCCGGAGTTCTCCTTCGCCATTCCCGCCGACGGGTCGCTGCCCCTGGCAGGTGTCCTGCCATCCATGATCGACCACCGCGGCAGGCCGACCGCGATGTCGGATTTTCCCGGCCTGGGCGTGCGTCTGATGCAGTTCAGCCTCGCGCATCCGGACCCAGTTGGGATCGAAGCACATTATAACGGGCTGGAGATCGACCGCCCGCCGGAGATACGCGCTGGGCCCTTTCCCAGATACGAGGCGACGATCGAGACGCCGGATGGCCGGCGGATTCCTTGGTAGGCGAGGCGGAGTGTCTACCACTTAGGTACTCCCGGGCACTGCGCCATCCTGGGGCGCCGCCAACACGTGCGGCCGCCCAGGCTCCGACATGGATTGAAGGGATCGACGGCTTCTGCCCGTCCCGCGACGACGAGCGGATCTCCCGCGTCGCGCCCCCGTCGCAAGCCCTCGCCGTTGCGCGGGACACGGCTTCGGCCTATGCTCCTCGCGTCTGAAATGGAGATTTCATGTCCCGGTAAGGAAGGGAGGCAGCGCGCCTCCCGGGTGCAAATCCGACGGCTAGACCCCGCTTCGTCGCGACTGCGCTGACGATGGGACCGGATTTGCGCGACCGCTTCCTACCATCAAGGCGCAAGCCCGGCTTGCCGCAAAGACATGAAGACAAATCTCCGATGACACGGGACTATTCCCAATTCTTTCCGCCACATCCTCGCGAGACCGAACCCGGCCTCACGCCTCTCCAGGCGCTGGGCTGGAACGCCGTTTTCGCCCAACAGATCAGCATCTACGACCTGGCCGCGACCCCGCCCGTCCGCGTGGTCGAGGTGCACCGCAACGCGTTGCATGTCCTCGGTGAGGGCATCGACACGACACTTCCACCGCGGCACGATGCGACCGTCGGGGACTGGCTGCTCCTCGATGCCGCGCGCCCGGCCTCGAGCCGGGTTCTGGAGCGCACGAGCCTCCTCAAGCGGCGGGCGCCCGGAACAAACCGGCAGGAGCAACTCATCGCGGCCAACATCGACACCGTCTTCGTCGTCACATCCTGCAACCGGGACTTCAACGTCGCGCGCCTCGAACGCTACGTCGCCTTGGCCCTCGACGCGCGCATCACACCGGTCGTCGTCCTGACGAAGACCGATCTCGTCGCGGATCCGCAGGGCTACATCGACGCGGCGCGCACGGTGTCGGATGTCCTCGACGTGGTCGCCCTCGACGCGCGCGGCGAGGCCCCGGCAGCGGACCTCGCTCCCTGGTGCGGACCGGGCAAGACGGTGGCCTTCCTCGGCTCGTCCGGGGTCGGGAAATCGACGCTGACGGGCGCGTTGCTCGGCGATCGGACCATCGCGACGCAGGCCATTCGCGAGGATGATGCCAAGGGTCGCCACACGACGACGCGGCGCGAGCTCCACGCGATGCCCAACGGGTGCCTGATCCTCGACACGCCCGGCATGCGGGAGGTGCAGCTCACGGACGCGGCCGACGGGATCAACGACCTCTTCGCCGATATTCACGCGCTGGCGACGCAGTGCCGGTTCAACGATTGTCGGCACGAGACCGAGCCGGGATGCGCCGTCCTCGCGGCTCTCGCGGACGGGACGCTCGATGCGCCGCGCCTCGAGAGATGGCGCAAGCTCGCGGCGGAGGACGCCTTCAACTCCGCGAGCCTCGCCGAGCGCCGGTCGCGCGACAAGGCCTTCGGCAAGATGGTGCGCAATGCCAAGAGGCTCAAAGATGTCCGGAGGTGAGGCGATGACGCGCTCAAAAGCCAGTCAGATCGTGTGGCACGATCTTTTCACACCGGACAGGGCGCGCTCCATGGCGTTCTACGAACGCGTCGCGGGCTGGGACTACCTGGTGGAGCGGGCCACGGACTTCGCCTGGGGCGGCGGGGAGAAGGACTTCGTCCTCGCCCTCGCCGGGGACGAGGCGGGCGCCGGATTTGCCGAAACGCCGCCGAACGAGGAGGACGGCTGGATCGCCTACCTGGAGGTTCGGAACGTGGACGCGGCGGTGGAACGCGTGGGCGCCCTCGGTGGAGCAATCCTGCGGCAGCCGTTCGACGTGCCCGGTGTCGGGCGAAACGCGCTGGTCCGCGATCCGCTCGGCGCGCGTCTGGGGCTTTCGCTGTCGCGTCACGACTTCCCCACGCCGCGCGGACAGTTCGGTCCCGAGATCTACCTGTCGCGAGGAGACGCCTTCCCCGAGGCATTCTATGCCGAGCTCTTCGGGTGGCGGGAGGCACCCGGGCAGGGCGCGGCGCATCGCGCCTCCCTCGGGCCGTCGGGCGATCTCGTTGCGGTATCGTCCACCGCGCCCTGGTTAGGGGAGCCGGGCGCCGCCTGGGTGCCGCGCCTCACGGTCGCTTCGGTCGCGGAGGCCTGCCGTGCCGCGGAGGCGAGCGGCGGGCGCCGGACAGGGGAAGACGCCGGGCAAACGGGTGCAGCCCCGTTCACCCTCCTCACCGATCCGACTGGCACGCCCTTTGCGCTGAGCGCGCGGCGGACGCGCCCTGACTAGGCGCGTGCGCATCCCCGGCGGGGTGCACCTCCTGCGTGGCCCCGCGGCGCACACGTTGATCTAGCCGACCTCAGACCGCCCCGCCGCGCAGATATGCGGCGGGCCCCTCGCGCAAAGGAATCGTGAGGCGCAGGGCGCCCTAGCCTTGATGGGCCCCGCGGAGTTCGCGGATCGCGGACCTCACGGCGCGCCACTGGGCCGCCTCGTTCGCCTCACCGGCCTCCTTGTGGCGCTTGGCCCGTTGCGCCGCTTCGGCCTCGGCCTTGTCGCCGCGGACCCGGTAGAGCGCGCGTGCATATTCTGAGAGTTTGGACGGTTCCAAGACGTATCCTCCCATGTGGCATGGCCCCGCCAGAGGTGGCAGGACCTCCTGCGCTGACCATAGCATAGCTGGCCCGGGAGAGCGCTGATCTTATCGAACGGTGCCTGCGACCCGGCCAAAAGCCGCCCGCGCCCGGCGGGTCGCGGGACGCCGCGCGGCTATCGCACGGGGTCGAAGAGGGCGTCCTCGGCCACGCAGTCGCGGCGGACATCCGCGCCGCAGGGACGCGGCGTGAGGTCCTTCGCGAGGCAGATGCGCGCCTCGTGGATGTATCCATCGCGGCAGGTGATGGTGATCATGTCCGGCGCGAGCGCGGGGTTCGTTTGAAGGAAGGCGTCCTCGATGACCTTGGCGGGGATGCGGAATTGCCGGTCGAGCTCCCGCAGGACCGGCGGGCGCGTGACGCGGCCATAGGCGTTGCGCGCGGCCTCGAAATAGGCCGCAGCACTCGTGCCCGCGCAGGTGCCGTGCTTGCGCCATTGGTGCCAGGCCAGACCGCCGGAGCCCATGATGTCGGCCATGGCGCCGGTCATGGCCCGCGACGGCGCGCGCTCTGCGGTGGGACAGAAGGAGGGCCAGCCGCGTTCGAATTGCGGCCAGAGGCCGTGGAGCGACCAGCCGAGGTCGCGCGCGCATTGCGCGGCATCCCGGGCATCGCCTTCGCGCGCGCACCAGTTGGGCGACCAGCTCAGCGCCAGCACATAGTAGTCGAAGTCTCCCGGACGCTCGCCCTCCGCCCGGAGCGGGGCGGCGAGCAGGAGGAGCAGCAGTGCGAGGAGACGCATATCGGGGCTTTCCCTTTCAGGTCCTCCCGCTTATATCGCTGCCAAGTTTCCCCACAAGGTAACCTGTCCCGGCGCCCGGGACCGCCGCGAGGCAGCGGGGAAAGTGCATTCGAATGGAGGCAAGGATGGCCGACGGAAAACCGATCATGGCAAAGGCCACCGCCGTTTGGCTGGTGGACAACACGACGATCAGCTTCAAGCAGATCGCCGATTTCGTGGGCCTCCACGAGCTCGAGGTGCAGGGCATCGCCGACGGCGACGTGGCCGCGGGCGTCAAGGGCTTCGATCCCGTCGCCAACAACCAGCTCGACCAGGACCAGATCGACGAGGCGGAAAAGAACCCGGCCCACAAGCTCAAGCTCAAATACTACGCCGCCGCCCAGGGCGAGGAGAAGCGCCGCGGGCCCCGCTACACCCCGCTCTCCAAGCGCCAGGACCGGCCCGCCTCGATCCTCTGGCTCGTGAAGTTCCACCCGGAGCTCTCGGACGGCCAGATCGGCAAGCTCGTGGGCACGACGAAGCCCACGATCCAGTCGATCCGCGATCGCACGCACTGGAACATCTCGAATATCGAGCCCATCGACCCCGTCGCCCTCGGCCTCTGCAAGCAGTCCGAGCTCGACGCCGCCGTGCAGAAGGCCAACGCCAAGAAGGCCGCCGAGGGCACGGCCATGTCCGATGACGAGCGGCGCAAGCTTGTGAGCACCGAACAGAGCCTCGAGATGGACGCCGCAGAGCCCAAGATCCCCACGTCGATCAGCGGGCTCGAGACCTTCTCGCTCAGCGGCGGGGCCGAGGACGAAGACGACGACAGGAGCGACGACGTCCCGGACGCCGACAGCTTCTTCAACCTGCCGGACGACGACAAGACGGACGAGGACGAGGACAAGTAGGCCGGGCGCGCCAGCGGGCCGGCCTCAACGCCCCATAGCCCACGTCGAGATCCCGCGTCAGCGGATCCAGCCCAGGCCCGCGAGCGTCCCTTGGGCGGGCTCGTATTCGCCGGAGACCCAACCGCCGTAGTCTTCCGCATCGAGCCTCTCGAAGAAGGCCGGATGGTCGAAAGGGGCGGCGGAGGGCTCGTGCCGGTCGTCCCCATTGCCCACCTGAATATGGCCCACGCGGGCGCGGTGCGCCTCCCATGTGGCGGCGACGTCGCCGGTGATCTGGTGGGCATGGAAGGTGTCGAATTGCAGCGCCACGTTGGGCGCGCCCACCGCGTCGAGGAGGCGCGCGGCCGCCTCGTAATCATGGAGGAAATAGCCCGGCATCGTGCGGCGGTTTATGACCTCGATTGTTATCTTCTGAGCGGGCGCCTCCGCGGCTGCCCAGCGGAGATTGTCGACGAAGCAGGCCTCGGCCTCCGGCCCCTCGGCCACGCCCGCCATGATGTGCAGGAATTCGGGTTTGAGCACGCCGGCATAGCGCAGAACGCGCGCGAAATCGCGGCGGAACCTGTGCCTCAGCGCGGGCACTGCGGCCCAGCCCTGCTCCCCGCCCGTGTAGTTCGGCGGCGGGCAGTTGATGAGCACCACTTTCACGCCCGCGATCACGCAAGCATCGCGGAGCTCCTGGGCATTCACATCGTAGGGGGAGAGGATCTCCACCCCCTCGAACCCCGCCTCCGCCGCCGCGCGCACCCGCTCGACGAGCGGCAGCTCCGTGAAGAGCCACGTCAGGTTGGCGCAGAACCTGGGCATTCAGAACGTCTCCACGGCCGGGCGCAGCGTGAGCTCGTTCGACCAGGCCGAGGGCGGCTGGTCGATGAGGTGGAGGTAGCTCTCGGCGATGGCGTCGGGGCTGAGTCGGGCGTCGGAGCCGGCGGACGTGGCGATGGCGCCGTCGATGTTGATCCAGGCCACGTGGATGCCCTTGGGGTGCAGCTCGCGCGCCATGCTCTGCGCGAGCCCGCGCTGGGCGAACTTGCCCATGGCGAAGGGCGCGGAATTGGCAAAGCCCTTCACGCCCGCCGAGGCCCCGGTGAAAAGGATGGTGCCGCGGCCCTGGGCCAGCATCTTCTCCGCGGCGGCCTGGCCCAGGAGGAACGCGCCGAAGGCGGTGACCTCCACGGCGCGGCGCACCTCCTCGGGGTCGAGATCGACGAGGGGGCCCCGCACCCGGGCCGACGGGTTGTAGATCGCCACGTCGAGCCGGTCGAGGCGCGCGATGATGTCCCGGATCGCGGCGGCATCGGTGGCATCGGCCTGGTGCGTGATCGCGCCGGTCTGAGCGGCCACGGCCGCCATCCTGTCGCCGCGCGCCACGAGGTGCACCGGACCGCGCTCCGCGAGTTTCCGCGCGAGCGCGGCCGAGAGCCCGGCGCCCGCCCCCACGATAAGCGCGGTCATGGCCGCTCCTCGCCAAGCTCCTCGGCGGGGATGATGGGAAAGAAGCGGCCCGAGGACCAGACCCCGAACCAGCCGTCATGCTCCTTGCCCAGGTCCACCAGCCGGTAGAAGCTCTTGCGGTCGATGAGCGCCTCCAGATTGGCGCGCATGAGCACGTAGGGCGCGGGCTCGCCGGTGTCGGGGTCGCGCTCCACGCGGATCGGGTGGTCGGGCCCGGCGGCGGCCTCGTCGTCGACATGGGTCGTGAAGGTGAGCACCTGCGCCTCGCCCTCGCCCTCTACGCTGAAATCCTGCGCTACGAAGGGCGCGTCCTCCACGCGGATGCCCACCTTTTCCACCGGGGTGACGAGGAAGTAATCCTCCCCGTCCTTCCTGAGGATCGAGGAGAAGAGCTTTACCAGACCCGGCCGCCCGATGGGCGTGCCCATGTAGAACCACGTGCCGTCGCGCCGGATCTCCATGTCCAGATCGCCGCAGAAGGGCGGGTCCCAGTCATGGACCGGCGGATGCCCCTTTTTCTTGCGGGCTGCCTGGGCGGAGGCGGCGATGCTCTCCGCGGAGGGTTTCACGATATTTTCAGCCGACATGTTTTTTGCAATTCCCTCTTCCGACGTTAGGTTCTCACATAGGCCGGCGCGAGGAGAGAGACCATGACAGACGAGATCGACCTTGTTGCCGACATCGAGAAGCTGGGAGAGAAGCTGAAGCTCGCGCGCCAGAGCATCGGCGCCCGTTTCATCGGTCAGGACCGCGTGGTGGAGCTGGTGCTGGCGGCGCTCGTCTCCGGCGGTCACGCGCTCCTCATCGGCCTGCCCGGGCTCGGCAAGACACGGCTCGTGGATACGCTGGGCACGGTCATGGGCCTCGACGATCAGCGCGTGCAGTTCACGCCCGATCTCATGCCCGCCGACATCCTGGGCTCCGAGGTGCTCGAGACCGCCGCCGACGGCACGCGGAATTTCCGCTTTCTGGAGGGGCCGGTCTTTTGCCAGCTCCTGATGGCCGACGAGATCAACCGCGCGAGCCCGCGCACGCAATCGGCGCTGCTGCAGGCGATGCAGGAAAAGGCCGTCACCGTGGGCGGCGTCTCCCGCCCCCTGGGCAAGCCCTTCCATGTGCTCGCCACCCAGAACCCCATCGAACAGGAGGGGACATACCCCCTCCCCGAGGCGCAGCTCGACCGCTTCCTCGTGGAGGTCAACGTCCCCTATCCCGACCGGCAGACGGAAAAGGACATCCTCATCGCCACAACGGGCGTGAGCGACGCGGAATCGGTCAACGTCTTCACCACCGAAGAGCTCATGGCCGCGCAGACCCTCGTGCGCCGGATGCCGGTGGGCGACGCCATCGTGGAGACGATCCTCGATCTCGTGCGCGCCTGCCGCCCGGCGGAGGACAGCGCGCCGCAGATCGTGCGGGAGAACGTCGCGTGGGGCCCAGGGCCCCGGGCCGCGCAAGCGCTCATGCTCACGGTGCGGGCCGACGCGCTCCTCAGCGGTCGCCTCGCGCCCTCGATCGAGGATGTCATCTCCATGGCGCGGCCGGTGCTGCGGCACCGCATGGCGCTCAGCTTCTCGGCCCGCGCGCGGGGCGAAAGCATCGATCACGTCATCGACACCGTCGTCTCCCAGGTCACGCGGACGGAGGCCGCTGCGTGACCGAGCCCCTGGCTCTGCGCGCGGCGGCTGAAGAGCTCTCCGCGCCGTTTCCCGCGCTTTTGGCCGGGGCAGAGCAATTGGCCGCCACCGTCCTCCTTGGCGCCCATGGCCGCAGGCGGGCGGGCACCGGCGACGATTTCTGGCAGTACCGCCCGGTGCAGCAGGGCGATGCCGCGCGCATGATCGACTGGCGCCGCTCGGCCATGGCCGACACCGAATTCGTCCGCGAGCGGGAATGGCAGATCGCGCAATCGGTCATCCTCTGGGTGGACTACGCCGCCTCCATGAACTTCGCCTCCGGCGCGCATCCGTCGAAGGCGGCGCGCGCACGACTTCTGGCGCTGGCGACCTCGATCCTGCTCCTGCGGGGCGGGGAGCGGGTGGGCTTCACGGGCTTCGACCTGCCGCCCCGCGCGGGCGAGCACCAGATCGAACGCCTCGCCGCCGCGCTCGGCATTCCGGGGGAGGCCGCCGATTTCGGCGTGCCCGAGGCGCGGGGCATGCTGCCCCATTCCCGCGCGCTCTTCATCTCCGACTTCATGGGCGATCCCGCGCCGGTGGAAGACGCGCTCAAGAAGGCCGCCGACCGCGGCGTGGGCGGCGCGCTCCTCATGGTGCTCGACCCCGAGGAAGAGGCGTTTCCCTATGACGGGCGCACGATCTTTCAATCCATGGGGGGCGGCGTGCTCTACGAGACGCTGAAGGCGGGCGATCTGAAAAACCGCTATCTCGACCGCCTGGCCGCGCGCAAGGACCTGCTGGCGGGCTGGGCGCGGGCGGCGGGTTGGCAGTTCAGCGTCCACCACACCGACAGCTCCGCGCAGCCCACGCTGCTCTGGCTCTACGGCGCGCTGGAACGGCGCCGCTGATGTGGACGCTGGGCCCCATAGGCTTCGCCGCGCCGCTGCTCCTGACTGCCCTCGTGGCGCTGCCGGTGCTCTGGCTCATCCTGCGCGCGGTGCCGCCCGCGCCGATCCGGCGGCGCTTCCCCGGTGTGGCGCTTCTCCTCGGGCTGAACGACGAGGAGACGACGAGTGACAAGACACCCCTTTGGCTCCTGCTCCTTCGCATGCTCGCGGTGGCCGCGGCGATCGTGGGCTTCGCGGGCCCCGTTCTGAACCCCGAGACCGAGGAGGCGGGGAGCGGCCCGATCCTCGTGCTGCTCGACGGCGGTTGGGCGGAGGCGCCCACCTGGGCTGCGCGCATGGAGCGGGTGGAGGCGCTTCTGGCCGACGCCGCCCGTGACGGGCGCGCGGTGGCCATTGCCCAGCTCACCGACCAGGACGATGTGACCTTCCAGGGCGCGGAGAACTGGCCGTCCCGCCTGGCCGGGTTCCAGCCCGCGCCTTGGCTGCCCGATGACACGGCGCATGGGGAATTCGCCGCCCGCGTGGCGGAACTCGACGGGTTCGAGACGTTCTGGATGTCCGATGGCCTCGCTCGCCCCGGGCGGGCAGACCTCCTTGCCGCGCTCGAGGCGAAGGGCCCCGTTCGTGCCTTCGAAAGCCCGCGGCCCGTCTTCGCGCTCGAACCCGTGCGTTTCGAGGATGGCGAGATCCGCGTCACCGGCCACCGCCTGCGCGGCGCAGGCGCGCTCACCGCCACGATCCAGGCCTTCGGGCGGGACCCGTCCGGCGTCGAGCGCATCCTCACCACCGCCGCGCTGGAATTTCCCGAGGGCGCGGCGCAGGCGGGCACGGCGCTCGTCCTGCCGCCCGAACTGCGCAACCGGATCACGCGCTTCGCCGTGGCCGGCAGCCGCTCCACCGGGGCCGTGGCGCTCACCGACGATGGTCTCCGCCGGCGGGAAGTGGCGCTCATGGCGGGCCGCGAGGATCGCGAGGGGCTCCAGCTCCTGTCGCCGCTGCACTATCTCGAACAGGCGCTCGTGCCCACGGCGGACCTCATCGACGGGGCCATGGCCGACATCCTGCTCGCGAACCCGGACGTGATCGTGCTGGCAGATGTGGCACAGGTCTCGGACGCGCCGGACGTGCTCGACTGGGTGGAGCGGGGCGGCGTCCTTCTGCGCTTCGCGGGCCCGCGCCTCGCCGCGGCCGATCTGGGACGCGACAGCGAGGATCCGCTATTGCCCGTGCGGCTCCGCGCCGGGGGCCGCTCCGTGGGTGGCGCCATGAGCTGGGGCGAGCCCAAGACGCTGCGCGAATTCGCGGCTGCCTCGCCCTTCTTCGGGCTCGCCGTGCCCGAGGATGTGAACGTCACCGCGCAGGTCCTGGCGCAGCCCGATCCCGAGCTCGCCGAGCGCACCATCGCCACGCTCACCGACGGCACGCCGCTCGTGACGCGGAAGCGCGTGGGCGACGGGCAGGTGATCCTCGTCCACGTCACGGCCAATGCGGAATGGTCCTCCCTGCCGCTCTCGGGCCTTTTCGTGGAGATGCTCGAGCGCCTCGCCATCTCCTCGCGCCCGCCGGTGCCCACCGCCGAGGATCTCGCCGGCACGGTCTGGCAGCCCGAAAGCCGCCTCACCGGCTTCGGCGAGATCGAGCCCGCTGGCGTGACGGCGGGCATCGAGGGCGAACTCCTGGCCACAGCCACCCCCGGCCCTGACCTGCCACCCGGCCTCTATAGCGGCGAGGACCGGACCATCGCAGTTAATGCCGTGCCGCGGGAGGCGTCGTTTTCCACCTTCGTCTGGCCCGCCCGCGTCCCCGTCGAAGGGCTCGACGTGACCCGCGAGACGCCGCTCAAGGGCTTTGTCCTCATGGCCGGGCTCGCGCTGCTGCTCGTGGACCTTCTCGCCTCGCTCTGGCTCTCGGGCCGCCTCACCGGGCCCCGGGCCGCGGCGGCCTCGCTCTTTCTCGCGGTCTTCGCGATGCCCGCAGAGGCCCAAGACGGCTTTGCCCTCGACGCCACGTCGGAGGTCGTGCTGGGCTACGTCATCACCGGAGAGCCGGCGCTCGATCAGACCTCGCTCGAGGGGCTGCGCGGCATCTCCCGCACGCTCTTCCAGCGCACCTCGGTGGAGCCGGAGGAGCCCATCGGCGTCAATATCGAGGCCGACGAGCTGGCCTTCTTCCCCTTCCTCTACTGGCCCGTGACGCCCGCCCAGCCCACACCGAGCGCGGAGGCCTATGCCCGGCTCAACCGCTACCTGCGGGGCGGGGGCATGATCCTCTTCGACACGCGCGACGGCGATGCGGCGCGCTTCGGGGCGACGTCCCCGGCCGCGCGCAAGCTTCAGGAGCTCGCGCGCCCGCTCGACATCCCGCCGCTCGAGCCCATCCCGGACGACCATGTCCTCACCCGCGCCTTCTACCTCCTCCAGGATTTCCCGGGCCGCTCCATCGGCGCGCCCGTCTGGGTGGAGGCGGCGCCTGCGGACGCCGAACAGGTGGAGGGGATGCCCTTCCGCAACCTCAATGACGGCGTGACGCCCGTGGTCGTGGGCGGCAATGACTGGGCCTCCGCCTGGGCCATAGATCGCGGTGGCAACTGGCGCTTTCGCGTGGGATCGGGCTTTGCCGGGGAGCGGCAGCGCGAGATCTCGCTGCGGTTCGGGGTGAACCTGATCATGCATGTCCTGAGCGGCAACTACAAAAGCGACCAGGTCCATGTGCCCGCGCTCCTCGACAGGCTGGGGCAGTGATGGGCGGGCAGGTGATCTTTGACCCGCTTCTGCCCATGGTGGCGATCTATGCGGCGCTCGGCCTGGCGCTGGCGCTCGTGGCCTTCGGGGCCTGGCGCGGGCTCGCGGGCTGGTGGCTCCGTGGTCTTGCCGTGCTCGCGCTCTGCGGCGCGGTGGCGAACCCCTCGCTCCAGCAGGAGGAGCGCAACCCGCTCTCCGACATCGTGCTCGCCATCGTCGATGACACGGCCTCCCAGGGCCTGTCGGACCGGACGGAGCAAACGGCGCAGGCGCTCGCCGATCTCGAGCGCGAGGTGGCCGCGCGCGGCAACACCGAGCTCCGCGTGACGCGGGTCCCCGACGGGCCGGGCGACGCGGGCACCGCGCTCATGGCCGCCGTGTCGGAGGCGCTAGCGGAGGCGCCGCAGGCGCGCATCTCGGGCATCGTCGTCCTCTCCGACGGGCGCGCCCACGATATCGAGGCCGCACCCGACCTGCCCGCGCCGCTCCACCTCCTGCAGACGGGCCGAGCCGAGGATTGGGACCGCCGCCTCGTCGTCACCGGAGCGCCGGCCTTCGCGATCCTGGGCGAGCCCGTGACGCTGACGCTGCGCATCGACGACCTGGGCGCCGCACCAGAGAGCGGCCTTGTCCCCGTGCTCGTGAGCGTGGACGGCGAGACGCCCCAGGAATTCCAGGTGCCCGCGGGCGCGGACCTCGACGTGCCGCTCACGCTGCCCCATGGCGGCATGAACGTGATTCAGTTCACCACGCCCGAGGCCGAGGGCGAGCTCACCGACCGCAACAACTCCGCCATCGTCCAGATCAACGGCGTGCGCGACCGGCTCCGCGTGCTCCTCGTCTCCGGCGAGCCGCATCCCGGCCAGCGTACCTGGCGCAACCTCCTGAAATCGGATGCGAGCGTGGACCTCGTGCACTTCACCATCCTGCGCCCGCCGGAAAAGCAGGACGGCGTCCCGGTGACGGAGCTCAGCCTCATCGCCTTCCCCACGCGCGAGCTCTTCCAGGAGAAGATCGACGAGTTCGACCTCATCATCTTCGACCGCTACAAGCGGCGCGGCATCCTGCCCGCGATCTACCTGGACAACATCCGCCGCTACATCGAGGGCGGCGGCGCGGTGCTCCTGGCCGCCGGGCCCGACTTCGCCTCCGCCGAATCGCTCTACCGCTCGCCCCTGGGCGACGCGCTGCCCGCCACGCCCACGGCGCGGGTGGTGGAGGAGGGATTCACGCCCGTGCTGACGGATGTGGGTCAGAAGCACCCGGTGACCGAAGGCCTCGACACGCTGGCGCCCGAGGGCGGCTGGGGCCGCTGGTTCCGCCTGGTGGAGCTGACGCCCAAGCGCGGCAATGTCGTCATGAGCGGGGAGGGGGAGCGGCCGCTCCTGGTGCTCGACCGCGTGGGCGAGGGGCGCGTGGCGCTCCTGGCCTCCGATCAGGCCTGGCTCTGGGATCGCGGCTACGAGGGCGGCGGGCCGCAGCTCGAGCTGCTGCGCCGCCTGGCGCACTGGATGATGAAGGAGCCCGAGCTCGAGGAAGAGCAGCTCACCGCCACCGCCGAGGGACAGGTCATGACCATCCTGCGCCGCACGTTGGGGGACGCGGTGGGCCCGGTCACGGTCACGCGCCCGGATGGGGAGACGGTGGAGCTCACGCTCGAGGAGGTCTCGCCGGGCCGCTTCGAGACCACCTATGAGGGCCCGCTGCTCGGCCTCTACCGCCTGAGCGAGGGGGAGGAGGACGCGGTCATCGCGCTCGGCCCCGCGGCGCCGCGGGAGTTCATCGACACGCTGGCCACGGGCGAGGTGCTCGCGCCCGTCATCGCGCCCCTGCGCGGCGGTGTCGTGGCGCTGGAGAACGGATCGCCTGACCTGCGCAACGTGCGCGCGGGCCGACCCGCCGCCGGGCGCGGCTGGATCGGGCTCACCCCGCGGGAGGCCTTCGTGACCTCCGATATCCGCGTGACGACACTGATCCCGGCCTGGGCGTTTCTGCTACTCGCGGCGGGTCTCATCCTCGCGGCCTGGCTCCGGGAAGGGCGGCGGTAAGGGCCGTTCGAACGGCCTTACTCACGCGCCTTCTAAGGCGATTAGTTAGGACGATTTGCGAAGCCACTTCGAAGCGGTTTTGCCTCAGCGCGGCGGCAGCGAAAACGGATAGGCCCGCGCGCCCCAGCCGCCCACGCTTTCGCTCACGAAAAGCTCCACCTGTGCGACGCCTGCCGGCACGTCCACGACGTGAGAGCGCGTGAAGGGTTGCTCGGTCACATGGGGATGGAGGAGGACGCGGGTGCCCAGCACGGTGCCGTCCGGCAGCCGCACCTCCCAGCCATCGGCGTAATCGTCCCAGCCGGTATCGCCATGGGCCACCGTCACCGAAAATCGCCACCCCTCGCCCGCTGGCATGGCCTCGATGGCCGTGATCTCGGCGGGATCGGCGAGGGCGGGGCCGGCGCAGAGCGCCAGAAACAGGGGTCGGCATCGCATGGCGCGGGCCTAGCACGTCTTGCGCGCGCGTCGCTATCACTGCTCCGCGAGGCGCCCCAATTTCGCCATGCTTGGCCACTACCGGACCCCCATGGCGCGGACGCTTGGACATCACCTTTGGCGCGCGGGGCTCCTGGCCGCGGGCCTCTTCCTCGCTTGGGGCGGCGCGGCGCGCGCCGACGACACCCCGCTCGAGACGCTGGAGACCGGCGACGCGGTGCGCCAATGGGCGGCCGTGGGCCGCCTCGACATCGGCGCGCGCGGCTTTTGCACCGGTGCGCTCATCTCCGACAGGCTCGTGCTCACGGCCGCGCACTGCCTTTTCGACCGCAATACGGGGCGGCGGATCGATCCCGCCCGCATCGAGTTTCGCGCCGCCTGGCGCAACGGGCGGGCCGAGGCCTATCGCCCGATCCGCCGCGCAGTGATCCATCCCGGCTATGCCTTCGACGAGGCCGTCATCACGAGCCGGGTGAAGAACGACGTGGCGCTCCTCGAGCTTGCGCAGCCCATCCGTCAGGGTCGGATCGACCCCTTCGCCATCGCCTCCCGCCCGCGGAAGGGCGACCGGGTGGGGGTGGTCAGCTACGGCGCCGACCGGGCCGAGGCGCCCTCCCTGCAGGAGGCTTGCCGCGTCATGGCGCGGCAGTTCGGCATGCTCGTCTTGAGTTGCGACGTGGAACCCGGCAGCTCGGGCGCGCCGGTCTTCACCTTTTCCGGCGCCCGCCCGGAGATCGCCTCGGTGATCTCCGCCCAGGCCCAGGTGAACGGGCGCCAGGTCTCGCTGGGCACCGGGCTCGAGCGGCAGGTGGCCACCCTGCGAGCGGAACTCGAAGCCGGCAAGGGCGTCTTCCAGGACGCCCCTCCGCAGATCCGGCGCATCGGGCAATCAAATCCGGGGCTCGGCGCCAAAACCGTGCGCCCCTGAGGGTAAGGCTCTGTTATCGCGGTCCTAATTCCTGGGCGTCGTCCCTTGAAGGACGCCCGCGCATTCCCCACCTCTCTACCATCGGAGGCCGATGAGGCTCCGACCATAACCGCCCTGGGCCCGGATCGGGGCAGGGCATCGCACCCATCGCTTTGAAAAGGATGTCACCATGCGTACCCTTGATTTTGCACCGCTTTACCGCGCCACCGTAGGTTTCGACCAGATGGCCGACCTTATGGACCGTGTCCTCACCAACGACGCCGGCGCGCAGAGCTATCCCCCTTACAACATCGAAAAGACGGCCGACGATGCCTACCGCATCTCCATCGCCGTCGCGGGCTTCACCGCCGATGAGCTCGATGTCGAGGTGAAAGAGCATGCGCTGCATGTCTCCGCCAAGAAGGACGACGACACCGCCGAACGCAAGTTCCTCCACCGCGGCATCGCCACGCGTGCCTTCTCGCGCCGCTTCCACCTGGCCGACCACGTCAAGGTGACGGGCGCGGCCCACGAGAACGGCATGCTCCACATCGATCTAGTGCGCGAGGTGCCCGAGGCGCTCAAGCCGCGGAAGATCGAGATCGGGCGCTCCCGCGCGATCGAAGCGGACGTCGTCGAGGCCTAAGCCACGGGCAGTCTGACGAGAGGGCCGTCCTTCGGGGCGGCCCTTTTTCGTGCCGCGGTCTCGTGGGGGCCAGCCCCCACACCCCCGAAGTACGGGGCACAAAGAAAACGGGCGCCCCCTTCTTTGTGCTTCGTACTTCCCCCGGAGGGCCGCCGGAGGCAATCCCGGCCTCAGACGCTCATGCAGAGGTATTTCAGCTCCAGGAATTCATCGATCCCGTGGCGCGAGCCCTCGCGCCCGAGGCCCGATTGTTTGACGCCGCCGAAGGGCGCGACCTCGGTGGAGATGATGCCGGTATTGATGCCCACGATCCCGTATTCCAGCGCCTCGGCCACCTTGTAGACCCGGGAGAGGTCGCGGGCGTAGAAATAGGCGGCGAGCCCGTAGATCGTGTCATTGGCCATCGCGATGACCTCGTCCTCGCTCTCGAACCGGAAGAGGGGCGCCATGGGGCCGAAGGTCTCCTCCCGGCTCACCTTCATCTCCTGCGTGACGCCGGTGAGGATGGTGGGCTGGAAGAACTGCCCGCCGAGGTCGTGGGGCGCGCCGCCGAGGAAGACCTCCGCCCCCTTGGACGTCGCATCCGAGATGTGATCCTTCACCTTCTCCACGGCGGGGCCGGAGATGAGCGGGCCGAAATCGGCGCCTTCGAAGCCGTCGCCCACCGACATCGTCTCCACCGCGGCGCGGAACTTCTGCGAGAAGGCGTCGTAGACGCCCGCCTGCACGTAGATGCGGTTGGCGCAGACGCAGGTTTGCCCGTTGTTGCGGAACTTGCAGGCGATGGCCCCCGTGACCGCGGCGTCGAGGTCGGCGTCGTCGAAGACGATGAAGGGCGCGTTCCCGCCGAGTTCCATGGAGACCCGCTTCACCTGTGGCGCGGCCTGTTCGAGGAGGATGCGGCCCACGCGCGTGGAGCCCGTGAAGGTGATCTTGCGCACCGTATCGTTCTCGCAGAACTCCTTACCGATGGCGGAGGCATCGTTCGAGGGCACGAACTGGAGGAGGCCCGCGGGGAGCCCCGCGCGGCTGGCCAGCACGCCGAGCGCCAGCGCCGATAGCGGGGTGAGCTCCGAGGGCCGCGCGACGAAGGCGCAGCCTGCTGCCAGCGCCGGCCCCGCCTTCCGCGTGATCATGGCGTTGGGGAAATTCCACGGCGTGATCGAGGCCGCGACGCCCACGGGCTGCTTGATCACCGTGATGCGCTTGTCGGGGGCGTGGCCGGGCACGGTCTCGCCGTAGATGCGTTTTGCTTCTTCGGCGAAGAACTCGATGAAGGAGGCGCCGTAGGCGATCTCGCCCTTCGCTTCCGCGAGAGGCTTGCCCATCTCCGCGGTCAGGATCGTGGCCAGGTCGTCCTGGGCTTCCATGATGAGCTCGTACCAGCGGCGGAGCATGCCCGCGCGCTCCTTGGCGGGTCGGGCGGCCCAGGCGATCTGCGCCACGCGCGCGCCCTCGATCGCGCAGGCCACGTCGCGGCGGTCGAGGTCGGCCACATGGGCGATCACGTCGCCCCGCGCGGGATTCGTCACCGCGAAGGTCGCGCCCGAGGTGGCGTCGTGCCAGCCGCCGTCCATGTAGGCCTGGGTGGCGAGCAGCGCGGGATCGGTGAGCATCCCGGTGAGATTGGTGGCGGTGTCGAGCATGGCGGCCTCCTCCTGGTCGTCTTAGCCATAGATAGTGCGCCAGGCCCGCGCGCCACCCGGATGATCGGAGGCGGCGTGGACGCCCCGCGCCACGGCCCGCGCCAGGCAGGTGGCCGCGGCATGGCCCAGCGCGATAGCGTCCGCGACCGGGTCTTTCAGGGTATGCGCGCCGGTGGCGGCGGCAAAGACGAGGTCGCCGTCGAAGAGTGTGTGCGACGGCAGGAGCGCGCGGGCGAGCCCGTCATGGGCGGCGGTGGCGAGGCGGGTGCACGCCGCCTGGGTGAGGTCTGCGTCGGTGGCCACGATGGCGATGGTGGTGTTCTGGGCCGAAAGCTTCGTGGGTGGGGCGTCCGGCGCGCGCGGGGGCGTGCCGCGTTCGCCGAATTCTGCGTCCCGCTCGAAGGGCGCGGCCCAGAACCGGCCTTCGCCGTCGCAGGGCGACCCCAGCGCGTTCACGCAGACGAGCGCCCCCACGCGGTGGCCCGAGGGTAGCGTGGCGGAGGCGGAGCCCAGCCCGCCCGCCATGGGGCCCGCCGCGCTCGCCACGGTGGCGCCGAACCCCGCGCCCACCGACCCCAGCGCGAAGGTGTCGCGCGCCTCCGCCAACGCCGCGGCCCCGAGGTCGGGGTAGGGGTTCGCTGTCCAGTCCTTCGCGCCGCCATTGGCCAGATCAAAGAGGATCGCGGCGGGCACGATGGGCACGCGTATCTCGCCAGCGGAAAAACCGCGCCCCTGCCCGCGCAGCGCCTCCGTCACGCCATCGGCGGCCGCGAGCCCGAAGGCGGAGCCGCCGGCGAGGACGAGGGCATCGACCTCCTGCACGAGGCGGTCGGGCGCGAGGAGGTCGGTCTCCCGCGTGCCCGGCGCGCCGCCCATGACATGGACGCCCGCGGTTAAGGCCCACGGGGCGGTGAGCACTGTCACGCCGGAGCGGAGCGCCGCGTCATGGGCATGGCCCACCAGGAGCCCGCCCACATCGGTGATGAGGTTTCTCATGCCCGCACGCGGGTGCCGGTGAAGCGCCCGAGCGGGAAGAGCAGCCCCGAGGCGGGCACCGGCCCGGCCTCCGGGAAGGCCATGACCACGGTCGTGTGGAGGCCCAGCGTGTCCACGATGAGCTCCACCTGCTCGGGCGCGAAGTAATGGCCGAGGCGTGCGGCGGGATCCTCCTTGCAGATCACCTCCACCTCGCCCAGATCGAGCTCCGGCCCGATGTCGTAGAGATGGGCGAAGGCCACCTGCTGGCTCTCGAAGGTGCCTGCGAAGAGCATGATCTCAACCGGCACGCGCGGCATCAGATGCAGCGCCCGCCATCGACCTCGAGCGCGACGCCCGTGATCATGGAGGCCTCGTCGGAGCAGAGGAACGCCGCCGCCGCGCCCATGTCCTCGGGCTGCGAGAAGCGGCCGAGCGGGATGGTGGCGAGGAACTTCTCCCGCGTCTCGGGCGTGTCGCCCCCCATGAAGGAGGCCAGGAGCGGTGTCTCCCCCGCCACGGGATTGAGCGCGTTGACGCGGATGCCGTGGGGGGCGAGCTCCACCGCCATGGCCTTTGTCGCGGTGATCATCCAGCCCTTGGAGGCATTGTACCAGTTGAGCCGCGGCCGGGGCGAGACGCCCGCGGTGGAGGCCACGTTGAGGATGACGCCCGCGCCGCGCGCCTTCATGGCGGGCACGAGCGCGCGGGCGAAGTGGTAGACGCTCTTGGCGTTCACGGCGAGGACGCGGTCGAAATCCGCCTCGCTCACCTCTTCCATGGCGGCGGGCATGTGGGTGATGCCCGCATTGTTGACGAGGATGTCGGCGCTTTGCCACTCCGCGCAGAGCGCGGCGACGGAGGCGCCGCTCGACACGTCCACTTGCGCCGCCGCGCCGCCCACCTCCCGGGCGATTTTTTCCGCGCCGGGGAGGTCGATATCGGCCACGACGACGCGGGCGCCCAGGGCCGCGAATTTGCGCGCGATGCCCGCGCCGAAGCCCGAGGCGCCCCCGGTGACGATGGCGGTTTTTCCGTCCAGTCTCATGGGTAGAGCGTGGCGCGCCGCGGCGGGAATGAAAAGGCCCCGTGTAAGTCCCCGTATAAGTCCCCGTGTCACGGGCGGTGCAAATCGCGCGAATACGCGGCGACGGCCATGGCTGTTTTCTGCGGTGGGCTTCCTACATTTGGAGGGCTGATCCACCACGTCGCGAGGAAAGATGCACAGTCCCATGCCTGCCACGCACCCGACACGCCGCGCGGGCGCGCCTCGGATCCCGCAACGCCGCGGGGAGGCCCGCCATGGCGAATAAGAGGAACGGGTTCGGCCCGGTGGGTCGCTGGTCGGTCGTGATCCTCGCGGGTCTCGTCCTCTACTTCGCCGCCGAATACGCCGCCGACGCCGCGGGCTGGCAGGAGACCGCAGGGCGCACCGTGGCCATCGGGGCGGCGGTGGGCCTCGTGGTGGGCGCCCTCGCCGGGCGCTTCGGCCTCATCGGCGGTGGCGGAGACGACGGGGACACATGACGCGGCGCTCCGGCAGGCAGCCGCGGGCGCGGCCGGGCGGGCGCGGCGTGCATGGCTTGCACCGTGCCCCGGGAGGGGCATACCACGCGGCCCTAGCAGCGCGCGCCGCCTGCCGCCCCGATGTCCATTCCATGCGGAGCCGTCCGTGATCCTCACCGCCACCTTCCTCGCCCCCGCCGTTATCGCGATCCTCGTGGGATTGCGGGGCTTCCGCGACCGCCCCCGAACGGCGGGAGAATTCGCCATGGGCGCGCTCTGGGCGTTTCTCTTCGGCGCGGCCTGGGTGGTGGCTTGGCACGTGGTCTGGCTCGGCGCTGCGGCCATAGCTACGGGCGCGGGCGCGGGGCTCGCCGGAGGCGTGGCGTTCAACACCGCCGTCTCCGCGCTCCTCTGGTTTCCGTGCCTCATGATCTCCTACACGTTCAACGCGCAGCGCGGGCTCCACGATGACCGTTGAGGAGGCCTCGCTCTATTCCATCGCCCTGATCGGGCCGGGCGTGCTGCTGGTGGCGGCGGCGTGGACGCTGCCCACCTGGCTCGGCCGCAGGCTGCCGGAGAGCATGCTGGCGCTCGGCGTCAACCTCGCGGTGTCGGCCTTCCTGCTCTGGGCTCTGTCGGCGCTGGCCTTCGCGGGGAGCTATGCGCTGCAGGGCGTGCCGGCCCGCGCCCTCGTGGCGGGGGCCTCGCATTTCGCCGGTCTCGGCCGGTTGGCCGGGCTGCTCTGGGGGCCGGTGCTGCTCCTGGCGCTCGCGGTCCAGCCCCAGCATTGGCGGCCGGAGCTCTGATGCCGCCCCGCCGCGCACTCCATGCCGTGGCGCGCGCCGTCCCGGCAGTGCGCCTCGGACCCCGTGCCCCGGACCCCGTGCCTTGGACCTCTTGTCTTGGACCTCTTGTCTGGGCGCGATAAATGTCGATGGGGCAGGGCCGAGCGGCCGCCGGCCCCCGCAGCCCGAAAGGACCCCTCGATGGTCATCCTCCGCCTCTTCGTCGTCTTCATGGTGATCTCGACCGTTCTTTACGTCGTGATCTCCTATATCGCCCGCGCGCTGCGGCAGGAGAAACTCAAGGAACGGTGGCGCGTGGACGGGATGGTGGGCAGCCGCGACGCCTGGCTGCGCCAGGAACTCGCCAAGTTCGACCGCGGGCTCCGGCGGCAGCTGATTTTTTGGGTCTACGGCTTGCCCATGGCGTTTCTCGCATTCATCAGCATCATGCTCTACGTGCAGCACTACCAGTGAGGAGCGCGCCATGTATTACGTCCGCTGGACGATCCGCATAATCTTTTTCCTGATCGTGGCGGGGTTCCTGCACTACACGCTGCCCGACCGCGATATCGTGCGCGTGAACGGGACGGAGATCCTGCGCCAAGACTTCACCGGGTGGAACCGGATCTTTTACGCGCAGGCCGATAGCGGCAACGACAACACGCTGGCGAACCGGGATCTGCGGCTGATCAACACGCAGCGCGCGGACGGACGGTCCTATGTCTACCGCAACGAGGATACCGGTTTCGGCTGGCCGCCCTATTTCAAGCTCGACAGTTCGAACCTGCAATCGGATGCCCAGGCGGCGGCGCGGGCAGAGGCGGATGCCTGGTACGTGGTTCGCCATTACGGCTGGCGGAGCGAGCTGCTGACGATCTATCCCAACGCGATTTCGATCCGCCCCGTCGCGGGGCCGGACGTGCGGCTGATCCCGTATTTCAACATCGCGGTGCTCGTGGGGCTTTTCGCGCTCTACTGGGCGATCGCGGTGCGGGTGCGCCGGTTTTGGGACCGGCGGGTGGAGCCGCTCTTCGGCGGCGAGTAGCGGGCTTTCCTCGAGTTCTGGGCCCGCCCGCCTCCCCCTCACGCTGGCGCGTTCGGCCTTCGGTGGCCTCGCTTCGCTCGGGGGCGCGTCGCCGCGGGCTCGGTGCGCGTGGATGGGGCGGGAGTGCCTCCGGCGGAAGTACGGGGCACAAAGAAGGGTTCGACCGCGCGCTGTGGCTTTGGGATGTTTCGGGCGTTGGTCCGGCGAATTCCCTGGCGCGCTCAGCCCTCGCCGTAGGGGACCCAGATCGTTTTCACTTCGGTGCCGTGGTCGAGCGCCTCTCGGATGTCGGCGGCCGCCCAGGGCCGCTCCGTCTCGCTGATCCAGGTGCGTTTGAGGTTGCCCGCGGAGGCGGCCTCGATGCCTGCCGCGAGGCCGCGCGGGGCGAAGGACCAGAGCGCGTCGAGCGCGAGGTGTTCGGCGAGGGTCTGCGACAGCGGTTCGGGCGCGCCGGTGAGGATGTTGAGCGCGCCGGCGGGGAGGTCGGAGGTTTCGAGGATCTGCACGAGCTCGAGGGCTGCGAGCGGGTAAGGGGAGGAGGCCAGCGCCACGACGCTGTTGCCCATGGCGAGGGCGGCGGCGGCGGGGGCCACGAGGCCGAGGAGGGGATGCGCGTCGGGGGCGATGAGGCCCACGGTGCCCACCGCCTCCCGCATGGCCAGCGCCACGCCCCGCAGGGGCACGGGTTTGGCTGCGCCGTCGAGCTTGTCGGCCCAGGCGGCGGCGGTGAAGAGGGCCTGGATGGTGGTTTCCACCTCTGCCGCGCCGCTGCGCTTGCCGGTCAGGGCGTCGATCAGGCGGGAGAGATCGTCGGCGCGGGCGGCGAGGTTCTCGGCCATGAAGTAGAGCACCTGCGCGCGGGCATGGCCCGTCATCTTGCGCCAGGGGCTCGCGGCGGCGGCCTCGACGGCGTTGCGGATATCCTTGCGGTTGGCCTCCGGCGCCTGGCCCAGCAGCGCGCCGCGGGGGCCGTGGACGGCGCGGGAATAGCCGCCGTCGGGGCGGGCCTGCTTGCCACCGATATAGAGCTTGGGCGTGCGGTCGATGCCCGCCTCCGGCGCACCGTCTCCCTCGTGGGGCGCGATGGGTTTGGCGGGTTTTCCCGCGGTCTTGGGCTTCGTATAGGCGAGGAGGCCCTCCCAGCCGCCCTCGCGGCCAAAGCCGCTCTCGCGCACCCCGCCGAAGCCTGCCGCGGCGTCGAAGAGGTTCGTGGCGTTCACCCAGACGACGCCTGCGGCGAGTTTGGGCGCGACGTCGAGGGCGAGATTCACGTTCTCCGTCCAGAGCGTGGCGGCGAGGCCGTAGCGGGTGTTGTTGGCGATCTGGACGGCCTCGGCGGGCGTGCGGAAAGTCGTGCCCACGAGGACGGGGCCGAAGATTTCCTCCTGCATGAGGGGCGAGGCCGTCGAGAGCCCGGTGATGAGCGTGGGCGGGTAGTAGCACCCCTCCGCCGGGAGCGGGCCGGGGGCGTGGTAGGTCTCGCCCTCGGTGTTCGCGTCCACCAGGCTCTTGATCGTCTGCAGCTGCACGGGATCGACGACGGCGCCGATGTCGATGGATTTGTCGAGCGGGTCGCCCACGCGGAGCGTGCCCATGCGGGCGCGAAGCTTGACGTAGAAGCCCTCGGCGATGCCCTCCTGCACCAGGAGCCGCGAGCCCGCGCAGCAGACCTGGCCCTGGTTGAACCAGATCGCGTCCACGAGGCCTTCGATGGCGCTGTCGATGTCGGCGTCGTCGAAGACGATGTAGGGGCTTTTGCCGCCGAGCTCCAGCGTGAGCGGGATGCCGCGGCCTGCCGTCGCCTTGCGGATCGCTCGGCCCACGGCGGTGGAGCCTGTAAACGCAATTTTATCGAAGTTGACAGCTGTCAACTTTTCCCCCACCGCGCCATCGCCGGTGAGAATGTTAACAACTCCTTTCGGCACGCCCGCCTGGCGGCAGATATCGGCGAAGAGGAGCGCGGTCAGCGACGTGTATTCGGCCGGCTTCAGCACCACGGTGTTGCCCATGGCGAGCGCCGGCGCGACCTTCCAGGCGAGCATCAGAAGCGGGAAGTTCCACGGGATGATCTGACCGCAGACGCCCAGCGGCGCGCGGTCGGGTAGCTCCGCCTCCATGAGCTGCGCCATCCCGGCATGGTAGTAGAAATGCCGCGCCACCAGGGGCACGTCGATATCGCGGCTTTCGCGGATGGGCTTGCCGTTGTCGAGCGTCTCGAGCACGGCGAAGAGGCGGGCATTCTTTTGCACGAGCCGTGCCAGGGCGTAGAGCACCCGCGCGCGGGCATGGCCGCTTTTCGCCCAGGGGCCCTGCGCCTTTTTCGCGGCGGCGTGGGCGGCGGCGATGTCGGCGTCGGTGGCCTGGCTCAGCGTGGCGAGCACGTTGCCGTTGGCCGGGTTCTTCGCTTCGAAATCGTCCGTGGGCGCGGTGAACGCGCCATCGATGAACTGCCCGAAGCGGTCGCCTTGGTCCACGAGCCAGGCCAGCGCCTCCGAGGCGCTTTCTGGGGCGGGGCCGTAATCCATGGTGTCGAAGATCTCTTTGATGGTCATGGGAACGTCTTTCCGAACAGCATGAGCGCGAGGGTCAGGGCGAACGCGGCGCCGAGGAGCACGTGGCCGAGGCGGCGCGCGGCCGGCCCGCGAGGGGGATGTGGCCGCACCACGCGGATCGGGTCGAAAAGCGTCCAGATCCAGAGCGCGGCGATGAGGACAAGGATCGTCCCCGGCCCGAGCGTCGCCGCGATGAGGAAGACCACGAGGATGAAGATCTGTTCCACGCCGCTAACCTACCGGGTGCCGGTCGCCCGCGGAATAGGCCCCGGTGACATGGTGTTCGATATCCCCGAGACGCGCCGACGCGGCGAAGCGGAAGAGATCGGGCGCGAGCCAGCGGTCGCCGTGGTCCTCTTTGAGGAGGACGGGACAGTGCGGGCCCGTCCGTGGCCCGGCGAGGCGCGGCATCGGCCTCCCCCGCCTCATTCGTCGCCCCCCTCTGCGCCGCCCCCGTCTGCGCCGCCCCCGTCTGCGCCGCTTTGGCGCGCGGTCTGTTGCGCGGCCACCGAGCAGGTTTCGAAGCTTTGCGCGCCCGAGGCGCTCACCAGAGAGAAGACGCAGCGCACGAGCGTGCCGGTCTGGGAGCGCCAGAACGTCACGAGGAGGCCGGTCTGCTCCCCGGCGGGGAGCGCGCTGGTGCCTGCCAGCGTCCAGCCGCGGATGGCCAAGTCGGCGCTGTCCACGCCCTCGAGCGTGGCCCACACGCCATCGGCCCCCTGGTCGAGGGTCTGCGCCTGGCCCCCATGGGCCAGCAGCGCGGCGAGGGCGGCGTGGAGAAGCGCGGTCTTCATGGCCTATCCGATCGGGTGCCGGTAGCCCGCGGAATAGGCCCCGGTGACATGGTGTTCGATCTGGCGCTCGATATCGCCTAGAAGGGACGACGCGCCGAAGCGGAAGAGATCGGGCGCGAGCCAGCGGTCGCCGAGCTCCTCCTTGATGAGCGCGAGGTATGTGAGCGCGTCCTTGGCCTTGGAGATGCCCCCTGCGGGCTTGTAGCCCACGCGGTAGCCCGTGCGCGCGTGGTAGTCGCGAATGGCGCGGATCATGACGAGGGAGACCGGGAGGGTGGCGTTCACGGCCTCCTTGCCGGTGGAGGTCTTGATGAAATCGGCGCCCGCCATCATGCACACCATGGAGGCATGGGCCACGTTGCGCAGCGTCATGAGTTCGCCCGTGGCGAGGATCGCCTTCATATGCGCGTCTCCGCAGGCCTCGCGCATGGCGCGCGTCTCGTCATAGAGCGCCTGCCAGTTGCGTTGCAGGACGTGGCGGCGGGAGATGACGATGTCGATCTCGGCGGCGCCGGCCTTCACGCTCTCCTCGATCTCCTGAAGCCTGAGATGGAGCGGCGAGAGCCCGGCGGGAAAGCCGGTGGAGACGGCGGCGACGGGAATGCCCGAGCCCGCGAGCGCGTCGACGGCGGCGGGCACCATGTCGTGGTAGACGCAGACCGCGCCGGTGGTGAGGCCGGGGAGGCCGATCGCCTCCAGGAGGTCCGCGCGCATGGGCTGGCGCGCCTTGGCGCAGAGGCGGCGCACGCGGCCCTCGGTATCGTCGCCCGAGAGCGTGGTGAGGTCGATCAGGGTGACGGCCTTGGCGAGCCAGGCGGCCTGGTGCGCCTTCTTGACCGTGCGGCGGCCTGGCAGCGTGGCCGCGCGGCGCTCGATGGCGGAGGTGTTGGCCTGAACGCTCAGCGCCCAGTCGAGATCGAGGGCCATGCCGGGATTGCGCGGCTCGCCGGGATCGAGAGCCGTGGGCAGGTGAGTGGGCGTGAGCGTTTCCATCCCTCTTGGAAACCACGGGCCACGCGTGCAGGCAAGGACAACCCGCCCCGGACGTGATCCCGGGCCTCCACGTCACCTGCCGACCAAGAGGTCCCGGGTCAGGCCCGGGACGTGTTTTTCTTGTGGTAGAAGCGGCGCCTCGCTACGCACGCGGCGACATCACGGAGACACGCCATGGCTTTCGATCGCAGCCTGAAAATCGCCCCCTCCATCCTCGCCGCCGATTTCGCGGCCTTCGGGGCCGAGATCGCGGCGGTGGAGGCCCAAGGCGCGGACTGGATCCATGTGGACGTGATGGACGGGCACTTCGTGCCCAACATCTCCTTCGGGGCCGCGACCTGCGCGGCGATCCGGCCCCATATCAAGACGCTGATGGACGTCCACCTGATGATCGCGCCGGTCGATCCCTATATCGAGGCCTTCGCGGAGGCCGGCGCCGATATCCTCACCGCCCATGTGGAGGCGGGCCCCCATATCCACCGCACGCTGCAGGCGATCCGCGGAGCGGGGCTGCGCCCCGGTGTGGCGCTCAACCCCGGCACGCCCGTCGAGGCGGTGACACCGCTCCTCGACATGGTGGAGCTCGTCTGCGTGATGAGCGTCAATCCCGGCTTCGGCGGGCAGAGCTTCATCGAGAGCTCGGTGCCACGGGTGGCCACGCTCCGCGCCGCGATCGGGGACCGCCCGGTCCATATCGAGGTCGATGGCGGCGTGGGCCCCGCGACGGCGCCGCGCCTGGCGGCGGCGGGGGCGGATGTGCTCGTGGCGGGCTCGGCGGTCTTCAAGGGCGGCTCGCCCAGCGATCCGGCGCCCTATGGCGCAAATATCGAGGCGATCCGCGCCGCCTGCGCCCCGGCGTGAGGCGGAGCGTCAAAGCGCCTTCGAAGGCGCCTAGGCCGTTTCGAAACGGCTTTGGTCCTTGCCGCTGGCGATGCGCTTTGCATCCCGTGCCAGGTGCTCGATGGCGGCCCGCATGACATCGGCGCCGAGCGGATTGGAGGCCGTGCCATCGAGGCCGCGCCGCAGCACGCCCTGCAGGATCGCGAGGAAGCGGAACGTGACGAAGGTGAGGTGGTAGCTCCAGTGCGCAGCGGCTTCGACGCCGCTTCTGGCGCTGTAGGCGGCGACGTAGTCTTCGTCGGAGGGCAGGCCCAGGGCAGCGCGGTCAAGGCCGCCCAACCCCTTGAATCGCCCCGCATTGGGAAGCCGCCAGACCATGACCTGGTAGGCGAGGTCCGCCATGGGATGCCCGAGCGTGCTGAGCTCCCAGTCGAGCAGGGCGGATAGGGTATGATCGGCGGCGAATATCATGTTATCGATCCGATAATCCCCGTGAACCACGGCCACCTGCCCGTCATCGTCCGGCATCGCCTCCTCGAGCCAGGCGATGACCCACTCGACCTCGGGCCGGGGCTCGGTCGCGGCGGCGCGGTACTGCTTGGTCCAGCGGGCGAGCTGGCGGGCGAAGTAGTCGCCGGGTTTTCCGAAATCTCCGAGGCCCACGCTGCCGGGGTCCACCGCGTGGAGCGCGGCGAGGGCGGCGTTCATCGCGTCGTAGACCCGCGCGCGATCCGCGGGCGCGAGGCCCGGCAGGGCCGGGTCCCAATGCACCGTGCCGTCCACCCGCTCCATCACGATGTATTGCGGGCCGAGCGCGCTCTCCTCCCCGCTCAGGCAGAACATCCGCGGCACGGGGACCTGGCCCCGCAGCGCCGTCATCACCCGAAACTCGCGGTCCACCTGGTGCGCGGAGGGCAGGAGCCGCCCTGGCGGTTTCGAGCGCAGCACGTAGCGCCGCGCCCCAGACGTGAGCGCATAGGTCGGGTTCGACTGCCCGCCAGAGAACTTCTCGAGCCCGTCGAGCGTCGTGAACCCCTCCACGTGCTCGGCCAGCTCGCGCTCCAATGCGGCATGATCGTAGCTCTGCATGTTTCGCTTTTCTCCCGGCCTGATAGTGTCGCCCGGAGGCGCCACAGGGCAAGGGAGAATGCGCATGGATCTCGGATTGTCACCGGCGCGGGCCGCGCTTCTGGAGCAGGTCAAAGCCTTCCTCGCCGGGCAGGTCATGCCGCTGGAGGACGACTACGCCGCCGAGATCGGGACGGGCGACCGCTGGCAATACACCGCGCGGCAGGCCGAGATCCTCGAGGGGCTCAAGGCCCGGGCCCGCGCCGCCGGGCTCTGGAATTTCTGGTGGTCGGGGGCCGAGCACGCGCTCTCCACCGTCGAATATGCCTATTTCGCCGAGGAGATGGGCAAGACGCCCCTCGGTGCAGAGGTCTTCAACTGCAACGCGCCCGATACCGGCAACATGGAGGTCTTCCTCAAATACGGCACCGAGGCCATGATGGAGGCCTGGCTCGCACCGCTCATGGCGGGCGACATCCGCTCCGCCTACGCGATGACGGAGCCGGACGTGGCCTCCTCGGACGCCACCAACATCTCGCTCTCCTGCGTGCGGGACGGCGATGACTACGTGCTAAACGGCGAAAAATGGTGGATCAGCGGGGCGGGCGACCCGCGCTGCAAGGTCTACATCGTCATGTGCCGCACCGGCGACGCGGACGCGCCGAAGCATCAGCGCCATTCCATGGTCGTCGTCCCCGCCGCCACGCCCGGCATCGAGATCCTGCGCCCTATGCAGGTCTACGGCCACGACGATGCGCCCCACGGCCACATGCACATGCGCTTCACCGATGTGCGCGTGCCCGCCGAAAACATGCTTCTGGGCGAGGGCCGTGGCTTCGAGATCGCCCAGGGGCGGCTCGGGCCGGGCCGCATTCACCATTGCATGCGCGCCATCGGGCAGGCGGAGCGGGCGCTGGAGCTCATGTGCACACGGGCCACGCGGCGCACGGCCTTCGGCAAGCCGCTGGCGGAGCTCGGCGCGAATTACGACATCATCGCCGAGGCGCGCATGAAGATCGAACAGGCGCGGCTGCTCTGCCTCAAGGCCGCGTGGATGATGGACCATGGCGATGCCCGGGCCGCGGCCCCGTGGATCAGCCAGATCAAGGTGGTCGCGCCCCGGATCGCGCTCGAGATCATCGACGAGGCGGTGCAGATGCATGGCGGGCAGGGGATCAGCCAGGACACGCCCCTCGCGCAGGCCTGGACCCACGTCCGAACGCTCCGCCTCGCAGACGGGCCTGACGCCGTCCACCGCAGGCAGGTCGCGCGGGCGGAACTCAAGCGCTACCGCAAGAACGACACGCCCCGGGTCTGACCCGGGGCCTCGCCATCAGGCGAGGGATGGCAGCCAGAGCACGATGCCCGGAAACGCCACGAGCATCGCGATCGTGGCCGCGTCTGCGAGGAAGAAGGGCGTCACGCCCTTGAAGACATCCTGCACCGAGAGGTCGTCGCGCACGCCCGCCACCACGAAGCAATTGAGCCCGATGGGTGGGGTGATGAGACAGAACTCCGCCATCTTGACGACCAGGATGCCGAACCAGATGGCGCACATCGTGCCCGACATGCCGAAGGCCGCGTCCTCGGCGGCGACATTGAGCCCGCCATTGAGCGCCATGACGGCGGGGAAGACGACGGGCAGCGTGAGGAGGAGCATCCCGATCGCGTCCATGAACATGCCCAGTACCGCATAGGCCAGGAGGATCATGACGAGCGTGATCCAGGGGCTTTGCTCGAGCGAGGTGATCCAGGCGGAGAACTCGCCCGGCAAATCGGCGAAGCCCAGGAAGCGCACGTAGATCAGCACGCCCCAGATGATCGTGAAGATCATGATGGTGAGCTTTGCCGTCTCGATCAGCGCGTCCTTGAGTTGCGGCCACCGCATGCCGCGCGCCAGCGCCCAGAGAAAGACGATGAACGCGCCCACGGCTCCGCCTTCGGTGGGCGTGCCCCAGGCATCGCCGAAGGGATTGTAGACGAACATGATGATCATCATCACGACGAGTACGATGGGCAGCGCGGGCAGGAGCGAGGCGAAGCGCTCGCCCCAGGAGAAGCCGGTGACGGGCGGGCCCACGCTCTTGAAGAGGACGGCGATGGAGATGATGAGCGTGGCGTAGACGAAGGCGGAGAAGACGCCGGGGATGAAGCCCGCGAGCAGCAGCGATCCCACGTCCTGCTCCACGATGATGGCGTAGATGACGAGGATGGCCGAGGGCGGGATGAGGCTCGCCAGAGTGCCGCCCGCGGCCACGACGCCCGCCGCGAATTGCTTGTTGTAGCCCACTTTCAGCATCTCGAGGATCGCGATGCGCGCGAAGACGGCGGCCGTGGCGACGCTCGCGCCCGAGACGGCGGCGAAACCCGCCGTGGCGAAGACGGTGGAGACGGCGAGGCCACCTGGGACCCAGGCGATCCATTTCTTCGCGGCATCGAAGAGGCCCTGCGTGAGCTTGGCGTAATAGGCGAGAAACCCGATGAGGATGAAGGTCGGTATGAGCGAAAGCGTGTGCGCGGAGACCTTGGAATGCGGCACCTGCCCCGCGATCTTCACGGAGATATCCATGGCCCGCCAGAACCGGCCCGGGTCGTAATCGAACCCGTTCCAGCGGATCCAGACGAGGCCGAGGAAGCCCGCGAGCCCCGCCGCGAAGGCCACGCGCATGCCCAGCACCACGAGGACGAGCATGCCGCCGGTCGTCCAGAGCCCGATTTCCACGTTGGTCATTTGTCGCCGTCCATGGCGGCGGCCTCCGCCTGGGCCTGATCGGCGGCGGAGAGGGGGAGGGGCACCGCCACGGGCCGCGCGAGCCCGAGGATGAGCGCGCGCGCGTAGCCCCATGTCTGGAGCGCGAGGCGCAAGAGCAGGACGGCGAAGGCGATGGGCACGATGAGCTTCGACGGCCAGAGCGGGAGCGAGATGTCGATGGTCGAATCGCGCGAGCAGAAGGGGCGCGCGCAGTCGAAGGAGCGGTCGAAATGCGCCCAGCTTCCCCAGAGAAGCGCGAGGATGAGCCCGAAGATGAGGAGCGTTAGCAAGAGCTCGACGGCCCAGAGGAGACGGCCCGAGAGCTGCCCGATGAGGATGTCCATTCGGATGTGGATGCCGTCGCGCTGCACGTAGGAGATGCCCAGGATCGCGATGAAGGGCATGAGGCTCTCGATCAGGTCCACGTAGCCGAGGAGGGGAGATTCGAAGAATTCCCGCCCGCCCACGGAATAGACGGCGAGAAACATGAGCGAGAACGCCGCGATGCCCGAGGCGAAGGCGAGCGCCCGCTCGACGGGCAGGAGCGCGCGGTCAAGCCGGCTCAGGAGCGAGCCATCGGCGAGGACGGGGGAGGCGGAGGCCATGGGTGATGCGCGTCACGTCCCGGGCTCGACCCGGGACCTCTCCCTCTGGGGCAGAGGCCCCGGGACAGGCCCGGTGCGTGATGGAGCAGTTTACATGTTGTTTTCGCGGAAATCGCTCAGCGTCGCCTGCACGAGGTCGTAGAGCTCCTGACCCGGCAGGCCCTGCGCCTCCATGTCCGCGATCCAGGCCTCGCGCACCGGATCGGCGGCAGCGGCGCGGAACTCGGCGATGACGCTGTCGTCGATCTCGACCTTCGTGACGTTCTTCTCGGCCAGGACACTGTCCCAGCGCTCCAGAAGCTCGGCGTAGTTGGCGAGGTAGTGGTCGAGCGCCTCGGGCACGGAGCTGTCGAGGGCCGCGCGATGCGCGTCCGAGAGGCTCTCATAGGCGTCGATATTGACCACGACGGGGCAGTTCACCGTGCCGGGATTGAGGTTCGCGGTCCACCAGTCGGCCTGGTTGATCGTCCCGAAGGAAAGATGCGCGTGCTGGGCGAAGGCCACGGCGTCCACGACGCCCGATTCCATGGCCTGGAAGGCCTCCGTGGCCGTCACGGAGGTGGGGACGGCTCCCACCTGGCTGAACGCGTTGCCGATCCCGCCCGTGGCGCGCACGCGGAGCCCGTCGAATTCGTCGAGGCTGTCGCGCGGCTCGCCTGTGCCCACGATGTTGTATTGCGGCATGGGCGAGGTCATCAGGAGCCGGGCATTCCACTGCGCCATCTCCTCGGTGGCGGCGGGGTGGCTGTAGACGGCCGAGGACACCGCCACCTCCTCGTCGAGGTTGGCCACGCCGAGGAAGGGCAGCTCGAGCACGGTGATCACGCGGTTCTTGTCGCGGTGATAGCCCGCGCAGAACTGCGCCATCTCGAAGGCGCCGATCTCGATCCCGTCGAGGTTCTCGCGGTTGTTGGAGAGCCCGCCATAGGAGATATTCATCGTGAACTCCCCGCCCGTCTTCTCGGAGACGAGTTCGGCGAGCTTTTCCACGTGCTCGGTGAAGGCGCGGCGCTGGCCCCAGAGCGAGACGTTCCATTCGGTGGCGAGCGCCTCGGAGCCGAATGCCGTGATGAGGGCCGCGACGCAGGCGCGGCTGAGGGTTTTGTTCATGCTGTTCTCCCAGGTTTCAGCGGTGTTTCCCGCTGTCCCGGAGAAGCTTAACCGGGATTCTCGCCGTGGCCACCCGTTTTGGCCCCATTCAAGCCACAGGTGGAGCCGCGGGGCCGGCGCGCCGCTTCGCCTGGCGGTCAAAAATGCGGCAGGGGGCGCGATTGCGGGGACAGCAAAGCGGCAGCTTCGCAAATCCGCCGAATTCTGGCGCGCGCGGGGCGCGAAGGGCTCGCCTGAACGGCGGGCACGGGCATCATGAGGTATGACGCAAGAGCGCGACGGGCGGCTCCGCCGGCCTCTCGCTCGCCGCCCGGGGTCGTGACCTCCTCCCATTTTCAGGGCCTCGGGTGGCCGCGTCGCCCTCTGCCGCGGCGCTCACGCGCCCGGGCGACGGCGCGGGCTCAAAATCCCCTGTTCCATTCCCGTCTGCGCCGCCAGATCTCGGCCCAGTCCTTGGCCGACGGGCGGCCCAGGGCGCCCAGGATGATGCGGCGCGACAGCGGCCAGAGGGCGAAGAGCCCCCGGGCGAGAGATTGCTGCCAGGACGGAAACTGGCGTTTGATGAGCTCCACCTTCGCGCGGTTGAGGCGCACCATCTTGTCGGCGCGCACTTTCTCCGAGGCCCCCTCGTAGTGGATGATGCTGGCCGCCGGCGTGATGTGCGGCCGCGCGTGCAAAAGATGCCGCGCGCGGTGGCAAAGATCCGCCTCCTCCCCATACATCACGAAGGTCAGGTCGAAGCCGCCCAGGCTCTCCCAATCCGCGCGGCTGATGAGCAGGAGACAGCCCGTGACGATGTCCACCTCGCGGATCTCGCCCCGGTCCCAGCCGCCATAGGCCTCCGGGTTGAAGAGCATGGTGTTGCGGCCCAGCCCTGAGAGCCCGGAGGCCCGGCAAAAGAGGTTCCAGAGCGTGATGCGTTGCCAGCAGGTCTTGGGATTGAGCGAGCCGTCCCCGTAGTAGCTCCGCCCGCCCCAGATCCTGGCCTCCGGCACGTCCTTGGAAAAGGCGTAGAGCGCATCGAGGGCACCGTCGAGCACCACCGTGTCGGGGTTCAGCAGCAGGATGTAGGGCGCGCGCGCGTGCTTGGCGGCGAGGTTGTTGGCCTTGGCAAAGCCGTGATTCTCCGTCTCGGCCATCAGATGCAGGTCCGGAAACTCGGCGGCGATGGCCTCGGCGGAGCCGTCGGAGGAGGCATTGTCGACGACGATCAGTTCGAAGGGGGTCGTCGTCTCCGCATGGACCGAGCGCAGGCAGTCCAGCGTCATCTCCCTTGTGTTGTAGCTCACGACGATAATCGACAGACGCGGGTCTTCGGCCATGGGACGGGGCGGTCCTTGCAGATCGGGGTACACCTGCGCGGCACTATCGGGGATGATTTCGGCAACAGAAAGACGGCGCGGGCCTAGGGGCCCAGGTTTTTCGCCCCAGCCGCCGGAAACCGCGTCCGAGCGCGGGGTTTTTGACCGGCGGCGGGCAGAGGTATGGGGAGAGCGGGCGGAGCGACGCATGCCCTCATCCTCTCAAGACGCCCTCAAAGCGCTCCCCTGACATGCGGCACGCCCGAGAGCGGCGGCCCGGGCGGCGGCACCCGGTGCCGGGGCCGTACGAGGCTGCCGACGGGCAACGAAGACTCGCCCCACCCGGTCATCCGCGGTAGGCTAATCGCGTATTTCGAGAGCGTGCCACCGCATGAAGCCCCTTCACGTCCTGGCCACCCTTTGCCTGTGCTCGGCCTGCGCCACGCTTCCGCCGGGCCCGGTCCCGCCCGCGGGCAACCCGGTCCTGGCCCGGATCTCCACCAGTGACGAGCCCTCGGGCGATCCCTGCGTGGAGGACAGCGAAGAGGAGGACATCATGGATGCCTTCGGCCTGCGCAGACCGTCGGTGTCGGAAACGGAGGAGTGCACGCCAGTCGTCTTTGCCCCCGAGGCCACCCTGGGCACCGGCGTGAACCGGATCGGGATCGGGGCGGGCGCGCTCCTCGTGCCGCTGCTCGTCTTCTCGCCCTCCCAGGAGCAGGATGACGTGAGCGCCACCGACTAGTCGCCGACGGGCGCGGCCCGGGACCCGTCCGCCCCGCAGGCGACGATGCGCCGCGTGGCGGGTTCGAGGAGATCGAAGAGACCGTCGAAGAAGGTCGCCGTCAACCGGAAATGGGCGAGGGGCTGCGGCGAGACCGCGCAGAGCGCGTCGAGGCTGGCGAGCCCCTCGATGCCCTGCGCCCAGGCGGCCATGGCGCTCTGCTCCAGCGGCAGAAGGTCGTTGGCGCGCTCGAACCGGCGCATGATCGTGTCCGCGCGGGCCGCCAGCTCCCCCTCGGAAAGCGCGCCCTGCCCGAGATCGAGCTCGAGGAGCAAGAGCTCCGCCCCAGCGAGGTTGATATGCGTGATCGGATCGGTCTCGGCGAGCGCCAGCGCGGTCTCCAGCGCCGCGATGGCCTCCGTGATCTGGGCCCGCGGCACCTCGCTCTCGGTCCCCTCGTCGAGCCCCTGCAGGAGCGATGTGCCTGCCGGCGCGCCTAGACCTTCGAGGAGCGAGGTGCCGAAATGGCGGTGGAGACGCGCATCGTCGGGAAAATCGGACTGCAGCGCCGCGTAGATCCGGGCGCCTTCCTCCACGTTGCCCTGCCTCAGGTGGACCCGGATCAGGCCGAGCTGCGGCCAGGTGAAGGCCTCCATCTCCGCCGCCTCCGCGTAGCTTTCCGCCCGGCGGTACCAGAGGGCGGCGGCCTCGGCGCTTCTGGGCAGGGCGGCGTTGCCGAGGAGGTTGGCGGCATAGGCCCCGTCCACGGTATCGGCGACGGCGAGGCTCTGGGCGAGGCGGTAGCCTTCGTCCCAGCGCTCCGCATCCGCGAGGAGGGCCGCGGCGAGGTAATAGGGTTGGAACTCCCTGAGTACCGCCTCGGCCGCATCGGCGATGCCCGTGACCACGTGGGTGGCATGGAGATCGCGGCCGATGATGCGGACGCGCAGACTCAGAAGCGCGTCCGAGCAGGTCTCCACGCGGCAATGGGCCTCGAGCACCACGCGCGTGCGCGGCGCGTTCAGGATGCGCCGCACCTCGTTGGCGACGCCGGCCACCGAGAGCCCGGTGACGGGCTCGGAAAACGCCACCTGTTCGGTGTCGAAGAGGAGTGCCGACAGAAACTCGCCGTCCTGCGCGCCGAAGATTTCGAGCTGCCCGCCCTGGTCGCGGCTGAGCGTGTCACGGCGCGATTGCGACCTGATCTGGAGCGAGACGAGCTCGTCCCAGAGCCGGTAGGCGATGGTCTCGGGCGTCAGCCCTCCGCCGAGGTCGCCCTCGGCCACCAGGGCGGGTTCGATGATCACCGATTGGTCGCGCAGCTCGATCCCGAGGAGGACGAGGAAGAGGACCACCGGCGCTGCGGCGAGCGCGCCGGTGACCACCTTCGCCGCCGTGGCGAGGCGCGTCCGAAGGGGCGGCGGCGGCGCGGGCCCCTCCCGCGGGATCAGCACCTCCTCGCCGTAGCGCGCGGCCAGCCACGGGGGCGCGCCGGCCGGCGCGGGCTGTGCCGTCCCGTCGGTGGGGTCCGCCGGTGTGTCGTCGGCCTTCTCCATCATCGCGTCTCCGTGAGAGCCCCGCGCCGTAGCGTTCCCGCGCGGACCGGCCCGGTCAAGGGGCTGGCCCCGTGCAAGTGGCGATTGGCGGGTGACGTCCCCACGCGCTCCCGCCCCTGCATGCGGATCGGGCGGATGGACGTGCGGGAGGCCGCCCTGGTGCGCGTCCTATGGGGCGTGAGGGGCCGAGGCGGCCCCCAGGAACAAGGCAGAACGCAGAGCAGCGGCAGGAGGACTGTGGCTGCGGGAAATGTCCCCTGCGCGCCTCACCGCGAAGGGACGCGGCAGGCCCCGGCCCGCGTGGGACGGGCCCCTGTGCGCCGCGTGGCGCGCGCTTTCGGTGAGGGGATGGTGGAGCCTGGGGAGACGAACCAGGCGCGCGTCTCCGGGAGGGAGCGCAGCAGCCCCCGCCACTTAGCTTATCGACGCTGCGAGAACGCTACGTCGGAACGTGCGTGGCGGACACTGGGTAGGGGATGGTGGAGCCTAGGGGAGTCGAACCCCTGACCTCTTGCATGCCATGCAAGCGCTCTCCCAACTGAGCTAAGGCCCCATTTGCCCGGCTCGTCTACGCGGCGGGCCGTGGCATATCAAGAGGAATCAGTCCTCTTTCTCTTCGGCGGCCACGTCGGCGAGGTCGTCGAGGGACACGTTGTCTTCCTCGTCGTCGTCATCGAGCACGTCATCGCCGAGATCGACTTCGTTGTCCTCTTCCTCCTCATCGTCGTCGAGCACCAGTTCCTCTTCTTCGCTCGCCTCCGCCTTTTCCTTGAGCTTCTTGGTCTGGGCGTCTTCGGCATCCGCGACCATGGTGCGGCCCTTGCCGGTGTCGACGGTCACGGCCTCGCCCGTATAGGGGCTCACGATCGGGTCGCGGTTCATGTCGTAGAAGCGTTTGCCGGTGGTGGGGCACAGGCGTTTCACGCCCCATTCTTCCTTGGGCATGGGTTTCCCTTCCTCAAGCGGGGTCTTTGGATGGCGCGCACTGCCACAGGGCAGGGGGTGTGTCAAATGGCGCGGCACGAGCGGTGGATATGGCGCGGGCGGCTGCGCGTGACAAGGCCGGTTGGGGCTTTTGGCGCGCGGCTTGGCGGGCCATACTGCGCCAAAGGCAGGGCGGCGATGGGCGAACGGCATATCCTGGACGGCGATCCCCCGATCGAGGTGGAGCTGAGACAGAGCGCGCGGGCGCGGCGGCTGACGCTGCGCGTGGCGGCGCGGGACGGGCGGGTGACGCTCACCGTGCCGCGGGGCGTGGGCCCGGGCGAGGCCATGGATTTCGCGCGCCAAAAACGCGGCTGGCTCCTGCGCCATGTGGGCGATGCCGGGGCGCGGACGACGCTCGGGCCGGGCGACACCGTGCCCCTCGCGGGGCGTCTGCTGCGCCTCGAGCTCGCCGAGACGCGCGCGCCCCGGGTGGAGGGCGACCTGCTCCTCCTGCCCCGGCGGGCGGCGCCGGCGCCCGGGCGCGCGGTGGCGGCCTTCCTGAAGCTCGAGGCGCGCGCGCGCCTTGCCGCGGCCTCCGATCGCTACGCGGCGGCGCTGGGCCGGCGCTATAGCCGCATCACGCTGCGCGACACGCGCACGCGGTGGGGCTCCTGTTCGGCGGCGGGCGCGCTCATGTATTCCTGGCGTCTGGCCATGGCACCGCCCGAGGTGCTCGACTACGTGGCGGCCCACGAAGTGTCGCATCTCAGGGAGATGAACCATTCCCCGGCGTTCTGGCAAACCGTGGAGCGGCTCATGCCCGCGTACCGGGAGCACAGGGCCTGGCTGAAGCGGCACGGGGCCGAGCTTCAGCGGATCGTGCTGGACTGAGGCCGGGCGATCTGCCTTTGTGTCGGCCATGTTGATTTCACCTCGCCCTGAGCTGCCGGGCACGGCGGCCCATGACAAAGTGTATCGCGCGCTCCGCACGCGGATCATGCATGGCGAGCTGGCCCCGGGCGAGGCGCTCACGCTGCGCGGGATCGCAAAGGAGTTCGACGTCTCAATGACGCCCGCGCGGGAGGCGCTGCGCCGGCTGACGGCGGAGGGGGCGCTGGTGCTCTCGGCCTCTGGCCGGGTGTCCACGCCGGAACTGTCGAACGAGCGGATCGAGGAACTCGCGTCGCTGCGCGCGCTCATCGAGACGGAGCTGTCGAGCCGGGCGCTGCCCCGCGCGCATCTGGCGCTGGTGGAAAGGCTGCAGGCGATCAACGGCACCGTGGGCCAGGCCATCGCGCGCAAGGACGCGGTGGGCTATATCCGCACGAACCTCGAATTTCACCGCACGCTCTACCTGCGTGCCCAGGCGCCCGCGATGCTCGCGATGGCGGAAACGGTGTGGCTGCAACTCGGCCCCACGATGCGCGCGCTCTACGGAAAGCTCAAGCGCACCGAGGGCCCGGTACAGCACCGCATCATTCTCGCTGCGCTCAAGGCCGGTGACGAGCCAGGCCTGCGCCTCGCCGTGCGCACCGATGTGACCCAGGGCCTCCGGATGCTGGCCACCTGAGATAGGCCACGAATTTCTTCGGAAATTCGTGGCGGCCGGGACGGATCACATGTGAATGGGGCCGTCGCCGCAGGCCAGCGCGGCCTCGCGCACGGCCTCCGAATACGTCGGGTGCGCGTGGCAGGTGCGCGCGAGGTCCTCGGCAGCGGCGCCGAATTCCATGGCCACGCAGATCTCGTGGATCAGATCGCCGGCCATGGGCCCAACGATATGCGCCCCAAGGATGCGGTCTGTGGTGGCGTCGGCGAGGATCTTGACGAAGCCGTCGGCGGCGAAATTCGCCTTCGCGCGCCCGTTGCCCATGAAGGAGAACTTGCCCGCCTTGTAGGCGTGGCCCGCCTCCTTGAGGCTCTCCTCGGTGTGGCCCACATTGGCCACCTCGGGGTGGGTGTAGATCACGCCCGGGATGACCCCGTAATTCACGTGCCCGTGCTGCCCGGCGATGACCTCCGCGGCGGCCATGCCCTCGTCCTCGGCCTTGTGCGCGAGCATTGGGCCCTTGATGGCGTCCCCGATGGCGAAGATGCCGTCCACGTTCGTGCGCCATTGGTCGTCGGTCTCGATCTGGCCGCGGTCGGACATTTTCACGCCGAGCGCGTCGAGGCCGAGGCCGTCGGTATAGGGTTTGCGCCCCGTGGCCACGAGCACCACGTCGGCCTCCATCACGTGTTCGCTGTCGTCCTTGCGGAGCTTGTAGCTCACCTTCGCCTTCGTCTTCGTGGCCTCCACGCCCTGCACCGCGGCGCCGAGCGTGAAGCCAAGCCCCTGTTTCGTCAGCAATTTCTGGAAAGTCTTCGACACTTCCGCGTCCATGCCCGGCGTGATGTGGTCGAGGAATTCGAGGACGTGCACCTCGCTCCCCAGCCGGGCATAGACCGAGCCGAGCTCGAGCCCGATGACGCCCGCGCCGATCACCACCATCTTCTTCGGGATCTTGGGCAGCTCGAGCGCGCCGGTGGACGTCACCACCACCTTCTCGTCGATCTCGACGCCCGGCAGCGTGGCCGCCTCGGAACCCGTGGCCACCACGATGTGCTTGGCCTCGTGGACCTCGTCGCCCACCTTGACCTTGCCCGGCTCGGGGATGGAGCCCCAGCCCTTGATCCAGTCTATCTTGTTCTTCTTGAACAGAAATTCGATGCCTTGCGTGTTCTGCCCGATGGTTTTCGACTTGTAGGTCAGCATCTGCTTCCAATCCACCGAGGGGCTTTTGCCCTTGAGCCCCATCTCCGCGAAGTTGTGCTCGGCCTCGTGCAATTGATGGGTGGCATGGAGCAGCGCCTTCGAGGGGATGCAGCCCACGTTCAGGCAGGTGCCGCCGAGCGTTTCGCGGCCCTCCACGCAGGCCGTCTTGAGGCCGAGCTGCGCGCAGCGGATGGCGCAGACATAGCCGCCGGGGCCGGAGCCGATGACGATGACGTCGTAGGATGCCATGGTTCAATTCCTCTTGAGTGAAGGCGCCGCCGGGGCGGCGAAAACAGGGGGCACAACCGGTACACAACCCGTACACAAGCTGTACATACGCGATCTGCCGGTGGGGTGCAGTGCGGCGCTCATGTCAGCGCCGAAACGAGCATGACCACGGTGGCCCCGAAGCCGACAAACCAGATCATCGACCGCCAGGGGGCGAGCCCGAAATAATACGCGGGGATATAGGCCACGCGCGCCGCGAGATAGGCGATTGCGCAGGCCGTGGTGACGCCGCCGCTCTGCCCGGACACATGGATCACGAGGCAGGCGATGGCAAAGAGGATCAGCCCCTCGAAATGGTTGTTGAATGCCCGGAAGAGCCGGGCGGGCTTGTCCGACAGCTGCGTCTCCAGCGACCCGCCGAGGCGGGAGGCGTCGCGCGCAGACATCGTCTTGGCCGGGCCGAGGTCCCGGTTGGCGGCCACGCTCATGAGCGCGAATTGCGCCACCTGCAGGAGCGCGGCGAGGACGAGCGCTGTCAGTTCCGGTGTCATGCGGCCTCTCTGAAGTGATAGGCCACCTCTTCGAAGCGGTCGGCCGGGAAGGTGAAGAGAAAGCGGAGCGGGGCATCGCCGGCGGCCTTCCAGCCATGGGTCACGCCCGCGGGGACAAAGACGGTGTCGCCCTTCGCCAGGGTCAGGGTCTTGTCACCCACGACCGCCTGCCCCGCGCCGTCGAGGACAAAGACCGTCTCGGCGATCTCGTGGTGATGGGGCTTTTCCTCGTCGCCGGGTTCGATATGGGCCACGCCCTGCACGACGGCCTCGGTGGGGCCGTAATCGGCGTCGATGACGGTGAAGAAGCGCACGTCGCCGCGCGCGGGGTCATGCCATTCCTTCGCGGTCGGGGCGTCGGCTTTCACGTGGGTCGGCAATGTGTCGGTCATGGGGTCGGGCTCCGGTTCGTGTGGACCCTCCCAACGCAGGGAGCTCAGGGATCGTTGCGCCAGACCTGCCGGGCCCTGAGCGTGGCCTTGGCGAGGGGAAATGCCAGCGATCCCGCCGCCAGCGCGATCCAGATGCCCCAGCGGGCCGTGGCCGGAAGCGCGGGTGGCAGCACGATCATCACGAGCATGACGCCCGAGTAAAGCGCGGCCCAGCGCGCGAAGGCGGGCAGGTTGCGCGGGAAGCCGTTGCGCGGCGAGAAGGCGATGAAATAGCGGCGCATGGGCAGCGCGCGCTCGGCACATGCGGCTGCGAGCGGAAAAGCGAGGAGGAGAGCCCAGTAGGAGACCGTCACCGCCGCGAGCGCAGCCGAGGCGAGCGGCAGCAGGAGAAGCGCCTGCGCAAGCCGGGCGGGATCGGCCCGCATGGCCTCCGCGATCTCCGCCTTGGCTGCCGTCAGGCCCATCTCCGTGGCCCGCGACTGTGCTTCCGAGAGGCTGGGTGTCATGCCTTGCCTTCATGCTGCGCTCAGGGCCTCCGCGATACGCTCGGCCCGGGCATCGAAAGATAGGCCGCGGGCGGAGGGGTGGCATGTGGCGATGTGCGGCACGTCGAAATGCCGGAGGACGCGGGTGCTGTCATGGCCCAGCGCCACAGGGCGGCGGCCGTTGAGCTCGAGGCGCGTCACGGCCTCGAAGCTCGCCCGCGCATCGGCCGCGGGCAGGGGATGAGAGCGGCGGGGCGGCAGGAGGCAGAATATGGGCGCGATGTAGATATCGGCGCGGGCAAGCCCGACGAGCGCGAGCGCCCGGTCGATGACACGGTTGAAGGGGATGTGGGCCAGGTATCCCGTGCGGCTGAGCTTTGCGTGGTTGGCCACCGCCGAGGGCGCATCGAGCCAGTCCTTGCTCATCAGCATCGGCCCGTCCGGATTGCCCGAGGTGATCTGGATCGGAGAGACGTAGTCGCCATCAAACCCCGCCTCCGCGAGGGTCGTGTAGCCTTGCAGCCGGAAGGCGCGGCGGGCTGTGATGGCGGTGGGAAACATGTCGCTTCGCTGCGATGGGTTGGAAACCCACCCTCCGGGCGCAGGGTGGGGGCCGTAGGGTGGGGCTCTACCCCACCAATCAGAGGTCCATCAGGAGGCGGCGCGGATCCTCGAGCGCCTCTTTCACGCGGACGAGGAAGGTCACCGCGCCTTTGCCGTCGACGATGCGGTGGTCGTAGCTGAGCGCGAGGTACATCATCGGGCGGATCTTCATCTCGCCATTCACCACCATCACGCGGTCCTGGATCTTGTGCATGCCGAGGATGCCCGATTGCGGCGGGTTCAGGATCGGCGAGGACATGAGCGAGCCGTAGACGCCGCCATTGGAAATCGTGAACGTGCCGCCCTGCATCTCGGCCATGGAGAGCTTGCCGTCGCGGGCGCGGGCGCCTTTTTCGGCGATGGCCTTCTCGATGGCGGCGAACGACATGGCGTCGGCGTCGCGGATCACCGGCACGACGAGGCCCTGGGGCGTGCCCGCGGCGATGCCCATGTGCACGAAGTTCTTGTAGACGATGTCGGTCCCGTCGATCTCCGCGTTGACCTCCGGCACCTCGCGCAGCGCGTGGCAGCAGGCCTTGGTGAAGAAGGACATGAAGCCCAGCTTCACGCCGTGCTTCTTGAGGAAGAGGTCCTTGTACTCGTTCCGGAGCGCCATGACCTCGGTCATGTCCACCTCGTTGTAGGTGGTGAGCATGGCCGCGGTGTTCTGGCTGTCCTTGAGGCGCTTGGCGATGGTCTGCCGGAGCTTCGTCATCTTCACCCGCTCTTCGCGGGCGGCGTCGTCCGCCGGCACGGGCGCGCGGGGCATGGGTGCGGGCGCAGGCGCTTCGGCCTTCGGTGCCGCGGCGGGCTTCGCTTCGGCGCGCAGGACGTCCTCTTTCATGATGCGCCCGTCGCGGCCGGTGCCGTCGACGTCCGAGGGCTTCAGGCCCTTTTCGGCCATTAACTTCTGCGCGGAGGGGGCGTGTTCGACATCCGTGCGGCCCGCGCCGTTGGCGGCCGCCGGTGCGGGCGCTTGCGCCGCGGGCTGGGCGGGAGCCTCCGCGCTGCCCGAGGCCGCCGCGCCCGTGCCGTCGCCCGAGGACAGGGTGCCGAGCTTGGCATCGGCCTGCACCGTGGCGCCTTCCTCGGCGAGGATTTCGCCCAGCACGCCGGAGGCGGGGGCGGGGACCTCCACGCTCACCTTGTCGGTTTCGAGCTCGAGGAGCATCTCGTCGGCCTCCACGGGATCGCCCGGCTTCTTGTACCAGGTGCTCACGGTGGCCTCCGTGACGCTCTCGCCCAGCGTGGGGACCATGATGTCGATCGTGGCGCCGCCGCCGCTGGAACCGTCACTCTGGGCCTTCGGTGCGGCCTCGGCCTTTGGTGCCTCTTTCGCGGGCGCGGCCTCGCCGCCATCGGAGATCTGTGCGAGGAGCGCGTCGACGCCCACCGTCTCGCCCTCCCCGGCCACGATCTCGCCCAGCGTGCCCGCCGCGGGCGAGGGCACTTCCACGGTTACCTTGTCGGTTTCGAGCTCGCAGAGCATTTCATCCACGGCGACGGCATCGCCGGGTTTCTTGAACCACGTGGCGACGGTGGCTTCGGTGACGCTTTCGCCCAGGGTGGGCACTCGAACTTCGGTAGACATGGGCGGCTAGTCCTTGAGGGTCAGAGCTTCGTCGACGAGGTCGGCTTGCTGTTTCTTGTGGGTGGAGGCGAGGCCCGTGGCGGGCGAGGCGGAGACGGGGCGGCCCGCAAAGACCGGGCGCGGATGCTTGGCCTTGATCCGGCCCAGCACCCATTCGAGATTGGGCTCGATGAACGTCCAGGCGCCCTGGTTCTTGGGCTCCTCCTGGCACCAGACCATCTCAGCGTTCTTAAACCGCTCGAGCTCCTTGACCGCCGATTGCGCCGGGAAGGGATAGAACTGCTCGAAGCGCATCAGGTAGACGTCGTCGATGCCGCGCGCGTCGCGCTCTTCCAGGAGGTCGTAGTAGACCTTGCCGGAGCACATGACGACGCGGCGGATCTTGTCATCGGCCACGAGCTTCGTGTCCGAGTGCCCGTATTGCGCGTCGTCCCAAAGGACGCGGTGGAAGGAGGAGCCTTCGACGAAATCCGACCTGCGGCTCACGGCGAGCTTGTGGCGCAGGAGCGATTTCGGCGTCATCAGGATCAGCGGCTTGCGGAAGTCGCGGTGCAGCTGGCGGCGCAGGATGTGGAAATAGTTCGCGGGCGTCGTGCAATTGGCCACGATCATGTTGTCCTGCCCGCACATCTGCAGGAAGCGCTCGAGACGGGCGGAGCTGTGCTCCGGCCCCTGGCCCTCGTAGCCGTGGGGCAGGAGGCAGACGAGGCCCGACATGCGCAGCCATTTCGATTCCCCCGAGGAGATGAACTGGTCGAACATGATCTGCGCGCCGTTGGCGAAATCGCCGAACTGCGCCTCCCAAAGCGTGAGCGCGTTGGGCTCTGCCAGCGAGTAGCCGTATTCGAAACCCAGCACCGCGTATTCCGAGAGCATGGAGTCGATGACCTCGTAATGCGCCTGGCCCTCGCGGATATTGGCGAGGGGGTAGTGACGTTCCTCCGTCTCCTGGTTCACGAGGCCGGAATGGCGCTGCGAGAAGGTGCCGCGCGCGCTGTCCTGGCCGGCGAGCCGCACTGGGAAGCCCTCCGTCATGAGGGAGCCGAAGGCGAGCGCCTCGCCCGTGGCCCAGTCGATCCCCTCGCCCGCCTCTAGGAGGCGCGCCTTGGTGTCGAGCATCCGCTGCACGGTCTTGTGGACGGCGAACCCTTCGGGCAGGCGGGTCAGTGCACCGGCCACCTCCTCGAAGGTTTCCTCGGCGATGGCGGTCTTGCCGCGCTGGTACTTGCCCTGTTTCTGGCGGTCGATATGGGACCAGCGTCCGTCGAGCCAGTCGGCCTTGTTGGGTTTGTAGTCCTTCCCGGCCTCGAATTCCTCGTTGAGCGTGGCCTGGAAGGCGGCCTTCATGTCCTCGATTTCGCCCTCGGGGATGAGCCCGTCGCGCACGAGGCGCTCGGTATAGAGCGTGAGCGAGGTCTTCTGCTGCTTGATCTTCTTGTACATGAGGGGGTTCGTGAACATCGGTTCATCCCCCTCGTTGTGGCCGAAGCGGCGGTAGCAGATGATGTCGATGACGACGTCCTTGTGGAACTTCTGCCGGAACTCGGTGGCCACCTTGGCGGCGTGGGTCACGGCCTCCGGGTCGTCCCCGTTCACGTGGAAGATCGGCGCCTCCACCATGAGTGCGATGTCGGTGCAATAGGGCGAGGTGCGCGAGAAATGCGGGCTCGTCGTGAAGCCGATCTGGTTGTTGACGACGATGTGCATCGTGCCGCCCGTGCGGTGGCCCTTGATGCCGCCCATTTGGAAGCATTCCGCCACGACGCCCTGGCCCGCGAAGGCGGCATCCCCGTGGAGCAGTACCGGCAGGCAGGACGTGCGCGTGGTGTCGTGGTTCTGGTCCTGCTTGGCGCGGGACTTGCCTAGGACGACGGGGTTCACCGCCTCGAGATGCGAAGGGTTCGCGGTGAGCGAGAGGTGGACATTGTTGCCGTCGAACTCCCGGTCGGACGAGGCGCCGAGGTGGTATTTCACGTCGCCCGAACCGTCGACATCCTCGGGCTTGAAGCTGCCGCCCTGGAATTCGTTGAAGATCGCGCGGTAGGGTTTGCCCATGACGTTGGCGAGCACGTTGAGACGCCCGCGATGGGGCATGCCGATGACGATGTCACGCACGCCGAGCGCGCCGCCGCGCTTGATCACCTGCTCCATGGCGGGGATGAGCGCCTCGCCCCCGTCGAGGCCGAAGCGCTTGGTGCCCATGTATTTGACATGGAGGAACTTCTCGAAGCCCTCGGCCTGGACCATCTTGTTGAGGATGGCCTTGCGGCCCTCGCGGGTGAACTGGACCTCCTTGCCCAGCCCCTCGATCCGTTCCTTGAGCCACTGCGCCTCTTCCGGGTTGGAGATGTGCATGTACTGGAGCGCGAAGGTGCCGCAATAGGTGCGCTTCACGATCTCCATGATCTGGCGCATGGAAGCGGTCATGAGACCGAGCACGTTGTCGAGGAAGATCGGCCGGTCCATGTCGGCCTCGGTGAAGCCGTAATTGGAGGGCTCGAGCTCGGGATGGGGGGTCTGCTCGCGCATGCCCAGCGGGTCGAGATCGGCGGCAAGGTGCCCCCGGATCCGGTAGGCGCGGATGATCATGAGCGCGCGCATGGAATCGAGTACCGCGCGCTTGATCTGATCGTCGGAGACGTCGGCTTTGACCTCCTTCGCCTTCTCGGAGATCTTTTTCGCGACCGCGGCGCCTTCGGCCTGCGCCGGATATTCACCCGTCAGCGCGCCTGTCATGTCGTCGTCCGGGACGGGCGGCCAGTCGCGCCGCGCCCAGCTTGGCCCCTCTGCCTCCGCCTTCACCTCGATCTCCGCATCCCCCATGCCCGCGAAAAAATCCGCCCAGGCCTGATCGACGCTCGCCGGATCGCGCGCGTACTGAGCGTAGAGCTGCTCCAGATACTCGGCATTGTGCCCCTGCATGAAGGAGGAGGCGTGGAACTGATCGTTGGGGGAGTGTTCGGTCATTGAAGCACCTCATTTGGGTTGGGACCGTACTTGTTCGGAGCCGCGTCCGAACGGCGACACAGTAGGAAAATGTTGGTTATGAGCATCCAGAGAGCGCCCAAGAAGAGCAGCGTGGTTTGTACGCCGTTCGAAAGTGTGACTTGGACCTGGCCGGTCGCACGGATTTGCCGCCACATTTCCTCAAGTCCCAGATTTGCCGCGACGATGAGGAAACACAGGCCGATGAACATAAGAACGGTGAGGAATGGAAGGTAGCCGGGCAGCCCGCTGTCATGCATCCGACGCCACGTGACCGCGAGCCACGGCAGAAGGCATATGAGCAGGAAGACATCATCGAGCCTGCCGCCATTGTAGTAAGTCTCTTGGCGAACACTCTCGGGAATGACGTTGCCGTCCGCGTCGAGGCTGCCCACCGTTCTAATCTCGGGTCCGAAGAGGGCGCTGTTCACCACGACGAGAAGGGCTGAGCACAAAACCATGAAGAGGATGAAGTACCAGAATTCTCGCCGAGACGCCCGTCCTGAGAACGTGACGTACTTTTGGAAACAGGTGCTGACGGCGGAGATCATCGCGAAGCCTCTCCCGCTTCAACTGACGAAACTTCAGCGAGGGTTAAGACACGTGCGGCTCCGCCGACCACGTCTCCCGCGGCCTTGACCGTCCCGCCCGCCACATTGCCCGCCGCGTTCACGGCCATCCGCGCCGGGCATCCGGCGAGGAGGTTGAGCGCTGCAGCGAGGAGGGCGAGACGAAGAAGCATGGATTACCCGATGGCCTTGAGCACGGCTTCACCGAGGCCTGCGGGGCTTTCGGCCACCACGATGCCCGCCGATTGCATGGCTTCGATCTTGTCCTCCGCACCGCCCTTGCCGCCGGCCACGATGGCGCCGGCATGGCCCATGCGGCGGCCCGGGGGCGCCGTGCGGCCCGCGATGAAGCCCGCGGTGGGCTTCGAGCGCCCGCGCTTGGCCTCGTCCTTGAGGAATTGCGCGGCTTCCTCCTCGGCGGAACCGCCGATCTCGCCGATCATGATCATGCTCTGCGTCTCGTCATCACCGAGGAACCACTCGAGCACGTCGATATGTTCCGTGCCCTTGATCGGATCGCCACCGATGCCCACGCAGGTGCTCTGCCCAAGGCCCACATCGGAGGTCTGCTTCACCGCCTCGTAGGTCAGCGTGCCCGAGCGGGAGACGACGCCCACCGACCCGCGCCTGTGGATGTGGCCCGGCATGATGCCGATCTTGCAGGCATCAGGCGTGATGACGCCCGGGCAGTTCGGCCCGATGAGGGTGGAGGCGCTGTCCATGAGCGCGCGCTTCACGCGCATCATGTCGAGGACGGGGATGCCTTCGGTGATGCAGACGATGAGCTCCATCTCCGCGTCGATCGCCTCTAGGATCGAATCCGCGGCAAAGGGCGGGGGGACGTAGATCACGCTCGCATTCGCTTCGGTGGCGTGCTTGGCCTCGTGGACGCTGTCGAAGACCGGCAGGCCCAGATGCTCCATCCCGCCTTTGCCCGGCGTCACGCCGCCGACCATCTGGGTGCCGTAGGCGATGGCCTGCTCGGTGTGGAAGGTCCCCTGGGAGCCGGTGAGCCCCTGGCAGATCACCTTCGTGTGCTTGTCGATGAGTACGGACATCTTGTTTCCTTGGCTTTGGTCTTCGGTCAGGGCAGCGGGTCGAGCCGCTCCACGTTGAGGAATGTCTCGGGCCCGTTGGGGCCGGGGCGCGTGCCCACCTGCACGACCGCGATGCGGCGCGGGTTGAGCTGCCGCGCGGCGGCGAATTCGGTGCCCGCCATGAGGGGGAAGCCCGCCGGAACGGGCGCCTGGGTCACGATGCCCTCGCGGGCCAGCGCCTGGGAGATCGTTTCCATCCCCGCCGCCACAGCGCGCCCGTCAAAGGCCACCTCGCAGCGGCGATCGGTGCCCGGCGTGGCCGCGCGGCCCTCGGGCGGGGAGACGGGATTGGAGGCCCGGAACGGGCGCAGGTCGTAGAAATCGTGGCGCGCGGGCAGCACGGCATCGGCGCGCGCCGCCGTCAGGAAGGGCGAAAAGCAGTGCTGCGAGAACGCCTGCAATGCGGCCTCCGATGCCGCAGCAGTACCCGCCAGTGTCGCGAAGACGGCAGCGAGGAAGGGCGCACGGAGCCTCATTCGACGATCTGGCCTGTCACGACAAGGCCATCGGTGGGATCATCGATGACCATGAACGCCAAGGACCGCCCGTCCGCCAGCGAGCGCATGATCGGGCCGAACATGCCCTCTGCGATCTCAGGTGCGTCCGCGCCGTCGCTCAGCCAGCCGAGGACAACGCCCACATCCTCCGCGCTGTAGAGGCCGCCAGGGGCACTGAGCGCGCAGAAGATCGAGGGAGCCGTTTCGGGCTGCCAGCCCACGCGGATGCCCGCGTCGTTCACGAGGTCGGCCTCGTCTTCGCTCTCGGTCGGCGTGGCGAGACCGAAGAGCTGTCCGATCATGTCGATCCTGTCGGCCTCGGTCTCCACCAGGGCGCCGGTCAGGCAGGCATTGGTTGCAAGCCTGCCGAAGGCGACGGGATCGTCCCACAGGCCCTGCGCGTGGGAGCTTGTGGCGACGGCGCCGCCGAGACAGGCGAGCGCCACCGGCCACCGCATGCGCGCACGGGCGCGACGCGAGGGACCCGACCGAAAGGCTATGCTCTGCGCCAGGCGGTCTTGCAGGGAGAGGTCGCGTGCTTTCATGGAGATCTCCGTGAGTTCGACTGAGCTTTCTTCAGCCTTTGACCGCCTGCACGATCTTCTGGGCGCCGTCCTTGAGGTTGTCGGCGGCGATGACGTCGAGGCCGGAAGAATTGATGATCTCCTTGCCCTTCTCGACATTCGTGCCCTCGAGGCGGACGACGAGCGGGACCTGGAGGCCCACTTCCTTCACCGCGGCCACGACGCCCTCGGCGATGACGTCGCAGCGCATGATGCCTCCGAAGATGTTGACGAGGATGCCTTTGACGTTGGGGTCGGAGGTGATGATCTTGAAGGCCTCGGTGACCTTCTCCTTCGTGGCGCCGCCGCCCACGTCGAGGAAGTTGGCGGGCTCCGCACCGTAGAGCTTGATGATGTCCATCGTGGCCATGGCCAGCCCCGCGCCGTTGACCATGCAGCCGATCTCCCCGTCGAGGGCGATGTAGTTCAGGTCGTACTTGGAGGCCTCGAGTTCCTTCGGGTCCTCCTCGGTGGTGTCGCGCAGTTCGGAGATGTCGGCGTGGCGGTAGACGGCGTTGCTGTCAAAGCCCAGCTTGGCGTCGAGCACCTTGAGCGAGCCGTTCTCCATGACGATGAGGGGATTGATCTCCAGCATCTCCATGTCCTTCTCCACGAAGGCCTTGTAGAGGATGCCCATGAGCTTCACGCATTCCTTCTGGCCCTGCTTGTCGAGGCCCAGCGCAAAGGCGATGCGGCGGCCGTGGTAGGGCTGGTAGCCCGTGGCCGGATCGACGGAAAAGCTCAGGATCTTGTCAGGCGTGGAGGCGGCGACCTCCTCGATATCCATGCCGCCCTCGGTGGAGCAGACAAAGGAGATGCGCGAGGTCTGGCGATCAACGAGCAGCGCGAGGTAAAGCTCGCGGGAGATGTCGGAGCCATCCTCGATGTAGATGCGGTTGACCTGCTTGCCGGCGGGGCCGGTCTGGTGGGTGACGAGGGTGCGGCCCAGCATCCTCTTGGCCTCTTCGGCGGCCTCCTCCACGGATTTCGCCAGGCGCACGCCGCCCTTTTCGCCGGCATCGGCTTCCTTGAAGCTGCCCTTGCCGCGGCCGCCGGCGTGGATCTGCGCCTTCACCACCCAAAGCGGGCCGTCGAGTTCGCCCGCGGCGGTCTTCGCCTCTTCTGAGCGCAGCACGACGCGGCCATCCGATACCGGCGCTCCGTAACTGCGCAGGAGGGCCTTGGCTTGGTATTCGTGAATGTTCATCGGGCGCGTCCTTTGGGTGTCGTTTCACACGTTGATGCATGCCATGGCCGCGCTTTTAAGGGGGAAATGGTCGCACGCCCCGAAAACCCGACATTTGTGATCACACTCTTTTTCGTGTGATCACAAAATGATGGGGAAAGATATACAACGGTATACCTCTTTGGCGGGCGACGGCGTAAGCCCTCCCCGCACGGCCGGATCGAGTCGCGCGGCGCCCGCGCCGTGGCGGTCAGCCCGGCCCGGGCTCGGGCGCGAGCGACAGCGCCGACACGAAATCCGCGTCGCGGGCGGCGATCTCGGCATCGAAATGCGCCACCGAAAGATCGACCGGCACGCCCGGGGGGAACCGCGCCAGCGCCGCCGCGGGATCGAAGCCCGCCGCGTCCTCGAGCAGCCGGAGCGCGGCGAGCTCCGCGATCTTTTCGGGGTGGAGCGCCGAGAGCCGCCGCTGGAAGCGGCGCGCCTCCCAGAGGGTCGGCATTGCGCGCAGCGCCTCGATCTGCGCCCAGCGGTAATTCTCCCCGTCCATCCGCTTCTGCGCGTGGGGAAGCGCCGCGTATTTCAGGCGTTTGACCAGCCAGTGGAACGGCGTGAGCCCGTCGAAATGGAGCAGCGTCGCGCCCTGGACATGCATGAGATGCAGCCGGTCCTGCTCGCGTGGCGTGTGGATGCCCATGGCGATCTCGCGCCCCGTGCGCACGAGGGTCTTGCCCGTGGTGTGCGACGTCAGCCCCCGGTAGCGGTAGCGCGCCGTCTCGGGATGCAGCACCCGGTTGAGCGGGAGCTTGCCCGGGATCGGCACGCGGTAGAGCCCGTCAAAGAGCGCGCGGGGCGGGCGCTCCGCCTCCCACACCCGTTCGCGCACCGGCAGCGTCGTGCCGTCGACGGCCGCCGGGATCGCCGCCAGCTCGTCCGCGAAGCCGGGCCCGGGATGGATGAACTCGTCGGCGTCGATATGGGCGAGCCAGGGCACGTCGCTCTCGCCATAGGCCGCGTTGGCGACGATTTCCTGGCGCCGGGTCTGGAGCTTCGGGCGGCCGCCATGGCGCGTCCAGAAGCCATCGTCGCAGACCCGGACGCGGGTCCCGGGTATCCTGGCGAGCGCTTCGGCGTCGGGCCCGTGCGCCCGGTCGAGAAAGATGTGGATTTCAGCGGCGCCCGCCTGCCTGTGCCAGGCGGCGAATGCCATGAGCAGCGCCAGCGGCTCATCGGCGAGTGTGACGGTGCCCCATCGCATGGCGCGAACTTGTCCCCGGGTCCGCGCCGCGTCAATCCGCGATCACCGGCGCCCGTCCTCTTTTCGCGCGTCCTCTTTTCGCGCGTCCTCTCGCGCCGAGGCCCGGGCGCGGCGGGCCCGCTCGATGAAGAAGCGGGGTCCGTGGCGCGCGAGCCCGAAGACCCGACTGCGCAGCTTGACACGCCAGGTGGGAAAGGCGCGGGCGGCGGCGGCGACCTCGGCGCCCTTCTCGGAAAGGGAGGCATCGCCGGCCAGAAGCCAGTGAAGGCGTGTCCGCCACGCCGATGAAAAGGTCTCGCTGAGCTCGTAGGGCGCCAGCGGGTCCCCTTCCGGGCGGCCCAGGGCCGTGAGTTCGCGGACATGGAGCAGGCGCGGTGCGGCCTGATTATGCGTCATTGTCCAGAGCTGGTCGTGCACCATGAGATTGTACTCGATGGGGAGCACGCCGAGCCGGACATCGCCCTCCCAGAGCACGGCGCGCAGGGCCGGCTGGTCGACCCTGTGCCCGTGCGCGGCCATACGTGTCTCCCACGCCCGCAAGAGCGCCTGGGTCCGCGCGGATTTCCGGACGCCCAGCACGCCGCTGTTGATGGAGGGGAAGGATGCCGGGATCGGTCCGCCGGCGAGGCGGCGCGCGTTCCGTGAATTGCGGTTGTTGTCGTGGACGCCGATCACCTCGAACCGGTCGAGAAGATCGAACATGTCGGAGGGATCGGCCACGGCGATGATATCATTGTCGAGGCAGACGGCCCGATCGAAGCGGGCCCGGCGGAGCGCCTCGATCTTGGGCCGGTGCGAGCGCGTCTCGAGGAGGTGCACCGCGTCGAAGACGGGGTCTTCGATGGCCTCGTCGGTGAAGAGGTCGATCACCGCATGGGGCGCCACCCTCCGGAGGGTGCGCGCCGCGCGGCGGGCCAGGGTAACGTGCCGCGGCCGGGTGGCCGCGAACACGTATCCGGCGCCGGGCCGAGAAAGCGAGGGCTCAGGCGAGGCTGCCGTCAATGCCCTTGCAGGCCTCCACGAGGCCCTTCACGGCGTCGACGGAATTGTCGAACATGGCCTTCTCGGCCTTGTCGAGCTTGATGTCGACGATGCGCTCGATCCCGCCCGCGCCGATGATGGTGGGCACGCCCACATACATGCCGTTGAGGCCGTATTCGCCGTTGCACTCCGCCGCGCAGGGCAGGAGGCGCTTCTGGTCCTTGAGGTAGGCCTCGGCCATCTCGATGGCGGAGGTGGCGGGAGCGTAGAAGGCGGAGCCGGTCTTCAGGAGGCCCACGATCTCCGCGCCGCCGTCACGGGTGCGCTGCACGATCTCGTCGAGCTTTTCCTGGCTCGTCCAGCCCATCTGCACGAGGTCGGGCAGCGGGATGCCCGCCACGGTGGAATAGCGCGTGAGCGGCACCATCGTGTCGCCGTGCCCGCCGAGCACGAAGGCCGTCACATCGCGCATGGAGACGTCGAATTCGAGGCTGAGGAAGTGCCGGAAACGGGCGCTGTCGAGGACGCCCGCCATGCCGCAGACCTTCTTTGCCGGCAGGCCGGAGAATTTCTGCAGCGCCCAGACCATGGCGTCGAGCGGGTTGGTGATGCAGATCACGAAGGCGTCAGGCGCGTGCTTGGCGATGCCTTCGCCCACCGATTTCATGACCTTGAGGTTGATGCCGAGGAGGTCGTCACGGCTCATGCCGGGCTTGCGCGCCACGCCCGCGGTGACGATGCAGACATCGGCGCCCGCGATATCGGCGTAGTCCTGCGTCCCGGACATCGCGGCGTCGAAGCCTTCGGAGGGGCCAGACTCGGCGATGTCGAGCGCTTTGCCCTCGGGGAGGCCCTCTGCGATGTCGAAGAGGACGACGTCCCCCAGTTCCTTCAGCGCGGCGAGGTGGGCGAGCGTGCCCCCGATATTGCCTGCGCCGATGAGGGCGATCTTGGATCGAGCCATAAGTGCGGTCTCCGGCTGTTGTCTTGCGTCGCGGGGTGTAGGCTATGGTATGCGGGGCGCGCAAGAGTGCTGCATCGCGGCATGATTTGCCCGGTGTTTCAAAGGGGTTAGGGCCGTTTCGTGATCGAGTTCAGCTGGACCTTTTTCGCGCTGGCCGTGCCCGCCGTGATCTTTGCCGGCGTGTCCAAAGGCGGATTCGGATCGGGGGCGTCGTTCGCCTCGGCGGCGATGATGGCGCTCATTTTGCCGCCCGATCTGGCGCTTGGGCTGATGCTGCCGCTCTTGATGCTCATCGATGTGGGGAGCTTGCCAACCTATTGGGGCAAATGGAGCTGGCGCGACGCGCGGCGCGTGATCCTGGGCTCCCTGCCCGGGGTGGCGCTGGGCATCGCCGTCTTCCGCTTTGCCGACCCGGACGTGATCCGGTTTCTCATCGGCGCGGTGGCGCTGGCCTTCGTGGCCTGGCAGATCGCCAAGGCCCGGGGCCTCGTGCCCGCGCCGCGGCGCGCGCTGGGCCCCGCGGCGGGGCTTCTGACCGGCGCGGTGGCGGGCTTCACCTCCTTCGTGAGCCATGCGGGCGGGCCGCCGGTGGCAGTCTACCTGCTGAGCCAGAGGCTCGACAAGCTGACCTACCAGGCCTCCACGGTGCTCATCTTCTGGGTGGTGAATATCCTGAAATTCATCCCCTATGCCGCGCTCGGCGCCTTCACGGGCGAGACCTGGCGCGCGGTGGCGCTGCTCGCGCCGGTGGCGCTCCTGGGGACGTGGCTCGGGGTGGTGGCGCACCGGCGCGTGCCGGAACGGCTCTTTTTCGCGATCACCTACCTGCTGCTCGTGCTCACGGGCACGCGGCTCATCTGGCAGGCGGTGAGCTAGGCCGCGCGGGCTAGAGCCGCTGGCCCATGGCGGCGGGCGCGACGGCGGCCATGCTCTCGAAGGACTGCCCCGTGGCCACGAGGCAGGTGGCGCCGTTGGGGAGCGTGACGGTGAGCGTCCAGGTCCCGGTATCCTCGTTGGCGTACAGCTCCACGAGCGTGCGGTTCGCCGCGAGGCCCGACGATTGCCGCGTCTCGCCGAAGCCCGACGTGAGGCGCTCGAGCACCATGGCGCGCGGCGCGCAATTCTGCTGGCTCTTGGCGGTGGTGGCGAGGGTCAGGGCGGCGAGGCCCACGGTGAGGGCGAGGAGGTGCTGTTTCATGGCTGCATCCTTTCGCGATGCGCGGGGGAGGGATGCCGGGAACCCTCCCTCCCGCAGGTGGATATCTGGTAAACGCACCGCGCGCGGCGGCCGCCTGGCGCTGCGGTGCAGAAAAACGTCTTGAATTATCTGCAAGCGACATGCCATGTGCGCGCAACAATATTGCGTGAAAGCCATGGCCCAGCGACCCTTCCGCTCCGTCCTCTACATTCCCGGGTCTAAGGACCGCGCGCTGGAGAAGGCGAAGACGCTCCCCGTGGACGCGATCATCTTCGACCTCGAGGACGCGGTGGCGGTGGCTGAAAAGGCCAGCGCGCGCGCGCTGCTGGCCGACACGCTCCGGGCCGGCGGCTACGGGCCGCGGGCGCAGATCGTGCGCATCAACGGGCTGGATACGCCATGGGGCGCGGATGACCTCGCAGCGATCGCCGCCACCCAGCCAGAGGCGGTGCTCCTGCCCAAGGTCGATTCCGCCGCGGATATCCTCGATCTGGCCGCGCGGCTCGATGCCGTCCCCGGCGCCGCGGGCACCGCCATCTGGGCGATGATGGAAACGCCGCAAGGCATCCTCAACGCCGCCGAGATCGCGCGCGCCCCGCGGATGGCGGGGATGGTCATGGGCACGAACGACCTCGCCAAGGACCTCGGCACGCGGAGCACGCCCGACCGATTGCCGCTCATCGCCGCGCTCAGCCAGTGCCTTCTGGCCGCGCGGGCCGCGGGGATCGTCATCGTCGACGGCGTCTACAACGCCTTCAAGGACGAGGACGGCCTCCGCGCGGAATGCGAACAGGGACGCGATCTCGGCTTTGACGGCAAGACCCTGATCCATCCTGCCCAGGTGGCCATCGCCAACGCGGCCTTCGCGCCCACGGAGGCCGAGATCGACCTCGCCACCCGACAGATCGCCGCCTTCCAGGAGGCCGAGGCGGCGGGGCAGGGCGTGGCCGTGGTGGACGGGCGCATCGTGGAAAACCTCCACATCGAGACGGCGCGGGCCACGCTGGCGAAGGTGGAGGCGATCGAGGCGCTGGAGGCGTCATGACGCTCCTCGTCGGCGGTCTCGCGCTCTGGTGGGCGGCGCATCTCTTCAAGCGCGTGGCGCCCGAGGCCCGTAACCGGCTGGGCGCGCCCGGCAAGGGGCTCGCGGCCGTGCTGATCCTCGGATCGGTGGTGCTCATGGTGCTGGGCTACCAGCAGGCGGAGTTCATCCAGGTCTGGTCCCCGCCGGCCTGGACCACGCATGTCAACAACCTGCTCATGCTGGCGGCCTTCTATACCTACGGCGCGGGCGCGGCGAAGGGCGGGAAGGCCTGGCTCGGCACGAAGCTGCGCCATCCGCAGCAGACGGGGTTCGGCATTTGGACCGTCGCGCATCTCCTCGTGAACGGGCATCTGGCCGCGATCGTCCTCTTCGGCGGCCTCCTCGCCTGGGCGGGCGTGCAGGCGCGGGTCATCAATGCGCAGGAGGGCCCGTGGGAGGCGCCGCCGCGCGGCGGCGCAGTGACCGAGCTCCGCCTCGCGATCCTGGCGGTGGTGCTCTATGTCGCCGTCGCTGCCCTTCATATCTGGCTGGGAGTTTGGCCCTTTGGATAAGACGACGCGCGCCTACCGGTTCCTCACCGGCGACGACACCTCCGCCTTCTGCCAGAAGGTCACCGACGCCTTGGCAGAGGGATGGGAGCTCTACGGGCATCCGACCTACGCCCACGATGCCACCGCGGGCGTCATGCGCTGCGGGCAGGCGGTCATCAGGGATATCGCCGTGGGCGACGACCCCGCCACGGGCCAGGGGCGCGTTTCGGGATGAAAACGACCGCGGGCCGCTTTTTCGAGGATTACCGGGTGGGGCAGGTGCTCCGGCACGGCGTGCCGCGCACGATTTCCGGCGGGGAGCGCGCGCTCTACCACGCGCTCTACCCTGCCCGGCACGCGCTCTATTCCTCCGATCCCTTCGCCGAAAGCTGCGGCCTCAGGGCGTCGCCGCTCGAAGACCTCGCGGCCTTCCACATCGTCTTCGGCAAGACCGTGCCGGATGTCTCGCTCAACGCGGTGGCCAATCTGGGCTACGCGGAGGGCCGTTTCCTGCGGCCGGTCTATGAGGGCGACACGCTCCATGCCGAAAGCGAGGTCATCGGGCTCAAGGAGAATTCCAGCGGCAAGACCGGCGTCGTGTGGGTGCGCACGCGGGGCCGCGATCAGAGCGGCCGGGAGGTCATGAGCTACGTGCGCTGGGTGATGGTGAAAAAGCGCGACGCCGCGGCGCCGGCGCCCGAGACCGTCGTGCCCGCGCTGGCGGACGCGGTGGCGCCCGGGGAGATCGCCCTGCCGAAGGGGTTGAGCTTTGCGGGGTACGATTTCGCGCTTGCGGGCGAGCCGCACCGATGGGGCGATTACGCGGTGGGCGAGGCGATCGACCACGTGGACGGCGTGACCATCGAGGAGGCCGAGCACATGATGGCCACCCGCCTCTGGCAGAACACCGCCAAGGTGCATTTCGATGCCACCGCGCGCCCCGATGGCACGCGGCTCATCTATGGCGGGCACGTGATGTCCATGGCGCGCGCGCTGAGTTTCAACGGGCTCGCCAATGCGCAGATGATCGTGGCGATCAATGGCGGGGCCCATGCCAATCCCTGCACCGCGGGGATGACGATCAGGGCCTGGTCCGAAGTGCTCGACCGTGCGGAGATGGCGGCGCCCGGGGTGGGTGCGCTGCGCCTGCGGCTGGTGGCCACCACCGGCCGCGCCGGTGCGCTGCGCGGAGAGGACGGCAAGTACCTTCCGGAGGTCCTCCTCGATCTCGACTACTGGGCGCTCGTCCCGATTTAGCACGTTTGTGAGATGCGTTTGCCGGTGGCGCTGGTAGCGTGGCGCCATGCGGCTCCTGATCGTTCTGTGTGTCCTTTTGCCGGTGCGCGTGGCCGCCTGCGACCTCGCGCTCCTCTTCGCCGTGGATGTGTCCGGCTCGGTCGATCACGCCGAATACGCGACGCAAATGGAGGGGCTGGCCCACGCGCTGGGCGATGATCAGGTGAGCGAGGCGCTCGTCGCGGCCTCCGCGACCCTCGCGGTGGTCCAGTGGACCGGAGCCTCGCGGCAGCGGCTCACCGTGCCCTGGACGCAGGTGACGAGCTTCGAGGCGCTGGAGGCGTTTCGCGGCGAGGTCGCGGGCGATGTCCGCGTGTGGCGCAACTTCTCCACGGCCATCGGAGAGGCCTTGCGCGTCTCCGCCAGCTTGTTCGACGATGCGGCGGCCTGCGAGCGCCGGGTGATCGACATCTCCGGTGACGGGGTCTCGAACGAGGGTGAGACGCCGCGCGCGACGCAGCCCGAGATGGCCGCCCGCGGCATCACCGTGAATGCGCTCGTCATCGAGGACGCAACCGCCGGAGATCTCACCGGGTACTTCTACGAGAACGTCATCACGGGGCCGGGCGCCTTCGTGGTGACGGCCGAAGGATACGAGGATTACCCCCGGCAGATGCGCCGCAAGCTCTTGCGCGAAGTGGTCCAGGCGGTAGGTGCCTTATCGCCGTAGCCGGGCGGGACCGCCGGAGCCTTGGGCCATCACGCTGCCGCGAGCTGGACAGAATGTCGCGCATCGAAACGGGGGGCTCGGGCGTAGTACCCACATCTTCGAACGGTTCGCACCCACGCTGACTTCTTACCCCCCAAGAAGGAGGGCATAAAAATGAGTACTTTCACGACCAACATTCTCCCCAGTTCGCTGGTGGAGAAGGGCTATGTCCCGCAGGTCAATTGGCCTGCCGCGCACTGGTTCATCCGAGTGCCGCTGGCGCTGATCATCTACAACCAGGGCTATCTCAAGCTCATCGACCTCGCTGGCGGTGCGGACGCCTACGGCTTCCCCGTCTGGATGTGGTTCGTAGCGGCCATGGGCGAGGTTCTCGCCGCGGCGGGCCTGATCGTGGGCGGCGCGGTGCGCTCGTTCAATCCGTCGAACAGCCTGATCCGGCTCTTTGGTGACGTGGTCACGCGGCTGAGCGGTTTCGCGATCACCTTCATCGTCGCGTCCGTCATCTTCATCGTCTACTGGGGCCCGTGGCAGGGGATGCAGTTCCACCTGATGCTGCTTGCCGGTGGTCTCTTCTTCATGCTGCGCGGCAACCGCACCTGACCTCATGACATGGAATGCCCCCGCCGAGTGATCGGCGGGGGTTTATTCGTGATCACAGCCTTGAGCGCAGTGATCACAAGCTTGGATAAGGGCGGCGTGCGCTGAATCATCGCGAAAAATCCGCATCATGGGACGTGACCGCCTGCGTCCCGCGGGTTACCTACGGCATGACCGCAACAAGGAGCCAGCGCAGATGGCCGACGTAAATCGTGGTAACCGCCCGCTTTCGCCTCACATCATGATCTACAAGCCGCAACTGACGTCGATGTCGTCGATCATGGTGCGGATTACGGGCATCGCGCTGCTCGTCCTGTCGGTCCTGATCGTGGCGTGGCTGGTGGCGGCGGCGTCCTCGGAGGCGGCCTTCGCAGCGGTGAACGGGCTGTTGCAGAGCTGGTTTGGCGATCTCGTCCTGCTCGGGGCGGTCTGGGCGCTAACCTATCATCTGCTGGGCCGTCTACGGCACGTGATCTGGGATTTCGGCTACGGCTGGAAGGTCGAACACGCGGAGACCATGGCCATCGGCATGTTCATCCTGCCGACCATCGTTACGGCGCTGACCTTCGGCGCCTTTGTGGCATTCTGAGGAGGCGAGCGATGCAGCGTTATTTGACCGACCGCAAGCGGGCCACGGGCCTCGGCGCCAGCCGAAACGGCACACGCCACCACTGGGAGATGATGATCAGCTCCATGGCCGTGGTGATCGTGGCGCCCGTCTTCATGATCACCTTCGCTCTCGGGTTCCAGGGCACCCACGAAGAGGTGCTCGCCTATTTCGGGTCGCCTCTCGTGGCGATCATCCTGGCGGTGTCGCTCATCGTCCTGGTCCGACACTTCATGAACGAGGCCATCGAGGCCGCAGAAGACTATGTCCACGGCATCGCGGGCCAGCTCACCATCGTGGGGCTCACCTGGGCGTCGTACCTTCTGATCGGCATCGGCCTATTCGCCATCGCGCGCATGGCACTCTGAGGAGATACCCAAATGGCAGCATACGATTACGAGACGCATGACTACGACGTGGTGGTGATCGGCGCCGGCGGTGCCGGGCTCCGCGCGACGCTCGGCATGGCTGAGCAGGGGTTCAAGACCGCCTGCATCTCCAAGGTCTTTCCCACCCGCTCTCACACCGTGGCGGCGCAGGGCGGGATCGCGGCCTCGCTGTCCAACATGGGGCCGGACCACTGGCAGTGGCACATGTACGACACCGTAAAGGGCTCGGACTGGCTGGGCGACACGGACGCCATGGAATACCTCGCCCGCGAGGCACCGAAGGCGGTCTACGAGCTCGAGCATTACGGCGTGCCGTTCTCGCGTACTGAAAAGGGCGAGATCTACCAGCGTCCGTTCGGCGGCCACACGACCGAGTTCGGTGAGGGCCCGCCCGTGCAGCGCACCTGCGCCGCCGCCGACCGCACCGGTCACGCGATCCTGCACACCCTCTACGGCCAATCGCTCAAGGAACAGGCCGAGTTCTACATCGAATATTTCGCCATCGACCTCATCATGTCCGATGACGGCGTCTGCCAAGGCGTGCTGTGTTGGAAGCTCGACGACGGCACGATGCACCTCTTCGCCGCGAAGATGGTGGTGCTCGCCACTGGCGGCTATGGCCGCGCCTATTTCTCCGCCACCTCCGCGCATACCTGCACGGGCGATGGCGGCGGCATGACGGCCCGCGCGGGCCTGCCGCTTCAGGACATGGAATTCGTGCAGTTCCACCCCACGGGCATCTACGGCTCCGGCTGCCTCATCACCGAAGGCGCGCGGGGCGAGGGCGGCTACCTGACCAACTCCGAGGGCGAGCGCTTCATGGAGCGCTACGCGCCGACCTACAAGGATCTCGCCTCCCGCGACGTGGTTTCGCGTTGCATGACGATGGAGATCCGCGAGGGCCGCGGCGTGGGCGAGGATGGCGATCACATCCACCTGCACCTCAACCACTTGCCGCCGGACACTCTGGCCGAGCGTCTGCCGGGCATCTCCGAAAGCGCGCGGGTCTTCGCCGGCGTGGACGTCACGCGTGAGCCGATCCCGGTCATCCCGACGGTGCATTACAACATGGGTGGCATCCCAACGAATTACTGGGGCGAAGTGCTCGCGCCCACCAAGTCGAACCCCGACAACGTCGCGCAGGGCCTGATGGCCGTGGGCGAGGCGGGCTGCGCCTCCGTGCACGGGGCCAACCGGCTGGGCTCGAACTCGCTCATCGACCTCGTGGTCTTCGGTCGCGCGGCGGCGATCCGGGCGGGTAAGACGCTCGACCGCAACGCGGCGATCCCCACGCCGAACAAGCGCTCGGTGGAGGCGGCCTTCTCGCGCTTCGATGGTCTGCGCCACGCCAACGGCCATACGCCCACGGCCGAGCTGCGCCTCGAAATGCAGAAGACCATGCAGCAGGACGCCGCCGTCTTCCGCACCGACAAGACGCTCTCCGAGGGTGTCGAGAAGATGGAAAACGTGGCCTCCAAGCTCGACGATCTGCACGTCACCGACCGGACTCTCGTGTGGAATTCCGATCTCATGGAGACGCTCGAGCTCACCAACCTCATGCCGAATGCCGTGGCCACGGTGGTGTCGGCCGCCGCGCGCAAGGAAAGCCGCGGCGCCCACGCGCACGAGGACTATCCGGATCGCGACGACGAAAACTGGCGCAAGCATTCCCTGGTGTGGTTCAAGGGCAACGAGGCGACGATGGGCTACCGCGGAGTGGTGACGCAGCCGCTGACTTCGCACAACGATGGTGGCATCGACCTGAAGAAGATTGCACCAAAGGCCCGAGTATATTGATCAAGACGAAGCTGGTTGTCCCGATGCTCATCGGCACTCTGACCCTCACCGCCTGCGCGACCGACCCGCTGCAAGCCTATCCCGAAGCGGATACCGTGTCGGATTGCGAAGTCCTCGCCGAGGCCGATGAGAACCAGCGGGAGCGCGCCATGCAGTCCCAGCGGAGTTCTGGCAGCTTCCTGGGCGACCTTCTCGGGAGCGCTGTTGGCAGCGGGATCATCGAAGCGGAGATCAACAATTCGCTCGCGGGCTGCATCACTCGGGTCACCGGCGCGCCCCCCGCACCCGGCCAGCTGCCCGCCACCGGCACGGCGCGCGTGGGTGCACTGCCCGTGCGTCCCGCGCCGGCGCAGACCGTCGGCTGTGTGGACGGCCTCGGCCCCATGCAGCGGGGCACGCTCATATGCCCCGGCTTCTGATAGCGGGCCTTTTGCTGGCGGGCACTCCGCTCGCCGCGCAGCAGCAGCAGCTCAACGCAGATCAGCGCGCCGCATATGACGCGATCCTGCCCGTGATCGAGGCCTCGCTCGTGAAAGAAGGCGGTGACGCCTTCCGGGACATGGCGCCCATTCTGGTGGGCTGCGTCGCCTCAGAAGCGGGGCGGCGGGACCTGCGCGTCCTGAGCCAGACGTCGGAAGAGATGCCGAACACCGAGCTCCTGAACCAACTCCTCGAAAAGCCCGAGGTGCAGGGCTGCCTTGCAAAAGCGATCGCCGGGGGATAGCGCAGCGACGCTGGCGGCGCGTTCCGCCGCCCCCGGGCCCAAGCCAGTGCAAGAAAATGAGTGTCTACGTCGCTGCGTGACGAAGCATGTTTCAATGACCTTGCCGATGCCGTTCGCGCGCACCCCTACGGAGGGCTCGTGGTCGAGATCGTGAACTCCGGCAAATGGGGCGACGCGCTCGTTTTTGCGGGCTAGCCGGAATTCCTGCGGGACCTCGGAATTCAAGTCAACTCGGTACCGATCCGCCGTTTCCGCCGCTCCAACACCCTGAAGCGGCGCATGTCGAATTTCATGCGCAGGCACTTGGCGGCGCGGCGGGCCATCACCACCGGCAACGGCGCGTTCCGGCCATTGTACTAGCGCGCCGGAGAGATGGTCTTCGCGGCCCGGTCGTCTTCACGCCTTCTCGTGATGCCCTCCTTCCCTCTCCCTCGTTCCTGACTTCGACCCGGCGCGTAGGGAGCTTTGGCGGAGGGACCACGGTGAGGGCATGTCCGGCGCGCCGGACGCGCCGTTCTGCCACGACATGGCCTTTTGCCTGAGGCCGCGCGCGCGTCGTGCGACCGAGAAAGAGGCCTTCTTCTTCCGTGCCCGCGACGAGGATCTTTCGCCTGAGTGGAAATTCGTCTGTGCGCCTTGGCGGCCCCTCGTTTGGCTCGCGAATTCCGGGTTCCTCACGCACAGTTATATCCGCCGGTCCGTACAGGCCTTTGCGTCCGAGCCCCGCTTTGATACCCTGACGTTCGGTTCGGGGCGGGTGCGGCCGATCCCGTTCGAGGCGCCCGCGGCTTACTTCCAACACGGGACGCAAGACGAGGTCGATCTCTACCTGGGTGGGACGGGACCCGTCGAAGAAACCTAGTGTGATCACACCTCCTTAGGCCGTGATCACGAATACCTGAGCGCTGAGAGAAAGCCGCGGCTTTTGGTCCGGGATGGCCGGAAAACGGTTCGAAATCAGCGCCCTTCATACTAAGTCTGAGCGGATCGCAATCGACGAGGCCGGTATGGTTCAACTCACGCTTCCGAAAAATTCCCGCATCACGACGGGCAAGACCTGGCCCAAGCCCGACGGCGCCACGAATGTGCGCGAATTCCAGATCTATCGCTGGAGCCCCGACGACGGTGAGAACCCGCGCGTCGACACCTACTTCGTCGACATGGATACCTGCGGGCCGATGATGCTCGACGTGCTCATCAAGATCAAAAACGAGATCGACCCCACGCTCACCTTCCGCCGCTCCTGCCGGGAGGGGATCTGCGGATCGTGTGCGATGAATATCGGCGGGATCAATACGCTGGCCTGCATCTATGGCCATGACGAGGTGAAGGGCGTCGTGAAGATCTACCCGCTGCCGCACATGCCGGTGGTGAAGGACTTGATCCCGGACCTCACGCATTTCTACGCCCAGCATGCCTCCATCATGCCCTGGCTCGAGACGAAGACGAACCGCCCCGCCAAGGAGTGGAAGCAGTCCATCGAGGACCGCAAGAAGCTCGACGGGCTCTATGAATGCGTGATGTGCGCATCCTGCTCGACGTCCTGCCCGTCTTACTGGTGGAATGGCGACAAGTATCTCGGGCCGGCGGCGCTGCTGCATGCCTATCGCTGGATCATCGACAGCCGCGACGAGGCGACGGGTGAGAGGCTCGACGAGCTCGAGGATCCGTTCAAGCTCTACCGCTGCCATACGATCATGAATTGCGCGAAGACCTGTCCGAAGGGACTCAATCCCGCCAAGGCGATCGGCGCGATTAAGCAGATGATGGTCGAGCGGCAGGTGTGAGCCTGCGCCGGGCGGAGGTGCCGCGAGAGAGCCTTCTTGCGCCCTATCTGTCGGAACCCGGAACGCATGTGGACGCCTATGTCGTGAGCAGCGGGCACTCCGTCGACCTCAGCATGTATGTGGAGGCGATGTTCTGCTCTCCCGTCTTTCGGCTAGAACGCGCGATCCTGCAGGTTTTCGCGGGCGCACGGTCGAGCGCGGCGCAGGTCGCGGCCCTGGCGTCGGGCGAGGGCTCGCGGATGGCCGTCTGGACCGTGGAGGCGCGAACGCCCAGCGAGCTTCTCTTGACCGTGCCTGAGACGCCGATACGCACGTGGCTCGCTGTGGAACCGGGGGTGCTCTGGTTCGGGTCGGTCGTGCGCGCGGAGCAGGGCCGGTTGCCCCTTCTCATGCGGCTCTCTCTGCCGTTTCATGCCCTGTATTCCCGGGTCTTGCTCTGGTCCGCGGCGCGCCGAGTGTCGCGGCGGCCCTAGTCCTAGCGCAAACACGCAGGCTCTGACGGCTTCGCTCTCGGCGGCATCGACCGACGGCGTGCGCCGTTCTGCGTCTGGCGCTGCTAAGCGAAGGCCGCTTCCAGGGCGATCTCCACCATGTCGCCGAAACTCCTCTCCCGGTCTTCGGCCGGCAGCGCCTCGTGCGTCTTCAGGTGATCGGAGACCGTCAGGACCGCGAGTGCTCGGCAAGAGTGGCGGGCGGCGAGGGTGTAGAGTTCCGCCGCCTCCATCTCCACCGCGAGGATGCCGTGCCGCTCCATTTGTTCGTTCAGGTCCGGGCGCTCGTCGTAGAAGACGTCCGATGAGTAAATGCCGCCCACATGGGTGGTCGCGTCCCGCGACTGGGCCGCCTGAAACGCCGCGGAAAGAAGCGACCAGTCCGCGCAGGGGGCGTAGTTCAGCTCCCGCAGGATGCCCTTCGACGGGCTCGAGAGCGTCGTGGACGTCATGGCGAGGATCACGTCCCGGATGGCCACATCGTCTTGCATCGCGCCGCAGGAGCCGATGCGGATGAGTGTCCTGGCCCCGTAGCTGGAAATAAGCTCATTTGCGTAGATCGACAGCGACGGCATGCCCATCCCGGAACCATGGATCGTGACGCGATTGCCCTTCCACGTGCCGGTGAAGCCGAGCATCCCGCGCACGTCGTTGACGAGCTTGGGCGCGTCGAGAAACGTCTCCGCGGCCCATTGCGCCCGGCGCGGATCGCCGGGAAGTAGAACCGTTTCGGCAATGTCGCCGGGCTTGGCCGAGATATGCGGTGTCATCTCCGGTGTCTCCCTTGTGCGCCGGTTAGGATCGCGAGACCGGGTACGCGGGTCAGGCGGCGTGCGCCCCGTCTGCGAGGGACTTCACGAAAGCAAGGACGTCGCCAGGGCTGTCGCCCTGCGCGATCCTCTCCACGATGGCGGAGCCCACGACCGCACCGTCGGCCACGGAGGCGATGCGTTGACTGGCTTCCGGAGTCTTGATGCCGAAGCCGACGATCACGGGCAAATCGGTGGCGGATTTGATGCGGTCCACCTCCGGGCCCACATCGACTGCCTCTGCCGCCGCCGCGCCGGTGATGCCTGTGATCGAGACGTAGTAGACGAAGCCCGAGGTGTTTGTCAGCACCGTGGGCAGCCGCCTGTCGTCCGTCGTGGGCGTGGCGAGGCGGATGAAATTGAGGCCCGCCTTCTGCGCGGGAATGCAAAGCTCCTCGTCCTCCTCAGGGGGCAGGTCCACGACGATGAGGCCGTCGACGCCCGCCTCTTTTGCGTCGGCGAGGAAGCGCGCCACCCCATGGGAGAAGATTGGATTGTAGTAACCCATGAGGACGATGGGCGTCGTGTCGTCGTCGGTGCGAATGGCGCGGGCGGTGTCGAGCGTTTTCCGGAGCGTCATGCCGCCCTCGAGCGCCCTTTGCCCGGCAAGCTGGATCGTGGGACCGTCGGCCATGGGGTCGGTGAAGGGAAGCCCGAGCTCGATGATATCCACGCCCGCCGAGGGCAGGCCCTTCACCACCTCGAGCGCGGTGTCATAGTCTGGATCGCCGGCCATAACGTAGGCGACGAAGGCCTTCTTTCCGGCGGCTTTCAGCTCTGCGAATTTGGCGTCGATGCGGCTCATTTCACTCCTCCGTGCCCTCTCTTGCGGGAGTGCGCGGGGAGGGTCAAGCGGGGTCGCCCGTGGCGAACATCGCGGGCAGCCAATGGTTTCCCGGGGGCGCGCCCATGGGTCGTGATCCCCGTGCATCTGCGAAGGCGCTCCCCACACTCCCGTTTGCAGCCCGATGGGCGCTCGTCGCCTTGCAGCCGGGATCGTGGACGGGCGCCCGGCGCGGCCCTTCTTGTTTCCGCCTGCGTTTCTCCTTAGGGAGCGCGCGAGGACAGTCAGGGAGCGCAGCATGGGGTTCAAGATGGGTATCGTGGGGCTTCCCAACGTGGGAAAATCCACCCTTTTCAATGCCTTGACGAAGACCGCCGCAGCGCAGGCGGCGAATTTCCCCTTCTGTACGATCGAGCCCAATGTGGGCGAGGTGGCGGTGCCGGACGGGCGGCTCGATAAGCTTGCCCAGATGAACGCGTCAAAGCAGGTCGTACCGGCGCGGATGACGTTCGTCGATATCGCGGGGCTCGTGAAAGGGGCCTCACAGGGGGAGGGGTTGGGCAACCAGTTCCTGGCCAATATCCGGGAGGTGGACGCGATAGCCCACGTCCTGCGCTGCTTCGAGGACGGGGATGTCACCCATGTCGAGGGGCGGGTCGATCCCCTCGCAGATGCCGAGGTGATCGAGACCGAACTCATGCTCGCCGATCTCGAGAGCATCGAGAAGCGCCGCGCGAATCTGGTGCGGAAACTCAAGGGCAACGACAAGGAAGCTCAGCAGGCGGAGCGGCTCCTGGTGGCCGCGCAGGCCGCGCTCGAAGACGGGCGCCCGGCGCGGACGGTGGAGGTGGACGCCGACGACCTCAAGGCGTGGAAGATGCTCCAACTTCTGACCGCGAAACCGGTGCTATACGTGTGTAACGTGGACGAGGGGAGCGCGGCGGAGGGCAACGAATTCTCCGTCAAGGTGGCTGAAATGGCCGCCGCGCAGGGGGCGGGAACGGTCGTGATCTCGGCCCAGATCGAGGAGGAGATCAGTCAGCTCGACACCGAGGAAGCCGCTGAATTCCTTGGGGAAATGGGGCTCGAGGAGGCCGGTCTTGATAGGCTGATCCGCGCGGGCTACGACCTCCTCGAACTGCAGACCTACTTCACCGCGGGGCCCAAGGAGGCCCGCGCCTGGACGATCCGTGAGGGCACGATGGCCCCGCAGGCGGCGGGCGTCATCCACGGCGATTTCGAGAAGGGTTTTATCCGAGCAGAAACAATCGCCTTCGACGATTACGTGGCGCTCGGCGGGGAATCGAAGGCCAAGGAGGCGGGCAAAATGCGCGCCGAGGGGAAGGGATACGTGGTCAAGGACGGCGACGTCCTCCACTTCCTCTTCAACACCTGAGCGCGCGCGTTACTTCTCGGCCCGAGGGCCGGCAAACGGCAGCCACCATCCGTATGGTTCGCATATGGTTCGGTGATGGCAGGGCGGGTGGCCGAGGTCGGTAAACTTTTTCGTTCCTGTGGGTTTACGGACTTACGTCCTCGCAAGCATTCAAGTGGTCGCAAAGGAGCGTGGTGGTCGTCGGCTACGAGCCCAACCTGTGAATTCACTTTTTTGGTGCGCGCGCTCGCAGCGCGGAACCTCTTCATGTGCACCGTGCAGAGCAGTGTTCAGCATCTAGGAAAGCGGCCGTTCAAGATATGCAACGGTCTTCCCGTCAGCGCGGTGCTTATGACAGGGCAGGGACAGAGGATCGGAGGGCATACCATGCCAAGCGTTCAACCTCCCTTACCCACCCCAAAACACAAAGCCCGGAATAAAGGGCGGATCATCGGTCAGAAACGACCCCTGCTTCCAAAACAGGTCTCGGCGATCCGAGCGCGGCTTGAGCTGGGAGGCAGTTTTCGTGATCTAGCGTGGTTCAATGAAGCTATCGACAGTGAATTGAGCGGCTGCGATCTGGTCAAACCTCAGGTCAGCGAGCTGGTGAAGGATGACCACGTGGTGAACGTGTTTCCGTGATCCATACTAAGGCCAAACAGCCTTTTCAGTACGAGTTGACGGAAAACAACTCGTGAAACCCTCCTTCATTGGGTCAAGTCGCCCGAAATGCTCGCATGTCGTTTCATGTTTCCGAGCCGATTTAACGACCACACACACATATCGACGCGCCAGTACGGTCGAGTTGTTCAAGGCTGGCTGACTGCGATCGGGCCAGGACCGGGCGGACACCGCACGCACTCACTTCGCCGCACAAGGGCTGCGGAAATTTACCGCAAGACCGGAAACCTCCGCGCTGCGCAGCTGTCGTTGGGCCACACGAAGGTCGAGAGCGCAGTTCGTCACCTTGGCGTCGAGCTAGAGGATGCACTGAGCATCGCTGAGCGGATCGAAAACTTTCAGACGTCGGCGAGCGGCCCCGACTTTCGCCGCGTCACGGCGCATGCCTGTTCGACAGTCGGCATTTGTCCGCAATCGGGCCCAGCTTTTTGACTCTGCACTCGGCATCCATTGACCTTGACTGACCTCCACGCACTAGTTGGTACGGGCGGCCTGCAGGGCGGCGACGTCGATGATCCCGCTCCGTGGAAACCTGTCTGCCAGGACGTCACTGCGGGCGCTGGTCACGATATCGATGACGACAGGCGATGTCGCGGCCAGGAAGTGGTTGCGCGCATTTGGGAGCCCCGAGAGGTCGAGCACGAGGAGATCGAGGTCCGCTAGGCGGTCGCGATCGCGCGCCGAACCAAGCCGTTCCGGTTGTGCAGTCAGCAACGATGAAAAGCGTAATGCATAATCGCTTTCGGACGTCATGACGACGAAGGGGTTGGGCAGTGGCTCGATACGTTCGTGCTGGGCCTCGAAGAGGTCAAGGTCGATATCGGGTGAAACGAGAATAACGCCCCCAATCCGGTTCAAAACGTCCTGTTGGCCCGTAATCGAGAGTTGCCGCAGGGTCTCCACCACGAGCTGCGTGCCCATGGAATGGCCGAAGACGAAGACGTTCTGGTTCTCACGCGTCAGTTCCACCAACAATTCCTCCAGGTGGTCGCGCGCGATCAGGATGCTGTCCTTGTCGCGAACATACCCAATGGTCCGCTCGATCGAGGGCCAGGCAAAGGTCACTTGCGGGCCCTCGAGCCCGTAGTCGTGGGCGATCTGGGCGTGGCGGTAGACGGCGTATTCCATCGGGGTGTTGAAGCCGTGCACATAGACCACCGGGCTGTCGATGGGTCGGCCTTGGGGGCCGGCCTCGCCCCGAACGGTCCGGCCGACCTCCCGCAGCGAGGCGAGCCCGCGCGCCTGGGCAACGGTGAAGCTTTCACTCGGGTTCGGGTTTGAGGCGGAGAATTCGACCTCGCCCGGCTGGTGGCCCGGCGGGATGGTGATGTCGTACTGCGCGAAGGAGAGCGCTCCGCCCCGCTGGGTAGTCCCGGACAGATCCGGGGCGAGGACGCGGTCCGTGGCCAGGTAGATGCGCTGCACGTCGGCATTGCCGAGACCCGCATTGGGGCTGACAAAGGTGTCCGGCGATCCGCAGGCTGCGACCAGCGCGAGGGCGAGCGCGCCCGCGATGTGACCGAGGCCCCTCATGCCGCGTCCTCCGCCTCGAAGGTGACCTCGACATTGTCGCAGGCGGCATCGATGTCGGCGATGCGGGTGCGGATCGCATCCTCCGAGCGTCCGCTGGCGACATCGCTGCGCTCACCAAGCTGCCCCCGCGCCGCGCCCACCACGAGGCTGGCGGGCAAGATGAGCCGCACCCCACTCGAGAGCCGCTCGCCCCGGTCCGGGATCACCCCAGCGAGGGCCGCGATGTCTTCGGCTGCCGTGGCGCAATCGATCGGTTGCCCGAGCAGATCGGCCCGGTCCTGGGCGACCTGTGCCGTGCAGCCCGCGATCGTCGCAACCGCGATCAGGGCAAGGGGGAGGGTTTTCATCATCTGTTCACTCCAAGTCTTGTAAGTATCGCGTGGCGCTGCCTGGGATGCCGTGCAGTCTTTGGGCAAGCGCAGGGTAAATTGCGGGTCATGGCGCGCGCTCTCCCGCGGCACCAGAGCCCCGGAAGAGCAGGGAAAGCGAGATCGCCGCGAGCACGAGTTCGGCCAGCAGGTAAGCGATGAGCAGCGGCCGCGGCCAACCGTCGAGGGCCACGCTCAGCGCCCGGCCCAGCGCGATGCCGGTGACGAAGACAAACACGGTCCAAAGCGCGGGCCTGCGCAAAGCGCGGCTGAGGGCACCCGCCAGCCAGAAAGAGATCATGCCGAGATAGAGACCCATGACCGCCCGGAAAATGTGCTGCGTGGACAGGTCGGGCTCGGCGATCCCAAAAAGGAAGGGCAGGCTGCGCTCCGGCACCGCGCCATAGGACAGCGCCACCGGTACGAGACCTACGCCCATCGCCAGGAGAAAGAGCCGCTGCGCCCGGTCAATCGACATGCCCGGCCTCCACGCCGTCCACGATGCGAAAGCCGATATGGGCGGTGCTGAAATCGACCTCGAAGCTTTCCCGCGCGGCCACGCGGTAGCGCTGGCAGTAGTCCTCGCTGCACAAGTACGACCCGCCCTTGATGGTGACGCGCGGCACAGACGGGGCAAACTGGCTGTCGGTCCATTCCCAGACATTGCCGATCATGTCGTAGGCGCCTGTGAGCCCTGGCTCGAAGCAGCCCACCGGCGCGGTCCCGGCAAAGCCGTCGCGGCGGGAATTCAGCACGGGGAAAATGCCGGTCCATATATTGGCCCGCGCGGTGCCATCGGGGGCGCGGATGCCGGACTCGGAATCCATCGGATCAAAGAGCCCCCGGCTGGCCGCGTATTCCCATTCGACCTCCGTGGGCAGGCGCCCGCCGGCCCAGGCCGCGTAGGCCCGCGCATCATTCAGTGTGACATGGACAACGGGGTGCATATCGCGGCCTGCAAGGTCCGAGCCTGCGCCCCCCGGCGTGCGCCACGTGGCGTCGCGGTCCAGCGACCACCAGGACTGGAACACCTCGGGCGTGTCGCTGTCGTTGAACTGGGCCGAGCCGCCGTTCGTCTCGGCCTCAGTAACATAGCCCGTCTCTGCGACGAAGGCCGCGAACTGGCTGTTGGTGACTTCATGGGCTTGCAGGCGAAACGGCGAGACAAGCACCTTCCGCGGCGGACCTTCCTCGGGGTAGAGGGGATCGGCACCCATCACGAAGCCGCCGCCGGGGATGTCCACGAAGCCGCCTAGCTGGCGCTCGCTCAATGCGCAGGCCTGCATGGCCGTGGCCGACGGCACCGCGGACGGCGACAGCGCTAGGGACGCCACGGCCGCGATCGTCGCGGTCACGGCCCCTGTGCCGGCAAGGAGTTTGGCTCTATTGACCATCTTGACGCTCTGCCCTGGTCAGTGAATGGCGTATTTCATCGCCGCCAGCCCGACGCCCACGCTTCCCGAAAAGAGCGCCCCGGCGATGGGCAACCACCAGCTGTGGTTGATCACCCATCCTACGCGTGCGCCGAGGACCACCAGGACGACGACGCAGAATGCCTGCGCAACGACCGTGGCCGTCCCCACGTCAAACAGGCCCAGCCCGGCGAAAACATAAAGCGCCGTTGGCACATTCGCGACGAGCAGGGTGGAATGGCTGTGCGACCAGGCGGCCCCGAAGGCTTTGGCCGTCAGGATGCGCTCGCCGGTCTCCATCGCGTGGGACAACACCTCGGCGAAGATCTTGGCCAGCGTCACCGCCAGCACCGACCCGAACAGGACAATAGCGGCCTCGAACGCACCGTTACGGCCCCCGTCCATCGCCATCAAGAGGCTCAGGACAAGGATCGAGCCGTAGATCAGCCCGAACGAGGCCCGGTGCACGGGCCCCCAGGCGAAGTGGGGGTGGAGCCCATGGCGCGGCATCGCCATGGACTCCGCCGTCTGACGGCCAGCCTCAGACATTGCGCTGCGTGGCCATGCGCTCGAGGATGCGGTGGGCCGTCTCGTAGCCGCTGTTCTGGTTCTGGCCGGTGATCAGGTTGCCGTCGATCG
>JBCBET010000005.1:0-196083 GCA_038528385.1 Pseudomonadota bacterium | reverse complement strand
GGGTGATTAGCTCAGTGGTAGAGCGCTTCGTTCACATCGAAGATGTCAGGAGTTCAAATCTCTTATCACCCACCACACTCCCTCAGGGTCGGTGATCGTGCGGTTCGGACGCTCGTGGCTGCGCCCCTCGCACCCGCCCGCCCGAATCCAAAGTCCCGGTGAGGCCGGTGGACATGCGCCCCTATCCCGATCTCTACGTCCTGCGGCATGGTCAGACGGAATGGAACGCTGAGGGGCGGCTGCAGGGTTCTCTGAACTCGCCGTTGACCGCGCTCGGCCGGGAGCACGCGCGCCTGCAGGGCCGCATCCTGGCCGCGCGGGACATCTCCGGCTTTCGCGCAGTGTCCTCTCCTATGGGCCGCGCGGTGGAGACGGCCGGTATCGCCATCGCCCCGCTTATGCCGGTCATCGAAACCGACCGCAGGCTTCGGGAGATCGATGTGGGAGACTGGTCTGGCAGGCTCCGCGATGAGCTCGGCGTGCCCTATGATCCCACCGTGCCCTCGGGCGAGACGCTGGCGCTATACGACCGGGCCCCGGGCGGCGAAGGCCTCGCGCGGCTCGAAACGCGGTGCCGGGCATTCTTGGAGAGCCTGGAGGGCCCGGCGGTACTCGTGACGCACGGTATCACCAGCCGCATGCTCAGGGCTCTCTACCTCGGCTGGAGCATCGCGCGGCTCTCGGAGCTTCCCGGTGGGCAGGGCAACGTGTTCCACATGGCCGGCGGGCAGCAGGAAGAACTGAAGGCCGGGGACTAGCGCTTGCGCTCCGCGGTCCGCTGGCGCTATGAGCGACGGCGCGGGTGGTTAGCTCAGCTGGTAGAGCGTTTCGTTTACACCGAAAATGTCGGGGGTTCGAGCCCCTCACCACCCACCGCATGCTTCTGTCGGCATCCTGCGGCCGGTCTTAGCCTGTGCGACTACGCACCATACCGGTGGCTTGCGGCGTGTTTTGTGCGATGGCCCGGCGGGCTATCTTCGACCCAATCTGGAAGGAGATGCCCATGTCCTGGAACCCCGCCCTTGATCCCCATTGCCCCACCGGAACGGAAGTCGACGCCATCGACACCGTGATCGTGCCGCGCGCCCGCGACCTCGGCGGCTTCGAAGTGCGCCGGGCGCTGCCGGCGCCGAAGCGGCAGATGGTGGGGCCGTTCATCTTCTTCGACCAGATGGGTCCCGCGGAGTTCGTCACCGGCCAAGGCATCGACGTGCGTCCGCATCCCCATATCGGGCTCGCCACGGTGACCTATCTCTACAAGGGCAAGATCCATCACCGGGACAGCGTGGGCACCGATCAATGGATCGAGCCTGGCGCAGTGAACTGGATGGTGGCCGGGCACGGTATCACCCATTCCGAGCGCGCCGATGGAGAGGTGCGGCGCAACCCTCACAGCCTCTTCGGCATTCAGACCTGGGTGGCGCTTCCCAAGGATCACGAGGATCGCGGGGCCGATTTCGTCCATGCTGGCAAGGGCGAATTGCCCCTGATGGAAGGCGAGGGCAAAGAGGTGCGGCTCATCCTCGGCACGGCCTACGGGGAAGAGGCGCCGGTGGAGGTGGCGTCGGAGATGTTGTATGCCGACGCGCTGCTCGAGGCGGGGGCGAAGCTGCCCATGCCCGACGACCACGAGGACCGCGGCGTCTACGTCGTGGAGGGCGCCGTCGACGTGGCCGGGCAGCGCTTCGAGAGGGGGCAGATGATGGTCTTCCGCCCCGGCGATGCGGTGTCGCTCACCGCCGGCGAGACCGGTGCGCGGCTCATGCTCTTGGGCGGCGCGACCCTCGAGGGGCCCCGATACATCTGGTGGAATTTCGTGGCCTCCTCCAAGGAACGCATCGAACACGCGAAGGAAGCATGGCGCGCAGGTGACTGGAAACACGGGCGTTTTCAGCTTCCGCCCGGTGACGACGCGGAGTTCATTCCGCTGCCAGAAAGCCGCTGACCCCGTCCGCTACGGGCCCCGGAAAAGCGCGGCACGCCGCGCGGAGTTAATTCGCTCACGAGGGGACAAACCTGCTTGACGCCCCCCGGCACAGGGCCTAATCCGCTCGGCACGCGCGGTTGTAGCTCAGTTGGTTAGAGTACCGGCCTGTCACGCCGGGGGTCGCGGGTTCGAGCCCCGTCAACCGCGCCACTTCCCCCCGGATGCCCCGTTAAAGACTGCGCAAGGGCGCGGTTTCGTCGAGGCACATCCCGTACACAATCCGTACACAGCCTGTACATACACACCGCCTGATCCGGCGCGTTAACCTTTCAGCGGTCTCCTAACGTGGCATTCAGGCTTCGTTGACGCGTTGCACCGGCCTCCGGCGGAGGTATTTGGGGAAAAATGAAGGTTGCGGGCCAATCGCTCGGTGCCGGGCACATCCGTGTCATTGGCCTCTCAGAGCGATCGAGACTTCCCGTGCCCGCGCGATGATCGGTGTGATCCACGCCTTGACGTCCGGGCCCCAAATGGCCGCCGTCGCCAGGATGGTCTCGCCATGGGCCGCAAGCCACGGGGCGAGAGCCGACGCGACCGCCGTGCCCACCGCGGCGCTCGTGGCAATGGGGACCTGCTGGAATTCCCGTCCCGCGGCGACCACGATGTTCCAGGACAGGATGGGCCGGTTCCGAGACAGTTGGTCATCGGCGTCCGTGCTGGTCGCCGCTGTGGCCGCGTCTTTGACATCGTCCGTGAAGGGAGCGCCATCCTCTGCGGCCGCTTGCGCGATCGCGATTTCGGCGTCCTGCTGTGCCTGGCTGACGCGGTCCGTCCTGTTCTCCGCCTGCCGCTCTAGCAGTTCCTTGACGCGCGGGTCGCCGAGCGTGAGGCCCGGCAGGGTCTCGACGATGTCCTTGAGGGTGGAGGTGGTCTCGTCGTCGAAGGGCTGCGTGCGGTGATGGCGGCGATCGAACACCCGTTGCAGCTGCTGGAAGGCCAGATGCGTCGTGAGCGCGTTGATCTCGTCCTCCGTGATGCGCGCGCGCAGTTTTTCCGCGCGGCGGTAGAGATCGACGTGGCTGTTGCCCGTGAGGCGCATGAGGTCGTCGAGCGCCTCGACCAACGCCTCCACCGTCGCCGCGGCGACGGGGTCATCGGCCAGACTGGAGCGGTCGGTGTTGAAGGAGAAGCGATCCCGCGTCCAGACCAGCTCCAGCGCGGATTTTTGGGCTGGCGCGCGTGACCTTTGCCAGGGGAGAGGCTCGGGCCAGGGCGGGAGCGTGGCAAGGTGGTCGAGGACGCGGAGCGTGCGCCTTGCGGCGCTTGTCACGATGAGAAATTCCCTGAGCGAAGCATCTTCCCGCGCAGCCGCGGAGTCTTCGTAGTAGACGCCGCAAGCGGGATCACTTGTTTGCGCTGCGGCGCGCACGCCAGGCAAAGATAGGAGCCCTCGCAGGTCGGAGATTTCGGTGCTCTGTAAGTTGATTGCCCTCAGTTTTGGATGGCCGTGGATCGGAGCCAAGTCTGTGATCGCGGAGCCATCCAGCTGCAACAATTCAAGGTTGTCGACGCCCGCAAGCGGTGAGAGATCATGGATGTCGGTGAGGCCTACATCGAGATATGCTAGTGATACGTGGTCCCGCAGCCGCGGGAGCTTTGTAGCTTGCGAGCCGCGTAGAATGAGAACTTGGAGCCGCGTAAGCGCCTCCAGCCCGTGGAAGTCTCGCAGCCGAGTGAATGACAAGTCGAGCCGAGTTAGGAGACGACACGCTTGCAGGGTGTCTGGCAAAGCCTCCAAATCCAGGCCGCTCAGATCAAGTGAGCCGCTTTCCGTCTCGAGCCATCTCGCGATGCGTTGCTCCGCTTCGGCGAGTGCGACGTCAGCGCGTTCGTTCATGCCGTCATTTCAGCGAGGATGCGGGCCCAGCTGCGGATGCCTTTGTGGAAGCTTTCGAGATCGTATTTCTCGTTGGGGCTGTGGATCTGGTCGTCGTCGCGGGCAAAGCCCACGAGCATGGCGTCCATGCCCAGCACCTCCTTGAAGTGGCCCGCGATGGGGATCGAGCCGCCGCAGCCGATATAGGCCGCGGGCACCGACCATTCCGCGCTCAATGCGCTGCGCGCGGCCTCGAAGGCGGGGTGGTCTATCGACATCTGGCTCGCGGGGCCCGTGCCGTGCTCCTTCCAGCTCACGGTGCAATCGGGCGGCAGCGCGGCCTCCACCATGGCGCGGAAGTTCCGCCGGATGGCGTGGGGGTCCTGCGTGCCCACGAGGCGGAAGCTGACCTTGGCATGGGCCTCGGACGGCAGCACCGTCTTGAACCCGTCGCCGGTATAGCCGCCCCAGATCCCGTTCACCTCGCAGGTGGGGCGGGACCAGAGCATCTCGAGCGGGCTGCGCCCGGCCTCGCCCGCGGGCTCCGAGAGCCCCACATCGCCGAGGAAGGCGGCGGCGTCGAAGCCCAGCGCCTCCCACTGGCCGCGGAGCTGGCCGGGAAGCTCCGGCACGCCCTCGTAGAAATCGGGGATGGTGATGCGGCCCGTCTCGTCATGGAGGTCTGCCAGGATGCGCGTGAGCACGCGGATCGGGTTCACGGCCGCGCCGCCATACATGCCCGAATGAAGGTCCTTCGACGGGCCGGTGATGGTGAGCTCTTCGCCCAGGAGGCCGCGGAGCTGGGTGATGATGGCGGGCGTTTTGTCCTCGAACATGCCGGTATCGCAGATGAGGGCGATGTCGGCGGTGAGCTCGGCGGCGTGCTGCTCCATGAAGGGGACGAGGGAGGGGGAGCCGGACTCCTCCTCCCCCTCGAAGAACATTGTGACCCGGCAGGGCAGGCTGCCATGGACCGCTTTCCAGGCGCGGCAGGCCTCCACGAAGGTCATGAGCTGCCCCTTGTCGTCGGAGGCGCCGCGCGCGCGGATCACGCGGCCTTTCGATGTGTCCTCGAGCACTGGGTCGAAGGGATCGCGGTCCCAGAGATGGAGCGGGTCCACGGGCTGCACGTCGTAATGGCCGTAAAAGAGGACGTGCGGCGCCTCCTCCGGCCCACCCAGGTGACCGACCACCATGGGATGGCCCGGCGTGGGCCGCTTGGAGGCAGTGAAGCCCAGCGTGGCGAGGTCGGCCACCAGCCAGTCGGCGGCGAGATCACACTGCGCGCCATAGGCCGGGTCCGTGGAGATCGACGGGATGCGCAAAAGCTCCATGAGCCGCTCGGTGGCGGCGGGCAGGTCGGCGTCGATGCGCGATAGGACGGGGTCGATCATGGGAGCCTCCTTGCTGATGTCCCGGCGCGGCCGGACGCTTCCCGGAAAGTGTCGGGGGCCTTGATCCATATCAAGGCGGAATGCGCGGCAATTTGGAACTTGGAACCATTCCAGAAAGCGGCATATATCCGGTGAAAGCCAGAAAGGTCTCGCCACTTGGACACCGAAGCCCATCTCGCCAAAGCACTCGAACGCCTTCACGAGGAAGGCCGCTACCGCACCTTCATCGATATCGAACGGGACCAGGGGAACTATCCCCATGCCACCTGGACGAAACCCTGCGGGGCGAAGGTGCCGATCACGGTCTGGTGCGGCAACGACTATCTGGGCATGGGCGAGCATCCGGCCGTTATCGAGGCCATGCACGGCGCGCTCGACGCCACCGGCGCGGGCTCCGGCGGGACGCGCAATATCTCCGGCACGACGGTCTATCACCGGGAGCTCGAGGCGGAACTCGCTGATCTGCACGGAAAACCCGCGGCGCTCCTCTTCACCTCGGCCTACATCGCCAATGACGCCACGCTCTCCACGCTGCCGAAGCTCTTCCCCGGCCTCATCATCTATTCGGACGCGCTCAACCACGCCTCCATGATCGAGGGCGTGCGCCGCAACGGCGGGGCAAAGCGCATCTTCCGGCACAACGACGTGGCCCATCTGCGCGAACTCATGGCCGCCGACGATCCCGCCGCGCCAAAGCTCGTGGCGTTCGAGAGCGTCTATTCCATGGACGGCGATTTCGGACCCATAGCGGCGCTCTGCGACGCCGCCGACGACTTCGGCGCCATGACCTATATCGACGAGGTCCACGCCGTGGGCTTGTACGGCCCGCGCGGGGGCGGTGTGGCCGAACGCGACGGGCTCCTGGACCGGATCGACATCATCAACGGCACCCTGGCCAAGGCTTACGGCGTCATGGGCGGCTACATCGCCGCCTCCGAGCGCATGGTGGATGCGATCCGCTCCTACGCGCCGGGCTTCATCTTCACCACGTCGCTCGCACCGGCCATCGCGGCGGGGGCGGCGGCCTCCGTGCGGCACCTGAAGACCGATGCCGGGCGGCGCGCGGCGCACCAGGCCAAGGCCGCCTCGATCAAGCTGCGGCTCAAGGGGCTGGGGCTGCCCATCATCGATCACGGATCGCACATCGTGCCGGTCCATGTGGGCGACCCGGTGAAGTGCAAGATGATCTCCGACATGCTCCTCGAGCAGTTCGGCATCTACGTGCAGCCCATCAACTTCCCCACCGTGCCGCGGGGGACGGAGCGGCTGCGCTTCACGCCGTCGCCGGTCCATGACGCCGCTGCCTGCGACCATCTTGTTGCCGCAATGGACAGCCTTTGGGCACGATGTGAGCTAAATCGTGCCCAATTGGCAGGTTAATCCCTGTCTCATTCGTGCATTGATAACGGTTTGGTGCTAACGATCACGGAACGTTAAGCGCAGCCCGAATCGAGGTGCGCGGCTTGTTTGGGGACACGGGCAGACGATGGACGCGCAGGCAGTTTCATCATGATCAGTCGTTGGTCGCAGCCAGCGGAAGAGGCGCCCGCGCAGGCGCAGCCTCGCAGCTTTGACGATTATGAACTCAAGCTGGGCGACCTCATGCGCGGGGAACGCGCGACCATGGGCAAATCGCTTCTCGACGTGCAGCGCGAACTCAAGATCAAGGCCTCCTACGTGGCGGCCATCGAAAACGCCGACCCGTCGGCCTTCGACACGCCGGGCTTCATCGCGGGCTTCGTGCGCTCCTATGCCCGCTACCTCGACATGGACCCCGACTGGGCCTTCGCGCGCTTTTCCGAGGAGAGCGGGTTCACCACGGCCCACGGCATGTCGGCCGCGGCGCTTCCCTCCCGCAAGGGTCGGGAGGAACGCCTCACCGGGCGCCCGGCGGCCGAGGCGCTCGCCGCGCCTTCGGTGCCGTTTCAGCCCGTGCGGGAAAGCATCTTCAGCCAGGTGGAGCCGCGCGCCGTCGGATCCTCCGTCGTGCTCCTCGCCCTCGTGGCGGGGCTCGCCTATGGCGGCTACGCCCTCCTTCAGGAGGTGCAGCGCGTGGACCTCGTCCCGGTGGACCAGGCCCCCGACGTGGTTGCCGATCTGGGCGCCTTCAGCGCGGGCCTCGATGCCGGGTTCGGGGCCGCCGCGGTGACCGAAACGGCGGAGGCGCCCGCCATCGCCGCGCCCTCCGCCGACGCGCTCGAACGTCTCTACCGGCCCGCCGCGCTCGACACGCCCGTCCTCGTGGCGCGCGATGCCCCCATCGCCACGCTCGATCCCGATGCCCAGGGCCTCTTTGCCGCGGGGCCGCGGATCGACGCGCTCCCCGATGCCGATCGCATGCCCAGCGTCGTGGTCACCGACGGCGCGGTGCCCGAGGTGACGCTCCTGGCCACGCGCCCCACCTGGGTGCGGGTGCAGACCCCGGGCCAGTCGGTCGTCTTCGAAAAGGTGCTGGAGCCGGGCGAGGAATACGCGATCCCGGTGACCGAAGAGACGCCCACTCTGCGGGCCGGGAATGCCGGCGCGCTCTATTTCCGGGTGAACGGGACGCTGGTGGGGCCCGCCGGGCCGGGCTCCGACGCCATTGCCGATATCCAGCTCGCCTCCACGGACCTGAGCGCGGCCTACACGCCCGCCGATCCGCTGGAGGACAGCGCGCTCTTCGCCCTCCTCGAAGAGCTCGGCTCGCCCGACGTGCTTCCGAAACCGGCCTCCGCCACGCTCGCGGCTCCGCCGGAGGCCGCGATCTCCCTCGTGGCCGTGGAGGACAGCTGGGTCCGCGTGCGCGACGAGGACGGCACGGTCCGCTTCGAAGGGATCATTCCGCCCGGCGGCAGCGAGGCGCTGCCCCAGGACATGGGCGCGGCCCGGCTCCGCGCGGGCAATTCCGGCGCGCTCTACTTCAAGGTGGGCGAGTTCTATTTCGGCCCGGCGGGGGAGGGCGCCTCCACCGCGCGGGACGTGGCGCTCACGCCCGACGCGATCCGGACCACCTACCAGGCCGTCACCGCAGGAGCGCTGGGGCTCGAGTAGCGCGGGGGGTTAGCCCCGTTCCTCGGCCACCAGGGCCTGCATGCCTTCGAGCGGCAGAAACCCCCGCAGCATCTGACCGCCGATGATGAAGGTGGGCGTGCCGGTGATCTGCATGGCCTGGGCCAGCGCGCGGTTCTCGGCGATGACCTCGTCCACCTCCGGTGCGGACATCCGCGCGAGCACGGGCTCGGGCGCGACGCCCAGCTCGCCCGCCACGCGGGCCAGCGTCGCCTCGCTGATCGGACCGCGGAACCCGATGAGCGCGTCGTGGACGGCCTTGTAGGCGTCGTCCCCCTCCACCAACTTCGTGGCGATGGCGAACCGCGAGGCCAGTACCGATTGCGGCCCGAGGATGGGGAATTCCTTCACGATGAGCCGGATGTTGCCGTCCGTGGCCAGGAGGGCCTCCACCTCCGGAAAGGCGCGCTTGCAGAAGCCGCAGCGGTAATCGAGGAACTCGACGATGGTGATATCGCCGTCGGGATTGCCGCCGACCCACGAATTCTCGTCCCGCACGAGCGCGTCGTAATTCGCCGTCACGAGGGCCGCGTCGGTGTTGGCCTGGGTCACGGCCTCGCGGGTCTCCAGCACCTCGATCGCCTCCATCAGCACCTCCGGATTCTCCAGGAGATAGGCGCGGATTTCCGCGCGGAAGGCGTCGCGTTCGGCATCGGTCATCGACTGCATATCGAACGCGGCCAGCGGCGCGGCGAGGGCGCTTGCCAGCGCGAAGGGGGCGAGGATCGTACGCGTGAGGGTCACTGGGAAAGCTCCGCTGTTCGAAGGATGTCCTGGGCCCTTTGCCAGCCGGGGGAGCCGGTGGGCAAGAGGCCTGCCGCCCGGCGCGCGAGCGTGGCGGCCTCAGCGATGCGCCCGCGCAACGCGAGCCGCTCCGCGCCCGAAAGCGCCGCCATCCCGTTCTGACCGGCGCGCGCATAAGCCAGGCCCAGATCGCGCAGGATGCGCGCGTCCTGCGCGTCCCGCCCGCGGGCGCGGATGAGCACCTCGAGCGCCCGGGCATTCGCGCGCGCGGTGTCCTGCGCCAGGAGCGCGCGCCCGTAGGACCCGAGGATGAGCGCGTCGTTCGGCGCGAGCGCCACGGCGCGGGCATAGGCCTCCACGGCGGCGGTGACCTGTCGGCTCTCCAGGAGGATCTGGCCCTGGAGGTCGCGGTAATAGGGATCGTTCGGGCGCGCGGCCACGAGGCGCGCGACCTCCGCCGTCGCGCGGGCCACATCGGCCTGCCGGTGATGGGCCACGGCCCGGCGCATGGTGTCGACGTCGCCGCTGCCGGTGGCGCGGCGCAGCGTCCAGCCCGGCGCCCGCTTGAAGGCGCTGAGCACGCCCTGGGCCCGCGCGAACCAATAGGCGGAGCTACCGTCGGGCGGCGTCTCCCCGCGCGCGCCCACCAGGGCCTGGATGGCGCGGTAGCGGTCGCTGGTGAGGGGATGGGTGCGGGTATAGGGGTCCTGCCAGGAGGCCGAGAGCGCCTCCTGCCCGCGGAAGAGGTCGATGACCTCGAGCTTGCCGCGGGTGTCGATCCCCGCCCGCAGGAGGTAGCGGATGGCCGATTGATCGGCGGAGGCTTCCTCGGCACGGGTATGGCTGAAAAAGAGCCGCTGGGCGGAGCCCGAGGCGCCCACGGCGATGCCCGCCACGGCGCGCCCGTCGGCGCCCGCGGCCGCGGCGGCGCCAGCGAGCAGCATGCCGAGCGCCGAGGCGCGCCCGGCGGCCCGCGCATTGGCCATGCGCCGCGCGATATGGCCGTTGGCGATATGGGCGGCCTCGTGGGCGATCACCGCCTGCAATTGCTCGGCGCGGCCAAGCCGCATCAGGAGCCCCGCATGGATGAAGATGGCGTCGCCATTGATGACGAAGGCGTTGAGGCTTTCGTCGTCGACGACGAGGATGCGCACCCGCGCCGTGGATAGACCCGCGGCCTCGAGCACCGGGCGCGCGAGTTCGCGGAGCGACCGTTCCATCCCGGCATCCCGGAGAAGGCTCACCGCCTGCGCCGCCTGCGCCGCCAAAAGAGCCGAGAGGACGAAGAGGAGGCGAATGAGAGGCAGCACCATTGACGCCGCGCGGAACTGCGTAGACATGCGCGGACCATAGGAGGAGAGCCATGAAAACCTCAACCCGCAGCGCCGTGGATGCCTTCATCGTGATGGACGTCATGGAGGCGGCGCGCCGCGCGGAGGCGGGGGGACGCCACATCATCCACATGGAAGTGGGCCAGCCCTCCACACCCGCGCCCGCGGCCGCGCGTCGCGCGGTTGCCGACGCCATGGAGGCCGGGCCCCTGGGCTACACCGTGGCGCTCGGCATGCCGGAGCTCCGGGCGGGGATCGCGGCGCATTACGCGCGCTGGTACGGGCTCGACATCCCGCCCGAGCGTATCGTGGTGACGGCGGGCGCGTCCGGCGCGTTTCTCCTCGCCTTCTCGGCGCTCTTCGATGCGGGCGACCGCGTGGGGCTCGCCGCGCCGGGCTACCCGTCCTACCGCCAGATCCTGAAGGCCATGTCGCTCGAGGCGGTCTCGATCCCCGGCGCGCCGGAGCACGGGTTCCAGCCGCAGCCGGGGGACGTGGCGGGGCTCGCGGGCCTCATCGCCGCCTCGCCCGCAAATCCCACGGGCACGATGCTGTCGCGCAGGGAGCTCGCGGCCCTGAGCGACGCGTGCCGGGCCGAAGGCTGCGCCTTCATCTCCGACGAGATCTACCATGGACTCAGCTACGAGGGGCGGGCCGTCTCCGCGCTCGAGGTCACCGACGAGGTCTACGTCATCAACTCCTTCTCGAAATACTTCTCCATGACCGGCTGGCGCGTGGGCTGGATGGTGGTGCCCGAGGACCACGTGCGCGTGGTGGAGCGGCTGGCGCAGAATATGTTCATCTGCCCGCCCGCCGCGAGCCAGGTGGCGGCCTTGGGCGCGCTCACCGCCCAGGAGGAGCTCGATGCCCATATCGAGACCTACCGCGCCAACCGCGCGCTCCTCCTCGACGGGCTCAAGCGGGCGGAGCTTCCGGTGATCTCGCCCGCCGACGGGGCGTTCTACATCTATCTCGACGTTAGCGCCTTCGTGACGGGCGAGTATACGAGCCTCGCGCTGTCGCAGGACATCCTCGCGGAGGCGGGCGTGGCGGTGACGCCGGGCCTCGATTTCGACGCCGCGCGCGGCGCGCGGACGCTGAGGCTCAGCTACGCGCGGGCGACGGCGGATATCGAGGAGGGGCTCGCCCGGCTCACGCGGTTTTTTGCCTCGCGCCGGGCCATGTGAGTGGCCGCGCCGCCGGTGCTTTGGTAAAGACCGTGCGAAACAAAGAGCAGGCGGATGCGGGCAGTCGCACTCATTCTCATTTGGCTAGCAAGCCTTGCTGGACCCGTGGTCGCAAAGACGCCCGAGGCGCCAGACGCGCCTGCGCGCCTGCTGCCCGGGGAGAGCCGGCTCGACCAGGCGCGGGGGCGCCTGACGCTGACGCTGGCCCTCAGCCGGGGGGTGCCCTACCGGGTCTACACGCTGGCCGATCCCCATCGGCTGGTGCTCGAATTCGCGGATATGCGCTGGCCGGGTCCGGACGCGCCGGTGCTGGCGACGCGCGATGCGGGCCCCGCGGTGCTGGGCGGTCTGGCGCCGGGATGGTCGGGCCTCGTGGTGCCGCTCAAGGCGCCGTTCGTCCTGGAGCGCAGCGCGTTCCGGCAGGGGGAGGGGCGCGCCACGCTCACCGTGGAGCTCGCGCGCCGGTCGGAGGAGGCGTTCCGCGCCGCCGCTGGTGCACCGTCGAGTGCCCTCGCGCCTCGGCGCAGCGCGCCCCGGGCGGCGGCGGCGGGCGGGGACATGGTCGTCGTCATCGATCCCGGCCATGGCGGGGTCGATCCCGGCGCGGAGCGTGGCGGCGTGCGGGAGGCCGACCTCATGCTCCTGATGGCGCTTGAGCTGCGCGATGCGCTCCGGCGGGCCGGTGATTTCGACGTGCACCTGACGCGGGACGCGGACGTCTTCACGAGCCTGCCCGCGCGGGCGGCGCTGGCGCGGCAGCTCGGCGCGGATGCTTTCATCTCGCTCCATGCCGACGCTCTGGAGGAGGGCTATGCCGAGGGGGCCACGGCCTATGTCCTCGCGGACGAGGCCACCGATGCGGCCTCCGCGCTCCTCGCCGAGCGGCACAACCGCGCCGATATCCTCGCGGGCGTGGACCTGGGCGGGCAGGGCGACGAGATCGCCACGATCCTCCTCGATCTCGCGCGGCTCGATATCGCGCCGCGCTCCGCCACCTTGCAGGGCGACGTCGTCCGGGGGCTCGCGGGGCGGGGGGCACGGCTCAACTCGAACCCCCGCCGGGCAGCGGATTTCGCCGTCCTGCGGAGCGCCGATGTGCCCTCCGTTCTGGTGGAGGTGGGGTTTCTCAGCTCCGACCGCGACCGGCTGGAGCTCCAGAGCCCCGAAAAGCGCGGCCGCATCATCCGCGGCCTAGCCGACGGGATCAAAAACTGGGCTGAGGCGGACCGCGCGGAGCGCGCGCTTCTTCGCCAGTAAGTGACCGCAGTGATTTGAAGCGGCGGCCGCTTTCTGGCAAAAGCGATGCACCGAACGAGGAGAGGCTCCGATGAGCGCAAAGGCCATCAAGACCGGCGTCGACGCCACGAGCCGCGCCGTGGGCGGGGTGACGCGATTTCTGCTCTCGATCCTGGGCGGGCTCTTCTCCTTTGTCACGTTGGGCATCTTCATGGTGGCGCTGGGGATCGGCGGTGTCTTCCACATGTATGGCCGCGATCTGCCGTCCTACGGAGAACTCGCCACCTACGCGCCGAAGACGATCAGCCGGATCTATTCCGGCGAGGGGCGCATCATCGATGAGTTCGCCTCCGAACGCCGCCTCTTCGCTTCCGCCGACGACATCCCGCCGCTGGTGAAGGCGGCCTTCATCTCCGCCGAGGACAAGAATTTCTACGATCACACGGGCTATGACCCGCGCGGCATCGCCGCCGCGATCCGCGACGCTGTCGTCAGCCGGGGCGAGGAGCTGCGCGGGGCCTCCACCATCACCCAGCAGGTGATGAAGAACTTCCTCCTGGACGGGTCGCGCTCCGTGGAGCGCAAGATCAAGGAGATCATCCTCGCCACGCGCATCGAGAAGACGCTGTCGAAGGATCAGATCCTCGAGCTCTATCTCAACGAGATCTTCCTCGGCCAGAATTCCTACGGCGTGGCGGCGGCGGCCCAGACCTATTTCAACAAGTCGCTCCGCGACCTCACCGCGCCCGAGGCGGCCTACCTCGCCGTGCTGCCCAAGGCGCCCTCCACCTACCACCCCGTGCGGGAATACGACCGCGCGGTGGAGCGTCGGAACTTCGTCCTCCGCGAGATGTACGAGAACGGCTATCTGAGCCAGGCCGCCTACCAGAGCGCGCGGGAGGAGCCGCTGCGCACCGTGCAGTCGGGCGATTTCGAGAGCTTCAAATCCGCCCTGCCGCCGCGCGATTACTTCACCGACGAGATCCGGCGCCAGCTCACCCGCGATTTCGGCGAGGCGGAGTTCTTCTCCGGCGGCTACAGCGTGCGCGCGACGATCGACCCGGAGATGCAGGTGGAGGCCGCAGAGGCCCTGCGCCGGGGGCTCGAGGAGTATGACCGCCGCCAGGGTGCGTGGCGCGGCACGGGGGAGACCATCGCCGCCGAGGCGCTCGGCACGGAGGAAGACTGGCGCGCGGCGCTGAGCGCGGTGGACGTGGCGCGTGATATCGTGCTCGACGGGCCGTGGGTCCCGGCGGTGGTGCTCGAGGCGGGCAGCGCGGCCACCCTAGGCGTTGAAGGCATCGCGGGCGCGGCCACCGTCCCCGCGGGCGATCTGAGCTGGGCGGGTGCCAATGCCGTGGGCGATCTGGTGAGCGTGGGCGACGTCGTCCATGTCCGCCTCCAGGACGACGGCTGGAGCCTGCGCCAGGTGCCGGAGGTGCAGGGCGGCTTTGTCGCCATGGACGTCAATACCGGCCGTGTGCTCGCGATGCAGGGCGGGTTTTCATACCAGCATTCCGTCTTCAACCGCGCCACGCAGGCCGAGCGGCAGCCGGGCTCCTCCTTCAAGCCCTTCGTCTATGCCGCGGCGCTCGACAGCGGCTATTCGCCGGCCACCATCGTCATCGACGCGCCCATCGAGATCAACACGCCCCAGGGCGTTTGGCGGCCGCGCAACGCCTCCAACCAGTTCTACGGGCCCACGCCCGTCCGCACCGGGATCGAACGCTCGCGGAACCTCATGACCATCCGCCTCGCCCAGGAGATCGGCATGGGCACCGTGGCCTCCTACGCGGAGCGGTTCGGGGTCTACGACCAGATGACGGAGTTCCTCGCGGCCTCCCTCGGCTCCGACGAGACCACGCTCTTCAAGATGGTGGCCGCCTACGCGATGTTCGCCAATGGCGGCGAGCGGGTGGAGCCCACGCTCGTGGACCGCGTGCAGGACCGCTATGGCAAGACCGTCTTCCGCCACGACCAGCGCACATGCGAGGATTGCGGCAACCCCGATCTCCGCGCGGGCGAGCCGCCCTTCATCTGGTCGAACCGGGAGCGGGTGATGGACGCCGTCACCGCCTACCAGCTCACCTCCATGATGGAGGGCGTGGTGCAGCGCGGCACGGCGGCGCGCACGGTGAACCTGCCCGTGCCCATCGCGGGCAAGACCGGCACCACGAACGATGCCAAGGATGTCTGGTTCGTGGGCTTTTCCTCCAACATGGTCGCGGGCTGCTATATCGGTTTCGATGATCCCGCCCCCCTCGGGCGCGGCGCGGGCGGCGGCTCCATGTGCGGACCGGTCTTTCAGGACTTCATGGAAGCGGCGGTGGAGAAATACGGCGGCGAGGCCTTCGACGTGCCCCCGGGCGGGGTCTTCATCAATATCGACCGCTTCACCGGCGCGCGCCTCTCGAACGAGGCCTTCGGCGAGAATGTCGTGGCCGAGTATTTCCGCGAGGGCGAGGAGCCGATCTTTGGCCTGACCTTCGACGGCGGCTTTGCCATGAGCAGCGACATCCCGCTCTTCAGCTCGGGGGAGACCGAGGCCGTGCGCACGATCCAGAAGTCCGACGGCACGACGGCGACGGTGGGGGGCCCTGCCTCCGTGGGCGCGCTCGGCTCCGGCGGTCTCTACTAGGCACGCGCCTTCGCGTGCCCCGGGTTGTAAGCGCGGGGGCACGGCGGTACGTAAGCGGCCTCAGACGGAGGTCCCCATGCGCACGGAAATTCAGTCACTCGCCGAGGCGATCGAGAAATCGCTCGATCTGCTCGGCCAGCGGATGGACATCGAGACCGCGGCGCACCGCATGGAAGAGTTCGACGCCATGATCGAGGACCCGAACCTCTGGGACGATCAGGCCCGCGCGCAAAAGCTGATGCGTGACCGTCAGGCGCTGATGGACAAGATGGCCGACTACGAGGCGATCCGCGGCGAGCTCACCGACAACGTGGAGCTCATCGAGCTGGGCGAGGCGGAGGGCGACGCGGAGGTCGTCGCCGACGCCGAGGGCGCCATCAAGGCCCTGGCCGAGAAGGCCGCGCAGAAAGAGCTCGAGGCGCTGCTCGACGGCGAGGCCGACGGCAACGACACCTTCCTCGAGATCAATGCCGGTGCGGGCGGCACGGAGGCCTGCGACTGGGCCCAGATGCTCCAGCGGATGTATGTCCGCTGGGCGGAGAAAAAGGGCTACAAGGTCGAACTGCAATCCGAGGAGGCCGGCACCGAGGCGGGCATCAAGTCCGTCGGCTACAAGATCAGCGGGATGAATGCCTACGGCTGGCTGAAATCAGAGAGCGGCGTCCACCGCCTGGTGCGGATCTCGCCCTTCGGCAAGGGCACGCGGGAGACGTCCTTCGCCTCCGTCTGGGTCTATCCGGTGGTGGACGACAATATCGAGATCGAGGTGAACCCGGCCGATATCCGCATCGACACGTACCGCTCCTCCGGCGCGGGCGGGCAGCACGTGAACACGACCGACTCCGCGGTGCGGATCACCCACGCGCCCACGGGGATCGTGGTGACGTCCTCGGAGAAATCCCAGCACCAGAACCGCGACATCGCCATGAAGGCGCTCAAATCGCGGCTCTACCAGATGGAGCTCGACCGCCGGAACGCGGCCATTAACGAGGCCCACGAGTCCAAGGGCTCCGCGGGCTGGGGCAACCAGATCCGCTCCTACGTCCTCCAGCCCTACCAGATGGTGAAGGATCTGCGGACAAACCACGAGACGGCCAATACGAGCGGTGTCCTCGACGGGGATCTCGACGCGTTCATGGCCGCCACGCTCGCCATGGATGTGGCCGGCAAGAGCCGGGCCGAGGCCACGGCGGAGGACTAGGGGCCCGGCGCGCGGGCCGTCAGGCCGTGCGCCTCGCCCGGGCCAGGAGCATGACGCCGCTCGACGCCGCGCAGAGCGCCGCGGCCACGTAGGAGATCGTGGCGAAGGCGGTGTTGACCGCCGCCACGTGGCCCGGCCCGGTCTCATCTCCGCCAAAGCTCAGCGTGCCCCCCGCATTGCCATAGGCCCACGCGGCGAGGGAGCCGAAGGCGGCGATGGCCACGAGGCTCGCCATGCGGCTGATGGCGTTGTTCACACCCGACGCGGCACCGGTCTCCGTCTCCTCCACGCTGCCCATGACCGCCGCCGAGAGCGGCGCGACGACGAAGGCCATGCCGAGCCCCGCCAGCACCATGGCCGGGAAGGTGGCGAACCAGAAACTTTGCAACGCCGCCGTGAGCCCCGTGGCGAGGTAGGCCGCGGCGACGAGCCCCGCGCCGATGGCGATGACGGGCTCGGGCCCGTGGCGGTCCGCGAGGCTGCCCATGCGCGTGGACAGCGTCGAGATAAAGATCGAGAGCGGCGCGAAGGCGGCGGAGGCCTCGATGGGCGTGACCTCCCAGGCGGTGATGACGGCCATGGGCAGGTAAAAGAGCATCGCGCCGAGCGCCGCGTATAGGAGGAAGGTGGCGAGGTTGGCCGCCGAAAAGCGTGCATCGGCGAAGAGCGACAGCGGCATCATCGGATGGGGGTCGCGCGCCTCGTGCCAGAGGAAGACCGCCAGAAGCGCCGCCGAGAGGGCCAGCGCAGGCAGGGCGGGCCCCGCGCCTTCCAGCGCTGTCAGCCCGTAGGCCAGCGCGCCCAGGCCCGCCGTGGCGAGAAGGGCGCCGAGCCAGTCCACGGGGTGGCCTTCCTGGGCCGGGTCGCTCTTCACGGCGAGGTTGAGGATCCAGAGCGCGAGGAGCCCGAGCGGCAGGTTGATCGCGAAAATCCAGCGCCAGAAGTCCGGGCCGCCGGCCGTGAGCACGAGCCCGCCGATGATGGGGCCGAGCGCCGTGGTGAGCGCGGAGGCCGCTGCCCAGATGCCTATGGCGCGACCGCGCTCCGCCTTGGGGTAAGCGCGGGAAATGAGCGCCAGCGAGCCCGGCACCATGAGCGCGGCGCCCACGCCCTTGAGCGCGCGGGCCACGATCATGAATTCCGGCGTGGGAGCCACCGCACAGGCGAGCGAGGCCACGATGAAGGCGCCGATCCCGATGGAGAAGACGCGCGCGAGGCCGAACCGGTCCCCCAGCGCGCCGCCCGCCAGGATCAGCGCGGAGAGAAAGAGCATGTAGGCGTTCGAGAACCACTGCGCCTGGGGCAGCGTGGCCTCGAGCGAGGCGCGCATGGCCGGGAGCGCGATGGAGACGACCGTGCCGTCGATGAAGCCCAGCGAGGAGGCGAGGATCGCCGCGATGAGGATCTTCCGCCGGTTCTCCTCCGCGCAAAAGGAAAGCGCCGCAGAGGGTTGCGGCGCTTGATCCGTGGTCACCATGGGGTGCGGGCCCGGGTTACTCGGCGTTCGCCGCAGCGGGCGCGCCTTTCGGCACCGGCTTCTTCGAACTCGTGGAGAGCGGATCGTCCTGCCGCTGGACGGAACCCTCGAAATGCGCGCCGCTTTCGATGGCGATGGTCTTGTGGATGATGTCGCCTTCCACGCGGGCGGTGGAGGTGAGGCGGACCTTGAGGCCGCGCACGCGGCCGATGATGCGGCCGTTGACGACGACGTCGTCGGCGATGCACTCGCCCTTCACGGTGGCGCCTTCGCCCACGGTGAGAAGATGCGCGCGGATGTCGCCCTCCACCTGGCCCTCGATCTGGATGTCGCCGGACGTCTTCAGGTTGCCCTGGATCGTGAGATCGGCGGAGAGGGTGGAGGCCGGCGGTTTGGCCTTCGGCGTCGCGGCCACGGAGCTTTTGAACTCGGGTTTCGGCGCCTCGGACTTCGTCTCCGGCTTCGGTGCAGTGTCGCCCGACGACGCGGGCTCGTTGATTTTGCTCTTAGAAAACATCTTGTGCAGCCTTGATGTAGATCATCGGATTGACGGGCTTGCCGCCGACGCGGATTTCGTAGTGCAGGTGGGTGCCTGTGGACCGTCCACTGTTGCCCATATCACCGATATGCTGTCCGCGCGATACCCGCTGACCCACATTTACGCGAATCTTGGACAAATGCGCGTAGCGCGTTTCGATCCCGAACTCGTGCTGGATCTTGATCAGGCGGCCATAGCCCGACAGCCAGCCCGCATGGATCACCACGCCATCGGCGGTGGCGAAGATATCGGTGCCCGTGGGCGCGGCGAAATCGGCGCCGTTATGCATCCGCCCCCAGCGCGGCCCGAAGCCCGAGGTGAAACGGTGGCGGTCGCGGACGGGGTGCGAGAACGGTGCCCTCTCGGCGGCGATGCGGTAGAGGTTCATCCTGTCGAGCTCATCGAGGATCCGGTTCGCGCGGACCCCGTCGGGGTTGGGACCGCTGCCGCGGGTGGAGATCATGAGCGGCGTGAGCGGCCCGCCTTGCCCCGAATAGCCGCGCCGCACCTGTTCGAGCAGGCTCTCCGTGGGCAGGCCCGCCGCGCGGAACATTTTGTCGAGCGGCTCGACGCTCACGGTCATGGCCTCCTCGAGACGGCGGAAGATCTGGTCGTTGCGCGCCTCCAGAAGCTTGAGCTCGGTTTCCATCTCCGAGGCGAGGGAGAGGGCGAGGGCGGCATCGGCGGCCTCGGTGTCCCGCTCCTCGGCAGTGACGGCGAGCGCGTCGGCGAGGAAGGCGAGGGTCGCCTCCACCTCCCCGGCGCGCAGGGCGTCCGGCGCCGCGCCGCCATTGGCGGCCAGCGTGGCCAGCTCTTCGGCGAGTGCCTCTTGGGCGGCGTCACGCTCCACCGCCACGCGCCGCAGCGTGGCCTGCACGACCTCCATGCCCCGTTCGAGCTCCCGGCGGCGATCTTCGCTTTCCAGGAGTTCCGCCTGCATGATGGAGACCTGCTCCAGCGCGAGGTTGAACCGCTCCTGGGCAGCAACCGCTTCGGCGGCGCGGGCATCGCGCTGACCGGTCAGGCTGTTGAGGCGGTCCTCGTAGATCGCCTGCTCGCGTTTGGCCTGTTCTCGGAAGTTACCGGCCCCGATGGAATCCATGAGAAGGATCGCCGTGGCCACGATGGCCCAGGCCACGATCGCGGTGCTGCCGGTCCAAGCGATGAGCTGCGTGCCGGGTCCGAGGCGCACGAAGCGCGTTTCGACATCCGTGCGCAGGAAGAGCCGCTTTTCGGGTATGCGCCTTTCAAGCGCCGTGTGAAACCGGTGTCTCAGTCTCGTCAGCAAGAAATCTGCCCCGTTCCGTTGCCTCTTATGGCAGGCGCGTCGGTCCCCTCCGCGCACCTGCGAGCTGTTGGCGAGGTGTGTAGCTGCGACACCATGGCCCCGCAACAGGGGCGGGCGACGTGGGCCTCAATTTGCGGCAAAACCGCCGCAAAGCGGCGGGATTTCGCCGAAAGATCAAAGGCCTTTGACCGCCTCGAGCACGGCGGAGGCGTGGCCGGGCACCTTCACCTTCCGCCAGATCTGGGCGACTTTGCCCGTCCCGTCGATGAGAAACGTGGACCGCTCGATGCCCATGTAGGTCTTGCCGTACATGCTCTTTTCGACCCATGTGCCGTAGGTTTCGCAGACGTCGCTCTCCTCGTCGCTCACCAGCGCGATCTTGAGGTCGTGCTTGGCGATGAACTTGTCGTGCTTTTTCACCGGGTCCTTCGATACGCCCACGATGACGGCCCCGGCGGCGGCGAAGTCCTCCACGCTTTCGGTGAAGGCAACCGCTTCCTTGGTGCAGCCGGGCGTGTCATCCTTGGGGTAGAAATAGAGGACGACCGCCTTGGGACGCAGAGCCGACAGCGTCAGCGCGCCGTCGCCGTCGCGGGGCAGGGTGAAATCGGGGGCGGTGTCGCCTTCGTTGATCATGAGATGGTCTCCCGTGCGTTGATGTGCCTTGTTCTAGGCGGCGCCGGGGCCGGTTAAAGGGCGCTCCGTGGTGGAAGAACGCGCAATCCGGAGGAGACGGCGCTGGCCCTGGGTCCTCGGCGGTCTCGTGGGTCTCCTCGTGCTGGCGGCCTTCGCAGGTGTCCTGCGCTTGCAGGCGGACCCGGTGCCGGTGGGCGGCTGGGTCACCCAGAAGGTCAATGCCGAGGCCGAGGACCTCGTGCCGGGCGGCGGGCTCAGCTTCGGGGCGATCCGCGTGGGTCTCGACCGGGGCTACCATCCGCAGATTTACCTCGAGGATGTCGAGGTTACCCAGGCGGGCGCGGTGGTGCTCGACCTCAACCGCCTGCGCGGCGATCTGGCCCTCGACGCGCTTCTCGGCGGGGAGGTGGCGCTCCGCCGGCTCGACATGTCCGGCGCCGTGCTGCGCGTGGCCCGCGGGCCCGATGGCCGCTTCGACGTCTCTTTGGGGCAGGCCTCCACCGGCGGGCTCGGCGCGTTGAGCGATGTCGCCGCGCTCTTTGCGGAGATCGACGCGGCGCTGGCCCGTCCCGGTTTTGCGCGCCTCGTGGAGATTTCCGCCGAGAACGTCACCGTCAACTACCAGGACAGCGTCACCGGCGGGAACTGGACCGGCGATGGCGGGCAGCTCCGGCTCTTCCGCGAGGGCGGCGACCTCCTCCTGACGGTGGAGGCGGCGGTGCTCACCGGCCGCCAGGACCTCGCGTCGCTGTCGCTGTCCATCGGCCGCGAGGGGGCCACAGGCCAGCTTTCGGTGGCCGCGGTCGTGGAGGATGCCGCCTCCGCCGACCTCGCGAGCCAGGTGCCGGCGCTCGCCTGGCTCGAGGTGCTCGACGCGCCCGTGTCGGTGGCCATGCGCACGAGCGTTGGGCCAGGGGGCCTCGCGGCGCTGGAGGGCTCGCTCGAGCTCGGCGCCGGGGCCCTGCGCCCCAACCGGGCGAGCCGCCCGATCCCCTTCGAGAAAGCCTTCATGGCGCTCGAATTCGACCGCGCGCTGCAGCGCCTGAGCTTCGAGGAGATCGCCCTGGAGACCGACTGGGGCTCCGCGACTGCCCACGGCACGGCCCAGCTCCAGGACTTCCGCGGCCTCGCCCCGCAGGAGATCGTGGGACAGTTCACGGTGGACCATATCGAAGGCAATCCCGGCGGGCTCTACGACGCGCCCCGCGCGCTCGACCGCGTGGCCGCCGATTTCCGCCTGCGCCTCGATCCCTTCACGCTCGATATCGGGCAGGGGGTCGTGGTGGACGGGGAGACGACGGCGGTCGTCTCCGGGCAGATCGCAGCGCGCCGGGACGGCTGGCGCGTGGCCGTCGATGCCGCCGTGGACCGCGTGGCGGCCGCCCGCGCGCTGGAACTCTGGCCCGAGAGCGTGCGCCCGGGCCTCCGCCGCTGGATCGCGGCCAATATCGAGGAGGGCACGATCGAGGCGGCGCGCTGGTCGGTGCGCACCGTGCCGGGAGAAAAGCCCACCGTTTCCATGACCCAGCGCTTCCGCGACGCCACCTTGCGCATCCTGCGGACGCTGCCCCCCGTCACGGGCGGCGTGGGCGTCATGTCAGCCCATGATCACCAGTTCACGGTCATGGTGGATGCGGGTGAGATGCAGGCGCCCCAGGGCGGCGAGCTCTATGCCGCTGGCACGGTGTTCAACGTCGCCGACACGCGCGAGAAACCCGCCACCGCGGAGGTCGACCTGCGCGCGGCGGGGACGATCACTGCCGTCCTCTCCGTCCTCGACGAGGAACCCTTCCGCTTCCTGAGCAAGGCCGGGCGCCCTGTGACGCTGGCCGGCGGGCGCGCGGAGGTCGCCGGACGCCTCTCCTTTCCCATGAAGCCGGGGATCCGCGGCCCTGATGTTGCGGTGGATATCGGCGCGGAGCTTTTCGGGCTGCGCAGCACCCAGATCATCGAGGGACGGCTGCTCGCGCTGCCCCGCGGGCGCGTGGCCGTGACCAATGACGGGATCACAGTTTCCGGGCAGGGCAGCCTCGGGCGCGTCGATTTCGAGGGCGCGTGGTCGGCGGTGCTGGGCCAGGGACCGCAGCCTAGCGAACTGCGCGCGGAGGTGGCGCTGTCGCCCGCCGCGCTCGATGAATTCGGGATCGCCCTGCCGCCGGGAAGCGTGCGGGGCGAGGGCACGGGCCGCTTCGCCATGACGCTCCCCGCGCAGGGGGCGGAGGGGGCGCAGGGGGCGGAGGGGGAGGGGCCTCGGTTCACGCTCGCCTCCGACCTCGTGGGGTTGCGCGTGGCCGTGGACCCGGTGGGCTGGGTCAAGGCGCCCGGGACGCCGGGTGAACTCCTTGTCGCCGGCCGCCTGGGCGCGGAGCCCGGGGTCGACGAGTTTCGGCTCGCCGGGCCGGGGCTCGCGGCACAGGGCCGGATCCTCCTGACGCCGGGCGGCGGGCTCGCGCGCGCCGAGCTCGACCGCTTTGCCGTGGGCGACTGGATGTCCGGGCGCCTGACGCTCCTGGGACGCGGCACGGGCCTGCCGCCGGCGGTGCGCTTGCGCCAGGGCGATCTCGACCTGCGCCGCGCGCGCTTTCGGGCGGCTCCGGGCAACGGCACCGGCCCGCCCCTCGATATCGGCCTCGACCGGCTCGTCATCTCCGAGGACATCGTGCTCACGGGGCTGAGCGGCGCCTTCGAGACGACCGGAGGCCTCGCCGGCGCTTTCACCGCGCAGGTCAACGGCGGCGCGGCCCTAGAGGGGCGCCTCGAGCCCACGCCCGACGGCCCCCGCATCCGCATCCAGAGCGCTGACGGCGGCGGCGTGATCCGGGATGCAGGGCTTTTCCGGCAGGTGCGGGGCGGCAACCTCTCGCTCCTCCTGGAGCCGCGGGCGGGCGACGGCGTCTATGACGGGCGCGCAGACCTCAGCAATATCCGCGTGACGGATGCGCCCTCCATGGCGGCGCTTCTATCGGCGATCTCCGTGGTGGGTCTCCTGGAACAGATGGATGGCGGCGGGCTCGCCTTCACGGAGGTGGACGCCGATTTCCGCCTTACGCCGGAGCAGGTCATCGTGACGCAAGCGAGCGCCACGGGCAATTCGCTCGGTATCTCGCTGGACGGGATCTTCGACACGCGGGCCCGCGCCATGGACTTCCAGGGGGTGATCTCGCCGTTCTACCTCGTCAACAGCATCGGCTCGTTCCTCACGCGGCGCGGCGAGGGCCTGATCGGCTTCAATTTCAACCTGCGCGGACCGGCCTCGGCGCCCGAGGTTTCGGTCAATCCGCTTTCCGCCTTGACGCCGGGCATGTTCAGGGAAATCTTCCGCCGCGCGCCGCCCGAGGTGACGCAATAGCTGCGGAACGTCCACGCCGATGAAACTCTCCGACTTCGATTTCACGCTCCCCGAGGCGCTCATCGCCACGCGGCCGCCTGTCCCGCGGAGCGCGGCGCGGCTCCTCGTCTCCCATCCCTCGGGGCTGAAGGACGCGGTCGTACGCGACCTCGCCGATCACCTGCATCCCGGCGACCGGCTCGTCTTCAATGACACGAAGGTCATTCCCGCGCGCCTCTTCGGCACCCGCACGCGGGCGAGCGCGCAGGGCGCGGTGAGCGCGAAGATCGAGGTGACGCTCCTCCAGCCCGAGGCCGATGGCACCTGGACCGCGCTCCTCAAGCCGCTGAGAAAAGTCGCCGAGGGGGAGGGGATCGTTTTCGGCGCGGGCCTCTCGGCCCGCCTCGTATCGAAGAGCGACGGGCAGGGGCGGCTCGCCTTCTCCCTCGCGGGCGCGGATTTCGATGCCGCGCTCAATGCGGCGGGCCACATGCCGCTGCCCCCCTACATCGCGGCCAAACGTCCCGCCGATGCGCGGGACCGCACGGATTACCAGCCGATCTTCGCCCGCCATGCCGGCGCCATCGCGGCACCCACGGCCTCGCTCCATTTCGACGAGGGCGTCATGGCCAGCCTCGCGCGGCGCGGCGTGGCGCATTCCTTCGTCACGCTCCACGTGGGGGCGGGCACGTTCCTGCCCGTGAAGGTCGACGATATCGCGGACCACAAGATGCATGCCGAATGGGGCGAGGTGCCCGCGGAGGCGGCCGCCGAGATCACCGAGACGAAGGCCCAGGGCGGGCGGGTCATCCCCGTGGGCACGACGGCCATGCGCCTCCTGGAGACCGCGGCGCGCACCGGAGAGTTGACGGCCTGGCGGGGCGAGACCGACATCTTCATCACCCCGGGCTTCGAGTTCGCGCTTTGCGACGGGCTCATGACCAATTTCCACCTGCCGAAATCGACGCTCATGATGCTCGTGAGCGCCTTCATCGGGAAGCCCCGGGTCGACGCCGTCTATGCCCATGCCATCGCGGAGGCCTACCGTTTCTTCTCCTACGGCGATGCATCGCTCCTCTGGCCCGAGCGCCCCTGAGGGGCGGGCAGTCTGAAACCGACATTTGTGTCCGCTCCAGGGTGGACGCCTCTTCGATTCGGGCGTAGCCGCGCCGCAGAAGCGCAGGCGAAGGATCGGTGCGATGCGGGCTGTGGTGGCGAGCGCCTGGGCGCTGTTGCTTGGAATGGGCCTCCTCATGGTGGGCAACGGCGTCCAGGGCACGCTCCTGGGTGTGCGGGGCGGCCTCGAGGGCTTTTCGACGCTGGAGATGTCTATCGTGATGTCGGCCTATTTCGCCGGCTTTCTCGGCGGGTCGCGGGCCACGCCGGAGCTCATCCGCCGCGTGGGGCACGTGCGGGTCTTCGCGGCGCTCGGGTCGCTGATTTCGGCGGTGCTGATCCTCTTTCCCGTGCTCACGGACCCCATCGCGTGGACGCTGGGGCGGGCGATCATCGGCTTTTGCTTCTCGGGCGTCTACGTGACCGCAGAAAGCTGGCTCAACAACGCCACCACGAAGGAGAACCGGGGACAGGCGCTTTCGCTCTACATGATCGTGCAGATGACGGGCGTCGTGGCGGCCCAGGCGATCATCGGCTTCGGCGATCCGTCGGGGTTCGAGCTCTTTATCATTCCATCGGTGCTCGTGAGCCTGGCCTTCGCGCCGATCCTCCTGTCGATCTCGCCCACCCCGGCCTTCGATTCAACGAAGCCCATGACGCTGCGCCAGCTCACCCGGATCTCGCCGCTGGGCTGCATGGGCATGGCGCTGCTCGGCGGCGTCTTTTCGGCCATGTTCGGCATGTCGGCGGTCTACGGCACGCAGGCGGGGATGAGCGTACAGCAGGTCTCCCTCTTCGTGGCGACGCTTTATATCGGCGCCGTGGTGCTGCAATACCCCATCGGCTACCTCTCGGACCGGATGGATCGGCGCGTTCTGATCCTATACATCGCAGCCCTCGGCGGAGGTGCGGCGCTCTTTGCCTTCGTGCTGCCGTTCTCCTTCCCGGCGATCCTCGTGGCGTCGTTCTTCATCGGCGGGGCGGCCAACCCGCTCTATGCGCTCCTCATCGCCTACACCAACGACTTCATTGAATACGAGGACATGGCGGCGGCCTCGGGCGGGCTCATCTTCATCAACGGCCTGGGCGCGATCTTCGGCCCGCTCATCACGGGCTGGGTCATGGGGACGGTGGGGCCGCAGGGATTTTTCCTGTTTCTCACCGTGCTTCTTCTGGGGCTCGCGGCCTACGCGGCCTACCGCATGACGCGCCGCCCGAGCAGCTACGGCGAAGAGGGCTACGAGGCGACGAGCTACGCGCCGCTCTCGCCCGCCTCCTCGCCCGTGGCCTTCGAGGCCGCCCAGGAATACTATTTCGACGCCGCCGAAGAGGGCGGCGAGGAGACAAAGGACGGGGAAACGCCGGATCGCGCGGCCTAAGCCTTGCCTTTTGCGGTTCCCGTGCCCAGCCTACGGACCGGGACAAGCGAGGGAGCAGGCGCCATGACGACGCCGGAGGACATACTTGGATACTGGCTCGATGAGCTGACGCCCGCGGATTGGTACCGCGGCGGGGAAGAGCTCGACGCCGCCATCCGGATCCGGTTCGAAGCGGGCTGGCACGAGGCGATGGAGGGGCGTTACGGGCTCTGGCTCACCTATCCGTCGGGGACGCTCGCCTACATCCTCTTGATGGACCAGTTTCCCCGCAACATGTTCCGCGACACCGGCGATGCCTTCGCCTCGGACGACTACGCCCTCGCCGCGGCCAAGATGGCCATCGACAAGAACTGGGATTGCCGCATCGACGAGCCTGCGCGGCAGTTCTTCTACATGCCGCTCATGCATTCGGAATGCCTGCCGGACCAAGACCGCGCCGTGCGCCTCTTCGCGACCCGCATGCCGGAGCACGGTGCCCGGAACCTGCCCCATGCCAAAGCTCACCGCGAGATCATCCGCCGCTATGGCCGCTTTCCCACGCGCAACGCGGCGTTGGGACGTCGCATGACGGGGCCGGAGCGGGAATATCTCGATCTTGGCGGCTATGGCAGCGTGCTCCGCCAGGTGGACGAGCACGCCTGACGGGAGGCTGCGAGCTATGCTTCGGGCGCAGTGCGGCATTGCCGCCGAGTTCGCCCGCACCCCCTTTTGACCTTGGGTGAGTTTGTTTAACGTTCAACAAACGCTTGAGAAAGGTCTGAAGAATGGCTCAGAATTTCGACATGGTCGTCATCGGCGCGGGGCCCGGCGGCTACGTGGCCGCGATCCGCGGCGCGCAGCTCGGCCTCAAGGTCGCCGTTGTGGAACGCGAGCATATGGGCGGCATCTGCCTGAACTGGGGCTGCATTCCGACGAAGGCGATGCTGCGCTCCTCCGAGGTCTTCCACCTGATGCACCGCGCCAAGGAATTCGGCCTGAAAGCCTCTGGCATCGATTACGACCTCGACGCCGTCGTCGCGCGCTCCCGAGCGGTGGCCAAGCAGCTCAACGGCGGGGTGGGGCACCTCCTGAAGAAGAACAAGGTGACGGCCATCATGGGCGAGGCGACGCTCGCCGGTAAGGGCCGCGTCACCGTGAAGACCGACAAGGGCACCGAGGAACTCACCGCCAAGAACATCATCGTGGCGACCGGCGCCCGCGCGCGGGAGCTGCCGGGTCTCGAGGCCGACGGCGATCTCGTCTGGACCTACAAACACGCGCTCGTGCCGCCGCGCATGCCCAAGAAGCTCCTCGTGATCGGATCGGGCGCCATCGGCATCGAATTCGCCAGCTTCTACAACACGCTGGGTTGCGACACGACGGTCGTGGAGGTCATGGACCGCATCCTGCCGGTGGAGGACGAAGAGATCTCCGCCTTCGCGAAGAAGTCCTTCGAGAAGCAAGGCATGAAGATCCGCGCCAAGGCGATGGTCAAGAAACTCGACCGCAAGCCCAACGGCGCTGGCGGCAAGGTCACCGCGCACATCGAAGAGGGCGGCAAGGTCACCACCGAGGAGTTCGACACCGTCATCTCCGCCGTGGGGATCGTGGCCAACACCTCGGGCATCGGTCTGGAGGAGGCGGGCGTGAAGCTCGACCGCTCCTTTGCCGTGACCGATGAGTATTGCCGGACGGGCGTGGAGGGGCTCTTCGTCATCGGTGACGCCACGAACGGGCCCTGGCTCGCGCACAAGGCCTCCCACGAGGGGGTCATGGTGGCCGAGCTCATCGCGGGCAAGAACAACGTGCACCCGGTGAAGCCCGAGGCCATCGCCGGCTGCACCTATTGCCACCCGCAGGTCGCCTCCGTGGGTCTCACCGAAGCCAAGGCCAAGGAGACGGGCCGCGAGATCAAGGTGGGCCGCTTCCCCTTCATCGGGAACGGCAAGGCCATCGCGCTGGGCGAGCCCGAGGGACTGGTGAAGACCGTCTTCGACGCGAAAACCGGCGAGCTTCTCGGGGCGCACATGGTGGGCGCCGAGGTCACCGAGATGATCCAGGGCTATGTCATCGGGCAAAAGCTCGAGACCACGGAAGAGGACCTCATGGAGACGGTCTTCCCGCACCCGACGCTCAGCGAGATGATGCACGAAAGCACGCTCGACGCGTGGGACCGCGCCATCCACTTCTGACCCGCGTCAGCTTAGGAGCATCACCGCGATCGTGGTGATGCTCGCCCAGGAAAATGCGGCGATGGCGAAGTAATTGAGGTGAGTATACATGGCGGCAGCCTTTCCAAATGGGGGGAGGCTGACGCATCTTTTGTCGCCCTCCCAGTCTGGAAATCCTGTCCTCCGTCCCTGAACAAAGGGTTAATCGGCGGCGGATCGTTCCGCCGCCTTTTCGATTATTCCGTCACGGTGATCGGCACCGCCATCAGCCGCGAGTTATCGAGACCGAAGACGTATTCGAGCACGTACTCCCCCGGCGCATCGGGCAGCGTGAGCGAGACCACCGGCCCTGGCAGGTCCCGCGTCCGCTCCGCGAAGCGATAGGGCCAGGCGATATCCTCGTAATCCGACGGCGTGATCCCGATGAAATCGCGCTGGTAGCCGGGGCCCTCCCACGCGATCTCGATCTGGCCGCCCGCCGGGCCAGAGGCGGGCGCGGTGATCGTGGCGCTCACGGGCGTCACGGTGATGGGCACCGATGCGAGGCGGCTGGAGTCCTGGCCCAGCACGTATTCGAGCACGTAGGCGCCCGGCGCGGTGGGCAGCTGCACGTCCACGACCGCGCCCTCGGAGACGGGCGTCTCATCGGCGGCGAAGCGATAGGGCCAGGCGATATCCTCGTAATCCGCGGCCGTGATGCCGAGCTTGTCGCGCGCGTATCCGGGGCCTGTCCAGGACACCTCCACCCGGGAGCCCGCGGGCGCCTCGGCAGGCGAGGTGAGGGTGGCCGTGAGCTCCGTCACCGTGAGCGGCACTGAGACGAGGCGGGAACTGTCCTGTCCCAGCACGTATTCGATCACGTACTCCCCTGGCTGCGTTGGCGCGAGCAGGGTGAGCGTGGGACCGCCGGAGACATCCGCGGTGTCCTCCGCAAAGCGGTAGGGCCAGGTGATGTCGTCGGCGTCGGCAGCGGTAATCCCGAGCTTGTCGCGCGCATAGGCAGGACCAGTCCAGGCCACTTCGAAGCGTGATCCCGCCGGGACGCTCCCCGGCGCGGTGATAGAGGCGCCGATATCGGTGACCTCGAGGGCCACCGCCACGAGGCGCGAGCTGTCCTGGCCCAGCACGTATTCCACCACGTAGGCGCCCGGCTCGGTGGGCGCGGTGAGGCGCAGCGGGGAACCATCGGCGACATCGGCGGTGTCAGAGGAAAAGCGGTAGGGGTAGCTGGCATCCTCGTAATCGGCGCGGGTGATCCCCAGCTTGTCGCGGTCATAGCCCGGGCCTGTCCATGCGACCTCGAAGGTCGCGCCGGCCTCCACGCTTTCGGGCGCGGTGAGGCTGGCGGCCACCTCCACGACTTCGAGCGCCACGGCAATCAGGCGCCGGCTATCCTGCCCGTAAGCATATTCGACGACGTACTGACCGGTTTGCGTGGGCGCTTGCAGGGTCAGCGTCGCGCCCTCGGCCACGGGCACCGTGCTGGTGTCGAACCGGTAGGGGTAGTGCGCATCCTCGGCATCGGCGGCTGTCACGCCGAGCTTGTCGCCCGGGTATGCAGGGCCCTCCCAGGCGACCTCGAAGCGGGCGCCCGCGGTCACGGTGTCCGGCGCCGTGATGTTCGCCGGGGGCTCCGTGAGCGTGATCGGGATGGCACCGATGCGCTCGTCCCCCGCGCCGAGGCTGTATTCGACGACGTAGTCGCCGGGTGTCGTGGGCATGAGGAGCGAGAGCGGGCTCCCCTCTGCCGCCTCCGCGGTGTTGGCGTAGCGGTAGGGGTAGGTCACATCCGTCCGGCTCGCATCGGTGACGGCGACGAGGTCCCCCTCCGCGCCAGGGCCGGCCCAGGCCACCTCGATGGTGGACCCGGCGGGCGCGGTCGCGGGCGCGGTGAGCGTGGCGGTGAGGGCGGGCTTTTCGAAGACGATCACCACCTCACGCCCGCCCGGAATGGCGATGAACTGGCGCGGGTCGGAGACGGCCTCGGCGGCGAGCCAATAGGCCGTGACGGTGTAGGAGCCTTCTTCGAAATCCGCTTGCAGGGGATTGCCGGTCTGCGAGGCGCCATTGCCCAGCGTCCACTCCACTGGGCCCTCCACGAGGGGGCCGTTCTCCTCGCCGAGGACCGCGCGGAAGGTGACGGGCACGATGTCGGGCAGAGGCTCGAAGACCACCTCGAGGGTGATGTCCTGGCCCGTGACGGAGAGATCCAGGCGCACCGTTTCCGACGTCTGCGCCCATTGCGCGGCGACGCCGTAGCTGCCTTCACGCAGCGTGAGCGTGTTCGAGCCCGTGAAGACGGCGTCCCCCGCGCCGGTCTCGGACACCACGGCCCAGGACACATCCTCTAGGAGCGGCCCGTCCGTGCCTTCGCGCGCCACGAACGTCACCTGGCCCATCACGGGCTCGGGCGCCACGGCCACTTGCGTGAGCGCGGAGCCGAGCTCTGCCGCGTTCGAGGCGGTGAGGAACTGGCCGCCGGTATTCCCAGCGAGGCATTGCATCTGCGCCAGTGCCTCCGGGTCGGTCACGTCGAAGCCCACGACATGGGCGGTGAAGTCGATGCCCGCCTCCTCGAGCGCCGTGGCGGCGGCGCAGGGATCGGGATTGCAGGTCTCGATGCCGTCGGAGACGAGGATGACGGTGGCGGCTTCTTCCGTGTAGCGCAGCGCCTGCGCGGCGTTGATGATGGCGTCCGTCATGGGCGTGCGGCCGCGAGGGTTGATCCCGTTGACCGCGTCACGGATCGCACCGAGCGTGCCTTGGCCGGGGGCCACGACCGTCTCGATATCGCTGCAATCCCCGCGGGTGCGGTGACCATAGACCGTGAGGCCGAGGTTCTGCTCGGCGGGGAAATCCTCGAGCAGGGTGCCCACGACTTCGCGGGCGATGACGATCTTGTTGACCCCTTCGATCTGGCCCCACATCGATCCCGACCCGTCGAGGACGAGGATGGTGTTGGCGCGGTCCTGGGCGGCCAGCGGCGCAGCCAAGAGTAATAGAAACGCGGTGACAAAACGGAACGACATCAAATTCTCCCTGACAAGTAGCCGCAGACTTGCGCGATTCGAGCCATCGGCAAAGGCAGGATTTCCCGGCGCGCCTTGCCTTCTTGCCGCAGCGGCGCGAAGGGGGGCGCATGCACTCTCCGGCGCGCACGTCCTGGACCCTGGTGACCACGCTCTTCATCGTGGGCCTTCTGGCGGCGATGCAGTTCATCAAGGTGTCGCTCACGCTCGAAACCCTTGCCGTCCTCTACGATGCGAGCGTGCAGGCGGTGTCCTTCTTCGTAACCATGGTGTCGTCCATCGGAATCGCGCTGGGCGTGGTGGCCGGCGCGCTGGTGGCGCGGCTGGGCACACGTCCGGTGATCCTGGGCGCGCTGGCGCTGGGATCGGCGGTGAGCCTCGCGGGCGCGTTGCTGCCGGCTTACCTGCCGATGTTGCTCTTGCGTGCGCTCGAGGGGGTCTCACATCTCGCGCTGGTGGTGGCCGTGCCGCCCACCATGGCCGCGGCGGCCACCGACGCGGACCGCCCGGTGGTCATGTCGATCTGGGCGATGTTTTTCGGCGTGGCCTTCGCCGTCGCCGCCGCCGTCTTTCCACCGCTTCTGGCGCTCGGCGGGGTGGAGGCGCTCTTTCTCACCCACGGCGCGGCCTTCGCTTTGCTCTTCGTCGTGCTCTGGGTGCTCTTGCCGCCCACGCGCGGGGAACCCACCGATATCGCCTTCTTCGCCGCGCACCGGGAGGCCTATGGCAGCGCCCGGCTCGCGGGGCCGGCGCTCGTCTTCGTGATCTACACGCTGCTCTTCGTGGCAACGGTGACCTTCCTGCCTCCTGCCTTCGCGCGTCCGGAGCTCGCGGGCATCCTGCCGCTCGTCTCGCTCGCGGGGACCTTCGCGGCGGGCTGGCTCTGCAAATCGCAGCCGCCGGGGCGGGTCATGGCGCTGGGATATCTCTGCATGCTCTTCGGCGCATTGCCGCTGCCGTTGGGCTTTTGGCCCGCGAGCTACCTTCTCTTCATCGGGATGGGGCTCGTCCCGGGCGCCTGCTTTGCCGCGATCCCGGCGTGGAACGCGCGCGGGGGCGATCAGGCCCGGGCCACGGGGGCCATCGCGCAGATGGGCAATGTAGGGACCGGGCTCGGCACGCCGATCTTCGCATTCGTGATCGCGGGGACGGGAGATGCGGGCCTCTGGGCGCTGCTCATCCTCTGGCCGGTGGCCGCGCTCATGATTGTGCGTGCGGTGACGCGGCGCTTGAGGTAAGATGTTCATGCTTCGTTCACAAATCCGAATTGGCGAGCGCGGGTCCGGGACCTATGTCTTGGATGTCATTAAGGGGTGGCCATGGCTGAGCAGAAATTCATCGAGGTGCGCGGCGCGCGAGAGCACAACCTCAAGGGCATCGACGTGGACATTCCGCGCGACGAATTCGTCGTCATCACGGGGCTGTCGGGCTCCGGGAAATCCTCGCTCGCGTTCGACACGATCTATGCCGAGGGGCAGCGGCGCTATGTCGAATCCCTTTCAGCCTATGCGCGGCAATTCCTCGACATGATGGAAAAGCCCGATGTCGATCACATCTCGGGCCTCTCGCCGGCGATCTCCATCGAGCAGAAGACCACCTCCAAGAACCCGCGTTCGACCGTGGGCACGGTCACCGAGATCTACGATTACATGCGCCTCCTCTTCGCGCGCGCGGGCACGCCCTATTCGCCGGCGACAGGCCAGCCCATCGAGGCCCAGCAGGTGCAGGACATGGTCGACCAGGTCATGCGGATGGAAGAGGGCACCCGTGGCTACCTCCTCGCGCCCATCGTGCGCGACCGGAAGGGCGAGTACCGCAAGGAGTTCCTCGAGCTGCGAAAGCAGGGTTTCCAGCGGGTGAAGGTCGACGGCGAATTCTACGAGCTCGACAGCCCGCCGACGCTCGACAAGAAGTTTCGCCACGATATCGACGTGGTCGTGGACCGGATCGTCGTCCGCGAGGGGCTGGAGACACGGCTCGCCGACAGCCTGCGCACCGCGCTCGATCTCGCCGACGGGATCGCGATCCTCGAGACGGCGCCCAAGGAGGGCGACCCGGAGCGCATCACCTTCTCGGAGAATTTCGCCTGCCCGGTCTCCGGCTTCACGATCCCCGAGATCGAGCCGCGCCTTTTCTCCTTCAACGCGCCCTTCGGAGCTTGCCCTGATTGCGACGGTCTTGGGCACGAACTTTTCTTCGACGAGCGCCTTGTCGTGCCCGACCAGGGGATCACGCTGGCCGATGGGGCGCTCGCGCCCTGGCGGAAGGGCAAGAGCCCGTATTTCCTCCAGACCATCGACGCCATCGCGCGGCATTACGAATTCGACAAGAAGCTGAAGTGGAAGGACCTGCCAGCCCATGTGCAGCAGGTCTTCCTCCATGGCTCGGGCGAGGAGGAGATCGCCTTCCGCTACGACGAGGGTGGGCGGGTCTACCAGGTGTCCCGCGCTTTCGAGGGTGTCATCCCCAACATGGAGCGGCGCTACCGCGAGACGGATTCGAGCTGGATCCGCGAGGAGTTCGAGCGCTACCAGAACAATCGCCCCTGCGGGACCTGCGACGGCTATCGCCTGCGCCCCGAGGCGCTCGCGGTGAAGATCGGCTCGAAGACCGACGGAGAGGTCGTGCTGCGCCACGTGGGCGAGGTCGTGGAGATGTCGATCCGCGAGGCGCTGGAATGGTGCGACGGGGTGCCCGAGGCGCTCTCGCGCCAGAAGAACGATATCGCGCGGGCGATCCTCAAGGAGATCAGAGAGCGTCTGGGCTTTCTCAACAACGTGGGCCTCGACTACCTCACGCTCTCGCGCTCCTCGGGGACGCTGAGCGGCGGTGAGAGCCAGCGCATCCGGCTCGCCTCCCAGATCGGCTCGGGGCTGACGGGCGTGCTCTACGTGCTCGACGAACCTTCCATCGGGCTCCACCAGCGCGATAATGACCGCCTGCTGACGACGCTCAAGAACCTCCGCGATCAAGGCAACACCGTCATCGTCGTCGAGCACGACGAAGAGGCCATCCGGGAGGCGGATTACGTCTTCGATATCGGTCCGGGGGCCGGGGTCCATGGCGGCGAGGTCGTGGCGCGGGGCACGCCTGCGGAGATCATGTCCACCGACGCATCCGTCACCGGCGACTACCTCGCCGGGCGGCGCTCCATCCCCGTGCCCGCGGAGCGGCGCCCGGGCAAGAAGGGCAAGAAGAAGGTCACCGTCGTAAAGGCCTCGGGCAATAACCTGAAGGACGTGACGGTGGACTTCCCGCTGGGCAAGTTCGTCTGCGTGACGGGGGTTTCCGGCGGGGGCAAGTCCACGCTGACGATCGAAACGCTCTTCAAGACCGCCTCCATGCGCCTCAACGGCGCACGTCAGACGCCCGCGCCCTGCGAGACGATCAAGGGGCTCGAGCATCTCGACAAGGTCATCGATATCGACCAGCGCCCCATCGGGCGCACGCCGCGCTCGAACCCCGCCACCTACACCGGCGCCTTCACCCCCATCCGCGACTGGTTCGCCGGGCTGCCCGAGGCCAAGACGCGCGGCTACAAGCCCGGGCGCTTCTCCTTCAACGTCAAGGGGGGCCGCTGCGAGGCCTGCCAGGGCGACGGCGTCATCAAGATCGAGATGCACTTCCTGCCGGATGTCTACGTCACCTGCGAGACCTGCGAGGGCAAGCGCTACAACCGCGAGACGCTGGAAATCCAGTTCAAAGGCAAGAGCATAGCCGACGTTCTTGATATGACGGTTGAGGATGCGCAGGAGTTCTTCAAGGCGGTGCCGAGCATTCGCGAGAAGATGGACGCGCTCATGCGCGTGGGGCTGGGGTACATCAAGGTAGGCCAGCAGGCCACGACGCTTTCGGGCGGCGAGGCGCAGCGCGTGAAGCTTTCAAAGGAGCTCTCAAAGCGCTCCACGGGCCGCACACTCTATATCCTCGACGAGCCCACTACGGGGCTGCATTTCGAGGACGTCAGGAAGCTCCTCGAGGTGCTCCATGAACTCGTCGACCAGGGCAACAGCGTCGTCGTCATCGAGCACAATCTCGACGTCATCAAGACGGCAGATCACATCATCGACGTGGGCCCCGAGGGCGGGGATGGCGGGGGCACGATCGTGGCCACCGGCACACCGGAGGAGGTGGCCGAGGTGCCGGAGAGCCACACGGGCCGCTATCTCAAGCCCATGCTCGACGCGCGGAAACTCGCGGCCGAGTAGGGCTCAGAAGCCCGAGCGGTAGAGCCAGAGGGCGCCAAGGCCTGCGAACGCGATGATAAAGATGCCGACGACGGTGGTGGTGGCCATGGAAGCCTCCTTCTTTAAGTCGCGGACGCAGGCACGATAGCAGGCGGGGTCAACCGCGTCCATTAACCTCGTCCACGGGCCTCGAAGCGGGGCAGCATGGCGCTGAAATCCTTGCCGCCATGGCCCTCGTCATCGACGAATTGCCGGTAGAGCTCCGTGGCGGCCGCGCCGAGGGGCGTGTCCGCGTTGGCATCGGCGGCGGCGGATTGCGACAAGCGCAGGTCCTTGAGCATCAGCGCCGCGGCGAAGCCCGGCGTGTAGTCGTTGTCCGCCGGGCTTTGTGGGCCGATGCCCGGAGCCGGGCAGTAGGCATTCATGGACCACGAATAGCCCGAGGACGTGCTCACCACGTCAAACATCGCCTGCCGGTCGAGGCCCAGCTTGTCGGCCAGCGCGAAGGCCTCGCAGGTGCCGATCATCGTGATGCCGAGGATCATGTTGTTGCAGATTTTGGCGGCTTGCCCGTTGCCCGCTGGACCGCAATGGACGGCCTTCTGGCCCATGATGTCGAAGAGCGGCTTGGCGGTCTCGAAGGCGGCGGTTTCTCCGCCCACCATGAAGGTGAGCGTCCCGTTGGTGGCCCCGCCGATTCCGCCGGAGACCGGCGCGTCGAGCGTGGCCACGCGGCGCTCCGCAGCGAGGACCGCCACGTCGCGCGCGGAGGCCACGTCCACCGTGGAGCAGTCGAGGAGGATGGCGCCATCGGTCATGGCTGGCAGGATGTCGGCGGCGACCGCGCGGAGGATATCGCCGTTGGGCAGCATCGTGATGACGACGTCGGCGCCCTCCGCTGCGCCCTGTGCTGTCTGCGCCATCGCGATGCCCTCGGGCCGCGTGGCCGTGTCGAAGCCCGTAACGTCATGGCCCGCCGCCACCAGGTTGGCCGCCATGGGCGCGCCCATGTTGCCGAGGCCGATAAATCCGATCTTCATGCCGGGTCCTCCAGGTTCAGTGTGTCGGCGCCGAGGGGACGGAGCATCGCGCTCACCTCCGCCGCCGACAGCGTGTCGACGCCCTGCCGCCAGCGCGGGCTCTTGTCCTTGTCGATGATCTGCGCGCGGATGCCCTCGATGAAATCGCCGTGCTCCATCGCGCGGTGCGTGAAGCGGTATTCGAGCTCGAGCGCGCGGGTGATGTCTTCCGTCGAGCGCAGGCGGCGGACCGCCTCGAGCGCGCAGGCCATGGCGAGCGGGGAATGGCGCCGCATGCGCCGCGCTGCCTCCGCGAGGAAGGGATCCTCCACGCCCTCGAGGCTGCGCAGGATGTCGGCTGGCCCCGCGCCCGCGAAGTACTGCCCGAGTGCGTCCTGATGTTCCGCGAGCGGTGCCTCGGGCGCAGCGTGCCGGGGCAGGTCCAGCTCCTCGCGGAGCCTGTCCTTGAGCGCGGGCCAGTCCGCTTCAGGCACGAAATGATCGGCGAAGCCCGCATAGATCGCGTCCCCGGCGGACATGCGCGCGGCGGTGACGGCGAGGTAATCGCCCGTGCGCCCCGGCGCGTGGGCGAGGATGAGCGAGCCCCCCACATCGGGCAGGAGGCCGATGGAGACCTCCGGCATGGCGATCTGGGAGCTTTCGCAGACGATCCGGTGCGAGGCATGGCAGCCCACGCCCACGCCGCCACCCATGGTGAAGCCGTGGAGAAAGGTGACGATGGGCTTGGGGTAGAGCTTTAGCTTGGCGTTGAGGCGGTATTCGTCGGTCCAGAAGCGGCGGCCGTAGGCATAGTCGCCCGCCTTGCCCGTGGCATACATCTCCGCGATGTCGCCGCCCGCGCAGAAAGCCTTGTCGCCGGCCGCGTCGATGACGATGTGGTCCACGCTGTCATCGCCCGCCCAGGCCGTGATCGCCTCTTCGATTTCGAGGCACATGGCGTGCGTCAGGGCATTGAGCGCGGCGGGACGATCGAGCGTGATCCAGCCTGCGCGGCCCTCGGTTCGGATGTGAACGTCGGTCATCGCGTGCAACACGCCCCGGGCCTGCCCCGGGGCCTCTCACTCCGGGCCACGAGGTCCCGGGTCAGGCCCGGGACGCGCTGAAGCGAGGCCGTGCTCACGCGCGCAGCATGTCCCGCGCCACGATGAGGCGCATGATCTCGTTCGTGCCCTCGAGGATCTGGTGGACGCGGAGGTCGCGCACGATCTTCTCGATCCCGTAATCGGCGAGATAGCCGTAGCCGCCATGGAGCTGGAGGCACTGGTCGGCGACGCGCGAGCCCGCCTCGGTCACGAATTTCTTGGCCATGGCACAGCGCTTGGTGGCGTCGGGCGCGCCTGCGTCGAGCGATTGCGCGGCCGAGCGCAGAAAGGTGCGCGCCGCCTGCAGCTCGATCTCCATCTCGGCCAAGCGGAATTGCAGCGCCTGGAACTCGGTGAGTTTCTTACCAAAAGCGCCGCGATCCTTCATGTAGGCAATCGTCGCATCGAGCGCGGCCTGCGCGCCGCCCAGCGAACAGGCGGCGATGTTGAGGCGCCCGCCGTCGAGGCCCTTCATGGCGTAGGCGAAGCCCATCCCCTCTTCCCCGAGGAGGTTTGCCGCGGGGATCGCGCAGGCATCGAGCTGCACCTGCCGGGTGGGCTGGGCTTTCCAGCCCATCTTGGCCTCGAGCCCGCCGAAGCTCAGCCCCTCCGCGCCGTCATCGATGATGAGAGAGGAGATGCCCTTCGGCCCGCCGTCGCCCGTGCGCGCCATGACGATATAGGCTTCCGAGTAGCCGCCGCCGGAGATGAAGGCCTTCGTGCCCGTGAGGATGTAGCCCTCGTTGGTGCGCGCCGCCTTCGTCTTCAACGCGGCCGCATCCGAGCCGGAGCCGGGCTCCGTCAGGCAGTAGCTGTAGAATGTCTCCATGGAGACGGCGTCGGCGAGCCGCGCCGCGTGCATCGCCTCGGAGCCGAAGCTGTCGATCATCCAGGCGCACATGTTGTGGATCGAGAGAAAGGCCGACACCGACGGGCAGGCCATGGCGAGCGCCTCGAAGACAAGCGTCGAGTCATGCCGCGAGAGCCCCGAGCCGCCGCTTTCCTCCCGCACGTAAAGCCCGCCGAAGCCGAGCTCGGCGAGCTTGGGCCAGAGCGTCTTCGGGATGGTGCCGGCCTCTTCCCAAGCGCGCGCATGGGGCGCGATCTCGGCCTGGCCGAGCGCCTTGGCCATGTCGAAAATGGCGGTCTGGTCTTCGTTCATCTGGTCAAACATCGCATCCTCCCTGCGAGGTCCTTAACTATTCAGATACTAGCGCGGAGCCCCCGCGTGCAAGGCGATGGCCCTCACGCGGCGACAAAGCCCAGCTCGGCAAAGCGCGTCTCGCGGCGGCCCACCATGGCGAGCGCGGCGGCCTCGTCCTCGGCGATGCAGGGCACCACCACGCCCGAGCCATGCCAGAAATCATACATCATCTTGGCCATCCGGCGCGCGGTGAGCGTCGGCGCGTACATCACGAGCAACGTCTCCCCGCCGAGGAGGTCGAGCATCACCGCCACGTCGAGATTGATCTTCATCACCTCGAGCGCGTCCTTGTCGAAGCTTTCAACCCCCGAGAGGTCGAGCAAATGCGGCACGCCGGGCTTCAGCCGCCCCGCGCTCACGATCTTGTGGAGTTCGGCATAGGCGTCCTCGAGAGAGGCATGCCCGCGATGCCAGAGGTAGAGAAGCGACCCGTCCGTGAGCGCCAGAGATCCTGTCGCCATGACTACTCCATGACGGGGATCGAGAACTCGCCGCCTTCCTTGATGCCCGAGGGCCAGCGGGAGGTGATGGTCTTGGTGCGGGTGTAGAACTTGATCGAATCCGGTCCGTGCTGGTTCAGGTCGCCGAACATCGATTTCTTCCAGCCGCCGAAGGTGTGGTAGGCGAGCGGGACAGGGATGGGCACGTTGACGCCAACCATGCCGATATTGATGCGGTTGGCGAAGTCGCGGGCGGTGTCGCCGTCGCGGGTGAAGATCGCTGTACCGTTGCCGTATTCGTGGGACATGGCGAGATCGAGCGCGTCCTCGTAGGACTGCGCACGGACCGTGGTGAGGACGGGGCCGAAGATCTCCTTCTTGTAGATGTCCATGTCCTTGGTGGCGTGGTCGAAAAGGTGCGGGCCGATGAAGTAGCCGTCTTCGTAGCCTTGCAGGCTGAAGTTGCGGCCGTCGACGACGAGCTTTGCGCCCTGGTCGATCCCGCTTTCCACCAGCTTCTCGATATTGGCCTTGGCGGCGGCGGTGACGACGGGGCCGTAATCGACCTCGTCTCCGGACGTGTAGGGCCCGACCTTCAGCTTTTCGATGCGTGGCACGAGCTTCTCGATGAGCCGGTCGGCGGCCTCATCCGTCACCGGCACGGCCACCGAGATCGCCATGCAGCGCTCGCCCGCTGCGCCGTAGCCCGCGCCGACTAGGGCGTCGGCGGCCTGGTCCATGTCGGCATCGGGCATGACGATCATGTGGTTCTTGGCGCCCCCGAAGCACTGCACGCGCTTCCCGTGGGCGCAGCCCTGGGCATAGATGTATTCCGCGATCGGCGTGGAGCCCACGAAACCCACCGACTGGATGACCGGATGCTGGAGGATCGCGTCCACCGCCTCCTTGTCGCCGTTCACGACCTGCAGGATGCCCTTGGGCAGGCCCGCCTCTTCCATGAGTGCGGCGAGCATGAGCGGGACGGAGGGATCACGCTCCGACGGCTTCAGGATGAACGCGTTGCCGCAGACGATGGCCGGCGCGAACATCCACATCGGGATCATGGCGGGGAAGTTGAAGGGCGTGATGCCCGCCGTGACGCCAAGCGGCTGTTTCATCGAATACATATCGATGCCCGGGCCCGCGCTGTCGGTGTAGTCGCCTTTGAGGAGATGCGGCGCGCCGATGCAGAATTCGACGACTTCGAGCCCCCTTTGGACATCGCCCTTGGCATCGGGCAGCGTCTTGCCGTGCTCGCGGGAGAGCGCCTCGGCGAGCTTGTCCATGTCGCGGTGCAGCAGCGCCACGAACTGCATCATCACCCGCGCGCGGCGCTGCGGGTTGGTGGCGGCCCAGGCGGGCTGGGCGGCCATGGCCACCTCCACGGCGCGGTCGAGCTCCTGCGTTGCCGCCAGGGGCACCTTCGCCTGCACCTCGCCGGTGGCGGGGTTCATGACATCCGCGAAGCGCCCCGAGGAGCCTTTGACATGGGTGCCGTCGATGTAGTGGGTGAGCTCTTCCATGATATCCTCCGCTTTTGCGCGACCGTGCCGCGCCCGGGAGGAAGGGTCAAGCAAGCGGGCAGGCCGCCCGGGCCGCCAAATGGTTGACGGGGCAGGGCGGCTTTTGCTTTGTCCCCCGCTAGGCAGACCGCAGAGGGCAGCACATGCGCATAGGACTCTACCCAGGCACCTTCGATCCCACCACGCTCGGGCATCTCGACATCATGAGACGCGCCGGGGCGCTGGTGGACCGGCTCGTGGTGGGCGTGGCCATCAACCGGGACAAGGGCCCGCTCTTCTCCTTGGAGGAGCGCGTGGCCATGGTGGAGGCGGAGTTCGCGCCGCTCAGCGCGCAGACGGGCTGCGAATATGTGGCCCATCCCTTTGAGAATCTGCTCATCGACTGCGCGCGCGACGTGGGCGCGCAGGTCATCGTGCGCGGGCTCCGCGCCGTCGCCGATTTCGAGTACGAGTTCCAGATGGTCGGGATGAACCGGCAGCTCGACGACGGCATCGAGACGGTGTTCCTCATGGCCGAGGCTGAACACCAGGCTATCGCGTCAAAGCTCGTCAAAGAGATCGCCCGGCTGGGCGGTGACGTCTCGAAATTCGTCACCCCCGCCGTGGGTCACGCGCTGCGCGCGCGCCTCGCTTAGCGCCCGTAGACCGCGCGCGCCGCGATACGCTCCGCATCGCCTTGGTAGAGATCGAGATCGAGCGCCACGTCGATGGGCAGCGCCTTGAGCTCGGCCACCGTGCGATTGTACGCGCGGCGTTTTTCGATTTGCGTGTTCAGGTGTGCGAGAAGGGCCAGCATGACTGCCTCCGTTGTCCGCGTTTCTGTTAGCGCGAACATATGGGGCGAATGACGGTCAACCAGCCTGTTTTTCGGCAATGCTGCAATGCAGAAAGAGCATGGCTCGGGCGGGAACCCGCGCCATGCCTTGGCGTTAGATCAGCTTGCCCATGGCGACGGCGGTGTCGCTCATGCGGTTCGAGAAGCCCCATTCGTTGTCGTACCACGTGAGGATCCGGCACATCGTGCCCTCCATGACCTTCGTCTGGTCGGTGTGGAAGATCGAAGAATGCGGGTCGTGGTTGAAATCCTGGCTCACCAGCGGCTCGTCGGTGTAGCCCAGAATCCCCGTCAGGGGCCCGTTCGCAGCGGTGCGGATGGCGTCGTTGATCTCTTCCACGCTCGTGGTGCGCGCAGCTTCGAAGGTGAGGTCGACGACGGAGACGTTGGGCGTGGGCACCCGGATCGCCACGCCGTCGAGCTTGCCGTTGAGCTCCGGCAGGACGAGGCCCACGGCCTTCGCCGCACCCGTGGAGGTGGGGATCATCGACATCGCCGCCGCGCGCGCGCGGTAGAGATCCTTGTGCATCGTGTCGAGCGTGGGCTGGTCGCCCGTGTAGGAGTGGATCGTGGTCATGAAGCCCTTCACGATCCCGATCTCGTCGTTGAGCACCTTGGCCACCGGCGACAGGCAGTTCGTGGTGCAGGACGCATTGGAGACAATGAGGTCGTCGGCCGTCAGCACACCGTCATTGACGCCGAACACGATCGTCTTGTCGGCCTCCTTGCCCGGCGCGGAGATGAGCACCCTGGAGGAGCCATTGTCGAGATGGGCCTGGCAGGCCTCCTTCGACGTGAAGATGCCCGTGCATTCCAGGACGACGTCCACATCGCTCCAGGGCAACTCTGCGGGATTGCGCAGCGCGGTCACGCGCATGGGGCCGCGGCCCACATCGATCGTGCTCTCCGTCGTGGTCACGGTCGCGGGAAAGCGGCCATGGACGCTGTCGTAGCGCAGGAGATGGGCGTTCGTCTCCACCGGGCCGAGATCGTTGATTGCCACGACCTCGATATCCGTGCGACCGGACTCGATAATAGCGCGCAACACGTTGCGGCCGATCCGACCAAATCCATTGATTGCAACTTTCACGGCCATGGGAGCCTCCCGATCATCTTGGTGCCACAGGTTCGACGCGGCTATCTCAGTGCAGCGCCCCAACGTCAACCGCTGCGCGCCGGACGCTCAGCGCCAAAAAGCCGTCCATTCGATCAGGTCGAGAAACTTCCGCAAAAGAAAGACGGAGGCCTCGGAGCCGTTGAGCACGCGATCGGCCGCGAGGGCGCAGAGGATGATCGCCAGCAGGATCAGGGCGAGGCGCGTGGTCATGCGAGGCACGCCGTCCGCGTGCCGCGCAGGCTAGCCCCTGGCGGGCACTCGTGAGGCGGACAGGGCACGCCCGCGGCCCGCACTGGGCGCAGGCATGTCTCGTGCCGCGTCATCGCCCCTCGCCCCACGGCGTCAGCGCCCCTCAGCGCCCCTCAGAGCATCGCCTTCGCGGCCTCCGCCGTGGCTTCGGCGGTGATCCCGTACTGCTTGAACAGCGCCTCGCCGGGCGCGGAGGCGCCGAAGCTCTCCATGCCCACGAACGCGCCCTTGTCGCGCTTGCCCCGTTCCCCGAAGAGCCATGCATCCCAGCCGAGCCGCACGCCCGCCTCGACGGCCACGCGCACGGGGCCCCCCGGCAGCACGCGGCGGCGGTAGGCCTCGTCCTGCGCCTCGAAGAGCTCCCAGCAGGGCATGGACACGACGCGCGTTCCGATACCGTCCGCCTGCAGCATCTCGCGCGCTTCCATGGCCACGCTCACCTCCGAACCCGTGGCCATCAGGATCACCTGCCGCTTGCCCTCGGCATCGGCGAGGACGTACGCGCCCTTGGCCACGAGGTTGGCGTTCTTGTGCTCGGTGCGCAGCGTCGGCAGGTTCTGCCGCGTCAGCGCCAGGACAGACGGCCCGCTCGGGTCGGAGAGCGCGAGCTCCCACGCCTCCGCCGTCTCCACGGTGTCGCAAGGGCGGAAGAGGCGCGTGTTGGGCGTGGCGCGGTGGATCGCGTAGTGCTCCACCGGCTGGTGGGTGGGGCCGTCCTCGCCCACGCCGATGCTGTCATGGGTGTAAACGTAGACCACCGGGATGCCCATGAGCGCGGACAGGCGCATGGCCGGGCGGGCGTAATCGGTGAAGACCATGAACGTCCCGCCATAGGGGCGCAGACCACCGTGGAGCTGGATGCCGTTCATGGCCGCGGCCATGCCGTGTTCGCGGATACCGTAGTGAATGTAGCGGCCCGCGCGGTTGTCCACGTCGTGGACACCCAGATCGGGGGTCTTCGTGTTGTTGGAGCCGGTGAGGTCGGCGGAGCCGCCCACCGTTTCGGGCATGACCGGGTTCACGATCTCGAGCACCATCTCCGAGCTCTTGCGCGTGGCGACCTTGGGCTGGCTCTCGCTCACCTGCTTCTTGAAGGCCTTGATCGTGGCCGAGAGTTTCTTCGGCGGTTCGCCGGAGAAGGTGCGGTTGAACTCCGCCTGCTTGGCATTCGAGAGCTTGAGGAAGCGCTGCGCCCACTCCGCATGGGCGGCCTTGCCGCGCGCCGCGAAGCTTTCCCAAGCCGCCTTGATGTCGTCGGGGACGACGAAGGAGCCGTGCTCCCAGCCATAGGCCTGTTTGGCCTCTTGCAACTGGCCCGGATCGGTCAGTGCACCGTGGGCCTTCGAGGTGCCCTGCGCCGCGTGGCCGAGGCCGATATGGGTGGTGCAGCGGATCATGGAGGGCGTGCCGGTGGCCTTCGCCGCGGTGATGGCGGCATCGATGGCGTCGGGGTCGTGGCCGTCGATTTCCTGCACGTCCCAGCCCGAGGCGCGGAAGCGCATGACCTGGTCGGTGCGGTCGGCGATGTCCACCGCGCCGTCGATGGTGATGGAATTGTCGTCCCAGAAGACGATGAGATGGCCGAGCTTCTGCCGCCCGGCCAGCGCGATGGCCTCCTGGCTCACGCCCTCCATCAGGCAGCCGTCGCCGGCGATTACGTAGGTGTAGTGGTTCTGCACCTTCTCGCCCCACTTCGCGCGCAGGATCTCCTCGGCGAGTGCGAAGCCCACGGAATTCGCGATGCCCTGCCCGAGGGGGCCCGTCGTCGTCTCGATCCCCGTGGCATGGCCGAATTCCGGGTGCCCCGCCGTCTTCGATCCCAGCTGCCGGAAATCCTTGATCTGCTGGAGCGTCATGTCCGCGTAGCCCGTCAGGTGCAGCAGCGCGTAGATCAGCATGGAGCCATGGCCCGCCGACAGCACAAACCGATCCCGGTCGGGCCAGTGCGGCGCGGCGGGATCGAAATTCAGATGCTCGCGGAAGAGGACCGTTGCCACATCCGCCATGCCCATGGGCATGCCCGAATGCCCGGAATTCGCGGCGGCGACGGCGTCGAGCGTCAGCGCGCGGATGGCGGTGGATTGGCGCCAGTGGTCTGGATGCTTGGCGGCCAGGGTGGATAGGTCCATGTCGATCTCCGGTTGTGATCTGCGGGCGTGCTAGCTGGTCTAACAACGTGCAACGGAAGATCAAGCACGGCCCGCCCGGCGCCGATGGCAGGAGCGATCACCGGACGATCACGGGGGCGAAGCGGATTTGCGCGGACATGGGACTTTCACCATAGTTAACTCGAGAGCAGCTTGATTCGTACGACAGCGACCAATCGCGCCGCGGATCGATGAGGAGGCAGACATGTCGGAGACTTCCGAGAAATTCGCCGCGATGGAAGGCCGCTTGGCGGCGGCGCTGACGCGGATACAAGCCGCGTTGGAGCAGGTGCCCCAGGCGGCCGAGCCCCGTCCGGCGTCCGATGACAAGGCCGGCGAGATCGCGGAGGCCGCCATGCGGGTGGCGGCGCTCGAAGCGCAGCTCGAGGAGGAGCGCGCCACGAACGCCCAACTCCAACAGCGCGTCAATCAGGTCCGCCACAAGCTCGATGAGCGGGTCAAGGAACTGGAGGCCTCTCTCGCCACCGCGAACAGCCAGCTCGACGCCTCCGAGGCCCAGAACGCGAAGCTCCAGCGCAGCGGCAAGGAGATGCGGGCGGCGCTCGAGGAGCTGCAGAAGACCGCGCGCGACGGTGCACCGGATGCGCATCTGATCAACCGCGCGATGATGACCGAACTCGAAGCGCTCCGCGCGGAGCGCTCGTCGGAAGCGCGCGAGATCTCGGAGCTGGTCTCCGTCCTCGAACCGATCGTGGCCAAGGGAGCGAGCAATGCCTGAAGTGAAGATCAAGATCGGTGGCCGTGACTTCGAGGTTTCCTGCGAGCCGGGGCAGGAGCATTTCCTCCAGACCGCCGCGGCGATGCTCGACAAGGAGGCCTCGGCCCTCATCCAGCATACCGGTCGCATCCCGGAGGCTCAGATGCTCCTGATGGCGGGTCTCATGCTCGCCGACCGCACCGCGGAGACGGAGGACCGCGTCCGCGCGGCGGAGGACAAGCTTTCGCGGCGTGACGCGCTCATCTCCGAATTGCAGGATCTCCCGACGCCCGAGCCCAACCGCGTCGAGGTGGCCGTTATGCCTCCGCAGGTCTCCGACGCCATGGAAGAGCTCGCCGCCCGCGCCGAGGCCATCGCCGCGGAGCTGGAGAAGCGCTCCGCCTGATGCTCATGCAGTGCATGAGCTGTGCAGGTTAAGACCCGATTTGCGAACGGAATTCAGGAATTGTGTTCACGGATCTTTTCCGCGGCAATCTTGTCGAACGCCACGTCGCTGTCCTCGAAGAGCGTGTCGAGCTCCCCCGAAAGCGTCATGTCCGTGATGATATCGCAGCCGCCCACGAACTCCCCCTTCACGTAAAGCTGCGGGATCGTGGGCCAGTCGGAGAAATCCTTCACGCCCTGCCGGATGCTGTCGTCCAGGAGCACGTTCACGTCCTGATACTCCACGCCCATGTAGTTCAGCACGCCGGCGACCTTGCTTGAAAATCCGCATTGCGGCATCGCCTTGGTGCCTTTCATGAAAAGCACCACGTCATGGGCCTCGATCGTGGACTTGATGGCCTCTGCGGCGGTCGCGGTCGTATCGGTCATGGGGTCACTCTTTCTGTCTCGGCACGAAGCGACGCGCGTAGGCCTGCGGGTCGCGGGGCACCTTGTAGCTGGAATGATGGCCGGAAAGGCCGGAACTGTATTCGGCGTGGATCGTGTGGTCGCCCTCGCCGGGGAGAGAGCCGCGCGGGTCGGAGCCCTTCTCCTTGCGCACGACATGGATGGCGCGCGCCACGAGGATGGCGAGGATAGCGATGCTCACGCCGACGATGAGGAGGCTCGCATCCACCGGGCCTACTCCGGCACCTTGGTCGTCAGCGCCAGCGCGTGGAGCACGCCGTTGGGGCCGTCCATGGCGCCCTTGAGCGCGGCATAAACCATCCGCTGCTGCTGCACGCGGTTCTTGCCGCGGAAGCTTTCATCCACCACCACCGCCGCGAAATGCGCGCCGTCATCCCCCTCGACGGTGATCTCCGCCTCGGGGAAGTCCGCCCGGATCAGCACCTCTATGTCGTGGGATGAAATGGCCATGCATGCCTCCGCGTAGCTTGTCTCAAAGGTAGAACGCGCCGAATGTGACTGCAAGGGGACCGGGCGCGCACACCGTGCCGGACGGACCGTCCTCGCAGGGCGTTTTCCGCGGCGTCACCCCCCGCTGCGCGGCCCTAGCCGAGCCCGAGGGCGTCGACGAAAGCCGTGGTGTGGACGGCCTTGAGATCGGCGAGCGGGGCGGAGGCGCGCCCCATCCGGACATCGCGCCCGGTGAAGCGGCCCACGGTCAAGAGCGCCACGCCATGCCGCGCCGCCGCGATGCTCAGCGCCTCGGCCTTGTCAAAAGACGTGGCGATGAGGTAGCGCCCCTGGTCCTCGCCAAAGAGCGTGGCGGTGTCGCTGGCCTTGAGGTGAACGCCCACGTTGGCCTCCGCGGCCATCTCGAACGCGGCGAGGGCGAGCCCGCCGTCCGAGAGGTCGGTGCAGGCGTCGATCCAGTCCACATGGGCCAAGATGAACTCTCCCGCGGCCTTCTCAGCGGCGAGATCGACCGGGGGAGCATCGCCTTCGAGGCGGTTGAAGACCTCGCTCAACAGTGCGGATTGGCCCATATGGCCAAGGGTTTCGCCGATCACGAGCGCCACGTGCCCCTCCCGCGCAGAGCGGCAGATGCGGTGCGCGATATCGGGTATGAGGCCCACCGCGCCGATGGTGGGCGTGGGCAGGATGGGCTCGCCGTCGGTCTCGTTGTAGAGCGAGACGTTGCCCGAGACGATGGGCATGTCGAGCGCCTTGCAGGCCGCGCCGATGCCCTCGATGGCGCCCACGAACTGACCCATGATCGCGGGTTTCTCGGGGTTGCCGAAGTTCATGTTGTCCGTCGTCGCCAGTGGCCGCGCCCCCGCCGCCACGAGGTTGCGATAGGCCTCCGCCACCGCCTGCTTGCCGCCCTCGACTGGGTTCGCGCGGACATATCGCGGCGTGACATCGGAGGTGAAGGCGAGGGCCTTCGTGGTTCCGTGGACGCGGACGACGCCCGCGCCCGCACCGGGGGTGACGAGCGTATCGGCCATGACCTGGCTGTCGTATTGCTCGTAAACCCACGATTTCGCGGCGTAATTCGGGCTGGTTAACAGGGCCTTAAGCCCGTCGATCGGGTCGATGTTCGGGCAGTCCTCCACGGGCGCTGGCGGGGGCGTGGGCTCCCAGGGGCGGTCGTATTCGGGGGCCGTCGAGGAGAGCTTCGAAAGCGGCAGGTCGGCCTTGACCGCGCCGTGATGCAGGATGAGGAAGCGGTCCTCCGCGAGCGTCTCCCCCACGATAGCGAAGTCGAGATCCCACTTGGTAAAGACGGCGCGCGCTGCCTCCTCGCGCTCGGGCTTGAGCACCATGAGCATGCGCTCCTGGCTCTCCGACAGCATCATCTCGTAGGCGGTCATGTCCGCCTCGCGCTGGGGCACCTTTTCGAGGTCGAGGCGGATGCCGAGCCCGCCCTTGTCGCCCATCTCCACGGCCGAGCAGGTGAGGCCCGCCGCGCCCATGTCCTGGATCGAGATGACCGCGCCTGTGGCCATGAGCTCCAGCGTGGCCTCCATCAGGCGCTTCTCCGTGAAGGGGTCGCCCACCTGTACGGTGGGGCGTTTTTCTTCAATGGTTTCATCGAATTCCGCGGAGGCCATGGTGGCGCCGCCGACGCCGTCGCGGCCTGTCTTGGCGCCCAGATAGACGACCGGCATGCCCACGCCCGAGGCCGCGGAATAAAAGATCGCACCCTGGTCCACGAGGCCCGCGGCGAAGGCATTGACGAGGCAATTGCAATTATAGGCCGCGTCAAAGCGGACCTCGCCGCCCACGGTGGGCACGCCAAAGCAATTCCCGTAGCCGCCGATGCCCGCAACGACCCCGCTCACGAGGCTTTTCGTCTTGGGATGCGAGGGCGCGCCAAAGCTCAGCGCGTTCATCGCCGCGATGGGCCGCGCGCCCATGGTGAAGACGTCGCGCAGGATGCCGCCCACGCCGGTCGCCGCGCCCTGATAGGGTTCGATATAAGAGGGGTGATTGTGGCTTTCCATCTTGAAAACAACGGCTTGGCCATCGCCGATATCCACGATGCCCGCATTCTCGCCCGGTCCGCAGATCACCTGCGGGCCCTCGGTGGGCAGGGTGCGGAGCCATTTTTTCGAGGACTTGTAGGAGCAGTGCTCGTTCCACATGGCCGAGAAAATACCCAGCTCGGTGAAGTTCGGCGCGCGGTCCAGGATGCGCACCACCTCTTCGTATTCCTCGGGCGTGAAGCCGTGGGCGGCGATGACGTCGGCTGTGATTTCAGGTTCGGACATGGCGCCCCTCAGATGATGCGCAGCGGTTTAGGCGATGGCGCAAGGGAGGGGAAGAGAGCGCGGAACCAACACGGCAGAGCGTGACCGCGCGGTGCGGTTACCCGGTCCTCTGCGGCGGTCGAAGACGCAAAACGACGGCGTCACATTCCGTACACAAGCTGTACACAAGGCGTACATACAAGATCGGCGCACATGAGATCGCTCAGAAGCGTTAACGTGTGCATTGAAAAACGCGCGCGACGGGCCAGCCCGCGGTCGTCCGAGCCGCCGGGAAGCAGCGTTTCCGGAGGGCGAAAAAAAGAGCCGGGCGCGCTCAGGAGAGCAGGCCCGGCCAAGTCCAACAGGGAGGTTGAAAACAAACGCCAGGCGCTGCTTTCGAACGTGCATATGGGGCGGGCCGTTCAGCCGGGCAAGCGTGACAATGCATCGAATGCGGCATAGCCGATATGCGCCCAGCGCATGGCTTCAGACGGGGGCGGTGTCGCGTTGCTGTCTGCGGGTGGCCATGATCTCGCCCTGCACGAAGTCGCGAAAGGCCGCGATGCGCCGCGACTGCCTGAGCTCCTCCGGGTAGGCGAGGAACACGGGCACCTCTGCGCTGTCCACTTCCGGCAGCACGGGCACGAGGCTGTCGGTGTCGAGCGCGAGGTAGTCGGGCAAAACACCGATGCCCAGATTGTGGATCACCCCCTGGAGCACCCCGAAATAGTTGTTCACCGTCAAAAGCGACGGGATCTCGAAGGTCAGGAGGTGCTGCACGAGGCGCGCGCCCGCGGCCACCTGCGGGCTCTTCGTGCTCTGGCAGATGAGGCGGTGTCCGGCGATATCGGCGAGTTCCGCGGGCGTGCCGTGCTCGGCGAGGTATGACGGCGTCGCATAGAGGCGCATCCGGATCGACATGAGCCGCTTGCGGATGAGATCGGCCTGGCTCGGCTCCTTCATGCGGATCGCCACGTCGGCCTCGCGCATGGGCAGGTCTAGCACCCGCTCCTCGAGCATGAGGTCGATCTTCATCTCCGGGTATTTGTCGTAGAACTTCGAAAGCCGCGGCGCGAGCCAGAGCGTGCCGAAGCCCGTGGTCGTCGTCACGCGCAGCTCGCCAAAGACGCCTTCCTCGCTGTCTCGGATGCGCGCGGCGGCGGCATCGAGGCGCTTGTTCATCGACGAGGTGGCGTCGAAGAGGAGCTCGCCCTGTTCGGTGAGGATGAGCCCGCGCGCATGGCGGTGAAAGAGCGTGGCGCCCAGCGCCTCCTCCAAGGCGCGGATCTGACGCGACACCGCCGATTGCGACAGGTGCAGAGTGTCACCGGCATGGGTGAGCGAGCCCGCATCGGCCACTGCATGAAAGATCCGTAGCTTGTCCCAGTCCATGGCGGTCCGCTCTCCAGGAGGGCGAGGGCGGCGCGCCGTCCTCCCGACCGCGTATACAGACTTTTGATGCGGGTGTGCCACTCTTGCCGCGAAGGCAACGGAATTTCGCGGGCTGTGCTCTGTGCGGCGCGATGGGTGCTTGGCTGGCTCGGGCCGCCTATATACTACGCAGCCAACGGGAGAGGGGGCAGAGCGGCATGCGCTCCATGAGAACTGACGGACATCGCAAGACGCGCCACGTGGCGCGCGACATTTCCTATTCGCATTCCGCGGAGACGAAGGGCGGTCGCGCGCTCATCCGCGCCATGGAAAACGCCACGGGTCGGCTCCGGCTCATTCGCCGCGCGCGCGGCTACGAGGAGGAAGTGGCCCAGGGGCGCGATTTCTGGGACGTCATGCTGAGCCGCTATGGCCTCTCGCTCGATATCGTGGGGGGCTCGCTCGAGAGCATTCCCCGCGACGGGTCTCTCATCCTCATCGCCAATCACCCCTATGGCATCCTCGACGGGCTCGTGCTGGGGCACATCCTGTCGAATTTGCGCGGCGATTTCCGGATCATGGCGCACCAGGTCTTTCGCAAGGCCGAGGAGCTCAACCGCGTGATCCTGCCCATCTCCTTCGAGGAGACGAAGGAGGCCATGCGGCTCAATCTCGAGACCCGCAAGGCTGCGCTCGACTATCTGGGGCAGGGCGGGGCCATCGGCATCTTTCCCGGCGGCACGGTCTCCACCGCCATGAAGCCCTTCGGGCGTCCCATGGATCCCGGCTGGCGCAGCTTCACGGCCAAGATGGTGGCGAAATCCGGCGCGACCGTGGTCCCGATCTTCTTTGACGGCCATAACAGCCGCCTTTTCCAGATCGCCTCGCATCTCCATTACACCTTGCGCATGGCGCTCCTGATCAAGGAGTTCAAATCCAGGACGGACGAGCCCGTGCGCATGGTCGTGGGCGAGCCGCTCCCGCAGGCGGAGCTCGAGGCGCGGGCGAAAGACCCCAAGGCCATGATGGAATACCTGCGCGCCGCCACCTACGCGCTCAGCCCGAACCCCTTCAACGCAACCGACCGCGGCTTCGAATACGAAGAGCGCCACCGCTGATGGCGATCGGGATCTTCGATTCAGGGCTGGGCGGGCTCACCGTGCTGGCCGCCTGCCAGGCGCGGCTGCCGGATGTGCCGTTCAAGTATTTCGCCGACAGCGCCCATGCGCCCTACGGCGTGCGGGACGCCGATGACATCTACGGGCTGACCACCGCCGCCGTGGGCCGGCTCTTCGAGGAGGGCTGCGATCTCGTGATCCTCGCCTGCAACACCGCCTCCGCCGCCGCCCTCAGGCGCATGCAGGAGGGCTGGGTGCCGCGCGAAAAACGCGTGCTCGGTGTCTTCGTGCCGCTGATCGAGGCGCTTACGGAGCGCCGCTGGGGCGACAATTCCCCCCCGCGGGAGGTGGATGTGAAGCACGTGGCGCTCTTTGCCACGCCCGCCACCGTGGCCAGCCGCGCCTTCCAGCGCGAGCTCGCCTTTCGCGCCATCGGCGTGGACGTGGAGGCGCAGGCCTGCGGCGGCGTCGTCGACGCCATCGAGGAGGGCGACATGATCCTCGCAGAGGCCCTCGTGAAAAGCCATGTCGACGCTCTCAAGCGCAAGATGCCCAATCCCGACGCGGCCATCCTCGGCTGCACGCATTACCCGATCATGGAGGCCGAATTCGCGGAAGCCCTCGGCCCCGGCGTCCGGGTCTTCAGCCAGGCCAACCTCGTGGCCGAAAGCCTCGCCGATTACCTCACCCGCCACCCGGAAATGCACGGGCAGGGTCAGGCGACGGGCTACCTGACCACCGGCGACGCGGCGCGCGTCTCGAGCCGCGCCACGCAGTTCCTGCGACGAAAGATCGAGTTCGCCGCCGCCTGATTGCGGCTCAAACCGATTTTTCCTACATGAGCGCCGAAGGGACCGTGCCATGTCGCATAAAGCCATCATTCTTGGGGCCTCGGGCTATACGGGCGCGGAGCTCGTGCGCCTCATCGCCACCCATCCCTCCATCGACATCATCGCGCTGAGCGCGGACCGCAAGGCCGGGCGCGAGATGGCGGAGGTCTTCCCGCATCTGCGCCACCTGCGCCTGCCCACCCTGCAAAAGATCGACGACATCGATTTCTCGCGCGCCAACATCGTCTTTTGCGCGCTGCCCCATGCCACGAGCCAGGCGGTGATCCGGGCGTTGCCCGCCGATATCAAGATCGTCGACCTCTCAGCCGATTTCCGGCTGCGCGACGCGGCGGAGTACGAGAAGTGGTACGGGCAGCCGCATTCGGCCACTGACCTGCAGGATGAGGCGGTATACGGGCTCACCGAGTTCTACCGGGACGAGATCGAGAGCGCGCGCCTCGTGGCGGGCACGGGCTGCAACGCGGCCACAGGGCAGTATGCGCTCCGCCCGCTCATCACCGCCGGGGTCATCGACCTCGATGAGATCATCATGGACCTGAAGGCCGCCGTCTCCGGCGCGGGGCGCGCGCTCAAGGAGCATCTCCTCCATGCCGAGCTCTCCGAGAACGGCTTCGCCTATGCCGCGGGCGGCACCCACCGGCACCTGGGCGAGTTCGACCAGGAATTCAGCAAGATCGCGGGGCGCGACGTGCAGGTGCAGTTCACGCCTCATCTGATCCCGGCGAACCGGGGCATCTTGCTCACCACGTACCTGAAGGGCGACGCCGCCGAGATCCACGCCACGCTCGACGCAGCCTACGCCGACGAGACCTTCCTCCAGGTGCTGCCCATGGGCGCGCTCCCGGCGATGAAGGACGTGCGCGGTTCGAATTTCTGCCATCTGGGCGTGGTGGCCGACCGGCGTCCGGGCCGGGCCATCGTCGTGAGCGTGCTAGATAACCTGACCAAGGGCTCGAGCGGGCAGGCGTTACAGAACGCCAACCTCATGCTCGCCGAGGAGGAGACGGCGGGGCTCCTGCTCGCGCCCGTCTTCCCCTGAGCGGAGAGGCTCTGCCATGCGCGGATTGAAGAAGAAACGGCGGATGCAGGTAATCGCCCTGGCGCTCGTCTCGCTCATCGGCGCCACCGCGCTCGTGGGCTATGCGTTCCAGGACGGGATCAACTTCTTCCGCTCGCCCTCTCAGGTGGCCGAGACCCCGCCGCCCCCCACAGAGGTCTTTCGCATCGGCGGCCTCGTGGAGGAGGGCACGCTCATCCGCGGCGAGGGAGAGGCGATCACCTTCCGCGTCACCGATGGCGGCGCCTCGATCCCGGTCACCTACACGGGCATCCTGCCCGACCTCTTCCGCGAGGGCGAGGGCATGGTGGGCACCGGCTCCTTCATCGACGGCACTTTCCGCGCCTCCGAGATCCTCGCGCGCCACGACGAGACCTACATGCCCAAGGAGGTCATCGACGCGCTCAAGGAACAGGGCGTCTACCAGGAGCCCGACACCTGACTGGGCAGCGCCGCCGCCCGCCTTCTTTGTGCTCCGTACTTCCGCCGGAGGCATCCGGGGGTCCACCGCGCGGCCCGCTCAGCAGCCGTTAACCCATTCCGCACACCCTCCCGCACCAGAGCCGATGGAGGGCGGGCATGCAGACAGTGCGCGAAATTGCCGAAGACATCGTGGCCCGGGAGGGCGGCTATGTGGACGACCCCGACGATGCCGGCGGGGCCACGAAATACGGCGTGACGATCCACACCATGCGTCGCCTCGGGCTCGATCTCGACGGCGACGGGCAGGTCTCGCGCGACGATGTCCGCCGCCTGACGGTGGAGGAGGCCGTGGACATCTTCCTCACGCACTACTTCCACGGCCCGCGCATCGCCGATCTGCCCGCACCGCTGCAACCCAGCGTCTTCGACATGCAGGTCAATGCCGGGGCGAACGCGATCAAGATCCTCCAGCGGCTCCTGGGGCGCATGGGCTTCCCGGTCACGGTGGACGGCGCGCTCGGCCCGCAGACGCTCGCGGCCACGGCGCGGGCATGGGCGGTCGCCCCCGGCCACATGGTGGACGCCTACGGGATCGAGCGGCGCAGCTACTACTACGCCCTCGCCGACCGCAGGCCCGCCTCGCGCAAATACGCGCGGCGCCGCGACGGGGGCAAGGGCGGCTGGATCAAGCGCGCGGAGGAGTTCATCTCCCCCGCCTACCACCTCTCCGCCGCCGAGCACGCCGCGAGGGTCGCGACATGGGGCTGATCGACGGGCTTTTCGGGCTCCTCTTCGGGAGCGGACGCAACGCCGTGCGCGAGACGGTGGAGGTCTTTCGCGAGAACGCCGAGCAGGGCGCCGCGCGGCGGGCAGAGGTGCAGATGGCCTCCCTCGAACAATTCGCCGCGGAATTCACGCATCCGCGCCGCGCGCCGTTCGACGTCTTCATCGACGGGCTCAACCGCGTGCCCCGGCCCGCCATGGCCGTGGGCACCATCGCGCTCTTCGTGGCGGCCATGGTGGACCCGGTGTGGTTTTCCTCGCGCATGGCCGGGATCGCGCTCGTGCCGGAGCCGCTCTGGTGGCTCCTGGGCGCCATCGTGAGCTTCTACTTCGGCGCGCGGCACCAGCTGAAGGGGCAGGAATTCCAGAAATCCCTGGCCGAGACGCTGGCCCGCGCGCCGCGTCCCGCGTCGCCTGAAGCTTCGGAGCCCGCTCAGCCCCCTGCGACGCCCGCTCAGCCCCCCAAGCCCCCAGCAACGCCCCCCACACAGTCCGAGGACAACCCCGCCCTCAGTGCCTGGCAGCGAGGGCGCGCCGCGCCGTAACACCCATGCGACATGGTGCTCGGCCCGTGGCAGCCGCCGCGCGGCTGGGTTATATCGAGCGCATGATCGTGGAGCTTGGACATTTCGCCCTCGTGCTGGCCTTCGCGCTGGCGGGTTTCCAGACAGTCGTGCCGCTCGTGGGCGCCCATCGGCGCAATACGGGCTGGATGGCGGCGGGGGAGCCCGCGGCCACGCTCCAGTTCATCCTCATCGGCTTTTCCTTCGCCGCGCTGACCTACGCGTTCGTCACGTCGGACTTCTCGCTCAAGGTGGTGGCCGACAATTCCCACACCGACAAGCCCATGCTCTACAAAGTCACGGGCGTCTGGGGGAACCACGAGGGATCGCTCCTCCTTTGGGTGCTGATCCTTGCCCTTTTCGGGGCCATGGCGGCGTGGTGGGGCACGGGGCTCAACGACACGCTCCGCGCGCGCGTCCTCGGCGTGCAGGGCTCGGTGGGCGTGGCCTTCCTGGCCTTCATCCTCTTCACATCGAACCCCTTCGCGCGGCTGGCGAACCCGCCCTTGAATGGCGCGGATCTCAACCCGCTCCTGCAGGATCCCGGCCTCGCGTTCCATCCGCCGTTTCTCTACCTGGGCTATGTGGGCCTCTCGCTCACCTTCTCCTTCGCCGTGGCCGCCCTCATCGAGGGGCGCGTGGACGCGGCCTGGGCCCGCTGGGTCCGGCCCTGGGCGCTGGCGGCGTGGCTCTTTTTGACCATCGGCATCGCGCTCGGCTCCTGGTGGGCCTACTACGAGCTCGGCTGGGGCGGGTTCTGGTTCTGGGATCCGGTGGAGAACGCCTCTTTCATGCCGTGGCTTCTGGCCGTCGCACTCCTCCATTCGGCCATCGTGGTGGAAAAGCGCGAGAGCCTGAAGGCCTGGACGATCCTTCTCGCCATCCTCGCCTTCGGTTTCTGCCTCATCGGGGCCTTCATCGTGCGATCGGGCGTTTTGACCTCCGTCCATGCCTTCGCCAATGACCCGGAGCGCGGCACCTACCTCCTCGCGATCACGGCGCTCTTCACCGGCGGGGCGCTGACGCTTTTCGCCTGGCGCGCGCCGATCCTGCAGGGGCGGGGCGTCTTCTCGCTCGCCTCGCGCGAAAGCGCGCTCGTGGCCAACAACATTCTCCTCGCGGTCTCCACGCTCATCGTCTTCGTGGGCACGATCTGGCCGCTCTTGGCCGAGCTTTTCTTCGACCGGAAGCTGAGCGTGGGGCCGCCCTTTTTCAACATCGCCTTCACGCCCTTCATGGTGGCGCTGGCGCTCATCCTGCCCTTCGGCTCCGTCTTCCCGTGGAAGCGTGCGAAGCTCGGCAAGGTGGCGTGGAAGCTGCGCTATTTCGCGGTGTTCACCCTCGCGCTCGCGGCGCTCCTATGGGCCGTGCAGACGGGCCGCAGCGCGCTCGGCCCCGTGGGCATAGCGCTCGGTGCCTGGCTCGTGGTGGGCGCGCTCCGCGAGCTCTGGGAGCGGGCAGGCGGCAAGTTCGACCGGCTCGCGCGGCTTCCCGGCGCCGATTGGGGCAAGGCCACCGCCCATTCCGGGCTCGGCATCCTCTTCATCGGCGTCGCGGGCCTCATGGCCTACGAGGTGGAGGATATCCGCGTGGCGCAGCCGGGGGAGAGCTACATCGTCGAGAATTACGAGGTGACGCTTCTGAATGTGCGCGAGGTCGAGGGGCCGAACTTCATCTCCACCACCGCCGATATCGCAATCGCGCGGCCGGGCGGCGCAGTCATCGAAGTGCTGCGCCCGGAGCGGCGGATCTACCCCGTGGCCGGCATGCCCACCACCGAGGCCGCCATCCGCAACGGCTTTTTCCGCGACGTCTACCTCGTCATCGGGGAGCCGCAATCGAACGGCGGCTGGGCCGTGCGCACCTTCATCAAGCCCTTTGCCAACTGGATCTGGGCGGGCTCCATCCTCATGGCCATAGGCGGGGCGTTCTCGCTCTTCGATCGGCGGCTGAGGGTGGCGGCCGGCGCGCGCAAGACACCCGCGCGGGCGGTGGCGGCGGAATGAGGTCGCTGGCGCTCCTCCTCGTCTTCGTGGCCTCCATGGCGGCGGCGGTGGAGCCGGGGGAGGTGCTCGACGATCCTGCGCTCGAGAACCGCGCGCGAGAGATCAGCAAGGGCCTGCGCTGCCCCGTCTGCCAGAACGAAAGCATCGACGAATCGAGCGCGCCCGTTTCGGGCGACCTCCGGCTCCTCGTGCGGGAACGGCTGCTCGAAGGCGATAGCGACCGCGAGGTCGTGGATTTCGTCGTCGACCGCTACGGCGAGTTCGTCCTGCTGCGCCCCGATACGGGCGGGGCGAACCTCGTGCTCTGGCTCGTGGGGCCCGCGGCGCTGATCCTCGCGCTCGGCGGCGTGGCGCTGGCCTTCCGGCGTCCGAAGGCCGCGGAGACGCCGCTCACCGAGGCGGAGACGCGACGTCTCTCCGAGCTTTTGGGCGAAGGAAAGTGAGCCACCTTCCCGGCGCCCGCGAAGCCGCGTAGGGAAGGGCGAGACAGGAAGGGACGGGCCATGGACTACGAGACGATCACCTACGCGGCCGCGGACGGGATGGCCGTTCTCACGCTGAACCGGCCCGACGTGATGAACGCGCTCAACGCGCAGATGCGCGCGGAGATCACCCACGCCATGAAGGCCGCCGCGCGCACCGAGCGCGTGGTGGTGCTGACGGGGGCGGGGCGCAGCTTCTGCTCCGGTCAGGACCTCGGCAACAACGGCACCGCCGCCAATCTCGACCTGGAGCGCACGCTCAGGGACGAATACGTCCCCATGCTCGAGACCATCGTGAAGTGCCCCATTCCCACCATCGCCGCCGTCAATGGCGCGGCAGCTGGCGCAGGGGCGAACCTCGCGCTCTCGGCAGACGTGGTCATCGCTTCTGAGCGCGCTTTTTTCCTCCAGGCCTTCACGCGGATCGGCCTCATCCCCGATGCGGGCGGCACGTGGCTCCTGCCGCGGCAGATGGGGCTTGCCAAGGCCATGGGCGCGGCGCTCTTCGCCGACCGCATCAGCGCGGAGCAGGCGAGCGACTGGGGCATGATCTGGGAAGCCGTGCCGGAGGCTGAGTTCGAGGCCCACTGGCGCGCGCGGGCCCGCCACCTCGCCGAAGGGCCGACGTTGGCCTATGGCCATATCAAGACCGCGCTCCGCGCCGCCGACGCAAACTCCCTCGAGGAGCAGCTGACGCTCGAGGCGCGGCTTCAGGGCGAATGCGGCGACAGCCGGGACTTCAAGGAGGGCGTGCTTGCCTTCACCGAAAAGCGCCCCGCGCAGTTCGAGGGGCGCTAGCCCGCGCGCTCGGACACGGTGGCAGGGCGGGCCCTATCCGCCTCAATCGGCAGGTTTTTGGAGCTGGGCGGCTTTGATGGTACCCTGCGCGCATTCACCCAACAGCAGGTTGGAGGACGCGCCATGCGATACCTGACAATCACCACGTGGGAGCTGCTCGACAGCGTCGATTTCGACCTGACGATGGAGCAGATGGAAAAGAAACGCCTGCCCGCGCTGCGCGAGCTGGGGGCCGAACGGGTGCAGGTCATCCGCACGAGCGAGCGCACCGTCGCCGCCATCTCCGAATGGCCGGACCGGCGCACGCGCGACGACGCGGAGGCGCTCATCGAGCGCATCCGCCGCAAGGTCCGCTCCGAGGATCACGGCAAGATGACCGGCGAGATGCGGGGCGAAGTGGTGGCCGACGCCTGAACCTTGTTCGCAGCGCCGCCACCCGTGGGAGGCGCGATCAACTCTCTGGCACATCTGGGTGCGCGGCCGGTCCCCGCACCCCATATCATGGGGGCATATCGCATAAGACACGCATGAGGCAGGGGGCATTCCCCGCAATCTCCGTCCCCTGTCCGGGAAGGAGATCGCCATGTGGAAACGACTGATTGCCATGACCCTGACCTTCGGCCTCGCCGCCCATGCCCCGCCCGCGCTGGCGCAGATGCGCTGCGGCGGGCACGGGGACATCACGGGCAAGCTCGAGACCGTCTACGCGGAAACCCGAATCGGCCGGGGCCTGCAATCGCCGGTGAGCCTCTTCGAGGTCTGGCGCGCGCCGGAGACCGGCCACTGGACGATCCTGATGACGCGCCCGGACGGTTCGGCCTGCATCGTGGCCTCGGGCGTGGCCTGGATCGACGACACGCCACAAGACCTGCCCGGCGAAACCAAGGTCCGCCGGTAGGGCTTACTGGGCAGCGCGCTTACCTGTTTTCGATGTCCACGTAGTCGCGCGTGGTCTCGCCGAGATAGAGCTGCCGCGGGCGGCCGATCTTGTTCTGCGGGTCGGCGATCATCTCTTTCCACTGCGAGATCCAGCCCACTGTGCGCGAGAGCGCGAAGATCGGCGTGAACATCGAGGTGGGGAAGCCCATGGCCTCTAGGATGATGCCGGAATAGAAATCCACGTTGGGGAAGAGCTTTTTCTCCGCGAAATACGGGTCCTCTAGCGCGGCTTTCTCCAGCGCCTTGGCGACCTGCAACTTCGGATTGTCTCCCACGCCGAGGAGCTCCAGCACCTCATCGGCCGATTGCTTCATGACTTTCGCGCGGGGGTCGAAATTCTTGTAGACCCGGTGCCCGAAGCCCATGAGGCGGAAAGGATCGTCCTTGTCCTTGGCACGGGCGATGAATTCGGGGATGCGGTCCACGGTGCCGATTTCTTCCAGCATCTCGAGGCAGGCCTGGTTGGCGCCGCCATGGGCCGGACCCCAGAGGCAGGCGATGCCCGCGGCGATGCAGGCGAACGGGTTCGCGCCCGAGGACGACGCCAGCCGCACCGTGGAGGTCGACGCATTCTGCTCGTGATCGGCGTGGAGCGTGAAGATGCGGTCCATCGCGCGGCTCAGGATCGGGTTCGCCTTGTAATCCTCCGCCGGCACGGAAAAGCACATCCGGAGGAAGTTCGACGCGTAATCCAGATCGTTCCGCGGATACACGAAGGGCTGGCCGATATGGTATTTATAGGCCCAGGCCGCGATCGTCGGCATCTTCGCGATCAGGCGGTGCGTGGCGACCTCGCGCTGACGCGGGTCGGAGATATCGGTCGAGTCGTGGTAGAAGGCCGACATCGCGCCCACCACGCCCACCATGATCGCCATCGGATGCGCGTCCCGGCGGAAGCCCCGGAAGAAGTTCTGCATCTGCTCGTGGAGCATCGTGTGATGCGTAATGTGGTGCTCGAATTCCTCGAGCTGATCGGCCTTCGGCAGATAGCCGTAGAGCAGGAGGTAGCAGACCTCCAGGAAATGCGATTTCTCCGCCAGCTGGTCGATGGGATAGCCGCGGTGCAGAAGCTCGCCCTTCAGGCCGTCGATGAACGTGATCGTGCTGTCGCAGGACGCCGTGGAGGTGAAGCCGGGATCGTAGGTGAACACGCCCCCATCGGCGTAGAGGCGCCGGATGTCGACGACGTCGGGCCCTACCGTCGGCGAATGGATCGGCAGCTCCAATGTCTTGTCGCCAAGGGTGAGCGTCGCTGTTCTGATACCGTCTTTCATGGTTGGCCTCTCTCCGATCCAATCCCGCTGGTGCTCCGTCCCCGCGCGCGGGGCTCACGTGCCGTGCGACCTAGTCCGCCGCGGCATCGCTGATCCGGGCGATGGATTCGTCCCGACCGAGCACCAACATCATATCATAGACACTGGGAGTGACGCTCCTCCCGGCGAGCGCGGCACGGAGCGGACCTGCGAGCTTGCCGAATTTCGTGCCATGCGCTTCGGCGAAGGTCGCCATAAACGCCTCTAGCGTGTCTCGGGTCCAGCTAACAGTTTGCAGCTGCGGCGTCAATTCGCGCAGTATACCGCGGGATACATCGTCCAGCGCCTTGGCCGCTTTCTCATCGGGCGAAATCGGGCGGTCGCTGAGGATATAGTAAGCCTTTTCAATGAGTTCCGGGAATGTCTTCGCGCGTTCTTTCAGGCTGCCCATGCCCTGCGACATGAGGCCCTCCTGGCGCTCGGTCAGCGCGGGCGCGCCGGTGGCGGCGAGAAACGCCCGAAGTTCGTGCAGCAGCGCAGCATCCTCGGCGGCCGCGATATGCTGACCCGAGATGTTCTCCAGCTTCTTGAAGTCGAACCGCGCCGGGGCCTTGCCGATACCATCGAGATCAAACCATGCCAGCGCCTCTGCGTCGGTAAAAAACTCGTCATCTCCGTGGGACCAGCCCAGCCGCGCGAGGTAATTGCGCATGGCCGCGGCGGGATAGCCCATGGCGCGATACTCCTCCACGCCGAGCGCGCCGTGGCGCTTGGAAAGCTTCTTGCCGTCGGGCCCGTGGATGAGCGGGATGTGGGCATAGACCGGCAGCGGCCAGCCCATGGCGCGGTAGATCTGGCTCTGGCGCGCGGCGTTATTGAGGTGATCGTCGCCCCGGATCACGTGGGTGACGCCCATGTCGTGGTCGTCGACGACGACGGCGAGCATGTAGACGGGGCTCCCGTCGGAACGCAGCAGGACCATGTCGTCGAGGGTCGAATTGGGGAACCGCACGTCGCCCTGCACCGCGTCGGCGATCACCGTCTCCCCCTCGCGCGGCATCTTTAGGCGCACGACGAAGGGCGTGTCGGGATGCGTGGCGGGGTCCGCGTCCCGCCAGGGGCTCTGGAAAAGCGTGGCGCGGCCCTCGGCCTTCGCCGCCTCGCGGAAGGCGTCGATTTCTTCGGGCGTGGAGAAGCATTTGTAGGCCGCGCCCTGGGCCAGCAGCGTATGCGCCACCTCCGCGTGCCGGTCGGCACGCGCGGCCTGGCTCACGACCTCCCCGTCATGGTCGAAGCCCAGCCATTCCATGCCGCGCAGGATCGCCTCCGTCGCCTCGGGCGTGGAGCGGGCCTTGTCGGTGTCCTCGATGCGCAGGAGGAAGCGGCCCCCGCGGCCCCGCGCGTAGAGCCAGTTGAATAGGGCCGTGCGGGCGGTGCCGATATGCATGTAGCCCGTGGGCGACGGCGCGATGCGGGTGACGATCTCGGACATGGGTCTTGGTTCTCCGGGGCGGGCGTTAACACTTCGCTAACCCTGTTCGGCCATAGCCTTGGCGGCAGCTTTCGGCTGCGAGAGAGGCTCGGCCATGGTTCGCGGGGCATTTGGCACGATGGGCGCGGCGCTGCAACGCCAGCGGGGGCACCTCATGTGCTGGGCCCCCGTTTTCCTCGGCGTGGGCGTCGGGATCTACTTCGGCCTGGGGCAGGAGCCGTCGCCGCGGGGGCTGGCGGTCGTCGCGGGCCTCGGCCTTTTCTCCGGTGTCCTGGCCTATCTCGACCGTGACCGCGCGGGCCCGGCGCTCTTTGCGCTGGCGCTCGTGGCCGCGGGTCTCCTCCTCGGCGCGGGGCGGGCCCACAACGTGGGCGGCCCGGTGCTCGAATTCCGCTACTACGGGACCATCGAGGGACGCGTGGTGGCCATCGACCGCTCGGGCTCCGATAAGCCGCGGCTCACGCTCGATCAGGTGCGGCTCGAGCGGGTCTCGCTCGCGCGAACCCCGGAGCGGGTGCGCGTCTCGCTCCACGGGCAGGAGGGGTTCGCGCTGCCGCAGCCCGGGGCCCATGCCATGATGACGGGCCACCTGTCGCCGCCGCCGAGCCCGGCGGAGCCCCGCGGCTTCGACTTCGAGCGCCACGCCTGGTTTCAGGAGATCGGCGCAGTGGGCTATACCCGCGTCCCGGCGCTGAGTTTCGCCGCGCCGGAGCCTGGCCTCGCGCTCTGGCTCTTTCGCGCGCGCATGGCCTTGAGCGCGGCCATCACCGCGGCCATGCCGGGGGAGGCGGGCGCCGTGGCCGCCGCGATCACCGTGGGCGATCGGTCGGGCATGGGGCAAGAGACGGTGGAGGATCTGCGCCGGTCGAACCTGGCGCACCTTCTCGCAATTTCGGGGCTGCATATGGGCCTTCTCACCGGCTTCGTTTTCGGTGCGCTGCGCTTTTGTCTCGCCCTTGTGCCGCGCGTGGCGCTCGTCTTGCCCACGCGCAAGATCGCGGCGGTGGGGGCCTTGCTGGCGGGAGCGGCCTATCTGGGGCTTTCGGGGGGCGCGGTGGCCACGGAACGGGCCTTCATCATGGCGGCGATGGTGTTCGGGGCGCTTCTCCTCGACCGCCGCGCCCTCACGCTGCGCGCCGTGGCCCTGGCCGCGCTCATCGTGCTCTGTCTGAGGCCCGAGGCGTTGCTCGGTCCCGGGTTCCAGATGTCGTTCGCGGCCACCACCGCGCTCGTCGTGGCGTTTCGCGCGCTGTCGGCGAGGGACATGTGGGGGATGCCGCGCCTCCTGCGTCCTGTCTTCGCCGTCTTCGTGTCGTCCCTCGTGGCCGGCCTTGCCACGGCGCCCTTCGCTGCTGCGCATTTCAACATCGTCTCGCATTACGGGCTGGCGGCCAATCTCCTCTCCGTTCCGGTGATGGGCGCGGTGGTCATGCCCGCGGCCGTCCTCGCCGCGCTCCTCGCGCCGCTCGGGCTGGCGCGGCCCGCGCTCTGGGTGATGGAGGTCGGGATCGAGTGGATCCTCCTTGTGGCGGAGCGGGTGTCGGCGCTCGACGGGGCGGTGGGCCGCATCCTCGCGCCGCGCCCCGAGGTGCTGCCGCTCTTTGCACTGGGCGCGCTCTTCTTGGTGCTCTGGGCGGGCAGGGCGCGCTGGGGCGGCGCGCTGACCATCGGAGTTGCGGCCCTGCTTTGGGCCGGGACGGAGCGTCCGGCCATCCTCGTCTCACCCACGGGCGGGCTCGTGGGCATCCTGGGTGCCGAGGGGCGCGCACTGACGAAGGAGCGGGGAGACGGTTTCGCGGCCAGGAGCTGGCTCGAGAACGATGGCGACGGCGCCGATCAGGTCGCGGCCTACGCACGGCCCGAGAGGCCGCTTCCGCGGCCCGTCGTGCATGTCACCGGTGTCAGGGCCGAAACCGCCACCTGCGCGGGGGACGCGATCCTCGTGTTGAACCGGGAACCGGTGGAGGAGCTCAGCTGCGCCGCCCACACGCCCGGAAGCCTGCGCGACACCGGCGCGCTCGCCATCTCGTTCACGGAGGAGGGCATCGAGGTGCTCACGGCCCGGGAGGTCACGGGCCGCAGGCTGTGGAACGACCGCGCCGTACGCGCGGCGCGGTACCGCTAGGGCTCAGTAGGAGCGGATGAGGCCCACGAGGCGGCCCTGCACCTTCACCTGGTCCTCTGCGTACATGCGCGTCTCGTAGGCCGGGTTCGCGGCCTCGAGCGCGATGGTGGACCCCCGCCGCCGGTAGCGCTTCAGCGTGGCCTCCTGACCTTCCACCAGCGCTACGACGATGTCGCCATTGTCGGCGCTACTGGTTTCCCGGATGACGACGATGTCGCCGTCATTGATGCCTACGTCGATCATGGAATCGCCCTTCACCTCGAGCGCGTAATGCTCCCCCTTCCCGGAGAGCATGTTGCCCGGGACGGCCACGTGGCTGGCCGCGTGGGAAATCGCCTCGATCGGGACACCGGCGGCGATCTTGCCCATCACCGGCAGCTCCACCGCGCCGACATTGGCCACGGGGAGCGCGGCCGGCGGCGTCGCCTCGGGCTTGTCGCCTTCGATCAGGCGGGGCGTGAACCCCGCGGGCTGCGGCATCCCTTCGGGCATGCGCACGATCTCGAGCGCGCGCGCCCGGTGCGCCATGCGGCGGATGAAGCCGCGCTCTTCCAGCGCGGTGATCAGGCGGTGAATGCCCGATTTGGAGCGCAGATCGAGCGCCTCCTTCATCTCGTCAAAGGACGGCGGCACGCCATCGCGCTGCATCCTCTTGTGAATAAAAAGAAGAAGGTCCCGCTGTTTGCTCGTCAACATCTGCTCAGCCTCCGCCTGTTGCGCCGGGTGGTTTTGCAAATGTTCTATGGATGTTCGCCATTTGTGTCAAGAAGCACGAGCTCGATCTCCGCGCCCCGTGGCCGGGCGGGTGCACCCGGCGCAATGACGGCGAGCGCGTTGGCGTCGGCGAGGATGGTCAGGAGGCTGCTGTCTTGCCGGTCGAAGACGTGGACCTCGCCTTGCGTGACGCGGGCGCGCGCATAGTGCTCCCGCGGCCCTCCGGCGGGGAGGTCATGGGCGAGGCGGGCCGTCACACGGGGCGCGCGCGCAGCGGGCAGGCCCAGCATCACGCGCAGCATGGGCAGAAGGAAGATATGCCCGCAGACGAGGGACGAGACCGGATTGCCGGGAAGCCCGAGGATGGGCGTCGCGCCGAGGCGGCCGGCCATGAGCGGCTTTCCCGGGCGCATGGCGACCTTGTAGAAGCTCGGCGCCATGCCCGCCTCGGTGGCCACGCCGCGCACGAGGTCATGGTCGCCCACGGACGCACCGCCGATCGTGACGATGAGATCCGCGCCGCGGGCGAAGCGGAAGGCGGAGGAGAGGCTCTCCTCTGTGTCGCGCGCGATGGGCAGCATCCGGGGCAGGGCGCCCGCGCGCGCGAGGAGCGCGTGGAGGGCCACGGCATTCGACGCGATGATCTGGTCGTCCCGCGGGGTCTCGCCGGGCATGACGAGCTCGTCGCCGGTGGAGATGATGGCCACGTCCGGGCGTCGGGTGACGCGTGGGGCGGGCGTGTTCATCGCGGCGAGGAGTGCGATATCGGCCGGTCCGAGGCGGCGGGGCGCAGAGAGCTTCGCGCCCACCTCGAAATCCCCGCCCGCCGGGCGGACCCAGCGCCCCGGCGCGGCGGGGTCGGTGAGGGTGATCGTGTCGCCGTCGCGCTCCGCGTTCTCCTGTATTTCCACGTGGTCCGCGCCCGCGGGGAGCGGCGCGCCGGTGAAGATGCGCACGGCTTCGCCGGAGGCGACATGGCCCGCGAAGCGCGCTCCGGCGGCGGCCTCGCCGATGACCGTGAGCCGTGCGCCCGGATGGGCATCGGCGGCGCGGCAGGCATAGCCGTCCATTGCGGAGGCATCGAAGGGGGGCTGCGCACGGGTGGCCGTGGCCTCCTCGGCAAGGACGCGTCCCGCGGCGTCCTTCAGGTCGACGGCCTCCGTCGAGAGCGGTGAGACGAGCTTGAACAGGGCCTCGAGCGCCGCGTCGACCGAGATCATGTCGCCTCGTAGCGCCCTGATTTGCCGCCCTCTTTCAGGATCACGCGTAGCCCGTCCACGCGCATCTCCTTGTCCACCGCCTTGAGCATGTCATAGGCCGTGAGCGCGGTGACGGAGGCCGCGGTGAGCGCCTCCATCTCGACGCCGGTCTGGCCCGTCGTCTTCACGGTGGCCTCGATACGGATGGTCCCTGCCTCCGCGTCGGGCGTGAGCGCGATGGAGACGTTCGTGATCGGAAGCGGGTGGCAGAGCGGGATAAGATCGGCGGTGCGCTTGGCGGCCATGATCCCGGCGAGGCGGGCGGTGCCCAGCACGTCGCCCTTCTGCGCGGTGCCGTCGAGCACATGGCGCATCGTGGCGGGGGCCACGTGAAGATAGGCCTCGGCCACGGCGGTTCGGGCGGTGACGTCCTTGCCGGAGACATCGACCATGTGGGCCTGTCCCGCGCTGTCGAAATGGCTGAGCCCGCTCATTGCGGCGTCGCGCGCAGGGGATTGGCGAGGATCGCCCGGGTGGCGGCAGCGACATCCTCCTGCCGCATGAGGCTTTCACCGATCAGGAAACTCCGCGCGCCGTAGGCGGCGAGATCGTGGAGGTCGGCGTTGGCAAAAAGCCCGCTCTCGGCCACGAGGTGCCGTTCGGGCTCTGCCATCCGCGCGAGGCGCTTCGTCGTCTCGAGCGAGACCTCGAAGGTGTTGAGATCGCGGTTGTTGACGCCCAGAAGCGGCGATTTGAGCGCTGCCGCGCGCTCCAGCTCGGCCTCGTCATGGACCTCCACCAGCACGTCCATGCCCCAGCCGGTGGCGGCCGCCTCGAGCTCGGCGGCCTGCGCGTCGGAGACGCTGGCCATGATGATCAGGATGCAATCCGCGCCCCAGGCCCGCGCCTCGGCCACCTGGTAGGGGTCGTACATGAAGTCCTTGCGCAAAGCGGGCAGCGCGCAGGCCTCTCGCGCGGCGGTGAGGAACTCGGGCGCGCCCTGAAAGCTCGGCGTGTCGGTGAGTACCGAGAGGCAGGTGGCGCCGCCCGCCTCGTAGGCGCGGGCGAGTGTGGCGGGATCGAAATCCGCGCGGATGAGACCCTTCGACGGGCTCGCCTTCTTGATCTCGGCGATGAGCGCGTAGCCCTCGCGGCTCGCCGTGAAGAGGGCCTGCGCGAAGGGGCGCACGGGGCCCGCATCCCGCGCGGCGACCTCGACGTCGGCCAGCGGCCGGGCCTCCTTGGCCGCGGCGATCTCGTCTAGCTTGTAGGCCTTGATGGTCTCGAGGATCGTGGGCGTGCTCATGACGCGCCGCTCGCGATCCGGGCGAGGCCCTCGACCTTGGCCTTCGCGGCGCCGCTGTCGATGCTCTCGGCGGCCATGTGCGCGCCTTCGGCGAGGCTCTCGCAGCGCTCGGCCACGAGAAGTGCCGCGGCCGCATTGAGGAGCACGGCGTCGCGGTAGGCACCACGCTGGCCCTCGAGCAGCGCCTTGAACGCGACCCCGTTCTCCTCGGGCGTGCCCCCGAGGATATCGGCGAAGCGGTGCACGGGAAGGCCCGCCTCCTCCGGGTGAACCTCGCGCGCGGTGATCCTGTCGTCCTTCAGCACGGCCACGGCGGTGGGCCCGCAGATGGAGATCTCGTCGGTGCCGTCGGCGCCGTGGACGAGCCAGGCGGCCTCGGAACCGAGCTCCTGCAGCGTCTCGGCCATGGGAAAGATCAGGTCGGGCGCGAAGGCACCGGTAAGCTGGCGCTTGACGCCCGCGGGGTTCGTGAGGGGCCCGAGGATGTTGAAGATCGTCTTCGTCCCGAGCTCCTGGCGCACGGGCATGACGTATTTCACCGCCGGGTGGTGCATGGGGGCCATCATGAAGCCGATGCCCACCTCCGCGAGCGCGCGCTCCACGACCGCGGCCTCGACCATGACGTCGATCCCCAACTGGCCGAGCGCATCAGCAGCGCCGGATTTCGAGCTGAGGTTCCTGTTGCCGTGCTTGGCCACCGGCACACCCGCGCCCGCCACGACGAAGGCCGTGGCGGTGGAGATATTGAGCGTGCCCATCCCGTCGCCGCCCGTGCCCACGATGTCCATGGCGCCCTCGGGCGCTGCCACGGCCACGCATTTGGCGCGCATGACAGCGGCTGCGGCAGCGTATTCGGCTACGGATTCGCCCCGCGCGCGCAGCGCCATCAGGAGCCCGCCCATCTGCGCGGGCGTGGCCGTGCCCTCGAAGAGCTCCTCGAAAGCCGCCTGCGCCTGCGCGCGAGAAAGCGGCCCCTCGGAGGCGGCGAAGATCAGCGGCTTCATCGCGTCGCTCATGCGGGCACTTTCATGTCATCGAGGAAATTCTGGAGGAGCGCGTGCCCGTGCTCGGAGGCGATGCTCTCGGGGTGGAACTGGACGCCGTGGATCGGCAGCTCCCGATGCTGGAGGCCCATGATTGTGCCGTCCTCGAGCGCTGCCGTGATCTCGAGCGCATCAGGCAGGCCCTCGCGGGCCACGACGAGCGAATGGTAGCGCGTGGCCGCGAAGGGCGAAGGCAGCCCAGCGAAGACGCCCGTGCCGCTGTGGGTTACCCGGCCCATCTTGCCATGCACGATCTCGTTGTGGCGCACGACCGTGCCGCCGAAGGCCTGCCCGATGGCCTGGTGCCCGAGGCAGACGCCCATGAGCGGCGTGCGCGTCTCGGCGGCGGCGCTCACGAGCGCGAGGCAGATGCCCGCCTGGTCGGGATCGCAGGGGCCGGGCGACAGGAGGATGCCCGCGGGGCCCATGCCCATGGCCTCCTGCACGTCGAGGGCATCATTGCGGCGCACCACGACTTCGGCCCCGAGCTCGCCCAGATAGTGGACGAGGTTATACGTGAAACTGTCGTAGTTATCGATCAAGAGAAGCATCGCTCAGGGGCCTTTTGAGCATCACAAGGGGGCTATCGCGCGGGCCCCGGACCGCGATATAGATCAAGAATGCGCGCGCGACCGTCAAGGCCAAAGCGCCCGCGACGAGAGTTGAAGCGGGGCATACCCGCCTAGAGCAGAATTGAGAGACTGGGAATGGGTCGGGGCATACTCTTTGGCGCCTTTTGGGGCTTTGTCGTGGGCGGTTTCGTCCTCGCCGTGGCCTCGCTTCTCGGAGATGTCCCCTCCGCCGGTGAGGTGGCGCGCGCGACGCCTGACCCGCGCCCCGCAGTCGATGCCGGTGCAACGCCCGAAGTGGCCTCCGATGCGGCTCCTGATGCCACGCCCGAGGTGGCCTCCGATGCTGCCTCAGATGCAGCCCCCGATGCATCCATGGTGGACGTGCCCGCGGGCTCGGAATTCGATCAGTCGGGGGTCGACATTCCCCTCGCGCCGCCGGCCTCGGAGCGCCCGGTGGATGTGGGCGCCGACGCGCCGCTCGTCACCGCGCCCGTGGCCCCCGCGCCGCCCACGCTGCAGGACACGGTGACCGCGCCCGCCAGCGTGCCGCAGACCGCGGGCGTGGGCGGGCTCGCACCGCCGCCGCCGGGCGCGACCGATGCCGGTGTCGCGCTCCGGGCCGAGCGGCCCGCGCTCGAGGGGACCGCACCGGCGCTCCGCTCCGTGCCGCCCGCCGCCGATGAGAGCGCCGAAGCCGATACCGACGCCGCCGCGCCGCCCGTCGTGGCGGACACCGAAGAGGCCGCCCGTCCGCCATCAACGGAGGAGGCCCCTCAGGCCGCCCTCACAACGACCGCCGAGAGCGAAAGTGGTGGCCCTAGCGCCCTCGGAGACGCGCCCGTTGCCACGGCCAACACGGACGCGCCCGGCGCCCCAGACGCCCAAGGCTCTCCCGCCGCCCCCGCTGCCGCCGAAGAGGACGTGGCCGCGGCGACGGGCGCAGGCACGACCGTGGCACGGACGGACCAGACCAACGACGACCCATCGCGCCCCAGCGTGAGCGCCGGCGGGTTCGGCAACCGCGCCAGCGGCGTGGTCGTCAACCGGCCCACCGAGGGCACGGCGGACGCCGACGGCTCGGGCGAGGCCGCGGCCGAGGGCGACGCGGCGCCGCCCGACCCCCGGGCCATCTTCCGCCATGCCGCCACGGAGGCCTGGGAGGCCGATGACCGGCCGCTCTTTGCCATCGTCCTCATCGATGAAACCGCCACGGCGGCCCGCCTTCCGGCGCTCGCCTCCTTCGACGGCCCGCTCACCTTCGCGGTCCCCGCGGGCGCCGCCGGCGCCGCGGAGGCCGTGGCCGCGTACCGGGCCGCGGGCCACGAAGTGGCGCTCCTCGCCGAAGTGCCCGAGGGCGCGAGCCCCGCGGATGTGGAGGTCTCCATGGCCGCCTATCTCGACGCCGTGCCCGAGGCCGTGGCGGTGATGGACGGCACCTTCGCAGGCTTCCGCGGCGACCGCGCCGTGGCGCAGCAGGTCGCCGAGATCGCGGCGGAGACGGGCCACGGGCTCCTGACCTTTCCCCAAGGGCTCGGGACAGCGGCGCAGGTGGCGCGGCAGGCCGACGTGCCCGTGGCCGAGGTCTTCCGTGACCTCGATGGCCTGGGGCAGGGCAACACCGTCATCCGCCGGTTCCTCGATCAGGCGGCGTTTCGCGCCGGGCAGGACGGGCAGGTCGTGCTGGTGGGGCGGCTCCGGGCGGAGACGATCAGCGCGCTCCTCATCTGGCATCAGCAGGACCGGGCGCAGCGCGTGAACCTCGCGCCGCTTTCGGCCACGATCCTCGCGGCGTCCGGAGAGTGATGCCGCGCCGCAGGCCCCCCAATCTCCCTTGCCGTGCCCATGTTTCGCCCATATCGTGCGCGATCACGCGACAGATGTGGGTCAAAGAGGTGGGGACCGATGACCGCCGACGCTGACGGTAAAGGAGCACGCAGCTCCTTCGGACAACTCTGGCGCTACGGAGTCACCGGGATCGCCAACACCGCCCTGGGCTACGGCCTGACGCTCGCCTGCGTCTACGGGCTCGACGCCAGTATCCTCGCGGCCAATATCGTGGGCTACGGCGCGGGCTGGTGCCTGAGCTTTGCCCTCAACAAACGCTGGACCTTTCGGCACCGCGGCGCGGTGGGCCGCGCGGCCCTGGCCTTCATAGCCCTCGTGGCGGCGGCCTTTGCCGCAAACGTCGCCCTCACCTATGCGCTGACCGGCGCCGGCCTCGCCTACCCGGTAGCGCAGATCATCGGCGCCGCGGCCTACAGCCTCGCCGTCTTCGCCGGCATGAAATGGATGGTGTTTGCGTCATGACCAGATCCGTGCCCACGCTGAGCTTCATCGTTCCCTGCTACAACGAGGAGGAGGTGCTGCCCGTCCTGCTCGACACCTTGCGGGACCTCTCGAAGAGCCTTGTCGAGGAGGGCCGCATCGCCAAACCGGCGGAGATCCTCCTCGTCGACGACGGCTCCCGGGACCGGACCTGGGCGATGATCGAGGCCGCGCGGGCCACCCACGGCGCCACGGGCCTCCGGCTCTCGAAGAACCAGGGGCACCAGGCGGCGCTGCTGGCCGGGCTCCTCAATGCCGATGCGGACGTGACGATTTCCATGGATGCCGACCTCCAGGACGACCCGAACGTGGTGCGCGACATGCTCGACCGCCATCGCGAAGGGGCCGAGATCGTCTTTGGCGTGCGCGCCGCGCGCGACACCGACACCGCCTTCAAGCGGATGACGGCGCGGGGCTATTACAGGCTTCTGGGCACCTTGGGCGTCGATATCATCCCCGACCACGCCGATTACCGCCTCATGAGCGCGAAGGCGGTGGCCGCCCTCGACAGCTTTCGCGAGCGCAACATCTTCCTGCGCGGTCTCGTGCGCCAGATCGGGTTCGAGACCGCCACCGTCACCTATGACCGCGCGGCGCGCGTGGCCGGCGAAAGCAAGTATCCGCTGCGCAAGATGCTGGCGCTGGCGATCGAGGGGGTCACCTCGTTCTCCATCAAGCCGCTGCGCATGATCACGGCGATGGGCTTCATCGTGGCGGGCCTCTCGCTCAGCTACGCGATCTATTCGCTTCTCGTGTGGTCCATGGGCGCCGTCGTGCCCGGTTGGACCTCCACCGTTCTTCCGATCTACATCCTGGGCGGGGTCCACATGATCGCGCTCGGCGTGATCGGCGAATACATCGGCAAGATCTACCTGGAGACGAAGGCGCGGCCGCGCTTCATCGTCGATGAGATCACCCGCCCCGCGGAGAGCGACGCCGGAGCCGGACCCGACGCTGAGAAACCGGCGAAGAAGAAGACGTCGAAGCCTCTCTCCATGGCTGACCAGTAGCGGCGCCATGGACACGCACGGGCACCACCACTGGTTCTATCTCGGCGCGCTCCTCGTCACGGCGGCGCTCCTTTATCCGTTCACGCAGGCGCTCTACCTGCCGCTGGTGGACCTGCCGAACCACATCGCGCGGCACACGATCATGGCCGCCGAGGACGGCAGCGCGCTCACGCGGTTCTGGACCGCGTCCTTCGTGCTCGTGCCGAACTCCGCGGTGGATCTCCTGTGGCAGGCCATCGGCGGCGGGGATGCCGTGGTGTTCAGCCACCGCGTCATGGCGGTGGCGGCGCTCAATCTCTTTGCCTCGGGCGTGGTGCTGGCGCGCGTGGTCCATGGGCGTTTCACGGCCTGGAGCCTCGCGGGCGGGCTCGTCGTCTTCAGCGTGACCTTCCTTTTCGGGTTTCAGAATTACAGCTTCTCGTTGCCCTTCGCGATCCACGCCTTCGCCCTCTACCTCGTGCTCGAGCGGCGTGCGCTCTGGCTCCGCGTGCTGGTCTTTGCCGCGATCACGCCGGTGCTCTTCGTCATGCACTTCTTCGCCTTCGCCGTGCTCGGAGCGCTCGCGCTGGGGCGGGAGCTTCAGCGCATCGCCGAGACGCGGACCCCGCGCAGCCTCGGCCACGCCGCGGCCATGGGGCTGCCCTTCGTGGTGCCGGTGCTCTGGCTTCTGGCGGACATGGCCACGGGGCCGGAGAACCCGGCGGGCTCCTTCACGGAGTTCGGGACGCTCCAGGCGCGGCTGACGCGGTTTGCGGGGCCGCTCCATGCCCATTCGATCGATCTCGGGCAGGGGCTCAACCAGCTCGCGACGCTCATCACCTTCGCGCTCTACGGGCTTTTCTCCACGACGCTCGCGCCGCTCTCCTGGGGGCTGCGGGTGTCGCCGGTCATGCGCGGGCCGGTGCTCGCAATCCTCGCGGTGGCGGTCCTCGCGCCCACGTGGCTTGCGGGCGTGGCGCTGATCGATGTCCGGTTTCCCTTCGTCTTCATTCTCGTGATGATCGCGGCCACTGACTGGCGCGCGGGCGCGCCGCGCATGGCCGCGGCGGTCACCGTGCTGGCGGTCGCGCTCATCGCGGGCCGGAGCGCGCAGCTCGGCCTCTTTTTCTCGGTCCATGATGCAGAGATGCGCGCGCTCACGACCCTCATGGACGACTGGGTCGAGCCCGAGGATCGCGTGCTGCCGGTGCGCGCCCCGGGCGCGTTTCTGCGCTCCCGGCACTGGCATGTGCAGGGCTACGCCACCGCGCGGAACGAGGCCTTTATCCCCACGCTCTTCCAGGGCGTTCACGCCGTTCAGCTCCGGGAGGAATATGCGGTCTCGGCCACGCCGCTGATGTCCGGCAATCCCGCCTGTGCCGTCTTCGAGGCCGCGCCGCAGGAGCGCGACCGGCTGGGCGAATGGTGCCACGTGGAAGACTACCTCGAGGGCTGGGAGACGAAGTTCAACAAGATCCTCGCCATGGAGCCCCTCGATGCCGCGATCGTGGCGGGCGCGCCCGTGCGGCTATTGGGACGCCGGGGACGCTTCGAGATCTACGAGGTGACGGCGGATTGACCGCTCTCAGGCATTGCCGCGGCTGAAGCCCGCGGCGTCCCGCGCGGCGGCCCAGATGGCCTTCGCCTTGTTCACGGTCTCCTGGTACTCGGCCTCCGGATCGCTGTCGTAGACGACGCCGCCCCCGGCCTGGCTGTAGAGCGTGCCGTCCTTCAGGACCGCGGTGCGCAGCGCGATGCAGATGTCCATCTCGCCGTTCGCGCTGAAATAGCCGCAGCCGCCGCCATAGACGCCCCGCTTTTCGGGCTCAAGCTCGTCGATGATCTCCATGGCGCGGACCTTGGGCGCGCCCGAGAGCGTCCCCGCCGGCAGGCCCGCGAGGAGGGCCGAGAGCGCATCCTCGCCGTCGGCCAACTCACCCACCACGTTCGAGGTGATGTGCATGACGTGGCTGTAGCGCTCGATGACGAATTTCTCCGTGGGCTTCACGGTGCCGATGCGGGCCACGCGGCCCACGTCGTTGCGGCCGAGATCGAGCAGCATCAGGTGCTCGGCGCGCTCCTTCGGATCGGCGAGGAGGTCCTCCTCGAGCGCCTTGTCTTCCTCGGGCGTGGCGCCACGGGGCCGGGTGCCCGCGATGGGCCGGATCGTGACCTCCCCGTCCATCAGGCGCACGAGGATCTCGGGCGAGGCGCCCGCCACCTGGAAGCCGCCGAAGTTGAAAAAGAACATGAAGGGCGAGGGGTTCGTCCGCCGGAGCGCGCGATAGAAGGCGAAGGGCTCGAACGGGAAATCCTGGCTCCAGCGCTGCGCCGGCACGACCTGGAAGATATCGCCCGCGCGGATGTACTCTTTGGCGCGCTCCACGGCGGCGAGGTAGTCTGCCTTGGCGAAGTTCGAGCGGGGCTCGCCGGGCATGGCGCGCTCGCCAAGCTCGCGGCTGGCGGAGGGCACCGGACGCTCGAGCGCGCGGATCGCGTCCATCACCCGCTCCGCGGCCTGGGCATAGGCGGCCTTGGCCGAGAGCCCGGAATTGACCCAGGCGGGGGCCACGACGATGACGTCGCCCTTCACCCCGTCGAGCACCGCCACAACTGAGGGCCGCGCCATGCGCGCGTCAGGCAGGCCGAGCGGGTCCGGGTTCACATCTGGCAGACGCTCCACCAGGCGGATCATGTCGTAGCCCAGAAAGCCGAAGAGCCCGGCAGAGGCCGCGGGCAGCCCGTGGGGCAGATCGATGCGGCTTTCCTCGATGAGCGCGCGGAGGGCATTGAGCGGATCGCCCTCCACCCTCTCGAAGGCATCGGCGTCGAAGCGCGCGCTGCGGTTGAGGCGCGCGGAGGTGCCGTGACATTCCCACACGATGTCGGGCCGCATGCCCACGATGGAGTAGCGCCCGCGCACCTCCCCGCCGGTGACGGATTCGAGGACGAAGCTGTCGGGTTCCGCCGCTGCGAGCTTGAGCATGAGCGAGACAGGCGTGTCGAGGTCTGCCGCGAGCCGCGCGTAGACGACCTGGTTCTTCCCCGCGTCATAGCCGTCGGCGAAGGCGCTGAACTCCGGAATGAGCGCCGTCATTGGATCTGCGCGTGGATGCCGTTGATCTGGCCCTGGTCGAGCGAGACGGACGTCTGATCGAGGATGCCCTGGGCGAAGGTGGCGTAGAGGTCCTGCGCGTAGCTCTGGCTGTATTGCGCGGCGAGCGCATTGGCGAGGCGGGCCACGTCCGGGTCGGCCCGGTCGGGCGGGGAGACCTCGATGAGCCGGACGAGCGCCACAGTGCCGGTGCCCTCGATGACGCGCACATCTCCCGGCTCCATGCCGAAGACCGCGTCGATGAAAGTCCCGGGCGCGCCGGGGACGAATGACCCGCGCGAGACGTCCTCGATGGACGCGGTGAGGCCGAGGCCCGCCATGTCCGTGCCCGCCGCGATCTGGGGCGAAAGCGTCTCGGCGAGCCGCGCGAGCCGCGTGACGGTGGCGCTCTGCGCCCAGGCGGTGCGGACCTCGTCCTCCACATCCTCGAGCGGGCGCAGCGTGGGCTCGGTGATGCCGTCGAGGCGGAGCGCGAAGATGCCGCCATCCTCGAGCACCTCGATCTCGGGGAAGTCGTCCGCTGTCACGGCGGCGGCGGCTTCCTGGAAGGCGGCGTAGGCGGCGGGCCCCTCGGACATGCCCGGGAACCAGCCCAGCGTGCCCGCCTCCATGTCGGATGCCTCCGCCAGCTCCTCGATGGTGGCGCCGCCGGCGAGCTCGTTCTCGAGGAAGTCGAACTGATCGGCGATGATGCGCGCGGCGCGGTCGAGCGCGAGTTCGTCCTGCAGCGCGTCGCGGGCCTCCTCGAAGCTCGTCTCCGTGGCGGGCAGGATCCCGTTGATACGGAAGAGCGCGGGACCGAGCGAAGTGTTGAGCGGGCCCACGACGGTGAGGTCCTCCTCGGCGAAGATAGCGGCACCGGCCGCGCTCAGATCGTCCTCGGTCACATCGCCCAGATCCACGTCGGAGAGGTCAAGGCCCCGCGCCTCCACCTCCTCCTCGAAGGACCCGCCGGCCTCGATCCGCGCGAGCGCCTCCTCCGCCTGCGCGGCGGAACCGAAGACGAGCCGCTCCACCAGCCGCCGCTCGGGCTGCACGAATTCCGACCGGCGGTCGTCATAGAGCGCGCGCAGCGCGTTTTCATCCACCTGCACGGAATCGAGGATCATGTCGGGCGTCAGCCAGACATAGGCGATCTCCTTGGTCTCGGGCGCGGTGTAATCCTCCGGGTTGGCGGTGTATTCGGCCGTGAGCTCGGCGTCCGTGGGCGCGGGCAGGGGCGTGATGAGGTCGTTTTCGTCCATGAGCGCCCATTCCACCGTGCGCGCCTCCGCCGTGAAGCCCAGCACCGTGTCGGTGAGCGTCTCGGGCGGGGTTACCCCGCCGATGACGGCGAGCTGCAGGATCGTGCGCGAGAGGTCCTCGCGGATCTGCGTCTCGTAGGCGCGCTCGGTGAGGCCCGCGCGGCGCAGCACGTCAGTGTAGGCCACGCGGTCGATCCCGCCGTCGAGGCCGGTGGCGATGCCCGAGCGGACGATCTCCTCGCGCACCTGCGCGTCGCCCACGGAAATCCCGAGCACGCTCGCCTCGTTGTCCAGCGCGCGTTCGGTGACGAGGCGGCTCAGCGTCTCCTGCTGGAGACCGAGCGCCTGCGCCTCCGGGAAGCTCAGCGACCGGCCCGTCTGCTGCGAGAAGGCGCGCAGGTCGTTCTGCAGTGCGCGGAAATAGGTCTGCGCGGAGATACGCTTCTCCCCGACCTGACCGATGGACTGCCCGCCGCCGCCGAAATTGCCGGTGCCGAAGCTCAAAAGGCCGATGCCCGTGAGGCCGATGATGACCCACACGAAGGTGCGCTGCGCCTTCTTTCCCACCGATTTGGCCATGCCTGCACTCCCTGACGTTGGCGCCCGCGTCTACCCCGCCGCCGGGGCCGCCACAAGCGCCTCGAGCCGGTCGAAAAGGGTGTTCACACCGGCCCTGTCGATGTTGGCGAAGGCGATGCGGAGCTCGCGGAGGCCCTGGCCCTCGGGCTCGAACATCGTGCCCGGCAGGCAAAGGATGCCGGCGTCGCGCACGAGGCGCTGCGCGAAGGCATCAGAACGCTCATCCTGGGGAAACCGCACATAGGCGAAATAGGCGCCCGCGCCGAGAAGCTCCCAGCCGTGCACGGAAAGCCGGGGAAAGCCCGCCTCGATCGCTGCGCGGCGCGCGAGGATCTCGTCTCGCTCGCCTGCGAGCCACTGCGCGAGGTGCTGCATGCCCCAGAGCGCGGCCCGCTGGCCGAGCTGCGAGGGGCAGACGGAGACGGTGTCGAGAAACTTCTCCACCTCGGCCATGCGCGCCTCGGAGGTGACGATAGCCCCCACGCGGTGCCCGGTGAGGCGGTAGGCCTTGGAAAACGAGTAGAGGTGAATGAACGTCTCGGCCCAGTCGTCATGGGTGAAGAGCCCGTGGGGCGCGCCCGGGGCGGAATGAAAGTCGCGGTAGGTCTCGTCGAGGATGAGCGCGATGCCCCGGTCACGGCAAAGCTGGTTGAAGGCCTCCAGCAGGGCGGGCGGGTATTCGACGCCTGTGGGATTGTTGGGGCTCACGAGCGCGATGGCGCGGGTGCGGGGTGTGATGCGCCGTGCGGCGTCTTCCGGTGACGGCAGGAGGCCCGCGCCGCAGGGCAGGGGGCAGGTGCGCACGCCCGCCATGTCGAGCCACATCTTGTGATTGAAGTAGTAAGGGGTGGGGAGGATGACCTCGTCCCCCTCGGCGCAGAGCGTGGCGATGGCGGCGGCAAACGCCTGGTTGCAGCCCGATGTGATGGCCACCTGCTCGGTCCCGATCTGCCCGCCATAGGCCGCGCTCCACTGCTCGGCGATTTCGGCGCGGAGGCCGGGCATCCCGAGCACGGGCCCGTAAAGATGGGTTGCCGTGTCGTCCAGCGCCGCCGCCATCGCCGCGAGCAGATCAGGATGCGGCGGCTCCATGGGTGCGGCCTGGCTCACGTTGAGGAGCGGGCGCTCCGGCGGAAACTCCACCCCGTCGAGCCAGCGGCGGGCCTCCATCACGGGCGGCGCGAAGGTGGCGGCGGTGCGCCCCATCAATCGCGCCCGCGATAGGGCTCGACATATTGCAGCGCCATGTCCCAGGGGAAGAAGATCCACGTGTCCTGGCTCACGCCGGTGATGAACGTGTCCACCTGTGGCTCGCCTTTGGGCTTGGCATAGACGGTGGCGTAATGCGCGTTGGGGTAGTGCTTGCGGCAGAGTTCGAGCGTCTTGCCGCTGTCGACGAGGTCGTCGACGACGAGGATGCCGGTGCCGTCGCCCATCATCGCGGCATCGGGCGCCTTCAGCACCTCTGCCTCGGACTGTGCCTGGTGGTCGTAGCTCTTGACGCTGATCGTATCGACGGTGCGCACGCCGAGTTCGCGCGCCACGATCATCGCGGGCGCCATGCCGCCGCGGGTGATGGCCACGATGGCGCGCCATCCGCCCGCATTGGGGCCGCGCCCGTCGAGCCGCCAGGCCAGCGCGCGGCTGTCGCGGTGGATCTGGTCCCAGCTCACATGGAAGCCTTTTTCGTGCGGCAGTTGGTCGGCCATGGGGATTACTCCTTCTCTATGGGGCGCATGCCCACGACGTGGAAACCGGCATCGACGTGGAGCACCTCGCCGGTGACGGCGGAGCCGAGGTCGGAGAGGAGGTAGAGCGCGGAGCGGCCCACCTCCTCCTGCGTGACGGTGCGGCGCAGCGGCGCGCTCGCCTCGTTGTAGTTCATGATGGCGCGGAAATCGCCGATGCCCGAGGCCGCCAGCGTCTTGATCGTGCCCGCCGAGATCGCGTTCACGCGCACGCCACGGGGCCCGAGATCGGCGGCGAGATACATGACGGAGGCCTCGAGGGCGGCCTTCGCGACGCCCATGACATTGTAGTTCGGCATCCACTTCTCGGCGCCGTAATAGGAGAGGGTGAGCGCCGAGGCACCTTCGCGCAAAAGCGGGGCCGCGCGCTGCAAGACGGCGGTGAAGGAATAGACGCTGACGTCCATGGTGTTCAGGAAGTTCTCGCGAGAGGTGGCGAGGTAGCTTCCGCGCAGCTCGTTTTTATCCGAGAAGCCAATGGCATGGACGACGAAGTCAATGTCGGGCCAGAGCGCGCCTAGCTCCGTCATGGCCGTGTCGATGGAGGCGGGATCCGACACATCGCATTCGAGCACGAGCGCCGCGTCGAGCGTCTCCGCCAGCGGGCGCACCCGCTTTTCCATGGCCGCGCCGTGGTAGCTGAGCGCGATCTCCGCGCCCTCCGATTTCAGCGCCTGCGCGATGCCCCAGGCGATGGACTTGTCATTGGCTAGACCCATGATTAGGCCTCTTTTTCCAGCCATGAGGCCCATGTCGCTTTCCCCTTTGCGCCGCGTGTGGCGCGAGGTTTAGGTGAAAGGCGCAGGGACGACAAGAAACCACCGCGGGAAGAGGACGCCATGACCGATCGAGACGGAATTTTCGCCGGGGAGGACCCGTTCGCGCTCACCCGCGACTGGATGGCGGAGGCCGCGAAAACCGAGCCCAACGACCCCAACGCGATGCAGCTCGCCACCGTGGACGCCGAGGGGCGGCCCAATGTGCGCACGGTGCTGCTCAAGGATATCGAGGACGACGCCTTCGTCTTCTACACGAATTACGAGAGCGCGAAGGGCCGGGAAATCGCGGCCTCCGGGATGGCCGCCTTCGTCATCCACTGGAAGTCGCTCGGGCGCCAGGTGCGGGTCCGCGGGCTGGTGACGCGGGAAGACGGGGCGGCGGCGGATGCCTATTACGCCTCCCGCGCGCTGGGGTCGCGGATCGGGGCCCATGCCTCCGAACAGTCGCGACCGCTGGAAAATCGCGCCACTCTCGAGGCGCGAGTGGCCGAGCTCGAGGACACTTTAGGCAAGAATCCGCCGCGTCCGGCCCATTGGGGCGGCTTCCGGATCGCGCCGTTCGAGATGGAATTCTGGGCCGACGGGGCCTTCAGGCTCCATGATCGCTTTGTTTGGAGGCGTTTAGCGCCCGGCGAGCCGTGGTCCGTGACCCGGCTGCACCCGTAGTTTCACGCGACGTGAAATTTCCTTGCCTTGAAATGCCTTGCTTGATCGCGACGGCCAATGATTTAACTCGAATTAAGAGGCGTTTAAGACGGAGGGCAAGCCATGGGCGCGCCACAACGGGCGGACATAGAAGCCGTCGCGATATCGGGCACGGTAAAATGGTTCGACCCAGCCAAGGGATTCGGGTTCATCGTCGGCGATGCCGGTGGTGCCGACATCCTGCTCCATGCCAACGTCCTGCGCAATTTCGGTCAGTCCTCCGTCGCCGATGGCGTGCGCATCGAGGTCATCACGCAACACACGCCGCGCGGCGCCCAGGCTGTGGAGGTCATCTCCATCGCGGCTCCCTCCGTGCCCCAGGCCGCAAGCCTCGATGACATAAGCGACCTGTCGTCGGACGACCTGGCCGCGATGCCCGTTGAACCGGCCCGCGTGAAGTGGTTCGATAAGGGCAAGGGGTTCGGTTTTGCTAACGGGTTCGGCTCTGACGCAGATGTCTTCATCCATATCGAGGTGCTGCGCAGCTCGGGCCTCGCGGATCTGCAGCCGGGAGAGGCCATATGCATGCGCGTGACCGAGGGACGCCGGGGGCTCATGGCTGCCACCGTGCACAGCTGGGAATCTGCCTCGCTCTCCTGACGGCTTTCGCCACGCCGGGTGCTGCCGCGTGCCGGGACGACACGCTCATTATCAAGGACGACGACAGCCAGGCGCGGTTCCGCGTCGACGTGGCCGATGACGACGCCGAACGCGCGCGCGGGCTCATGTTCGTGGAGGACCTGGCCCAGGCCCAAGGCATGCTCTTTGTCTACGACCGCCCGCAGCCCGTGGCCTTCTGGATGGAAAACACGCTCATCCCCCTCGACATGATCTTCATCGGCGCGGACGGGACCGTCACGCGCATCCACGAAAACGCCGTCCCGCTCGACCGCACCTCGATCTTCGGCGGCGAGGCTGTGCAGTTCGTGCTGGAGATCAACGGCGGGCTCGCGCGCCGCCTGGGTCTAGAGGAAGGCGCCGTCATCCAGCACCCCGCCGTGCCCCAGGACATCGCCGCCTTTCCCTGCGATTGATCTTTTCAAGCGGGGCGGGCGGGCGTAAGAGCGCTCCTACGGTCGGGGTGTGGCGCAGCCTGGTAGCGCACCTGTTTTGGGTACAGGGGGTCGTGAGTTCGAATCTCGCCGCCCCGACCAGCCTCCCGCAATGGGCCTTACTTGATGGGCGTGCCCCCCGCCGCGGCGAAGGCGCGCCGGATGGTCCGCTGCACGCGCGGCTCGGCAAAGCGCACCTCCGCCACCTGACCGCCGATCTGCGGCACGCGGTAGAAATACTCCGTCACGACGGTGAAGCCCGCCGCGCTTTCGGTGGCTTCGAGCGTGGTGACGAGCACCGGCAGGTCCTCCACATCCCCGTCGAACTGCAGGATGAGCGCCGCCGCCGCCTCGGGCGTGGGGAGCGTCTCGCAGAGCAGCTCGTTGCGCGACACGAGAGTGAGTCGGTCGAGCTGCCCTTGGCAACCAGAAGCGATCGCCTCGAAGAGGGGAGCGGGAAACGACTGGAAAAGCGCGGATTGCCGTCCGGGCCCGTCTCCCACGGACATTTCCACAGCCGGTGCGCAGGCCAAGAGTGCCAAAAGCGCGACACCTGTTGCGGTGGATCGAATGCTGCGGCGCGGCTGAGTCATCCACACAGATATGCGGCGCGCTGTGGACGGAAGCAAGAAAACGTGTGCCCTCAATGCGTTGGCTTCGATCGCTTATGTGCAAGTCTAGCAGATGCTGTGTCAGGCACCCGCGCTCGCCACAACATGTTGCGCCCGTCAACGAAAAAAATAGGCGCGCAGAGCCAAAAACCCGATTGACGTTGAGGGCGTGCCTACGTCAGGTTGTGTGGGCTGGCAGGTAAGGCACAACATCTAGTGCAACCTGACGCGGGGACAGACAACACGTGACCACGCCCTTTGGCGGGGCTCGGGAGACCGGCGCCGGTCGACGTGTGTCGCTCCACCAGCAACGGGAAGACAGTGTGACCTTGGCCGCGTGACGGCCACAAGAAACGAGGCAGCCAATGAAGATCGAACGTTCGTTCACGACCGAGGGTCAAGACGCCTACGCCAACGTGCCCTTCACCACGACCACCTCCGAGATCCGCAATCCGGACGGCACCATCGTCTTTCAGGCAAAAGACATCGAAGTGCCCGGCGACTGGAGCCAGGTGGCCTCCGACGTCATCGCGCAGAAGTATTTCCGGAAGGCGGGTGTGCCCTCTGCGCTGAAGCCGGTGAAGGAAAAGGGCGTGCCCGAGTTCCTGTGGCGCCACGTGCCCGCCGACGACGCCGAGTTCGGCGGTGAGACGTCGGCCAAGCAGGTCTTCGACCGGCTTGCCGGCGCGTGGGCATACTGGGGTTGGAAAGGCGGCTATTTCTCCACCGAGGAAGACGCGCGCGCCTACTACGACGAGATGCGCCACATGCTCGCGACCCAGCGCGCGGCACCGAACTCGCCGCAGTGGTTCAACACCGGCCTGCACTGGGCCTACGGCATCGATGGCCCGAGCCAAGGCCACATGTACGTCGATCCCTTCACCGGCAAGCTGACCAAGTCGAAGTCGGCCTACGAGCACCCGCAGCCCCATGCCTGCTTCATCCAGTCCGTACAGGACGATCTGGTGAATGACGGCGGCATCATGGATCTTTGGGTCCGCGAAGCACGCCTCTTCAAGTACGGCTCAGGCACGGGCACGAACTTCTCGCACCTTCGCGGTGAGGGCGAAAAGCTCTCCGGCGGCGGCAAGTCGTCGGGCCTCATGGGCTTCCTCAAGATCGGTGACCGTGCAGCGGGCGCGATCAAGTCGGGCGGCACCACGCGCCGCGCGGCGAAAATGGTGATCTGCGACGCCGATCACCCCGATATCGAGGACTTCATCAACTGGAAGGTCATCGAGGAGCAGAAGGTGGCCTCCATCGTCGCGGGCTCCAAGATGCACGAGGAGAAGCTCAACGCCATCTTCGCGGCCATCGGTCAGTGGGACGGCGCGGAAGCCGATGCCTACGACCCCAAGAAAAACAAGGGCTTGGGCGATGCTGTTCGCGCGGCCAAGAAGGTGGCGATCCCGGAGACCTATGTGAAGCGCGTGCTCGACTACGCGAAGCAGGGTCACACCTCCATCGAGTTCCCGACCTACGACACAGATTGGGACAGCGAGGCTTACAACTCTGTCTCCGGACAAAACTCCAACAACTCGATCCGCGTGACCGACGCCTTCCTCTACGCCGTGGAGAAGGACGCCGACTGGCAGCTCATCAACCGCAAGGACGGCAAAGTCGCAAAGACGCTGAAGGCGCGGGACCTCTGGGAGCAGGTGGGCCACGCGGCCTGGGCCTGCGCCGATCCGGGCATCCAATATCATGATACGGTCAACGCCTGGCACACCTGCCCGGAAGATGGCGAGATCCGCGGCTCGAACCCGTGCTCGGAGTACATGTTCCTCGACGACACGGCCTGCAACCTCGCCTCCATGAACCTGCTCACGTTCTTCCGGGACGGCACGTTCCAGGTGGAAGAGTACATGCACGCCACGCGCCTCTGGACGCTGACGCTCGAGGTCTCCGTCATGATGGCGCAGTTCCCGTCGAAGGAGATCGCGCAGCGGAGCTACGATTTCCGGACGCTGGGTCTCGGCTACGCCAATATCGGCGGGCTGCTCATGAACATGGGCTACGGCTATGACAGTGACGAAGGACGCGCGCTTTGCGGTGCTCTGACGGCTATCATGACGGGCGTCTCCTACGCCACCTCTGCCGAAGTGGCGGGTGAGCTCGGTGCCTTCGCGGGCTACGAGAAGAACAAGGCGCACATGCTCCGCGTCATCGCCAACCACCGCAATGCCGCCTATGGCAACGCCGATGGCTACGAGGCGGTCAACGTGAAGCCGGTGCCGCTCGATCACGGCTCCTGCCCGGATCCGCGGCTGCCCAAGATCGCCATGGAGGCCTGGGACCAGGCGCTCGAGCTCGGCAAGAAGAACGGCTACCGCAACGCGCAGGCGACCGTCGTGGCGCCCACGGGCACCATCGGCCTCGTCATGGATTGCGATACGACGGGCATCGAGCCGGACTTCGCGCTCGTGAAGTTCAAAAAGCTCGCCGGCGGCGGATACTTCAAGATCATCAATCGCTCCGTTCCCGCGGCCCTGGCCAAGCTGGGCTACCGCGAGAGCGAGATCGGGGAGATCATCTCCTACGCCGTGGGCCACGGCTCGCTCGGCAATGCGCCGGGGATCAACCACACCGCGCTCATCGGGCATGGCTTCGGCAAGGCGGAGATCGACAAGATCGAGGCGGCACTGCCCTCGGCCTTCGACATCCGCTTCGTCTTCAACCAGTGGACGCTGGGCGCGGAGTTCTGCACGGATGTCCTCGGCATCCCAGCGGAGAAGCTCACCGACCCGTCCTTCGACCTCCTCGTGCATCTCGGCTTCAAGAAAGCTGACATCGAGGCGGCGAATGACCATGTCTGCGGGACGATGACGCTCGAAGGCGCGCCGTTCCTCAAGGAAGAGCATCTCGAGGTGTTCGACTGCGCCAACCCCTGCGGCAAGAAGGGCAAGCGCTTCCTCTCCGTCAACAGCCACATCGACATGATGGCCGCCGCTCAATCCTTCATCTCGGGCGCGATCTCGAAGACGATCAACATGCCCAACGATGCCACCATCGAAGAGGTGCAGGAAAGCTACGAGCGCTCCTGGCGGATGGGGGTGAAGGCCAACGCGATCTACCGTGACGGCTCCAAGCTCTCCCAGCCGCTCGCCGCCGCCCTCGTGGAGGACGACGACGAGGCCGCGGAGATCCTCGAGACCGGGTCGGATCGCGAGAAGGCGTCCGTGCTGGCCGAGAAGATCGTCGAGAAGATCGTTATCAAGGAGGTGGCCAAGGCCGCGCGGGACAAGATGCCCGAGCGCCGCCGGGGCTACACCCAGAAGGCCATCGTGGGCGGTCACAAGGTCTATCTGCGGACGGGCGAATACCAGGACGGCAAGCTCGGCGAGATCTTCATCGACATGCACAAGGAAGGTGCTGGCTTCCGGGCGATGATGAACAACTTCGCCATCGCCGTCTCCGTGGGTCTGCAATACGGCGTGCCGCTCGAGGAGTTCGTGGATGCCTTCACGTTCACCAAGTTCGAGCCCGCCGGCATGGTTCAGGGGAACGACAGCATCAAGAACGCGACGTCGATCCTCGACTACATCTTCCGCGAGCTGGCGGTGAGCTACCTCGACCGCACGGAGCTCGCCCATGTGAAGCCCGAGGGCACCACGTTCGACGATCTCGGCCGCGGCGAGGAAGAGGGCGTTCCGAATGTCCGCGACCCCTCCGAGGCGGGCGCGCTCAAGGGCGTGGAAGTGCTCAAGCAGATGGTCTCCACCGGCTATCACCGCAACCGGGTGCCGCAGGAATTCGTGGTCTACCAGGGCGGGCAGGGCACCACGGCGCTCGACGGGTCGCTCGACCCCCAGACCGCGCTCCAGACGCTGGTGCCGGAGGCGCGCCTCAACACCGCGCCGGAGGGCCGCAAGCTGTCGCTTCAGGAGACGCCCACCATGGACGCCTCCGCCAAGGCCAAGATGCAGGGCTACGAGGGCGACCCGTGCGGCGAGTGCGGAAACTACACGCTCGTGCGCAACGGCACCTGCATGAAGTGCAACACCTGCGGCGCGACGTCGGGCTGCAGCTAAGAGAACAAGCTCCCCTCTCTTGGGGCGCTAGGGGGCCGGGCCTTGGTCTGGTCCCCGACGAGACACCGGGCCACGTCGGCTCGACAACATACCAAGTTTTGGGGCGGGTGCGCTCGCCCCGGACGCAGCTCAGGCCGCAGGCAGAAAATCACCGAGCGGTAAATTATAGGAGCCTGAGAGGCGAACCTGGCCGGGGGGAGACCCCCGGCCCCTTTCTTTTGGAGGCACGGCTCTTCGGAGGGATGACGGGTTGGGGCGCCGCGCGTCGTTGCCCGGCTGCTCTGCCCCAGACCCCAATGTAAATCTGGAAAGATGAAGCCCCTGTGTCAGGCACTCCAAGAGTGGCTAGGCGAGGTGGTAGGCCACTTCGCTGCCTGTCGTGCGGTTAAGGAGGGGGCCGGTGATGGGGCGACGCTCCAGCTCCCGGATTGCGAACCGCGCTGCGTAATGCGTCTCCACCTCGCGCGTGGGCACGCTGTGGGGCGGGCCTTCCATGACGGGGTTCGAATACTCGAAGGTTATGAGCATCTGCGGCGTGTGCCCGGTGAGCGCGGCGACGTGCTCCGCGTAGCGTGCGCGCATCTCGGGCGGCAGCGCCACGAGCGCGGCGCGGTCGAAGACGGCATCCACCGGGCCCAGCGTGGCGGCTTCGAGCGCGAAGATATCGCCCTGGTAGATCGTGATGCCACCGGCGGCGTAGCGCGTGAGCGGTCCGGCGGGCCTCTTTTCGGGCGCGAGCCCGGCTTCCGCAAAGAAGGCCGCGACGGCCGAGGCATCGAGCTCCGCGCCCACGACCTCGTGGCCCTGCGCGGCGAGCCAGCTCAGGTCCACCGCCTTGCCGCAGAGCGGCACGAAGACACGGCGGCCCATGGCGAGACCCGGCCAGTGGGCCGCGAGGAGGGCATTGGGCGCGCTTTCATGGAACGCGATGCGCCCCGATTGCCAGCGCTCGTGCCAGAACGCCGCCTCCATCAGTGGCTCACCGAGTTCGAGAAGGCGTGGATCACCACGACGCCCCCCACGATCATCCCGAGCCCGATAATGGCCGCGAGATCGAGGGTCTGTCCGAAGACGACGAAGCCGATGCAGGCGATCATGAAGATGCCGAAGGCGCTCCAGATCGCGTAGGCGATGCCCACTGGGATCGTGCGGAGCGAGAAGGCCAGGAGGTAGAAGCTCACCGCGTAGGCCACGACGACGATAATCGATGGCCCGAGCTTCGAGAACTGTTCGGAGGCCTTGAGCGCGCTCGTGCCCACCGTCTCGAAGAAGACGGCGGCGATGAGGTAGTAATAGGCAACGGGCATGGCGGGGTCTCCTGGGGCGCGCGCGACTGTGCCCCAGAAGGCCCCGCCCCGCTAGTCGGCGATGTAGCGGTCGCGCCGGTGGTTGAAGGCGATGACCCCGTTGAGCACCACCGCCCCGAGGAGCGAATAGGCGACGACGGTGGCCGGGAAGAGGAAGATCGCCACGCCGAATATCGCGGCATCGACGATGAGCTGCACGTAGCCCGCCTTGAACCCCGTCTTGTCCTGGATCATCAGCGCTACGACGCCGAGCCCGCCGAGCGAACCCTTGTGCCGAAAGCACGCCAGCAGGCCAAGGCCCACGGTCGTGCCGAAGACGATGGTCCCCACGATGGGATCGAGCTCCTCGAAGGAGATGAAGAGCGGCAGGTAGTCCGACATCACCGACACGAGCGTCACGCAGATCACGCTTTTGACCGTGAATTCGAGCCCGAGCCGCAGGTAAGCGAAGATGTAGAAGGGCAGGTTCACGAGAAAGAAGACCGTGCCGAAGCTCCACCCCGTGGGATAGGCGATGAGCAGCGCGAGGCCCGCCGACTGCCCGGTGAGAAAGCCCAGATGGGTGAGAAAGACGAGCCCCACGGAGGTGAGGAAACACCCGATGCCGAGGCCCTGAACATCCTCGAGAGCGGTGTGGGAGACATCGTCGGCGTCATTGAAGCGCGTTGGTGCAGGCATGGGCGCATAGCTATCCGCCCGCGCGGCCCTGTCCACCCTAAGGCATGGAAGTGACGTGGGTATTCCAGGCTCACGGCGCTCCGTGCCCAGCGAACGGGCAGCGCTAGGTATCACGCTCCGTGGTGAAGGTGAGCGGGTATCCGGCCCGCGCGCCCACATCCGTTCCCTGGCGGGCCTTCGTCTCCGCGATCTCGCGGGTGAAGACGGCCACGACGCAGCTCCCTTTCATGTGCGCGGCCAGCATGACGGCCTCTGCCTCCCCCTCGGACATGTGGAAGAGCCCCATGAGGACCTTCGTCACGAAGGCGCGCGGGGTGAAGTCGTCGTTGAGCAGGATCACCTTCCAGAGCGGCGGACGCTCTGTCTTCTTCTGGGTCTTGGGGCGGATGGGGGCGATGATCTCTGACATCGCTTCTATCCTAACATGGTTCGTGCGAGAGGGGCCTATTTTCGTGCGCCGCCGGGCGCGTCAAAGACCGCAAATCCGCGCGAAATCCCGCCGGGCGGCGGAGGTGCCCGTCATGCCGGCGGCAAAGATCTCCTGCCCCGGCGGGCCGTCGATGCTGATCCGGGCTCCGGCGGCGAAGAACTCCATCCCCTGCTGGCCGAGGAGGAGCTGACCGATGAGCGCGTTTTCGGGCCCGCCCAGGTAATCGACACCGCTCATGGGATAGCGGCCCGTGCGGCCGTCGGGCAGCATGATCCAGACCATCAGGTCGCCCACCTCGGGCAGCGGGGTCGCCCCGCCGGCGAGCATGAAGGCGAGCCCGGTGTCCCGGCTGAAGCAGCCGAGCTGCAGCTGCATCCCGCCGGACGTGGTGGAATAAAACGCGCGGTCGGCCCGTCCGGGCGTGGAATTCGTCCAGGTGTCGGCCGCCCCGGGGCCCGCGAAGGCGGCCGCCGCGCCGAGGAGCAGGAGGGCGGCACGTATCCGTTGACCCATGTCGAGACCCCGATTTTCAGCTGGCACGCGGTCTTCCCAGTCTGCCACGTGGACTGCGCGACGCAAGCGCCGCGTTACGGTTCTGCGCGCAGCCGCCCTTCATGGCTGCCCTGCTGTGGACTCTTTCATCGGCGCGTTGTGACAGGGCGTGCTACGGCGAAGCGATCCCTTCACAGGGCGTCACGTCGACCGCTTCGCGCGGGAAGGCGATGGCACCGTCGGAGGCCGACGCCCCGGGGACGAGCCCCGAGGCGCATCTTCCGTCAGTCGAAGATCGCGTTCAGCGTGGAAGACGGGCGCATGACGCGCGCGAGCTTTTGGGGGTCCGCCTTGTAATAGCCGCCGATATCGACGGGCGTGCCGCGCGCGTCGGCAAGTTCTGCGACAATCTTGTCTTCGTTGCTTGCCAGCGCTTCGGCGACGGGCTTGAAGTGATCGGCGAGGTCACCGTCCGCGAGCGCCTCGGCCCAGTACCGGGCGAACCAGTAGTGGCTGTCGCGGTTGTCGGGCTGGCCCACCTTGCGGCCCGGGCTGCGTTCGTGGTCGAGCACGCCCTGCGTGGCTGCCTCGACCCCCTTGGCCAGCGCCGCGGCCTTGGCGTTGCCGGTGGCCTCGGCGAGGAAGGCGAAGCTTTCACCCAGCGCGCAGAACTCTCCGAGCGAGTCCCAGCGCAGGTGGTTTTCCTCCACGAGCTGCTGGACATGTTTCGGCGCCGAGCCGCCCGCGCCCGTCTCGAAGAGGCCGCCGCCCTGCATGAGCTTGACGATGGAGAGCATCTTGGCCGAGGTTCCCAGCTCTAGGATCGGGAAAAGGTCGGTGAGGTAATCGCGGAGCACGTTGCCGGTGATGGCGATCGAATCCTTGCCCTGCGTGATCGTCTCGAACGTGAGCCGCGTGGCCTCGCGTGGCGCCAGAATCTCGAATTTGTCCGCGACGCCAGCGGCTTCCAGCAGGGGCTTCACCTTCTCTATGAGCTCCGCGTCATGGGCGCGGGCGCTGTCGAGCCAGAAGATCGCCTGCGCGCCGGTGGCGGCCTGGCGCTCGATGGCGAGCTTCACCCAATCCTCGATGGGCGCCTTCCGGGCCGACGACATGCGCCAGATATCGCCGGGCTCCACGGCGTGGGAATGGAGCACGTCGCCATTCGACGCGACGACCTCGATGGTGCCCGCCTCGGGGATCTCGAAGGTGGTGGGGTGGGAGCCGTATTCTTCCGCCTTCTGGGCCATGAGGCCAACGTTCTGCACGGCGCCCGCGGTGGTGACGTCGAGGGCGCCGTTGGCTTTGAAAAAGTTGATGCTCTCGTCATAGACGGACGAATAGCAGCGGTCGGGGATGACGCATTTGGTATCGGCCTCATTGCCATCGGGGCCCCAGCCCTTGCCGCCCGCGCGGATCACGGCGGGCATGGAGGCGTCGATGATGACGTCGGAGGGCACGTGGAGGTTCGTGATCCCCTTGTCGGAATTGACCATGTACATGGCGGGTCCCGCGGCGAGGGCGGCCTTCAGATCGGCCTCGAGGTCGCTGTTGCCCGCGATGGCGGCTTCGATGGCGCCGATCCCGCCGTTGGGGTCGACGCCGAGCGCCTCGAGCGCCGCGCCGTGCTTCTCGAAGAACGGCGCGAGATAGACGGAGACCGCGTGGCCGAAGATGATCGGGTCCGACACCTTCATCATCGTGGCCTTCATGTGGAGCGAGAAGAGCACGCCGGGCTCCATGCTCGCGATCTCGTCCTTGAGGAAGGCCCGTAGAGCAGAGGCGGACATGAAGGAGGCATCGACGACGGTGCCTTCGGCCAGCGCCACGCCGTCCTTGAGCGTCGTGCCGTTGAGCACGATCTTGGCATCGCCCGCCTGCGCGGCGGTGACGGTGGTGGATTTTTCGTTGGCGTAGAAATCATTGCCGGACATCGACGCGACGTGGGTCTTCGAGTCCGCGGACCACTTGCCCATGCGGTGCGGGTTGGCCTTGGCGTAGTTCTTGACGGCCGTGGCCGCGCGGCGGTCCGAATTGCCCTCGCGCAGCACCGGGTTCACCGCGGAACCCTTGATAGTGTCGTATTTCGCGCGAACGGCCTTCTCCTCCTCCGTGGCGGGCTCTGCCGGGTAGTCGGGCAGGGCATAGCCCTTGTCCTGCAGCTCCTTGATCGCCGCGACGAGCTGCGGCACGGAGGCGGAAATGTTGGGAAGCTTGATGACGTTGGCCTCCGGCGTCTTCACCCACGCGCCCAGCGCGGCGAGGTCGTCGGACTGTTTCTGCGCGTCGGTGAGCACCTCCGGAAAGGTGGCGATGATGCGCCCGGCGAGCGAGATGTCCCGCGTCTCCACCGTCACGCCCGCGGCTTTGGCAAAGAACTGTACGATGGGCAGGAGGGACGCGCTGGCAAGCTCGGGGGCCTCGTCGACGGTGGTGTAGACGATGTGGGTGCCGGAGAATGCGGACATGGATTTTCCTTTTCGACTGCGCGGCGTTTCCCGCTGTCTAGAGGGAATGTATGCACTTGTATACCAGAACTCGCACACAGAATTGTCGCAGCATGCCGGGCACCGTGGAGGTCCCTTTTGACCATTCACCAAAACGGGTGCTGACAGGGCCGGATTTCTCCCCAATACTCGCCGGACCTTGAGGGAGAGACCGATGGCGCGCACCGCATGGCTTATCGTTGCCACGGCCCTGTTGACCACAGCCAGCGGAGGCGCAGCCATGTCCAGCTCCAAGCTCTATGTCTGCTCGCCCATGCAGGGCCAACTCATCGGCGCCGATGGACGGCCCGCCGCCGGCGCGCAGGTCACGCGGGAATACCGCTACCAGGGCAAGCAGGCCTTCGACACCGTCACCGCCGATGCCGAGGGCCGCTTTTCCTTCGATGCGGTAGAGACGAAGCCCGGCCTCTTCGGGCGCGTGCCCGCCAACATCGTCGTCATCCAGCGCTACACCACCGATGCCATGGGCGGCGAGCGCTTCCTGAGCATCTCCTCGCGGAGCCTCGATCTCAATCACGAGACCGGCGGCGCGGCCTTCGACGTGACCTGCAATCTCGGAGAGGAGCCCTCCACCGCCAATTTCGCCAAAAGCAATTGCACGTTGAATTCGAACCGGTAACGGCCGCGGCCGGAGTTTGTACAAAAGGAATTTGAGATGACGCTACTGCAGGGCATGAACGCCGCCATCATCGCCGACGGCGCCTATTCCGTCGCCGAGGCAATCGGCGGCTCCCGCGCGGAGATGCGCGCCGACGCGCTCGATCTCGCTGGCGACGACCCCCGCTTCAGCACCGATGCGCGCGAGGACGGCCCGTCGATCTCCGTACCCGTGACGCCCGTGGACACCGCGGTCAGCGCCTCGGGCGCGCTGAGGAAAAAGCAGGCGGGGTTCGGCGTCCTGCTCGAGCGCCACGGCGCCATCAAGGGCGAATACATCATGGCCATGCGCGGGACGATGCCGCCCATGTTCACCTCCGCCGACTGGCTCTCCAACTACCAGATCGGGATGGCGCGCGGGCCCTCGGGGTGCCCTGTCCATGCCGGGTTCAACGACATCTACAACAAGATGCGCGTCGACGTGCAGACCATGATCGCCGAGGCGCGCCCGAAGCCGGTGAAGATGCATTTCGTGGGGCACTCGCTCGGCGGGGCCCTCGCCACGCTGGCGGCGCTCGACTACGCCAAAGCGGCCACGGGGGCCACCTACCTCTATACCTTCGGCGCGCCGCGGGTCGGCAGCGTGGGCATCGCGGGCGATATCCGTCGCTACATCGGGGTCGGAAACGTGAAGCGGGTCTACGCGCTCGCCGATCCCGTTCCCATGATCCCGCTCCTGCCTTTCCAGCACTGCGATATCGGGGCCACGGGCGTGAATGCGGGCTTCGGCGGGATCACCGGTGACGCCCATTCCATGAAGCTGAGCTACATCCAGAACATGACCGCCCGGGGCTGGCCGCCGGAAGTCATCCGCGCCACGAAATCGAACCCCAAATACTGGCTCGAACAGGCGGAGAAATCATCGGGCTTCGGTTCCAAGATGGGGTACTGGGCGCTGAGCGCGGCGCTGGCGGCCCTCATGCCCGTTCTGCACCTTCTCTGCGGCGGGGTGAGCGCCACGCTCACGCTCGCGGATCTTTTGATGGAGGGCGTGCGACGCTCGGCGCGGCTGGCGCTCGAAGTGGGCGACATGATCCTGCGATTCGTGAAGGCGGCGCTGCGGTTCGCCGTGGGCTTCGTGGATCGGGGGCTCGAGGTGGCCGACCTCACCGCGTCCTTCCTGAACTACGTGCTCGACATGGTCATGGCGCGTCTGGTGCAGGCGGCGCGCGCGGCGATCAAGCACATCGTCTGACGCGGCCCGGCGCCGGCCAGGCGCGCCCGGCGATGCACGTGACCCCGGCCCCTGCGTCACGTCAATACCTTCGTGAGGCGGGTCGCCGCGTGGCGTCGGTCCCGTGTAACGTCCTACGCTAGCGCGCGCGATGCGCGGCGAGCTTGGCCTCGAGCGCGGCGCGCGCCTTCTGCTCTGCGAGGCGGATGCGGCATTCGGTGAGAAACGCCTCTTCCAGTGTCTGCGACGCGGCGGCGAGGACGTTGCCGATCTCCACGAAGAGGCGGTCGTTTCCGGTCTCGTCCTGCGCGGCGAGCACATCGTCGGCGAGTTTGATGGCGATCCGTTCGACGGAACTCATTGGGTCCTCCCTGCGCTAGGCCTAGCGCGTGGTCTCGGTGAGGCGGCGCTGCACGTAATCGGTGACGTTTCCGATCATCGTGTCCATGTGCGGCTCCTCGAAGAAATGTCCGGCCCCCTCGATCTCCTGATGGGTGATGGTGATCCCCTTTTGCTCATGGAGCTTGGTCACCAGTGCATGGGTGTCGGCCGGCGGGGCCACGCGGTCCGAGGCGCCGTTGATGATGAGCCCCGAGGAGGGGCAGGGGGCGAGGAAGGAAAAGTCGTACATGTTGGCGGGCGGGGATACAGAGATGAAGCCCGTGATCTCCGGGCGCCGCATGAGTAGCTGCATCCCGATCCAGGCCCCGAAGGAGAAGCCCGCCACCCAGCAATGCTTGGAATTGTTGTTCATCGATTGGAGGTAGTCGAGCGCGGAGGCGGCGTCGGAGAGCTCGCCCACGCCCTGGTCGTATTCGCCCTGGCTGCGCCCCACGCCGCGGAAGTTGAAGCGCAGCACCGTGAAGCCCATGTTGAAGAACGCGTAATGGAGGTTGTAGACCACCTTGTTGTTCATCGTCCCGCCGAATTGCGGGTGGGGGTGCAGCACGATCGCGATCGGCGCGTCTTTTTGTTTTTGCGGGTGGTAGCGGCCTTCGAGCCGTCCTTCGGGACCGGCAAAGATAACCTCGGGCATGGGCGTCCAGTCTGACATGGGCCGTGGGAGAGCTTGACGCGCCACCGACGGCATTTTAGAACAATTCTAAACCGCGGGTAGTCACGGTGGCCATGACGTAAACATGCGGGCGATGGGGGTCAATCACTCCGCTCCATGGCGGAAGGCCCTGTGGGTGCGCGGGAGATCTCGTGGGGTGCGCGGCCCCCGTGGAGGAGTGCGATGAAGCTGTCGACCAAGGGACGCTACGCGATGGTCGCTTTGGCGGATCTGGCGCTCCAAGGGGAGGCGAAGCTCGTCTCCCTGGGCGAGATCTCGAAGCGCCAGTCGATTTCGCTGCCCTATCTGGAGCAGCTCTTCGTGAAGCTGCGGCGGGCCGGGCTCGTGTCCTCGGTCCGGGGCCCGGGAGGAGGCTACAAACTCGCGCGGCCGGCCTCCGAGATCCGCGTGGCCGAGATCCTCGGCGCCGTGGACGAGACGGTGAGCGCCCTGCATACCGGGGCAGGGGCCTCGGGCGCGGTCTCCGGCTCGCGGGCGCAGAGCATGACGAACCGGCTTTGGGAGGGGCTGTCGGCCCATGTCTACGTCTTCTTGCACCAGACCCGGCTGAGCGATGTGGTGCGCAACGACCTGACGCCCTGCCCGGCGGTGCCGTCGCTTTTCGAGGTGGTCGACGAATGAGGATGCGGGCGAGATCGGACTGGGGCTCTGCCCCAGACCCCGAAGTGCGGTGCACAAAGAAGACCGGGACACGGCTCTGATGCAAAGAGTGTATCTGGATTACAATGCCACCTCGCCGCTCCGGGCGGAGGCGCGGGCGGCGATGATCGCGGCGATGGATGCGCTGGGAAACCCGTCCTCTGTCCATGCCGAGGGGCGCGCGGCGAAGGCGATCGTGGAAAAGGCGCGGGCCCAGATCGCGGAGGCCATCGGCGCCTCGGGCGCGGATATCGTTTTTACGTCTTCTGCCACGGAGGCGGCGGCGCTCGCGCTGTCGGGGCGGGGGCTCCGCGGTGCGGCGGTGGAGCATGACGCGGTGCGCGCCTATGCGGATGCGTCGCTCCCGGTGTCGCGCGACGGCGCGGTGACGGTCGAGGCGCCGGCGGGCGCCACGCTGCAGCTCGCCAATTCCGAGACCGGGGTGATGCAGGCCCTGCCGCCTGGGATCGCGGTGAGCGATTTCACGCAAGCCTTCGGCAAGGTGCCGGTCTCCTTCGCCTGGTCGGGGGCGGAGATGGCGCTCGTCTCCGCGCACAAGCTCGGCGGACCCAAGGGCGTGGGCGCGCTCATCGTGCGCCAAGGCGTGGATTTGCCCGCCCTCATCCGTGGCGGCGGGCAGGAGATGGGGCGGCGCTCGGGCACCGAGAACGTCATCGGCATCGCGGGCTTCGGTGCGGCCGCCGCCGCCGCGAGCCGCGACCTGGAGACGGGCGTCTGGAGCCGGGTCGAGGAATTTAGAAATATTCTAGAAACAACTCTGGAAGCCGCGGCGAACGGGATTATTTTTGTCGGGAAAGGCGCGGCTCGTTTGCCCAACACCTCCTGCTTCATCGCACCCGGTTGGAAGGGCGAGACGCAGGTGATGCAGATGGACCTCGCGGGTTTCGCCGTCTCGGCGGGCTCGGCCTGCTCCAGCGGGAAGGTCCGGGCTTCGGGCGTGCTGACGGCGATGGGCTTTGACGCGACCGAGGCCAGCCAGGCCATCCGCGTCTCCATCGGGCCCGCCACTACGGAGGAAGACGTGCGCAGGTTCGCAAACACCTGGGCCGCGAAATACGCAAAGATTTGCGCCAGAGCAGCGTGAGAGGAAGACCCATGGCAGCACTTGACACGATGAAGGTCAAAGAAGGCGTCGAGGAAGACACCGTCGCCAAGGTCGCGGCGCTGGCCGGCAATTACAAGCACGGCTGGGAAACCGAGATCGAGATGGACTACGCGCCGAAGGGCCTCTCCGAGGACATCGTGCGCCTGATCTCCGCCAAGAACGACGAGCCCGAATGGATGCTCGACTGGCGCCTCAACGCCTATCGCCGCTGGCTCGACATGAAGGAGCCCGACTGGGCCATGGTCGATTTCCCGAAGATCGACCTGCAGGACCAGTACTACTATGCCCGTCCGAAGAGCATGGAGGAGAAGCCCAAGTCGCTCGACGAGGTCGATCCCAAGCTGCTCGAGACCTATAAGAAGCTCGGTATTCCGCTCAAGGAGCAGAAGATCCTCGCCGGGGTCGAGGAGGTGGACGCGACGCCGGAGGACAACTCCGAACGCCGCGTGGCCGTGGATGCGGTCTTCGACAGCGTCTCCGTGGGCACGACCTTCAAAAAGGAGCTCGCCGAAAAGGGCGTGATCTTCTGCTCGATCTCGGAGGCGATCAAGGACCATCCCGAGCTCGTGAAGAAGTACATCGGCTCCGTTATCCCGCCCTCGGACAACTACTATGCCGGGCTCAATTCCGCCGTCTTCTCCGACGGCTCGTTCGTCTACGTCCCGCCGGGCGTGCGCTGCCCCATGGAGCTTTCCACCTATTTCCGCATCAACGCGGAGAATACCGGCCAGTTCGAGCGCACGCTCATCATCTGCGACCGGGAGGCCTATGTGAGCTACCTCGAGGGCTGCACCGCGCCCCAGCGTGATACCGCGCAGCTCCACGCCGCGGTCGTGGAGATCGTCGTCATGGACGATGCGGAGGTGAAGTATTCCACAGTGCAGAACTGGTTCCCGGGCGATGAAGAGGGCAAAGGCGGCATCTACAATTTCGTCACCAAGCGCGCCGATTGCCGGGGCGACCGGTCCAAGGTGATGTGGACGCAGGTGGAAACCGGCTCCGCCGTCACGTGGAAGTACCCGTCCTGCATCCTCCGCGGGGAGGAGAGCCAGGGCGAGTTCTACTCCATCGCCATCGCCAACAACCTCCAGCAGGCCGATACCGGCACGAAGATGCTGCATCTGGGCAAGAACACGAAGTCGCGCATCGTCTCCAAGGGGATCAGCGCGGGCAAGGCCCAGAACACCTATCGCGGCCTCGTGAGCATGCACAAACGCGCCAAGGACAGCCGCAACTACACGCAGTGCGACAGCCTGCTCATCGGCGACACCTGCGGTGCCCACACCGTCCCCTATATCGAGGTGAAGAACAACTCGAGCCGGGTGGAGCACGAGGCGACCACGTCGAAAGTGGACGATGACCAGCTCTTCTATTGCCGCCAACGCGGCATGGACGAGGAGGAGGCCGTGGCGCTCGTGGTCAATGGCTTCTGCAAGGAGGTGCTGCAGGCGCTGCCCATGGAGTTCGCCATGGAGGCCCAGCAGCTCGTGGCGATCTCGCTCGAGGGGTCGGTGGGCTAGTACCCCGATTGACAGGCCATGGACGACCGGCAGCAGCCCTATACCCAGGCGCAACGCGCCCGCATTGCCCGGACCTCACGCCGCTCCGCCGGTGGCGAGGCCTGGTTGATCTTTGCAGGCGGTGGCGCCGCGCTGGCCGTGGCGCTGTTCGTGCTGGGCTTTCCCGGGCTCCTCACGCTCAAGTTGCTCACCGGTCTACCCGAGACGGTAGTCTGGGTGGGGATGTCTTTCGGCATCACTGCGGCGATAGCGCTGATCCACCATCCGCTCGCGCGGCGGCGCATCGAGGCGGCGCGGTCGCTCGATGCCGCACTCCTCCATGCAGGGGAAGCCGCGCGGCGACAGGCCCGCGCGGGGGAGCGCGCACCGTGATCCGCCTTCTTGCCGCCATCGCCACCGGGGTCTTCTGCGCCGGTTTCGCCTTTGTCGTGGACACGATCACCGATGCGCTGGCGGCCTGGCAGGTGGTGTCGCTCGCCGCGGTGTCGGGATTTTGCGGGTCTCTCTTCGGCAACAGCCTCCTCGGGATGCGTCGCAAATGAGGCCCAGCATTTCCAAAAGGTTGCCCCAATCCCGCCCTTATTCGCCCCTAACGTGCAATGGCGGGGGCATGAGGGGATCGGAATATGTCAACCTTGAGCCGAGATCGAAAGCGCGCCTGGGAAGAGCGGTTGTCCCGCATCGAATCCGGGCGCACCATGACGCAGATGGCCGGTGCGGAGGGCACGGTGCCCATGCAGCTCGTCAAGCGGACGAGCGGCAAGGTCACGGCTGGCATGACGGGCTACGTGGCCGTGCTCGCGGGCATGGCCGTGGGCTGGTCCTCGGCGATGATCGCCTGCGTGGCGACGCCGTCCCAGATGCTTCTGGAGACCCGCGATTTCGGCGAACTGTCCGGGATGATCGCGCTCTACGGCGATCCGATCGCGGCGTTTCTCTGCTTTGCTATCTTTTGCTCGATCCTGCGACTGCGCGGCTTCATGGGCAAGTTGCTGGGCCTGATGATCATGGCCTGGGTCTTCGGGCTCCAGATGGAGCTCGGTGCGCCCACGGTCGCGGAGGTCGTGGATTTCGGCAAGGCCGCACTGGCCGGAGAGATCGAGTGGGCCGAAAAGCTCGCGCGGTTCCAGACCTGGGCGAACGAGGCGTTCGCCTAACTTCGCCTTCCACATCCTCACGGATTTCCCCCGGTGCCGACCTGTCGGCCCGGGCTTTCGTGCTTATGTCCTTCTCACACGCCGCGGCGCCCCACGCGCCCGCCAAAGGAGCCCTCCGATGCTAGAGATCAAGAACCTCCATGTCGAACTCGAGGACGAGGGCAAGCAGATCCTGAAGGGGGTCGACCTCACGCTCGAACCCGGCAAGGTCCACGCGATCATGGGGCCGAACGGCTCGGGCAAGTCGACGCTCTCCTACGTGCTGGCCGGCCGCGAGGGCTACGAGGTGACGGAGGGCACGGCCACCATGGACGGCGCCGACCTCCTCGACCTCGAGCCCGAGGAGCGCGCGGCGGCGGGTCTATTCCTCGCGTTCCAGTACCCGGTGGAGATCCCCGGCGTGGGCAACATGACGTTTCTCAGGACCGCCGTGAACGCGCAGCGTAAGGCCCGCGGCGAGGCGGAGCTCAGCGCGGGCGAATTCCTCAAGGTCATCCGCGAGAAGGCGAAGGCGCTCAAGATCGACGCCGAGATGCTCAAGCGCCCCGTCAATGTGGGCTTCTCCGGCGGGGAGAAGAAGCGCAACGAGATCCTGCAGATGGCCATGCTCGAACCCAAGATGTGCGTCCTCGACGAGACGGACTCAGGCCTCGACGTGGACGCGATGAAGCTCGTGGCGCAGGGCGTGAACGCGCTCCGCGACGCGGGCCGTACCTTCCTCGTCATCACGCATTACCAGCGCCTGCTCGACCACATCAAACCGGACGTCGTCCACATCATGGCCGACGGCAAGATGGTGAAGCGGGGCGGGCCGGAGCTCGCGCTCGAGGTGGAAAACAACGGCTACGCAAACCTCCTGGAGGAGGCGTAAATGGCACTGCCCGAAGCACGACAGGACCTGACGGAGGCGGTGCTCGCCGCCCATCCGCTGCCGGAGGCGGGCCCGTGGCTCACGCAGGCGCGGGAGGCCGCGCGCGCGCGCCTCGCCGCGCTCGGGATGCCCATGCGGCGCGACGAGTACTGGAAATTCACCCGCCCCGACCCCTGGACAGGCGCACAGGCCCATGCGGCGGCCTCCGCGGCCTCGCAGGTCTTCGGCCCCGCGGCGCCGCTTACGCTCGTCTTCGTCGACGGTGTCTTCGATGCCGCGGCCTCGGATGATGCAGCGCTGGAGCACGTCACGATCGAGCGGCTGGCCGATGTCGCCCATACCGATCTGCACTGGGCCAAATCGCTCTACGGCACGCTTGAGGCCGCCTCGAACGAGGCCCCGCGCGTGGACGGCGCGCGCCTCTACAAGCCCGTCGCCCGACCCCTGGCGGCGCTCAACACCGCCACCGCCGAGGACGGGCTCCTCATCCACGCCACGGGCGCGGTCGCGCGGCCCATCCGCATCTCCTACCGCTCGGGCGGGGGCGAGGCCGTGCTGCACCACCTCGTGAAGGTCGATCCCGGCGCCACGCTCACGCTTCTCGAGGAGGGCCAGCCCGGCGGGCGCTCGAGCGTCATGCTCGAGGCCGATATCGCCGAGACGGGCACGCTCCATCACCTGCGCATCCAGGCCCCGGAGCAGGAGCGCACGACGCTCACCAACCTCTTCGTCCGCACCGGCGAGGAGAGCACGTTCAAGAGCTTCGGCTTCACCGCCAACGGCGCGGCCACCCGCAACGAGGCCGTCCTCGACATCCAGGGCGACAACGCCGTGGCCCATATCGCTGGCGGCTGCCTCGGCGACGGGGCGCGGGGTGCCTTCCACCACGACGACACCGTCTACATCACCCATGACGCGACGCAGTGCGAAAGCCGCCAGGTCTTCAAGAAGGTGCTGCGCAACGGCGCGGTGGGCGTGTTCCAGGGCAAGATCCTCGTCCAGCCCCACGCGCAAAAGACCGATGGCTACCAGATCAGCCAGTCGCTCCTCCTCGATGACGACAGCCAGTTCCTCGCCAAGCCCGAGCTCGAGATCTATGCCGACGACGTGGCCTGCTCCCACGGCTCCACCTCCGGCGCGATCGACGAGGAAGCGCTCTTCTACCTGCGCTCCCGGGGCGTGCCGCGGAAGGCGGCCGAGGACCTCCTGACGCTCTCCTTCCTCGCCGAGGCGCTCGACGAGATCGAGGACGCGGCGCTGGCGGAGATGGTGCTCGGCCAGATCGAAGGGTGGCTCGCAGCCTGATGCCCGTGACGCGCGACATCGTGCAGAGCTACCGCCGCCCGCGGACGGTGATGCGCCGGCTGCTCGACGCCGGGCAGCGGGAGGACCGCGCCATCGCGATTCTGCTCGGCGCTTGCCTGATGCTCTTCGTGGCCTCCGGGCCGCGGCTCGCGAGGCAGGCGGAGCTCACGGGCAGCGACCTGACGCAGGACCTCGTTTACGCGATGTTTTCCACCTTCTTCATCATGCCGCTCGTCCTCTATGGTCTCGCGGCGCTCTCCCATCTCTTCGCCCGCGTGGTGGGCGGGAAGGGGTCCTGGTACGGCGCCCGACTCGCGCTTTTCTGGACGCTGCTCGCGACCTCGCCGCTCATCCTCCTCTGGGGTCTGACGCAGGGCTTCATCGGCGCGGGTGCGGAGGCCCAGGTCACCGGCGCGCTCTGGTTCGCGATCTTTCTCGTGCTCTGGTCCATCAATCTCCGGGAGGCGGAGCAGGGATGAATGGCTTCGTCACCCTTATGGGCACCTCAGTGACCCGTCCGACGGAGGCCGCGCGCGCGCTCCTTGGCCTCAACCTCAGCCGGGATGTGGCCTGGACGCTCCTTGCGCTGTCGCTCGTGGTGACGGTGCTCGTGATGTTCGCGCTGTCGGGCGGGGAGCCCGTGCCGCTGGTGCCCGCGCTCGAGCCCCTGAACCCGATGATGACGCTCATCTTTCTGGGCTGCACGACGGTGATCCTGGGCTACGCGATCCATTTTACGGGGAACGCCATGGACGGGGAGGGGACGCTCACCGGCGCGCTCCTCATCGTGGCGTGGCTCCAGATTTTGCAGGTGGCGGGGCTCCTCGTCCAAGGAACGCTCATCCTGTTTTCGCCGGCATTCGGCACGCTCGTGGGGATGGTTATTTCCATCGGGCTGATCTGGGTGCTTCTGAGCTTTGTGAGCGAACTGCACAATTTCGGGTCGCTCGGCCGGGCCGCGCTTCTGATGCTCTTCGTCATCGTGGGCATCATGCTCGGTCTCACGCTTCTTCTTGGTCTGATCGGAGTGGGTCTATGACATACGACGTCGCCGCGGTGCGCCGCGATTTCCCGATCCTCGCGCGGGAGGTGAACGGCAAGCCGCTCGTCTACCTCGACAACGGCGCCTCGCCGCAAAAGCCGCAGGTCGTCATCGACGCGGTGAGCCACGCCTACAGCCACGAATACGCCAATGTTCACCGTGGCTTGCACTACCTCTCTAATGTGGCCACCGAGAAATACGAGGCTGTCCGCGGCACGCTGGCGCGCTTTCTGAATGCGCCCTCGGAGGAGGAGATCGTCTTCAACTCCGGCTGCACGGAGGGGATCAACCTCGTGGCCTATGGCTGGGCCATGCCGCGCTTCGAGCCGGGAGACGAGATCGTGCTCTCCATCGCTGAACACCACGCCAATATCGTGCCTTGGCACTTCCTGCGCGAACGGCAGGGCGCGGTGCTGAAATGGGTAGACGTGGACGCGACGGGCGCGCTCGACCCCCAGGCCGTCATCGACGCCATGGGGCCGAAGACGAAGCTGGTGGCGATCACCCATCTTTCCAATGTTTTGGGCACGAAAGTTGACGTTAAAACGATCACCGAGGCGGCCCATGCGCGGGGCGTGGCTGTCCTAGTCGACGGCTCCCAGGCCGCCGCGCACATGCCCGTGGACGTGGCCGACCTCGGCTGCGACTTCTACGCCGTCACGGGCCACAAGCTCTACGGCCCCTCGGGCTCCGGCGCGATCTACATCAAGCGGGAGCGGATGGAGGAGATGCGCCCCTTCATGGGCGGCGGCGACATGATCGACGAAGTGCATCGCGACCACATCACCTGGAACAAGCCGCCGATGAAATTCGAGGCAGGCACCCCCGGCATCGTGCAGCAGATCGGGCTGGGCGTGGCGGTGGAGTACATGATGGCCCACGGGATGGAGGCCATCGCCGCCCACGAGGACACGTTGCGCGACTACGCGCGCGCGCGGCTCGACGGGCTCAACTGGATCAACGTCCAGGGCCAGACGCCTGACAAGGCCGCGATTTTCTCGTTCACGATGAACGGCGCGGCCCATGCCCACGATATCTCCACCATCCTCGACAAGCGCGGCATCGCCGTCCGCGCGGGGCACCATTGCTGCCAGCCGCTGATGCAGCATATGGGCGTGCCCGCCACCGCGCGCGCGTCCTTCGGGATGTACAATACCACCGGGGAGGTGGATGCCCTCGTCGACGCGCTGGAGCTTTGTCACGACCTGCTGGATTGAGGAGAGTGGCGGACCGTAGAGGATTCGAACCTCTGGCCTCTGCCTTCGGAGGGCAGCGCTCTATCCAGCTGAGCTAACGGTCCACATCTTCGGCTATAGGCCGCGCTCCCGAGCGCTGCAATGCCTCAATTTGGTGCTTAGACGTGCGGAGGGCCGTGGAAGGCCCCGCCTCCCCGACATTCCCCGCGGCGCGGGCTCAGCGACCCCAAGTGCGCACGACGCCGCAATCCACGTGCACGAAGTTGGAGCCGGAATACCGCCCCACGCCGCCCGCGGCGCAGGAAGCGGCCGCGCGGGCCACCTGCGACACCGACCGGCCGTTCATGCGCAGGTCCGCCGCCTGCGCCTTCATGTGCAGCGATTTCCGCGCCACGCCGGAGGAACGGCGGCGCAGCATCGCGTTCGTTTGCGGCGTCCGGTAGCCCGACAGCAGCATGAAACCGTTTTCGGTCCCGAGCAGGTTCCGCGTGGCGGCGATGATGTCCACCGCGCGTGTATCCATGGCGGCGGCTCGGTCCTGGCGCCAGTCGCGCATGAAGTAGTTCACCTCCTGCATGGCGTCGGCGACATACTCGCCGTCGATCCAGTAAATCATGTCGATGTGTTCGCCGGTCCGGCCCGAATACATCTTGATGCGCCGGACATCGCCAGCCCCACGCAAGAAGCCGAACGCGTTGGAATAGGTGGGTGCCGCTGCAATGGTGGTTGCCGCAAACGCGCGCAATAGTCCGCGCCGCGAGATGCGCATGCCTGTCTCGTTCATTGCCTTACTGCCCTCTCGTCCCGTTCACCCTGCCGGCCCAATCTTGGGTTGGTCGCCAGCACGTCTGGTGTGGCCGCCTTTTGGCACAAGACACTGCGTGTCCCAAGGCGGTTTTCCTCAATGCCGCAGGATGCCCTGAAAAGTGGCAAAATCCCGCGCATTTTCGGCAAGCCGTGCCATTTCCCCCGCGGCATGGTGACATTGCGCAACACGCTCTGCTTGTGCTCTGCCCATGGCGCATTCGTGAGTGGACGAAGGCGCGTCAAATGCGGGACATCTGACGTGTGGTGCTGCGGTAAAGGGCGGGTGGACATGACGATTTCTCAAAGGCTCTCGCTCAGGTTGTGCAATCTCCTTGCCATCGTCGTTCTCGCGCTCGGCTGGGCAGCGCCCGCCACCGCGCAAGTGACAGCGCTCAAGCAGGCCATCGCAGAGGCCGCCGCGGGGGACGAGGCGGTCGCGACCTTCTATCTCGAGCGGGCCTATGGCCCGATCTGGCTCGGCGCGGAGGACAAGACCCGCCGCATCGCGCTCATCGAGGCGCTGCGCGAGGCGCCGCTCCACGGGCTCCCGGGCGGGGTCTACGACCCCGAGGACGTGATCGCGCGGATGCGCGCCGCGCGGGGCCCCGCGGCCCTCGGCGCGCTCGAGGTTTCGCTCACCCAGACATTCCTGGCCTATGCGCGGGACGTGCAGACCGGGATGCTCAGGCCCGGCGCCGTGGACGAGGAGATCAAGCGCGAGGTGCCGCTGCGCGACCGCGGCGATCTCATCGCGGCCTTCGCGGAGGCCGACCCGGCGGTCTTCATGGCCAGCCTTCCGCCCGCGAGCCTCGAATACAGCCGCCTCATGAAGCACAAGCGCCGCCTCGAAGAGCTGAGCGCGCAGGGCGGCTGGGGCCCCACAGTACCGGCGAAAGCGCTCGAGCGCGGCAATAGCGGCGCGGCGGTGGTGGCGCTCCGCAACCGTCTCATCGCCATGGGCCATCTCCACCGGACACCCACCCGAACCTACGACGCCGACATCGAGGAGGCGGTGCGCCGCTTCCAGGCGGCCAGCGGTCTGGCGGAGGACGGCGTGGCCGGGGCCGGGACCCTGGCGGAGATGAACAAGGGCGTCGATACGCGGCTCGCGCAGGTGCACGTGGCCATGGAGCGGGAGCGCTGGATCAACCGGCCCCTGGGCGACCGCCACATCTGGGTCAACCTCACCGATTTCAGCGCGCAGGTCCGCGACCACGGCGTGGTGACGTTCCAGACCCGCTCGGTCATCGGCGCCCATAACAGCGATCGCCGCTCGCCGGAGTTCTCCGACGAGATGGATCACATGGTCATCAATCCGAGCTGGTACGTGCCACGCTCCATCGCCACCAAGGAATACCTGCCGAAGCTCCAGGCCAATCCGCTTGCCGTGGGCCATCTGGAAATCACCGATGTCCGCGGCCGCAGGGTGAACCGCGCGGAGGTGGATTTCACGCAGTTCTCGACCCGGAACTTCCCCTTCGACATGCGTCAGCCGCCCAGCCGGTCCAATGCGCTGGGGCTCGTGAAGTTCATGTTTCCGAACAAGTACAACATCTACCTCCACGACACGCCGCACAAGAGCCTCTTCTCCCGCGAGGTGCGCGCCTTTTCCCATGGCTGTATCCGGCTCAACGACCCCTTCGACTTCGCCCATGCGCTGCTCGCCGCGCAGGAGGAGGATCCCGAAGGGTTCTTTCAGGCGACGCTCCGCACGGGGCGGGAGACAATGGTGGAACTCGAGACGCCGGTGCCGGTGCACCTCGTCTACCGCACGGCCGTCACCACCCCCACGGGCGAGGTCCATTTCCGGCGCGACGTCTACGGGCGCGATGCACGGATCTGGAAGGCGCTCGAAGCGGAAGGGGTGGCGCTGAGCGCACCGAGGGGCTAGCACCACACCGCGCGGCGGTCGCCCGCGCGGGAGACGCCCACCATGGTCAGGACAGTCAACGACATTGCCGCCGCCCTGGGCGTTCACCCGTCGGGCGATGGCGCGCTGCGGATCGAGGCGCTGGCGGAGCCCGCCACGGCCGGGCCGCGCGACCTGGCGCTCGCGTCGAACCCCGCCTATGCCGAGGCGCTCTCCCGCGGGCGCGCGCGCGCCGCGCTTCTCTGGGCGGGGGCGGATTGGCAGGGGCTCGGGCTCGCTGCCGCGATCTGCGTGGGCCGTCCGCGCTACGCCATGGCCGAGCTCACCCGGCTCCACGATGCCGCCTGGGAGGCCGCGGGCGCGCCCAGCCAGCATCCCACCGCGCTCATCGCCCCGGACGCCGACGTCGCCGCCACCGCCATCGGTCCCTACACCGTCATCGGGCCCGGCGTCGTCATCGAGGCGGGCGCCCGCATTGGCAGCCATGTGAGCATCGGGGCCGGCACCCGCATCGGCGCGGAGGCCTTCATCCGGGACGGCGTGCGCATCGCCCACGGAGTGAGGATCGGGGCCCGGGTCGTCATCCAGCCCGGCGCGATCATCGGCGGAGACGGCTTTTCCTTCGTGACGCCCGAGCCCTCGAGCGCCGAGGTCGTCGGGGAGACCCTCGGCCGCGAAAGCGACGCCGCTCAGCAGCCCTGGGCGCGCATCCACTCGCTCGGCGGGGTGGAGATCGGCGACGATGTGGAAATCGGCGCAGGGAGCAGCATCGACCGCGGCACGATCCGCGCCACGCGTATAGGCACGGGCACCAAGATCGACAACCTCGTGCAGGTGGGCCACAACGCCGAGATCGGGCAGCACTGCCTGCTGTGCGGGCAGGTGGGCATCGCGGGCTCGGCCACGCTGGGCGACTTCGTCGTCTTGGGCGGCAAGACGGGCGTCGTCGACAACATATCCATCGGCGACCGGGTCGTCACCGGCGCGGGCACGCTCTGCATGTCGAACGTCCCCGCGGGCCGCGTCATGCTGGGCTCGCCCGCCACACAGATGACCGCCAGCATCGAAAGCTACAAGGCGCTCCGCCGCCTCCCCCGTGACCTCGCGGCGCTCAAGAAAGCGGTTTCAAAGCTCTCGGGGAGTGACTAAGTCCGCCTCGAGCGAGGCAGGAGTACGCCCATGGATGTCGACACCAAGGTCAAGGAGATCATCGCCGAACAAGCGATGCTCGAGCCCGGGGACGTCACCGACGACAGCACACTCGAAGACCTCGGCCTCGATTCCCTGGGCCTCGTGGAATGCATCTTCGGCATCGAGGAGGCCTTCGACATCGAAGTGCCCTTCAACGCCAACGAACCGGAAAAGAGCGATTTCGACATCTCCTCCGTCGCCGCCATCACGCGCGCCGTCAAAGAGCTGATCAAAGAGCAGAAATGAAGCGCCGCCCATGAAACGCGTGGTCCTGACGGGGGCGGGCACGATCAATGCCCTGGGCCATGACGTGCCCACGACGCTCGAGGCCATGCGCGAGGGGCGTTGCGGCATCGGCGCGCTCGATTTTCCCAATGTCGACCGGCTCCAGATCAAGATCGGCGGGCAGGTCACGGGCTACGACGAGGCGGCGCATTTCAACCGCCAGCAGGTGGCGCTCTACGACCGGTTCACGCAGTTCACGCTGCTCGCCGCGCGCGAGGCCATCGCGCAGGCGGGGCTCACCTTCGGCGGCGAGCTCGCCGCGCGCGCGGGCGTCGTCCTCGGCACCGCGGCGGGCGGGATGAACACCTGGGAGGACAATTACCGGGCGGTCTACGAGGCGGGGAAGAACCGCGTGCACCCTTTCGTGGTGCCGAAGCTCATGAACAACGCCGCCACCTCCCATGTCTCCATGGAATACAACCTGAAGGGGCCGTCCTTCACCGTCTCCACGGCGTGCTCGTCCTCCAATCACGCCATGGGGCTCGCGTTCCAGATGATCCGCGCGGGCATGGCGGATGCCATGGTCACCGGCGGGGCGGAGGCGATGCTCACCTTCGGCGGGATCAAGGCCTGGGAAGGGCTCCGGGTGATGTCGCGCGATGCCTGCCGGCCTTTCTCCGGCAACCGGAACGGCATGGTGCAGGGCGAGGGCGCGGGCGTCTTCGTCTTCGAGGAGATGGGCCGCGCCAAGGCCCGCGGCGCCGACATCATGGCGGAGGTCACGGGCTTCGCCATGACCTCGGACGCCGCCGACATCGTCATGCCCTCCCAGCAGGGAGCCGGCCGCGCCATCGCGGGCGCCCTGCGCGACGCCGCCATGGATCCGGGAGAGATCGGCTATATCAATGCTCACGGCACCGGCACCGCTGCCAATGACAAAACCGAATGCGCCGCCGTGGCGGGCGCCTTCGGCCCGCACGCCGACCGGCTGATGATCTCTTCGACGAAAAGCATGCACGGCCATTGCATCGGGGGCACCGGCGCGGTGGAGCTCCTCGCCTGCATCATGGCGCTCCGCGACGGGGTCATCGCGCCCACGATCGGCTATGAGGAGCCCGACCCCGAATGCGCGCTCGACGTCGTCCCGAACGAGGCGCGGGAGGTGAAGGTCACCGGCGCGCTCTCGAACGCGTTCGCCTTTGGCGGGCTCAACGCGGTGCTCGCGCTCCGCGCGGTGTGAGGGAGCGGGGGGCAGTCCCGCGTTGCCCCAGGTCTTCAGAGCCGAGGGACGGAGCGCGGAGACGAAAATGGCGCCCTCTCTCGGGAGGGCGCCGCCGTGTCTGATACCAGTTGAGACCTAGCGCGGCGCGAGCGCGTCATAGGCCGCGGTGAACCCCGTGAGCGAGACGTCGAGAACCACGGGCTGGTCCGGCGCGCCCGCGGGCACGATGGAGAGCGTGGCCCCCGCCCCGCGCTTCATGGCGTCGATATCCGCCTGGGTGAAGCCCACCCGGGAGATGCAGCCCTGCCGCGTGCAGAACGAGAACGGGTAGCGGCGCTCCGCGCCCGCGTCGATCCGGAGCGTCACCTGCTGCAGGAGCAGCGTCTCCAGCGGCGTGACGATGGTGCCGCCGGCCACGGCCTGCCCGCCATTGCTGATCGGCACGAGCGAGATCTCGGCCACCGAATTGCCCTCGCTGTCCACGAGGAGCTGGTAGGCGTTGCAGGGATCGGTGCCGTCGGCGGTCGTCACGCAGCGATGGGCCCAGTCCTGGAAGGTGTCGCCCACATATTCCTCGCCCACGACGCGGCCGTCCACCAGGGTCTGGCCCATGGAGAGCCCCTCGGTGGCCTCGCCCTCGGTGCTCTGCGCCTGCGCCGTCAGCGGGGCGGCCAGGGAGAGCGTGAGGCCGAGTGCCGCGGTTGCCGTGATCTGCCGAATGGACTTCATTTCTCACTCCTCGAAAGTCTTTGCCGGGGCGCTTAGCACGGGCTCGGGGGAGTGTCAGTGCAAAACGCCGTGCGCGGCGGTGCCGCAGCACCCTGGAGGCCGCCATAGAAAAAGGGCTCGCGCTGCGAACCCTTTCTCGTCGTGTCTCCCCGTCGGACTGGCCGACTTATTGGCGAAGACGCTACGTATCTCGATGCCTGCCGTCAACAGGCTATTGGCGGTGGGGCGGGCCTCCGCTTTGAAAAGGCGGCCAAATCCCTGGAAGCGGCTGGCTCAGGTCGCGCAAACCGGTATGGTCGCGCGACACTCGGCGCGACATGGGACGCGGCATTGGGTGCGACACGGGGTGCGACACGGGGCGCGAAACTGGGCGCGGGAGGGGTGCGATGGAGCAGGGAATTTTCGTCGGCGGCGGGGGCGAGGGCTATGGCGTGCGCCAGGAGCTTGCGCTGAAATACGCCAATCGCCACGGACTTGTGGCCGGGGCCACGGGCACGGGCAAGACGGTGACGCTGCAGATCCTGGCCGAAGGGTTCTCGGCGGACGGCGTGCCGGTCTTTCTGTCGGACGTGAAGGGCGATCTTTCGGGGCTCGCGAAGGCGGGGAGCGCGGACTTCAAGCTCCACGGCGCCTTCACCTCCCGGGCCGAGACGATCGGGTTTTCGGACTACGCCTACGGCGCCGTGCCGGTGACGTTCTGGGACCTCTTCGGGGAGAAGGGGCATCCGGTGCGCACCACGGTGGCCGAGATGGGCCCGCTCCTCCTCGCGCGGCTCCTCGAGCTCTCCGAGGCGCAGGAGGGGATCCTCAACATCGCCTTCCGTGTGGCTGACGAGCAGGGGCTGCCGCTCCTCGATCTCAAGGACCTCCAGGCGCTCCTCGTCTGGGTGGGGGAGAACCGCGACACGCTCTCGCTGCGCTACGGCAACGTCTCCGTGGCCTCCATCGGGGCGATCCAGCGCCGGCTCCTCGTCATCGAGAACCAAGGCGGCGCGCAGCTCTTCGGCGAGCCCGCGCTCGAGCTCTCGGACATCATGCGCACGGACACGGACGGGCGCGGGCGGGTCAACATCCTCGCCGCCGACCAGCTCATGTCCTCCCCCCGCCTCTACGCCACCTTCCTCCTCTGGTTTCTCTCCGAGCTCTTCGAGGAGCTGCCGGAGGTGGGCGACCCGGAAAAGCCCCGCCTCGTCTTCTTCTTCGACGAGGCGCATCTCCTCTTCGAAGATGCTCCGAAGGCGCTCGTGGAGAAAGTTGAGCAGGTGGCGCGCCTCATCCGGTCGAAGGGCGTGGGCGTCTACTTCATCACGCAGTCCCCCGACGACATCCCCGAGGATATCCTGGGCCAGCTCGGCAACCGCGTGCAGCACGCGCTCCGCGCCTTCACCGCGCGCGACAGGAAGGCGCTGCGCCTCGCCGCCGAGACCTACCGCGAGAACCCGCGTTTCGACACCGAGGAGGCGATCCGCGAGGTGGGCGTGGGCGAGGCGGTCACCTCGATGCTCCAGAAAAAGGGCGTGCCCGGCATCGTGGAGCGGACGCTCATCCGCCCGCCGTCCTCGCAGCTCGGCCCCATCACGGAGGCCGAGCGGGCAGGGGTCATGGCCGCGAGCCCCGTCGCTGGCAAATACGAGGCACTGAAAGACCGCGAGAGCGCCTTCGAGCTCCTCACCGCCCGCGCCGAGCAGGCCGCCAAGGAGGCCGAAGCGGCAGAGACCGCCGAGGAGGAGGCTGAAGCCATGGAGCGCGAATACCGCGCCGCGCGGCGGTATTCGGGCGCCCGCGTCAATCGCTCCACGAGCCGCCGTGTCGGCGCTGAAAGCGTGGGCAGCGCGCTCGGCTCTGCCCTCATCAAGGAACTCAAGGGCACCACGGGACGCCGCATCGTGCGCGGTGTGCTGGGCGGGCTCTTCAAGGGCCGCTGACCAACATGACTTCATTCTTTTAGCACTCTGATATTAATCTTGATATATGATTTTCAAGCGCCCTGAAACTGGCAGAGTTCACAAGAATCTCTATTTCTGCGTCGCCGCCAATCCCGAGGAGATTTCTATCGGTGCACGCATCACTAATTTTCATAGACCTTATGCCGTTCGTTCTAAGGTATTCAATCGCTGACGCGTTTCTTTCCTCAAGGCTGAGCTTTTCTTCCATTTTTCTGTCGGGTTCGCCTCTAACAATTGCAAAAGCTTCCATCATCCTGTCGGAGGGGCGCTTCTTAAAGCGAAATATTGCAACTGTGGTGCCATCATGTGATAAATGAGATACTCCCTGTAATTCCGAAAGATCAAGGGTGATAGTCTCAAAGAGCGTCGTGTTGCCGGCATCACAGAAGCCAGGAAACGACCTACGTAATTCAACGATGCATGATCCTGCCTCTGATTTCCAATCAGAGGCCTTAAGCAAAGGTACGTTATTCATTCCTTCAGCAAATTCACTCCAAATCTGATCTACCGCCATCGGCTCGCGTGTTTCGCATCCCCACAGGGCAAGGAAGATAGCAAAAGCGACTCTCATTACTTCCTCGTGGGTTGGATGATAATTCTTGTTGCTAGTCTCAGGGCAGTTTTGCGTGCGGCGCGTCTTAAAGCATCTCCAGGTCCTGGAATGCCTAACCTGTCCAACCTATCGTTGCCCATGGCAGGAGCAGACGCAAGTCGTGAGGCTCTGTCTTTTTCGTATAGGCTCAGGATGTAATGACGACAAAGAGAAAGGGCAGGTCCACCCGGACCCGCCCTACTTTTATCCAATCAAATTCCGGAGTGTGGGGGCTGGCCCCCACGTCTCTCCGCGTCAGGCCGCGAGGTCGAAGCGGTCGAGCGTCATCACCTTCGTCCACGCCGCCACGAAATCGCGAGCGAACTTCTCGGCGTTGTCGTCCTGGGCATAGACCTCCGCGTAGCTCCGCAGGATGGAGTTCGAGCCGAAGACCAGATCGGCGCGCGTGGCCGTCCACTTCACATCGCCCGACTGCCGGTCGCGGATCTCGTAGGTTTCGCCCGTGGGATGCCAGCTGTTGGACATGTCCGTGAGGTTCACGAAGAAGTCGTTCGTGAGCGCGCCCTCGCGGTCGGTGAAGACGCCGTGCTTCGTCCCGCCGTGGTTCGTGCCCATCACGCGCATCCCGCCCAGGAGGACCGTCATCTCCCAGCCCGTTAGCCCCATGAGCTGCGCGCGGTCGAGGAGCATCTCCTCGGGCGAGACGGAGTAGACCTCCTTGGAGAAGTTGCGGAAGCCGTCGGCCAGCGGCTCGAGCACGTCGAAGCTATCGGCATCCGTCATCTCGTCGGTGGCGTCGCCACGGCCCGGTGCGAAGGGCACCTCCAGGTCGAGCCCTGCGGCCGCGATGCACTGCTCCACGCCCACATTCCCCGCGAGCACGATCGTGTCGGCGAGGGAGGCGCCGTGTTCCGCGGCCAGCGGCTCCAGCACGCCCAGCACCCGCGTCAGGCGCTCGGGCTCGTTGCCCTCCCACTCGTTCTGGGGGGCGAGGCGGATGCGCGCGCCGTTGGCGCCGCCCCGGCGGTCGGAGCCGCGATAGGTGCGCGCGCTGTCCCAGGCGGTGGCCACGAGGTCCGCCGCGGGCAGATCTGCCGCTGCAATGGCGGATTTGAGCGCCTCCACGTCGTAGCCCGTGGGGCCGGCCGGCACCGGGTCCTGCCAGATGAGATCCTCATCCGGCACGTCCGGGCCGAGGTAGTTCACCCGTGGGCCCATGTCGCGGTGCGTGAGCTTGAACCAGGCCCGCGCGAAGGTGTCGGCGAAGTAGTCGGGATCGGCGCGGAAGCGCTGGCAGATCTCGTTGTAGACCGGGTCCACCCGCATCGCCATGTCGGCATCCGTCATGATCACGCGGCTGCGCTTCGTGGGATCGCTGGCGTCGAGGGGCTTGACCTCCTCGGGCATGTCCACCGGTTCCCACTGCCAGGCACCGGCGGGAGATTTCTGCAGCTCCCATTCGTAATCGAAGAGGTAGTCGAAATAGCCCATGTCCCACTGGGTGGGCTCCTTCGTCCACGCGCCCTCGATGCCCGAGGTGAAGGCGTTCGACGCCTTGCCCTGGTGGTTCGGGTTGGCCCAGCCGAAGCCTTGCGCCTCGAGGTTCTCGCCCTCGGGCTCGGAGCCGATGAGCTGCCCGTCGCCATTGCCGTGGGCCTTGCCCACGGTGTGACCGCCGGCGGTGAGGGCGGCTGTTTCCTCATCGTTCATGGCCATGCGCGCGAAGGTGGTGCGGACATGCATGGCCGTATGGGCCGGGTTGGGCTGCCCGTTGATCCCCTCCGGGTTCACGTAGACGAGGCCCATATGCACGGCGGCGAGCGGGTTCTCGAGGCTGTCGGCATCGTCGATATCGCCGTAGCGGTTCTCCGACGGGGCGAGCCATTCGTTCTCGGCCCCCCAATAGACATCCGTCTCCGGCCCCCAGATATCCTCGCGGCCAAAGCCGAAGCCGAAGGTTTTGAGCCCCATGCTCTCATAGGCCACCGTGCCCGAGAGGAGGATGAGATCGGCCCAGGAGAGCGCGTTGCCGTACTTCTTCTTGATCGGCCAGAGGAGGCGGCGCGCCTTGTCGAGGGAGGCGTTGTCGGGCCAGGAGTTCAGGGGGGCGAAGCGGATATTGCCGCCCGCGCCGCCGCCGCGCCCGTCGGAGACGCGGTAGGAGCCCGCGGAGTGCCAAGCGAGGCGGATGAAGAGGCCGCCGTAATGGCCCCAATCGGCGGGCCACCAGTCCTGGCTCTCGGTCATGAGCGCGTGAAGATCGGCCTTCAGCGCGTCGAAATCGAGGGTCTGCACCGCGTCACGGTAGGAAAACTCCGCATCCATCGGGTCCACGCGGGCGCCCTTCTGGTGGAGGATGTCGAGGTTCAGAGCCTTCGGCCACCACTTGGTGACGGAGGGTTTCGTGAGCGAGGTGTTGCCGCCATGGGCAACGGGGCACCCGGTGATATTGGGGGTATTTCCGTCCATCGACAAAGGCCTTTCGCTGCGTGAGGTCGTGGTAAGGGTGAGGTCGCGCGGCGCACCGCGCGGAGCATTGCGCAAGTATTTAGAACCGTTCCAAGGTATGCAAGCAAAAGGCGCGTGAAGCGGCGGCGTGCGACGACCCGCCCGGGGCGCGCGAAAAAGTTGACAGCTGTCAACTTTAGCGGAGGGGGCGCACCTTGAGCTTGGTGATGCGGTTGGCGTCCTTTTCGAGCACCTCGAAGCGGAAGTCGTGGAAGTTGAAGACCTGGCCCACGGTGGGGATCATCTGCGCCTCGTGGATGACGATGCCTGCGACGGTGTTGGCCTCCTCGTCGGGCAGGTTCCAGTCATGGGCGCGGTTGAGATCGCGGATCGTCATGGACCCGTCGACGATGTATTGCCCGTCGGCGGTCTGCGCGACCTCGTCTTCGGCCTGGTCGAACTCGTCGGTGATCTCGCCCACGATCTCCTCCAGGATGTCCTCGAGCGTGATGAGCCCCTGGAGCGAGCCGTACTCGTCCACCACCAGCGCGAAATGCGCGCGGCGGCGCAGGAACTCGCGCATCTGGTCGTCGAGCGTCGTCGTCTCGGGCACGAAGTAAGGCTCCATCGCCACGTCGAGCACGTCGAATTCCGGGATGTCCTTCCTCACGAGCTTGTCCATGGCGCGGGCGAGGTCCTTGGCGTGGATGATGCCCACGATGTTCTCCGTCTCGCCCTCGTAGAGCGGCAGCCGCGTGTGGCGGGAATGGAGTGCCGCAGAGAGGATCTCTCCCGGCGGCAGGCTCACATCGATCATCTCGATGGCGGAGCGGTGGAGCATGATCTCCTCCACGGTGCGGTTGCCGAGATCGAGCGCGCCCAGCAGGCGGTCGCGGTCCTCCTTCTCCACGGCGCCCTCGGCATGGCCGATCTGGAGCGCGCCCATGATCTCCTCGCGCACCGAGAGCATGTTGTCCTCGGCCGTCACGCGCACGCCGAAGATGCGCAGCGTGGCGCGCACGATGACGCGCACGCCGGCCACGAAGGGAGAAAGGACGCGGATCATGACCGACACGACATTGGCCGCCAGCCCCGCCGCGCGTTCGGGCGCGGAGATCGCGAAGGTCTTGGGCATCACCTCGGCAAAGATCAGGATCATCGCCGTCATCACGAGAGAGGCCACCGCCACCCCGTTCGCGCCGAAGAGCCGGGTGAGCATGGCCGTGGCAAGCGAGGTGGCGATCACGTTGGCGAGGTTGTTGCCCATGAGGATCGCGCCGATGAGCCGCTCGTCATCCTCCTTGATCTCGAGCGCCTTCGCCGCGCCCTTCGAACCGCGGTCGGCCTGCGCCCGCAGCTTGCCCCGGGAGGCCGCCGTCAGCGCGGTCTCGGAGCCCGAGCAGAAGCCCGAGAACATCAAGAGGAGCAGGACCACGGCGGAGGTGATCCAGAACGCGGCGTCGAGCGTGGCGGGGGAGGCGAGGTCGGTCATAGCGCGGATATGCCGCCCGCTCCGCCCCCTGACAAGAGCGCCGCTCCCTCCGCTGCCGCCAAATTCCCGTCCAATGAACGGCGCACAGGCTTTTGAAAAAGCCGTCCGCCCCGATCAGGGCTCCGCGAGCGGGTGGTGATCGAGGACCAGATCGCGCAACCGGTCCTCGAGGACGTGGGTATAGATCTCCGTCGTGGCCACGTCGGCATGGCCCAAGAGCGTCTGGATCGCGCGGAGATCGGCGCCGTTGGCCAGAAGATGCGTCGCGAAGGCGTGGCGCAGCGTATGGGGCGTCACCTTCGCCGGGCTCACGCCAGCGGCCACCGCCAGCGCCTTGATCTGCATGTAGAAAGCGTGGCGCGTGAGATGCCCCTCCTTGGAGCGCGAGGGAAACAGGAACCTCGGCGCGGGCCCCACGGCGGCATCGAGATGCCCGAGCCAGTCGGCGAGCGCGGCGCGGGCGGGCTCCGAGAGCGGCACGAGCCGTTCCTTGCCCCCCTTGCCGCGAATGAGAAGCAGTCGCGGATCGCCCCGTGCCGCGCTCACCGGCAGCGACACGAGCTCGCTCACGCGCATTCCCGTGGCGTAGAGCACCTCCATCAGGCAGGTGGCGCGGAGCCGCGCGGGCCGGGATTTCCCGGACCGCCGCGCGGCCTCCAGCAAGGCCTCTACTTCCTCGAGGCTCAGCGTCTTCGGCAGCCGCGCCTCGCGGCCCGGCCCGGTGATCTGGATCGCGGGATTATCGCCGCGCCAGCCCTCCTCGAAGGTGAACCGGTAGAGCTGCTTCAGCGCGGACAGCCGCCGCGCCCGCGTGGCCCGCGCCAGACCCTGGGCCTCGCAGAAGCCCAGATAGGCCTCGATATCGGCGCGGCTGGCGCGGGCGAAGTCGAGCCCCCGGCGCGCGAGCCACCCGCTCGCATCCTTGAGATCCCGGGCATAGGCCACTTGGGTGTTCGGTGCGGCGTCGAGCTCTGCGGCCTGGGCCTCGATGAAGGCCTCGATCGCGTGGGCGTCGTCCCTCATGCATCCGCCTGCATCAGGAGGAGGTGCAGCGCCGATTGCCGGGCGATGTCCTCGAGACCCACGGCGCGCAGAAGCGCGAGCGCGCGCGTGAGCTCGATGGAGGCGCCGGTGCGCGCGGCCTCGATGGTGGCGAGCGCATCGAGCAGCGCGAGACCGAGTGACACGGGCGGGTCGATCTCGCGGCCCGGGCGGAACGCCTCGGCGATGGCCTCCTCCAGCGCGGAATTGGCGCTCGCGGAGACCACGCGCCCGCGCGCCACCTCCGCGGGCAGGCCCTCCGCAGCGGTGGCGGCCTCATAGAAAGGCGACAAAAGCAGCAGCCGCTGCCGCGCCGGGCCGCCCGCGTCCCGCTGGCGCAGGGCGTCGGCCACCATGGCGGCCAGTTGCGCCTCGAGCCCGGCGGCGGCCAGGGCGGCGCGGCCCGCCTCCAGCGGGGCGTCGAGGGCGGCACCCGTCTCCAAGGCTTCGCTGATGCGCCGCACGGCCTCCGCCCGGTCCCAGACACCGCCGGAGGCGGCGGGCACGCGGGCTCTGTAGAGCGCGGCGAGTTGCGCGGGCGGCAAGGCGCCCGTGCGCGCCAGGCGTTCGGCGGCGTCGAGCTGCGCCTTCCAGCCCATGTCGGCGCGCAGGTCCGAGACCGCGAAGGCGGGCGGCAGATCGGCGGAGGCGAGCGGCGCGCCCACGGCTTCGCGCAGGCGCATGAGAAGCGGCGTGACCGGCCCGGGCGGCAGGGGCGGCGCCGTCCCGTCGGCGAATTCGGGCTCGAGGAACTGCGTGAGAAGCTCCGCGGTCTCTGGCGCGACATCGCCCAGCACGGCGGCGGTGTTGAGCGCCACGGCGGCGGCGTTCCAGTCGGAGGTCCGCGCGAGGCAGAAGACGCGCAGCGCGATATCGTCCGAGAGCGCCGCCTCCCCGCGGAGCCGCGCGCAGGCGGCATCCTCGCGCCCCGTCAGGAGCGAGAGATCGGCGTAGCGGCGAAAAACCCGTCCGTCGCGCAGGAGCGTCTCCCCCGCCTCCTCGAGGAGCGAGAGCGCCGCGGGCACCGCCCCGAGGGCCACGAGCGCATCCACGCGCAGCACGAGAAACGCCGCCTCGTCGGTCCCCGCGGGCGGGGCGGCGGCGGCGAGGAGCAGGCGCTGGCGCATCTGCTGCACGGGAAGGAGCGCCTCGGTGGGAATCGCGTCGAAGCCCGCGGCGATCTCGGCCTCCGTGGCGCCCTGCCAGAGCCGGCTCGGCAAACCGCTCACGGCGGTGGAGATGACGCCGGTGCCCGAGCCGCCGCCATCCTCCAGCGGGGCGGCCTCCACGCTGGGCACCGCGCCGCTTTCGGCCACCGGCGCCTCGAGCGCCCGGAAGGGATCGTCGAGGGCCGGCTCCATGGGCACGTCGCCCAGCCAGTCGATGGCCGAGAGCGGGGCGTCCTCGGCCTCCTGCGCCTCCTGCGCGGTGCTGCCCGCGGCGAGAAGCGCGAGGCACGCCGCGGCCGCGGCGGTGGCTCTCGCTCTCCCTGTGGCTATGGCCCTGCGATCACTCAAGGTCGAGCTCCACGGGCACGGTCACGGTCTCCCGCGTGGGCAGGAAATCGGCGCCGACGATGGGCCCCAGATAGGCATAGCCCGTCAGACCGATCCCCGCGATCACGAGGAGGTAGACGAGGAATTTGACGATCCGCCACATGCTCTGCTCTTCGGCCGATGACTGCTCTTTGCGCGTGTTGCCGCGACCGGGGTCGCGCGCTGCGTTTATATATGGCCTTTCAGGCATATTCACGCCATTCAACCCCCTGTAGCAAGTGCTTATCGGGCCTTGGCGGAAACGCGCCGTGGCCCAGCGCTGAGCGCAGGCATCGCAGACGGGGGGCGCCGTGGGCCGTTTGAAGAAGACCGTCGTGCTCGTGGGCATGATGGGCGCGGGCAAGACCGCCGTGGGCCGCGCGCTGGCCGCGCTCCTCGACGTGCCCTTCCGCGACAGTGACCAGGCGCTGGAGGAAGCCGCGAACATGACCGTGGCGGAGGTCTTCGCCCGCGACGGGGAGGCGTTTTTCCGGGACAAGGAGATGCAGGTGATCGCGCGCCTCATGGCGCTCTCGCCGCCGGGGGTGCTGTCCACCGGCGGGGGCGCGTTCCTGCGCCCCGAAACGCGGCAGGCGATCGCCGCGCGGGGCGTGGCGCTCTGGCTTCGGGCCGAGGAGGCGCTGCTCTGGGAGCGGGTCCGGCACAAGACCACGCGCCCGCTCCTGCGCACGAGCGATCCGCGCGCGACGCTGCGGACGCTCATCGCCGAGCGGGAGCCGCATTACGCGCAGGCGGGCCTCGTGGTGGATGCGGTGGAGGCATTCTCCGTGCCCGAGATGGCCGCCCATGTGGCGCGCGCCTTGGCCCGGGCGCGTCCCGACGTGCTGGAGGTGGCGGATGCGTGAGACCGTCCACGTCCCGCTGGGCGCGCGGGCCTATGACGTGGTGCTGGGCCCCGGGCTGCTGGGCGAGGCGGGCGCGCGCATCGCGCCGCTCCTCGTGCGGCCCCGCGTGGCCATCGTGACCGACGAGACCGTGGCGGCCCACCACCTCGCGCCGCTTCTCGCCGCGCTCGAGGGCGAAGGGATCGCGGCCACCACGCTCACGTTGCCGCCGGGCGAGGCCACCAAGAGCTGGCCCCAGCTCACGCGCACGGTGGACTTCCTGCTGAGCCAGAGGATCGAGCGGCGCGACGTGGTCATAGCCCTCGGCGGCGGGGTCATCGGCGATCTGGTGGGCTTCGCGGCGGCGATCGTCTTGCGCGGCGTGCGCTTCGTGCAGATCCCCACGAGCCTCCTGGCGCAGGTCGACAGCTCCGTGGGCGGCAAGACCGGGATCAACGCGCCCCAGGGCAAGAACCTGATTGGAGCCTTCCACCAGCCATCGCTCGTCCTCGCCGATACCGCCCTCCTCGACACGCTCACGGAGCGCGACTTCCTCGCGGGCTACGGCGAGGTGATGAAATACGGGCTTCTGGGCGATGCGGCGTTCTTTGCCTGGCTCGAGGCCCACGGCCCCGCCCTGCGCGACGGCGATGCCGCCGCCCGCCTGCGCGCGGTCACCCGCTCCGTGGAGATGAAGGCCGAGATCGTCGTGCGCGACGAGACCGAGCAGGGCGACCGCGCGCTCCTCAATCTGGGCCACACGTTCTGTCACGCGCTCGAGGCCGCCACCGGCTATTCGGGCCGGCTCCTCCACGGGGAGGGGGTGGCCATCGGCTGCGCGCTGGCCACGGAGCTGTCCGCGCGCCTCGGGCTTGCCTCCCAGGAGGAGCCGGGCCGCGTCACGGCGCACCTGAGCGAGATGGGCCTGAAGGCGCGGCTCTCCGACATTCCCGGCGCGCTGCCGTCGTCGGAGGCCCTCGTGGAGCTCATGGGCCAGGACAAGAAGGTCATCGCCGGCGCGCTGCGCTTCGTGCTCCTTCACGGGATCGGGGAGGCCTTCGTGACGGGCGAGGTTCCCCGCGAAGCCGTCATCGACGTGCTGGAGGACGCGCGGTGAGGCGCGCGCTCTGGGCGGCGCTGGTCTTCATTGCGGCCTGCGCGCTCCGGGACATTGCGCCCCTCGCGCCCCCGGCGCCGGGGGCCAGCATCTACCCCATCGACATCATCACGACCCGCGTGCCGCGGCCCGGTACGGCCTCGCTCTTCGGTGCGGACCGCGACACGGTGCTGAACTATGCGCGCGCCGATGTCTCCGTCCCGCCCACGCATCGGACCGGGCAGATCGCCTATCCGAACGGGCCCGCCGATGCGGCGCGGACCTTCGCCGTCACCGGCCTGACGCCCTACCGGACCTTCGCGCAGATGGAGGCCGCCCTGGGCGCGGCGCCCGAGGTCGTGCTCTATATCCACGGCTTCAACAACACCGTGCCCGAGGCCGCGTTCCAGCTCGCGCAGATCCGGCACGATTTCGAGATCGACCAGCCCACGGTGCTCTTCGCCTGGCCCTCGGCGGCGGATGTGCGGGGCTATCTCTATGACCGCGACAGCGTCCTTTTCGCGCGCGGCGACCTCGTGGAGACGTTGCGCAACCTCACCGCGCGGCGCAGGGTGCTGATCGTGGCCCATTCCATGGGCAGCCTGCTCACCATGGAGGCCATGCGCCAGCTGGCGCTCGCGGGGGAGGGCAGGGTGCTGCGCCGGATCAGCGGTGTCACGCTCGTCTCGCCGGACATCGACAGCGAACTCTTCCGCAGGCAGGCCGCCGATATCGGCACGCTTCCGGAGCCCTTCGTGATCTTCGTGGCCCAGAGCGACCGCGCGCTCACCCTGTCGGGCCTTCTGACGGGGCGGCGCGAACGGCTCGGCACGATCACGCGCGCCGAGGATATCGGGGACCTGCCGGTGGCGGTGGTGGATTTCACGGCGCTCGCGGCGCGGCGCGGGCTCAACCACCAGATCGCGCTGGAAAGCCCGGCGGCGATCCGCATCCTGCGCTCGGTCCGCGAAGGTGAGGCCACGGCGTTCGAGCGCTTGGCCCCCTACCTGATCAACCCGCCCGCGCGGCTCTCCGCGCGCGAGTGAGCGCCTAGAACGGGATCTCGTCGTCGAGATCGGCTGCCGGGGCCGGGGCGTTGTAGCCGCCGCCGCGCTGGTCGCCGCCATAGCCGCCGCCGCCACCGCCGCGGTCATCGCGGACATAGCCGCCACCACCACCGCCGCCGCCCATGCTGGCGCCGCCTTCGCTGCGCCCGTCGAGCATGGTGAGGTTGCCGGTGTAGTTGCGCAGCACCACCTCGGTGGAATACCGGTCCTGCCCGTTCTGATCTTGCCACTTGCGGGTCTCGAGCTGGCCCTCGAGATAGACCTTGGAGCCCTTGCGCAGGTATTGCTCGGCGATGCGCACGAGCCCCTCGTTGAAGATCGCCACGCGGTGCCATTCCGTCTTTTCCCGGCGCTCGCCGGTGTTGCGGTCCTTCCAGCTCTCGGAGGTCGCCACGCTCAGGTTGCAGACCTTGCCGCCGTTCTGGAAGCTGCGCACCTCCGGGTCCTGGCCCAGATTGCCGACGATGATGACTTTGTTGACAGAGCCCGCCATGGGTCCCCCCTTCGAATCTCGCTGATTTTCCTCAATTCCTTCATGTATTCGTTAACGGCGGGTGAATGTCCATTAAGCGTGGCCTTTTGCGGCGGCTTCGCTATACGGTGGCCGCCATGGGACGGGTGCTGCCACGCCTGGGATTATTCATCGCGGTCAGTGCGTTGACAGCGACATCTGCCCACGCCCAGACGACGTCGACGAAGAACCGGCAATCGATCTTCGAAAGTCAGCTCGACGTGCTCGATAACCGGGCGGCCTCCCAGTATTCGAATTCCGTGCGGCTGACGCCCCGTGCTTTCGAGACGCCCTCCATCGCCAATGTGCCGCGCTACGAGGGGCGGTATTCCGGTCCCTACCTCGCCATGGCCCGCCGCGCCGCACGCCAGCACGGCATCCCCGAGGATATCTTTCTCAGGCTCGTGCAGCAGGAGAGCGGCTGGAACGCGCGGGCCCGCTCGCCCAAGGGCGCCATGGGGCTCGCGCAGCTCATGCCGGCCACGGCGCGCTACCTGCGCGTGGACCCCAACGACCCGCGCCAGAACCTCGAAGGCGGCGCGCGGTATCTCGCAGAGCAGTACCGCAGGTTCCGCTCCTGGCGGCTGGCGCTCGCGGCCTACAATGCCGGCCCGCACCGGGTGGAGGAATATGGCGGCGTGCCGCCGTTCAAGGAAACGCAGAACTACGTGAGGATCATCCTGGGATCCTAGCCTCGCGCGCGACGCGTCCCGGGCCGTGACCCGGGACCTCGTTCTTTGAGGTGGAGGCCCCGGCGCGGTGGCCGGGGCGTGTGGCGCGTCAGTCCTTCAGGCTCTCTTCCCGCAGGCCGTCGGCCAGGAGGTTGAGGCCGAGCACCAGGGTCACCAGCGCCACGGCGGGCACGATGGCGGGGTGCGGGAAGGCGCTGAGGAGGCGGCGGCCCGCGTTGATCGTCGTCCCCCAGTCCGGGCTTTCGGGTGGCAGGCCGAGGCCAAAGAAGCCCAGGGTCCCGAGAAGGATCGTGGTGTAGCCGATGCGCAGGCAGAAATCGACGATGAGCGGGCCGCGCGCATTGGGCAGGATCTCCCAGAGCATGATGTACCACGGACCCTCGCCGCGCGTGGTGGCCGCGGCCACGTAATCGCGCGTCTGGATGTCGAGGGCGAGGCCCCGCACGATCCGGAAGACCGTGGGCGAGTTCACGAAGACCACCGACACGAACACGATCAGGATCCCGCCGGGCACGTCGAAGAGGTCCGCGAGCCCCATGAAGTCCACCGGCGTGTTGAACTGCGAGATGAGCGACAAGTAAAGCCACCCGCCGATCAGCACCGTCCCCGCCACGAGCACGTTCCGCTTGCCCGGCGTCGTGAAGTACCGCGAATTGAAAAGCACCACGAGGAAGAGGATCGGGAAGAGGAATAGGACCATGGCCATGTAGGTGGGCAGGCCCGTGGCCACGATCTCGGGTGTCACCAGCAGGTAGAAGAGCAGGATCACCGGGAAGGCGAGGATGAGGTTCGCCACGAAGGTCAGCACCGTGTCGAAGGCCCCGCCGAAATAGCCCGCGGGCAGGCCCAGCGTGATCCCCACCATGAAGGCGAAGAGCGTGGCGAGCGGCGCGATGGTGATGACGATCTGGCTACCTGCCACCATGCGCGAGAAGACATCGCGCGCCAGCGCGTCCCCGCCGAGGAGGTAGTGGGGATAGGCACCCCCATCGCCACCGCTCAGGGGCGATCCGGGCGGCTCGTTCTTCATCACCACCTCTTGCGCCAGGGGGTCGTAGGTCATGATGAGGTTGGCGAAGACCGCCGTGAACACCCAAAAGAGCACGAGACCGAGGCCCACCATGCCGATGGGGCTGTCAAAGAGCTTGCCGTAGAGGCCGAGGCGTTTCTTGAACGTCATCGACACCGCAAAGGTGGCGATGAGCGCGACCCAGACGGGCGTGAAGCGCGCGCCGACCTCGCCGATGATGCCGGTGACGCCGTAGGGCCCCACGATGGCCACAACCATGTAGAGCACGACGATCGCCACGATCCCCGTGGCCGAGGCGAGAAACGCCATGGCGGCATAATCCGCCGGGCCCTTCTGCATCGCGAGCAGCCCCGAACGGTTCGTGGTCACGAAGATCGGGATGATGAATTGCAGCGCCATGCCGAGGAGCGCGATAACGCCGAGCGCGTAGATGATTGGATTGAGATACGCTCCGAAGGAGCCGGTCCAGGTCAGTGCTTCCATGGGTCCTGCTCCTCCTTAAGCGACGCGGATGCGCGGGTTGAGATAGACATAGCCGATATCGGATATGAGCTGCGTGACGAGCACGACGACGACGGCCACCACCGAACAGGCCAGGAGCAGGTCGATGTCGTTGTTGCCCGCCGCCTGCACCAGAAGCCAGCCGAAGCCCTTGTAGTTGAAGAGCGTCTCCACGATGACGACGCCGTTCAGGAGCCAAGGGAATTGCAGCATGATGACGGTGAAGGGCGCGATGAGCGCGTTCCGGAGCGCGTGTTTCAGGACGATGTTCTTGAAACTCACGCCCTTCAGACGCGCGGTGCGGATGTATTGCGCGGTCATGACCTCGGCCATGGAGGCCCGCGTCATCCGCGCGATATAGCCCAGCCCGTAGAGCGCGATGGTGATTACGGGCAGAAAGAAGTTCTCGAAATTAGCGCTCTCCATGGCCGAGGTGGCCGAGCCTTTGAAGATGCGCCCGAAGCCCGCCGAGGAGGCGAAGAGCGCGATGAAGATTACGCCGGAGACGTATTCCGGCGTGGCCGTGAAGGCGATGGAGGTGGTGGAGAGCGTCCTGTCGGTGCGGGAGCCTTCGCGCATGCCCGCCAGCACGCCGAAGATCAGCGCGCCCGGGACCATGACGAGCATCACCCACATCATGAGATAGCCGGTGAGGCCCAGCCGCTCGAAGGTGATGCCGCCCACGCCCTCCTTGAAGACGGTGGAAAAGCCCCACTTGCCCTGCAGAAGCCCGCAATATTCGGGCGTGTCCTCGGGCTCCACCCCGGGCCGCACGCAGCGGCCGAGCACGCGGCCATCCTCGAGCTCGGTCAGGTGACCGGGCAGGACGCCCACCCATTCCAGGTACTTCACCGGCATCGGCTCGAGATAGCCGCGCGGCTCGAGCCAGCTTTGCACCTCGGCCTCGGTCATGCGGAAATTGCCCTGCGTCTTCGCGAGCTTTTCGAGGTTGGGATAGAGGTTCGTCAGGAAGAAGACGATGTAGGTGAGGCAGATCGCCGTCAGCAACATGACGCTCGCGCGTCGGAGGATGAACTTACCCATCAGGGCCCCTGTCTTGGCTGTGGCGCCGCGCTCGTGTGATCGTCGGAGGGCGCTCTTTGCGTAGCTTTCCGGGGAGGTTCGACCCTGTCCGCGGAGGAGGGGCCGCCGGTCTCCCGGCGGCCCCGTCGTGTTAGCGGTCCCTTAGGCCGCGAAGGCCCACTTATAGACCTGCGGAAGGTAGGCGATGTGCATGTCCACACCCACCATGCCCTCGCGGTGGTGGCGCGTGAGCGTCCGCCAATAGGGCTGAATGGTGACGCCCTCGTCGATCATGATGGCCTGAAGCTGGCCCATGACCTCCCGGCGCGCATCCGCGTCGGCGATGGAGTTCGCCTGCGCGAGGAGCGCGTCGAACTCGGCATTCGCAAAGCCGCTCTCGTTCCACGCCTCGCCGGAGCGATAGGCGAGACCGAGGACCTGCGTGCCCAGCGGGCGGTGGTTCCAGTTCGTGGAGCTGAACGGGTACTTGGCCCAGTCATTCCAGAACGTGGAGCCCGGCAGGACCGTTCGGCGCACGTTGATGCCCGCATCGCGCAGCTGCGCGGCCACCGCGTCGGTGGTGTTCTTGCGGTAATCGTCGTCGATGGAGATCAGCTCGTGCTCGAAATCGGCCATACCGGCTTCCGCCATCAGCTCGGCCGCGCGGGCCGGGTTGTACGGGATGCGCGTCACAGACGGATCGTGCTCGGGGTGCACCGGGCCCACATGGGCGTTGTCGGCGGTGATGCCGAGACCGGAAACGCCAAGCTCGAGGCAAATGGAATTGTCCACGGCCATGGCGATGGCCTGACGCACACGCTTGTCCGCGTAGGGGCGCATGCCGTCCACTTCGGCGAGCTGGTTCGGACGGATGCAGACCGTAGCGCCGGAGACGACGTCGGATTGCACGAGGCCGAGGCCCGTCTGGATGTCCACGAAGTCACCCACCGTCTCCCAATTCATGTCGATCTCTTCGGCCTCGAAGGCTGCGACGAACGCGGCCGGGTCGGTGCCGTAATCGATGAACTCGATGCGGTCGATGAAGCCGCCCTTGCCGGCAGCATAGCCCCACCACTCGTGGTCGGGGTTCCTCTCGACGACGCCACGCACACCCACCGTGATCTCGACGGGGCGCATGAAGCCGGTGCCGATCGGGCTGTCGATGCTCTCGAGCGACGTGTCCGGGTGCACGATGGCCGCCGGGTAGTCCGCCATGCCGGCGATGAGCGTGATGTCGGGCGCGGGCAGGTTGAGCTGCACGGTATTCTCGTCGACGACGACGATCGCGCCTTCGATGGCACGGTTCGTATTGCTGTCGATCAGCGTGGCGAAGCGGCCGGCCATGGAGTTGCCCTCCACATCGGCCTCGCACCAACCCGCGATGTTGCGGGCGACGTCTTCGGCGGTGAACGCGTCGCCGTTGTTCCAGGTCACGCCCTGGCGCACGTTGAGCGTGTACTGCGTGGCGTCCTCGTTCACTTCCCAGCTCTCGAGGAGCATGGGCTCGAAGGAGCCGTCGGAATTGTATTCCACGAGGTATTCGAGCCAGCCGGCGGTGTAGGTGGCGATCTGGGTCCAGTCGTAGGTGCGCGGATCCTTGAGCGCGCGCACTTCCATCTGCATGCGGATCGTGCCGCCCTGCTGGGCATGGGCCGCGGCCTTGGCCGGGGTCGCCCCGATCATGCCGTAGGCTACCGTGGTGGCCACGCCCAGCGACGTGGTGCGGGCCAGGAACTCGCGGCGGTCCATGAGACCGGCCTTGTGTTCCTCGGCGTACATCACCGCTGCGGGATGCACCTTGGGGGTCGTCTGCGTCATCTTGTTCTCCCTGTGACACACATAAGTCTTTCGAGGATCAGCCTGCTCTGCACCCGCCTGCGCGCGGCGCCGTCCCGGCACGCTGTCCTCGCGCATGCTGTATTCCGCATCATTCCCGCTGTGAGGTCAACGGCTGCTTTCGCCTATCCGCGTAACAAAAGCGACATACACGACGTCGGAAAACAGACTTTGGGCCGGGGTTCAACCGGCTTCTACGGCGCCATATGCGCGGGAAGCGGGGTCCGCGTGGTGCGGAACGCGCTTGGCGTGCGGCCGGTCTGCTTCTGAAAGGCGCGCGTGAAATAGGCCGCCGAGGAGAAGCCGAGCCCCTGCGCGATCTGCCCCACGGGCCGGCTGGTCTGGGTGAGCATGGCGCGGGCCTCGTGCATGACGCGCTCGTTCAGGAGGGTATGCGCCGAAAGCCCCAGCGCGGATTTGCAGGCCCGCGTGAGATGGGTGGGCGTCACGCCGAGTTCGCGCGCCAGCGCATCCACGGAGCGGCCCTTGGCGTAGTCGCGCTCCACCAGCTGAGTGAAGCGGCGCGCGAGCGCCTCGGAGGCGTTGGCCTGCGCCGTCCGAAGCTGGTTCGTCTGCCGCGAGAGCCAGACGCCGATGAGCCCCACATGGAGCCGCGCCGCGCGCATCCGAAGCTCCGGTATGGGGGTTACGGGGGTATCCTGCACGGGAGCACCGTTCCGGGTCAGCTCCCGCTGCAGCGCCTCGAAGAGGCTCACGAACTCCCCGTGCTGGATCACGTCGCGCACCCGATAGAGGATGGGCGCCTCGGGCATCTCCAGCGTCGGGTGCGGGGCCGCGGTGAGCACCTGCCCGAAATGCCCGGGCCGCGCGTCGAAGGCATGCGGCGTGCCCGCGGGCAGGAAGACCACGGTGTTGATGGCGAAGGTGGACCGCTTCCCCTCCACCACGATGCGACCCTGGCCCTTGGTAAACCAGAGGAGCGTGTGCGCGTCGCTGGCATGGAGCGTTTCGGCACGCCACGCCGCGCGGGCGGCGATCTGTGGAAGCGGCGTGATCGTGATCGCGCCCGGCGCATCGGTGTTCATGGAAGGACCTTGTGGCAGCAGCAGCGACTTATGGCAGAATTGTGTCAAAATATCAGCGTTAATGCGGCCTGCAAAGCCGCAAGATGTGGGGTTTGTCCAAGCGCTGGCCCGCGAAATGTCAGCGGGCAGGGGAGATCTTGCGCCACGTGCCCATGCGCGCCCGGAACCACGTGCGCTGCCGCTTGGCGTATCGGCGCGTGGCGATGATGGCGTCTTCGCGTGCCTCGGGCAGCGTGATCTCGCCCCTGAGATGCGCGATCAGTTCGGGGGCGCCGATGGCCTTGGCCGCGGGAAGGCGCGGCTCCCAATGGGCCAGCATGGCCCGCGCCTCCTCCAACGCGCCGGAGGCGATCATCTGGTCGAAGCGCGCGGTGATGCGATGCTCGAGCCAGTCGCGCGGCGCGTCGAGATGGAGGAGATGCGCCCGCCCGGGCGCCACGAGCGGCGGCGGGGTGTCGCGCTGCCAGTCCACGAGCCCGCGTCCCGTGGCCCGGAGCACCTCCCAGGCGCGTTGCACCCGGGCCGGGTTCTGAGCGTCGATGGTCTGCGCGGTGGCGGCGTCGAGCTCTGCCAGAAGCGCGCCCAGCCCGTGCTCGGCCAGGCGGGCATCGGCTGTGGCGCGGATCTCGGCGGGCGTGGGCGGGATGTCGGCCAGGCCCTCCGTGAGCGCGCGGAAGTAGAGCCCGGTGCCCCCCACGATGATCGGGGCAGGCCGTTCGGAGAGGAGCGGCGCCACCTCCCGCAGCCAGTCGCCCACGGAATAGGGCGCGTCGGGGGCGACATGCCCGTAGAGGAGGTGCGGCGCCACCGTCTCGTCCTCGGCCGTGGGACGGGCCGTGAGCACGCGCCAGCACCCATAGACTTGCAACGCGTCGGCATTGAGGATGGAGCGCCCCTGGGCGGCGGCGATCTCGAGCGCCAAGGCGGATTTCCCGCTCGCTGTGGCGCCGGCGATCAGCACCGGCAGCGTCAGGTCAAGTTCCTTGTTTCTTATGAGCGTGTTGCGCGCCAAAGCTCACCTACTCTGCCAGGGGGAAATCCGCGTTGAACCCCGGGGCCTTTTCCGACATGGTGCGACCAGCATGCAAGGGGGCCGGAGATGAGCGACGCAAAAAGCGACCACGACCCCCGCTTCAAGCGCGTTCTCCTCAAGATCTCCGGCGAGGCGCTCATGGGCGATCAAGGCTACGGGCTCCACCCGCCCACGGTGGAGCGCATCGCGCAGGAGGTGAAGGGCGTCCACGACCTCGGCGTGGAGATCTGCATGGTCATCGGCGGCGGCAACATCTTCCGCGGGCTCCAGGGCTCCGCCCAGGGGATGGAGCGCACGACCGCCGATTACATGGGCATGCTCGCCACCGTCATGAACGCGCTCGCGATGCAGGCCGCGCTCGAGAAACTGGGCATCTTCACCCGCGTGATCTCCGCCATTCCCATGGACCAGGTCTGCGAGCCCTATATTCGGCGCCGCGCCGTGCGACACCTGGAGAAGAAGCGGGTGTGCATATTCGCCGCCGGCACCGGCAATCCCTACTTCACCACCGACACCGCCGCCACGCTGCGCGCCAACGAGATGAGCTGCGAGGCGATCTTCAAGGGCACGAAGGTCGACGGCGTCTATGACAAGGACCCGGTGAAGTACGACGACGCCAAGCGGTTCGACACCGTCACCTATGACGAAGTGCTGCAGAAGCGCCTGGGCGTCATGGACGCCTCCGCCATCGCGCTGGCGCGCGACAATAAGCTCCCCATCATCGTCTTTTCCCTCGACGAGCCCGGCGGCTTCCGCGGGATCCTCGCGGGGCAGGGGACATTCACCCGCGTGCAGGGCTGACGCCGCGGCGCGCGACGGTGGTCCCCGCGTGCAACACACGCCGCATGCGCCGAGGACGCCTATACACTTTCGGGTCAGCCGCGATATAGGCTCTCCGCAGTTCAGTTCACGACAAAAGCAGCTTGCCCATGTCCGACGAGATCATCGAACCCGACACCGCCGACTTGCAAAAGAGGATGGACGGGGCCATCGCCTCGCTCCGGACGGAATTCGCCTCGCTCCGCACCGGGCGCGCCTCCGCCTCCATGCTCGAGCCGGTGATGGTGGACGCCTACGGCCAGCCCACGCCGATCAACCAGGTGGGCACCGTGAACGTGCCGGAATCGCGGATGGTGACGATCAACGTCTGGGACAAGAGCCTCGTGGGCAAGGTGGAGAAGGCGATCCGCGAAAGCGGGCTCGGCATCAACCCGCAGCTCAACGGCACCATCATCATGCTGCCCATCCCCGAATTGAACGAGGAGCGGCGCCGCGAGCTCTCCAAGGTGGCCGCGCAATACGCCGAGAGCGCCCGCGTGGCGATCCGCAACGTCCGCCGCGACGGCATGGACCAGGTCAAGAAAGCCAAGGCCGCGGGCATGGCCGAGGACGACCAGAAGCTCTGGGAGAGCGAGATCCAGGACATGACCAACACCATGATCAAGATGGTCGACAGCCAGCTCGAGACCAAGCAATCAGAGATCATGCAGGTCTGAGCCCGTGAACGCCTTCACCGACACCCCGTTTCACGTCGCCTGCATCATGGACGGCAATGGCCGCTGGGCCCAAAGCCGCGGACGTCCGCGCCTCGTGGGTCACCATGTGGGCGCGCGCCGCGTGAAGGATATCGTGCGCCGCTGCCCCACGATCGGCGTCACGCACCTGACCATCTTCGCCTTCTCCACCGAGAATTGGAAACGCACGCAGACGGAGGTGGCAGGCCTCATGCGCCTCTTTCGGCGATATATCACGCAGGAGGCGCGCGCGCTCCACGCCCAGGGCGTGCGGGTGCGCTTCATCGGGGACCGGATCCGGCTCGAGGACAGCCTCGTGGCGCTCATGGACGATCTCGAGCTCATGACCTCCGGCAACACCCGCCTCAACCTCACGATCGCCATCAATTATGGCGGCCGTGACGAGGTGACGCGTGCCGCGCAGCGCATGGCGGTGGAGGTCTCCCAGGGGCGCCTGGCGCCCACGGACGTCGATGCGGAATGCCTCGCGCGGTTCCTCGACACCCGCTTTCTGCCCGATCCCGATCTCGTCATCCGCACGAGCGGGGAGGCGCGCATCTCGAACTTTCTGCTCTGGCAATCGGCCTATTCGGAATACGAATTCATCGACACGCTCTGGCCGGATTTCAGCGCCGACGAATTCGAGCGCACCGTGGCGGGCTACGGCGCGCGGGAGCGGCGCTTTGGTGGCGTGATCGCATGACATCCCCGAAATGGGAGGACCTGAGGGCGCGGCTCATCTCGGGCGCGCTCATGGCGGTTCTCGGCGTGGCCGCGGTGGCGCTCGGCGGGGTGTGGTTCCAGATGCTCACCGTCTTCGTGACGGCGATCATGGTCTGGGAGCTCTGGACGATGATTGCGCCCGAGGCGCCGGTGCCCGGGATGCTACTCGCGGCGGGCGTCGCGTCTGTGCTGTCGGGGCTCTTTGCCGATCCGCTGATCCTCGCCTTTGCCCTCGTGCCGCCGCTTCTGGGCGCGCTCGCGCTCCGCCGGGAGCGGGTCACCTTCGCGGCCTTCTCGCTCGCCATCATCATCGCGGGCTGGGGGCTCGTGACGTTTCGCGAGGAACACGGGATGCTCTGGATCATCTGGCTCATCCTCGTGGTCGTCATCACCGATGTCGCGGGCTACTTCGCAGGCCGCATCTTCGGCGGTCCGAAGTTCTGGCCCGCGATCTCGCCCAAGAAGACGTGGTCCGGCACCCTTGCAGGCTGGCTTGGCGCCGCGCTTCTCGGGGCGGTGTTCCTGAGCTTCACCAATGCCGGGCGCGACCTTATCTGGATTTCGGCGGTCGTCAGCCTCGCGAGCCAGATGGGCGACATCGCCGAAAGCGCGCTCAAGCGGCGCATGAGCGTCAAGGACAGCTCCACGCTCATCCCCGGCCATGGCGGGCTCTTCGACCGCTTCGACGGGCTCCTCGGGGCCTCGCTCGTCATGCTCGCCGCCGCGCAGATCGTTGCCGTCCCCGACGTCGCGCTCTGACGCCTCGTTCAGCGCCCCTTGATTAGTCGCGCGATACCCCTCATTTCACCCCAACACCAACCGCAGGGCAGCCCATGGATCTTACGAGCTTGATTGCGACCTTCGGTGGCCTGACCTGGGTGATCGTCACCTTCATCGTGGCGCTGAGCGTGATCGTGGCGGTCCATGAATACGGCCACTACATCGTGGGCCGCTGGTGCGGGATCAAGGCGGACGTCTTCTCCGTGGGTTTCGGCAAGCCGCTCCTGAGACGCACCGACAGGCACGGCACCGTCTGGCAACTCGCGCTCCTTCCGTTCGGGGGCTACGTGAAGTTCCGCGGCGACGCCAACGCGGCCTCGGCGGGTGCGGAAGCCGCAGAAATGAGCACGCTCACGCCCGAGGAGCGGCGCGCCACCATGCACGGTGCCCCGGTCTGGGCGCGGTCGCTCACGGTGGCGGCGGGGCCGGTGTTCAATTTCATCCTCTCGGCGGTCATCTTTGCCGCCTTCTACATGTTCAACGGGGAGGCGCGGGAGCCGCTCACGGTGGATACGAGCCTGCCCATGCCCGTGGTCAACGAGCTCGAGCAGGGGGACGTGATCCGCTCCATCGGGGGCGTGCCGCTCGCCTCGCTCGAGGAGCTTTCGAGCCTCCGCGAGACGCTGCCGCGCACAGCCACGCTTGCTTACGTCATCGAGCGCGACGGGCGCGAGATGGAGGTGGAGGCCCCTCACATCTCACCGCCCCTGGTGCGGGGCGTGACGCTGGAAAGCGCGGCCGAGGATGCCGGGATCGAGCCGGGCGATGTGGTGCGCACCATCGACGGCCAGGACATCGCGGTCTTCGACGACATGATCGACATCGTGACCGCCACGGCCGGAAAGCCCCTCGCGCTCGAGGTCTGGCGCGACGGCGAGGTGCTCGATTTCACGCTGGAGCCGCGCGCCACCGACGAGCGGCTCGAGGGCGGGGGCTTCGAGCAGAATTACAGGATCGGGCTGCGCGGCGGGACGTTCTTTGACCCCGTCACGGAGACCGTGGGGCCGCTCACCGCGATCCCCGCGGCGATCAGCCAGGTCGGCTTCATCATCGTGGCCTCGCTTGACGGGCTCTGGAACATCATCACCGGCGCCATCGGCACCTGCAACCTGTCGGGGCCCGTGGGCATCGCCACCACCGCGGGCACCATGGCGAGCCTCGGGATCGACGATTTCATCCAGTTCATCGCCTTCATCTCCACGGCGGTGGGGCTCGTGAACCTCTTTCCGATCCCGATCCTCGATGGCGGACACCTCGTGCTCCATGCCTACGAGGCCGCCGCGCGCCGCCCGCCCTCGGCCAAGGTCATGAACGGCCTCATGGTGTTCGGGCTGTCCATCGTCATGTTCGTTATGGTTTTTGGTCTGGCCAACGATATCGTGTGCCGCGTGCTCTGAGACCGGGGCGCCCTCAAGACACCCCTTGCGCGCCCCATTGTCGCCCCAATCTGAGGCGATTTTGCGGCATCGGCCCAGAGGGGAAAAGCTATGCAAACCATTCAGAACAACGCAAAGGGGCTCGGCCTCATCGTCGATTTGGCATGGGACCGTCTGCTTTTCGTGGCCGCCATCGGGCTGGCGCTCGTCGCCGCCTCCAATATCGGCTACCTGGCGATCCCCGCCGGCTTCTGAGCCTCCCTCGCAACACTCCGACCCTGGCCGCGCGCTTGCGCGGCGTTCTGCGTTCCGTTGCTTTTGACAGGTCAGGACCAACCCGCTAACAGCTAGGCTCATAAAAAAAGAGCAGGCAAACCGGCGGGGGCGAAATGCAGCGGTTCACGAGCACAACGCGGGCACGGGGGCTGGCCTTTGCCTTGGCCTTCGGTGTGGCGCTTCTTCTCGCCTTCGACGCCGTCGCGCAATCGCGCATCTCCAGCATCAATGTGGAAGGCAATCGCCGGATCGAGACGGCGACCATCATCAGCTTTGCGGGCATTGCCCCGGGCGAGGTGCTGAGCGCGGGCGAGATCAACGACGCCATCCAGCGCATCCGCGCCTCGGGCCTTTTCGCGCGCGTGGACGCGGTGCCGTCGGGCGGCACGCTTACCATCATCGTGGAGGAGTTTCCCACGGTGAACCAGGTCGCCTTCGAGGGCAACGCGCGGATCGACGATGCCGACCTCGAGCGCCTCGTGCGGTCCCAGCCCCGGCGCGTCTTCAACCCAACGATCGCCGAACAGGACGCCGCGGCCATCAGCCAGGCCTATGCCAACGAGGGCCGGATCGCCGCCACCGTCACCCCGCGCATCATCCGTCGGTCGGAGAACCGCGTGGACCTGATCTACGAGATCACCGAGGGCGGCGTGGTGGAGGTGGAGCGCATCTCCTTCGTGGGCAACCGGGCCTTTTCGGACCGCCGTCTGCGGCGCGTGCTCGAGACGACGCAGGCGGGGCTCTTCCGGCTCCTCGTGCGCACCGACACCTTCGTGGAGGATCGCCTGGCCTTCGACCAGCAGGTGCTGCGTGATTTCTACAATTCCCGCGGCTACGTGGATTTCCGCACGGTGAGCGTGGCCTCGGAGCTCAGCCCCCAGCGCGATGCCTTCTTCATCACCTTCAACGTCATCGAGGGACAGCAATTCCGCGTGGGCGCGGTGACGACGACCTCGCTTCTCGAGGACGTGGACAGCGCGGATTTCGAAGGAGCGGTGCGTCTGCGGGAGGGCGCGATCTACTCGCCTGTGGCCATCGAGAACTCCATCGACCGGCTCGAGACGCTGGCGCTGCAGCGGGGGCTGAACTTCGTGCGCGTCACGCCGCGCATCACCCGCAACGACCGCGACCTGACGCTCGACGTGGATTTCGAGATCGACCGCGGCCCGCGGGTCTTCGTGGAGCGCATCGATATCGAGGGCAACACCACCACGCTCGACCGCGTCATCCGCCGCCAGTTCCGCGTGGTGGAGGGCGACCCGTTCAACCCGCGCCAGATCCGCGCCTCGGCCGAGCGCATCCGCGCGCTGGGCTATTTCGCCAATGCCGACGTCAATGCCCGCGAAGGCTCCGCGCCCGACCAGGTGGTCATCGACGTGGACGTGGTGGAACAGCCCACCGGCTCTTTCTCCTTCGGGGGTAACTTCTCCACCGAGAACGGCTTCGGCCTCATCTTCGAGTTCTCCGAGCGGAACTTCCTCGGGCGCGGGCAGACGCTCAATGCGCGGCTCGCCACCGGGCAGGACAACGCGATCTTCTCGGTGAACTTCATCGAGCCCGGCCTCTTTGACCGCGACCTCGCGGGGGGGCTGCGGTTCAACTTCGCGCGCACCAACAACGACGACGCGCTCTACGACACGCAGACCTTCTTGGTCTCGCCCTCCCTGGGCTTCCCCGTCTCCGAGAACGGTCGGCTGACGACGGGCGTCTTCGTGCGCAACCGGGATCTCTTCGACGTGGATCCCGACGCCGCCGGCATCCTGCAATCGGAGGGCCTGCGGGGCGACGAGACGACCTATGGCCTGTCCTACAGCTACTCCTTCGACAACCGCCGCACGGGGATCAATCCGCGCGCGGGCGTGCTGTTCCGCGTGGGGCAGGAGTTCTCCTTCGGCGACAGCCAGTTCGTGGAGACGACCGCGCTCGCCGCCGCGGAAACGCGCGTCCTGGGCGAGGACGTGCTGCTGCGCGCCACGCTCGAGGGGGGCGCGCTGAACTACCTCGACGGCTCGAGCCGTGTTACCGACCGCTTCTTCCTGGGCTCGCGGCGCATGCGGGGCTTCTCGGCCTCGGGCATCGGCCCGCGGGAGCGGGGCACGGCGGCCTCCGGCGCCACCTTCGACGACGCGCTAGGCGGCGAGTTCTTCGCCGTCGCGCGCCTCGAGGCGCTCTTTCCCATCGGCCTGCCGGAAGAATACGGGATCTCGGGCGGCGTCTTCTTCGATTACGGCTCGGTCTGGAACATCGGCGATACCACGGGCGCCACCGGCACCGTCTTCTACGACGATTTCACCGCGCGCAGCGTGGTCGGCATCGCCATCCTCTGGGACAGCCCCCTCGGACCCCTGCGCTTCAACTTCAGCGATGCGCTGCAGAAAGAGGAATTCGACGTGGAGCAGGAGTTCGATCTGACGATCTCCACCTCGTTCTGATGGGCCTCGGGCGCGGGCTCCGCGCGGGGCTCGTGGCGCTCGGCCTCTGCGCATCCGCCGCGGGGCCTTCTGCCCAGACCCTCACGGAGCCGCTGGCGCTGCGCTCCCCGGTGCTCACCATCGAATCCGCGCGGCTTTTCCCGGAGACGGAGCTCGGCCGCTCCATCCTCGCCGAGATCGCCGAGGAGCAACGCGTCTTCGGCCTCGAGAACCAGGAGCTAGCCGATGCCTTCCGCGCCGAGGAGCTCGAGCTCACCGAGCGCCGCGCGACGCTCCCGCGGGAGGAATTCGCCGCGCTGGCTCAGGATTTCGATGACCGCGTGCAGGCCGCCCGGGAGGAGCGCGACGCCCGCGAGGCGGAGATCGAGGCCACCGCGGAGCTGCGGCGACGCTCCTTCAGCCAGGCGGTGCGCCCGATCCTGAACCAGATCATGCGGGAGGCCGGCGCCGCGGTGTTGATCGAGGCCGAAAGCGTGCTCTTGCGCGCCGATGCCGTGGACATCACCGACATCGCCATCGCCCGCATCGACGCGGCCACGGAACTGCGCCCGGTGCCGCCCGACGAGGCCGCGCCTGCGCCGGGGGACGGTCCCGCAGAGTAGCGCGCTTGCCAGCGCCGCGCCCCCTTGCTAGCCCCGCGGGAGGCAGAAAGGACCCTCCATGACAGACGCCCCTTCCGCGCACGAGACCGCGGATATCCAACTCATCCAAAGGCTTTTGCCGCACCGCTATCCGTTTCTCCTCGTCGATCGCGTCACCGACATCGACGGGACGCGCGCCGCCACCGGCTGGAAGAACGTCACCATGAACGAGCCCCATTTCCAGGGTCACTTCCCCGGCACGCCGATCATGCCCGGCGTCACCATTGTGGAGGCCATGGCGCAGACCGCGGCAGTGATGGTGGGGACGTCGCTCGGCCTCGCGGACAAGGAGATGCTGATCTATTTCATGGCCATCGACGGCTGCAAGTTCCGCCGCAAGGTCATTCCGGGCGACGTGCTGCGCATGGACCTCACGACGCTGCGCGGCAAGGCGGGCGGCAAGGTCTGGAAGTTCGAGGGTCGGGCGACGGTGGACGGAGAGCTCGCCTGCCAGGCCGAGTTCACCGCCATGATGGACCTGCCCGCGTGAGGCGCGCCCGCCAGCCTCACGCTGCCGGGCCGCGCGGCGGACCCGTGCCACGCGCCTGCCACGGAGGCCCCGGATCAGGTCCGGAGCGGGTGCGCCCGTGAGCGGGCCGATCCACCCCACGGCGATCGTCGAGGACGGTGCGGAAATCGACCCCACGGCCCGCGTGGGTCCGTTCTCCATTGTGGGCCCCGACGTCACGCTGGGCCCCGGCGTGGAGCTGAAGAGCCATGTCGTCGTCAGCGGACGGACCCGGATCGGCGAGGGGACGGTCGTTTTCCCCTTCTCCGTGCTGGGCGAGATCCCCCAGGACCTAAAGTTCAAGGGCGAGGCCTCCGAGCTCGTGATCGGCGCGCGCAACCGCATCCGCGAGCACGTAACCATGAACACCGGCACCGAGGGCGGCGGCGGCGTGACGCGTGTGGGCGATGACGGACTCTTCATGGCCGGTTGCCACATCGCCCATGACGCCCGGATCGGCGACCGCGTCATCGTCGTGAATTCCGCGGCCATCGCGGGTCACTGCGTGCTCGAGGACGACGTCATCGTCGGCGGGCTGAGCGGCATCCACCAATGGGTGCGCATCGGGCGCGGCGCGATCATCGGCGCGCTCTCCATGGTCACCGCCGACGTCATGCCCCACGGCCTCGTCCAGGGCGCCCGGGGCGAACTCGACGGGCTCAACCTCGTGGGTCTCAAGCGCCGCGGCGTGGCGCGGAGCGACATCACCGCCCTCCGCGCGGCCTTCCAGATGCTCGCTCAGGGCGACGGCGCCTTTCTCGACCGCGCGCGCCGCCTCAAGGACGAAAGCGAAAGCGCCTATGTGCAGGACATGGTCCGCTTCATCACCGGCGGGGAAAGCGACCGCGGCTTCCTGACCCCGAAATGACCGGACGCCTGGCGCTCATCGCCGGTGCGGGTGCGCTGCCGCGCGAGATCGTCTCGCAGGTCCCGGAGCCGCCCTTCGTCGCGGCGCTGGCGGGCCATGGGCCCGACGACCTCTCCCCCGATCTCACTTTCCGGCTGGAGCATCTCGGCAGCGTATTCGACACGTTTCGATCCGAAGGCGTCACGCGCCTGTGCCTTGCAGGCAAGGTGACGCGGCCCGCCATCGACCCCTCCGCGATAGACGCCGCCACGGCACCCCTGGTGCCCCGGCTCACCGACGCGCTGAGACACGGGGACGACGGCGCCTTGCGGGCTCTGGTCGCGATCCTCGAAGAGGCGGGCTTCGAGGTGATCGGCGCCGGGGCCATCGCCCCTGACCTCCTGCCGGCCCCCGGGCTCCTCGCGGGCGCGGTCACGGAAGAGCACGTGACAGACGCCGCGCGCGGGGCGGCGATCGTCGCGGCCCTCGGGGCCGCCGATGTGGGACAGGCCTGCATCGTCGCCGCGGGTCAGGCGCTCGCCGTGGAGGCGTTGCCCGGGACCGATTGGATGATCCGGTCACTTCTGTCGCGCCAGGTGCTCCCGACCGGGCCGGACCCGATGGGCCTCGCCGCCGATTGGTGGCCCGGGCCCGCCGCGCTCCAGGCGACGCGGGACCCCGGCCTGCCACCGGGCGGTCTCCTCTTCAAGGCGCCGAAGCCCGGCCAGGAGCTCCGCGTGGACATGCCCACCATCGGCCCGGGGACGGTTCGAAACGCCGCGGAGGCCGGGCTCGAAGGGATCGTCATCGCCGCCGGTGGCGTGCTCGTGCTCGAGCGGGAGACCACCGTTGCGGAGGCGGAGGCCGCCGGTCTCTTCCTCTGGGTGCGGCCGTGAAGCTTTTCATCACGGCCGGGGAGCCCTCCGGCGACGCCCTGGGCGCGGCACTGATCGCTGGCCTGAAGGCGCTCCGGCCGGGGATGGAGCTGCGAGGCGTGGCCGGACCCCAGATGCAGGCGGCGGGCATGGAGAGCCTCTTTCCCATGGAGGAGCTTTCCGTGATGGGGATCGCGGAGGTTCTGCCCAAGTACTTCGCGCTGAAGCGCCGCATCCGGGAGACCGCCGATGCCGCCTTGGCCTGGCGCCCGGATGCCATCCTCACCATCGACAGTCCGGATTTCTCGTTGCGGGTGGCGAAACAGGTGAAGGCCGCGTCGGAGATCCCGACCCTGCACTATGTCGCGCCCACGGTCTGGGCATGGCGGCCCGGGCGCGCGGCGCGAATGGCGCCGATCGTGGACCACGTGCTCGCGCTCTTTCCCTTCGAGCCGCCTTACATGACCGCCCATGGCATGACCTGCGACTTCGTTGGGCACCCCATCGTGGCGAGGGCGCCCGTGTCGGAGGAGGCCAGCCGCGCGTTCCGGACGCGGCACGGCCTCGGTGACAGCCGCGCGCTCGTCCTCCTCCCCGGCTCCCGCGCGGGAGAGGTGGAGCGTCTCATCCCGATCTTCGCCGAGGCCATCGGGCGGTCGGCCCTTCGGGACTGGCCCGTGATCCTGCCCACGCTGCCCCATATCGCGCCGCGCGTGCGGGCGCTCTCGGAGCGGCTCCCGACGCGGCCACTCCTCCTGACGGGCGAGGGCATGGGCGCGTCGGACGCAGCAGAGGAGCGCCGCGTCGCCATGGCGGCGGCCAATCTGGCGCTCGCGGCCTCCGGCACGGTGTCCCTGGAACTCGCCGCCGCAGGGACGCCCATGGTCATCGCCTACGACATGAACTGGCTCACGCGCAGCTATGTGAACGCGCGCCTCCTCACCGACACGGTCACGCTGGTCAACCTCGTCAGCGAGACCCGCGCCGTCCCCGAATTCATCGGCAGGGCGTGCCGCGCGGAGGCCATCGCGCCCGCGCTCGATGCCCTGGCCCACGACACCACGACCCAGGACGCGGCCATGGCGCTCACGATGGCGCGGTTGGGGCAGGGGGGTGAGGCCCCGGGCCTCCGCGCCGCCCGGTCGGTGCTGGAGCGGTTGGACCTAGGAGCCGCCTGACCTCTCCCGTCCCTCGGCCCCGGCATACCTCGGGGAACGACGGGCTGGCTTCTCGCTACCGCCTGCGCCGCCCGCCCCGGTCTCAGCCGCGGACGATCCAGCCGCCGCCGAGCACCCGAGGGCTGTCCGGCGCGTAGAACACGCAGGCCTGGCCGGGACTGATGCCTTCCTCGGCCACCACAAGCTCCACCTCCGCCGTGCGCGGCCCCGTGGGGCGCAGTACGGCCTCCCGCGGCGGACGGGTGGAGCGGACCTTGGCGGTGATCTCCCAGGCGTCGCGGCTCTCGAAAGGCGCGTCCCCCAGCCAGTTCACATCCGCCACCGGCACACGGCGCGTGGCGAGCATCTCCTTGGGCCCCACCACCACGCGGCGGGCATCGACATCGAGCCTCACCACGTAAAGCGGCTCGTCGAGGCCGCCGATCCCGAGCCCCCGGCGCTGGCCGATCGTGTAGTGGATGACGCCCCCATGGGTACCGAGCACGCGACCGTCCACATGGGCGATCTCGCCCGGATCGGCCGCCCCCGGGCGCAGCTTTTCGATGACGGCGGCGTAGTCGCCGTTCGGGACAAAGCAGATGTCCTGGCTGTCGGGCTTGTCGGCCACGGGCAGCCCGTGCTTGGCCGCGAGCGCGCGCGTCTCCGCCTTCGTGCTCAGATGCCCCAGCGGGAAGCGCAGGTAATCGAGCTGTTCCCGGGTGGTGGAGAACAGGAAATAGCTCTGGTCGCGCACGGGATCGGCGGCCATGTGCAGCTCCGGCCCGGCCGCGCCGATCTTGCGCTGGATGTAGTGCCCGGTGGCCATGCAATCGGCCTCGAGGTCCTTGGCGGTTTCGAGGAGGTCGCGGAACTTCACCCGTTCGTTGCAGCGGATGCAGGGCACTGGCGTGGCGCCGGCGAGGTAGCTGTCAGCGAACTCGTCGATGACCGCCTCGCGAAAGGTGTTCTCGTAGTCGAGCACGTAGTGCGGAAACCCCATTTCCTCGGCCACGCGGCGCGCATCGTGGATGTCACGGCCCGCGCAGCAGGCGCCTTTCTTTGCTAGCGCCGCGCCGTGGTCGTAGAGCTGGAGCGTGACGCCGACGACATCGTAGCCCTCGCGCGCGAGCTCGGCGGCCACCACGGAGCTGTCCACGCCGCCCGACATCGCAACCACCACCCGCGTCTCCGCGGGAGGCTTTGCAAAACCGAGCGAGTTCAGTTCGGGGGCCATGTCGAGCGACATCAGTGCATCCTTTGGTGAGAAAGCTGGAATATAGAAAAATGCGACACACTCACAAGGGCGCGTTTCATCGCCCGTTAAGCGAAGCGGGAGCATGAGGGACGGAAAGGTCGCGCAAAAGAGTGAGAGTCATGTTCTTGAAGAAGTTGGATGGCCCGAGGACCGTGACACTGCCCGATGGCAGCGTCATGACCCGTGCGGATCTGCCGCCCGTCAACACCACCCGCTGGGTGGCCAGCAGGAAAGCCACCGTCATCAAGGGGATCCTGTCAGGGCTGATCACGCGCGAGGAGGCCTGCCAGCTCTACGCGCTGAGCATGGAGGAGCTTGAGAGCTGGATGAATGCGGTGACCAAGCACGGGGAGAAGGCGCTGAAGGCCACGGCGCTGAAGCAATACCGGCAACCTTAAGTTGTGGTGAAAAGGATTTTTTCATGGTAACGCGGTATTAACCATTGGCTGCGAATGTGTCGTCAGCGGGCCATTCGGAGGAAGTGTTGATGCGCGTACTGCTTGTGGAAGACGACCCCACCACGTCCAAGAGCATCGAATTGATGCTCACCCATGCCAATCTCAATGTGTACGCCACCGATATGGGCGAAGAGGGGATCGACCTCGCCAAGCTCTATGACTATGATCTTATTCTGCTCGACATCAATCTTCCGGACATGAACGGGCTCGAGGTGCTGCGCCAGCTCCGGCTGAGTCGGATCGAAACGCCGATCCTGATCCTGTCGGGCGACACCGACACCGAAAGCAAGATCAAGGGGTTCGGCTTCGGCGCCGACGATTACATGACGAAGCCTTTCCACCGTGAAGAGCTCGTCGCCCGCATCCACGCGATCATCCGCCGCTCCAAGGGCCATGCACAAAGCATCATCAAGACCGGTCGCGTGGTGGTGAACCTCGACGCCAAGACCGTGGAGGTGGACGGCAAGAGCGTGCACCTCACCGGCAAGGAATATCAAATGCTCGAGCTCCTCTCGCTGCGCAAGGGCACGACGCTGACGAAGGAGATGTTCCTCAACCACCTCTATGGCGGGATGGACGAACCGGAGCTGAAGATCATCGACGTCTTCATCTGCAAACTGCGCAAGAAGCTCTCGACCGCGACGGACGGCCAAAACCACATCGAAACGGTGTGGGGCCGCGGCTATGTGCTGCGCGATCCCGAACGCGCGGCCGAAGAGGCGCCTGTGGCCATCCGCGCCTGACGCGGCGGGCTTTCGCCGTTCCTTGAGCACTGCCGCAGCCAATTAGGCGTAACGAATTTCCCTAACGTTGACGGCGCCGCTGTGCAGTCGAGGGCGCCGGATTGTTTCTCGCATGTCCCTACGGTCGCCACGCGCGGCCTTCTTGGGTCTTGCGCGGACGGGGCACCGCGTCTTGCACCTGCTGGCATGACCTCTACTGCGCCGAAAACCCGCGACGATGCTCCTTGGACGGGCAGGCCCCCAGGGCGTTCGCGGCATTCGGCAAGGGCGCAAGGCTGGACGCATCCCGCCACGCGGCCTAACACCTCCCAGAAGGTGACCACGGGCAGGATGCATGGCGAAGACAGCTCAGAGCACGGTCGAGATCGAGGACCTGACGGAGAGCGAGGCCGCCGAGGAACTGGCCGTCCTCGCGGGCAAGCTCGCCCGCGCCAACCGCGCCTACCATACCGACGACGCGCCCGAGATCTCTGATGCCGACTATGACGCGCTGAAGGCCCGGAACGCCGCCATCGAGGCGCGCTTTCCAGATCTCATGCGCGAGGACAGCCCGTCGGAGCAGGTGGGCGCGGCGGTCAACGAAGCCTTCGGCAAGGTCACCCATGCCGTGCGGATGATGTCGCTCGCCAATGCCTTCGACGATGCCGACGTCGCCGAGTTCGACGCGCGCACGCGCAAATACCTCGGGGTCGGGGCGGAGGCCGGTCTCGCCTACACGGCGGAACCCAAGATCGACGGTCTGTCGCTCGCGTTGCGTTATGAAAAGGGCAAGCTCGTGCAGGCGGCCACGCGGGGCGACGGGGCCGTGGGCGAGGACGTCACCGCCAACGCCCGCACCATCGCGGACGTGCCGGAGACGCTCGAGGCCGCGCCGGAGCTCCTCGAAATCCGGGGCGAGGTCTACATGGCCCATGCCGATTTCGAGGCGCTCAATGCCGCGCAGGCCGAAAAGGGCGCAAAGACCTTCGCCAACCCGCGCAACGCCGCGGCCGGTTCGCTGCGCCAGCTCGACAGCGGCATCACCGCCGCCCGTCCGCTGCGCTTCTTCGCCTATAGCTGGGGCGCACTGTCGGAGCCGCTGGCGGACACGCAGCTCGGCGCCATCGCGCGCATGGCCGAACTCGGCTTTTCCACCAACTCGCTCACCAAGCGCTGCGACACGCCCGAGGAGATGCTCGCCCACTACCGCGAGATCGAGCAGAAGCGCGCGACGCTCGGCTATGACATCGACGGCGTCGTCTACAAGGTCGACGACCTCGCGCTGCAGTCGCGCATGGGCTTCCGCTCCAGCACGCCCCGCTGGGCCATCGCGCACAAATTCCCGGCCGAGCTCGCCTGGACGCGGCTCGAGGCCATCGACATTCAGGTGGGCCGCACCGGCGCGCTCTCGCCCGTGGCGCGCCTCACGCCCGTCACCGTGGGCGGCGTCGTCGTCTCCAACGCCACGCTCCACAACGAGGACTACATCGCCGGGCGCGACAACAAGGGCGGCGAGATCCGCGGCGGCAAGGACATCCGCGCCGGCGACTGGGTGCAGGTCTACCGGGCGGGCGACGTCATCCCGAAGGTCTCCGACGTGGACCTCGGCAAGCGGCCTTCGGGGACGGAGCCCTTCCGCTTCCCCAGCACCTGCCCGGAATGCGGCTCCGAGGCCATCCGGGAAGATGGCGACGCCGTCCACCGCTGCACCGGCGGCCTCATCTGCCCGGCGCAGGCGGTGGAAAAGCTCAAGCATTTCGTGTCCCGCGGGGCCATGGACATCGACGGCCTCGGCGCGAAACAGATCGAGATGTTCTACGCCGACGACACGCTCCCCATCCGCGAGCCCGCCGACATCTTCACCCTGGCCGCGCGGGACGCGGAAAACGTCTCCAAGCTCGCCAATCGCGAGGGCTACGGCGCGAAATCCGCCGAAAATCTCTTTGCCGGGATCGAGGCGCGGCGGAACTTCGCCTTCTCCCGCGTCCTCTTCGGCCTGGGCATCCGCCACGTGGGCGAGGCCGCCGCGCGCCTCATCGCGCGCCATTACGGCAGCTGGCACGCCTTCACGGAGGCCATGCACAACGCCGCGCGGGAACCGGCCATGGAGGCGCAGACCAAGGAGGCGCTGGCGACGAGCTCCGCCTGGCAGGACCTTCTGGGCGTGGACGGCATCGGCCAGACGCTCGCCGCCTCCCTCATCACCACCTTCGCGCAGGACCGCGAGCGCGCCTCCATCGACCGGCTGGCCGCAGAGCTCACGATCGAGGACGAGGCCGCACCGGCGCAGAGCTCGCCCGTTGCGGGTAAGACGGTGGTCTTCACCGGAACGTTGGAAAAGATGACCCGCGCCGAGGCGAAGGCCCGCGCCGAGGCGCTGGGGGCGAAGGTCTCGGGGTCGGTCAGCGCCAAGACCGACCTCCTCGTGGCGGGCCCGGCTGCGGGATCCAAGGCCAAGAAGGCCGAAGAGCTCGGCATCGAGACCATCGACGAAGATGGCTGGCTGGACCTCATCGGCGGATGAGCACCCGCCCGGAACTCCTCTTTCCGCTCTTCAGCGACCTCGAAACGCTCCCCGGCGTGGGCCCGAAAATGGCGCAGAACATGGCCGCGCTCGGCATCGAGAAGCCGCGCGACCTGCTCTTTCATCTGCCCCACGCGATCATCGACCGCCGCCCGGTGACAACGGTGCAGGGGCAAGAGCTCCCCGCGACGCTGACGGTGGAGGTGGAGGTCAAGCGCCACCACGCGCCGAGCCGGAAGGGCGCGCCCCATCGCATCTTCGTGGAAGACAGCGCGACGGCGTTTCAGCTCGTGTATTTCCACGCGCGGGGGCCGTATCTGGAGAAAATCCTGCCCGTGGGTGCGCGGCGCGTGGTCTCCGGCAAGGTCGAGCTCTTCGACGGGGAGGCCAACATGGTCCATCCCGATCACGTCGTGGCGCCCTCCGATCTGGGCGAGATCCCGGAGGTGGAGGCTGTCTATCCCCAGGGCGCGGGCGTGACCTCCAAGGTGCTGTCGAAGGCCGTGGCAGGCGCGCTGGAACGGCTCCCCGACTTTCCGGAATGGGCCGATGCGGCACTCGTGGCCGAGAAGAGCTGGCCCACGACGACAGAGGCGATCCGCGCCGTGCAGGCGCCTCGCACCATGGGCGATGTCTCGCCCTCCGCCAAGGCGCGGCTCCGCCTGGCCTATGACGAACTCCTCGCCCATCAGCTGACGCTCGCGCTCGCCCGCGCGCGGGACCGGAAGGCAAAGGGGCTCGTCACCGAGGGGGACGGACGGCTCCGGCAGCGCATTCTCGCGGCGCTGCCGTTCGATCCCACGGGCGCGCAGACCCGCGCCATGGAAGAGATCGCCGCCGACATGGCGCGCCCGAAGCGCATGAACAGGCTGCTGCAAGGCGATGTGGGCGCAGGAAAAACGCTCGTCGCCTTCCTTGCGCTCCTTATCGCCGTGGAGGCCGGCGGGCAGGGGGTGATGATGGCGCCCACGGAGATCCTCGCGCGCCAGCACCTCGAGAGCCTCGCGCCTATGGCCGCCCATGCGGGCGTGCGGCTCGTGCTGCTCACTGGCCGCGACAAGGGCGCGGGCCGGGATGAGAAGCTTCGCGCGCTGGCGGCGGGTGAGATCGACATCCTCGTGGGCACCCATGCGGTGTTTCAGAAGGATGTGATCTTCTCCGACCTGCGGCTGGCCATCGTGGACGAGCAGCACCGTTTCGGCGTGCGCCAGCGGCTCCTCCTTGGCGAGAAGGGTGCGGCGGCGGACGTGCTCGTCATGACGGCCACGCCCATCCCGCGCAGCCTCGCGCTGGCGCAATACGGGGACATGGATGTCTCCCTCCTCGATGAAAAGCCCCCCGGGCGGACGCCGATCCAGACGGCCACGGTCCCCATGGAGCGGCTCGAGGACGTGGTGGCGAAGCTTCGCGCGGCAGTGGCGGAGGGCAAGCAGGCCTACTGGGTCTGCCCCCTCGTGGAAGAAAGCGAGACGGTGGACATGACCGCCGCCGAGGACCGCTTCAAGCGGCTCCGCGCTGCGCTCGGGGAGGGGGTCGTGGGGCTCGTCCACGGCCAGATGCCGCCCACCGATAAGGACGCGGCGATGGCGCGCTTCGCCTCGGGCGAGACGTCGGTCCTCGTGGCGACGACGGTGATCGAGGTCGGCGTGAACGTGCCCAACGCCTCCATCATGGTCATCGAGCGCGCCGAGAGCTTCGGCCTCGCGCAGCTCCACCAGCTACGGGGCCGGGTGGGGCGCGGCGCGCTGGCCTCCACCTGCCTCCTCATCTACCAGGCCCCGCTCACCGAGGGGGGCGAGCGCCGCCTGCGCATCATGCGCGAGACGGAGGACGGCTTTCGCATCGCCGAGGAGGACCTCGCCATCCGCGGGGCGGGCGACATGATCGGGACGGCTCAGTCGGGCCTGCCACGGTTCCGCGTGGCCAATCTGGAAGCGATGCCTGGCCTCATGGCCACCGCGCAGAGCGACGCGCGCAAGCTCCTGCACGACGATCCCACACTGGAGAGCCCGCGTGGTAAGGCGGCGCGTGTTCTCCTATGGTTCATGGAGCAGGACAGGGCGATCCGTTTGATCTCAGTGGGTTAGGCGGGCTCGTCTCGAAAAGTTCGCGCATGTTCTCAAAAAGTTCTTTACGACGGGCGCCACGTATGAGAACAAAGTGTCAACAGAGATGAACGACACGAGCTGCACCATGAAAAAGATCGCCACCCTCCTCCGCATCCCGACGCTTCTCAAGGACGTGATCGGCATCACGGCACTCATGGTCATGCTCTATACCGGGCTCTGGATGCCCGCATTTCTCTAAGGTTTCTGCCTGCGGTCCCCTGACGCTAAGCGCTTTTGTCCCCTCGTTCGCGCTGATGCCCCCAGCATACCGGCCCTGAGATCTGCCTCTCTCACCGGCCAGCGTCAGATCATCGGATTGCACACCTCACGCCGCGTGTCCCTGCCAGGATACGCGGCGTTTTTTCGCTGTGTGACAGGCGTTCAGGCTGCTTTCGCCTCCGCATCGTCGAGCGCGGCGAGCGTGGCGTCGAGCGACAGGAGGATGGAGGCATGGCGGTTCTTGAAAGGGACGGCCGCCTCGAGCACCTCGAACCCGTTCCAGGTCAGACCCGGCGCGCCGCCTTCGAGCATGGCGCGCAGGGCGTCCCGCGCTTGGGCCACGTCGGCGCGGGATTTGCCGATGACATGGCTGCCCACCACGGACGCCGCCGCCTGACCCAGCGCGCAGGCCTTCACATCCTGTGCAAAGCCGCTGACGCGCCCGGCCTCGGTCACCACATCCACCGTCACAGCCGATCCGCATTGCGGGGAGCGCTCCCGCGCCGTCCCGTCAGGCGCCTCGAGGCGCCCCAAATGCGGGATGTCCGCCGCCAGCGCGAGGATGCGCGTGGAGTATAGCTTCATCAGGTCTTGTTCCATGAGCCTTGCAGTGCCTCCCGAGGGCCTAGATAAGCGCGCGGGCCAGAAAAGGAAATTGTCATGTTTGACCCGGCAAGTCTCACCTACGACGCCAAGGGCCTGATCCCCGCCATCGCGCAGGCAGAGGACGGGACCGTGCTCATGATGGCCTGGATGAATGCGGAGGCGGTGGCCCGCACGCTCGAGACGGGCCGCGTGACCTATTGGTCGCGCTCGCGGCAATCCTTCTGGGTGAAGGGCGAGACGTCCGGGCACGTGCAGGAGCTGGTGGATTTTCGCGTCGATTGCGATCGCGACTGCTTGCTCGTGATCGTCCGCCAGACCGGCCCCGCCTGCCATACCGGGCGGCTCAGCTGCTTTTACACCGCCGTGCGCGAGGGCGAAGAGACGGAGCTCATGCAGCCGCTTTAGAGCCCCAGCAGCGCGCGCATATCCGCCGGGCTCAGCCCGTCCTCGCGGTACTGCCGGATGGCGCGCGCATCGTCACGCTTGGCCAGCCGCTTGCCTGTCTCGTCGCGGATCAGGCGGTGATGATGGTAGCGCGGGGGTGCAAGGCCAAGCAGTGCGAGAATAAGCACCTGGATGCCCGTGAAATCGAAGAGATCTTCGCCCCGGATGACATCCGTGATCCCCTCGTGGATATCGTCCAGAGCGGAGGCGAGGAAGTAAGCCACGACGCCGTCCTTGCGGCCCACGACGACGTCGCCGGAGAGGCGGGCGAGGGTCTCCGCCTCCACGTGGTGCTTCCCGCCATGGGCCTCCCCGGTTTCGACGAACGTGATGGGGCACGCCCGCGAGAGCGCTTTTGAGAGGTCGAGGCGGATCGCATCTCCCTCCTGGAAGTCGGACATGGCTCGCCCTCGGCAGGTGCCGGGGTAGGGCCCGGGCAGGTGCCCCTCTTGCGGTGCGGAGAGGGCTGCCCGGATGTCGCCGCGTGTGCACGAACAGGGATAGAGAAGACCTATCGCCTCCAGCTGATCGAGCGCCGCCTGATATCTCGGCAGATGCTTGGACTGCCGCAGCGCCGGCTGCGGCCAGGAGAGGCCGAGCCAGCGCAGGTCGTCTTCCACCTGCGCGATCCAGTGATTCTTGCTGCGCTCGAAATCCGTGTCCTCGTGGCGCAGAAGGAACGTTCCGCCCGCCGCGCGCGCCATGTCATGGGCAAGCAACGCCGAATAGGCATGGCCCAGGTGGAGCGGCCCCGTGGGAGAGGGCGCGAAGCGTGTGATCATCGCCGCCGGAGAACGATGACGTCCGAGCCAATGACCTTCTCGCTCAGATGCGGCCCGTGCTGGCGGGAGAGCTGCCGCGCGGTGCCGTCCTCGAGGACCTCGGCGAGGGCGTCCATGTAGGCCGCGTCCTCCAGCGTCGGATCGTTGTAGCTGAACGCGAGGATGCCCTCGGGCCCCAGATTGTCGAGAAGCACGCGCAGCATCTCGGGCGGTGCGGCACCGAGCGAGATCACCCCCGTGGCCACGATGCAGGCATAATCGCCCGGCACCGCATCGACGCGTCCTGGCGAGCCGAGCCAGACGTTGCGATAGACATCCCGGCCGTCGTGCTGCTTCTCGTAGGCGTGCTCCAGCATGGGCTCGGAGATGTCGGTGCCGTCGATGATCTCGTAGCCCTGCTGCGCGAGGGCGAGGCCCGAAAGCCCCGTGCCACAACCAAAATCGAGGATCGGGTCCCGCGGCGTCACGTGCGGTCGGATCGCCTCGGCGATGCGGGCAGGGGTGGCGTAAGCCATGCCCTGCACGTCGGCCTCGTAGGTCTTCGCCCACTCGGCGTAGATCTTTTGCGTGTCCTCAACGCTGCGGGGCGTCCACAGCTGCTCTTTCATCTGATCTGTCATGCCAGGAGGCTAACATAGCGTCAGGCGGCATCCAACGCGGGCGCGCCGAGCCACGCTGTCCAGTCCGCTTTCGCGCGGTCGGTGTAGGCTTTGTAGCGCGCGGGCCGGTTGCGCCGTCCGCCGCGCACGTCGATGGGCGGGAAGAGCCCGAAATTGACGTTCATCGGCTGGAAGGTTTTCGCCTCCGCGCCGCCGGTGATGTGCGTGATGAGCGCGCCCGTGGCCGTGGTGGGCGGGGGCGTGTGGAGAGGCCGGCCCTGGATCTCCGCCGCAGCGAGGCGCCCGGCGAGGAGGCCCATGGCCGCGCTTTCCACGTAGCCCTCCACGCCTGTGATCTGGCCGGCGAAGCGGATGTTGGGTCGCGATTTGAGGCGCATATCAACGGTGAGAAGTGTCGGCGAGTTGAGGAACGTGTTGCGGTGAATGCCGCCCAGCCGCGCGAATTCCGCGCCCTCGAGGCCCGGAATCCGGCGCAGAACTTCCTTTTGCGCGCCGTACTTCATCTTGGTCTGAAAGCCGACAATATTATACAGCGTTCCCAGCACATTATCCCGGCGAAGCTGAACCACTGCGTGAGGTTTGACATCGGGCTGATGCGGGTTCGTCAGGCCCACGGGCTTCATGGGTCCGTGGCGCAGCGTCTCACGCCCGCGCTCGGCCATGACCTCGATGGGCAGGCAGCCGTCGAAATAGCCCGCCGTCTCGCCGGGCTTGAACGCCGTCTTCTCCGCCGTGAGCAGCGCGTCGATGAAGCCCTCGTATTGATCGCGATCCATGGGGCAGTTGAGGTAGGCGCGGCGCTCCTCCTCCGTCTCGCCCTTGTCGTAGCGGGACTGCATCCACGCCTTCGACATGTCGATCGTGTCGGCATAGAGGATCGGCGCGATGGCATCGAAGAAGGCGAGCGCTTCTGTGCCCGTTTCCGCGCGGATGGCCTCGGCCAGCGTGTCGGAGGTCAGCGGGCCGGTGGCGAAGATCCAGTGCCCCTCGCTAGGCAACTCCTCGATTTCTTCATAGGAAACAGAGACATTGGGCAGGCTCTTCAAGCGCGCTGTTACAGATTGCGCGAAGGGCTCCCGGTCCACGGCGAGTGCGCCGCCCGCGGGCAGCCGGTGCGCATCGGCCATCTCCATGATCAGCCCGCCCGCGGCGCGCATCTCCCAGTGCAGGAGCCCCACCGCGTTCTGTTCGCTGTCGTCCGAGCGGAAGGAGTTGGAGCAGACCATCTCTGCCAGGTCGCCCGTCTGGTGAGCGAATGTACCGGTCTTGGGCCGCATCTCGTGAATGACGACGCGGATGCCTGCTTGCGCGGCCTGCCAGGCGGCCTCGGAGCCTGCCATGCCGCCGCCGACGATGTGCAATGTCTCTGTCATGGGGGCGATGTAAAACCCCGCGCCGGGGATGAAAAGCCTACTGATCCCAATCTGGCGGACGCTTCTCGATGAAGGCCTGCACGCCCTCGGCGGTGTCCGCGCGCGCCATGTTCTCGACCATGACGTCCCCGGTGTAGCGGTAGGCCTCCGCCACCGGCATCTCGATCTGGCGGTAGAAGGCTTCCTTGCCGATCTTGACGGCCGTGCCGAGCTTGCCCGCGATCTGGTGGGCGAGGGCGCCCGTTTCCTCCGCCAATCGTTCGGCAGGCACCACGCGGTTCACGAGGCCCGCCGCGCGCGCGTCCTCGGCGCTCAGGAAATCGCCGGTCGTCAGCATCTCGAAGGCGTGCTTGCGTGGGATGTTCCGCGACAGCGCCACCATGGGCGTGGAGCAGAAGAGCCCGATATTGACCCCGTTCACGCCGAAGCGCGTGCCGTCCGCCGCCACGGCGAGATCACAGCTCGCCACGAGCTGGCAGCCCGCCGCCGTGGCGATGCCGTGGGGCTGCGCGATGACCGGCTGGGGCAGGGTGGGGATCGTCTGCATCATCGCCGCACACCGGTCGAAGAGGTCCTTCCAGGCCGCGCGCCCGCCATCGGGGGCCTGCCGGGCGGCCTGCATCTCCTTGAGGTCGTGGCCCGCGCAGAACGCCTTGCCCGCGCCCGCAAGTACGATCACCCGGCAGCGGGCCGTCTCGCGCAACTCGTCGAAGGCGCCCTGCAGCGCCGCGAGCATCTCGTCCGAGAGCGCATTGAGCCGCTCCGGCGCGTTCATCGTCAGCCGCGTGACCGGCCCGTCTTCCGTCAGGTCGAGAATTGACATGGGCATCCCCCTCCCGCACCACCCTTGCAAAGACGGGGGAGGCGCGCAATGGACGCGGTGATGAGCATACCGGAGCTGCACGCGTTTCTCGCGGAGGTCTTCCCGCAGGTGAACCACCAGTTCCGGGTCGAGGAGATCACGGAGGACGGCATGGTCGTGCGCCTCATCGTGGGGCAGGAGCATCTGCGGCCGGGCGGCACCGTCTCCGGGCCCTCCATGTTCGGGCTCGCCGATGTCGCGGTCTACCTGTCCGTGCTGAGCCGCATCGGGCCGAAGGCGCTCGCCGTGACGACCAATTGCTCCATCGACTTCATGCGCAAACCCGCCGCCGCGACGGATCTCCTGGCCACCTGCACGTTGCTCAAGCTCGGTAAGGCGCTCGCGGTTGGCGACTGCATGCTGCGCTCCGAAGGGATGGAGGCGCCGGTGGCGCGGGCCACGCTCACCTACTCGATCCCGCCGCGCTAGGGCAGGCCGAGCAGGGTGTAGACGATGCCCGCCATGACGGCGGCAAGGCTGATCACGGCTGCATAGGCGAAAAGCTTCCCGTGGGAGAAGGGCCGCTCGCCAAAGGTCTTCCCGTGGAGCCCGCAGGTGACGATTTTGTAGGCTTTGCCGCCATGCTCGTAATGCAGGATGTAGACCGGGAGCAGGATGCGCCGGTACCGCACGCCGCTCGTGCTCGCCCTGTACCCGATGTTGGAGAGGTTGCGGCGGGCATGCGTCTTGATGCGGTTCCGGATCAGCACGTCCTTGTCCCGCTTCTTCGCGGTCAGGCCCTCTTCGACCGTGAGGTGATGGCGCTCCGCGGGGAACCCCGCGAGGTAGGCCGGACCGTAGGGGCGGAGCGTTCCGGGATCGAAATCGTGGAGCACGCCGTCCCGGATCAAGGGCGTGATGTGGGGGGAGGCGGGCACGAGCAGATCGTCAAAGTCGGTCTCGAACTTCCCTGTCTTCTTGCGCCGCACGGTGCGTTTGCCGCGCTTGGTGGTGTAGGTGCCCCAGTAGTCGATGAGGTCGGTGCTGTCGAAGGTGAAGAAGGGCGCGTAGAGCGTGGCGATACGCCCCGCCGCCACGGAGGCGCCGAGGCCCCCGGGTGCCGCGACGCGCCTGGCCGCCCAGGCCCGTGCACTCTCGGCGGCGTAAGGCGCCTCCAGCTGGAACGGGATGAGCGCCATGGCCGGATATCCCGCATCCTCCAGCGTGCGCACGAGCGGGCCGTTGCAGTAGGAACAGCGGTCGCTCAGGGCCGCGCCCGCGATGGTGACGGTGCCGCCGCATGTCTCGCACCGGTGGGCGTGGCCGCTTTCGGAGACCGGCCTTTCGGGGACGAGCGCGTCGTGATCGGTTTCCGCGGTGGCGTCGATGTCGGGATCGACGACGATCTCGTGCGCCGTCCCGCAGCTGTCGCAGACCAGCGCTTCCCGCTGCGGGCTATAGGCGCATTGGCCCCCGCAGGCGGTGCATTGGAGGTCGGATTGCGCCACCGGCATCAGTCGGACCCTATCGCGGCGGCGATTTCGAGGAGGATGCGAAGCCGGAGCCAGGAACGCGCGAGGGCCGCGTCGAGGTCGCCCAGGCGGACCCAGTCGCCCACGACCGTCCCCCCGAACCAGAGCGCCATCACCCAGAACGCGATGACGGCCCATCCCGCCGTGGCGCGCAGGAAGGACGCCGAGCCGCGTTTCAATTCGTGATGCGCCTCGCGCATGGCGATGATGCGGCGGGTGGGCATATAGCCGATCACGGTGCCGAGGATCACGAGCGCGGCGGCGGAAAGGGCGGGTTCGAGGAGGCTCATTTGTGGGGTAAAATAGTACCTATTTTCCAACCAATTGAAATCACGCGACGAATTGGCAAAAGTCGGGCTTGTATCGCGTCACCCCATGCGTATAACCGCGCAATCCGAATTCCAATCGTTTCTACAGGTCGACCCATGAAAACCTACTCCGCAACGCCGGCGGATATCGACAAGAAATGGATCCTGATCGACGCCGAGGGCGTCGTTCTGGGCCGTCTCGCCTCGATCATCGCCAGCCGCCTCCGTGGTAAGCACAAGGCCACCTTCACACCGAATATGGACATGGGCGACAACGTGATCGTCATCAATGCCGAAAAGGTGCAGCTCACCGGTAAGAAGCGCCAGGAAAAGCATTACTGGCATACCGGTCACCCGGGCGGCATCAAGTCCCGCACGAAGGAGCAGATCCTCGAGGGCAAGCACCCCGAGCGCGTGGTGGAGCTCGCCGTGAAGCGCATGCTTCCGGGCAACCGCCTCTCGCGCCAGCAAATGACCAATCTGCGCATTTACGCCGGCACCGAGCATCCCCACGAGGCGCAGGCGCCCGAGGTGCTCGACGTGGCCGCGATGAACAAGAAAAACACCCGGGTTTAACAGATATGGCTGATCAAATCTCTTCGCTCGACGAGCTCTCCGCCATCGCCGGTGACGCCGCCCCCGAGGGCGCCGAAACCGAGATCTCCATCGCCCGCGAGCCTGTGCGTGACGAATTCGGGCGCTCCTACGCCACCGGCAAACGGAAGGACGCGGTCGCCCGCGTCTGGATCAAGCCGGGCTCCGGCAAGGTCACCGTGAACGGCAAGGACCAGGACGTCTACTTCGCGCGCCCCGTGCTCCAGCTCATCCTGCGGCAGCCCATGCAGGTCGCCGGCGTCGAGGGCGAGTTCGACGTGATGGCCACCGTCAAGGGCGGCGGTCTCACCGGACAGGCCGGCGCGGTCAAGCACGGCATCTCCAAGGCGCTTCAGCTCTACGATCCGAGCCTGCGCGGCGCGCTCAAGGCGGCGGGCTTCTTGACGCGCGACAGCCGCGTGGTGGAGCGCAAGAAGTTCGGCCGCCGCAAGGCCCGCCGGAGTTTCCAGTTCTCCAAGCGCTGATCGCCGGTTCCAGACACGAAAAGGCCCGCCATCGAGCGGGCCTTTTCCTTTGACGCCGTCCTGCCCGAGGCAGGCCGATGTCACGGTTCAGGCCGGCGGCGCATAGGCGCTGCTCGCCTTGGCCGCGGCGGTGGCCACCTTGGCGATGTCGATCTCGGTGTGGATCGACACGCTCTCGGCAACACCGCTCCCATAGACGACTGCGTGGACCGCGCTCACCGCCTCCTCGTTGGGCACTTCGCACATAAAAGCGAAATCGTAGGCGCCGCGGACGAAGAACCCGTCGAGCCACGTGCCGCCGACGCTTTCGACCAGAGATCTGACCGCTTTCACCCGCCCCTGGGGATCAGCGAGAACACCTTTGATCACGGAGGGCGCATACTTTCCCATTGCAATGCACTTCATCATACAACTCCTCCCTTCATTGCCGCCGAAATCTCCTGGCGACGCGTCAGACTACCTCAAAACCCCCGTTTTTTCAATTTTGAGCCGTCCGCGGCCTGGCAAGCCCCGCCCAGCGCGCGCGGGGTAAGACATCGGAGTGAGCCCATTTCGCGGTTGCGGATCACACGGAACCGCCCCTGCGGTGCTTTGCCCTCGGGCGCCAGATTTTGCTGGTAGGGGCGCGGGCCGCTGCTACCTTCCGCCCATGGAACCGCATTCGAACAAACCAAAGGTCGTGCCTCTCTTCGATCCCGAGCGCCTCGCGCGGATCAAGGAGGAGGAGAAGCGCCGCACGATGCCGGAGCTTCTCATGCTCATGGTGATTTGGTGCGTGGCGATCCTCTGCGTCGCTCCGGTCCTGCTCTTGGCATTCGTGGGCTACTAGCCCTTGCATCCCCCGGGCGGAGGGGGCGTAGTAGGGCCCATGGCGGGGGCAGTCTTTTCGAAAAACGCGCGGAGCGGGCTCCTCATGGTGAGCCCCCCGTTTATCTATGCGGTCGCGCTTCTCGCGGTCCCGCTCGGCGCCATCGTCCTCTTTAGTTTCTGGACCCAAGACTACCTGACGCTCATCACCGAACCCACGCTGGCGAATTATCGCGAGGCCTGGGACAACCCGCTTTACGGCGAGCTGTTGCAGCGCTCCCTCTGGATCGCCGCGGCGGCGACGGCCGTCACGGTCGTGCTCGCCTTCCCCATCGCCTATTTCGTGAGCTTCCACGTCCGGCCGGAGCGGAAGTCGCTCTGGCTATTCCTCATCACCATTCCGTTCTGGACGAGCTACCTGATCCGCGTCTTCCTCTGGAAAGTGATCCTGGGCTTCAATGGCGTCCTCAACACGTCGCTGCAGGGGCTCGGCCTCATCGAGGAGCCGCTGACCTTTATCCTCTATAACGCCAATGCGGTCGTCATCACGCTGGCCCATGCCTTCGCGCCCTTCGCGATCCTGCCGATCTTCGTGGCGCTCGAGCGGATCGACCGCTCGCTTTTAGAGGCTGGGCGCGACCTCGGGGAGACGACGCTCATGACGTTCTGGCGGGTGACGCTGCCGCTCGCGATGCCGGGTGTCGTGGCCGCGGTGCTCATCGTCTTCATCCCCACCATCGGGGATTACGTGACGCCCCGCCTCGTGGGCGGGCCCGAGGGCTCCATGATCGCGAACATGATCCAGGTCCAATTCCTGCGTTTGAATAACGCGCCCATGGGCGCCGCACTCGCCGTGATCGCCATGGCCTCGGTCTCGGCGCTGGCGCTGCTCTTCGTCTGGCTCAACCGCCGCTTCCTCCGGGTGAAGCAATGAGCCTGCGGACATACGCCGTCGCGTACCTGATCTTTCTTTACCTGCCGATCTTCCTGTTGCCGCTCTTCGCGTTCAACGATTCAACGATCATCGCCTTCCCGCTCGACGGCTTCACCTTCCGCTGGTTCGGCGAGCTCTGGACCACGCCCGCGCTCCATGACGCGGTACAGAACTCTGTCTTCATCGCGCTGGTGACGGCGGTCTTCTCCACGATCCTCGGCATCTGTGCCGCGCGCGCCGGAGCGAAATACGATTTCCCACTCAAGCGGTCGATCCTCGGGCTCATCATGGTGCCACTCGTGCTGCCGGAGATCATCGTGGGCGTCTCGCTCCTCGTCGTGGTCGTGCAGCTCTTCGACTGGAGCCTGAGCACCTGGACGGTGATCGCGGCCCATGTCCTGATCTGCACGCCGTTCTCCATCGCCATCCTCAATGGCGCCTTCCAAAACATCGACACCTCGCTCGAGGAGGCCGCGCTCGACTTGGGGGAGACGCCCGTCTCCACCTTCCGCCTGGTGACGCTTCCGCTCGTGATGCCGGGCATCATCTCCTCGCTCCTCATCTCCTTCACGATCAGCCTCGACGAGTTCATCATCGCCTTTTTCCTCACGGGCGCGGAGCCCACGATGCCGGTCTATATCTGGGGGCTCCTGCGCTTTCCGCAGCAGCTGCCGGCGGTCATGGCGCTGGGGACGATCCTCGTGGTGCTTTCCATCGTGCTCCTCGTGATCGCGGAATATTTTCGCCGCAAGGGCCTTGCCCGCGCGGGCCTCAAGGACAAGGGGGGCTTCCTGTGACCGACGCGGCCAGAGACGCCATCATCTCGCTTCGCGACGTGGACAAGTTCTACGGCGATTACCACGCGCTGCGGGACGTGAGCCTCGATATCGCGGAGGGCGAATTCTTCTCGCTTCTGGGCCCGTCGGGCTGCGGGAAGACGACGCTGCTGCGGACGATCGCGGGCTTCGAGGAGGCCAGCGACGGGACACTCATGCTCGCCGGCAAGAACATGAAGGGCGTGCCCGCCAATCGGCGGCCCACCAACATGGTGTTTCAGAGCTACGCGATCTTTCCGCATCTCGACGTGGCCCAGAACGTCGCCTTCGGGCTGCGCAAGCGTCGCGATCTCGATGCCGCCGCGAAGGCGCGGCAGGTGGAGGAGGCGCTGGCCATGGTGGGGCTGGGCGGCTTCGAGCGCCGTGCGGCCCACGCACTCTCCGGCGGTCAGCGGCAACGCGTGGCGCTTGCCCGCGCGCTGATCCTGAGGCCCAAGGTGCTGCTTCTCGACGAGCCGCTCTCGGCGCTCGACAAGAAGATGCGCGAGCAGATGCAGGGCGAGCTGCGCAGGCTCCAGCGGCAGGTGGGCATCACCTTCATCCTCGTCACCCACGACCAGGAGGAAGCGCTCATCATGTCGGATCGCATCGCCGTCATGTTCGAGGGCGAGATCGCGCAGGTGGCCGATCCGCAAACGCTCTACCGCCGTCCGAAGACGAAGAAGGTCGCCGATTTCATCGGGGTGATGAACTTCCTGCCCGCCGAGGCGCGAATAGAGGGCGCATCGATCAAGGTGGAGATCGCGGGCCTCGGCCACGCCACGCTCGACGCGGGTCAATGCCCGGGCGGCGCCGTGAGCGGGCCCGCGCAGGTGGGCATCCGCCCCGAGCTCATGACGCTCGCCTTCGAAGGCGAGCAGCACCCGGCGGTGGTGGAAGGGCAGGTAGCCGAGCAATATTACTACGGCGACATGACCTATTACGACGTGCGCCTCGAGGGGGTGCCGGAGCCCGTGACGCTCTCGATGAAGAACATCGTGGGCCGCCCGGTGCTCGAGCGCGGTGCCATGGCCCGTGTCGCGTGGGATCCGCGGGCCCTGGTGCTCTTCTCGGAGTAGAGCGGCAAACGCCTGCTCGGCGTCGAAGCCGCGTGAGGGCCTTCGAACGCCCGTTTCCCTCAGACCTCCTCGTCCGCTGGGATGAGGCCCAGACCGCGCAGGTAGATGCCGATGCCCGTCTCGAGGAGGTCCTCGGGAGGGAAGGGGCTCTTGGTGCCTGGATTGCCGCGGGCGAAGAGCTCCACGACGCCGTGGCTCATGGCCCAGATATGAGCGGAGAACATCTGCGGCGGCGGGCGCTTCTCCGGCGCGATATGCTGCGAGAGCTCGGTCGCCGACCGCTCCAGCACCGCCATGGCGCGTTTGGCCACGTCATTAAGCTCCGGTGTCCTCTGCACCGAGATCCCGCTCTCGAACATCGCCACGTAGTGCCCGGGAAACCGGCGCGCGAAGGCGAGATAGGCGCGGCCTACGGTCTCGAACGCCGCCAGAGCCGAGGGCTGGCCCTTGTCATAGGCATGCTCCATGAGATCGGCGAAGATCCCGTAGCCCTGCCGCGCTGCCTCGGCGATGAGATCCTCGCGGCCCTCGAAATGCCGGTAGACGGCGGCGGGCGTCACGCCCGCATCCTTGGCCGCCTCCGAGAGTGTGAAGCCCGTAGGCCCCTTCTCCTCGATCAGCCGCAGCGCGGCATCCACCAGGGCCTGACGCAGGTTGCCGTGGTGATAGCCGCGCTTAGGCATGCCAGAGGTCGATGCTGCCCGCGACCTTGCGGTCGCAGGTCCCCATCGCGTCGTCGTCCCGCCCGGCATAGTCAAAGCGCGTGAGGACGTCGCGGATCGCGTCGAGCCGCGCGCGGCGCTTGTCGTCGCTGCGCACGACCGTCCAGGGGCAGGGGGTGTTCGTGCGGGTCAGCGTCTCGCGGATCGCGTCCGTGTAGGCGTCCCATCGGTTGAGCCCCTCCACGTCGATCCAGCTCAGCTTCCACTGCTTCAAGGGATCGCTTTCGCGATCGAGGAAGCGCTTGAGCTGCGTGGCGCGCCCCACGTTGAGCCAGAGCTTGATGAGGTGGATGCCGTCGTTCCGAAGCATCTCCTCGAAGGGCCCCACCTGCCCGAACCAGAGCTCGCGCGCGTCCGGCGCGCAGAACTCGAAGACGTGCTCCACGACACCGCGATTGTACCAGGATCGGTCGAAGAAAACGATCTCGCCCGCTGCCGGCAGGTGGGCGATGTAGCGCTGGAAATACCAGCTCGCCGCTTCGCGGTCCGAGGGCTTGGAAAGTGCCACGACCCGCGCCGAGCGAGGATTGAGGTTCTCGCGGAAGCGCTTGATCGTGCCGCCCTTTCCTGCCGCGTCGCGGCCTTCGAAGACGATGGCGACGCGCTGCTCGGTCTGCTTGACCCAAGCGAGGAATTTCACGAGCTCGATCTGGAGCGCGTCGTATGCCTCCTCGTAGTCGGAGCGACCGAGCCGTTCGGCATAGGGATAATCGGGCTCCAGGATGTCGCCTCTCTCTGCGCCCTCGATGAGCGCGCGCACCTCGGCGGGCGCGGCCTCCTCGAAGTGGCGCGTGATGGCGGCGTCGAAGGGTTTGCCCATGCGCGTCTCCTCGTGCCTAAGCAATATGGCTGCGCCGGGGGCTCAGCGCAATCCGGCCGTGAGGCCGGCGCGCTCCACCGCGCGGTCGATGGCGGCTTCGACTTCGGCGGGGGCGCTGTGCTGGGGCATGTGCCCGACCCCCTCGAGCACCGTGAGAACCGCGCCGGGCGCCTGCCCGGAGAGCGGGATCGAATGGACGTGCAGCGGGACGATATCATCGGCGTCGCCATGGACGATTTCGATGGGCATGGGCAGCGTGGCATAGCCCGGCACCATGTCGATGATATGGGGCTTGAGCCCGTGGACCTGCCGCCCGTTGGCATAAAGCGTTCCGCGCCGGGCAGAAAGACGCGGCCCGATATAGGCCGCGTAGCCGTCGGGTGCGTCCTGGGGTCGAAAGATCCCGGCGACGGTCCCGTCGACATAGCTGTCCGGCACGAGCGCCGTGGCCAGGGGGTTGAAGATCGGGGCGACCACGGGGTGGGCGGTCACGTTGTAAAACCAGCCCAGTCCGCCCTCCCAGGCGTTGGAGACGCCGCCCACCATGACGAGGCCGGCGGTCTCCTCCGATCGTTCCAGCGCCCAGGCCATGGCCACGGCCCCGCCGAAGGAATGGCCGAGCACCACGGGCTCCGTCACGCCGAGCTGGTCGGCGGCGGCCTGGAGAAAGCGCGCCTGTTCTCGCGGGGTTTCGGCGTCGCGGGAGAAGACGCCGTATTCCTCGATGCGACCGGTATAGCCGAGCCCGGGACGGTCGAAGATCGTGACGCGGTAGCGGTCCGTGAGCCTCTCGGCGAAGGCGAAGGTGAAATCGCGGGTCGATCCGCCCGCCCCGTGGAGAAGGATGACATCCGGCCCGGCGCCCGCCTGCACGTAGTGCACCGGGACCCCGCCCACATCGACGAAGGCGCCCTCGGGGGGAAAGGCGGCCTCCGTCGCGCGTTCCTGGGCATGCGCGAGGTAGCGCACACCGGCCACGGCCCCCGCGCAGACGAGAAGTAGGGCGATCAGCACCATGGATTTGCCTGTCACGTGTCGCTCTTCCGCAGATCGGTTCGGGCCTGCCCGATGAGCTCAGCCTCATATGGCGTGGTCAAATAAATCTCGGAGAGCCAATTGCCATAGAGGAGGTGCGCGTGGGAGCGCCAGCGGTTCTGCGGTTTGGCCGCGGGATCGTCGCCGGGAAAGTAGTCGACGGGCAACCCGATCTCGGTCCCGGCCACCTGCGCGCTTTCGAGATCGCGGGCATATTCCTCGGCGAGCGTGGTCGAGTCGTATTCGAAATGATTGAAGACGTAGATCGCGCGATGGGCGGGATCCGCCACGAGCGCCGGACCCACGGCGTCGGAATGCAGGAGGATCGGCAGACCCGCGGCCTCGATCTCGGCCCTTCGCATTTCGGTCCAGCGGCTCACGGGCATGGCCAGATCATCGGAAAACCCGCGCAGGTAAGGACTTTCCGGGGCGAAGTTCATGTGCCGGTAGCAGCCAAAGAGCTTGGCCGGGAGCAAATGCTTCGCCACGCCGTGGAAATGATGGATCATCGCCATCCCGCCCCAGCAGACGCCGAAGGTGGAATGCACATGGCTCTGCGTCCAAGCCATCACCTCTGTTAGTTCGTCCCAATAAGTCACCTCCTCGAAGGGCAGGTGCTCGATGGGGGCGCCGGTGATGATGAGCCCGTCGAACTTCTCGGCCTTCACCTCCTGGAAAGGCCGGTAGAACGCCTCCATGTGCTCGGGGGCGGTGTTCCGGGAGTAGTGCTCGCTCATCCGAATGAGGTGAAAGTCGATCTGCAGCGGCGTTGCGCCGATGAGCCGGGCGAACTGGTTTTCCGTCTGGATCTTCTTGGGCATCAGGTTGAGGAGCCCGATCTTCAGCGGTCGGATATCCTGCCGTGCGGCATCCCCCTCGTCCATCACCATCACGCCCTCGCGGGAGAGGACGTCATAGGCGGGCAGGGTGGAGGGCAGCGTAATCGGCATGATGGAAGCGGGAGTTATGGCGCGCGGCGCTTGGCTTCAATGGCGTCGGCCACGGCGTCGATGAAATCCGCCTCGCTGGCGATCTGCTCGAAGCGGCTCGACGGGATGGTGACGCCCCAGCGCGCCATGGCGGCATAGCGCGGCTGCCGGTGGGCAAGGGCGCGGGAATAGGTCCAGCGGACGAAGTCGTCGGGATCCACCTCTGCCGCGCCCCGGTCGCGTGTGTAGTCGCTCCAGCAGGCCTCGAGGAATGCGGGCAGGTAGCACATGGGTTTGGGATCGGCGTCAAAGCGCGCGATGAGGGTCTTCGTATGGGCGGCGTCGCCCTCGATCCAGACCGGGAGCATATGCGCGCTTACCTCGGTCATGATGGGGTCGGCGGGGTCGGTGCCATCGGCCACCTCGCATAGCGATCCAGAACTGTCGCAGATGAAATGCGGGTAGCCGTAGAGCGTCTTCGCCCGGTCGATGAAGGGCACGGCATCGAGGGTCGCGTCCCGTTCGGCGGCGTGATGCAGCCTTTGCCGGCGCTGGTACTCCGCCAGGCTGAGCCCGCCTTTCGCCGGATCCCCCGGCTTGCCCAGATAGGTCGACAGCGGCGCGAGGTTCTCGAAGGTGATGTTGGAGGCGACATAGATCGAATCCGAGCGCAGGAGCTCCGCAAGGAAGGGGTTCTTCATGGCCTCGGCCTTGAAGTTGTCGGTGATGTGCTCGCCCATGTACCGCGTGCCGATCCGGTAATCGACGGAGTAGTGGAACCAGCCACCACCCTCGCGGAGCATGCGGCTCACATGGGTCTTGCCCAGCCCCGACATGGCAAAGAGGCAGATGCGCTTCTCCGGCGCGGCGCGCCAGTCTGCGGCGGTCTCGTAGATCATGCTTTGCGCGCTGCCCTTGCTCACCTGCCCCCATGTCTTAGCGACCGCGGACAGCGGGGAAAAGGGACTTCGAACCCGGCGCCATGGGCGGTTCACTGGGGCCCGACCAAAGAAAAAGCCCCGGCCGAGCGGCCGGGGCTTTTCCAAAGACTGTCGCTGGGCTCAGAAGGCGAAGCCGACCCGGATGCCCACGCCGATCACTTCGTTGTCGTCGAAGAGCACCTCGCCGCCGTCGACCACGGAGTTTTCGACGATCTGGTCTCCCGGAATGCCGTAGGTGACGCCGCCCGAGATCGTCACCCCGCCGTCGAGGGCGTAAGAGCCGGAGAGCCCGATGCTCTGCAGGCCCGTCGTCGGGGCCAGCGCCGTCGTGGAGGGTTTGTTGCCTTCCGCCTCGTAGGTGTAGGAGAGCGCCACGGAGAGCTGGTCGCTCAAGCGGCGGCCCACGCCCAGGGTGTAGGTGACGGTGTCCTCTTCGAAATTGACGTATTCAGAGTCGCCGCGGCCAGGTAGGCCGGTGCTGAGATTCGCGAGGCCCGCACCATCAGTGGTGAGGTTGAAGCCGCCCCAGCCGACCCAGCGGACCGTGCCGAAAACCAGCGTATCCTCGGCCACGCCGGACTGGAAGTCGAGGTTGATGCTCTCCGGGAACTCGACGTCGAAGGCGCTGTCGGCCGTGATCGTGGCGGCCGCGGTTGGATCGGGGACGCCCCCGGGACCGCCCGCAGGGTCGAGTCGGCTTTCAGTGCCGTCGAAGCCCACGTCGATGGCGCTGGAATAGGTCAGGGCGACACGCAGCGCGATGTCGGGGCGCTCATAGGCCACGCCAAGCACACCGCCGAATTCGAAGTCGCTCTCCGCCGAAAGGAGGGCGGGGTTGGCGCCGCCGTCGAAGAGCGTGAAGATCTCGCCTTCGAGTTTGAGCGCCCGCACACCGCCATGGACGCTGAGCCCGTTGCCGAGTTCGTAGCGGCCGAGCACGGTGAAGGCGTCGGATTCGATTTCCGCGAAGCCGCCGAAGAAGGGAGCGCCGCTGTCGTAGGACACTTGCGCGCCGAAGGGCTGGTCATAGATCAGCGTAAGGCTCAGCGCATCGGTGAGCTGCTGCTTGTAGGCGAAGCCTGCCTGCGCGTAGTTGCCCAGCGGGCTCGCCTCACCGGGCAGGAGCCCGCCGCCGAGGGTGAAGCCGCCATTGGCTGTCGGATTGACGTTGCCGAAGGAGAACTGCGCGTAGCCGCCCGAAGCGCCGGTCTCGGAGAAAATGACGCCGACGCCTTGGCCGGAGCGGTCGACGCCCCCTGCCGAGGCGGCTGACGCCGCAATTGCGAGCGCGGCGCTCGTCATTAGGTGTTTTTTCATTGTGTATGTTCCCTATGCGGCACTCCCATTCGCCGCGTTGGGACATCCTCAGCGAACTTCACAGATCGGTCAATTTATGACGTCGGGTTACACCGATCGGTTGAAGAAAGCGTCACATTTTCGCCATACGCGCTTCGCGCAGGATGTTGAGGTAATTGGCCGCAAAGATCAGCGCCGCCCCCACGAAGACCAGCGCATCGAGCGGTTCGGCATAAAACGCCATGCCGATGATCGCGATGACCGGAAGGCGCACGAAATCCACCGGCATCACGACAGAGGCCGGCGCCAGCGCCAGCGCCGTCGTCAGGCAGAAATGCGCCACGAGGCCCGCGAGCCCGATCACGACGAGCCACGGGACCGAGGCTGCCGAGGGCAGCGCGATGTCCCCGTCGATGCTCGCGCAGATGACGCCGAATACAGCCTGCATAACCGTGAGATAAAAGAGGATGCAGGTGATCGTTTGCGTCCGCGTCAGAAGTTTCGTGAAAATCGCCGATCCCGCAAAGCCGATGGCCGCCGCCGCCCCGATGAGAATGCCGGGGTCCACGTTCGAGAAATCGGGGCGCGAGACGATGAGGACGCCCACGAAACCAAGCGCCGCGAAGCCGACCTTGGCCCGGGTGAGGCGCTCTCCGAGGAAAAGCGGCGCCAGCAAGAGAACCCAGATGGGCGAGGTGAATTCGATCGCGAAGAGCTGCGCCAGCGGGATGAGCGTCAGCGCGTAGAACCAGCAGTTCTGCCCGAAGAAATGCGCGAGATTGCGCACCGCATGGAGCCCGAGGTCGCGCCGGTTGACCTCCCCAAGCGTGCCCGCGGCCCACGCCACGCCCACCACGACCGCGATGCCGAGAAAGGAGCGATACATCATGATCTCGAACGTATCGAGCTCGAAGCTCACCGCGCGGCCAGCCACGGCCATGGCGGTGAAGGAGACGATGGCGCCGATCATCCAGATCGCGCCGCGCACGGTGTCGGTCATGAAGGCGTCAGTCGGCGGCGGCGTCTTGCCATATGCAGCATCCCGCAAGGGGCCGGTCCCCGGCCGATGTTGGTACTGCGAACTCTATGGAGATGTCTGTCTCGAAGGTCAAAAACCGGCAGCTCTGCTGCGTGAGATAGACGTCCCAGGTCTGGCGCGCCGTCGTCATCGTCAGCCGCTGGAAACCCTCGGGCCGCTCGGTGAGCGCGGGCGCGAAATCATAGCGCCCGTCGCCGAGGTAATCGAAGCTGCCCGTGCCGTCCTCGATCATGGCCATGAAGCCCGGCGCGGCCCCCATGCAGATCAGGCGGCCCGCATGGGCGGGGCTGGAGGCGAGGAGGGCGACGGCGAGGAGGGACAGGATACGCATGCCCGAACAATGGCCGAAACGGGCCGGATGCCAAATCACGGCACCGTCAGGCCGCCGCGCCCTCACTCCCATTCGATGGTGCCGGGCGGTTTGGAGGTGATGTCGTAGGTCACGCGGTTGATCCCGCGCACCTCGTTGATGATGCGCGTGGCCGTCTCGCCGAGGAAGTCGTGGCTGAAGGGATAGTAATCGGCCGTCATCCCGTCCACGCTCGTGACCGCGCGGAGCGCGCAGGCGAAATCATAGGTGCGCCCGTCGCCCATGACGCCCACGGTGCGCACGGGCAGGATCGCCACGAAGGCCTGCCAGATCTCGTCGTAGAGCCCGTGCTTCCGGATCTGGTCTATATAGACTGCGTCGGCCTCGCGGAGGATGTCGAGCTTCTCGCGCGTGATCACCCCGGGGCAGCGAATGGCGAGGCCCGGGCCGGGAAAGGGATGGCGGCCGATGAAGCTGTCGGGCAGACCGAGCTCGCGGCCCAGGGCGCGCACCTCGTCCTTGAAGAGCTCGCGCAGCGGCTCCACCAGCTTCAGCCCCATCTTCTCGGGCAGGCCGCCCACGTTGTGGTGGCTCTTGATCGTCACGGAGGGACCGCCGGAAAAGCTCACGCTCTCGATCACATCCGGATAGAGCGTGCCCTGCGCGAGGAAGGCTGCGCCCTCGATCTCGTCGGCGTGCTTCTGGAAGACGTCGATGAAGAGGCGCCCGATGGTCTTGCGCTTCTCCTCGGGGTCGCTCACGCCCTCGAGCGCGCCGAGGAAGAGGTCGCTCTCGTCGGCATGGATGAGGGGGATGTTGTAGGCATCGCGGAACATGCCCACCACTTCCTCCGCCTCGTTTTTTCGCAGCAGCCCGTGGTCCACGAAAACACAGGTGAGCTGGTCGCCGATGGCCTCGTGGATCAACACCGCGGCCACCGATGAATCCACCCCGCCGGAAAGCCCGCAGATCACCTTGCCGTCGCCCACCTGCTTGCGGATGAGGCGCACGGCCTCCTCGCGGTAGGCGCCCATGGTCCAGTCTCCGGTGAAGCCTGCGAGCTTCACGAAGTTCTCATAGAGCGTCCGGCCATTGGGCGTGTGATGCACCTCGGGGTGAAACTGCACGGCGAAGAAATGGCGCGCGAGGTCCGCCGTGATCGCGAAGGGCGCGTTGGGCGAGGTGCCATAGACCTCGAAGCCCGGCGCGAGTTCGGCCACGTGGTCGCCGTGGGACATCCAGACCTGCTCGCGATCCTCCAGAAACCACCCGGTGAGGAGGTCGATGCGGTCCTCGGAGGGCGTGACATAGGCGCGCCCGAACTCCGCCGTGCCATGCCCGCGCTCCACGCGCCCGCCAAGCATGTGCATCATCACCTGCTGCCCGTAGCAGATGCCCAGGATCGGCACCCCGAGGTCGAAGACCGTCGCGGGCGGCTGTGGCGCGTCCGCGTCCATGACGCTCGCCGGGCCGCCGGACAAAATCACGGCCTTCGGCGCGAACTCGGCCAAAAACGCCTGCGTCACCTTCTGAAACGGATGGATCTCGCAATAGACGTTCAGCTCCCGCAGGCGGCGCGCGATGAGCTGCGTCACCTGGGAGCCGAAATCGATGATCAGCAAGCGGTCGTGTAGGTCCATGCCCCGCCTTTACGCGCGGCCCCTTGGCTGCGCAACGGGCGGCATTTCGCTCTGCGCCGCCATTGGTCGTTTTTCGGCCCGCGTGCCTCGGACGGAGGCACTAGGCTTGTGAGCAGTCAAAGAAGGGGAGCCGCCCGCCATGAAAGATGCACCCACCGGAGCCCGGCGCGGACGCGGAGGAGGTGGAGCCGCTCGGCGCGCCGCGCGGACGGGTGTCAGATTAGAGGCGGCCCGCTTCATCGAGCGCAACATCCCGGTCATCGATCTCCTGAGCTCCGAGGCGCTCGACATCATCGAGGACCGCGCCGATGAGGTGCTCGAGGAGATCGGGGTGGCCTTCGTGGAAAACCCCGCCGCGCTTCAGCGGTGGAAGGAGGCGGGCGCCGACGTGGACGGCGAGCGCGTGCGCCTGCCGCGTGGCCTCGCGCGCAAGCTCTGCGCCACCGCACCCGCGCGCTTCACCCAGCATGCACGCAACCCCGAACGCAATGTGGAGATCGGTGGAAACACCCTCGTTTGCGCGCCCGTCTACGGCCCGCCCTTCGTGCGCGACGCCGCGGGTGGCCGTCGCTACGCCACCATGGCCGATTTCGAGACCTTCGTTAAACTTGGTTACTTGTCGAAATGGCTGCACCATTCCGGCGGCACGGTCTGCGAGCCCACGGACGTGGCCGTTAACAAACGTCACCTCGACATGCTGCGCGCGCATATGACGCTCTCCGACAAGCCCTTCATGGGTTCCGTGACCGAGCCCAGCCGCGCGCAGGACAGCGTGGAGATGTGCGAGATCCTCTTCGGCAAGGAGTTCGTGGCGCAGAACACCGTGATGACCTCGCTCATCAACATCAACTCGCCGCTCACCTTCGACAGCACGATGATGGGCGCGCTGGAGGTCTATGCGGCGGCGAACCAGGCCTGCATCGTCTCGCCCTTCATCGTGGGCGGGGCCATGGCGCCGGTCTCCGTGGCGGGCACGCTCGTGCAGGTGCTGGCCGAGGTCATGGCCGGCATCGCCTATAGCCAGCTCATCCGCCCGGGCGCGCCGGTGATCTTCGGCACCTTTGTCACCTCGATCGACATGGGAAGCGGTGCGCCCACCTTCGGCACGCCCGAGGCCTCTCAGATCCTCTACGGCGCGGGGCAGCTCGCGCGGCGCATGGGGCTGCCGTTCCGTTCCGGCGGGGGGCTCTGCGGCTCCAAGCTGCCGGACGCGCAGGCCGGTTACGAGACCGCCAACACGCTCAACGCCGCCCTCATGGGCGGGGTGAATTTCATGCTCCATTCCTGCGGCTGGCTCGAGGGCGGACTCGTCTCCAGTTTCGAGAAATTCGTGATGGATGCCGACCAGCTCGGCACGCTGCACAAGATGGCCGCGGGTGTCGCCCATGACGAGAACGCGCTCGCCATGGACGCGCTGCGCGAGGTGGGACCCGGGGGGCATTACCTCGACGCGGCGCATACCCACGCGAACTACCAGGACGCGTTCTGGCGCTCCGAGGTCTTCGATTACAAGCCCTTCGAGACCTGGGCCGACGAGGGCGCGCGGGACACGCAGATGCTCGCCGCGGCCCGCGTAGAACGGCTCCTCGCGGCCTATGAGGCGCCGCCTCTCGACCCTGCGATCCGCGGCGCGCTCGATGCCTATGTGGAGGCCAAGAAGGCGTCCATGCCGGACGCCTTCGTCTGAGACGGAGCGCGCCTCAGACAGGGGCGGCGCGGGCCGCCGCGAGGAGCGCGGCCTCCCCCATGAGCGCGATGAGCACGTCCACATGGCGCCCCACGGCATAGGCGCCGTCTCCCGTTACACGCGCCTCGTTGTGGCTCGCCTCGAGCTCCATGAGCCGCATTGCCGCTTCCGCGGAGCCCGGCGCCCGCGTGGTTCCGAGCACCTTGGACAGGTGCCGGCAACGGTCGTATTCCGCCAGCCCGTGGCGGGCGGCGGAAACGAGCAGGCGGGGGCGCTTGAGTGTGGACAGGCGTGTGTATACGTCTTGCATGGTTGCGGATCTCCTTGCTATCCGACGACCATTGCTCAACCTCAGGCTGTGTTGCGCACTCCCCACAAATAGCGAGCGGTGGGGTCATAACTATTTTCAATTTGGCGACAATCCTCGGCACATCAGCGGTTGTTAACTATCCGGTAACAATTACACGCCTAGGTTGATTCCCGTGTCCGGCCCTGGATGTTCATGTGTGTGAACGCGGGGACGGTTTGGGGATAAGACTGGGAACAGGGGGGCGGTGCTCATGCATCTCGCCGGACAAGATGTGGACGATACGGGCCTGCCGCCCTGGCTTCCGGAGCCGGCGCGGCACTACCTCTTTCACACCGAAGCCGGGCTCTCCATCCGGGCCGTGGCGCGGCAGGCGGGGCTCCATGCCTCCACCGTGCTCCGACAGATCCAGCGCTTTGAACAGCGCCGGGACGATCCGCTGATTGACGAAGGACTGCGCCACCTGGGGTGGTCCCACTTTCGAAAGTCAGTCGGAAAGGACCCGATCAAGATGCCTGACGCCGCTCTCTGCCCGCCGCACGCCGCCGCGGCCGCGCCCTCCGAAGCGCTCATCGCCCGTGAGGGCCGCCGCATCCTGCGCAGGCTCTGCGAAACCGGCGCGGTCCTGGCCGTCGCCAAGGAGATGGAAAAGGCCGTCGTGGTCCGCGACGCCCTTGATGGCGTCCCCACCAAGACCGCCGTCGTCGATCGTCCCGTGGCGCAAGCCATGGCGCTCAAGGACTGGATCAGTTGCGCGAGCCCGGAGGCCCGCATTGCGCGCTACCGCATCACCCAAGCCGGCCGCGCGGCGCTCAAACGGCTCCTGGCGGAGCAGGAGAACCGCAAGGCGGGCTTTGCCGAGGCGCAGAGCCCCTTTGCCGCCCAGCACCGCGATTGGGCCGAGCGCGACGTGCTGGAAGAGGGGGAGGACCGTCCGCGACGGCTCCGCTACAACCTCGCCGAAAGCCCGCTCGCGGCGCTTGCCCGCCGCAAGGGCAAAGACGGACAGCCCTTTCTCTCCGACGATCTCGTGGCCGTGGGCGAACGCCTCCGCGAGGATTTCGAGCTCGCTCAGATGGGGCCCCGCGTGGCGCAGAACTGGGACCGGTTTCTGACCGGAGGCCATGACGGCACCTTCACCTCCACCGACGGACTCGGCGGGCCCGAGGCGGCGCGCGCCCGCGTGCAGGACGCGCTCGCCGATCTGGGCCCCGGCCTCGGCGACGTGGCGCTGCGCTGCTGCTGCTTCCTCGAGGGGCTCGAGACCGCGGAAAGGCGCATGGGCTGGTCCGCGCGCTCCGGCAAGATCGTGCTGCGCATCGCGCTGGCCCGGCTGAAAGCGCATTACGAACGTCGCCACGGCAAGTTCGGGCCCATGATCGGGTGAGGTTAACGCCTTGCAGGCGGGCCGCCCCAGGACCCGCGAGGCCGGGCGCGGAGACGGCGCGTGGGAGTGCTCTCTCCCCCGCGCCGTTTCTTTTTGGGGCAGGCCATGCGTCCGGCGCATTGCCGCATCTCCGCGCGTTTCATGGACAATTTCAGTGCACTGGCTTACCTCCGGAGAAAGCCAAGCCCGAAAGGACGCCCATGCGCGACCTAGCACCGCCAAAGCTCAAGACCCGCGACATCACCGACCGCGTGCAGCGCCACCCGGAAAAGCAGCGCGGGCCCGACAATCCCCAGCCCAAGAAACCGGACTGGATCCGCGTGAAGGCGCCCGTGGGCGAGGGCTACATGCAGACCCGCGAGATCATGCGGGAGAACAAGCTCACCACCGTCTGCGAGGAGGCGGGCTGCCCCAATATGGGCGAGTGCTGGAACCAGGGCCACGCCACCATGATGATCATGGGCGAGGTCTGCACCCGCGCCTGCACCTTCTGCAACATCGCCACGGGCAAGCCGCCGGAGGATCTCGACCCGTTCGAACCCGGCCGCGTGGCCCACGCGGTCAAGAAGCTCGGCCTCAACCACGTGGTCATCACGTCAGTGGACCGCGACGACGTGGAGGATGGCGGCGCCGCGCATTTCGCGCAGACGATCCGCGCCATCCGCCAGCAATCCCCGGACACCACGATCGAAATCCTCACGCCGGACTTTATCCGCTGCGATGACAAGGCCTTGAAGGTCGTCGTTGAAGCGAAACCCGACGTCTTCAACCACAATCTGGAGACGGTGCCGGGCCTCTACCCGGAGGTGCGGCCGGGCGCGCGCTACTTCCATTCGCTGCGCCTTCTTCAGCGTGTGAAGGAGCTCGATCCGTCGATCTTCACCAAGTCAGGGATCATGGTGGGCCTCGGCGAGCGGGAGCAGGAGGTGGGCCAGGTCATGGACGACATGCGCGCCGCCGACATCGATTTCCTCACCATCGGGCAGTACCTCCAGCCCACGCCCAAGCACCACGCCGTGGACCGTTTCGTGACGCCCGAGGAGTTTTCCAGCTACGAAAAAAAGGCGTGGAACAAGGGTTTCCTCATGGTCTCGGCCACGCCGCTCACGCGCTCGAGCTACCATGCGGGCGACGATTTCGCGAAACTGCGCGCCGCGCGGGACGCAAAACTGGTGAAAACCGCCGCAGAGTAGGGCATGATTAATCCATTGCATCATCAATGGATTAGACATGGACATTACCTTTCTCACCTGGAATGTGGAGCATTTCAACGGCAAGAAGGGCGCCGAGAAGGCGGGGCGCGTCGCACGCGTCATCTCTGAAATCCGCGCCCACGCCCCGGACGTCTTCGGCATCCTCGAAGTGGAGGCCGCCACCGCCTTCGGCGCGTTGGCAGAGGCGCTCACCGATTACAACTTCCACCTCACCGAGGGCACGCAGACCCAGGAAATCCTCATCGGATGGCGGAAATCCCTGCGCGCCTTCGTGACGCAAAAGGGTGCGTTCAAGGAAAACAACATCTATCTTCGCCCCGCATCGCTCCTCACGATCTACAGCGATAGTGGCCGCCCCATCCCGGTGCTCTTCGGACATTTCAAATCCTCCTCCGCGCCCGAGGGCTTTGGCCTGCGCGCGGCGATGGTGGAGAAGGTGAGCGCGCTCAAGCGGTCCATGGACCGGGCTGCGCCGCTCCACGGCCTGACCACGGCGCCCATGGTCTTTCTCGGCGATATCAACACCATGGGGCTGACGCTCACGGATTCGCCAGACGACATCCCGGAGGCAGAGGAGATCGCACGCATCACCCGCCGGCTCGCGCGGCGCAACCTGCGCCCGCTCCTGAAGTCGCATCCGGCGACCTATTTCGACGGCAGCGACGGCACCTTCGGCGAGAGCGACCTCGATCACATCTTCATCGACGGTTCTATCGACGTCGTCCCGACCCAGGGCCACGAAGCGCTCGTCGCGGGATGGGCGCTCGAGCCCGAGGGCGCGGAGCGTGACGCCTGGATCGCGTCCATGTCCGACCACGCGCCCGTCGTCGCCCGTCTCCGTTTTCCCACGGTCTGAGGATTACTGCGCCACCTCGAGCGCGGGGCCGCGGCGCCAATTCATGTTGCGCTCCTCGAGCTCGATCCCCGTGATCTGTTCGATCCCGATGATCACGCCCGCCGCCGCCACGACGCCGAGCACCAGCAGCACCTTCCAGAGCGGCGGCGGGCGGCGCACCATGCGCGCCATGCGGATGAACCAGAGCGGACCCATCAGGTGAACCGGACTTTGCCGATGTGATCGAGGTTGCGGTTGCGCTGCGCGTAGTCGATCCCGTAGCCCACCACGAATTCGTCGGGGATTTCGAAGCCGGTGTAATCGGCCTTGAAATCCACCTTGCGGCGGGAGGGTTTATCGAGGAGCGCGATGGTCCGCATCCGTTTGGGCTGCCGCGCCTTCAGGTGCCCCACGATGGCCTGCATCGTGTAGCCGGTATCGACGATGTCTTCCACGACGAGCACGTCGCGTGCTTCAATGGCGCCGCGCAAGTCCTTGAGAATGCGCACTTCGCCGGAGCTTTCCATCTCGTTTCCGTAGCTTGTGACCTCGATGAAATCCACTTCGATGGGCAACTCGAGCTCGCGCACGAGGTCGGCGATGAAGATGAAGGAGCCCCGCAGGATACCCACGACCACCACCTTGTCGGTGCCCGCGAAGTCGTGCTCGATGGCGCGAGCCATTTCCTCGATTTTCGCCGCAATGCTTTTGGCCGAGATCATCTTGTCGATGACATAAGGTCGCTCTGTCATGTGCCTTCCCTTGACTGGCCGCCATTGCTGAACACATCGCACGCCACACGACGCGCAGGAAGCCCATGCCGACCCATTCCGAGACGAAACGACTGCCCTACAGCGCGGAGCAGATGTTTGCGCTTGTGGCCGATGTGGGGAACTACCCCAAATTCATCCCCTGGTGCGCGGCGGCGCGCATCCGTTCGAAGGAACCCTATCAGGGCGGCGAGCTGATGAAGGCGGACCTCGTCATCTCCTTCCGGGTCTTTCGGGAGCGGTTCGGCAGCCGCGTGGAGCTCTACGAGGACAAGGGCCGCATCGTCACCGAATACATCGACGGGCCGTTCCGCTACATGCAATCCACCTGGGATTTCAAGGAGGCCGAGGGCGGCTCCGACGTGTCTTTCTTCGTGGATTTCGAGTTCAAGAACGCGGTTCTGCAGGGTCTCATCGGCATGGTCTTCAACGACGCGATGCAGCGGATCGTGCGCGCCTTCGAGCGGCGCGCGAAGGAGCTCTACGGCTAGGGCGCCGCGGCCTCGAGGAGCCGGGCGAGGGCGTGGTCGCGTGCCGCCGCGCGCACGGCCCCGCGCCCCAGAGCGCCGAATTCCACTGTTTCCGCCGTCACGCCGTCCGCGGTGGCCACGGCAAAGCAGACGCGCCCCTCGGGCTTCCGCTCGGACCCGCCGGGCCCCGCGATCCCGCTGATCGCCACGGCGAGGTCGGCGCCTGCCGCCTCGAGCGCGCCCGCGGCCATCTCCCGCACAACGTCCTCGGAGACCGCGCCGTGGGCCGCGAGCGTGGCCTCCGCCACGCCTAGCATCTCCCGCTTGGCCCTGTTCGAATAGGTCACGAAGCCGCGCTCGAAAACATCCGAGGAGCCCGCGATATCGGTGATCGCCGCCGCCACCATGCCGCCGGTGCAGCTTTCGGCGGCGGTGACCGTCCAGCTCCGCGCACGCAGCGCGTCGAGGAGCGCAGCGACGGTCATGCGGGTGCCACGGTGCCGGAGTGGGCGAGCGAGAGCACCGCCGCGGGAAGGTAGATGACCCATGCGAAGACGCCCGCCACCGCGTCGTCGGCCATGAGCCCGAACGCGTCGTGGCGCGCGTCCATGCGCCCCACGAGCCACGGCTTCCAGATGTCGAAGAGCCGGAAGGCGAGGAAGGCCGCGGCGACCCAGCCCAGGGCCTCGCCGCTCAGCGGCCCGTCCGGCGGCATAAAGAGCGCCCAGGGCAGAAGGGCGATCCACTGGCCCGCCACCTCGTCGATCACGATCTCCGACGGGTCCTCGCGTCCAGGCCCCGTCTCCCGGCGCGCCGCCCAGAGCCCCACTGCGAAGGCCAGCGCTGCCATCGCGGCGAGGAGCGGCCAGCCACCTACGAGGTGCAGCACGGGCGCGAGCAGCGCGGCCACGAGCGAGCCCCAGGTCCCCGGCGCCGGCCGCAGACAGCCCACATAGCCGAAGGTCGCGATCGCGCGGGCAAGGGAGGTCGTCGCCATGGGGTGAGTTACCGGTTTGCTTGGGTATGGGGCAAGTGCCGCTGTTTCCCGCGGTGAATTGCCCAAAAATTAATCACCTGATGCATCCCGCGCCGAATGCGCCTATGGAGCGGTGGAGGCTCGGTCTCGCGCTCGCTAGTCATGCCGCGACGCCCAAGGAATGAGCACTTGTTGAAGTTTGTGGCAGATGGGGCTGCGGCCCCGCCGGTTCTCCTGGCCCCGCTCGCGGGGATCACCGACCTGCCGTTTCGCACGCTCGTGGCCTCCTTCGGCGCCGATCTCGTGGTGAGCGAGATGGTGGCGAGCCGCGAGATGGTGGAGGCCAAGCCCTCGGTCCGCGACCGGGCGGAGCTCGGCACCCATGTGGCGGGCACCGCGGTGCAGATCGCGGGCCGCGAGGCCCGTTGGATGGCCGAGGCGGCGAGGCTTCTGGCGGGGCAGGGGGCGCGGGTGATCGACATCAACATGGGATGCCCGGCCAAGAAGGTCACGAACGGCTATTCCGGCTCCGCGCTGCTCAAAGACCTCGACCACGCCGCGGGCCTCATAGAGGCGGTGGTGGCCGCCGTGGACGTGCCCGTCACGCTCAAGACGCGGCTGGGCTGGGACGATGACCGTCTCAACGCGCCCGAACTCGCGCGCCGGGCGGAGGCGGCGGGCATCCGCTGGATCACGATCCATGGCCGGACGCGCTGCCAGTTCTACAAGGGCCGCGCCAACTGGCACGCCATCCGCCGCGTGACCGAGGCCGTGCGCATCCCAGTCATCGCCAACGGCGATATTTGCACGGTGGAGGATGCCCGCGCGGCCCTCGCCGCGAGCGGCGCCCAGGGCGTCATGGTGGGCCGCGGTGCGCAAGGCGCGCCCTGGCGGCTCGCGCAGATCCGGGACGCCCTCGCCGGCCGGCCGCCGCGCCCGGACCCGGACGGGGCGGCCCGCGCGCGGATCGCGCAGGATCACTATGCCGCCGCCATCGACTTCTACGGCCCGGTCCTCGGCACCCGCGTGACGCGCAAGCATCTGGGCTGGTACATGGACGCCGCCGCGACCCCGCCCGAGCTGCGCGCGCGCATCCTCACCGCCACGGACCCCGCCGAGGTCACCGCGCTCCTGCCCGAGGCCCTTGCTCCGGGGAGGCTCGCCGCATGAGCGAGACGACCTTCGACGAATTGTGGTCTTCGCTGCCGGTGCCTGCGCTGACGCTCGGGGAAGATGACCGCATCGCGGAGATCAACCCCGCCGCCGAGGTCTTTCTCAATCAATCGAAAAAGGCCTTGTCGGGACAACCCGTCTGGGACAAGGTGATGGTGGACGCGCCCCTCGATGCCGCGCTCGCGCGGGCGCGCGTCAATGGCGTGCCGCTTTTCGTCAATGACGTGGACGTGGGCTCCGGCCAGCGCCCGCCGCTCCAGTGCAACATCCAGATCGCCCCGCTCCAGGGCGCCGCGGGCCGGATGCTCGTGCTCATCGAGCCCCGCGAGATGGCGGGCCGCGTGGGCCGCAACTACAATTCCAAGACCGCCGCCAAGAGCGCCATCGGCATGGCCGAGATGCTGGCCCACGAGATCAAGAACCCGCTGGCGGGCATCACCGGCGCGGCGCAGCTCCTGTCGATGAACCTGAAGCCCGAAGACCTCGAGATGACGGACCTCATCGTCGCGGAGACGCGGCGCATCGTGAAGCTGCTCGAACAGGTGGAGGAATTCGGCAATGTCTCCCCGCCGCAGCTGAAGCCTGTGAATATCCACGACGTCCTCGACCGCGCGCGCAAATCCGCGCTGCTCGGCGTGGCGGCGCATATGAAGATCAAGGAGCAATACGACCCCTCGCTCCCGCCCACGCTCGCGGATGGCGATCAGCTCCTCCAGGTGCTCTTGAACCTCATCAAGAATGCCGCGCAGGCCACGAAGGGCGCGGAGGGCACGATCACGCTCCACACCTATTACGAGCGCAGCCTGCGGCTCCGGCGCCGGGACGGGACGGGGCGCACCGTCCCGCTCCAGATCGCGATCATCGATGACGGGCCGGGCCTGCCCGAGGATATCGCCACCGACATCTTCGAGCCCTTCGTCTCCGGCCGCGAGAACGGCACGGGGCTCGGGCTCGCGCTCGTGTCCAAGATCATCGCCGACCACGATGGCTGGATCACGGTCGACAGCGTCCCCGGGCGCACGGTTTTTCGCATTTCCCTGCCCGTCGCGCCCGGCAACGGCGCGGCGCTTACGTCATAACCGAAGGAGCATTCCATGGATGGCACCGTTCTCATCGCCGACGACGACCGCACGATCCGCACCGTGCTGACGCAGGCGCTGACGCGCGCGGGCTGCAAGGTGCACGCCACATCCTCGCTGATGACGTTGCTCCGCTGGGTGGAGGAGGGGAAGGGCGACCTCGTCATCTCCGACGTGATCATGCCCGACGGCAACGGGCTCGACGCGCTCCCGAAGATCGGCGAGACGCGCCCGGGCCTGCCGGTCATCGTGATTTCCGCGCAGAACACCATCGTCACCGCCATCCAGGCCACGGAGAAGGACGCCTACGACTACCTGCCGAAGCCCTTCGACCTGCCCGATCTGATGAAGCGGGCATCCCGCGCGCTGGAAGTGAAGCGCCGCGCCTCCACCCAGGGCTCGAGCGAGGCACGCGGCGCCTCTGACGACCTGCCCCTCGTGGGGCGCACGCCCTCCATGCAGGCGCTCTACCGCCTCGTGGCGCGGGTGATGAATGCCGAACTGCCGGTGCTCATTTCGGGCGAAAGCGGCACGGGCAAGAGCCTCATCGCCAAGGCGATCCACGATTTCTCCGACCGCCGGAATTCGCCCTTCGTCACCGTGGCGGTGGAGGATCTCGAGGGGCTCGACGGACCTTCGACGCTCCTCGCCAAGGCGCGCGGCGGCTCGCTCCTCTTCGACGAGGTGGGGGACATGCCCGACGAGGCGCAGGCCCGCATCGTGCGCATGCTCGACCAGCTCACCGAGAACAGCCCACGGATCATGGCCACCTCCCAGGTGGACCTCATGGGCAAGATGGAGGCGGGCGTCTTCCGGCAGGATCTCTTCTACCGGCTTTCTGGCGTGACCATGACGGTGCCCGCGCTCCGCGAGCGCGTCGACGACATCCCGCTCCTCGCCGATCACTTCCTCGCCCGGGCCGTCCGTGACGGGGCCGCCCCGCGCAAGCTCAGCGCGGCGGCCACCGAGCTCGTGCGCACCTATTCCTGGCCCGGCAATGTCCGCCAGCTCGAAAACGCCATCCGCCGCCTCGTCGTGACCGCCGCGGAGGAGGAGATCAGCCGCACCGAGGTGGAGATGGTGCTGGGCAACCAGCCCGCCGTCGATCCCGTGGCCGGCGCGGCCGATACCGAGAAACTCTCGGCCTCCGTGGCAAAACACCTGCGCCGCTACTTCGACCTGCATGGCGGGGTCCTGCCGCCACCGGGCCTTTACCAGCGCATCCTGCGGGAAATCGAGCTCCCGCTCATTGAGATCGCCCTCGATGCGACGGGCGGGAACCAGGCCAAGTGCGCCGACCTCCTGGGCATCAACCGCAATACCCTGCGCAAGAAAATCACCGACCTCGATATTCGCGTGACACGGCGGCGCAAACTGATGTAACGCTGCCACAAAGCGTGACAAAGCAGCCGCAGAGTTGCTGGAAGAACACGCGCGGTAGAGGCTCCCCGGCAACAGGGAGTTCCATCAGGTGAGGGGCTTTGGCGGCAACTCGAACGACATTCGCATTGGCCCGCTTCTCCCGCTGGCGGCGCCGGGGACAGGCGGCGACTGCGGGGACGGGGCTCCTCGTGGCGCTCGGCCCCGTGCTCGCGATCCTCACCTATTTCGCCCTCGGACCCATCGGGCAGGGGGCGGGGACCTGGCTCCGCCTCGTTCTCCTGGCCGACTTCGTCTACGTGATGATCGTGGCGGCGCTCGTGCTCTACCGCGTGGCGCAGATGGTGGCGGCGCGCCGGGCCCGCTCGGCGGGTTCGCGGCTGCACCTCCGGCTCACCGGCGTCTTCGCCTTCCTCGCCCTCGTGCCTACGGTCCTCGTGGCGGTCTTCGCGGTGCTCACCGTCAATACTGGCCTCGAGGGCTGGTTTTCGGAGCGCGTGCGCTCGGTCATCGGCGCCTCCGTCGCCGCCGCGGAGGCCTATGGCGAAGCCGAGCAGCGCGGGCTCGCCAGCGACACGCTCATCATCGCCCGCGTCCTCAACGGCGAACGCACCGCGCAGCCCGTCCTGTCGGATGCGGGCTTTGACGGGCAGGTGCGCCAGATCCTCGCCCGGGTGCAACCGCGCATCCAGCGCGGCCTCAAGGAAGCCTTCGTCATCGACAGCGTGGGCACGATCCGCGCCCGCGGCGCCTCCTCCTACGAATTCGACTACGACGCCCCTACCTCGGCGCAGTTCGACGCGCTCGACAGCGTCAGCGTGCTCGTCATCGAGGATTGGGAGCAGAACGAGTTCCGCGCCCTCACGCGGCTGTCGGCCTTCACCGACCGCTACCTCTACCTGAGCCGCACCGTCGACGGGGAGATCCTCACGCTCCTCGATGAGACCCAGGAAACCGCGCAGCTCTACCAGCAGCTCGAGAGCGAGCGCGGGCGGCTGCTCTTCGATTTCGGGCTGCTCTATATCGGGTTCGCGGTGGTGCTGATCCTCGCGGCCACCTGGGCGGGCCTCTGGTTCGCCGAGCGTCTCTCGCGGCCCGTGGGGCGCCTCGCGGGCGCGGCTCAGCGGGTGGGGGCCGGGGACCTCGACGTGCGCGTGCCCGAACAAACGGGCGATGACGAGATCGCCATGCTCGGCCGCTACTTCAACCAGATGACCGCCCAGCTCAAGGGCCAGCGCCAGGCGCTCCTCGACAACACCGCGCAGATCGAACGCCGCCGCAGGCTCTTTGACTCGGTGCTCAGTTCGGTGAGCTCGGGCGTGGTGGGCGTGGACAGCGACGGGCGGATTCAATTCGTGAACCGCTCCGCCGAACGCCTGCTCGGCCTCGCCTCCGAAGCCGAGAGCCGTCCCCTCACCGTGGCCATCCCCGAATTCGGCGCGCTCTTCGAAGACGCGCGCACCGCGCGCAGTGGCGCCTCCCAGGGGGAGGTCCGCCTCACGCGCAAGGGGAGCCACGAGATCCTCTTGGTGCGCATGGCCACGCGGCGGGGCGAGGGCGACGGCTCAGAGGGCTACGTGGTGGCCTTCGAGGATGTCACCAGCCTTGTCAGCGCGCAGCGCATGGCCGCCTGGGGCGACGTGGCGCGCCGCATCGCCCACGAGATCAAGAACCCGCTCACGCCGATCCAGCTTTCCGCCGAGCGCATCAAGCGCAAGTTCGGCCCAAAGCTCGGCGAGGAGAGCGACCAGCTCGACCAGATGACCGATGTCATCGTGCGCCAGACCAACGACCTGCGCCGCATCGTGGACGAGTTCTCGAAATTCGCGCGCATGCCCGAGCCCGAACGCCGCGCCGAGGACCTCGGCGATCTCGTGCGCGCGGCGGTGCTGCTCCAGGAGAACGGCAATCCCCACATCACCTACGAGGCCGCCATCGCCGCGGGCCCGATGCCGGTGCTCGTCGATGACACGATGATCTCCCAGGCGCTGACGAACCTTTTGAAGAACGCCGCCGAGGCGATCCAGACGCGGTCCGGCGCGGGCCATGATTTCTCCCCGAAAATTCGTGTCGCGCTCCGGGGCGACGCAGAGGAGCTGCATTTGACCATCGAGGATAACGGCGTGGGCCTGCCCGCGGACCGGCTGCGCCTGTTCGAGCCCTACGTCACCTCCCGCGCCGAAGGCACCGGCCTCGGCCTGCCCATCGTGCTCAAGATCATCGAAGAGCATGACGGTTCGCTCACGCTCTCGGATGCGGAGCCCTTCGACCCCGCATATCCCGACCACCGCGGCGCCCGCGCCGACCTGCGCCTGCCGCGCACCGCTATTCCATCCGCTGTGGAAGACGCCCCATCGAAAGAAGCAGTTTGAGGACGCCATGACCCAGGCCAAAGCCGATATTCTCATCGTCGACGACGAAAAAGACATTCGCGAACTCATCGCAGACATCCTGCAGGACGAGGGGTTCTCCACCCGCCTCGCCGGCAATTCCGACGAGGCCATGGGCCAGATCAACACCCAGGCGCCCGCGCTTCTGATCCTCGATATCTGGCTCAAGGACAGCCGCATGGACGGGATCGACATCCTCAAGGCCGTCAAGCGTGACAACCCGGACGTGCCCGTCGTCATCATCTCGGGCCACGGCAACATCGAGATCGCGGTCGCCGCCATCAAGCAGGGCGCCTACGACTTCATCGAGAAGCCGTTCAACATCGACCAGCTCCTCGTCGTGATCCGCCGCGCCATGGAGACCTCGCGCCTGCGCCGCGAGAACAACCAGCTCAAGCGCCGCGACAGCACGAGCGCCACCATGGTGGGGGAGGGGGCCTCCTTCCGTGCATTGAAGAGCCAACTGGACAAGGTCACGAAATCCAATGGCCGCGTCATGCTCACCGGCCCCGCCGGCGCGGGCAAGGAAATCGCCGCCCGCTACATCCACGCCCATTCCACCCGCGCCAGTGCGCCGTTCATCTCCGTCAACTCGGCCGCCATCGAGCCCGAGCGGATGGAGGAGGTGCTATTCGGCCGTGAAAGCGCGGAGCGCGGGGTGGAGCCGGGACTGCTCGAGCAAGCCCATGGCGGGGTGATCTTCTTTGACGAGGTGGCCGACATGCCGCTCGGCACGCAGTCCAAGATCCTGCGCGTTCTCGTCGACCAGAGCTTCCAGCGCGTGGGCGGGGCCTCGAAGGTCCGCGTGGATATCCGCGTCATCTCCAGCACCAACCGGAACCTGCGCGCCGAGATCAACGCCGGCACGTTCCGCCAGGAGCTCTATCACCGCCTCAACGTGGTTCCGATCGACGTGCCCTCGCTGGAGGACCGCCGGGAGGACATCCCGCTGCTGGCGCGGCATTTCATCGAGGACTTCAACCGCTCCCAGGGCCTGCCGAACCGGGCGCTCACGGACGAGGCCGACGCGCTCCTCCAGACGATGGTTTGGCCGGGCAATGTGCGGCAGCTCAAGAACATGATGGAGCGCGTGCTGATCCTGGGCTCCGGCAACGACCCGATCCTGCCGAGTGACCTGCCGCAGGCGGAGGCCGCGCCCACCGAGGACCGCGTGGTGCTCTCGGGCTCGCTCGCCACGCTCAGCCTGCGCGAGGCGCGCGAGCTTTTCGAGCGCGAATACCTGCTGACGCAGATCAACCGCTTCGGCGGCAACATCTCCCGCACCGCGGCCTTCGTGGGGATGGAGCGCTCGGCGCTCCACCGTAAGCTGAAGTCGCTGGGCGTGGTGACCACCAACAAGTCCGGCGCCCGCGTGGCGCAATTCGAAAGCGCCGAGCAGGAGGGCTGAACCCCGCCGGTCCGGGCCGATGCGCCGGCCCGGTGGGGTTTTCGCGACCGGCCAATCGCTTCACCTGCCGTGCGCCCGGCCAGCGCAGCACCACGGCAGCGGCTCAGCCCTTGGCGAGGAGCCTCTGCGCGATGTCGAGGCTCCGGCGAAACCTCTCGCCGAAGCCTGCCTCCTCCGCCACCACTCCCGGGCGCGTCGCGGCCCGCCGCGCGCAGTGCCGGGCGAGCGCACGGGCGTAGATGCCTTTCCAGCCGCGCTGGGGCGTCCTGAGAAACCAGCTCCGCCGGATATCCCAGCAGAGGCTCGGACCCGACGCGGGCGCGTAGCCCCCCACGAGCCAGCCCGCCTGGCTGTAGACGGTCAACTCGCCCAGATAGAGCCCTTCGTCCGCCACGATGAAATCCACGCGCAGGTGATCGAAATAGCTGCCGAGGCGGGCGGCGATGTCGAGGGCTTCGGGCACCTGGGACGCGAGCGGGCCCCGGTCGATGACCTTGCTGATCGCCGTGGGCTGGTCGGAGCGGACGAGGGTGCCGGTCTCGTCATAGAACCACGCGGAGCCGATGCGGGGCCGCCCCGGCTCTGATCGGATCTGCACCACGCGCAGCACGCGCGGCCCGTAGGTGTAGATCTTGAGCTCCATGAGCGGCCCGCGGGACGCGAGGTGCTCTTCCACGAAGATCTTGCGGACGATGTCGAAATATCCCCATTCGTGGGCCGCGCGCCCGTGGTTCTGCGCGGCGGCCCGCGCGATGCCGCGCCGCACCGCTTCCGGGGCGAGCCCGTCGCGGGCGGGAAAGAGGCTCGTGCCCGAGCCGTGGTTCGACTTGATCACCACGTCGGCGCCGAGATACCGCGCCGGCACATCCTGTGCGCGGCCCTCCCAGAGCGTAGCGGGCAGGCGCGCGGCAACGCCCAGCGCCGCGATGAAGTGCTTCGCCGCGAGCTTGTCGCTGAGCACCGTCCAGCGCGGATCGCGATCCATGAGCTTGCGCCAGGTGAAGGCCGCGTTCGCCGATCTCGGTGCCGCGATGCTCAGGTTGAGGTGCCCGGCGCTCCAGGACCGCACGGCGAGTTTCCGGGCCTCGAAAGGATGCCGGAGGACGAGATAGAGATCGACGCACAGAAAGATCAGCCGATCGAGGATCGCCCTTGCCATCACACACCCCTCGGCGCCCGGCGGCGCACGTTCACAACCCACCAAATCCCACCTTGGGCTTCCTATCGCGAGAGGCGCCTGTCAAGCACCAGCACGCATAAGGCCCTTGGCGAATGGCTGCCCACGCGGCACTTGTTGACGCGGGCGGCTTTCGATGCCAACCCTCAAGACCTTGGGAGCCCACTGAGGGCGCCGCTGAAGAGAGCCGCATGAAGGTCATCATCTGTGGTGCCGGGCAGGTGGGCTGGCAGATCGCCAAGCACCTGTCCGGTGAAAAGAACGATGTCACCGTGGTGGACATGAACGGCGATCTCGTGCGTCGCGCCACCGATGCGCTCGACGTGCAGGGCATCACCGGACACGCCTCCTATCCCGATATCCTCAAGCGCGCCGGGGCCGATGACGCGGACATGGTCATCGCCGCCACCCATTCCGACGAGGTTAATATGGTCACCTGCCAGGTGGCCCATTCCATCTTCGAGATCCCGAGAAAGATCGCGCGGCTCCGGGCGCAATCCTACCTCGACGCCATCTATGCCGACATCTACCGTCGCGATCACCTGCCCATCGACGTGGTGATCTCCCCCGAGAAGGAAGTGGCCGAGGCCGCTCTGCGCCGCATCAACGCGCCCGCCGCCTTCGACACGGAGCTCTTCTTCGGCGGCAAGGCGCAGCTTCTGGGCATCAACATCGAGGATGCCTGCCCGGTCATGAACACGCCGCTTCGCCAGCTCACGGAGCTCTTTTCCACGCTCCGCGCGCGCATCGTGGGCATCCGGCGCGAGGGCAAGCTCTTTGCCCCGGACGCCGACGATCAGATCATCGCCGGCGACAGCTGCTATTTCATGTCCCATATCGAGGACGTGCCGCGCACGCTCGAGGTCTTCGGCAAGACCACGAAAAAGCAGGAGCGCATCGTGATCCTCGGCGGCGGCAATGTGGGCCTGCGCGTGGCGCGCACGCTGGAAAGCCGGACGGAGCGCGTCCGCGCCCGCGTGATCGAGAAGAACCGCGCCTGCGCCGAACGCGCCGCCGATGTCCTGGAGAAGACGATCGTGCTGCACGGCGACGGCCTCGACAGCGCGCTCATGACGGAAGCCGGCGTGCAGAACGCAGACGCGCTTCTGGCCGTCACCGACGACGACAAGACCAACATCCTCGCCGCCATCCGCGCCAAGCAGGCCGGTGCGCAGAACGCCATCTGCCTCATCAACGATCCCACGCTGGTGCCGCTCCTCGATGCGCTCAACATCGATGCCTACATCAACCCGCGCTCCACCACCGTGAGCTCGATCCTGCGCCACATCCGCCATGGAAGGGTGAAATCGGTCTATTCCATCGGCGATGCGGAGGCCGAGCTCATCGAGGCGCAGGTCCTCTCCACGAGCCCCATCGCGGGCGAGAAGATCGGCGATATCGATTTCCCCCGCGGCGTGCTCGTGGGGGCGGTCCAGTCCGGCAAGGACGTCGTGGCGCCCGTGGCCGACACCGTCATCAAGGAGGGGGACGTGGTGGCGATCTTTTCCCTCACCCAGGACGTCACCGAGGTGGAGCGGCTCCTGCAGGTCTCCATCGACTTCTTCTAGCCGGCCATGCGCGCCACGCTGAACTCGCTGCCGATCCTCGTCATTCTCGCCGGGATTTCGGGGCTCATGATGGTGGCGCCCGCGGCCGTGGCCGCCAATGCCGGGGACTGGCCCGCGGCGCGCGCGTTTTTCCAGTCGGGCGTCTTCACCTGCTTGATCGCGCTCTTCCTGGCGATCGTCACCAACGGCCTCGCGCCGCGCCACCAGGTGCGCAGCCAGCTTCTGGCGCTGCTCATCGCGTTTCTCGTGCTGCCCTTCGTGCTGGCGCTGCCCTTCCGGTCGAGCCTCGGCGACACCTCCTTCACCAATGCCTATTTCGAGATGGTGTCGGCCATGACCACCACGGGTGCCACGCTCTACGGCGCGCCAGGACGGTTGAGCGAGGCGGAGGCCTTCTGGCGCGCCTTCGTGGCCTGGGGCGGGGGGATGCTCATGTGGTCGGCGGCGGTGGCGCTCTTCGCGCCCATGGGCCTCGGCGGCTACGAGGTGGCCGAGCGGCGCGGGCCGGCCGTGGGGCTCGGGGCGCAATCGGGGACGGAGCGGCTGGCCACGGACCGCCTCCTGCGCGCCGGATCGCAGCTATTCCCCGTTTATGCCGGGCTCACGCTCGCGCTTTTCATCGGGCTCCTGGTGGCCGGGGACGCGCCACTCACGGCGGGGATGCATGCCATGTCCACCCTGGCGACGGCGGGCTTTTCGCCCGTGGGCGGGGTGGAGAATGCGGGCTCCGGCCGCTGGGGCGAGCTTCTGATCGCGCTCTTCTTCGTCTTCGCGCTGTCCCGGCGGACCTTCGCCACGGGCGTACTGGGCGACGCCACGCTCGACATCCGCCAGGACCCGGAGCTGCGCCTCGCGCTCGTCATCGTGATCGTCATTTCGCTGGGGCTTTTCCTGCGCCACTACGTGGCCGCGAGCCAGATCGACGAGGCGGTGGGATTTGTCTCCGCGCTGCGCGCGCTTTGGGGGACGCTCTTCACGGCGCTCTCTTTCCTCTCCACCACGGGCTTTGTCAGCGCCGACTGGCTCACCGCGCGGGGCTGGTCGGGGATCGAGGCGCCGGGCCTCCTGCTCATGGGGCTCGCTATCATGGGCGGCGGGGTGGCCACCACGGCAGGCGGGGTGAAGCTCCTGCGGATCTACGCGCTTCTCAAACATGGCGAGCGCGAGATCGGCCGCCTCGTCTATCCCAATTCCGTGGGCGGAGCGGGGCGGTTCGCCCGCCATATCCGCCGCGAGGGCGCCTTCATCGCCTGGATCGTGTTCATGCTGCTTGGGCTCTCGCTCGCAGTGGTGATGCTCGCGCTTTCGGCCACGGGCGAGGATTTCGAGACCTCGCTCATCCTGAGCGTGGCCACGCTCACCAATACCGGCCCGCTCGCGCAGGTGGCCACGGATGTGCCCATCGATCTGGGCCCGCTGTCGCCTCTGGCGAAGTACATCCTGGCCGCCGCCATGGCCGTGGGACGGCTCGAAACGCTCGTGATCGTGGCGCTCCTCAATCCCGCATTCTGGCGCAGCTGATGCCGCAGCTGCAGCATAAATCGGGTAAGGGCTTGAATTTCGTCTGGAACCTCCCGTTATTACCACTCATAGTAGTAAAAATTGCCGGGCGCCGGAGAGAACGTGGCGCGCGGCCAAGAGCATTGGGCAAGAGAGGCCGGGCCGATGGCATCAGATAGGCAGAATTTACAGGACGCATTTCTCAACCATGTCCGTAAGACGAAGGTGCCGGTGACGATCTTCTTGATCAACGGCGTCAAGCTGCAGGGCGTCATCACCTGGTTCGATAATTTCTGCGTCCTCCTGCGCCGCGACGGGCAGAGCCAGCTTGTCTACAAGCACGCAATCTCCACGATCATGCCGTCGCAGCCGATCTCGCTCTACGAAGGGGAGGAATGAGCCCCTATATGGAGGCTCCATGACCGACCTTTACACGACAGAAACGAAAGCCACCCGCGCTTGGGTGCTGCACCCCGATATCAAGACCGAGACCCAGCGCCGCGCGCCCGAGCACGCGCTGGCCGAGGCCGTTTCCCTCGCCGTGGCGCTGCCCGACCTCGAGGTGGCCGGCGAGGAGGTCGTGCGGCTGCCGCGCGCCCATCCCGGCATGCTCTTCGGCGCAGGCAAGATCGAGGAGCTGGGCCAGCTCTTCGAGCGCGAGGAGATCGAGCTCGTGCTGATCGACGGGCCGGTGACGCCGGTCCAGCAGCGCAATCTAGAGCGCGCCTGGAAGGTGAAGCTCCTCGACCGGACGGGCCTCATCCTGGAGATCTTCTCGGACCGCGCCGCCACCCGCGAGGGCGTGCTCCAGGTGGAGATGGCGCATCTGAGCTACCAGCGCACGCGCCTCGTGCGCGCCTGGACCCACCTAGAGCGTCAGCGCGGCGGGCTGGGCTTCGTGGGCGGCCCCGGCGAGACGCAGATCGAGGCCGACAGGCGGGCCATCGACGACCAGCTCGGCCGCCTCAAGCGCCAGCTCTCGAAAGTGGTGAAGACCCGCACGCTTCACCGCTCCGCCCGCGCGAAGGTGCCTTACCCGGTGGTGGCGCTCGTGGGCTACACCAACGCGGGCAAATCCACGCTCTTCAACCGTCTCACCGGGGCGGAGGTCATGGCCAAGGACATGCTCTTTGCCACGCTCGACCCCACCATGCGCGCGGTGCGGCTGCCTGACGAGACGGACGTGATCCTGTCGGACACGGTGGGCTTCATCTCGGACCTGCCCACCGAGCTCGTCGCCGCCTTCCGCGCCACGCTCGAGGAAGTCACGGCGGCCGATCTCATCCTCCATGTCCGCGATATCTCGCATCCCGAAACCGAGGAGCAGGCCGCCGACGTGGCCGACATCCTCGGCGGGCTGGGCATCGCCGAGGGCGTGCCCGTCTTCGAGGTCTGGAACAAGACCGACGGGCTCGACGCCGAGGCGCTGGAGATCCGGCGGAACCTGGCCGCGCGGGAGGAGACAACCTTCCTCACCTCCGCGCTCACCGGCGAGGGGATGCCCGCGCTCCTCGCGGCCATCTCCGCTTCGATCACCCCGCCCCGGCAGGTGGAGACGCTCGCGCTGTCCCATGCCGACGGCCGGAAACGCGCCTGGCTCTACGATCAGGGCGTCGTGCAGGAGGAGGCGCAGACGGAGGCGGGACCCGCGCTCGTGGTGGAATGGACGGCCCGGCAGGCCGCGCGCTACGGCAAGCTCTAGCGCGCGGCGAGAGCGCGGGAGCGGGGGGCCAGCCCCCCACACCCCCCGAAGTACGAGGCACAAAGAAGCGGGGCTGCGGGTGCGTCCTCCCCGCACGGGACGTGGAAATCGCAACAATTGGCGGCGTGCCGTAGACGCGGCCCGGGGGCGGTCTAGGTTTTCTAGCAGAGGAGATAGCCATGCTCGAAGAAAAACGCGTTGATCTGGAAGCTGAAAAGCAAAAGCGGCTTCTCGCCCGCATGGTCGAAACCATGACGCGCGAGCATGCCGATCTCTACTACCAGCCCACGAGCCAGATCGCCCTGGTGCTCCATCAGGACATATCGAAGGGCGCGGGCCTCACGCTCGATGAAAAGGGGCTGGTGGACAAGCTCAGCTCCCGCGACATCGAGGTGCTGCTCAGCCACCGTTAACGGGGCACGAGCCGCGTGATCCCGATATTGGCCGCCCGCGCCAGGGCGGGATCGAGGGACATGGGCACGTATTCGCCGCGCCGCCAGCGCTCCCCCAGGTCGTCGTAATGGCGCGAGAGCGGGTGGCCGGACTGCCCCGTGGCGATGATGAAAAGCGAGGAATCCGGGTCCGCGAAGTCGTAAACGCCCCGGTAGCCCGCGCCGCTCACGTTCCAGAAGGGCTCCGCCCCGCGGCCCACGGTCTGGCCCCGCTGCAGGGTGAAATCCCCGCCTGATGTGGATTGCCGGATATTGACGATCCAGCCCAGCCAGGCGGAACGGCCGAGCACGGGATGGTCGTGGCGCGCCTCATGCGCGTCGCCCCAGCGCAGCGAGGAGAGCCGCGCGGCGCCGTAGGTCTCCTCCACCCAGAGGACCGCGTCGTCGAGCGCGGCGCGCGCGATCGTGTTGCACGCCTCCACCGGGGCGGACTGCACCACGTCGCACCACGCGCCGGCGCCGTCGATGTCGCGGAATACCCGCTCGAGGAAGACCGGCTCCACGTGGACGAACTCTCCCGCGAGGGGGCCCAGCTCGTCGCGGATGAGGCGTGCCTGCAGCGCGCGCATCCACGCGGCGTAGAGCAGGGGCTCCGGCATGTGCTCGTTCATCTCGCCTGACCATTCGGCGAGGAGCTCCAGCGCCTCCTGGCGCTTCCGCTCCAGCGTGCCCGCGGGCGCCGCCTCCCCGGTGAACCAGAGATCGGCGCCGATGAGCGGCAGGAGGTTGCGCGCCGCCGGGCTCACGGTGTCGAGCTGCGCTTCCATGAAGCTTTCCCGGGTATGGACCTGGCGGCCCTGCATGAGCCGTTCCCAACGCTGCACGCGCTGGCTGTCGCCCCAGTGGAAGCTTCATGGAAGCGCAGCTCGACACCGTGAGCCCGGCGGCGCGCAACCTCCTGCCGCTCATCGGCGCCGATGAATTCCGGGTTCGCGGAGTAGGGCAGCCGACCCCGCCAGCGGTTCTCCAACCGCCAGCCCGGCGTGGGTAGGCGGCCCTGCGCCTGGTGGCGCGCGTCGCGGGCGGGCAGCGCGCCGATGGTTTTCATCGCGATCTCCCGGCCATCGGCGAGGATGAGGTTCTGCGCAGGCGCGCGGTAGCCTTCGGCGGCGGCGATGGCCGCGCGCACGTCGCCTGCCCGGGAGGTGGCGAGCGCTGCCGAAAAGGACGTGTCGGCGGGATCGAGGGCCGTCCAGGCGAGGCTCATGACATGGCCCGGCGGGGTGACGGCGTTGAGCCCGAACATGTCGGGCGCAAGCACCGGCCCGTTCACCGTCCAGCGCAGCGTGAGCGTTTCCGGCGCTCCGCCCGCCACCTCGATGATCGACTGCCGCTCGCGGAACTGGGCCCAGCCGCCCGGCACGCGGTACTTGTCGGGATCGTCGGGGTTCACCTCCTCGATGTAGAGGTCCTGGTCGTCGGCATAGGCCGTCGTGAGCCCCCAGCCGAGATCAGCGGAGCGGCCCACGAGCACCAGCGGCAGGCCCGGGATGGTGCCCCCGATCTGCCCGCCGCTCTCGAGCTCGATCCGCGCGAGGTACCAGAGCGCGGGCGCCGAAAATCCCAGATGCGGATCATTGGCGAGCAGCGTCCCGCCCGAGGCCGACCGTTCCGGGGCGGCGGCCCAGGCGTTCGAGGCCCCGCTGAACCCCCGCGGGCGGGCAGGGGAGAGCGGCGCGGCCACGCGGAGAGGGGCGACAAAGGGCTCCAAGCCCGGCGCGAGGGAGGCGTAATCGGGCAGCGCCGCAAGCCCCGTGCCCGGGAACTCCGGCAGGATGTCCATCATCCGCGCCTCCGGCAGCGCCAGCGAGACGCGCGCGCGCAGCACCTCCTCCTCCAGGTGGGAGGCGAGCTGGAGCGCCAGGAGCTTTTGCACGGCGAGGCTGTCGGCGGGCGTCCAGGGCGCGATGGCGGGCTCGAAGAGGAAGAATTCCGGCGCCCCGCGCCCCAGCGCGCCCTCGTTGATTTCCGCGAGCCGCGCGTTCACCCCCGCCGCGTAGGCGTCGAGCACGGCGCGGGCCTCCGGCGTCTGGGCGGCGACCGAGCTCTGCGCCAGGCGGTAGAGATCGAGACGCCGCATCATCCGGTCCACGGGGAGCGTCGTCTCCCCGAAGAGCGCCGAAAGCCGCCCCTGCGCCGTGCGGCGCAGCATCGTCATCTGCCAGAGCCGGTCCTGCGCATGCACGTATCCGAGGCCAAAGACCGTATCGGCATCGCGCGTGCCGAAGATGTGGGGGACATTGGCGGTGTCCCGGGCGATCTCCACCTCCGCCGAAATCCCCGTCACCGGGACAGTGCGGTCGTAATCGGGTAGCGAGCGGGAGAAGATGTAGTAGGCCAGAACGACCGCGAGCACGCCCAGCACGATCGCTGCGGAGGTCAGCCGGACGAGCCAGCGGAACAGGGTCATCGGGTCTCCTGGGGGCGCGCTAGGGCCCCTCACCTGCGTTGACGCGGGCCGGGCCGCGGTTACGTTGGCGCAGACGTTAAACACATCGCTCGGAAGGATGAAACATGGCCAAGGTCGCATTTCTCGGATTGGGGGTCATGGGCTATCCCATGGCCGGGCACCTCGCCAAGGCGGGCCACGATGTGACGGTCTACAACCGCACCACGAGGAAGGCCGAGGCCTGGGCCGAGGAGCATGGCGGCGCCCACGCCCCCACACCGGCCGCCGCCGCCGAGGGCCAGGACTTCGTCATGGCCTGCGTGGGCAATGACGACGACCTGCGCGAGGTCTGCACCGGCGAGAGCGGGGCGCTCATGGCCATGGGAAAGGGCGCGATCTTCGTCGATCACACCACCGTCTCCGCCAGGGTCACGCGGGAGATGCATCTGGAGGCCAGCCACCGCGGGCTTCACTTCGTGGACGCGCCGGTCTCCGGCGGGCAGGCGGGCGCCGAAAACGGCCAGCTCGGCATCATGTGCGGCGGGGAGACGGCCGCCTACGCCGCCGCAGAGCCCATCATGGAGGTCTACGCCAAGGCCTGCCGCCGCATGGGCGAGAGCGGGGCAGGGCAGCTCACCAAGATGGTCAACCAGATCTGCATCGCGGGCCTCGTCCAGGGCCTCTCCGAGGGGCTGCATTTCGCCGAGAAGGCGGGCCTCGACATCCGCGAGGTCGTCTCCGTCATCTCCCAGGGCGCGGCGGGCAGCTGGCAGATGTCGAACCGCTACGAGACCATGGCCGACGGGAAGTTCGACCACGGCTTCGCGGTGGACTGGATGAGGAAAGACCTCGGCATCTGCCTCCAGACCGCCAACGAAAACGGCGCCTCCCTCCCCGTCACCGCCCTCGTCGACCAATTCTACAAGGACGTGCAAAAGATGGGCGGCGGCCGCTGGGACACCTCGAGCCTCGTGGAGCGCCTGCGCAAGCTGGGCTAGAGCGCCGCGCGCAGGCTTTTGCCGAGCGCCACGAGCGCGCTCAGCTCCTCGAGCGTGCGCGGCGCGCCGGGCCGGCGGAGCCGGAGCCCCTCGGTGTCGCGGATGATCACGGGCACGTCGGCCTCGCGTCGCGCGGCCCGGAAGGCCGCGAGATCGGCGCTGTCGCGGAGGGCGTCCATCGATGCCTCGTTCCCGGGGCTGGCCATGACGACGCCGCCGGGATGGCCCGCCGTAGCCGTGTCGAAGGGCAGATCGAAGCGCGTATTGCCCAGCGCGTATAGCGTGCCTTTGAGCGCGGCCCTGGCCACCGTCTGGCCCATGGCGCCGCCGCTTTGGAGCATGCGCGCCGTCTTCTCCGGGATCGGCATGCCGAGCACGGCCTCACCCGCGGGCAGTGCGCCTGCTTGGGTCGTCCATTCGACGTAGCGCTGCGTCGCGTGCCCCTGCGCGCCACCGCTGACAAAGATGATGCGCAGCGCCCAGTCGTCACCGGGCTCGCAGAAGGCGTCCACGAGGCGGTGCGTCCCGTCCCCTTCGGTCTTGGAATAGTCCCAGCCCTGCGCGGCAGCGTAGGCGGCATAGTCCTCCCGCTTTTGGCCCGACTTGCGGACCGCCCAGATCATCACCGCCGTCCCGAACATCGAGGCGATGATGAAGAGAAAGATGATGGTCAGGTCCATGGCAGGCTTCCGCCGCGGCGGGCCGACATGGGCGGATGGTGCCCGGATTGCGGGCAGGGCGTGGCAAGGTGGGTCATTGCAATATCCAATGGGTCTGTGCGCGAACGATGCCCCAGCCCCGACCGTTCTAAAAGCCCGGAAAACCCGCCATTTACCGCTCCGGTATCAGCCCTCGCGGGAAGAAGCGCAGCATCAGGAGGAGCACGAGCCCCATCGTCAGGAGCCGCATGTGCGGCGCGCCGGCGAGGAGGTGGGTCTCCAGCGCCGAGCCGTCGGGCAGGGGGGCCGTGATGACCTCCATGATGAAGGCCGCGCCCACCTCCACCTGTACCCATAGGAACCAGATGATGAACCCGCCGAGCACCGCGCCGAAATTGTTGCCCGAGCCGCCCACGATCACCATCACCCAGATGAGGAAGGTGAAGCGCAGCGGTTGGTAGGCCGAGGGCGTGAGCTGGCTGTCGAGGCTCGTCATCATCGCACCCGCCATGCCGAGGATCGCCGAGCCCAGCACGAAGATCTGGAGATGTCGTGCGGTGACGTCCTTGCCCATGGCCTCGGCGGCGGTCTCGTTGTCCCGGATCGCGCGCATCATCCGCCCCCAGGGGGAGTTCAGCGCGAGCTGCGCGAGGACGAGGATGAGCACCAGCACGATGGTGAAAAGGATCGTCCATTCGAGCCGGACCTGCAGCGTGGAAGCGGCCACGATATCGAGCCCGAAGGCATCGGCCCGTTCGGCGAAGGCCGGGTCGGCCTGTAGATCGACTTCGTAGGAGACGGGGCGCGGGATGCCCACGACGTTCTTCACGCCGCGGGAGAGCCAGTCCTCCGCCTTCAGAATGGCGATGATGATCTCCGCGATCCCCAGCGTGGCGATGGCGAGGTAGTCGGAGCGGAGGCCGAGCGCCGTCTTCCCGATCACCCAGGCCGCGCCCGCCGCGATGAGGCCGCCCGCGGGCCAGGCCAGGATCATGCCGGCCCCGTCGAGCCCGAACCCGCCGAGATAGCCCGTGCCCGCGGGGTTCACCGCCTCGATGGCGTCCCGCGCCGGATCGAAGAACGTCCGGTAGACGAGAAAGCCCACCACCACGATCCCGAGCACGGCGAGGCTCCGCGTCCAGCCGGGCGCAAGGTGGCGGTAGGCCACGATGGCGGCCACGATGGTGGCGGCGCCCAGCGTCATGGCGATGGCCATGCCCCCACCGCCGGCAGCGATGGCCTCCGTCGTGGGGGGCATCCCGATGAGCACCGCCGCCAGCCCGCCCAGCGCCACGAACCCCATGACCCCGATGTTGAAGAGCCCGGCAAACCCCCATTGCAGGTTCACGCCGAGCGACATGATCGCGCTCACGAGCCCCATGTTTAAAAGCACCAGCGCCGTGTTCACCCCCTGGAAGTACCCCGTCCCGAGGATCAGCACCGCCACGAGGCCGAAGAGCCCCAGATCACGTGTCGAAAGCTGGCTCATAGCGCTTTCCCCTTCATGATGCCGGTGGGCTTGAAGAGGAGCACGATCACGAGGATCGCGAAGCTCACCGCGAATTTGTAGTCGGTGGTCAGAAGCTGCACGAGCCCGTCCGGCTCGAGCCGCTCGGGCAAAAGGTAAGCCAGCACCTTCCGGAGCGGGTAGGTCAGCGCGATCTCGGCAAACGCGATGACGAAGCCGCCCACGATGGCCCCCACCGGGGAGCCGAGCCCGCCCACGATGGCCGCCGCGAAGATCGGCAGGAGGAGCTGGAAGTAGGTGAAGGCCTTGTAGGATTTGTCGAGCCCGTAGAGCGTGCCGGCCGTCGTGGCGAGAGCCGCCACCACGATCCAGGTCACGGCCACGACCTTCTCCGGGTTGATGCCGGAAAGGAGCGCAAGGTCCTCGTTGTCGGAGAAGGCGCGCATGGATTTCCCCGTGCGCGTGCGGTTGAGGAAGTAGAAGAGCGCGGCCACCGCGATCACCGCCACCACGATGGTGATGGCCTGCGACGTGCGGAAGGCGAGCCCCTCGTCGAGCCCCGTGGCATCGCGGAAATCCCGCGCGCGGATGATGAAGCGCTCGCCATCGGCGAAACGGATGTCATCCACGCCGATGATGAAGCGCGTCACGCCATTGAGGACAAACATCACCCCCATGGAGACGATCACGAGGATGACGGGCGAGGCCTTCTGCCGCCGGTAGAACCGGTAGACCGAGCGGTCGGTGAAAAGCACCATGAGCGCGCAGGCCGCGATCCCGAGGGGCAGCGCCACGAGCGCCGTGGGGAGCGGGCCCAGCGAGAGCCCCAGCCCCTGCATCCACCACGTGAAAAGGGACGGCGCGCCGCCCCGGACCGGGGGAGCGCTGTGACATGACCGATCTACTCA